>NZ_JBMPPB010000008.1:57236-270082 GCF_049340485.1 Undibacterium sp. Ren11W
CTACAGGTTTAGCTGCTGCTTTGGCTGCTGGCTTCGCTGCTGCTTTTTTCGCTACAGGTTTAGCTGCTGCTTTGGCTGCTGGCTTCGCTGCTGCTTTTTTCGCTACAGGTTTAGCTGCTGCTTTGGCTGCTGGCTTCGCCGCCGCTTTTTTCGCTACAGGTTTAGCTGCTGCTTTTGCTACAGGTTTAGCTGCGGCTTTGGCTGCTGGCTTCGCTGCTGCTTTTTTTGCTGCGGGTTTAGCTGCTGCTTTGGCTACTGGCTTCGATGCTGCTTTTTTCGCTACAGGTTTAGCTACTGCTTTGGCGGCCGGCTTCGCTGCTGCTTTTTTCGCTACAGGTTTAGCTGCTGCTTTGGCTGCTGGCTTCGCTGCTGCTTTTTTCGCTACAGGTTTAGCTGCTGCTTTGGCTGCTGGCTTCGCTGCTGCTTTTTTCGCTACAGGTTTAGCTGCTGCTTTGGCTACTGGCTTGGCTGCTGCTTTGGCCGCTGGCTTGGCTGCTGCTTTAGCTGCGGGCTTGGCTGCTGCTTTAGCTGCGGGCTTGGCTGCTGGCTTTGCTGCTGCTTTAGCTGCTGCTTTAGCTGCTGGCTTGGCTGCTGCTTTAACTGCTGGCTTTGCCGCTGCGGCTTTCTTGTCCACGGATGGTTTTGGTGCTGTTGCCATTATGTTTCTCCTTCATGTGAGATGGAAAAAATTAAATAAAAAATTAAAATCCGCTCAAAATCCGACAAGCGGATTATTCATCGGCACAAACACGAGGTCTGTTTATGCCAGTGAATTTGGCACCGGCTGAACTGCTGCATCCCCTCTATTGATGCAGCGCTTCAGCCATATGGTTGTTCAGTTCCTTGAAAAAAAGGACATACATTTCAGATGTATCAAGGGTTAGGCCTCAATGAACTATGCTAACAACCAAAAACGCCCGCATAAAAACGCCGGCGCCGGTATGCTGTGAAAAAAAACTGTCCCCAAAACACAAACGCGCAATACCCAGCCTCGCCGGGTATTGCGCTACAAATAGTTCAGAACCTATCGGTCTATAACTGTTCATTCAGTTTGGTGAAACCTCTCGTGTTTTACGAAAGTGTATCGTGAGTAAAACCTTTTGAGATCCACCGGGAATAAATTATTCCCAGTTTAATGCCCCGCCGGTTTGATACTCAATCACACGCGTCTCAAAAAAATTCCGTTCTTTTTTTAGATCGATCATTTCGCTCATCCACGGGAAAGGATTTTCTTCGTGTGGAAACAATGCGTCGAGACCGATTTGCTGTGCGCGGCGATTTGCGATGAATCGTAAATAGCCTTTAAACATTGGCGCATTCAAGCCTAGCACTCCTCGCGGCATTGTATCCTCTGCGTAACGATATTCCAACTCTACCGCACGTAAAAACAACGCTTTAATTTCATCGCGAAATGCCGGAGTCCACAAATGTGGATTTTCCATCTTGATGGTGTTGATCAAATCAATTCCAAAATTGCAGTGCATCGATTCGTCACGCAAAATATATTGATATTGTTCAGCCGCACCCATCATTTTATTTTGACGACCTAGCGCTAAAATTTGCGTAAAGCCGACATAGAAAAACAGCCCTTCCATCAAGCATGCAAACACAATTAAAGAGCGCAACAATGTCTGATCATCCTCGGTGGTACCGGTCTTAAATTCAGGATTGGTCAGCACATCGATGAAGGGAATCAGGAACTGATCTTTATCACGAATCGATTCTACTTCATTATAGGCGTTAAAAACTTCGCCTTCATCCAAACCAAGTGATTCAACGATATATTGATAGGCATGCGTATGTATCGCCTCTTCAAATGCTTGGCGCAACAGATACTGACGACATTCTGGCGCAGTGATATGGCGATAAGTTCCAAGCACAATATTATTCGCAGCCAGTGAATCTGCGGTAACGAAGAAACCTAAATTGCGCGTGACCAATCTGCGCTCATCATCGGTCAGACCATTGGGACTTTTCCAAAGTTCAATATCGCGCTGCATATTGATTTCTTGCGGCATCCAGTGGTTTGCGCAACCGGCCAGATATTTATCCCAGGCCCATTTGTATTTGAATGGCACCAGTTGATTTACATCTGTCTTGCCATTAATAATCCGCTTATCGCTGGCATTGACACGACGCGCCAAATCTTCAGCGGTAGGCACAAACTTATCGGCTGGCTGCACCGGATTGAGTACCGCATCCATCAGCGGCAACGGTGCTTGCGCAGGTCGCGCTATTGGTGCTGCAGTTACAGCTTCATCATCCCAAGAAAGCATTTTTGTCCTAAATATTTATTTACTGATTAATACAATTGTTCACAATTATTCATACTGCTGAGATCAAATTGTATGACGCTGGCGCTAACGGCGAATTGACCAGCGTCACACGATTTCCCGGCGGATCGATTACTGACAAGCTTCACACTCTTCAAAGCCAGCGTCACCCGGACGCAGATAGCAAGCAGCGCCGTCTGCTTCCGGCGCACTTGCCGCCATCCCGCCATTGCCACCGTCAACCGCGACCGCATTCAAGGCGCCAGTCTTACTTGTCGATTTCTCGGTGTGCGTGGCACCCATAGTACGAAGGTAATAAGTGGTTTTCAAACCGCGTAGCCATGCCAGTTTATAAGTTTCATCGAGTTTTTTACCTGAAGCACCAGCCATATAGATGTTCAACGACTGCGCCTGATCTATCCATTTCTGGCGACGCGATGCCGCTTCAACCAACCAACTAGGACTCACCTCAAACGCGGTGGCATACAACTCGCGCAATTCTTCAGGAATGCGGTCAATTTTCGCCAAACTGCCATCAAAATATTTCAGATCAGAAATCATGACTTCATCCCACAAGCCGCGCTGCTTCAAATCCCGCACTAGGTGCTCATTGATCTCGGTAAATTCGCCAGACAGATTCGACTTCACGTACAGATTTTGATAAGTTGGTTCTATACAAGCTGAAACACCAATAATGTTAGAGATCGTCGCCGTCGGTGCGATCGCCACACAATTAGAATTGCGCATACCGTGTTGCTTAATGCGTTCACGCACTACCGTCCAATCCATCGCCGACGACTCATCTACTTCCAGATATCCACCGCGCTCCTCCGCCAATAACTTGACTGAGTCTTGCGGCAGGATGCCTCTATCCCATAAAGATCCGCGATACGAGCTATAAGTACCGCGCTCTTCAGCCAATTCGCTAGAGGCCAAATAAGCGTAATAACACACCGCTTCCATCGAGGTATCGGCAAAAGCCACCGCATCCATACTGGCGTAAGGCACACGCATCATATGCAGGCAATCCTGAAAACCCATGATGCCAAGACCGACCGGACGGTGACGCATATTTGAATCGCGCGCCTTATCCACTGCATAGTAGTTGATGTCGATCACGTTATCCAGCATGCGCATCGCAATACTGATGGTTTTTTTCAATTTAACGTGATCGAGTTTGCCATCCTTCATATGCGCTGGCATATTCACCGAGCCCAGATTACAAACCGCGATCTCGCTTTCATTGGTATTGAGCGTAATTTCTGTACACAGATTCGAGCTATGCACCACGCCTACATGCTGCTGCGGTGAGCGGATGTTGCATGGATCTTTAAAGGTAATCCAAGGATGGCCAGTTTCAAACAGCATAGACAGCATCTTGCGCCACAAGTCGAGTGCCGGGATTTTCTTGGATAAACCCAATTCGCCGCTGGCTGCCTTCGCTTCATAAGCGGTGTAAGCCAATTCGAATGCTTTACCAAACTTATCATGCAGGTCGGGGACATCGGATGGCGAGAACAAGGTCCAGTCGCCTTTTTCCATGACGCGCTTCATGAACAGATCCGGGATCCAGTTGGCGGTATTCATATCATGCGTACGACGTCTGTCGTCGCCGGTATTTTTACGCAAATCAAGAAATTCTTCGACGTCCATGTGCCAGGTCTCGAGGTAGGCACATACCGCACCCTTGCGCTTACCACCCTGATTCACCGCGACCGCAGTGTCGTTGACGACTTTCAGGAAAGGCACCACGCCTTGTGACTTACCGTTGGTACCTTTGATGTGTGCACCCAGCGAGCGCACTGGTGTCCAGTCATTCCCCAAACCACCAGCGTATTTGGCCAATAATGCGTTCTCTTTGATGGCATCATAAATTCCACCCAGATCATCAGCGACCGTTGTCAGGTAACAAGATGACAGTTGCGAACGCAAAGTCCCTGAGTTAAACAAAGTCGGTGTAGAACTCATGAAGTCGAACGACGACAACAAGTTGTAAAACTCTATGGCCCGCGCTTCACGGTCAGATTCATTTAAAGCCAAGCCCATCGCAACACGCATATAGAAAGCCTGAGGCATTTCTATGCGGCTGCCGCGTATGTGTAAGAAATAGCGGTCATACAGAGTTTGCAAGCCGATGTACGAAAACTGCAGATCACGATCAGCCACCAGCGCTTGTGCCATTCTGGCCAGATCGAACTGACCTAGCTTCACATCGAGCAACTCGGCATCTATACCCTTTTGGATAAAGGCAGGGAAATAAGTCAGGTATTCAGCAGCAGCGTCTTTTTGCGCCACTTCCTTACCAAAAACTTCTTTACGGATCGTATGCAACAGCAAACGAGAAGTTACCTGGCTATAGGCCGGCTCTTTTTCCATCAGCGCACGTGCCGCCAAAATTGCTGACTTATGCAATTCTTCGACCGGTACGCCGTCGTACAAGTTTTTCAGCGTCTCTAACAGAATGGCTTCCGGATCGGCTAATTTGTCGAGGCCAACACAGGCTGCGGTAATTAAAGCACGCACTTGCGTCACATCCAGCACCTGCGGTTGACCATCAACCATCACGCGTATCTGCAGTTCACTGGCCTTGGTATTGGATAATTGTTGCGCCTCGAGTTGCAGACGACGCTCTTCCATATGCTTGGCACGGTACAAGACGTAGGCACGCGCCACGTCGTGTTCGCCGGAACGCATCAGCGCCAGTTCTACCTGATCCTGCACGTCTTCGATATGAAAGGTGCCACCGGCCGGTTGTCTGCGCATCAGGGCAGCCACAGCGACGGCGGTTAACTGCTCAACCAATTCCCGGATACGAGCCGATGCGGCACCCTGCCCACCATTCACCGCAAGAAAAGCCTTAGTCAGGGCGATCGCGATTTTAGAAGGTTCAAAACCAACGACCGCACCGTTACGGCGAATAATTCTGTAGTCGCTGTAATTTACAGTGCTAGAAGAAAACGCATGTGTCGCTATGCCAGATTGCAGGGGTGCCAGATCAGACAGGCCAGACGAAGATGATTCCAGGGGAGAGTGCATTTGAACTCCAAATTCAAAATTTATCGATATTGCCAGGGCGAGGTTGCCACTGTTTTTTTAATTCTGGTGCTGCTTGTTTTTTATGTTTTTACTGCTGTTTTTATTGCTATTTCATCTCTCGCTTACTTGATTTCCTCAAATAATGGAAGCCTAAATTGGCTTCAGCGAGAAATAAACAAAACCACTAGATGTAGTGCGTATTTTTTTATTTACACTAATTCTAGTGGCACAGGCCGATACACGCAACCGCTATTTTGTTAAAAAAGAGGATTTTTTACCAACAGATAAATTATTTATTTGATTGACTTTTTTAGAGCTTCAAAGAGTGCTTGCTACAGTGTGAGTAAGCACTAACAAATCTTAAATTTCTGGGAAAGCGAAAATCACCTATTTCTCAAACCGCACAGTCCGACTTCCCCATCCTCGCGGGTCAAGCGGTCGCCAAGCCAATACGGTCAGGGTCCTTTTCTTCAATACGCCTCAACTTGCGATGTATATGCTGCAGCAATGATCAATAAGTGGGTTACAAGATGCAGCTTTCTCTTTTTTTGTCGATGGCGGCGTTCGCCATGGTCTCTTCGATTACGCCTGGTCCGGTTAATCTCATCACCTTGTCCGCGGCGGTAAACTTCGGTTGGCGGGTGGCATTACGCCATGTCTGGGGTGCCACCCTGGGTTTTACCTTCTTATTGGTTTTGCTGGGTTTGAGCGTGCATGTGGTATTGCATTTTCTGCCGCAATTGAGTCTGGCCTTGCAGTGGGCGGGCGTGGCTTTCCTGGTTTACCTGGCGCTCCGTCTGGCTAGCTCACAGAGTCAAATCGAACGTCAGCAGAATGCGCCTGCACCTAGTTTTTTGTCCGGGGCATTATTGCAGTGGCTTAATCCTAAAGCCTGGATCGCTTCCATTTCGGGGGTAGCCGCATTTACGGCTGAGGGTGCGACACAAACGCTGTGGTGGTTTGCGCTGATTTATTTTGTGGTGTGTTTTTTATCGCTGGCGTGTTGGGCTGTGGCTGGCATTTTTTTGAGCACTTATCTGCGCCAGCCACAGTATCTGCGAGCATTTAATCTCTGCATGGCAGCGCTATTGCTTGCCAGTGCCGCCTATCTACTCATGTCCTGAGATATAGCCCCGGGGTGATAGCGACGTGGCGCTTGAAAACGCGCTGAAAATGGGCTTGATCGGCGAAGCCACAATCGGCGGCGACATCAGCAATCGCCCGCCCTTTTTTCAACAGACCTTGTGCACGCTGCACTCTTTGATTGAGTAAAAAGGCATGCGGCGTCAAGCCGTATTGCCGCTTAAAGGCGCGTATCAAATACGAGCGCGAGAGTTGGCTTGCCGCGCAAATATCTTGCAGGGCAATATCATCCACACAATGGGCGGCGATATACTCGGCAGCACGACTGAGTCTGTGATTGCTTTTTAGATCTAACTTTACGGTATCAAACTCTTGATGCAGGCGAATTAAAAAATCCACCATCGCGCTCTCTTTGGCGAGTCGTTCAGCCGGTTGCCACAAGCTCGCCAGCAGATTATTCAAACCCTGGAACACCCGACTCTCCTGGCTTAAGGTTTGCGAAAACATCTGCAAATCTTGATGCAGACTCACGCCGATTTCACGCTGCACTCCAGCCAACCAGGCGCTATCGATGAACAACATGCGATACGCCCAGACACTGTCGTCGCGCGGATTACAAGCATGCACGTCGCCAGGATTAATCATCACCACACTGCCAGCGCCAGCCAAGGCACGCCGGCCGCGATTCAGGTATTGGGCTTGGCCGTTTAAGACCGTGCCTATGGAAAATGTGGCGTGAGTGTGCGGATCGTAACAGGCGCGGCTACCCGAGACCGCCCGTGTTTCTATAAATGGCAAGCTGGGGTCGCGCCAAAAAGTTCCCTGAGTTGCCATACATCACTCCCGATTCAAACAAGACACAAGGCCAGAAAAAATATCCGACTAAATGCGATTAGTCGTCAAACCAGATAATCACAAACTCGACCGTCACCCTGAGACCATCACAACACTCTTCAATACTGGTTTGAGCCCAGCATAGCGGCCCCAGTTATGTCCGCATAAATACATCATGCGCATCCTGGTCATACAAACCATCTATTTGTCGCGGCCCGCCTAGAAGGCGTTCAGCCATAGCCGGATAGGGTAAAGCGCGGTATAAAATCATTGCGCGTTGTACATTTTACCTGCAAGCCGCAGAAGTTAACGCTGAAGATTAATTTGCATTAAATGTGGATTAAAAATAAGCTTACGACAGCGGACTCGCTTCATAAGCTTTTTTCATACGAAGATCATCAAACTCGATGAAGTACCAAAAACTTTACTTCACACTACTGCTGTTGGCCAACGTCACGGCGGTGCGCGCCGATTACCAGCAGGGCTTGCTCGCGTTTCAACGTCAGGATTATGCCACTGCCTTAAGTGGCTGGACCCAAGATGCGCTCTACGGCGACACTCTCGCTTGCGTAGGAGTAGCTGAGATTTATTTACGCGGTTTAGGGGTTAAGGCCAATCCTAAGCAAGCGGCAGAATGGTATCGCAAAGCAGCTACGCTGGGCGATGCCTCGGCCCAATACCAATTGGCCAACCTGTACGAGCAAGGCAAGGGCGTGATACAAAGCGATGAAATGGCGATCGAATGGTATCAAAAAGCCGCCGAACAGGGAGTACCCGGTGCCCAGTATCAACTAGGCTTGCATTATTACGATGGCTTTGGCGTCACGCAAAGTTATCAAAAAGCCGGAGAGTGGTTTAACAAGGCGGCGCTGCAAGGCGATGCCAGAGCGCAATACCGCGCCGGTATTTTGTATAAAAATGCGCAAGGTGGACCACAAGACCTCAAACAAGCCAGAGACTTATTTCTACTCTCTGCGACTCAGGGACATACCGACGCCCAGCTAGAATTAGCCCAGTCATACGCCAGCAATAAGGGACAAAAAACCGATTGCGAGCAAGCTCTGGTCTGGTACAAAAAAGCCGCTCAGCAATGCAGCATCAATGCCCAGTACGAATTGGCGACCTTGTATAAGAGCGGCACTTGCGTCAATAAAGACTTGGTAAGCGCGGTAAGCTGGTTGCAACGCGCATCCGATCAGGGTCACGCACGCGCCCAGTACACCTTAAGCGGCATGTACCAACATGGTCTGGGAGTAAAAGCGGATCCGCTAGCAGCACTCAAATGGGCCATGATTGCACATAAAAGCGGCGCTGCAAAACCCGACGCGACACTCGCATCAAATAAAAAAATCAGCGCCAAAGAACATAAGAAATTAAAAAAAGAAGTCGAGCTATGGCATCCCAAAATACCAAAGTGCGCGCGCACTTAAATGTTAACGGCGCTGCTGCGTCTCAGCGTAGAAAAAATCGACACAGCCTCGCGCACTATCCATGCGCCTTTCCAAGCCATATTGGCCGGCAAGCCGCATGGGGGCTGCGTGTTCCTTTAATGATTTTAGAACCCGTTTAGCCCCTGCCAGATGAACAAAAGCCAGCACGCTTGGCAGGACTCATGAAATAATGCGCCTCACCTCTCCCTCCAGTAAAGCAAACAGATGAATCACGAACTACTATTAGAAGCAGCCTTAAGTGCACGTCAGGCGGCATATGCGCCATATTCACAGTTTAAAGTCGGTGCCGCCGTGCTCACTAAAGACGGCAAGGTATTTCGCGGCTGCAATGTAGAAAATGCCTCTTACGGCCTATGTAATTGCGCCGAACGTACCGCCTTGTTTAGTGCCGTGGCCAGCGGTTACCGTCCGGGTGACTTTTCCAGCATGGCCGTGGTCGGTGCCACGGACGAGCCTATCGCGCCTTGCGGTGCCTGTCGCCAGGTAATGCTGGAGTTGGGCGGTCCTGAGCTGATAGTCATATTGAGCAATTTGAACGGTGACATCAAAAAAACCACAGCAGGCGCGCAATTACCAGATGCGTTTTACCTCAAACCGGCAGAGTCGCACTAGTCAAAACCTGAAGTGCAATGGCAAACAATCAGCAGAGATTGCTGATTTCGCTTACTCTAACGCTGCAATATATATTGTAGGAAACGACAATGTACTAACCGGCAATACATAATCACTCATAGAGGAGAGTTATATGCTGCACCAACAGGATTTCGATAGTTTGTTAGGATCATCCCTATTTGACGAGGGCAATCGTCGCCGCACTTTTATCCAGACTGCCATCGGTGCCGGCTTTGCTGCTGCCACCCTGCCGATCTGTGCTCAGACCGTCGTCAAGACCGACACTTCTGGATTAACTGCCGGCGTGATCATGTTGGAAGTCAATGGTCAGCAAGTACCTGTGTATAGGGCTCAGCCGGAAGGAAAAACCAATCTACCTATCGTGCTGGTGGTCTCAGAGATTTTTGGTGTGCATGAACATATCGCCGATGTTGCACGCCGCTTTGCCAAGCAAGGTTATCTGGCCTTAGCGCCCGAACTATTTGTGCGTCAAGGTGATGCTAGCAAATACGCCAACATGGCTGAGTTAATGAAAGAAGTCATTTCAAAAGTACCCGATGCCCAAGTCATGCAGGATCTGGATGCCACGGTAGCCTGGGCCAAAACTAATGGCGGCAATATCGATAAACTGGCGATCACCGGTTTTTGCTGGGGTGGTCGTATCACTTGGCTGTATGCAGCGCATAACCCACAAGTGAAGACCGGTGCCGCCTGGTATGGCCGTCTGACTGGCACACCTAGCCCGCTGGCACCACAAAATCCACTGGATATCGCCACCAGCATCAAAGCACCGATACTTGGGCTGTATGGCGCCAAAGACGGCGGTATTTCGCTCGAAAGCGTCACGCAAATGAAGGACGCACTGGGTAAAGGAAAAAGTGGTTCAGAACTGATGGTCTACGCCAATTCTGGGCATGCCTTCCACGCCGACTACCGACCAAGTTATGTAGAAGCAGACGCCAAAGAAGCCTGGCAACGCTGTCTGGCCTGGTTTAAAACCCATTTAGCCTAAGCACAAGGCCTTCTGAGCAGGCCGGTAAAAACTGAAAATGTTTTCTCCGGCGCTGCCCCAGGGTAATTCCGGCATCGCCTTGATCTACTCAGGACAGGGGTCTATGTGGCGCTAGGCTGGTAGCTGTAACCGTGCCAAAGCCGAGCGCAACAACGCAGGTATAGGCTGCGGCCGTTGCGACTCACGCGCCACGAACACATGGACAAAACGTCCGGCCGCGCACGCTGTCGTTTCACCCGTTTTAAAGATCGCCAACTCATACGTGACCGAACTATTTCCCAGCTTCGCGACGCGCAGTGCGACCTCAATGCGCTCAGGAAAAGCAATCGCGGCGAAATAATCACAGCTAGAACTAACCACAAAAGCCACGACCTCGCCTTGATGGATATCTAAGCCTCCGGCCTCAATCAGGTAGGCGTTTACCGCGCTGTCGAAGTAGCTGTAATACACCACATTATTCACGTGACCATAAATATCATTGTCATGCCAACGCGTTGTGATGGGCTGAAAATGCAAGTAGGCACTACGCAATGGCGCGCTCTGATTCATCGGTTTATCCTCGGTATGCGGCGAAACCTGTATTGTATGCCGAGCCAGCCCTGACAGAACTGGCTCAGCCAACACTAGCGCATCATCTTGCCGTTTTGATCGACGATACTCATCTCAACAAAGTTTGAGCCATTATGCTGCGAGCTGCCATACTGCAGCGTAATCCCGCCCAGATCAAAATCATTCATAGACTCTAGCGCGCTCACCAGTTTCTGTGGACTAAGATTGGCACCGCTGCGGCGTATCCCTTCAGCTAATAGTTTGGCAGCGATAAAGCCTTCCAGCACCGCAGAGGTCACCGGCGGCGGATTACTGCTAGCCTTTAACGCATGCTGAAACTCGCGTACCACGGGCACGCCGATATTGCGGGGAGCCGGCATCACCTGTATCACCCCAACGCCCCGTCCCAGCTTGCCTAAAGAAGAAAAAAACTCTTCCGAATTGACATTGGAGAGCATCATAAATTGTGGCAAGCGCCCGGCAGTTTTCACTTTTTTGATGAAATCAGCGCAGGCGCTGGGCGTGCACGCCATCAAGATGGCAGCTGGGTTAGCCGCCATAATTGTCGTTACCGCGGCATCAACATTGAGATCTTTGCGGTCGTATTTAGCGATAGCACTTGCCTTGATTTGCCGCGCGCCCAGATGCTTCTCAAACCCGGCCAGGCCATCTTTGCCGAAGGCATCGTCCTGATACAGGATGGCGATATTTTTGATCTGCATCAGCGCCACTGACTCAACCATCTTGGCGGCCTCGTCCTGATAACTGGCGCGCAGGTTGAAGACATAAGGATGCATGGGTTTATACAGCGACTGCGATCCGGAAAACGGCGCCACCAACGGTATTTTATTTTTTTCTAGCAAAGGCAACACCGCTTGCACAGTCGGGGTACTGCGGTAACCCAGTAGCGCCACCGCGTGATCATCCTTTATCAGCTTGAGGGTATTATCTTTCGTCTTTTGCGGATCGCGTTGATCATCGTAAGTAATCAACTCAATCTTCCGGCCATTAACACCACCCTGACTAGTATTGATCCAGTTAAAGAACAACTGAGCCCCTAACATCCCCTCTTTACCAGTGGCCTGTCCCGACAACTCAACCGACTGACCCACCACAATTTTATCCGCTAGGGCTAATGCTGGCACCGCCAACCCTGCCAAGATCAAACCCACAGCTGACTTAAACACAAAATGACTAACAACACGCATAAATGATTCCCGATAAATTTTTTCCAAATATATCGGCTCAAACTTTCAATTTGCTTTCTGCAACAATTGAAAATGTAAGCATGCTTACATCTTATAAATTGAAGCTTCCTCAATGATAAAAAAATGGTTTGTTGTTGTCAGGCGCATGGATAGGCTACTGTTACTATTTTTAACAACATAAATCGCCTGTCTTGATTGACTAGTCAGACACTTCACGAGATAGTTCGGGGGTAAAATTCGCCAACGCTTGTCCTACTGCTCACCCACCAATTCTATATGCTGGTGCGAGTGCTTTAACGATAGACATGTTCCTGATTCAAACCACTATTACTGATGTCTATTTCTGATCCCGCCCAACTATTGCAACGTATTCCAGAGTTACTACAACTCGTCGATGTGCCGCCCATCCGTCGGGCGATTGAGACTGGCGACGCGTTCAAGGTATATCGTGCGCTAATTTTGGCGCGCCTGTTCCGGCGCTTGCCCGAGCATCGCGAACTGCTGAAAATGCTCACCAGCGAACGTCGCCTATTTGCCAAAGCGTATAAAAACAAACCCTATTTTGGCGGCCTGAAATATTTTGGCTTTGGTTTTCTGGGTGCCGCAGAAGGCGATAGCGACAACAGCCACATCGCCCTGCATGCTTTGAGCTTAGGCGCTCGGATACCGCTGATACCGCTCGGTTGTTACGTTGTTAAAAGCACGGGCGAGCGCCAGTGGCACATTTATGCGCGTGCACCTTTGGGCATTTTCATCTGGCTGTACACCCGGGCTCTGGCCCTGGGCCTGGTGACCCTGATTATTTTTGGGGCGGTGCATAACTATCATCAATACAGCACCCAAGACGTGCTGGTACTCAACGGTTTTGACGTTGCCTTAAACGTCAACTTAAACGGCAATAAAATCAAACTTCCGGCGCAAGGACGCGCCTACATCAACGTCAAGCACGGGCTGGTGACGGGTAGCACCGAGATCGATAAAATCGGCGTGATCGATCATTTCAAGCAAACCGTCCGCAGCGGCACCCATTACAATATCTGGAATATCGCTGGTGCCGCCCCGCTGCTTCTCAACACCAGCAGCTACTCCGCTAGCTCGGCCGGGCCGGCACAACAAACCGTGTATTGCGGCAACCGCTATATAGAATTGCCCAAGATCGACTATGCCTTTGTCGAGCTGCCTGCCATCAGCAGTTTTAACCAGCTAAAAGATGGCCAGACGGTGCGCCAACTGATGATAGAGAAATCTGATGCACTGCCTACTCCTGCCGGTGTCACACTGTGTGTCGATTATGCATTTCGACATTCGCAAGAAAAATCTATGGCCGGCGCGCTTGAGGTCTTGGCCATGTTGCACGATTGGGATGCTAAACATGCGCAAGCAGCAATCGCAGCAGCACAACAGGTGTCGAACGCAGAAGCAATACGGGTCGCAACGCTAGCCTTACAAGCAAACCCTGAGAATGTTGATGATGAAAGACGCTATCAAGACGTGATGATAGAAGCTGGTCAGTACCAAACCCTGCTCAATGAATACGCGGAAAAAGCACGTATTCACCCGGAATCGGCCTCGGCACAGTATTTGCACGCGTCGTTGTTGCCCGGAGTCCCGGGCATAGCTGCGATGCAGGCGGCGCACCTGCGATTTCCACAAGACCCCGCCATCTTAAGCAGTCTGGCACGGCGTAAGGCTATACATGCAGATTATTCCGGAGCCTATCAAGATATTCTCAAATTACGCCAGCTCTCGCCTAAGCATGCTGATGCCTTATTTGATACCGAGGTCAGAACCCTGCTGGCGCAAGGACGCAAGTTGGATGCGCTTAATCTCTTAAACGCTGCGGCCCGCGACAAAAGAGCCAGCACCAGAGCCGCTCGCGCGGCTGATTTTGCCTTGGTGGCAAGGCAAGCCAGCGCTGATCCCGAATTCTGGTTCAAGCAATTGACGCCTACTCTGGACAACGCCAATAACGTCGATTTTTACCGCATACGTGCAGGCTTAGCACCGAAACAGGCCGCCAAAACTCACGACACCTTTGTGCAACTGGCGCTAGCATTGAGGAATAATCCTAGCCTTGCCTTACAACTGGCGCGTGCTGTAGATCCTTATCAATTAAGCAGTCTGGCGACTGATCAAATGATTTTGGTGTACGGAGAAGCACTCAGAAATCAGGATGCAAGTCTGAGTAAAATAATGCAAACTGCGTTGCATTTATCTAAAGATGAAAACAATTTACTTTCCAAATTTATGCAGGGCGAGGTAATCGATCTGGATCAGTTCGATCTGGCGCTAGAGATGCAGGCGGCCGCGTATCTAATACGCTCACGCAATCCGCAATTGAGCGATGCCGAAAGAGCTGGCTTACGGAGTATGGCGGCAAGGACTGACTTTATGCGTGGCCCGGTCACTACCGCATTGACGCAATGGCCAGCGAGGAACTAGTCATGACTATCTCGACCAATACAAACAGAACAGCGCCCTCAAGCTCTAAAGCCTATCTGAATAACAATAGCAAAGTACGGCCGCGCGCGATTCTGGTATTAGGCTTATGGCTGGGATTTTGGCTGTTAGCGCTGGGCCTGATCGTGCTGTTATTATCGCTACCCTTCGCCCAACTTTACTATCGTTCTTCACTAGAATTGTCCGGCTTTGTCGCCGCTTTCGCGGCACTTTGCCTGGCCTATGCACTGCGACCGCGTTGGCGCTTTTCCAAGCGCGTCAAAACCAGTTTGCCACCGCTGGACAGAAGCAAGGCCGAACCCTTGTATGCGATGGTCGAGCACATCGCCGGCAAATTAAAAATTAACACGTCTATCGATATCCATTTAATCGGTGCCGCCAGTGCCTTTATCAGCTGCGAGCGCAACTGGTATGGCAAGCTGTTAGGCTTACGTGTCGGCATCGGCCTGCCCTTGCTAGGTAACCTCTCGAACGCGGAACTGGGCTCGGTGTTAGCGCATGAGTTCGGGCATTTTGTAGCCGGTGATCTGGCGCTTGGCCCCTGGGTGTATCGCACCCGCAAATCGCTCACTACCACGGTGAATAATCTGGATGACTCGCTGTTTTTTCTCGATCTGATTTTTCGTTATTACGGACAATGGGTATTGCGACTGTCTAGCAGCGTATCGCGGGCTCAGGAGTTTTCTGCCGATGCGTTTGCAGTGCAGTGTTTCGGGGTTAAAGCGACCCGCGCGGCATTGGAAAAAATCCATTTAATCGAACCGATGTGGAGCGCCTATTTGGATCACGAATTGCGCCCGGCCATCACACGCGGCTCACGTCTGCCGGTGTTTGAAGGTTTCCGCCGTTTCTGCAAACCCAGTCTAAAACGCCCCGAAGTGCAGGCCAGCATCACCCATGCCGAGGCACGCCCGACCGCATTCGGCGACAGCCATCCCTCGCTGAGCGAGCGCATCGCCGCGATACAACCAGGCGCAAGTCCGAGCTTTCCGCCACTGGCCGATTGCCTGCAATTAGTCGGCGGCGAACTCGCCGCAGAAACTGCCTGGTACAGCATGTTCGAACACGAAGCCCTGATCACTAGCGACTGGGATAGTTACGGCAGTCAGATTTTGCAGCGACAGATAGAACAGCGTTTCGCCAATAGCTGGATGGCACCGGATAAACTCCCCTTCACCGAACTGGTGGGAATGGCGCAACAAGCCGAACAGTTATGGGAAAAATTGCGGCCAGAAGGCGTCAGCTTTTTATCGCGTCTGGGCAAGCGTAATCACGTTTTGGAAATTCTCGAAGAATGGATCACCGCCAGCCTCTGCCATCGCGGTTTCGCGCTGCAAGTCAGACCAGGCCAAGCCCTACTCTTAAGTCGCGGCACACAAACCGTGCAGCCAGTCGAGCTATTAAATGCGGCACTCGACTGCAAACTGAAATCGGCATCCCTGAAACAATATGAGATCCCTGAACAAGCTAGATGAGCTGCTGAAACATGTTTTTCAAACCGTGTGCGCAATCACCATGCAGGTTTACAGGGCTTTTGCTGCTGCGAGCCGCATGTGGACTGCGTTTAGCTTTTACAAAGTCTCTTTTTGAATATCTACGGCGCGGCGTAGCGGAGACTCAAGGAGCAAAGTACGCGCGAAAAAAAAGCGCATTGTGCATGCGCTTTTTCACGTCTTGTTGCGTCTCAGACTAAACGTTGCCAGATCGCGCTGGTGGCGGCGGCTTGATTGAGTGAGTAAAAATGCAGGCCAGGTGCGCCGCCAGCCAATAGGCGTTCGCACAGATGGGTGACCACATCCAGACCGAAGGCCTTGATCGAGGCGCTGTCGTCACCGTAACTGGCTAATTTTAAGCGTACCCAGCGCGGGATTTCCGCGCCGCACATTTCTGAGAAACGCAGCAACTGATTACTGTTCGTGATCGGCATAATACCCGCCACGATAGGTGCAGTCACGCCAGCCTTTTGGGCCAGCTCTACGAATTGAAAATACGCATCGGCATTGTAGAAATATTGGGTAATAGCGGCATTCGCGCCAGCCTGCATCTTGCGCACGAAGCTGTTCAGATCGTCTTGCGGCGAGCGCGCTTGCGGATGCATTTCCGGGTAAGCGGCCACTTCGATATGAAACCAGTCGCCGGTTTCGGCACGGATAAATTCTACCAGTTCATTGGCATAGCGAAATTCACCACCCATGCCGTAACCGCTAGGCAGATCGCCGCGCAAGGCCACTAGCCTACGAATATCGTGCGCCTTGTATTGCTGCAAAATATCGCGTATCGAGGCGCGGGTACCGCCTACGCAAGACAGATGCGGGGCGGCGTCATAACCCTCGTTACGAATTTCCACCACAGTGTCTAGCGTGCCTTGCTGCGTAGTACCGCCAGCACCGAAAGTGACTGAGAAATACTTGGGCTGCAAAGCGGCCAGCTTGGCGCGCGTGATGCGCAGTTTTTCTGTGCCTTCCGTCGTCTTCGGCGGAAAAAATTCTATGCTGAAATTGTGAGCTGACATTATTTTTGCAGAAGTAAAGTAGTGAGTGTCCAGGAGATCACGCTATACAGCAATGCACCGCCGACCGCCGACCAGAATCCGGCCACATGAAAACCGTTGACCATATTGGCCACCATCCAAAACATCAAACCGTTGATGATAAAGATAAACAGACCCATGCTCAGCAAAGTCACCGGCAAGGTCAGCAATAACAAAATAGGACGCAAGATGGTATTGACGAAACCGAGTACCACGGCCACCAGCAAGGCAGTCCCGAAGCTATCGATTTTTACGGAATGGATCAGGTAGGGTAAGGCGAGCAAGGCAAGCGCATTGATCAGCCAGGTTGCTAACAGCAGCATGAAGTCTCCTAAAAACGTAGTCGAATCAAACAAGGGATAAAACCCCGGGCCAGTAAAGACCCGGGGTTTTAAGGCATCAATAACGGTAGTGTTCAGGCTTGTAAGGGCCAGATTTGGCAACACCGATATAGTTGGCTTGCTCGTCAGTCAGAACGCTCAATTGTGCATTGAGTGTTTTCAATTGCAGACGCGCGACTTTTTCATCCAGATGCTTAGGCAGAGTGTAGACGCCGACCGGATACTGCTTGGTGTTGACGAATAACTCGATCTGGGCAATGGTTTGATTCGCGAACGAAGAACTCATCACATATGATGGGTGACCGGTACCGCACCCGAGATTAACCAGACGGCCTTCTGCCAACAAGATGATACGTTTTCCGTCAGGGAAAATCACGTGATCGACTTGTGGCTTGATATTATCCCACTGATACTTCTTGATGGAAGCGACGTCGATCTCATTGTCGAAGTGGCCGATATTGCAGACGATGGCGTTATTCTTCATCTTCAGCATATGATCGTGGCTGATGACGTGGTAGTTACCGGTCGTAGTGACAAAGATATCGCCAAATTCGGCCGCGTATTCCATCGTCACAACACGGAAACCTTCCATTGCGGCCTGCAGTGCGCAGATCGGGTCGATTTCTGTGACCCATACTTGTGCCGACAAGGCACGCATGGCTTGGCTGCAACCCTTACCGACGTCACCGTAACCGGCGATCACGGCAACTTTACCGGCGATCATGACGTCAGTAGCGCGCTTGATACCATCGACCAGAGATTCACGGCAACCGTAGAGATTGTCGAACTTCGATTTTGTCACGGAATCATTGACGTTAATCGCCGGGAAGGCCAGTTTGCCGTCTTTATGCATTTGATACAAACGGTGCACACCGGTGGTGGTTTCTTCGGTCACGCCCATGATATGCGGCAAACGTTTCGAGTACCAGTCCGGTTCCGTTTTCAGGTGCGACTTAATCGCATTGAACAGGCAGATTTCTTCTTCGGAACCAGGATTGGCCAATACCGAAATATCTTTCTCGGCACGGCTACCCAGATGCAGTAGCAACGTGGCATCGCCGCCGTCATCCAGAATCATATTCGAGAAAACGACAGAGCCGTTTTCATCGTTCGGCCATTCAAAGATGCGATGGGTGAAATCCCAGTATTCGTCCAGATTTTCGCCCTTGAAAGCGAACACTGGTGTGCCGCCGTCGGCAATCGCCGCAGCTGCATGATCTTGGGTCGAGTAAATATTACAGGAAGCCCAACGCACTTGCGCGCCCAGTGCTTTCAGGGTTTCGATCAGCACTGCGGTCTGTATCGTCATGTGCAAAGAGCCGGTAATACGGGCGCCGCGCAAAGGCTGAGTAGCAGCGAATTCTTCGCGGATTGCCATCAGGCCAGGCATTTCGGTTTCGGCGATACTGATTTCTTTGCGGCCCCAATCTGCCAGGCTGAGATCGGCAACTAGGTAGTCTTGCGTCGTGTGTTGAGTAGTCATTGTGGTGGCGTTCATCACGCCCTCCTTTCGATTGAAAAAAGTAACGTGAGCGCGGTTTTCTGATTCCAAGCCTGGCAAAATAGCAAGATTTTGTCGCAGCGCTCCTTGGAAGACCTGAAGTATAACGCAAATGCCAGAGATGTCGCGTAAAGCTGCCGATTCAATTGACAAATCAAATGCAAATCATGCAGTGATGCGATGCAAGCAGCTCGCCGTAGATATCTAAAAAACAAGACATAAAAAACCAAAAGCCTGAATTCAGTTGCGTACTGAGTTCAGGCTTTTCGCTGCGGCCAAGCACCGTATAATAGGATAATTATAGGGAGTATGCTTAAAAACACTAGGTATTGCGCATATGTATAAAGCGCGTTAAAAATATACTCACCCTAGTATATTCGATACCCCATTAACTCAATGGCCGTCGAAATTACATACAGTGTAAAGCGGCAAGCCACTCGCTTTAATTAATTCTGAGCCGCCCAACTCTGGCAGATCAACGATCACGGCTCCCTCTACCACGGTCGCACCGAGTCGCTCCAATAATTTACGTCCCGCCATCATGGTGCCGCCAGTAGCGATCAGATCATCGATCAAGACCACGCGATCACCTGCTTTGCAGGCGTCGGTATGCAACTCTACCGTGGCGCTACCGTATTCAAGTTCGTATTGTTCAGACACCGTGGTGAACGGCAATTTGCCTTTTTTACGGATAGGCACAAAACCGAGATTGAGTTCATAAGCCACAACCGAACCGATGATGAAACCCCGTGCGTCCAGGCCCGCAATCATGTCGAGCTTGGCATCCATATAGCGATGTACGAACATATCAATCAACACCCGGAAAACTTTGGGGTTTTGCAATAAAGGGGTGATATCACGGAACATGATGCCTTGTTGCGGCCAGTTTTCCACCGTGCGGATATGCTCTTTAATGTAGTCAGATGGGTTTTGCATAGTGTCTGGTTTCTTCATAGTGTAAAAAAATAAGCCGCTATTTTACCAGCCGCAGCTCGGCTCTAGCGACGCTTTCGGCGCTGCCGCGCAACACGATAACATCGGCCTCCTGCAAGATCAGACCTAACTCTGGCGGTAAGCGATTTTTACCTCTGCGTATCGCCGTTACATCGACTTCCAGTTCAGCCAGATTGAGCTCTTCCAGACTCTTGCCCAGGCTTTTAGAGTGCCCACTAAGCACCACAGTATGCAGACGCAACTGCATATTTTCGGGACCGTCGGCGATGTCGCTGGCACCATGAAAAAATCCACGCAAAGATTCGTAACGCTCATCTCTGGCGGTCTGCACCTTATGCACCACGCGCCGCAAAGGTACACCCAACAAGACTAGCGCATGCGAGGCCAACATCAGACTGCCCTCCATCAACTCGGGCACCACCTCGGTCGCACCAGCGGCACGTAATTTATCCAGATCGGTATCGTCGTGACTACGCACGATGACAGGCAAACTGGGATGCAGCTCGTGCACCAGATGTAAAATTTTCAACGCCGATTGGGTGTTGGTATAAGTGACCACCAAAGCTGCGGCACGATTGATACCGGCCGCCAGCAAACTTTCGCGCCGTGCCGCATCACCATACGAGACATTGGCACCGGCAATTTGCGCCTCGCGTATCCGGTCAGGGTCGAGATCGAGTGCATGATATTCAATGTTTTCTTCCGCCAGCAAACGCGCCAGACTTTGACCGCTACGTCCAAAGCCCGCAATAATCACATGTTTTTTGGCGCTCATGGTACGTGCCGCAATTTGGGTCAATGCCAGCGATTGCATCATCCATTCATTGGCCGATAATTTCATCACAATCGCATCCGATTTTGCCAAAATAAACGGTGAGATCAACATCGATAAAACCATAGAGGCGAGTATCAATTGCAATAGCAGCGGATCTAACAATTTCAGTGCGCCCGCCTGATTGAGTAAGACGAAACCAAACTCACCGGCCTGCGCCAAACCTAAACCAGTGCGCAAGGCGACGCTGGTGGTATTGCCGAAAAGCCGGGCCAAAGCAGTAATCAAGCCGAATTTCAACAACACGGGCACCACCAACAACAGCAACACCAGCCAGCCATGTTCGATCACCAATCGCAAATTAAGTAACATCCCGACCGTGATAAAAAACAAGCCTAGCAACACATCGCGAAAGGATTTGATGTCCTCCTCTACCTGATGCTTGTATTCGGTTTCAGAAATCAACATACCGGCGACGAATGCACCCAGTGCTAGCGACAAGCCAGCGCGCTCAGTCAGCCAGGCAGCACCCAAGGTAATGAGTAGCAGGTTTAACATGAACAGCTCTTGGGAGCGGCGCTTGACCACGATGCTAAACCAGCCTCGTACTAATTTCTGCCCCAAAAACAACAGCAAAAACAATACTAAGGCAGCCTTGCCACCTGCCCATGCCAAGGTTTCAAGCAGGTTGCCGCTATGCGCCGCCAAAGCCGGCACCAAAATTAACAGCGGCACCACGGCTAAATCCTGAAACAGGAGCACGCTGATTATCTGTTTGCCGTGCGGGCTTTCCAGCTCCATCTTCTCCGTGAGCATCTTAGAGACGATCGCGGTGGACGACATTGCCAAAGCGCCGCCTAAGGAAAAAGCGGCCTCCCAACCTATCTTGAACTGTCCTGGTAAGTAATATGCCGCGGCCAAGCCACACAACATCGCCATCACAATAGTAAGTATTACCTGCGCCATTCCCAAGCCAAAGACGGCACGCCGCATAGCCATCAGCTTGGGCAAAGAGAACTCCAGGCCGATAGAGAACATCAAAAACACGACACCAAACTCCGCCAATTCATGCGTGGCCGAACTTTCTTGCGCCATGCCCAGACCATGCGGACCGACCATCACCCCAACTACCAGATAACCTAATATAGGAGGCAATTGCAGCATGCGAAAAGCCACGACCCCAAGGACGGCGGCGCTTAAAAGTAGAAGTGTGGTGTCAAGTGCAGTCATATTTCTTATTATTGCCGATTTAGAGTGTGTCCAGACCAACAAATAACGAACAATATTCATTCTTCCGTAACTGGCAGAGTTCTTGCTTAGTCATTTTGGTTTATACTTAGCGGATGAGTACACAAGCCACCCCAACTCGCCCAACCGCCCCCCTCGCCCAGGCCGATGCCGCCGCGCACGCCTTGCAACTGGCGTGCGAGACACTGCAGATAGAAGCCGACGCGATACTCGCTCTTAAACAGCGACTGAGTGGCATTGATGCCGCTGCATTTACTCAGGCAATGTCACTCTTACTCCAATGCGAAGGCCGTGTAGTGGTTTCTGGTATAGGAAAATCCGGCCATATTGCGCGCAAGATTGCCGCCACTTTCGCTTCCACCGGCACTCCTGCATTTTTTGTTCATCCCGCTGAAGCCGCCCACGGCGACCTTGGTATGGTGACGCGTCAGGATGTGTTTATCGCGATCTCGTATTCTGGCGAAGCATCAGAATTAATGTCGATATTACCGACTATCAAACGTCTGGGCGTGAAACTGATCGCCATGACTGGCAAGCCTGATTCTAGTTTGTCCAAACTAGCTGACGTCCATTTAAACGTCCATGTAGATAAAGAAGCCTGTCCCTTGAATCTGGCACCGACCGCCAGCACAACGGTGACGCTGGCCTTAGGCGATGCACTGGCCGTTGCAGTCCTGGATGCACGCGGTTTTCGCGAAGAAGATTTTGCCCGCTCACATCCGGGCGGCACGCTGGGCCGCCGCCTGCTCACTCATGTGCGTGATGTCATGCGTACCGGCGAGGCTATTCCCCAAGTGGCGCCCGAAACTAAATTAACCGCTGCGCTGCTGGAGATCACTCAAAAAGGCATGGCGATGACGGCCGTGGTCGATCCCGAGCAACGCATCATAGGCGTATTTACCGATGGTGACTTACGCCGACTAATGGAAAAAACCCAGGATTTTTCACAAGTATGCATCGCCGACGTGATGCGCAAGAATCCACGCAGCATACGCCCCGAGCAACTCGCAGTAGAGGCGGTAGAAGTCATGGAAACCCATCGTATCAACCAATTATTAGTGGCCGATGACAGCGGTAAGCTGGTCGGCGCCCTGCACATTCACGATCTGACTCGCGCCAAGGTGATTTAATGACACTCGCTGCCCTGAAAAAAGCTGCCCAGGTAAAATTGATGATTTTCGACGTCGATGGCGTCTTAACCGATGGCTGCCTGCATTTTGGCCCAGAGGGCGAAATCATGAAAAGCTTCAATGTGCTCGACGGCCAAGGCATCAAATTATTGCAACAATCTGGCGTAATCACCGCCATCATCAGCGCACGCCAGTCGCCGATTGTTGCCAGACGCGCTGCCGATCTCGGCATTACCCATGTCATGCAAGGCATACATGAAAAAAAAGCGGCGTTTCTGGAGTTAATCTCTATTTTGGGTATCAAAGCTGAGCACTGCGGCTTTATCGGTGATGACGTGATCGATTTACCGGTGTTATCACGAGTTGGTTTTTCTGCCAGCGTACCGAATGCGCATGCCGAAGTAAAGTCACGGGTTCATTACCTCACATTGGCCCACGGCGGCAATGGTGCTGCGCGTGAAGTTTGCGATTTTATTTTACAAGCTCAGGGCCGCTACGATAGTGTCTTAGCTAATTTTCTGGCATGAAATATCATTTAACCGCTGATCAGTTTCGTATTTGGTTAGGCGTAGTCTTGCTAGCCTTAGTGGCACTTGCTAGTTTTTGGATACTCAAAACTCTGCGTCAAAATGGCGATGATGCAAACGCCCGTAGCAGTGTGCGTAGCGAACCTGATTACTATGTCGAAAAATTTAATTTTATACGCCTGCCAAATAATGGCCAGGCCAATGTCAGCATAGTCGGCGACAAGCTCACCCATTATCCTCGCAGCGACGATCTTGAAATCCAGCAAGCACGCATCAATAGTTTTTCCGCTGATAAATCACCGGTTAATATCCGTGCTTTGCGTGCAGTGATCGAGCAAAAATCAACACAAACGACCCCAATTCGCGAACATGATCAAATACATTTACTAGGCGACGTGCAAGTTGAGAGACCGGCTACTAGAACTTCGAGCTTCATGCAATTAAATTCAGATTATCTTTTAGTCTTACCAGATGAAAATACAATGAAAACCGATACTGCCGTGACGATGATCACAACAACATCGGAAATTCACGCGGTCGGCATGACGGCGGACAATAACACCCAGCAAGTACAATTACTTAGCAAAGTAAGGGCGCGCTTTAGTCGTGCCGGTGCCGCGCAAAAACCTCTATCGTGAAGTAAACAGGAAAAATTTTATATGTATGCCACCCGCAATTCAGGCTTGAGCTATCTTGGCCAACTAGCGATAACATTTTGCTTTCTAGCACCTATTTGTTCGGCCTATGCGGAAAAAGCAGATAGCCAGAAAGAAACCAATATCGAAGCTGAACTATCCAATTCAGATGGTAAGAGAAACATCACTACATTAACTGGCGATGTAGTACTGACACGTGGCACTCTCATCGTCAAATCGGACCGCGCCATCATTACGCAAACTGCGGACGAGCACATGAATGTAGTGTTAACCAGCAATCCGGGAAAGCAAAATTTTTTCCGGCAAAAACGCGATGGTGGGGATGATTTGTGGGTAGAAGGTGTGGCCGATCGCATTGAATACGACGATAAAACTGAGTTGGTCAGGTTTATCTCGAAAGCCCGTGTCAAGTATTTAGAAGGCAAAAAAGTCACGCAAGAGCAAGAAGGGGAATTTCTTTCCTACGACAGTCTCAATGATGTGTTTCTCGCCACAAATACCACTACCGGCACCCATGTGCCTGGGGCTGGGCGTGTGAAATTGACGCTGCAACCTAAACCGGCAAAGCCAGTCAACATGAATACTCCAGCCAAATAATTATGACTAGTACACTCGTCATCCAGGGTTTACAAAAACGCTATGGGGCGCGCCAGGTAGTGCGCGATGTTTCTTTAGAAGTAAAAAGTGGCGAAGTAGTCGGCTTACTAGGCCCGAATGGCGCTGGTAAAACCACGTCCTTCTACATGATCGTGGGCCTGGTCCCCTCAGATGCAGGAAAAATCGATATCGACGGCGTTGATATCTCGCGCATGCCGATACACCAGCGCGCCAAACTCGGCTTATCTTACTTACCGCAAGAGGCTTCAGTATTTCGCAAGTTGTCGGTGGAGGACAATATCCGCGCTGTACTCGAACTACAAACCGATGAACACGGAAAATCTCTGAGCAAAGCTGCCATCGAGCAACGTCTCGATGCCCTACTCGACGACTTACAAATCGAAGGTTTGCGAGAGAATCCAGCGCTATCGCTATCTGGTGGTGAGCGCAGACGGGTAGAAATTGCCCGCGCACTGGCAACCAATCCCCGTTTCGTCCTGCTTGATGAACCGTTTGCCGGGGTCGATCCGATTGCCGTCATAGAGATACAGCGCATCGTGGTTTTTTTAAAAAATCGCGGCATAGGCGTCTTGATCACAGATCACAATGTGCGCGAAACCTTAGGCATTTGTGACCACGCTTGCATCATTAATCAGGGTGCCGTATTAGCCAGCGGTAGTCCAGAAGAAATCATCAGCAACGAATCGGTCAGGCGCGTCTATTTGGGAGAGCATTTCCGCATGTAGCGGAAATCACACTCAGCATGAAGCAAAGCCTGCAGCTACGCACCTCGCAACATCTGGCACTCACGCCACAATTGCAACAATCGATACGGCTACTGCAATTGTCCACGCTGGAACTGCATCAAGAACTAGAAAACTTGCTGATAGAAAATCCCATGCTAGAGCGCGTCGATAATCCACTCGATAGCGCGGTACGCTTGTTGGCGGACGGCGCCATTGGCAGTACTGAATCACGGTCTGAAACGGAGTTCGGCGTCAGTTCTGCTGAAGATCAGAGTAACGCCAATACCGACTCCAGCGAGATCTCAGAAGTTAGCAACGCGGCCGATAGTGTCAGCCCTAGCGAAACCGAGTGGAGTTTTGACGATGCTCCGCAAGGCAGTAAATCCTCGGAAGAGGATGAGGGAAGACCGCAGTTAGAAGCGGCGCATATTTCACTTAAAGAACATTTGCTGGAGCAAATGCGTCTGAATCTGCGCGAACCGCGCGATCTGGCCTTGGTGGAACTGGTAATCGACGCCCTCGATGATAGCGGTTATCTGATAGAGAGCCTGGAAGATATTCATTCCAGCATCCCTCTAGAACTATTGGTTGAGCCTGAAGAGCTGAGTTTTGCCTTGCTCATGGTACAAAGTTTTGATCCTGCCGGTGTTGGCGCACGTAACTGCTCCGAGTGCCTGGCGCTGCAGATCAAACGCCTGCCCAAAATCGCTTTCGTCACCCGACGCCTCGCACTTGCCATCGTAGAAACACAATTAGGTTTATTTGCACAACGCGATTTTGCTCGCTTAAAGAAGGTTTTTAATTGTGACGATGAGGATTTGCGCGAGGCACAGGTGGTGATACGTTTATGCAAACCCAAACCTGGCGCCGAGTTTGCAGTCAGTAGTTCCGACTATGTGGTGCCGGATGTAATAGTCAAAAAATCTGCTGATGGATGGCAAGTGTTATTGAACCAGGACATCATGCCTAAGCTGCGTGTCAATAGCATGTACGCCAATATCATGAAGCAAAATCGTGGGGATGGCAGTCTTAATCCCCAGTTGCAGGAAGCACGCTGGCTGATCAAAAATATGCGGCAACGTTTCGAGACGATTTTACGGGTTTCGCAAGCAATAGTCGAAAGACAACGGAATTTTTTCACACATGGAGCGGTCGCGATGCGCCCTCTTGTTTTGCGCGAAATTGCTGATACACTGGGTTTACATGAGAGTACAATTTCTCGTGTGACCACTCAGAAATACATGCTGACCCCACATGGTATGTTTGAGTTGAAGTATTTTTTCGGTAGCCATGTCGCCACTGAAACAGGGGGTGAAGCATCATCGACGGCGATACGAGCACTCATCAAACAATTGATAGGAGCAGAAAACCAGAAAAGCCCACTCTCTGATAGCAAGATTGCAGACATGCTGGGTGAACAAGGGATGGTCATTGCGCGCCGCACAGTCGCCAAGTACCGCGAAGCCCTTAAAATTCCACCGGTCAGTTTGCGAAAATCTTTGTAAAAATTGTTCTTGAAATTTTGCGTTAGATTGCTATATATGATTTAGCTCAAACAGGTTTTTCAGATTGGGCGCATAGTAATAGCGATAGTGTCATCAAGTAACATCACCATAGGAGCGTTTTATGAATCTCACCATCAGTGGTCATCACCTTGAAGTAACTCCTGCAATTCGTGAACATGTACAAAACAAGCTAGAACGTATCAGGCGACACTTCGATCAAGTCATTGATATCGCCGTCATCCTGACGGTCGACAAGCTCCGAGAAAAGGACAAACGTCATAAAGCAGATATTAATCTGCACATCAGCGGTAAAGATATTCACGTTGAAAGTCTGGCGCAGGATCTGTATGCTGCCATCGACACACTGATAGACAAACTAGACAGGCAAGTCATTAAACACAAAGACAAAATTCAGGAACATCCGCATCAAGCGATCAAACATATTCCTGATCCAGCCTCAGTGTAAAACTATCAACCCACAAAGGGAACCCAAAACTAGGACGCTTCAGCGTCCTTTTTTGTTGGCAAAAGAGATATGTGCATCTGCAAAAAAAACATCTTGTGCAATCGTTTTTGTAGGGCTGCGATTGTCTCTTTGCACCTTTCGAATCTCTTCACAGATTCATTTGATTAGCGGACAAATTTCGATAAAATGGCAATCTAAAATTTCGATAAAACATGGGCACAAGAACATCCTGCACTCGCTGCTGATTAAATTTCAAAATGGCAGCATGCCTAACACGCACTATTCATGCGGGTTTCCAGCCTATCTCGGCTGCAAGCCGCATGCAGATTGCGTGACCAGGCTGGCACTAGTTGATTTTTCTTATCCCATCCCAATCACCTTCACTAAATACCAGATCCTATGAGTAATCATATATTAAGCTCAATACAGAACCGCATAGGGTTCATCACCCTAGATAGACCGAAAGCCCTCAATTCTTTGTCCCTAGAAATGGTACGCAACATCACCGCCACACTGTTACAGTGGCAAGAGAATGACGAAGTTGCGGCTGTTTTCATTCATAGCAGCAGTGAAAAATCATTTTGTGCCGGTGGTGACATACGCTTTTTTTACGATGTTGGTACTGCCACCCCAAAGGGAGACAGCGCCCTGTTAGAAGATTTTTTCAGCGAAGAATACGCCTTAAATCATTTAATCCATTTCTATCCTAAACCTTATGTCGCATTACTAAACGGTGTGGTCATGGGCGGTGGCATGGGGATCGCCCAGGCAGGAAAAAACTGCCGCCTGCGGATAGTCACAGAGCGTACTAAGATGGCGATGCCAGAAGTGAATATTGGCCTATTCCCGGATGTGGGCGGCAGCTACTTCCTAGCGCGTAGCCCTGGCGAAATTGGTACTTATTTAGGGATGACTGGTGACATCATCAATGCGGCCGATGCCATGTATGCAGAATTGGCAGATGTGTATATTCCTACGACTGCCTTAACCACTTTGATGGACTTACTGCGCACTACTAACAGCGACGATATTCGTGTGCTGATCCGTGAGTTTGCGACGCAATATGCCGATCAGGCAATACCAGAACAAAGTACGCTGGCGAAAAATCGTGCTGCAATAGACTTGCACTTTGCAGGCAAAGATGTAAAAAAAGTCTTGCAATCACTAGCACTCGATCAAAGTGAATTCGGCTTACAAGCCAGCGCACTGATGCAGAAACGCTCGCCCTTGCTGATGGCTGTCACATTAGAACAATTACGTCGCGGTGCCGATATGACAGTAGCAGAATGTTTGCGCATGGAGCGAACTATGGTGCGCCATTGCTTCAAACATGGCGAGGTGCTGGAAGGAGTAAGAGCCTTGGTGGTGGACAAAGACAATGCACCACGCTGGTCTCCAGCAACGCAGGAGCTAGTCGATGAATCCTTGATACTCGGTTTTTTTGAGCCGGTTTGGCCAGACTACGCTCACCCTTTGCGCGATCTGCTATAAGCGATCAGTCAATCGCAATGCGTGGGAGTTTCTATGCGCGTTGCGATTGATGCTAGGGCAGCTTGAATTGCGTTGCGGAAAGCCTGGCAGCCATCACTTCAGCAAGCCAAATACCTTGCCTATAATTTTACTGCCCGCACCGATAGGATCCTGACGTATCGCTTTTTCTTCTTCAGCGATCATCAGATACAAGCCATCTAAAGCGCGTTGCGTCACATAGGTTTCGACACTGGCTTGCTGTGCGGGGACCACACCAAATTTATGCGCTTGTCCCATTACAGTATTGTACTGAGCAGAGAGCCCCGCCTTATCGGTAACGCCCTTCACCATAGGTAAAAATTTCACACCCAAAGCGCTTGCGGTTTTTTGCTTGAAAAAATCTGTGACGGAAGTATCGCCGCCGGTGAGTATGTTCTTGGCATCCGTCACCGACATAGATTTGACCGCATCGAGCAACAAGGGCTTCGCCATAGGCACGGCAGCCTCGGCTGCACGATTCATAGAAACGACCAATTCATCGAGTTGCTTGCCTTGCCCGGTCATCCTTAAGATAGGCAAAGCTTGTTCTAGCACCGAGGGTAATGCTATTCTGACCTTATCATTATTATAGTAACCATTTTCAGCCCCAAGCTTGGCAACTGCCAGCTCTGACCCTTTATTTAAGGCGGCCTTTAAACCGGCGCTCGCATCTTGATTACTCAGATCGTCGAACGAGAAAGCCCAGGCCGACATTGCCACACTAAGCAAAGCACCCGCCAGCAAAAATCCTGAGTTTTTCACATTAAATAAATGCGCTAATTGCATAGGAATCCCAATCAAAAAAAATACAGTTAAGTGTAAAAACGACCTAGATTTCTTCAATAGAAAACAGTCGTCGATGTTCTCTGATCGCATAGCGGTCGGTCATGCCTGCAATATAGTCTGCGATTTTGCGTGCCTGCAGGGCACGGGCATCCGACGCGCTAGACTTAACTTGATAATCCGGGGGCAGCAAGATAGGTTCAGCCATCAGGGCATCAAATAATTCTCTAACGATGCTCCTGCTTTTACTGGTCATGCGATTTACTAAATAATGCCTGTACAAATTTTCCCGCAAGAACTGCTTTAGGATGAGTGCCTCTTGATACATGCTGTCGGAAAAAGCGATCATCTTAGCGTGCGCCCTGACTTGGTCTACCGATGTCGGGGCACAATCTGCGATACGCTGCTCGGAAGTCTGAATTAAATCAACGATCAAACGATCTATCATCCGCCGTATAGTTTCAGAAATTGCACGTCGACCGTTGATTCCAGGATAGGCCAAATCAACCTCATGCCTATGCCGTCCATAAAAATCCAATTCCATCAATTGCGACTCCAGCAATAAACCGGAGCGTAATCCATCGTCTATATCGTGATTATTGTAGGCAATTTCGTCTGCCAGATTGGTTAACTGCGCTTCCAGTGTAGGCTGAGTCTTATCTATGAAACGCTGCCCTACGTCACCGAGATTTCTAGCATGCGCTAAAGAACAATGTTTAAGTATGCCCTCACGCGTTTCGAAACTAAGATTTAAGCCATCAAAAGCGCCATAACGCTCCTCCAGAGCATCGACCACCCGCAAGCTCTGCAAGTTATGCTCAAAGCCATCGAATTCCTGCATACAGGCATTTAATGCGTCTTGCCCCGCATGCCCAAACGGTGTGTGACCAAGATCATGTGCCAGCGAAATCGCCTCCACCAAATCTTCGTTTAGGTGCAGATTGCGGGCAATTGAACGCCCTATCTGCGCCACCTCCAGGCTATGCGTGAGACGGGTGCGAAACAGATCGCCTTCGTGATTGACAAAGACTTGAGTTTTATATTCTAGCCGGCGAAACGCGCTGCTGTGTATGATCCTATCGCGATCGCGTTGATATTCAGAGCGGGAACCAGGCTTGGGCTCAGCATGAAGTCGGCCGCGTGAAGTACCCGATTGGGCCGCGTAGGGAGCGAGTCGGGCGTCGGAGAACATAGGCTAGCAATCTAAAAGCAACTTTTAAATACTGGCTCGCAAGCAAGCGAGTAAGGTTTCTTTCGGCACTCCGGTGATAATTGGTGCGCCCAAGGGTTTAAGTAGAATAAACTTGATTTGTCCATTCTCATTTTTCTTATCGACTTCCATCAACTCCAGCCAGCGCTGCTCGCCCAGATCGGGAGCTAGCGTAGGCAGACCGGCCGCCTCCACCAACTTCTGCACTCTGACTTTGCTAACGTAATCGATATAACCCATACGACAGGATAAATCTGCCGCCATCACCATACCGCAACCTACTGCCTCACCATGCAGCCATTTACCGTAACCCAAACCAGATTCAATCGCATGCGCAAAGGTATGTCCAAAGTTGAGTATGGCACGCAAACCGCCTTCGCGCTCATCTTGGCGCACCACGTCGGCCTTGATCTCGCATGAACGTGAAATTGCATAGGCCAGCGATTCCGGATCTTTATTGCGTAACTGAACGATATGCGACTCTATCCATTCAAAAAACGCGGCATCGATAATTGCACCGTGTTTGATCACCTCAGCTAACCCGGCTGATAATTCACGATCTGGTAAGGTATTGAGCGTTGCGGTGTCGGCAATCACTGCCTGCGGCTGATAAAACGCGCCTATCATATTTTTACCGAGCGGATGATTGATGCCAGTCTTGCCACCGACCGATGAATCTACCTGTGATAGCAGTGTAGTCGGAATCTGTACAAAGGGCACACCGCGCATATACGAGGCGGCTGCAAAACCCGTCATATCGCCAATTACACCACCACCTAAAGCCAGCAAAGTAATCTTTCTATCGCACTTAGCAGCCAGTAAGGCATCAAAAATCAGCATCAGGCTAGCCCAGGTTTTATGCTCTTCGCCATCCGGCAAGATGATGCTGATTACTTGCTTGCCCAAGCCACGCAAACGTTCTTCCAGCGCAGCCAGATACAAAGGTGCGACCACGGTATTAGTGACTATCGCGACGCGTTGGCCCTTAATGTGCTGACGCAAAACATCGCTAGCTGCCAGCAAGGTAGCACCGATTGCGATCGGATAACTACGTTCGCCGAGTTCAACTCTGAGGGTTTGGAAAGAAGCTTGTTGCTGCATGAGTAAAACGTTTTCTGAAGAGAGCGCACCGGGTATCAATGCCAGTTGCGTCAAAATGGACTGCACAAGAAATTGCACATTGGGTCTGCCGGTTTCTATTACCAAATGGGCGATTTGCTGATACAGAGGTTCGCGTTGTGCTTCGAGTTCTTCTAGCTTCTTACGTGGATCAGCGGTACGCAGTAGTGGCCGATTTTTATCATGGCGGGTACGCTGCAAAATACTGTTAATGCCGGCTCGTAGATAAATTACAGTACCGCGCTCATGCAAAAAGCGGCGACTAGCCTCGTCGAGGATAGCACCGCCGCCTGTTGCAAGAACTACACCGTCTTGCGCCGTCAGATCCTTTACCACTTCAGCTTCACGCTGGCGAAAACTAGCCTCACCCTCGACCTCAAAAATCACAGGAATCGAGACCCCGGTACGGGACTCGATTTCATGATCAGTATCAATAAAGCGTTTGTTAAGTTTCTTCGCAAGGGCCCGGCCAACCGTAGTTTTGCCTGAGCCCATGAGACCGACTAGAAAAATGCTGCTCAATTTTTATTGCGACCTAAATTCAAAGGAAGTAATTGTCCCGCGCGGTGTCGCCACCTTGATCGTCACAAATCCATGAGCACAGTTGGCATCCGCTTTCACTGTCACTGCGTGCTGTGTGCCACCAACATTACTGGTAGAAGGAATCGGAGCCCCATATATCGCTAACAATGACAATTTATCGGCATCACCGGCGGTCACAGTGGTACCAGATGGCATTGGATTATTATTCAAATCAGTTAAACGAAAATCTAAAGATTGACTGCTACAATTGGCACCAGCAACACCCGCAATTACCCTTGACGATGCCCCAGTCCAATCGACACAAGTTGACCCACTACAATTCAAGCGTATTAACCTAGCATCTGATCCGCTAAATGTAAATTCAACTTGCCTACGAATATAGTTGAGACCCCACCTCCCATCCCCAGCGCTAGTATAATCAACGTGATTGTATGGTATAGGACGATCCTCATTTGCAAACTGGTAAACCCCATCAAAAGTTCCTCCTGATAGGCGACCTGTAGTAGCTCCAAGCGTGCCCGCATCCAAAAATGCATCCCCCATATCGCTGAAGTTGTCATTTCCTGCGTTAGGTGGGCAAACATCGACTAAGGGCCGATAAGCTGCTTGCGATACAGGATTACCAGCAGCATCAATTGGGGCTACGCAATAGTATTGGGATGTGCCCTTTTGACTAACGAAATCCTCTACCCCTTGAGCATAAGCCATAACAGTAACTCGTCCATTTAAAGGCCTAAATTCCTGACTCTTGAACTCGACACTACATTTACCGTTGATAGTATTACATGCACCTTGCGCAGATGTCCCAATAGCACCACCCTCAGTAATAAAGTTGACAGTGGTACCGTCAGAGACTTTATTTCCATACTGATCTGCCATCGCAACCGTAACAACCGCGATTTCATCGGAATATCCCCATCCCTCTAAGTTATATTTGGTTGCACTGAAATCCATAAACTTTTGAATTGGTAATCCAGCAGAAATTGTTAGTGCATCCGACAATCCAGAGATAGTTTTATTTTGACGTGTGGCAGTCGCCTGCACTTTAACTGGGGTAGGAACGACACCTGACGAAACCGTCGTCGAGACATTGCCGCTTGCATCCGTGACCGCTTTAGCGGGCAACACTGTTAACCCACCCGTGCTAGTTGTGGTAGAAAAATTGACCTCGACTCCTGATAGCCCAACATTATTTTGGTCCACCAATTTAAACGTTACCAATGCCGACTCTTTACGGCCCAAACCACCAGAACCCTTCAAAACCAAAGCGGTCCCAGGACTATCTGTACCAACGAACTGTATAGAACCGATTGCCGAAGGTTCTACAGCTAAAGAGATAGTTTGAGTTGAAGCACCCAAAGACACAGTGACAGTATCGTTACCCAACAGACATCCTAGGTTGGTATATGTGAGCGGATAGGTACCTGATATCGTTGGCACACCTAATTTAAGATCTGCCTTTGTACCGCATAAGGAAGTTACCAGCAAACCTGGTGCACTTGTCGCAGGAGCACCTTTGGACGTAACTGGAATATTTATCAGCACAGTACTAAAGGCCGGCAAAGGAACTGGTGGAGTTGTCGAAAATGATAAGCCCCCCAAAGTAAAACTTGCTGCGCCAACTGTAACTCCACTTGAATACTTAGCAGTTAGCGCGCCACTAACAGCCTGTCCTTCCAGAACAAAAGCGCCACTCGCGCTCAAACTCGAGGGCTGAATTTTGATAGTAGCGATGCCACTTGAATCGGTCAAAGCAGTTCCGGTTGCAGGGATAAATTGCGCCAAACTAGGATCACCAATAATGGTTAACAGCGCGCCGACCAATGGAATGCCTTTGCTATCTACAAATTTTGCGGTAATAGTGCCGGTATCGGTTCCTGATATCATAGTAATTGGCACACCAGCAGCATCAGTTAAAGTCCAGCTTAACAGGGCTGTAGCAGTGCCTGTGCCACCGGTACCACCTGTCGATCCAGCCGACCCGCCGCCGCCGCCACACGCGCTGAGAGTCAACAACAAGGCCGTAGCCAGCATTACATGAAATAATTTACCCACAGAAAACCTCTTACTAAATTGATCATTAATATTCATAATATACCTCAAAGCCTTATTTAGCCGTGAGTTTATCCGTCAGTACTTTTGGAGTAATAAACACTAATAATTCTGTTTTATTGTTTTTCTTAGCCGTTGTTTTAAACAAATAACCGACCAAGGGTAGATCACCGAAGAATGGGACTTTGGCGATATCATCACGCTCTTCCTGAGTGTAGATACCACCTAGAACAACAGTGCCACCATTTTCAACCAAAACCATGGTTTTCACCTGTTTGGTGTTAATTACAGGACCTCCACGAGTATCTTCACCGCGACTATCCTTATGTACATCGACATTCAGAATAATATTGCCGTCAGGTGTAATTTGCGGCGTGACATCCAAGCTCAAAGTCGCTTTACGGAAAGAAATAGAAGTTGCACCACTGCTGGTCGATACTTGATAAGGAATTTCAGTGCCCTGCTCGATATGGGCTGGCAGTTGATCCGCGGTGACGATACGAGGGCTAGAAATGATTTTCCCGTTACCATCAGCTTCTAATGCGGACAGTTCTAAGTTAAGAAAACGATTTGCAGCAGCCGAAAACAAACTGACAGCCAAACTACCTGGGTTTAATCCATTCAGGCCAGCTGCTGGTAAATTAACGAACTGCGTATTCGGCGCATAACTACCATCGGTGACTTTTGCCTGACCGGTTTGCTCACCCACCCCAAGGTAATTACCAGTTACGGCACCACGTTGATTGCCTGAAAGTTGATAACCGGCATCTCCGCCACGGGCATTGCGCAAATCAAGAAAACCAAGTTTAGCACCCAAATTTCGATTAAATTGATCATCAGCTTCAACGATACGAGCCTCAATCAACACTTGCTTGGAAGCGATATCAGTCTTCTGCACCATCCTTCTGACCTCTTCTAACTTGGACGGAATATCTGTTACAAAAAGCTGATTAGTACGAGTATCGATTACAGCGCTACCGCGTTTAGACAACATGCGGTTTCCGGTTGTGCCGCCATCTTGCACAAACACCTGTTTAAATGACTCAGCTTTTTGATAATTCAGTTGAAAAGACTCTGTACGCAAAGGTTCTAGATCTGCGATTTGAGCCTTTTGCTCCAATTCTAATTTTTCTTTTGTCAGCAATTCGTCTTTTGGCGCGATCCACATCACAGAGCCATTTTTGCGCATGTCCAGTCCCTTGGTTTGCATCAGCACATCAAGCGCTTGATCCCAAGGCACATCTTTAAGGCGAAGAGTGGAATTACCAGTGACAGTATCGCTAGCGATAATATTTAAACCACTGAATTCTGCGATAATCTGCAATAACGCACGTACTTCAATATTTTGAAAGTTAAACGACAAGCGCTCACCGCGATAACCCTGAGTACCTTGTGTCAATTTATTCGGATCTTCCTTAATTGGTTTAACTTCGATCACCAACTGCGTATCGCTCTGATAGGCACTATGCTCCCAAAGCCCTTTCGGCTCTATCGTCATGCGGACATTTTCGCCTTGTTGTGTAGTCGTGACGGTTTGCACAGGAGAACCAAAATCAGCCACATCCAGACGCCGACTTAACACTGAAGGCAAGCCTACTTTCATGAAATCGACAACAATTTTTTGCCCTTGCTGACGCACATCAACAGCGACTTGATTACTAGGTAAATCAATCACGACTCTGCCTTCGCCTTGCACACCACGACGAAAATCAATATCCTTCAAATTCTGCTTTACGTTGCCAATAGAAGGAGGCGCAACCGGCAAGCCAACAGAATTAACTGCGGTTGCTATTCCTCCGGAACCGTCTATCGTCATCACAACAACATTACCTTCTATGGTTGTGGCGTAATTCAATGGTTTATTCAAATTAAAGACCAAGCGTGAACGACCGGTAGCTTCTACAACATTCACGTTGCGCAACTCTCCCATGCCCATGTCAATCGAACTTTTTCCCGTTGCATTCGAGGTATCAGCAAAATCCAAAGCAATCCTCGCTGGATTAGATACCGAAAACCCTATTGGCGCTTTACCAATGGGGTTTTTCAAAGCAATCTTAATAATAATATTGACGCCCTGCTGATTTGCAGTAATCGACTCAATACTATTTGATTGGGCATTCGCGATCGCGCTTAGGCTCAGCAAACCCATCAGACATAATTTAAGAAACACAGCGCTCCTTTTGCTAGCATTTATCAAGGTATTCATTTTTTTGTCTCCTGCAACTCTAGGGTGGCTTTACGTTCTATCCATTCTCCTGCAGCATCCTGGACGATTTCTTTAAGTTCCAAATTAGAATCAGTAATTTTAGTGATCAATCCGAAATTGGGACCTATGTAATTTCCCACTTTAGCCTGAAAAACAGATTTGTCGACTTGTATCAAGGCGTGCCGTGCAGTAGAACGCTCTATAACACCGACCATTTTTAATTCGTCGAGAGAGTACCCCTCTAAAACCTCCTTGCGACGCTCCATATCTGGTCGCAGGCCATTATTTGACTCTGCCTTCATTCTTGCAAGCGCAACCAGCAGTTTAGCTGGATTAAAAGGATCCAAATCTGACTTCCCTGCGTAGATCACAGGAACATACACTTTTGGCTCACTCACTTTTGAAACAACAACGTGAGTTTCTTTCTTTACAGATTCCATCCATTGCTGCAATTCAGCTACACCATTGTCACCGCAACCAGCAAGAGTCAGAAGTGTGACTACCGCCATTATTTTGGCACACCAAAATTTGCTCACTTTTTATCTCCCTTTTTCGCAGCTTTTTTCAACTCAGCCTGCGCAGAGATTTCTTCAGGATCCAAATATCGAAAAGTTTTAGCAACCACATCTAACACCAACTTTGCATCCTTGTCCGTACTCAAACTTAAATTATTCAAAGTAACAATACGCGGCAACTTGGCGACATCACTAACAAACTCCCCCATATCGTGGTAATTGCCAGTCAATTTCAGGTCAATTGGCAATTCGGCATAATAATCCTTGGCTACCACCTGTCCTGGTTTGAACAATTCAAATTGCAAACCCCTACCTAAACCAGATTGATTTATGTCTGAAAGTAGAGCGTCCATTTCAGCTTTACTTGGCAACTGTTTTTCCATAGTGGCGACATATTGCAACACCAATTTTCTTTGCTCTCTCAATGCGTCAAGACTAATTGCCTGTTGTATTTTCTGTTTAAAAGTTTCTTTTAACTTTTCCTCTTCGACCTGTCCAGCCTCTTGTTCATCAAGCTGACCACTCCAATAAAAAAACCAGCCGAGCACAACAACCAAGGACAAGGAGGCAACAGCAAGCAAAGCACGCGGCAGTATCGGCCACAAGCCTGGATGCAAGCCACTCAAATCACGAAACTGCGCGTTGATCGAATCGCCCATTTCTTTCAGATTTTGCATATATTAACTTTCATGCGCGCTCAAGGCGTTTTAGGAAGAGAGGGTTGCGTAGCGCTACCTACAGCCACAGCACTTGCGGCACCGGATTCTTGCTCACGCGGCCGCTTGATGGCAACATTCATAGAAAACTCCACGACTCTCTTGGCATCACGCCCCTGCCCTAAGTTTACGGAATGAATTTCAAGCAAATCTGGCTTATAAACCCAAACTGATTTACCGCCTAAATTGCGAATAAAATCTGAAACGCGCTGATTAGATTGCGCGTACCCAGTAACCAAAACACGCTGTCCCTCTTGCTTTAGCGTCTTCAGATAAACACCTTCAGGTGTCAACTTTACAAATTCATCCAACATAAAAACAGGTTGATTTCTATCCCCCTGCAAATCTTCAACAGCTTGCTGCCGCGCCTTCAGACCATCAATTTCCTGGCGCAGAGTCGCAACCTCCTTAATTTTTTCATCCAGCTTTAGATTTTCGGCCTTAATATAATTATTTCTATCAAGTTGGGCTGTTATCTGCCGTGCAAAAACAGCACCAACAACCAACACAACCAAAGCACCTATCACGGCAGCGAACAACAACAGTGAGTAAAAATTACTTTTTAACTGCTTGCGCTTCTCTTCTCGATGAGGAAGTAGATTAATTTTAATCATTATCCAAATCTCCGCATTGCCAAACCACAAGCTACCAGGTAAGAAGGCGCGTCACTACGCAACATTTTTTCACTCACATTATTCGACAAGTCCATCCCCTTAAACGGACTCACAACAGACGCGGAAATTTTTGTGCGCTCAGCAATAAGATCAACCAAGCCGGGTATTACAGCACAACCTCCCGCGAGATAAATCTGATCAACACGGGTAAACGGGGTCGACGTAAAGAAAAATTGTATCGCCCTGGTCACTTCCAGAGATGCGCTCTCCAAAAATGGCTCCAACAACTCCATTTCATAGCTATCAGGCAGATCGCCTTGCTTTTTCTTCGCTTCAGCCTCTTCAAATGAAAGGCCGTAATTGCGAATAATGTCTTGAGTCAACTGATTTCCGCCAAATTGCTGATCACGCTCGTAAATCACTTCACCATTTAGCAAGATAGAAATATAAGTAACTTTTGCTCCGATTTGAAACAGAGCATAAATTTGATCACGTCCGCCATTTGATTGCGCCTCGATCAGTCGGTTAATTGCAGCACGTGCCGCATACGACTCGATATCCATGATTTTCGCTTGCAAACCCGCGGATTCAATGACCGCTACGCGATCTTCAATCTTTTCTTTACGCGATGCTGCCAGCATGACCTCAACATCTTCTTCTGCATTGGCAGCGGGTCCTATGACGCAAAAGTCCAGGCTAACCTCATCCATTGCGAAAGGAATATATTGATTCGCCTCAGACTCAACCTGCACCTCCAAGGCTTGCTCACTCAAATTTCCCGAGAGTATGATTTTTTTAGTGATAACGGCCGAAGCTGGCATCGCAAGAGCAGCGTTTTTTACGCTACAACCACTGGTTTTAATCAATTTGCGAATTGCGTCAGAAACTTGTTCTATATTTTCTATGTTTCCGTCCACAACCGCACCCTTCGGCAATGGCTCTGAGCCACACCGTTCCAGTCGAAATCCTTGCTCGCCACTACGCGAGAGCTCGACAAGTTTGACGTCAGACGTGCTGATATCCAAACCGACCAAGGGCGGATTTTTTCTTCCAAGCAATGATGCCAGATCTAAAGCCAAGGATATCCCCTCAAAAAAACATCATTCTATTCTTAATAGTATTGCGCAAGAAACTATTTGGTAACAAATTATTACTCAAGACAATATTTAACGGCGACGCTAAGAGTATAAATTCTTTTAAAAACAGCGCATTGGCATACAATTATCTGAGCCTACATGAAATCCTAGCAATAAGCCTGTACTAATGTAAAGGATTTTCCGCAAAGCATCACACATATGCGTTGCCAAATATCCACTGGAGCGCTTAAGGTCTTGCAATTTTTACCAAGACATCTGCTAAGGCTATAATAAGCATTGCTCTTTCACATCAACACTATTCATCTATGCCAGTTACCAGACCTCATCAAACAATAGAACATGCAGCAACAAAAACCAAGTCTAGCAACTTGGCATTACGTATTTTGTTAGGCTTAGGTGGGCTTATTCTCGGCGGACTAGTTGCAGTGGTATTGTTAGTAGGTTTTGCCTTGACTATGGCTTACCCCAATCTGCCTGAGCTAGATGCGATTACCAGCTACAAACCCAAGATGCCTTTACGCGTATTTTCTGCGGATAATATGTTGATCGCTGAATTTGGCGAAGAGCGACGCAATGTAGTGCGATTCGCCGACATTCCTGAACTCATGAAAAAAGCGGTGTTGGCGATTGAAGACGATAGATTTTACGAACACGGTGGTGTTGATTATTTAGGCATATTGCGTGCATCAGTCCACAATATGGCTGGCGGCCCAAAGCAAGGCGCATCGACCATTACCCAACAAGTTGCCAGAAATTTTTTCCTATCCAGCGAGCAAACGTTCAAACGAAAAATTTACGAGGTATTACTCGCGTGGAAAATTGAACAAAATCTGAGTAAAGATCAGATCCTCGAGATCTACATGAATCAAATTTATTTGGGGCAGCGCTCCTATGGTTTTTCGTCTGCGGCGCAAATCTACTTTGGTAAAAGTTTGAAGGAAATTAGTATCGCTGAAGCGGCGATGCTGGCCGGACTTCCGAAAGCACCATCGTCCTATAATCCTGTTGCCAATCCCAAGCGTGCGGCAGTGCGTCAGCAATACATCTTGCAAAGGATGAAGCAGCTGGGTTACATCACTGAAGCCCAATATGAATCGGCCAAAATCGAGCAATTACAAATCAAAACCGATAGCGCTGAATTTGGCATCCATGCTGAATACGTTGCTGAAATGGCGCGGCAACTCGTGTATGAACAGTACAAAGAAGAAACCTATACACGCGGCTTAAATGTGTACACAACCATCACAAAAGCCGATCAGGATGCCGCTTATCTGGCGTTGCGCCGCGGTGTGATGGATTACGAACGACGCCACGGTTACCGTGGCCCGGAAGCCATCATAGAGATACCCGCAAATAAAGAAGAAGCCGAAAGCGAAATAGAATCAGAGCTAGCGGATCATCACGATAGCGATGATCTGGTTCCCGCCATGGTACTCAGCGCCGATACTAAGTTAGTCAAAGCAGTACTTTCTTCGGGCGAAGAAATTCAGATCAGCGGTGCTGGCCTAAGCTTCGCCGCGAGTGGTCTACTTGCTACGGCACCGGCAAATAAGCGCATACAACGCGGCGCAGTGATACGCGTGGTACAAGAAGGTGCCAACTGGAGCATTACCCAGATACCTGAGGTGCAATCTGCATTTGTCGCGGCCAGCACCACAGATGGAGCGATTAAAGCTCTGGTCGGCGGTTTTGACTACAACATCAATAAATTTAATCACGTGACGCAAGCATGGCGGCAACCTGGCTCAAGTTTCAAGCCTTTTATCTATTCGTCGTCCCTGGAAAAGGGCTTATCCCCCTCAACCATCATTAACGACGCACCTATCAGTTTCGACGCAGGACAAACCGGTGGGCAAGCATGGGAACCAAAGAATTATGATGGCAAGTATGAGGGCCCGATGAGTATGCGTAAGGGCTTAACCAAATCAAAAAACATGATTTCGATACGCATACTGCAAAAAGTCGGTGCAAAATACGGGCAGGAATACACTAGCCGTTTCGGTTTTTTGCCAGAAAAAAACCCTCCTTATTTGACCCTGGCATTGGGCGCTGGAGCTGTGACGCCATTGCAAATGGCTGGCGCGTATGCGGTGTTTGCGAATGGCGGATACAAAATCAATCCCTATCTGATTTCAAAAATCACCGACACCAGCGGCAAAGTATTGTCACAAGCCATGCCTGATCTGGCTGGCGACGAAGCCAATCGCGTTATCGATGAACGTAATGCCTTTTTGATGGACAGTATGTTAAAAGATGTGGTCCGATATGGTACCGCGACTAAGGCCATGGTTTTGAAGCGCCCTGATCTTGCAGGAAAAACTGGCACCACCAATGATTCTATCGACGCCTGGTTTGCCGGCTATCAAGCGAAATTGGTAGGAATAGCTTGGATAGGCTATGACCAACCAAAAAATTTGGGGAATAAGGAAACTGGCGGCGGCTTGGCTTTGCCGATCTGGATCTCGTATATGCAAAGAGGTTTGAAAGAGATCCCGATAGAAGAGCGGGCGATACCCAAAGGAATTATCCAGGCAGAAGGAGACTACTTCTACGCGGAAAATCCACCAGGCTCAGCAATCCGTAATTTAGGTGAGCCCGAACAAGCGATTATTGAAGAGTAGATAAGTAAGACTTACGCAAAATTGGTGCAGTCAAGTGCCTCGCCTTACCGTACTTTATGTACAGTAAGGCGAGCGCAAAGACGCCCGTGTAATTTTGCTTAGCGTCGACAAAGTAACGCGTTCAGGCGGCACCTTGTTCATTAGCGATAGAGGACAAGGTGCTGAAAAATTCTGAGTTATCGCGCGTGTTGCGCCACACCTGACCATCATGTTTATAGTGAAAACCGCCAGACCTTGCTGCCAGCCACATCTCTTGCATCGCAGCCTGACTATTGACAATAATTTTTGATCCGTTGTTGACGAATTCAATTTCTAAAACATTGCCACTGCGCTTGCAATCCACATCAAGCTCATCATTATCAAAAGCGCGTTCGAAAATTTGCTCAACTTGTTGCAGACACTCATCGGCCATTTTCAAAAATTCTGTTTCGGTCATGTTACACTCCAGCGCATCGATAAACCGCCATTCTATACGCTGTTGAACATTTTGAAAAAACCTACTCTTATTCTGGCCCTGAGCATCTGCAGCGGGATCGCCGCCCTCAGTGGCTGCGGGCAAAAAGGCCCGTTGTATCTATCAGTCAGGCCAACTGCCGTCAGCGCCCCCAAGCCAGCAGCACCAGCAGAAGCACCTAAGGCAACTGCCGCCTCAGCCAGCACGATAGAAGAAAAAAGCGATGAGATAGCAGTGCCGCAAAAGTAAACGCTTTAGAACGCTTTGGCAGTGTGCGTGAGGTGGGCGCGCCAGCGCCAAAAAACCCTGATCGCCAACAAGCTAAAGACGATCACCGCAAACAGCAAGGGCTGCGAGAAATCATGCTTGCCCGCTTTCATCCAAAAATAATGCAGCACCGCTAGCGGCGCAATCACATACACCAGTCTATGCAAGAGCTGCCAGCGCTTGCCACCAATACGTTTGATCATGCCATTGCTACTAGTCAGTGCCAGTGGTATCAGCAACACAAAGGCAGAAAATCCTACTGTAATAAAGGGGCGCTTCAAGACATCGGCCCACATTTCTTCGAATTCAAAGAAATGATCGAACCACAGAAAAGTCATGAAATGCAGGAAGGCATAAAAGAACACATACAAGCCCAGCATGCGCCGCAGACGTATGATCCAGTGCCATTGCAATAGCTTACGCAAGGGTGTCATTGCCAATGTGATGCACAAAAAATACAGGGTCCAGTCACCGGTATTTCGGGTAATAAATTCGACCGGATTGGCACCAAGTTTATCCAGATAGGTGTAGGTCAGCAAACGCAAGAAGGGTAGCAATGCCACGGCAAATAATAGCCACTTGATGCGCGCCAACTGCTGATTAGTCACGTTCATATTAAAAGAATTTCTTCAAATCCATGCCGGCATACAAAGCAGCGACTTCGCTGTAACCGTTAAACATTAAGGTCTTACGTTTGCGGCTGAGCAGACCATCTTCACCGATGCGACGCTCGCTCGCTTGCGACCAACGCGGATGATTTACGTCTGGGTTCACATTCGAGTAGAACCCATATTCAGCAGGTGCAGCGATATTCCATGCGGTGCGCGGCTGCTCTTTGGTAAAGCGTATTTTGACGATGGACTTGGCTGATTTAAAGCCATACTTCCATGGCAAAACAATGCGCACAGGCGCGCCATTTTGATTAGGTAATACTTCACCGTACATGCCTAAGGTGAGTAAGGCCAGAGGATGCATCGCCTCGTCCAGACGCAGACCTTCCACATACGGCCACTCAAGTACAGGGCTACGTAAGCCTGGCATTTGCTTTTTGTCTTCAAGCGTGATGAACTCGACGAAACGCGCATTGCTATTCGGTTCGACCTTCTTGATGAGTTGCGACAAAGAATAGCCCACCCAAGGGATCACCATAGACCAGCCTTCCACACAGCGCAGGCGATAGATACGTTCTTCCAGCGGTGCTAATTTCAGCAAACTATCCAGGTCCAGCGTCATCGGCTTCTTGATTTCGCCCTCAATAGCGATACTCCATGGGCGCGGTTTTAAACTACCGGCAGTCATCGCCGGATCGACCTTGTCAGTGCCAAACTCATAAAAATTATTGTAGGTGGTGGCGTCTTTATACGAGGTTTTTTTCTCCATCAAGGCATAGGCAGGATTGACGGCAGCTGCCAATTTTTGTGCTGTTGGCGATTGCGCAAAAGCCTCACGGTTGGCCATCTCCAGCAAGGAAGCACTGGCAATAGAGCCCACTGCGATTTGTCGAATAAAGTCACGACGCGATTCAAACACCGCACGCGGTGTGATTTCTGAGGAAAATGGTAAATCGATACCATTAGGATTACGTTGGATCAGCATGATGACTCCGTGGGCAAGGCGATGGAAATTCGACAATATCAGCGTGTAGGACAGCAAATATCGTGCTTAGTTTCTCATGAGTCGGGCAGCTCCGCTGATCCTTACATTTTCCCAGATAAAAAGAGCATTCGTATGAAAATTGCTAAAAATCGATATTCCGGAAATCCCCCATCTGATGCGGTATTCTTTTTACCAAGCATTTGAACAACACAGCTAACGGAACGCAGCGCAATTCTGTAGCCCACCATCCCCGCCAGCGCGCATATTCCATGCGCCTTTCAGGCCAGCATGCTTGAAGAAGCGCATGGAATATGCGCTGTGGCATGGGCACCAAGTTATTTCTATACAGCACTTCACCGATGCTTAACGCAGGGCTTTTCCGGTAATCGCGATGCTGCTTGCGGTGCAGCTTTGTCCGGTATTTTTAATGAAATAGATAGCGCGCGTACCACCATGCCTGAGCATGGCGGCATGAAACACCACGCTACTGCCGTCACGCGAGATCAGCACTCCCCTTGAATCGATCCAGCGCCCGGCGATCTCGCAACGCTGCTTACCATTAAGAATTTCCATGGTGCTATAACTACCTTGATCACCGTAGTAGAGATGTTTACGCAGGCAAGTTAAGGGGCTACGATCGGCACATCGAATATCGAAAGTAGTCTTATCCACCAGGGCGCTCAAACCTTGAGGCAGTTCACCGGCGAGATTGCGAAATGCCGGTGGCGTCCACGGCTCTATGATAAAAACAGCATCTTTGATCACATTGACACGGGTTGCGGATCGGTAGCTCATGCCATTCAATATAGTTTTCTCGCTATGCTGAAAACGCTGCCATAGGTTAATGCTATTCTTGGCATCCTGCCCCTCCAGAAACACATAATTCTCGTCGCTGACCTCTAAAGGAAACCGCAGATTGTAGGGACTTTGATAAATCAGCCTGGCGCTATCGTCGCTCAGATTAATTTTTAATAGTTGATTCACCTGCTTATCCCAGGTCGTCACCAAGATCTGCGCATTATTATTGGCGAACGTAGTAGAAAGTGTATTCGGCGGTAAAGCGACTTCGCGAATAGTCGCGACTTCGCTGCCTTTGAGGTCTAGCAATTTTGCATGCAACTTACCTGAACTATCATTCCAGCTAACTAAAAGGCGTTGCCCATTCGGGCTGAGCGCTAATTGGGTATTGTCAGGAATCTCTCTCGAAGTACCGTCGTAAGACGGCGAGACGCAGGCGCTTAAGCTCAGCGTGCACAAGAGAATAAAAATGAGGCGACTCAGATTAAGTTTCAGCGCTGTCTGGCAAAAAAAGGGGAGCTGCATATATCGTCCTCAATGTAGTCGGCCCAGATTCTGGCTTATGTAAAATTTAAACATGCCTGGCCCAGCGCGCATATTCCATGCGCCTTTCAGGCCAACATGCTTGAAGAAGCGCATGGAATATGCGCTGTGGCGGTGCCTGTTTTAAGATTTCAAATACTGCACCACGCGCTATGGCTGCGATTAGCGAGTCAGCTCGCTAATCGCCTTCCCTGCGGGGTCACGCCAAAGTCACATCCGCGTCACATCGCACTCTTATACTCAGCAAATCCGCCTAAGTTTCCCCACCAGGAGAGGATTTCGCCCGCTGCGCTATAGGCGTATGTGGGCTTTTTTTATGGTTTGAACAGTTTGAGTAGTCGTTCGCCCAGGCTATCCTCTATGTCCAGGGCTTTCACCCCATTGCCGCCCTCGGCTTGGTATTCGGCATAACTCCATTTACCATCGATGCTCACCACATTCTCTGGGGTGGCGCGTATCACTTCCGGCTTGCCGGCCAGCGCAGTGCGCATGCTGTCTATCCAGATCGGCAACGCCAGGGTGGCGCCGAACTCACGTCCGCCCAAGGATTTAGGATCGTCGTAACCCATCCAGGCCACCGCCACGATATTGCTAGCGTAACCGGCAAACCAGCCGTCCATGGCATCGCTGGTGGTGCCGGTCTTTCCGGCAAGATCGTGCCGCCCTAGTCGTTGCGAGGCCGCGGCACCAGTGCCGGAGCGGGTCACCTCACGCAGCATGCTGTCCATGATGTAGGCGTTGCGCGCATCGATGACTCTGGCTTCTTCCGGCGCGACGGCAGGTACTTTGGCTTCAAACATAATTTTGCCGCGGCCATCGGTGACCTTCTGTATCAGCCACGGACTAACCTGATAACCACCGTTGGCAAATACCGCGTAAGCGGCGGCCAACTGCACCGGCGTCACCGAGCCAGTGCCCAGCGCCAGCGTCAGATTAACCGGGTGCTTGGCAGCCTCAAAACCAAAGCGTGGCAAGTAGTCGCGCGCATAGCTCGCACCTATGGCTTTTAGAATTTTTACCGAGACCACGTTTTTCGATTGCGCCAGCGCAGTCTGCATGCTGATGGGGCCATCATATTTGTCGTCGTCATTGCGCGGATCCCAGCGCAGGCTTTCGTTGGTGTCGGCCGATAAGGGACTATCGTTAATCATGCTGCCGGCAAAAAACCCCTTCTCCAAAGCTGCCGAATAGATGAAGGGCTTCATGGACGAGCCGGGCTGACGCCAGGCGCTGCTGACATGGTTGAACTTTTTGCGATTGAAATCAAAACCGCCGACCAGCGAACGATACGAACCATCCTGAGCATTGAGGGAAACATAAGCGGCATCGACTTCCGGCAATTGGCTGATCTGCCAGCGCGCCTTGCTCTTACTGTCTTGCATGACACGTATCACTGCACCTGGGCGCAGCTTCAGATCGCGGTTGGCTTTCGCTTGCAGAGCCGCGTTGGCAAAGCGCAAACCGTCGCCAGAAATCTGGATAGACTCGCCTGTGGCTAGTTCGGCTTTCACCAGTTTAGGGTTAGCCTCAGTCACTACTGCGGCGAATAAAAGATCGCTGGCCGGGTGCTTGAGCAAGACTTCATCGATCGCATCGTCGCGCTCATCTTCATCGCCAGGCAACTCGATGAATGCCTCGGGCCCACGATAACCATGGCGTTGATCGTAGGCCATGACGTTGCGGCGCAAGGATTCATAGGCAGCCTCTTGCTCGGCCTTGTTGATGGTAGTGTAGACCTTGATACCCATGGTGTAGGTTTCTTCCTTGTATTGCTCGAAGATACTTTGTCTGACCGTCTCAGCCACATAGGCGGCGTGCGACTCAAATTGCAGGCTGCTGTTGATATGCAATTGCTCATTGCTGGCTTGCTCAAATTGCGCATCCGTGATGTGGCCCAGCCTGCGCATACTTTTCAGTACCAATATCTGGCGCTGCTTAGCCCTTTGCGGATTGACTGCCGGATTATGTCTGGCCGGATTTTGCGGTATCCCTCCCAACATTGCTGCTTCGGCGATACTCAACTCTTTGAGTGATTTACCAAAATAAGTCCGTGCAGCACTCGAAAAACCATGGGTACGCTGACCCAAATAAATCTGGTTCATATACAGTTCAAGGATCTGATCCTTGCTCAACGCCGTCTCTATCCGGTAAGACAGCATAACTTCCTTGAGCTTACGCGACAAAGTTCTTTCCCGGGTTAAGAAAAAATTGCGCGCCACCTGCATCGTAATGGTCGAGGCGCCCTGCTTCACGCCCCCCGTGACGTCCGACAAGACGGCCCGCGTCACGCCGATAAAATCGATGCCACCGTGCTCGTAAAAACGCGAGTCTTCGATAGCCAACAAAGCATTTTTTAGTACATCGGGGATCTCTTTGATCGGTACAAAGTCTCTGTGTTCCTCGCCAAATTCACCGATCAGAGCATTGTCCGCCGTGTAAATGCGCAGAGGTATCTTAGGTTTGTAATCGGTGACCGCATCAAGCGAGGGTAAATCAGGTGCCAGCACCAGCAGAGCAAAAGCGAGCAGCGCACCACAGACAACAGCGATCAAGGCAGCGAGACTAAGTAGCCATTTCATTTTGTTTATTTACCTAAAAAATTTTGATGATTTTTTTAATGCGAAATGCGATTGACGCTTCGGTGGAACTCTATTCTTCCAATGCCTGCAACAGATAAAGTTTTTGATAGATACCTTGATTCAGTACCATTAGTTCTGCGTGGCTGCCCTGCTCGCTGAGTTTGCCGTGATTTAAGACGATGATATTGTCGGCATCACGGATCGTCGAGAGCCGGTGGGCAATCGCAACGATGGTCACCTTGCCGCGTAAATCGGTGAGCGCCATTTGCACGATTTGCTCAGTTTCGCTATCGATATGCGAGGTAGCCTCATCCAGGAACAGGATGCGTGGCTGACCAGCCAGGGCACGGGCAATCGCGATCAATTGTTTTTGTCCGGTCGAGAGTCGGGCACCGCCCTCCCCTAGCGGGGTATCGTAACCGTGTTCCAGCTGCAAAATAAAATCATGGACCCTGGCCGCCTTGGCGGCGCTAATAATATCGGCCTCGCTGATGGCGCGCCCCATGGAGATATTTTCACGCGCATTGGCGGCCAGCAAAAACGGCTCTTGCGGTACCAGGCCAACGCTGGCGCGAAAGTGCTCGTCGCTATAACTGGCGAGTGGCTGACCATCGACATCGATACGTCCGGCTTGTGCGGTATAAAAACGCAACAGCAAACTGAGTAAGGTCGATTTACCACTCCCGGTATGACCGACGATGCCGTAAAAACTTCCGGCCGGAATCGCTAGATTAATATCATGCAATACCGGTTGATCAGGATCATAGCCAAAGCTCAGATGTTGCAGACGCAGTTCACCACGCAAAATTTCTGCATCGCTGTGTACCGCAGTGGGCACCGCTTCATTGAGTAAGGTATTCACACGGGCTGCCGACACCACGGCTTGCTGAATTTGGCCGAACTGCAGGGTAATCTGTATCAATGGATCGACCACGCGTGCAATATAGCTGACGAAGGCATACAAGATCCCGACTTCTATGCCAGAAAAACTGCGCTGACTAAACACATAAATGACTGCAACCAACAGCACGGTATTGAGTAAATCCAGGGCCGGCCGCAATAGCCAGGCATTGGCGCGCAACTCGTCCAGACGCGCACCATAGTGCTGACGATTGGTGTTTTGAAAGCGTTGACCGAAACCGGTTTCGGCATTACAGGCTTGCAGTGCGCTCATGCCGTTGATACTTTCGGCCACCTGGGCATTGATCTCGCTACGCAGCTGTCTGGCACGCGTCACGGCCGGTGCACTCCAGCGCTGATAAAACCAGACGATGATCACCACCGCCGGGATCAGCATCGTCACGATCAGCATCAGCCGCCAATCTAGCCACGCCATTGCCGCCAGCGCGCCTATCACGACGATAGAGCTATCGAGCATTACAAATAAAACTTGTACATACAGGTTCTTGACCGCCTCGGTATCGTTAGTGACTCGGCTCACCAGTTGCCCGGTAATTGCCTTGTCAAAAAATGCCATAGGTAGGCGCAGTACGTGCGCATACACTTGTTCGCGCAAGCGCCTTACCGAACGCATCGCCACCCCGGCCAGACGCACCAGTTGCAGATAACGCAGCCAGGTGGCGATCCAGCCAGTCAACACAAAGCTCAGCAACAGTAACAACACCATGCTGTTATCCATCTGATGCGGCAATAAGTAATTATCGATAAAGGCCTTGCCGAGCAACGGCCCGACCGCCTCCAGACCCGCCGCCAGCACCAAAAACAAAATGCCTAGCCAGACATGGCGTTTTTCTGGCTGCGCCGAATTCAGTAGCAATTGCACTGCCAGTTTTTTTTCTGAGACCGAACTACTCACGCCACTTTTTTTGTCTTTTTTCATCACTGCATCGTCTTTAGGCGGCATCGAGGCTAGCCTCCAATTGTTGGTAGCGCCACTGGCTGGCATACCAGCCGTCTGCAGCCAGTAGTTCGGCGTGCCTGCCTTGTTCAACTATTTTCCCTAGTCGTAGCACCACGATGCGATCGGCGTCCGCTACCGCACTTAAGCGATGACTGACGATAATCGCACTGCGCTCTGGATGCTGTGCACGCAAACCGGCCAGATGCTGCAGGATACGGGTTTCGGTATCGGTATCGACCGCCGACAAGGCATCATCAAGCAACAGCAAGGGGCTGTCTGTCAACAACGCACGCGCAATCGCGACGCGCTGACGCTGACCACCGGACAAGGTCACGCCACGCTCCCCGACCGCAGTGTCGTAGCCCTCCGGGAAACGCAAAATATCTTCATGCACCGCCGCCAGTTCGGCCGCGTGCATGATTTGTGCGCGCGTCGCATCGGGATTGCTCAAGGCGATATTACTGGCGATTGAGGCTGAGAATAAAAACGGCTCTTGCGCCACCCAATTAACGGCATTGCGCAGACTGTTCAAGCGGTAATCAGCCAGGCTATGCCCACCCCATTGCACGCGTCCTTGTTGCGCTTCAAACTGGCGCAATATCAGCCGTATCACACTCGATTTACCCGCACCGGTAGGCCCAACAATGCCCAGTGTCTGCCCCGCAGGCAGAACAATACTGACATCATCGAGCGCAGCATGCTGCTGCCCTGGATAAGCAAACACGATGTTCTCGAAACTCAGGGTGCCGTGCGGCTTCGCCTCTTGCTGGCCGCGATCCTGTATCGCTAAGTCCTGATCCAATACCGGTTGCAGGCGCGCCCATGCTGCCTTACCACGCTCCAGCAAGGACAAGACCCAACCGGCAGCGAACATAGGCCAGATCAATTGCCCCAGATACATGCTAAAACTGGTCAGTACACCAATCGTCATCTCGCCATGCCAGACCAGATAGCCGCCCACTGCCAAGGTCAAAGCGCCTGCCGCGGTCAAGGCACCGCCGACGGCCGGCTCGTAGGCCGCTTCCCAGCTTTGCGACTTCAGGCTCGCTTGCGAGGCTTGCTCAGCCAGTTCAGCAAATTGTGCAGCACTGCGTTGCTCTAAGCCGAGCGCACGCAGAGTGCGCACCCCGGATAAAGTTTCTTGTACCTGATCATTAAGTTTACTAAATCGATCCAGCGAATCGCGTGAGGCATCATGCACATGATGCGTGATGTGCTTAAAGGCCCATCCCATAAAAGGGAAAGGCAGTAGCGCCGCCAGCGCCAGCCGCCAATCGACCCCGAGTAACATCATGCCGATCACCAGCACAAAGGTCATGGATCCATCGAAACCGGCCAGGGCCGCCTCACCGGCAGCCAACTCGATGGCATCGGCGTCGTTGGTGCCCAATGCCATCAAGTCACCGGTGCGCTGGGTTTGAAAGAAGCCTGGACTTTGCAAACTGAGACGCTGGTACAGACGGGTGCGTAACTCCATCCCTAACTGATAAGAAGCGGCAAACAATTGCAAGCGCCAACCCACCCGCAGAAAATAGATTGCCACGCCCATCAAGACCAGGGTCCCTAATTCCAACATCAGGCTAGCGCTATTGAGTCTATGCGCCACCATGGCATCAATCACGGCCCCCACTTTACGCGGGATCAACACGGTGAGTACGGCGACCGTCAGCAGCATGGCAGCGGCCGCCAGATAATGACGCTGATGGCGACGGATGAATTGTCCTAAAAGTTGATACAGGGTCATGCCTTACCTTCAAAATTGTGAGTACTATGCCAGCACTTGTGTTTCCCGGTTTAAAAAACAAACAATCCGCTCCCCCTTGCGAGTGAGCGGATTGTAGTGGATTTTCGAACGAAGAGAAAAAGCTCAGCGCACTATCGCACTACATGTGCCGCATTATCCCACTTCAGCATGTTCCACAGGAAGCTATAGGTAATTGCGCTCATATCGGCGCGCTGCGCATTGTTGGCAGCACCGCCGTGACCGCCCTCGATGTTCTCGTAGTACCAGACGTTCGCATGGCCCTGATCGAGCATTTTTGCCGCCATTTTACGCGCATGGCCGGGATGAACCCTATCGTCGCGGGTCGAGGTGATGAACAGGACGTTAGGATATGTCACCCCGGCTTTGACGTTCTGGTAAGGCGAGTAGCGCTGGATATACGCCCATTCTGCCGGCACATCCGGATTACCGTATTCACCCATCCAGGAAGCGCCAGCCAGCAACTGATTAAAGCGCTGCATGTCTAACAAAGGCACCTGACTGACGACCGCATTGAACAGTTCAGGATGCTGCGTCAGTGCCACACCAGCCAATAAGCCACCATTGCTGCCGCCCATTGCGCCCAGATGTTGCGGGCTGGTGATCTTGCTGGCGATCAGATCTTCTGCCACTGCGGCAAAATCATCATAGGCGCGTTGACGGTTTTCTTTCAGCGCGGCCTGGTGCCAGCGCGGTCCGAATTCTCCACCGCCACGGATATTTGCCACCACGTACACGCCACCTTTTTCCAGCCAGGATTTACCCAGAGCGCCCGAGTAAGACGGCGTCAGGGAGATCTGGAAGCCACCATAGCCGTACAAGAGCGTTGGGTTATTGCCGTCGAATTTCACATCCTTGCGACGTACCATGAAATAAGGCACTTTGCTGCCATCCTTGGAACTGGCGAACTTTTGCACGGTTTCGTAAGCGCTGGCATCAAAAAAAGCGGGCGACGATTTCAGCAATTCGCGCTCATCGCTTCCTGCATGTGCCAATTGGTAGACATTCGGGGTCAGATAATCTGAATAGCTAAGCAGATAGTCATCCGAACGGTAGGCGTCGACTGCACTGATGGTAACTTTCCCCATGGTCGGCAAACTAACCTGACGCGCCGTCCATTTGCCGTCTTTGAATTTCCATTCAGTCAAACTGCTTTTGACATTTTCCAGCGACTGCACCAATAGAAAATTACGGGTGCTGGTGGCGCCGGTAAATGAGGTACTGTCGGATGGTTGAAACAAGATGGTGAAGTTGCGATCGCCTTTTTTAAACGCCTCGAAATCTATCGCCAACACGCTGCCAGAGCTAAAGGTTTTACCGCCGGTAGTCCAGGCTTCATTAGGCGTGACGATAAATTGCGTAGCGAAAAAATCGATACCTGTCTGCGCCGGCACGTCGAGCTTGCTCAGTTTACCACCCTCGCGTAAAAAATTTTCGGCGGTGTAAAAAGTTACGCCCCGGCGCACCAATTCATGATGTACACCGCCATGATCGCTGCTTTGCGCAGAAACGCCCATGTCGGCCTGTTCGCCCTCCAGCAAAGTGCGGGCTGTGCTTAAAGGCGTGCCGCGTTGCCATTCCTTGACGATGCGTGCGTAGCCGGAGTCGGTCATTGTGCCGGTACCGAAATCGGTAGCGACAAACAGATGATCCTTATCGCGCCACTCCACCGTCATTTTCGCTTCAGGCAAGACGAAACCATTCTTGACGAAACGTTTGCCGGCCAAATCAAATTCGCGCAGGCTGACCGCATCGGCACCGCCGCGCGACAACTCTATCAGGCAGCGATCAAACTCAGGCTCACGACAGATACTATTCTTAAATACCCAGTTTTGATTTTCGGCTTTGGCCAATGCATCGATATCGAGTACGGTTTCCCACTTCGGCTGCGCCTTGCGATATTCTGCCAGACTTGTCTTGCGCCACAGTCCGCGCGGATGCTCAGCATCGGTCCAGAAGTTGTAGTAAGACTTGCCCATCTTGCGTATGCCAGGAATTCTATCCTTAGAATCCAACACCACCTGCAAATCAGCACGTAGCTTAGTAAAACCGGCGTCGCCATCGAGTTTGCCGCGCGTAATCTGATTGCGTGCCTTGACCCAATCGAGCGACTTCTCGCCGCCTACCTCTTCCAGCCACTGGAATTGATCGGCAACGCTATCGGCTGGCGCAGATATTTTTACATCCTGAGTATTAGCTTGTGCCTGTGCCAGATGGGCGGCACTCAGCATTAGCGCTAGCGTCATCAGTTTTAATTGTGGTCTCATGGTTTTCCTTATGGTTGATACAGAGCCGAGCGCCGAGCGCATCCGCATCTGATAGTGAGCTGAGACTGGCGGTGCTGGTAATAAGTTCCTGCGCGCGGTAAATTGCAGCGCACCTGCTAACTGATCGTAACTACTTGTAAATCCGTGTTAAAACATACTACCCACTAGTATATTTTCACTGCGCAATATTCATATGCGCAATACGCCGATTTATTTTAAAAATCAGGGGAGTATATGATTTTGCGTATTTGCAAGGCGTATGACGAACTCTCACGACACCGCACCAAACTATAATTTTGGCTGAGTCTTTTGCGCAGCGGGCACATTGCGCCGTATCCAGCTTTGCATATCTAGCCAGATGCGCTGCACCTCGGCGTCGGGCGGCATTCTTAAGGCATTGGGCAGCTCTATCGTGACGACAGGGATATTTTTATGCATGCCGCTGTAATTGCCCAATGAGCCGGGATAGACGCCGACCCGGTTATACCAGAGCCGGCCGAAACTCTTGGGCGGCTTGGCCGGACCATCCAGATCTAGCACGCCAAATGGCGCATGCACCGAGATGATTACATCCGGCTTAAATTTTTCTATCGTGTCGTAGACCCAGCGGCTCTCGGGCTCGGAAATAGGTAACTTGCCAGGATAACGGCGCGGATCGCTACGCGTGGTATTGGCCCAATATTTGGGGGCATCTTGCTGCCAGTTGGGAGTAGGGAAATTGCGGTTCAGATCGACTCCGCGCGCATTCACACGCTTGGGCTTGGCAGCCAGCAAACCGTCGGGATTAATGACCGGCGCGACCTTCCATTGAAACTCTTGCGTATTACTTTTTCCTTGCAGCTGCAGCCACTTGAACACCACCGAAGAGGCGGTTTGCTCATCGCCATGAATACCACCGAGTAGCAAAACTTTGAGCGCCTGCTTGTGACGCGGATCGGCCGCGACATCTTTAGTCAAGATCGGAAAACCATTGAAGGAAGAGATACCTGAGGTCTGCAACTTACTAGCCAGGCATTCGTTCTCGCTGACCTTAGGCAAACGTGTCGCCAGCACTGCGCACCAGTCAGTGACTGCTGCTGGCTTGCTGGTGGGATTTGAGCTTGATGCGGCATTAGACTGGAGAGGCAGTGTCAAACTAAGACTTAACACTGCCACCCGCAAGACTGCAATGGACTTACCGCTTACTTCACACCATTGCATCTAAGTTTTCCAAAAATTAAAGTCCTGCAGCAGCACGCAACAAAGTCACTTTATCTGTGCGCTCCCAAGTAAACTCAGGCTCTTCGCGACCGAAGTGGCCATAGGCAGCAGTCTTGGTGTAAATCGGACGCAACAAATCGAGCATCTGAATAATGCCTTTTGGACGCAGGTCAAAATATTCGTTGACCAGTGCAGCCAATTGCTCATCCGGGATAACTCCTGTGCCTTCTGTGTACACGGTAACGTTCATAGGACGCGCGACACCGATCGCATACGCCACCTGAATCTGACATTGTTTGGCCAGACCAGCGGCAACAATATTCTTCGCCACATAACGTGCCGCGTAGGCTGCAGAACGATCGACCTTAGTAGGATCTTTACCGGAGAAGGCGCCGCCGCCGTGAGGGCAAGCACCACCGTAAGTGTCAACGATAATTTTACGGCCAGTCAGACCGCAATCACCTTGCGGACCGCCGATCACAAAGCGACCGGTAGGGTTGATGAGAAACTTGGTATCTTTTAACCATTCTGCAGGCAGCACAGGACGGATAATTTCTTCAATCACCGCCTCGATGAAAGAAGGCTTCATCTTCTGCCCATCACTCTGCTCCGGGCTATGCTGAGTCGAGAGCACCACAGTATCGATACTGTGCGGTTTGCCATCGACATAACGCATAGTGACCTGACTCTTGGCATCCGGACGCAAGAAAGGCAGGCGGCCATCCTTGCGCAACTGCGCCTGACGCTCCACCAGTCTGTGCGCGTAGTAAATCGGCGCAGGCATCAACTCTGGAGTTTCATCACAGGCGTAACCAAACATCAGGCCCTGGTCACCGGCACCGATATTAAGATGGTCGTCATGTGCGTGATCAACGCCCTGGGCGATATCATTCGATTGCTTGTCATACGCAACCAGCACCGCACAGCCTTTGTAGTCAATACCGTATTCAGTGTTGTCGTAGCCAATACGCTTGATGGTATCGCGTGCAACCTGGATGTAATCGACGTTGGCGTTGGTGGTGATCTCACCAGCCAATACCACTAAACCGGTGTTGACCAGAGTTTCGGCAGCGACCCGTGAACGTGGGTCTTGCTCAAAAATGGCGTCAAGAATCGCATCAGAAATCTGATCAGCTACTTTATCGGGGTGACCTTCAGAAACCGATTCTGAGGTAAAAAGAAAATCATTAGCCATCGCAAGCTCCTAAAATTAAATGACCGTATTGACAATGCCGCAGTCAGGTAAAGAACCTGCGACGCTTTAGCGAAATTTATTACCCGTCTCGCAAGTTGTCTGTATTAACTCGGCGGGGGCAGCTCTCGTTGTTCTCAACGCGCTGCCAATATGTGATATTTTACGCCTCTTATTCACGCCTTGTCGAATACCCCTAATTTTTCTTAGCTTTTTTCCTAATTTATTGAGCGGCGTCATGCTTGTTATTCTTTTTCGATTTTTATCCATTTTCCCGTTGCCGGTACTCCATACCTTAGGCAGCGCGCTGGGCTGGCTGGTGTACTTGCTCTCGGGCGGCTACCGGCGTCGCATGAAAGAGAATCTGGCACGGGCCGGCTTTAGCGACAGTCTGAGCGAGGCGATTAAGGAAGCCGGCAAGACCCTGATGGAGCTACCTTTTATCTGGTGTGCCAAACCTGCGCGCGTATTACGTACCGCCAGCGTAGAGAATTGGGAACTGGTACAAGCCGCCCTAGACGCAAAAAAAGGCGTGATTTTTTTGACACCGCATCTGGGTTGTTTTGAAATCGTGGCGCAGACCATCGCCGCCAAGACGCCGCTCACGGTGCTGTATCGACCGCCGCGTAAAGCTGCACTCAAACCTCTGATAGAAGGCGCGCGCGCCAGAGATGGCTTGATGCTGGCTCCGGCGAATTTATCCGGCGTGCGCCTCATGCTGAAGGCCTTGAAAAAAGGCGAGCTGATAGGTTTATTGCCAGACCAGGTACCGCAGCAGGGTGAAGGCGCGTGGGCAAATTTTTTTGGCAAAGCCGCTTACACCATGACCTTGCCGGCAAAAATGCAAACCATGACAGGCGCCCCCATCATCCTGACTTACGCCGAGCGTTTGCCACACGGCCGCGGTTTTGTGGTGCGCTTCGTCGCCTTCGATGCGATTCTGGAAGGCGATGCCACCCAACAAGCCAACACCATCAATACGGCCATGGAACAATTAATAGCGCGCTGCCCGGCCCAATATTTTTGGAGCTATAACCGCTACAAGACACCCGACGGCGTCAACGGACCAGAACAGGAAACTGCATGAAACTCGTACTTGCCTTGATGTGGTTACTGCATTGGCTACCTCTATCCATTTTAGGACGCATAGGAGAAGCGGTCGGCAGCCTATTGTTCAAGCTGATCAAATCGCGTCGCCATATCACCCTGACCAATTTACGCTTATGTCTGCCGCAGCTAAGTGAAGAAGAAAGAGTCGCCATCGCGAAACGGCATTTTCAAGTCTATGTACGCAGTGTGTTAGAGCGCAGCATACTGTGGTGGGCTTCCGAGCGCCGCCTGCGCAAGCTAATCCATGTAGAGCCGTCGGTGCCAATGGATATCATCACGGCTGGCCCCACGATCTTGCTATGCCCGCATTTTGTCAGTCTCGATGTAGCCGGTATCGCGCTCTCGTTAGAATCACCGGTGTGCTCCATCTATACCGAACAAAGAAATAAAGTATTTGATGAGGCGCTGCGTAAAGGTCGTCTGCGCTTTAACAAAATCAAATTATTCTCGCGCGCCGAAGGCATCAAACCCATCATACGAGCGATGCGCGAACCTACGCCCTTCTTCATGTTACCCGACATGGATTTCGGCCCCAAAGATGCAGAATTCGTCCCCTTCTTTGGCATCAAGGCGGCTACGCTGACGGCAGCACCACGGATCGCCGCAGCCACCAAGGCCAAGGTGATACCGGTGATTGCCACCATACTGCCCAATTACCAAGGTTGGAAAGTGGTGTTTCATCCGCCTTGGGAAAACTACCCAGGCGATGACATGGTAGAGGCGACCCGCTTCATGAATAGCTTCATAGAAAAAGAAATCATGAAAGCGCCGGCCGAATATTTCTGGGCGCACCGCCGTTTTAAAACCCGTCCAGAAGGTGAAGCCAGCGTGTATTAAGCGGCACGGCACTTAGCTTAAAACCTCGCGTATTGGCATTCGCCAGCCCTGCCTCAAATAAAAAAGGCATTGAAACTCTTTATCGGATTTCAATGCCTTTTTAATTGAAATTAGAAAAAAATATCTGGCTCAACTTATCGCCTGTCACAATTTCTCATTAAAATATGACGTCCAAATAAACTCGCCGTCATACCTAGAAACAGCACTGATGTTAATAAAACTGCCCCTACCATTTTTACTAAATCTGACTTTGCTATTATTGTTCAGCGCCGATTGCACCTATGCGGCCCACCCGCTGGTGACTGAAGATAGTGGTGTACAAAGCACTGGCAAGCAACAAATCGAAATCAGTACTGATCACTACAGCGAGTCAAACCGCCAAAGTCAGAATGCTAGCTGGACCTATACCTACGGCGCAAATGATCAACTCGATCTATTTTTCGCTATTCCGATGAGATGGTCGGCCACGACAGGAATAGGCGACGCCTCGCTAGGGACGAAATATCTATTTTCAGAAAAAGATGGGGATAGCTGGGCGCTAAAAACAGAAATGTTTTTCCCTAGCGGATCGACACAAAAACAACTGAGTAAGGATAGCCACGACTTAGCGCTTACCTTAGTCTATAGCTATACAAACGCGGCATGGACCACGCACAGCAATCTAAGTATGACGCAAAGAAATTTTCACCAGGAACAGGCCAGCATAGAGCAGCGTGCGACGCAATGGCGCGTCTCATTGGCAACGCTATTTGCAGTCACACCAAAAATACAAGTGCTAGCCGACGCCGGACTATACCAAGCCAATCTCAAATCTGAAACCTACGTAGATCAGCATCTACTGACAGGCATCATTTACTCGCCGACTGACGATCTAGATCTGGATCTAGGCATCAAATATCTGCGCCACAAAAATTCTATTGAACGCCAGGCCGGCATAGGCATGGCCTGGCGGTTTTAAGAGTTATAGCTATTCCGATCGATCCGCAAGCCTTACGCTAGCAATTCAAGCTCATCCGCCAGCAAAGTATTCGCCGCCAAGGTATCGAGATGTTGGAGTTTTTCGTACAAGGGAGTGAAATCAGGTGCAGTCCCATCGAATAATTCCTGATAGCTATCGATGGCGAAATAAGTCTCTTGGTACGAATCGATCTTGTAGAGAGTACGCAGGCAACGCTCAATATTTAGATGGATATGGCGCGCTCCAGTTCCCTGCTTCAGACAATACTCGACCTCGCCACCTGAAGACAAAATACCTGCGCCATAAATGCGCAAACCCTGCGGCGTATTGATCAGACCGAACTCTACGGTGTACCAGTACAAGCGCGCCAGATTTTCCAGGCCACCGAGCTTCATCGCTTTCAAGCCGCCTTGACCATATCTTTGCATGTAATCGGCAAACACAGGATTAAACAGCAGCGGTACATGACCAAAAAAATCGTGGAAAACATCTGGCTCTACGATGTAATCGAATTCTTCCGGAGTGCGCAACCATACCGTCACCGGGAAGCGACGGTTGGCCAGATGATTGAAGAATGCCAACTCGGGGATCAAGCCAGGCACGGCCACAATGCGCCAGCCGGTAGCCTTGAATAACTCTTCCGAAGTGCTCTCGAATTCGGGGATGCCATCGGCTGCCTTCATCTGCTGCAGGGCATCAATGAACTCATCACAGGCTCGGCCCGGCAACAAGGCTGCCTGACGCTGATACAGTTTACGCCACAACTCATGCTCGGCTTCGGTGTAAGCGCTCCAATCCTGCTTTACGACGTATTGATCGTCGGCGTGAGTGTAGTCGCCGCGCAAGGCGGCGCCATCGGATTTTTCAGCGACTGTGGCTAAAAAATCGGCATTTGAAACGACTGAGGTTTGCATAATTTTTATCTCGAAATGAGTGAGTGTAGCCAATGCTAAGATCAAAAAAGGCTGGCAGCGCGAAGATCACGACAGCCAGCCTGAGAATTTCTGAGCGCAGCTTAAGCGCTGGCTTTCTCGTCTTTCAATACACCGCGGCGTATCTGATCGAGTTCTATCGATTCAAACAGGGCGCGGAAATTGCCCTCGCCAAAACCTTGATCGCCCTTGCGCTGGATTACTTCAAAGAAGATAGGGCCGATCACGGTCGTAGTAAAAATCTGCAACAACAATTCGCGTGAAGTTTCTGTGCTCTTACCATCCATCAAAATGCGTAATTTACGCAGCTCGGCTACGTTTTCGCCATGCCCCGGCAAACGACGATCGATCAGATCGTAGTAGGTTTCTATGGTGTCCTGGAAATCGACGCCGGAAGCCTTCATATCGGTGACGGTTTGATACACATTATCGGTACCCATCGCAATATGCTGTACGCCTTCGCCGTGATACAGATCGAGGTATTCGGAAATTTGCGATTTATCGTCTGAAGATTCATTGATAGGTATGCGTATCTTGCCGCAAGGCGAAGTCATGGCTTTCGATTTCAGGCCAGTATGCTTACCAGCGATATCGAAGTAACGCACTTCACGGAAATTAAACAGGCTTTCATAAAAATCCGACCATTCTTTCATGCGGCCCCTATGCACATTGTGCGTCAGGTGATCGATGTAGGTCAGGCCATTGCCTTTGTGATTGGCGTTGACGCCGGGAATCGCCACGAAATCGGCATCATAAATGCTGATATTGCCGATAGCGCCAGGTTCGCCGCCATCTTTGCCCTGCCAGCGATCGACGAAATAGATCAGAGAATCGCCGATACCCTTAATCGCAGGAATATTCAACTCCATAGGACCGGTCTGATTGTCAAAACCCCATGCGCCCAATTCCAAGGCACGTTTATATGCCAGATTGGCATCCTTGACGCGCAGCGCAAAAGCGCAAACGGAAGGGCCATGCTTGCGAGCGAAACGTTGTGCGAATGAATCCGGTTCGGCATTGATGATGAAGTTCACATCGCCCTGACGATACAAGGTGACGTTCTTGGTTCTGTGCTTGGCGATCGCAATGAAACCCATGCGGCCAAACAATTCGGCCAACTCTTTAGGATCGGGGGCGGCGTACTCGATAAACTCAAAGCCATCGGTGCCCATAGGGTTGTCCCAAGTCTGGATTTCCATGCGTGTCTCCTTTATATGTACTGCATTTGTAGGTTGATTTTTACTTCACCACATCAAAATTTCAGTTAACTTTGATATAGATCAAGCACTCAGTATAGTACGCAGCCCGCGCCATTAAATTGCAAAATACCCCAATAATTGAGAAAATTGCGCAATAATATGCCAAGATAAATAATATTATTAGCAGGCTATGACTAAAATCCCACTAGACAAGATAGACCGCAAGATTTTGGCGATTTTGCAAGCCGACGGCAGGCTGACCAATCAGGAAGTGGCCGAACGCGTCAACCTGTCGCCCTCGCCTTGCCTGCGCCGCATCAAGCGCCTGGAAGAAACCGGCGTCATCCGCAAATACGTGGCCTTGCTGGAGCCGGCCAAGATAGGCCTGGGCTTACTCGCCTACGTGAACGTGCGACTAGAGAAACATAATGAAGCGCCGGGCAAAGGTACATCACGCTCACCGCGTAGCGATTTTTCTGCCTCGGTGGAACAATGGCCGGAAGTGGTTGCCTGTTATGCGATGACAGGAGAAATGGATTATTTACTACGCGTCCACGTCGAAGATATGGATCATTTTTCACGCTTCATGATGGAAACGCTGCTGCGCCACACCGCGGTACTCGATGTGAAATCCAGCTTTGCCTTACAACAAATCAAGGACACCACAGCCTTACCGGTGATGAGCGCAGCAGCCAGTTAGCAATGCTCCAACAGGACTTCCTTCATCGGCACTAGGCTGACTTCGCCATAAAACTCTACTGGGAAAAGTTTAAAACAACCCCAGCCAGCGCGCATATCCCATGCGGGTTTCAAGCAGGTGTGCCTGAAGAAGCGCATGGAATATGCGTAGTGGCGGGGTGCGTTTTTTTAAATAGGAGCGTTGCCACTATACCACCGTGTGCGGTTGCTCTATCATTTGCTGGTAGATCAGGCTATGCAGCAGCATAGTGTTATTTGGTTCTACATCGACGAACTGTAAGCCGTGGCTGATGCTGACAGGCGCGTCGGGGTCGCTACGCTCGTCTTCGCTAATATTTCTGATGACAGCGCTGACCATCATCAGACTTTCGATGTGGTGCAATTTAATTTGAAACGACATCAAGAGTTTTTGATTTTTTTCAAACAAGGGCCGATTGGTCGTCACCAAAGCACCAGCAGCGCTGAGATTGGTAATCAAGACCGAAAATTTTTCATCCGGATTGGCACTACCGGCGATTTTTACCGAGGCGATGATACGCGACTTGATGCGCGGGTCTTTGCGCACCACCGAGCCCTGAATTTTCTCGGGGAAGGACAGGTGCATATACGCAAAAGGGGCACTGTTGACGCGCTTTACGTAACAATCAAAAGCAAATGCCTTTTGATTCGAAAACACCCGCACCACCACCTTATCGTTTTCCCGCAAGGAAGGCCGATTGCCGAGCACCAGCGGTGCGCCAACTAGGAAGCTAACGTTATCGAGATGGCCGATGACTTTCACAAAGGCCCGTTCGTCACCACACGAGACCGGCAGTTGTAACTGTATGCGATCACCGACCCGCAAACGCATATCGGCAAAAGAAAATTGGGAGTCGCTTTCTTTACTAGCTAAATTTTTTCCAGAACTCATTTTTTGTCTGATGAGGTAAATTAAAAAAGGATAACAGAGCACAAGCAGTCGGCATTTTTCTGTAGTCTGGCTCAGTATCGCCTGCCTACTCATCGAGCTCATTTGGCAAATTTATATTTTGGCGTTAATCGCCAGCTGCACTTAGCAACTAGGCGCCTGACGCATCAAAAGCTGTAATTTAAGCTGACCGCGAGGCTAACATTGGTTTTATTTTTGCTCAATGGACTGCCTGCCGGATTACCAAGTAATTGTTTAATTTCCAAACTAGAAAGCAGTGCCCACTTATCGTTATAGACATGATTCCATTCCACACTGGCGGTCAGCGATTCTAAGCCCGCTTGGCCCTGATAGCGCGGATAAGCAGAGCGCAGATGCTGGCCTAGCGTGACGCCATAATTGGTCTGCGCATAGGCGGCGTCGGCATAGCTAACAAGCAGCTCAAGGTCGAGCTGATCCTTACTAAGGTCGAGCAAACTAAGGTTAACACCGAGTTTGTATAAGTTTCCATTATCTCGATTTGTCACAGGCAATTCGGCTTGCAGACCAACGCTGAGCTGCTCCGTCACCGGGATGTTCAAAGACAGATCCGCCGTGGCAGAGAGCAGAATATCGCCCATGCCGAGTAAACTAGCAGAACCGGTATTGATAGAGCCAGAATTACTGCTCTCGGTACGCCCGCTACGATAGTTCAGCGCCGCACTCCACTCATAAGTATCGTCCAGCACGGTATAGCCTAAGCCACGCTTGCTACTGGCGAACCAGCCGTTAGGATTTTGGTATTCGAACACCAGAGAGCGACTCAGCCTGTATTGATGAGACCCCATATATTCAGGTTCAAGACTCAACTCCAGACCGACATAGCGTGCCGCTTCTATCTTTTCGCAGGTCTGCGACCGGGCTTGTGTCTGACTAGCAAGCTGCGGTTGTTCTTCATCATCGGCATCATCATCGTTGCCGCCCTTCGCCAGGGCGTTCACGCTAAAAATTATCAGGGCGGAGATAGCTAAAAATTTGCACCAAGTGTGCGTGAACGTATTCATGATGAGGGGGGCGTTTTCTCTTTGAGTCTGTGCGTCTGTGCGTCTGTGCGTCCTGGCCACATGCAAATTTACTGTTTGCGACGAACTCTAGCAAACTGCCGCAACGAATACCAGAAAAACGGCAGAAAAATCCAGGCTTGCGTGTTTCAGCCAAGCTTAAGCGCTTGCTACCTGGTGCTTATTTAGCGGCACTTAAATTTGGGTTCAGGTCCTGCAAGGCACCGCATTCTTGAAAATTCCCCGTCCGACAATTTTCCATCAAGCTCTTCGCCAGCGCCATTTCCGGTGCGCTCATCTGTTTAGCTAGCAGCTCTTGATGGCGTAAGGCATCCTCATGCTGCAAGGCCGCCCCCAGACTAAACCACAAATAGGCGCGCGCGTAATCCTGCTTGCCGCCCAAGCCTTTGGCCAGCATCAGGCCCAGATTATTCGCCGCATGTGCATATCGTTGCTGCGCGGCCTGGCTATACCAATGTAAAGCGAGGGCATAATCCTGAGCTTGGCCTAGCGCATTTTCGTAGATCGTTCCAAGATTATTCTGGGCCACGGCATAACCCTGCTCTGCTGCTAGCCGATACCATTTCAACGCTTCCGCATAGTCTTGCGGCACACCGCGTCCATTTGCGTACATATAGCCCAGATTGGTTTGCGCCACCGCACCACCCTGTGCCACTGCCATTCTGTACCAGCGCTGTGCCTCAGCATCATCTTGTGCGACCCCTTGTCCATAGGCGTACATTTGCCCCAGATTGATTTGCGCGGCGGCCAGACCTTGCGCCGCTGCCAGGCGATACCATTTCTGTGCCTCTGCATAATTTGGCTCGCCGCTTTCCGGCTTAAAATACAACAGCCCGAGCGCAAATTGTGCGGCACTATTACCTTGAGCCGCGGCCAGCTTAAACCACTTCTTAGCCTCGGGAATATTTTGCACTACGCCTCGGCCATCAACATACATGGCAGCCAAGCTTGCTTGCGCCTTGGCATATTTTTGCGCAGCAGCCAGACGCAGCCATTTCAACGCCTGCGCATAATCCTGCGGCACCCCAACACCACTTTCGTAAATTGCAGCGAGACTGGTTTGCGCCCTGGCATTACCTTGGTCGGCTGCCAACTGGCACCATTTGAGCGCTTCGGCAAGATCAACTGCGCTGCCCTGACCATTTTGCAACATCACCGCCAGATTAGTTTGCGCCCGCTGATTGCCCTGTTGCGCCGCCAACCGATACCAGCTTAAGGCGACTGCATCATCCGGAACCACACCACGACCTAACTCAACCATACGACCAAGATTAGTTTGCGCAACCGGATTACCCTGGCTTGCCGCCTGCCGGTAAAGTTTCAGGGCACGTTCGTAGTCCTGCTCTATCCCTTGCCCATTTTCATACATCATGCCCAAGGTCAGTTGCGCCCTAGGGTGAACAGACAGTTTATTTAGTTCGCGTAAAGCAAGTGAGTAATCGGCACGCTCGTAGGCGGCAATAGCCACGTTCAGTGCATCGGCGAGTGCGCCGTTAGAGTAAAAACTGCTGAATAACAGTAAGGCAGCAAGCAGGTGGCGCAGGAACGGGCAAAGCGGACGAAGAAAGCAAAAATCACGAGACATAGAATAGCGAAAAAAATACACAGAATTGCGCAGAAAAAGCCGCTATTGCGGCGCGAATAAGCTGTCAAATAGTAGCTGATTAATTAGCCAATAAAGCAATAAATTCGCGAATGTGTGGGGTTTTAGACAGTCGCAGCATGCGTAACCACTCTGTCTAGCCCTATGCGCCATGGTATTCGTGCAGCCCAATTACGCGCCAAGCTGACGCCATACTCAGTGCTTATTCCTGTAGCAGGCGCAGACGGGCATCGTCAAATAGTTGCTGCACCACGATAGCTTCACCGCGCTGCAATAAAGTCGAGATCGCATTGACTGCCAACACCTGCATGCTGGCACCCTCTTTCATCAGTACCGGTTGCCGGTTGTCATCATCATCGGCCAATACCGCCCATTGGGCGCCAGTGTCCTGCACCAGCGCATCGCCCAGCGCGGTATCGAGTGCCAGCATTTGCTTGAGCTGCCTCAGGGTCTGACTGCTAGTGTTTTCTTGCACGATGGCGTCTATGATGCTCAGTTTACCGGCCACGCTCTCATAGTTGTGCTGGGCCTCAGGCAGAGAGTGTTCACGCACCCAGCGTCTTTGTTCCTCCAGCAACAACATGTCGGCCATCGACAAGTATTCGAGGCGTTGCTTGTTAGGCGCACGATCTGCCGCAGTGATTGCCGGAATCGAGCGCGTGCCAAGGTAAGCCCACAGCGCACCTACCAGCAAACCTACGGTGTGCGCCCAATTGGCAATCGGACCGAGTAAGCCGGTCCAACACAGCAGGAACCAGATCAGCATCATATTCACCGTGGTCTTGGGCAAATCGGCAGAGAACTTGGCGTCATAACGACCGCGTATCCAAATATACCCAAACAGGCCATAGACCACGCCCGACATACCGCCAAAATACGGCGAATGCGCAAATAGGTATTGCGCCAGATTCGACATGCTCGCCACTACCAGCACGAAGACGACATAAAAACCCGCGCCTTTTTTGGCCTGTATCAACTTACCTAAATCCCAGACCCACATCATATTAAATACAAAATGCATGATACCGAAATGGATGAACATCGGCGTCACCAGACGCCAGACCTGACCATGCAAAATATCGCTCAACCCCTCGCTGCCCGGATTGGCAATAAACAGAGGCACTAATACTCCACGCGCCTCGCCCAGGCGTGACAATAGCGCGACGATGCCGCACAGAACTATCAGTACGATAGAAACCGAAGAGTAGCGTTTTATTTTTTGCATGAGGCGTCAATCATCAATGATCAATAATAGCTGCCGCGTATTTGCGGCGGTGTAAATGCAAACGCTCCTGGGTCGCATACCGACCTCACGAGATCAATGACCGCAACTGGGAGCAATCCCATCGCGCCCCACCAGATTCGGTCTTTGTCCGACCGAGCGTACGGTGCCGCTGCTGGCATCAAACAGCACATCCAGAAAAGCCTGCGTATTCCAACTATCGCAAAACAACCACGACCATGCCAGCTCGTCTCTTGCTTTGAAATATTGCGTGGATTGCGGCTGCGGCGGCCCGATCAGGCGCAGCACCTGCTCTTTGCTCATCCCAGTCTGTATCCTCGCGAACACCGCCATCTCCAACACCTTATCGATACGCTGCAGTTTCTGGTCTGCATCCAGATAGGCCATAAAGCTCTGCGTGCCTAAGGGCCCACGCGGATACGCCAGTTGCTTGCTACCATCCGGATTAGTCCAAAGCATGGCCGGCTCCCCCATAGTCGCCAGCACCTCTGGTAAGCTGGAAACACCGGGCTGTAGTGAGCTGCCGCCGTAAGAGGCGCAACCGCCTATCAACAGTGCGCCCACGAGCACAGCGCTGAGTTTTGTTGAAAATATCTTATTCATTACGCCTCCATGCCAAATCAATTCAGGTGTAGAAAATCAGTCATTATGCCGCAAGCAACGGCGTTCTAGGGCACCGCTGCTTGCACCTTACTTACCAGATAGTAACGCGCTGCTCGGGGGACAAATACATCTTATCGCCGTCCTTGACTTCAAAGGCTTGATAAAAATCTGCTAGATTTTTCAGGCTGCCGTTGACGCGAAACTCGGCTGGCGAATGCGGATCGGTTTTGATCAGCGCCAGCGCTCTTTGTTCTCGTGCCTTGTTGCGTCTGGCCTGAGCTAGTCCCATAAATAATCTTTGCTCGGCGGTCCAGCCATCAATTACCGGAGCCGGTTTGCCAGCCAGTGAAATTTTATAGGCTTTCAGGGCCATCACAATACCGGCGTTGTCCGCAATGTTTTCACCCAGCGTCAGCTCGCCATTTAAGAAATGACCTTGCACCGGGCTATAGCCATTGTATTGATCGACTAAGACCTTGGTTTTGGCTGCGAAGCGGACCCGGTCTTCTTTAGTCCACCAGTCGCGCAGATTGCCGTCGCCATCGTATTGCGAACCGGAGTCATCAAAGGCATGGCTGATTTCATGTCCGATAGAAATACCCAGCGCGCCATAATTAAAAGCATCTTCCGCATTCACATCCACCAGAGGTGCCTGCATACGCGCCGCCGGAAACACGATTTCATTCATCTCCGGGCTGTAATACGCATTCACGGTTTGCGGTGTCATGCTCCACTCTTCATGATCGATCGCTTTGCCCAGTTTATTTAGTTCACGCTGCGCCTCCCACTGATGCGCCCGCATCACGTTACCCAGCAGATCATCCCTGGCGATAGTCAATGCGGAATAATCGCGCCATGTATTTGGGTATCCGACCTTAACCTTAATCTTAGCGAGCTTGATTTGGGCTTCCTTCTTAGTCTCAGAACTCATCCAGTCAAGGTGCTCTATGCTTTCCTTGAAGGCAGTCAGGAAATGACCAACCATCGCGGCGGTTTGTTCCTTGCGCTCAGCCGGAAAATATTTTTCTACATAGCTGCGACCTATGCTTTCACCCAGCGTCTGATCGACCAGGGAAATCGCTCTTTTTTGACGTGTGCGATTTTCTTTGGCACCGCTCAATACTGCGCCCTTAAACGCAAAATTCTCTGCCACCAGGGCCGACGACAAATAGGGGCTATAACTGTTGATGAGCTGCCATTCGAAATAACTCTGCCAGACCGTCAGGGGAGTGTTTTTCATGATTTCACTAAAGCCCTGCAGATAGCTGGGCTGGCTGATGTTCACCTTAGTCGTCTGGTCCTGTATCCCGATTTGCTCAAAGTAGGCCTGCCAGTCATAGGCTGAACTGTTACCCTGCAGTGTGGCAATCGTTGTCAGGTTATACCCTTTAACCGGATCACGGTTTTCTACCGCGCTCCACTGTGCCGTGGCCATGGCAGTTTCCAACGCAAGGATCAGGCCGGCATTCGCAGCGGCCTCTTTATTGCCCGCCAGGCTGAGCATTTTTTCTACATGCAATTGATATTTGGCGCGTACCTCGCTGGTCTTGGGATCATCGAGCTTAAGGTAGTAATCGCGATTCGGCAGGCCCAAACCCGACTGATTGATGTCGGCCACATAGCGGGTCGCCTCCTTATTGTCCTGATGCACATTTAAAGTGTATGGAGCACCGACGCCGATCTGATTGTAATGCGCGATCAAGGCCGGGATCTGGCCCTTATCATTGAGTGCGGCGATTCTGGTCATTTCAGCCTTCAGCGGCTGCAAACCTAGTTGCTCTAACTTGGCCTCATCTAAAAAACTGGCATACAAGTCGGCGATTTTTTGCCTATCCGAACCTGGCGTATTTTCAGTTGACGCCGCGATTCCTTCTACGATGCCGCGCAATTGTTGCTGCACATCTTCGCGTGCCTTCATGAAACTGCCCCAATCGGATTTATCTGCTGGAATCTCGGTACTCTTTAACCAGCTGCCTTGCGAATAGCGGAAAAAATTATCCTGAGCGCGCACCGTAGTATCGATAGCCTGTGCTTGTACGCCAGAACCGAAAGGCGCAGCAGCCTGAGCCAAACTAGCTAGCAGTGAGAATGTGAGAGTACTGAGTAAATAAGATTTCATAGTGGTCTTTATGGGTAATGGAGCACGCTTTTTCAGCCGGATAAAGCTGTAAATAAGCAGAAATATTTTGCGGCGCCTGAGGCAAGTCGGGCCGCCAGTCAACGCCTGGCTATTCTGACCTAGCAGCATACAGGCAAGTTCCAAAGAGTCTGCAAAAAAATATTTACTGACAAGCAAAAATTTCTTGTTATTTTTAAAGTTAAAAGACCGCTTAAAAAAACGCCTTCATCGAGATGCAGCGCAAGGCACGATCCAGAGCTATACCTCGCTATTGCGAGAATTTGCAACAACGCGATGCATCCGAGTAGTGGTTTTTAGAAGTTCCCAAAAGTCGATACGCATATTCCATGCGCCTTTCCGAGGCAAATCAGGCTGCAAGGCGCATGGATTATGCGTGTACCCTCTGCCTATACGGACAAATATTGAGATTCAATTGTGTATTGCCACCGCCGCTAACACCATATCGACGATCAGTTTTTCGGCAGCCTCAAAATCTTTTGCGCTGAGCTTCTTTTGATTCAACACCAGATTCATTTGGGTAGAAAAGTCGGCATAGGATTGCGTCATGGCCCAGATGGTAAACAGCAAATGGGTGGGATTGACGGTAGCGATCTTGCCTTCGCTCATCCATTTTTCGAAGCTGGCGATATCCTTGCGCAGATAAGGGATAACTTTAGAGCGTATCTGCTGTCCATAGATTTTTGCCCCACCGATCACTTCCATCGCATACACCTTAGAAGCACTCGGATGTTCGCGTGAAAAACGTAATTTGGCTTGGATATAGCTACGCAATAATTCTTGCGGCTCGCGGCTCTCATCAGCCAGGCTATCCATACGAGCTAGCCAGACATCGAGCACATCGTCCAAGACGCGCTGATACAGAGCGGGTTTACTGGCAAAGTAATACAGCAGATTTTGCTTCGATACGCCGGCTTGCTGGGCGATGCTAGCAATAGAGGTACCTTGGTAACCGCATTCGGCGAACATGGTGACGGCGTGCCGCAAGATCTCCGTCTCAAGCTTGCCGCGCTTGTCAGCGGCTAGTGTTGCTGTTGTCGCCACCGTCGCTGCAGTCGCAGATACGACAGAACTCGCTGCTGTTCCGTTTGATTTAGCCGTCCGTGGCTTTTTCACAACGATGCGTTCTGATTTTTTGACGGATTTTTCAGGCATTTTTAAGCACTTTTTCTATGTATCCTGCTGCAATCACATACTGAGGGTCTACACATTGAGATCGGGCCACAAGGATAAAAACTTTACAAGGCGATCAATCAAGATGGTCGATCTGCTGTTTATTATGGCATCATAGTTTTACCACTTGGTAAAGTTTCTGCGAAATTTGTTGTATTTGGCTAGACCAATATTCATAGGACTTACGCAAAATTATTCCCGCTACAGCGTGCCGCCGACGACAGTAGTATGGCAAGCCGGATACGAGGACGCTGGGGCGGTTTTGCGTAAGTCCTAATTCAGACATTTTGAGGGATGGATCATGATAGATGCTCTACGACATTTACCCCATGCACAAGCCAGCCAAGAAACGCTGGCCGCGGCCTTCAGCGATCTGGCACCGCCCTTAACGGCGCGCCAGGCGCAGATAGAAAGCGAACGCTGTCTGTATTGTTACGATGCACCGTGCAGCCGCATCTGCCCATCCGAGATCGACGTAGCCAGCTTCATCCGCAATATCGCGCATGAAAATATCAATGGCGCGGCCAAAGTCATTTTGCAATCAAATATCCTCGGTGGCAGTTGCGCCCGCGTTTGCCCTACCGAGATCTTGTGCGAGCACGCCTGCGTGCGCAATCACGATGCCGAAGCCCAGCCCGTGAAAATTGGACTATTGCAGCGCCACGCGATCGATCATATGCACTTCGAGCAGCATCCATTTCAGGCCGCGCCTGCAACTGGCAAGACCGTAGCGATCGTCGGTGCCGGCCCTGCGGGCCTGGCCTGCGCACACCGACTGGCGATGCTGGGCAACCAGGTAGAGATATTCGAGTCACACGCCAAAGCGGGCGGTCTGAATGAATACGGTATCGCAAAATACAAACTCACCGATAACTACGCGCAGCGTGAAATCGATTTTCTGCTAGAGATAGGCGGCATACAAATTCACTACGGTCAAAGCTTGGGCGCGAATTTGCAGTTGCAGCAGCTCCAGGAAAAATTTGATGCAGTGTTTCTTAGTCTGGGTTTAACTGCCAGCCGCAGCCTGGGTTTAGCGGCAGAAGATGCGCCCGGCATTTTAGCCGCAGTCGAGTACATCGCAGAACTCAGACAGGCGCAGGATTTGAGCAACTTACCTGTTCCCAAACGGGCGCTGGTAATAGGCGCGGGCAATACTGCCATCGATATGGCGGTGCAAATAGCGCGCCTCGGCGCCGAAGAAGTCACTATCGTATATAGACGTGATATGGCATCGATGTCGGCTACCGTGCATGAGCAAGAGATCGCCAAATCAAATCAAGTCAAAATTAAACTCTGGGCGCAGCCGCAAGCCGTATTACTAGATGCGGCCGGCCGCATACGCGGCATGCGCTTTGAAAAAACCAAATTGTATGCAGGTCAATTGATCGCCACCGGCGAGAGTTTTGAGATTGCCGCTGACGCCATCTTTAAAGCCGTAGGCCAAACCTTGGACTCACATTCTATCAGCGATGCCTTGGCGCTCACACTGCAAAAAGACGCAGGCAAGATAGGAGTCGATGCACAGTTCAGAACCAATCTTACCGGCGTATATGCAGGCGGTGATTGCGTGACGCCCGGCCAGGATCTGACGGTGCAGGCAGTGCAACATGGCAAACTGGCGGCGCTCGCCATACATAGCGATCTGACTTCAAACATGGAGGCCCATCATGGCTGATCTGAGCATCAATTTTGCCGGCATCAAAGCACCTAATCCGTTTTGGTTAGCCTCGGCACCACCCACCGATAAAGCGTATAACGTGGTGCGCGCCTTTGAGGCGGGCTGGGGTGGCGTGGTCTGGAAAACCCTGGGAGAAGATCCACCTGCGGTGAATGTCTCTTCGCGCTATTCGGCCCATTACGGAAAAAATCGCGAGGTGCTGGGTTTTAATAATATCGAGCTGATCACCGACCGTACGCTAGAAATTAATCTACGCGAAATCACCCAGGTCAAAAAAGACTGGCCAGACCGCGCCATGATCGTGTCCCTGATGTACCCCTGCGAAGAAGCCGCCTGGCGCAGCATCTTGCCACTGGTAGAAGCCACCGGAGCGGACGGCATAGAACTCAATTTCGGCTGCCCGCATGGCATGCCAGAACGCGGCATGGGTGCGGCAGTCGGCCAGGTGCCAGAATATGTGGAGAAGATCACGCGCTGGTGCAAGCAGTATTCTTCACTACCAGTAATCGTCAAGCTGACACCTAATATTACCGACATCCGTCAGCCGGCGCGTGCCGCCAAAAACGGTGGTGCCGATGCGGTATCGCTGATCAATACCATCAACTCGATTACCTCTATCGATCTCGATAGAATGGTGGCCAGACCGATAGTCGGCGGGCGTAGCACCCATGGTGGTTATTGCGGCTCTGCCGTCAAACCTATCGCCTTAAATATGGTGGCCGAAATCGCGCGTGACCCGGCCACGCAAGACTTACCGATTTCGGGCATAGGCGGTATCTCCAACTGGCGCGATGCGGCAGAATTTATCGCGCTCGGCGCTGGCTCGGTACAGGTTTGCACGGCGGCGATGCTGCATGGTTTTCGTATTGTCGAAGAAATGAAAGACGGTTTATCGCGCTGGATGGATGAAAAAGGCTACGCCCGAATCGACGATTTTTGCGGCAAGGCGATCGCCAATACCACAGACTGGAAATACCTGGACATGAACTATCAGGCGATTGCCCAGATCGATCAAGACAAATGCATAGGCTGTGGCAAATGCTATATCGCCTGCGAAGATACCTCGCACCAGTCTATCCATCAATTGATTCAGGACGATGGCGGGCGCAAGTACCAGATCAACGAAGCAGAATGCGTGGGTTGCAATCTGTGTGAGATCACTTGCCCGGTAGCCGGCTGTATTACGATGCTGGCACAGGAAACAGGAAAACCGTATATGAATTGGACACAAGATCCGCGCAATCCGCGTGCCGAACTAGCCGGGCAGAATTAAACCTGTTAGATTAAGTATGGTATTTCCGCATCAGGACTTACGCAAAATTGTTCCAGCTAGGCGTACCGCCGAAGGCAGTACTTTAGTACGAGAAGGCGGATACAACGACGCTGGGGCGATTTTGCGTAAGTCCAATACATGTTTCAGCCAGCCTTCACCCGTCAAAGGAAACGAGCATGAACCAAGATCATTCTGTTAATTTTGAATTGTGGAATGAAGATCTGGCACCGACCACGGCCAGCCAGCGCACCTGGCGCTGGTTTCATTTTGCAGCACTGTGGGTAGGGATGGTGATGTGTATCCCGGCTTACACGCTGGCAGCGAGCCTGATAGAAGGCGGCATGTCGGCCATGCAGGCAGTGCTGACGGTGTTTCTCGCCAATGCGATTGTGCTTCTGCCCATGCTCTTGATAGGGCATGCCGGGACTAAATACGGGATACCGTATGCGGTACTGGCACGCGCCTCCTTCGGCACCAGCGGCGCCAAATTACCGGCTCTGATGCGGGCCATTGTGGCTTGCGGTTGGTACGGCATACAGACCTGGTTTGGCGGTCAGATGATTTATACCCTAGCCGGTGTAATGTTGGGACATGCACTGGGTGGCGATGCGATCGCCGGTTTAGGTATCAATGGCGCGCAACTGATCTGCTTTCTGATTTTTTGGGCGATACAGTTCTGGTATATTTTTCACGGTATGGATTCGATACGTAAGCTGGAAACCTATACCGCCCCCTTGAAAATCCTGATTTGCTTCGTCCTGCTGGCTTGGGTCTACAATAAAGCCGGTGGTTTTGGCACTATTATGGATCAACCATCTCAGTTCGTAGCGGGCGGCAAGAAAGCTGGCCAGTTCTGGTCTAGCTTCTGGCCTTCATTAACCGCCATGGTCGGCTTTTGGGCTACGTTGGCCTTAAATATTCCTGACTTCACGCGTTTTGCCAAGACCCAGCGCGATCAGCTCTTAGGCCAAAGCATAGGCTTACCAGTGCCGATGGCGCTGCTGTCTATGCTGGCAGTGATCGTTACTTCGGCGACCGTGGTTTTGTATGGCAAGGCGATCTGGGATCCCGTCGATCTGGCCAGTCGCATGACCGGCATCGCCGTCTTAATTGCCCTGATTATTTTGCTGATCGACACCGTCGGCGTGAATCTGGCGGCCAATCTGGTCGGGCCGGCCTATGACTTTTCAGCACTCAGCCCAAAACACATTTCCTACAAAACCGGTGGTTACATCACCGCCTTCATTGCAATCGCTATCATGCCTTGGAAGATACTAGAATCGACTCAAGGTTACATTTTCACCTGGCTGATCGGCTACTCTGCCCTGCTCGGGCCGATTGCCGGCATCTTGATTGCAGACTATTACCTGATACGCAAAACCGAACTCGTTGTCGCCCAATTATACGTGGCAGATGGCCAATATTCCTACGCCGACTCTGCCATACCTGGCTGGAACATGGCCGCAATCATTGCCTTCATCATCGGAGTGATGCCGAATATTCCCGGGTTTTTAAATGCGGCGTTTCCGACCTCCTTCCCCGCAACGTCGGTAGCCTTCAAGACAATTTACACCTATGCCTGGTTTGTCGGCTTGCTGCTCGCCAGCCTGCTGTATTTGCTCATGATGCAAGGCCAGCGCGACTCTATCAAAAATGCGCCTCGTAGCGAACACGCCAGCATGTAATTATCAGTATCTATCAGTATCTTTAAGGAGTAGTGATGAGTATTTTGATACGTGGAGGAACGGTGGTCAATGCCGACCGCGAATATCGGGCCGACGTGCTCTGTGCCGATGGCAAGATCATCGCGGTGGGCGAGGATCTGCGAGCCCCAGGCAGCGCCATCATTATCGATGCCGGTGGCCAATACGTGATGCCTGGCGGCATCGATCCGCATACACACATGCAACTGCCCTTCATGGGCACCGTCACCGCCGACGATTTTTTTACCGGCACCGCCGCCGGTCTGGCAGGCGGCACTACCAGCATCATCGATTTTGTCATACCCAACCCGCAGCAGTCATTAATGGAAGCCTACCAAACCTGGCGCGGCTGGGCCGAAAAATCCGCCGCTGATTACAGCTTTCATGTCGCTGTTACCTGGTGGGATGATAGCGTGCATGCCGACATGGGCAAGCTGGTGCGGGATTGCGGCGTGAATAGTTTTAAACACTTTATGGCCTATAAAAACGCCATCATGGCCGATGATGAAATTCTGGTGAAAAGCTTCAGCCGCGCACTGGAACTGGGTGCCATGCCTACCGTGCATGCAGAGAATGGCGAACTAGTTTTCACTCTGCAACAAAAACTCTTAGCGCAAGGCATGACAGGGCCAGAAGCCCATCCATTGTCACGCCCGCCCGCGGTCGAAGCCGAAGCGGCGAATCGCGCCATCGCGATTGCCAACGTGCTTAATACACCGGTGTACATCGTGCATGTATCTTGCATGGAGTCGCTAGAAGCCATCACGCGCGCGCGCAGCAAGGGCCAGCGCGTATTTGGCGAAGTACTGGCCGGACATCTGACGATAGACGACAACGTGTACCGTAATCCGGATTTTGACTTTGCAGCCGGCCATGTGATGAGCCCACCCTTCCGCTCGAAAGAACACCAGGCTGCTCTTTGGCAAGGTCTGCAAAGCGGCAATCTGCACACCACCGCGACCGACCACTGCACCTTTTGCGATACGCAAAAAGCGGCTGGAAAAAACGACTTTACCAAAATACCGAATGGTTGCGGCGGCGTAGAAGAGCGCATGGCGGTAATCTGGGATGGTGGTGTCAACAGCGGCAGGCTGACCCCGTCAGAATTCGTCAAAGTGACATCGACCAACGCTGCACAAATTTTCAATATTTATCCGCGCAAGGGCATTATTGCGACGGGTGCCGACGCTGATATCGTGGTGTGGGACCCGCAAGCGACGCGCACTATTTCGGCCAAAACACAATTTGCCAAAGGTGGCTTCAATGTGTTCGAAGGCCGCACCGTGCGCGGTCTACCTACACATACAATAAGCGGCGGCAAGCTAGTGTTTAAAGAGGGCGATCTACGTGCAGTGGCGGGGGCTGGCAAGCATGTGGATAGGCCGGCGTTCTCGCCTATGTTTGAGGCCTTGAAACAGATGAGCAATCTGGCTGCGCCTGTCAAAGTAAACAGACCCTAATACCGTTACTTCCCACCTTCAGAAAGTATCAGCATGCAAAGCGAGACACTAAGAATCAATGGCTCACGCCTCTGGTCAGCCATTATGGAGTTGGCGCAAATCGGCGCCACCGCCAAAGGCGGCGTGAAACGTCTGGCGCTCACGGAGCTGGATAGACAAGGCCGGGACCTGGTCGTTGGCTGGGGCAAGCAGGCGGGCTTAAGCATCACGCTGGACCAGATAGGCAATGTCTTCATGCGCAGAGAAGGCACAAACCCGGCCCTGCCGCCGATAGTCTCAGGCAGCCATATCGATACCCAACCCACGGGCGGAAAATTCGACGGCAATTACGGCGTGCTGGCAGCGCTGGAAGTAGTGCGCACGCTTAACGATCACAAGATTCAGACCGAAGCGCCGATAGAGGTGGCGTTCTGGACCAATGAAGAAGGCTCGCGCTTTGTACCGGTGATGATGGGTTCTGGCGTTTTCTGCGGGGCCTTCAGCCTCGAGACCGCGTATGCCGCCACCGACACCGAGGGAAAAAACGTCAAGGATGAGTTGCAACGCATAGGCTATCTCGGCACGCAAGTACCGGGAGATCATCCTATCGGCGCCTACTTTGAGGCCCACATAGAACAAGGCCCGGTGCTGGAAGACGCCGACAAAATCATAGGCGTGGTGCCTGCGGTCATGGGATTATCCTGGTACGACTGCGTCGTCACCGGCATGGAAGCGCACGCTGGCCCGACGCCCATGCATCTGCGCAAAGACGCACTGCAAGTGGCGACCAAGATCATGCAAGAGGTAGTGAATATCGGCAACCGCTATCCGCCGTATGGGCGCGGCACGGTAGGCATGGTGCAGGTGTTCCCGAACAGCCGCAACGTGATCCCGGGCGAAGTAAAATTTAGCATAGACCTGCGCAATATTAATGACGAATTGCTTAATAAAATGCATGAGGAAATCCTCGCCTTCGCCGCCCAGACTGCTGCTGAAACAGGTCTCAAGATACACACAGAAAGAGTTTCGTATTACCCGCCCTGCCCCTTCCATCCGGAATGCGTGGATGCTGTCAGGAGCGCCACCGCCAAACTCGGTTACAGCAACATGGACGTCGTCTCAGGCGCTGGCCACGACGCAATCTACGCCGCCAGGTTGGCACCGGCAGGCATGATCTTTGTTCCGTGCAAGGACGGCATCAGCCACAATGAAATCGAGGACGCCAGAGCCGATCATCTGGAAGCCGGTTGCAATGTGCTCTTGCATGCCATGCTGGAGCGAGCGAAAGTGGTGGTGGATTGATTTTCTAAAACGTAGGGTGGGCACGGCGTCATCGTGCCCACGCGTATCGATTGATAATTGGCCAAACTCGCAAGCAACGACGTTTGCATTTTCTAAGCGATGGCCCAATCGTGTGAATATGTTCCATTTTTTACATATCGATGAAAGCTCGAATACGGCCAATCAAGCACACGATCGACCAAGCGGTGTTTCACCGGATTGAAATGTAAATAATCCATATGACGAGAATAGTCGGCGTCATCACGAATTTGATGCTCCCAAAAACGTCGTTGCCAGATGGTCGATTCGCGATGTCTTTGTTTCGACGGAGTGATCCAATCATTGCGGAAATAGCTGGCTTTGCATGCCAAAGATACCTTTCTTTTAATCATCATCCAGCGCGTAGAAAAATCGACGTCGCCTTCGGGTAAAGTCCAAATACAATGCAAATGATCTGGTAACAAAACCCATGCATCAATAACGAAAGGTCGGGAGCAGCGCACCGATTCAATTGCTCCTCTCAAAGTATCGCGGACAAATTCATCGCATAAAATGCTCTGTCGACGGTAAGTAACAACGGTAAAAAAATAGGTGCCCCCCTGCGACAGACGCACGACGATAATGCGACACAGAAACTCCTAAACAAAATAATCTGTTCCCGCGTGGGCACAAAAAACCTGCCCACCCTACTTGGTCAAACACAATCAATAAAACGGTGCCTGTATGCCTTCCATCTCGAAAGACTTAACGATCGATGGTCGTGTCAGCATGCGCTGCAAATACGGGGCTACGTGCGGATAGTCGCGCGCTGGCTTTTGCATGCCGCGGGTCCAGCGACACAGCATGAACAAAAACAAATCGGCAATACTCACATGTTCACCCAGCAGATACTCGCCTTGGGATTGCGCCAGATTATCGTCGATATAGCCCAGCATTTGCGCCACGCGCTGCTCCGCATGCGCTTGAACCTGGGCCGCGCCTAACACATCATCATGCAGACGTTCGGGGTAAAAGTAACTCAGTAACTCCGCTTGCAAAGTATTCGTCAAATACATCATCCACTGATACAAGCGGGCGCGCTCTGGCGTCGCTATCGCCGGTGAAAAATTGCCAGACTGAGCTGACGCACCATATTGATCGGCCAGATACAGGCAGATTGCGGCGCTCTCGGTCAGCTGCAAATCGCCATCGATCAGCAGCGGAATCTTGCCGTTCGGATTGAGCTTGAGATAAGCAGCCTGCTGATGTTCTTGCTTACTGGTATCGACCAGCACCAACTGATACGGCAAGCCCAGTTCTTCCAGCAAAAAATGCGGTGCAAGGCAGGCGGTTCCTGGCGAATAATAGAGTTGCATCATGAGATCCATAGATGTTTAAAGTAAGAAACTGGCGCGTAGCTTGTCATGCTCCACAAGCAGACTTAGCTGCAGGCATCATAGCAGAACACCACTATTTTAAAACAATCTCTCAAGGACTCAAATCGAGATGCTGAGTAAGCCAGCGCAGCAAGGCGCAATAGGCATGCGCCTCACAGGCCGAAATGCCGCCAGCAGGCGCAGCGCTATTGCGTACTGACTTTTGGGAAGTTCTAAAAATCTATACGCGGACGCATCGCGGCCTTGCGACTCCTTGCGATCTCGATGCAAGGTTTTTAATTCGGATGCAGGGCTTTGGCCAGGCTGCCATTCTTCACGCCGCGCCGTATGACCTGATCGAGTATCGCCATTTCTGCTTCGTATTTTCCTTTGGCACTGGCAAAATGCATGCTGTCATAGAACATCGGTTGGATAGACACATTAAACACTTTATCGCGCAATTGAGCATCATTAAAACTCGGGATTAAGGTTTTTTGAATATACAGAGAGACTTGCTCGGCAGTGTCTAAATCGCGCGATTGCCATAGCATGACTTCACTATGTTTAGCGACTAGCTTCTTAAATCTCGCAGCCTCAGAAGCGCTGTCTTCCTGCACCGTAAATAGCACATTTTTGGCTTTTTCAAACTCCATACCGTGGCTAAAACCGCGTCCTATGCTAAGCACCTTGCCTTTCAAATCTTGTGCCGAGAGAAAAACGGGGGCTGGTTCACCATAGCTAATGACCCACACTTTTCCGGTTACCACAGGCAGAGAAAAATGATAGATCTGCAGTCTTTGTGGCGATTTTGAAAAACCATAAATGATGCCTTCGCCTTCTCTGGCCATTAACTGAGCACGATTCCAAGGTAGTTGGCGGCGCTCGAAACGCAATCCAGACTCCTGCTCAAAATACACTAGCAAGCGGTCAATTGATTTGCCGATAGGGAGCTGCTCGCCGTTGGGTCCCAATGACTCCTTCAAAAACAGCGGTATGTTTTTTTGAGTCTGAGCGACTGCGGATCCAACACTGAATAAGGCGCTAGTAAAGAGGGCAATTTGACAGTAGCGCTGTAGCGACATAGCTGAGGTGGAGAAATAAGGTGGAGAAATAAGGTGGGGAAATAAGGTGAGAAAATAAGGCGGAGAAGTCGTTCAAGAAATATATTCCTCTTAAGTATCCTTGCCTGACACTGTACAGTCAAGCCACACTTCCACGTAGCGATGCCCATCCTTAAAAAATATGAAAATACATTGCGTATTTTTACATATCGTGACATCCAAACCGCAACCTCCTGCGTTAAGCCCTTATGTGTATCTGCGCCGCAGATTCCGGCCTGCCCTCAGAAAGCCAACAATGCCTGCATTTCAGCAATATTCTCTTCGCCTGGCGCTCGCTGTGTTGCTCTTGTGCCAGCTCTTTACGAGTGACTCGGCGCTGGCCCAGGAAGATCCTCCGAGTCGGGTGGCGCGCCTGAGTTACACCCAGGGCAGCATCAGTCTGGCACCGGCCGGCAGCGAGCAATGGATAGTGGCCGACCCGAACCGGCCACTCACTTCCGGTGACCGTCTGTGGGTACCGGCCGGTGCCAGAGCCGAACTGCACATGGGTGCCAGCAGCCTGCGTCTGGCAGAAAACACCAGCCTGAGCATTAGTGAGCTGAGCGACAATCACCTACAGTTAAGCCTGACTGCCGGCACCCTGGTATTACGTCAACGCAGCCTGGGCACGCAAGAAGTGGTCGAGATCAATACCCCGAACTTTGCCTTTACCTTGCAAGAAGCAGGAGAGTACAAGCTCAGTGCCTATCCCAACGAGAGCCGCATCATCGTCCGACGCGGAACCGGGATTGCCTATGGGGAAAGCGATAGCATCACTCTGCACGAAGCCGAACAAGCGAACTTCTCAGGCAATAATCTGGCGCACAACAGCATAGATAGAATGCCGCCCTACGACAGTTTTGATCTGTGGGTGAATGACAGAGATAAGCTGGAAGATAATTCGGTCTCGGCACGCTATGTATCACGTGAAGTGATCGGCTATCAGCAACTGGATCAGCATGGCACTTGGGAGACCCATGCCGAATATGGCGCGATCTGGATTCCGCGCACTGTCGATGTGGGCTGGGCGCCGTATCGCAACGGTAATTGGGTCTGGGTAGCACCCTGGGGCTGGACTTGGGTGGACCGCGCCCCCTGGGGTTTTGCGCCTTTCCACTACGGGCGCTGGGCGCATATAGGCCCACGCTGGGCCTGGGTGCCAGGCCCCTATCTGCATCACACTTCGCCGGTGTATGCACCGGCGCTGGTGGCCTTTGTCGGTGGCGCACCTGGCGTGCATCTGAATCTGAACATCAGCACAGGATCGCATCCGCATCCAGCCTGGTTACCGTTGGCGCCCGGCGAGGCCTATCGTCCGTATTACCGTGGCAGTAGCGGCTATATTGACCGTCTCAACCAACATCAGGACTATCGCGCCAGCGTCCAGCAAAATAGTTCGCAAGAACGCGATCATCACGGCAGCCGCCCCTATCAAAATCAAGCTATACAGAATGCCATCAGTTCTATGCCTGCCAATCAATTCCTGCGTGGCCAGGCCAGCAGCTTAAACCCGGCAACGTTGGGATCGCCATTCTCGCAGAGCACAGCTGCAATCGCACCGGCGACAGCACGGCCACCATCCAGAGAGAGTATCTACGGCAACGCCAGACGGCTCAGCGCACCTGCAAACGAGCAATGGCTGCAGAGACCGGTAGTGCAGCGCCCGGACTCAGGCCGCATTAGTAGAGATGGTGAGCACCAGGCTGCATCAAACAATGAAAGATATACGCCACGCTATGGCGCCAGAATCGCCACTCCGCCTGGCGAAAACCAAACCACGCCAGCCGAGATCAGAACCCGCGCCAGCCCAGTCATGTCTACGCCCGTCGCGGCCACCCCGGAACGCGCCCGCAGTAATGCGGTCGACTACCGAGCCCCTGTCAACAACCATGTCAACCCAACTTCAAATCCAGCGGCGGCAAGCGTAGCGCCAGTCAGCAGATCGACACCGGGCTATGCCGGATGGACCCAAAATAATCCGGCTCAAGTGATCTTGCAAGAGCGTGAACATGCGCGCGAACCAGCACATGAACCTGCACGCGATGCCGAACGCCAACGGGAACAATTGGAACGCCGTACCGAACACCCGTCATCGCGTCGCAATGAAAACGAACGTGAGAACTATGGAGTGCGCTACCAATCATCCGGCAGCAATCAAGCAGAACAAAATCAAAGGCGAACAGACGCGGCCAGAACAGCGCAAGAAAGCAATAACAATACGAGAAGCACGATAGCGCCGGCAATAAACAGCGCGCCGACAGTAAGGCCGGAAGCGGCGCACACCAGCCCGCCGCCAGAAATTAAATCAGCACCCCAGCCACGCCCGGAACGCGCCGGCATCGCCGAACCAAAAGAAAATCCGCGCAATACGCACAGACCTGGCCAGGCCAGAGAGCAGGAACGATAAGTGCAACAACTACCATTTCCAGTCGCGCTAGCACTGCTGCCGGGGTAAGAAATTTGTCGAGCAATGGCAGAGCTATGCGCAACATCCACGCGGCCTGCAGGCCGAAATGCCGCCACCAGGCGCATCGATATTGCGCAAACGTCTGTGGGTGTGATTATTTATTGAGCTTAGTCAAATACCTGTCGATCACTTCCAAATTGCCGTTGGCTTGTTGTAGTTCCTGTCCCAGGCTCAGGGCGAGCTCGACATCTTTGATAGGCATACCTTGCAGCGCCAGCGCCTGGCGATTTTTCTTCGCGTTATTTGTCGGGCTGGCATCCAAGGCCGCCGAATAATTCCAGAGCGCGAAAGCGACGATCTTATTCGCAAGCACACCCTTCCCATCGCGATACAGTACGCCCATATTATTCAAAGCCAGAGGATCATTTTGCGCTGCAGCTTTTCGATACCAGCGCAAGGCCTCGGAATAATTTTGCGCGACACCAGTGCCATTTTCGTAAAGCGCACCCAGATTATATTGAGAAAACGAGCCACCCTGTTCTGCCGATTTTTTATACCATTTGGCCGCTTCTTTGCCATCTTTGGCGACACCCTGACCGTTTTCGTACATCACACCCAGATTGTATTGGGCGTACATATTCCCTTTTTCTGCCAGCGGTCGCATTTCCTTCAACGCTACTGCGTAATTTTTCGCATCATACGCTGCCGCCCCCTCATCCATCCCTGCCCAAGCGTAGGCGCACACGCCTATCGACAGCAGCAATACCGCAAAACTTTTTAATTTCATGATGCACCGTATGAGTAATTTGACGTGCGTGTATTTTACGGTGCATTCAGGCTAAATATGCTGCTTGCACGCTCATAAGCATGCACTTTTCAGCTCTGCGTCAAAACGCAACGAGGTGGCTGCGACGCAGATATGCTAGTGCGGGGACAGATACAGACGCATCACAAAAGCTGTCATCTGTATCTTGACGCAGTTTGGCAGCGCTCCTAGACTAGCCTCACTTTATACCCACCGTTAGATCCACATGACCGAACTACTACCTTTGATGACGTATTGTTTTGTGATGTCGGGCACCCCGGGGCCAAACAACGTCATGCTGGCCAGCTCGGGCGCGAATTTCGGTTACCGCGGTGCGCTGCCGGCGATACTAGGAATACAGTTTGGCGTCTTCGTACAAACGCTGGTGGTCTGTATCGGTCTGGGTAATGTCTTTATCGCCTATCCACAAATCCAGCAAGTGCTACGTATTGCCGGAGCCGTCTATCTGGTGTATTTAGCGTGGAAATTAAGTGGCGCAACAGTGGGAGAGGCGCACGCCCCCACTCCTGTTTCATTCGCTCAGGCGGCACTATTTCAGGCACTTAATCCCAAGACCTGGGTCAAGTCTATTACCATCGCCTCGGTGTTCATGCCGCTAGGCCTAAGCGCCAGCAGCGCTGCGCTGCTGGTCTCGGTTGTCGGGACATTGGTAGGTTTTCCGTGTAGTTCTATGTGGGCCTTATTCGGGGTGGCAATACGCGGTTTGCTGCGCGATCCACGCAAACAGCGCGCGTTCAACCTGACGATGGGTGCGACCCTGCTAGTGCTGGCCGGTTTATTTTTACGCTAAACTTCCTGCTGTGATGATGCTAGCTAAATCCTGAGAGAAGAACTTTTAAGCAGCGGCGGCGATTACTGTAGAATTAATTGACTATGTAGACTAGCTCCTGCTCTTCTGCCAGCTACTTCCCGGCCTGGATACTAAGCACATGTTACTCGTACTAAAAACTCTGTTCGAGAGCGAGTTATTAAGTATTCGCCACGCCATCGCACGCCCCGCATCCAAACTCTGCAGTGAGCTCAGGCATGCCAGCGCCGACGTCTTTTTATTGCCGATTGCCGGACTGTTTGCCAAGCATGACAGCCCCAGGCAACATTTCATTGCCAACCCTAATCACGCTTTGTTCTTTGGCTGCGGCCAGGCGTATAGGCTCAGCTTCCCTGGCGGTATCGGCGATGAATCTCTGCTATTTGAATTCTCGCCAGAAGCGCTCTCTAAGCTAGTCAATGAAACCCTAGGTCTGCCGGATCTACGCTCCGCCGCGCTCAATCGGCATTGCCTGCTAGCGCCAGCCACATTGCTGGAGCGCGAGCTGCTCTGGCGTCATTTAACGCTAGCCCAAGGCAAGCCGCTTGCGATAGAAGAACTCAGTGTGACAGTGCTCACTAAGGCCCTGCAAACGGCCTGTAAAGATAGCAGGCTTGCCGAACGCGCCAGACAGGTGCTGAGCGTAACTCGCAGACGCCAGCAAGTGGAGACCGTGAAAGAAGCGATTTCGCTCCAGCCTATGCAGGAATGGACACTCACTGAGCTAGCGTGCCTGGCCGAAACTTCACCCTATCATCTGGCACGCATCTTCAGGAGCGAAGTTGGCTTACCGGTGCATCGCTACCTGATACGCACGCGGCTAGGCCAGGCTTTAGAGACTATGCGCACGCAGGATCAGGATCTGACGGCCATCGCCCTAGATTGCGGCTTTGCTCATCACAGCCACTTTAGCGCCAGCTTTCGCTCGGTATTTGGCTTGACGCCCTCGCGCTTACGCACGCGCATGCGGGTCTGAGGGGAACTTCTAAAAACCCGTTAATCGGGATGCAGCGCAAGGCGCAAACCGGAGCAATACGTCGGTATTGCGGGGATCGTATTGAGCAATCGACGCCGCGACGCGCCCGAGTATAGGGTTTTTAGAAGTTCCCTGAGCAGCGCGCCATCGCTAGACGCTAGTATCGAGCAAGATCCTGATAGCGCAAATAATTCGCTTTCTTTAAGATACAAAGATATTGCTACTTTCAGGGAAATGTTATGCCGCACTATGTCGCCAACAAAACCTTGCTGGCTCAACCCGGCAGCCTGATACTGCTGGCCCTGCTCCTGTTAGCTTTTCCCTTTTTTGCCGCCCAGTTCGGTAATGCATGGGTGCGCATCATGGATCTGGCCTTGTTGTACATCATGCTGGCACTGGGTCTGAACATCGTGGTCGGTTTTGCCGGTCTGCTCGACCTCGGTTACATCGCGTTCTATGCACTGGGCGCGTATATGACGGCACTGCTGGCCTCACCCCAATTTGCGCTGGTACTCGAATCTATCGTCAACCACTATCCGCTGCTAGGGAAGGGCTTGCTGTGGCTATGCGGGCCTGAGATTGCGCAAAACGGCATCCACTTATCGGTATGCTTCATCGTTCCGCTGGGCGCGGCCTTAGCGGCATTTTTCGGCGTGTTGCTGGGTGCACCTACGCTCAAACTGCGCGGTGATTACCTGGCCGTGGTGACTCTGGGCTTTGGCGAAATCATCCGTATCTTTATCAACAACCTCAATGCCCCCATCAACATCACCGATGGTCCGCGCGGCATCAATATGATAGACCCTATCCGTATCTTCGGGATCTCGCTGGCGGGCGAACCAGGCTCGGGCGCCAATCTGGATCTGGGCGGATATTCTATGCCCTCGGTGAATGCCTATTACTTCTTATTTCTATTTTTGTGCGTAGTGATCGCCATTATCTCTATACGTCTACAAAACTCGCGCCTGGGGCGAGCCTTTGTGGCAATCCGCGAAGATGAAATCGCCGCGATGGCGATGGGCATCAACACCCGCAATATTAAATTACTAGCCTTTGCGCTGGGCGCCTCTTTTGGTGGTGTGGCCGGGGCCATGTTTGCCTCGTTTCAAGGCTTTATTTCGCCGGAATCTTTTTCGCTGAGCGAATCGATCACGGTACTGGCTATGGTCGTGCTGGGCGGCATGGGGCATATTCCCGGCGTTATCCTGGGTGCGATCTTACTCGCCGCTTTGCCAGAAATTTTGCGCTACCTGGTTGTGCCCATACAGCTGCATCTATTTGGACAGCTAGTGATAGAAGTCGAAGTCTTACGTCAATTGCTGATGGGGATGACGATGGTCCTCATCATGCTGAAACGCCCTTGCGGCCTATGGCCCAGCCCCAGGCATGAAGACCGCCTAGGCCCAGAGCCAGATCCCGCCACCTGCAGATCATGCCCGTAAAAATGAGCGCCGGCTATGCGGCGCTGCTGGTGGCAGTGATAGGCGTACTGGTGAGCCTACCATGCAATTCACTGTGGGCCCGGATCGGGGTGGCGCTACGTGGCCTGCTACACGATCCACGCAAACAGCGCTTATTCAATCTGACTATGAGTGCCACATTACTGCTGCTGTCCGGTTTATTTTACGCTAAACCTCATCCAAGCTAGCAGCGTCCGCCGCTGCTAATCGGCAGATCACGAGCACATTACGCGCCTAAAAAACTTAAATGGCATGCTGCCAAGCCGCATATCCGATGCGGGCTGCAGGCCAGGCACGCCGGAGAAGCGCATGAAATATGCGCGCTGGCAGGGTGCATTTTTAGAATCTTAAACCGCCATAGATAAGCAAGAAAATGCCTTTGAAGATTTTTATCTTGGTCCTCAGCTAGCCGCAACAAGATTAGCTGAGGACGGTGTTGACTATCGAGGGCTAGCTAGTCGGCCTGATCTTGAATTGGCACAGACTCGCTTGGCACTTGCGCTTTCACGCCCGCAGCATCGGCCACTGGCACGAGTTTCTTGGGTTTGTGTCGCCACAGGCCGTCGCTGCTGTAGGCGCTCCAGCCCCACTTGAGCCAGGCCAGTAAAGACCAGGCTAACCACAAGGCCCAGGCCAGCATCAGAGCGCGATACAGCATGATGGGCAGGCTGAGGACCCACGCGCCTTGCAGCTCTTTGCCGGACCTATCCAGGTACCAATTGAGCTTATCGTAGCTGGAATTATTCCCGGCTACTTGCATGTCTGGATAGCCCAATAAGCCGCCGCGTACCGCCTCTAACAAGACTCCTAGCATGGCCAGACTGAGTAGCAGTAGTGCCACTTGACGCCAGTTAAACAACCAGGTGGCGCTGGTTGTCGCGAGCCCGCTGCGGCCGGATTTTCCGCGCATAGCAAAGGCAAAAAACCAAACGATGACGATACTCGCAGCCCACCATTGCACTTGGGTCAGACCGAGCACCAGCAGTATCCAATGCCGGGTCTGCATAGGCACGCCTGATTGCCGACTAACGCGTCCTAGCACCACGGCCACGGCCAGCAAAACGAGCAGTTTGCCCCAGAATAAAATCGCCGGGCCGACGCCGGGGCCGCTACTGAGCAACAGCCAACGATCGTGTGGCATCTGCAGGCTGAGGCGGCTATTCACACTGGCGATATTCAGATCGACGCTTGCCGTGGCATAGCTGAGCGCCATGCCTTGATCGAGACGCCAGCGCACTTCTAACTCTTGTTTGCCGGGTAGGATGGGCAAGATGAGCTGGCGGCCGTTGGCGCGTATCGGCCTGACCTGGCCATTGATACTCACGCTTTGCAAAACCGCGCCTGGCGGCAAGCTGATACTGTGATCGCCACCGCGGCTACTACGCAGACTGAGCGCGAACAGATAGTCGCTGGCGCGCGCGCCTGGAGTGACTAACAAACGTGAATGATCGATGGTCAGGGTTTGCCCTACGATTGCTTGCGGCCGCTCTATACGCAGTTTTAGCACTTCGCCCGGCCATGGGTAAAACGCCAGATCAGCGTCGCCTCCTGCCGCCATCGCCACTGGCGCTATGCCATTGGCAGCGACATGCCACATGGTAGAAGCCGCTATCACCCAACTCTCTACCCATGCGGTATTCGGGATCGCAGTGAGACTTAACTCAGGCGCTTGCGCCAGAGTCGAACTCCAGCTCAGACTAGTCGCTTGCGGACCCAGATTGACCAAGACCTTGCCGTCTTTCACGATGACCCCGGCACTAGTGACCGCCTCGCCCGGTAGTAAAGGGATCTCGACCAAAGCCGGCACACCCAGAGGTGAATCTCTTTGCACCGTGGTCTCTACCCGCCACAACAAATCAAGTACCAGCCGTCTTTGCACCCGCAACAAAGGCGGTAGAGGCTGGGCCTCGCCTATGCTGCCGGCCTTGACGCGGCGCGACAGTTGCAGAGTATCGGCGGCCCCGTTGTCGTCGGAGATACCGGCCACATCCCAACCATCGGCATTGATATCGACGCGTCTTGGTTTGCGCGGCAAGGGCAATTGCAGGGTATCGCGATTACTCAGCTCACCGATCAGCTCTACCCTATGTTTACCAGCGGCGGCCAGCAACCACAAACCACCTTGCGCATCCTTTTGTACATAGGCAATTTTTCCATCGACTCTGGCCTCATGCGGCAACCAGTGTTTAGCACCGCCCGGCAAAGGCAGGGCGCTGTCGATCGCCGCATCGACCTCTAAACTAAGCCTGAGGCTAGTGCCGCTTAATTGCAGCGAGAGTCTGGAAATATCCACGCACTCAGGCAGGCAATCGGCCGGGCGCGTGAGTTTCTCACGCAACTCGTCGAGTTGTTCTGTACTCGGCGACTGCGCTTGCGCATGGCCGCTAGCGAGCGCTATCAGTGCCACGGCCAGCGCGGGCGCGAAGACCGCAATGGACGGTATCAAATGCGCCGATTTAAAACCGCCCGCAGCAGGCTGTGCTGGCGTACTCGCAGACCCGGCGTCCGGGGTATCCGGCGCGCCTTTGCGTTTACCTATTTCTGCCACACACCACAGCAATAAACCCAGGCACAGCAGGCGTAGCAGCACCACCAACTTATTCATCCAGGGTGAAAGTAACCATAGATCGAGTTGCTGATCCTGACGCACTGGGCCATCCCAAGTCAGACTATAAGTATTCCAGCTCCAATCCGGTAAGCCCGGGCCGGTTTGTACTTTGGCGTTTGGATCTATGCTTTGATATGGCTGATATTTTGCCAGTGGGGCAGACAATTTTGGCGGTGGTGGAGGAATCTCATAGACCTTAGATTTCAGCGCCAGCGATCCGGCCAGCCTGACGGAAGCGTCCCGCTTGCCTTGTTCGCCCTCCTCATCCGCCATAGACTTGTCTTCACTGATACTCACTTCAGGTGCTGCCGCTACTTCGATCGCCGCCGCCACTGGCGCTGCAACTGGCGCGGCGGGTGCCGCACGCTGAGCAAAGTTCATGTTAGTGCCGTATTCTAAAACCGGATATAAAGCGCCGCGTAGTTGTGCCGTGGCGAACACCAGACTAGTCATGAGCAAGATGAAGAAACTCAGTCGCTGCGCCCACAGCATGCCCTCTTTAAAGCGCCCGGCCGGCAAGGCCCGCATCAACGCCACCGTCGCCAGCAAGATTATCCACAGATAGCGCGGCGCGTCGACTTCCTGATAGGTCAGGATCAGCAAGAGTAATGCGAGCGCGCCCCACTTGCGGCCCCACAACTGGCCCACCGCCAAAGCGATCACCAACACCACAAAAAAATCGAGCAAATTCCAGGCCGAGATCCAGGCGCCTTGCGCATGATCGGCACCGCCTGCATGCAGTAGACGCCAACCGGCAGGCAGCGATAAAGCCATGCTGAGCTGATCCACATCATGCTGCCAGCCTAACGCGGGTAAGCGATGGCCAACGTTAGTCAGCACGCTGTCAGCGCTCATGATCAAGCGTCCGCGCTTGACCTCGACACCAGCCAGATTATCACTACCACGGGTAATCAATTGATCCTGACCGGCGATATCAACACGCCCTAATTGTGCCAGCCCACCCATATTCAAACGCGAGGCACGACTGATATCGCCGTGCAGACGATCGCTGATGGAGATAACACTACCGTCAAAACTCATCCATAACTGCCGCTCCAGCGCCAACTTATCCGGTGCCGGTTCGCTATCGCCGCGACGGATTTCTTTCAGGCCGAAACTGCTATCGGAGCGCATTAAAAACGCTGGCAGACTGCGCCACTCTGGCGGCAAACTGGTTTGTTGCGGATCGACCGCCTCTGGCCCGATCACGCTGGCGCTACGCAATAAGGGCGCGGCCTCAAAGACCCAGACTTCCTCAGTTGCCAACAGTGCTGCTGAAGTTGCCGCTGTTGGCGCTGTTGCCGGCGGTAAGTTTAGGGTTGGCACAGTGCCAGGATAACGTGCCAACAATTGTATGTCCCACACGCCAGCACGCGCCTGCACTTTTAGACTGCCGTCGGCTTCTAGCGTGACCGGTAGCATTGCGCTTAATTGTTTAGGGATCATGCCCGCCAACAAGGCTCGCCCCAGCACTAGCTCACGACTTTTTCCCGATACTTCCAAGCGCAAACGCGTTTCCACTTGCAAGGGTATGCCGTCTATCACTTTTCTAAATACCCGCACTTGAGCTTGCTCCTCGCCTTCGGTATCGGTCCTGCGTTGCAACCAGAGCCGATTGCTTTCATCGCGCACCGGCAGGTTGACCTGGCGGCCATTCAGCTCCAAACGCAAAATCCCGGCCGTCAGCGGCAAGGCCATAGATTCAGGTAAAGCGCTCCAGTAAAAACGCCCGCTCAGCTTGTGACTACCGACACCCAGCTTGAGCGCCGGCAAGCCATCGCGACTGAGCACCGCACTGGCCTTGCCGTCCACACTGAGCTCTTGCGGCCATTGCTGCTCATCCCCTGGCAAAATCAGCCACGTGTCTTGATATACCACCCAGTCTTGCGCGAAAGTAGCGCCGTTCGCGCCCGCCTTCAATTCTAAAGTGCCACCCCAGGCACACTGGCGCGTATTCACATCGTTGAACTGATGCGGACAGGTGGCGTCAGGCACGCTGTCGAGTACCCAGGGCACCCAAGACTTGAGCGGATCGGGAATCGCGCTACGCGGAAATTCGGCAGCATGGGCAGTTAGCATCGCGCTAAAGATGAAGGCGACTAGGCCTATCCAATGTTTAAGCATAAATATTTCCAGGTAGGCAGACTCGATTGATCTGGGGTGGGCGCGGCCAGCAGGCTAGCGACGCAGGCTCTGGTTTAGACTGAGGAAGATTATAAAGGGCTTCATGCTCAATTTTTGCAAGCCACACAACAAAAATAGCTGAAACAACATTCGGACTACGCAGAAAAACTGCCACGCGCAGCAGATTTGCAAAGCTATAGGCCGGACGCGCATATTCCATGCGGGTTTCCAGCCTATCTGGTCTGCAGCCCGCATGGAATATGCGCGCTGGCGGCATGCCATATTTTTGATGCAGGACGTTGTTACTGTTCAGCCCGCCTGACAATCCGTATCGATCTGACGAGAATCGGAAAACCTCAATCTACCGCTTTAACTAAGTGCGCAACTTTGCCTTTAAACTCCGCCGAGTCACGCACTTTGCCCTGCAAACGCCAGACTTCACGCACGCTCTGGCGATATTTAAGTTCGAAGGCTTTATTAAAAACCGTGTAATACGGTTTTTCTACCAGAGGCGTGTTGACTCTTTCTACCTTAGCCTTCAGGTCGGCATCACGCAAAGCATCATCAGCTTCGGTCGTTTGCAGCGCTGCCCCCTGCAACTTACCACTGGCCACTTGCTTGAGTAGCTCATCGGCCTTCGTCATGCTGTCATCGACTTTGACACCGAGTTGTTTTAACTGCGCGATGATAGAAAAGCCGGTTTGGGCACCGATAGATCCCGTGGCGCCATTCACTTTATGTCCGTCAAAATCGATACTTCCGCCTTTTTGCCGATACAAAGCATAGGTGGCGCGATACATACGTTTGCTGGCATCCGGTTCGCCATCCATTTTTAGTGGGAAGGCAGCGAATTCGGCGCGCTCTTTCGAGTAACTGGCATTAATCGCCCCATCTACCGCGCCGCTCTTGACATCATCCATACATTGCTTCCAGGGCCGCGCCACCAGCTTAATCGGCAGCCCTAACTGTGACTCGATTTCTTTCATCAGTATCATGCTATAGCCGGGCTTAGCCTTGAGTATCCATGGATAGGAATCTTCATTCTCGTGACACAGGGTAATACTAGTGGGATTGGTTTGCGCCAGACTGAGACTGCTGCTGGTCACAGCTAACAAGGCGATAATAAGGGAAAAAGAAGAGCGAGCTATCATGAATTTCTCCTGAGGCTAAGTATGCGGAATGCGCACCTCATAGTAGCGCCTGCAATTCTTAAAAACAAGATTTCCTCATTCAAACCCAGCCAATTGAAACACTTACACCACGCAAGCAGGGAAGTGTAAATTGACCTGCAAGCCACCGCTAGCCGGGCTACGCACCTCGATCGTGCCGCCCAATCTTTGCATCAGCGTGTACACCACATGCATCCCCAAGCCAGAGCCACCCTGCCCAAAACGAGTGGTAAAAAACGGCTCGAACATACGCCGCAAGACCTCTGGCGTTGCGCCCACGCCATCATCACTAAAACTCACATACAAATCTTTGTTGGCCTCCCCTTCCAGGTGGGCGACGATGCTGATGGTGCCGCTACTACGATCAACAAAACCATGTAGTAAGGCATTCATGAGTAAATTCGAAATAATTTGCGAGAGCATTCCCGCGGGCAAACGCACCAAGAGATTATTCACTACCTCGGTAATGACTTGCACCTGGCGTTTCTTCAATTCTGGTTGATGGGCAATACAGATACCGGTCAGGTAGTCATACAAATTCAAGTCACTGAGTTCATCAGTATCCTGAGTAATGGCCAGCATACGGAAGTTACTAATCAGTTCGCTGGCTCTATGCAAGTTACGCTCTATCAGCTCGGCCCCGCCGACTAACTGACTACTCGCCTCAAGCAGACGTTTTCTATCGATATTTTCCGCCTGAATTTGGGGTGCCAACTCATTGGCATAGTCACGTAAAGCGGTGACGGTGGTGAGTGCATTTCCTACCGGGGTATTGATGGCATGCGCAATCCCTGCCACCAGCGAACCGAGAGCCGCCAATTTTTCACGCTGCAGCAATAGATCGCGGGCATTGGCCAAGGCTTTAGTGCGTTTCTCCACCAGTTCTTCGAGTTCAAGTTCACGCCGCCGATGTTGTAATTCAGCAGCACAACGGGCAGAAAATATCGATAACAAAGACAGTGCCATCAGGCGCTTGTTCTCATCGATAGGCTTGGTATCGAGCGCAACGAGAATTCCTAGTGTGGTGCCATCGGTGCCGACCATAGGCATGCCGACATAGCTTTGCGCCTGCATATCGACAAGTAAAGTGTCCAAGGGATAGGCGGCTTGAATATCACAAGGATGAAAACACATACTTTGATCATTCACCTCACTGCATGGCGTGTTTTTCAACGAATAGGTCAGATTATCCATATAGTCCTGACCCGCCCATACCGCCAGGGTACGATTAGCCTCGTCGCCATCGACGTTAACGATTTCTCCGACAACCACATAAAACACATCGAGCGCAACTGCCAAATCCTTGACGAGTACGCGAAAAAACTCATCGCCTCGTGCGCGCGAAGTAGACAACGTAATCGAACGCAAAGAAGCTTCCGCCAACTTTCGTCTTTCGCTCTCATCAAATAGCGCCGATGGCACCACCATAGGAGAAACTTGAATATTCAGTGTTGAATTTTCCATCTGAGAGTTCTTTCAAAAGTTAATTACTCCTAAGCAATACTGAATATTTGTCTGTCCCAGTTAATACAATGTATAAAAAACATCTACCTAAGCCCAAGTATATGAGTAAAGTTAAAATTTACAAGCACGTGCGCCTACGCAGATGACACTGACATAGTTGCTCACCTGTTTTTGGTTTGTTGCCGGTGTGCCGATTTCTGCATCATTCAGCAGCGAATTATCAAGACACACGCGAAGGTTTTTTGTAAGCTAGACGCATGAAAAAAATATCCATCATCGACTCCCATACCGGCGGCGAACCTACCCGTCTGATCGTAGCGGGCGGCCCTGAGCTTGGCTCAGGCCCATTGGCGCAGCGCCTGGCGCTGTTTAAAGAGAAGTTCGATCATCTCCGCAGTGCGACAGTGTGTGAGCCGCGCGGCTCCGACGTGATCGTCGGTGCACTGGCCTGCGCGCCGCACGATCCTGCTTGCAGTGCAGGCGTGATATTTTTCAATAACGTAGGCTACCTAGGCATGTGCGGGCACGGCATGATAGGTTTTATCGCCACTTTGGCGTATCAAAATAAAATCGGCCTAGGACATCACAAGATAGAAACCCCGGTCGGTGTGGTAGCGACCGAACTGCACGCGGACGGCAGTGTGACGGTGCATAATGTGCCGGCCTACCGGCATCAGAAAGATGTGAAGATCACAGTGCCCGGACATGGCGAAGTGAGCGGTGACGTGGCCTGGGGCGGCAATTGGTTTTTTCTGATCGCCGAGCGTGGCCAGAATCTTAGTCTGGCCAACGTCAACGCATTGAGCGATTTTGGCCGGCGTGTCAAAACCGCGTTGGCAGAAGCGCAGATTACTGGCCAGGACGGTGCCGAAATCGATCACATAGAATTATTTGGCGCACCAATAAATCCCGCCAACGATAGCCAAAACTTTGTGCTCTGCCCCGGCAATGCCTACGATCGCTCACCCTGCGGCACCGGCACTAGCGCCAAACTGGCTTGTCTGGCGGCCGACGGCAAACTGGCAGAAAACCAAATCTGGCGTCAGGAAAGCATTATCGGCAGCGTGTTTGATGCCAGCTATCAAATACTGGAAGCTGCACCATTACAAAAAATCCTGCCTAGCATCAAGGGCCATGCCTATGTGAACGCGGAGGCGACTTTATTACTGGACCAACGCGACCCCTTTGTCTGGGGCATCAGAAATTGAGTAGTTATGCAAACAACGTGATCGTGGTCGGTGCCGGCATCATAGGTTGCGCTTGCGCTGCTGCATTATCCAGGCAAGGCATGCATGTCACCATCATAGAAGCGGGCATCATTGGTGGCGGTGCGACCGCCGCCGGCATGGGCCATCTGGTGGTGATGGACGATAATCCGGCCGAACTGGCACTGACTAGTTACTCCTTAGAGCTTTGGCGCAAGCTAGTTGCCAAACATGCAGCCGGCCACGAATACCATGCTTGCGGCACGATCTGGGTCGCCACCGATGAAGAAGAAATGGCGGCGGCAAAACTCAAACAAGAAACCTTGCTGGCGCATGGGATAGCGTGTCAGATGCTCGACGCACAGGCCCTGGCAAAAGCCGAACCATGCTTACGTACTGGCTTGGCGGGAGGCTTAAAGGTGGCTGGTGATGCCTTGGTGTACCCACCAAAAAGCGCCCAGTTGTTGCTCAATCTGGCGCTGGGGCATGGCGCAAAATTAGTACAAGGCGAAGTGAGTGCCTTAGTTGCGGGCGGCGTGCGCCTAGCCGACGGCAGCGTTTATCTGGCATCCGAAGTTGTGATCGCCAACGGTATCGCAGCGGCCACTCTGTTACCTGAGCTCCCCTTGCGTTACAAAAAAGGGCATCTGTTAATTACTGATCGCTACCCCGACTTTATCCGCCATCAACTGGTGGAACTGGGCTACATCAAAAGTGCTCATGCCTCGGATGGCAACTCGGTTGCCTTCAATCTACAAGCGCGCCCAACCGGGCAAATTCTGATAGGTTCGTCACGCCAGTTTGATGTCAAGGACAAGACGGTGGAAAGCGCAATGCTAGCCAAAATGCTAGACCATGCGCTGCAATTCGTACCAGGTTTAAGTGAGCTCAAAGCACTGCGCAGCTGGACCGGATTTAGGGCCGCCAGTCCTGACGGATTGCCGCTGATAGGCGAGCACCCAGAGCGGCCTCATGTGTGGCTGGCGACTGGTCATGAGGGGCTTGGAATTACCACCTCGCTGGCAACGGCTGAACTACTCACAAATCAGATTTGCGGTCTAAGCAGCCAGATTGATACTGTGCCCTATTCACCTTCACGTTTTGAGTTAAGCGTTCAGCAATCGACATGACAGACACTATTTCCATCAGGATCGACGGCCAAATACTGCAGGTAGCAAGCGGCATCAGTGTCGCCGCGGCTATCGCGCTGGCGGGACATACTTTTAGCAGAATCTCCGTGAGCGGACAACCGCGAGCGGCCGTCTGCGGGATGGGCATCTGCCAGGAATGCCGGGTCAGTATCAATGGCCGTGCGCAACAACTAGCTTGCCAGACTTTGTGCCAGGAAAACATGCAGATACAGCTAGCCAAGCCGGCTGCAGCAAGTGAGGTCTTGACATGAAAACCGATATTCTCATCATAGGTGCTGGACCGGCCGGATTGGCAGCAGCACAGAGCGCGGCACAAAGCGGCGCCAGAGTCGACGTGATCGACGATAATTTTCGATCCGGTGGGCAGATTTGGCGCGGCGGTGCAGATACAAACCAGGATCAACGAGCGCGCGAATTATGGCAAAATTTACGCGAGAATAACAAGGTTCACTTCCATTTCCAAACGCGGTTAGTACATGCAAAATCGGCGCAAGAGATCCTGACCGAAGACCATCAAAAAGCCCGGCTGTTTGAATGCCAGAAACTGATACTAGCCACCGGTGCGCGCGAACTACTGCTGCCGTTCCCTGGCTGGACCTTGCCCGGCGTGACCGGCGCGGGGGGCTTGCAAGCGCTGGCAAAGAACGGCTACCCCGTCGCGGGCAAACGCATCGTAGTGGCCGGTAGCGGCCCCTTGTTATTAGCCGTAGCGGCTAGCTTGATAGAACGCGGCGCTCTGGTCACCCATATTCTGGAGCAGGCCAGCCTGCCACAACTGGGGCGATTCGCGCTTTCGCTACTGGCGACACCACGCAAGCTATTCCAAGCCTTGCAATTAGCGAAAAATTTAAGCTCGGCTAGCTATTCCAGCAATAGTTATGTGATCGCAGCCCATAGCGATGCCAATGAACAGCTCAGCACCATAAGCATCAACATCCAGGGCCGGCAGCAGAACATTGCCTGTGATTATCTGGCTTGCGGCTATGGCTTGCTGCCCAATAGCGAGCTAGCTGCCAGCCTCAATTGCGCACTCGATCTCACTGCCAGCCATCCCAAAGTAAAGGTCGATCAATGGCAACGCACTAGCATAGAAAATGTGTATGCCGCGGGTGAAAGTACCGGAATAGGCGGTGTCGATCTGGCATTGGCCGAAGGGGCTATCGCGGGCTTTGCCGCAACTGAGGATGAACAAAGTGCGCGTGATTATTTCAGGCAAAAACAAAGCGGCTTGAACTTTAGCCTGAAGCTAAGCCGACATTTTTCATTACGGTCTGAGCTGCTGCAATTATGCGCGCCAGACACTCTGGTATGTCGCTGTGAAGACGTGTCTTACGCGCAATTGCAAGGCCATAGTAATTGGCGCAGTGCTAAGCTGCATACGCGTTGTGGCATGGGTGCCTGCCAGGGACGTATTTGCGGTGCTGCCGCACAGACCTTGTTTAACTGGGACAAAGACGCTGGCCGTTTGCCATTTGCCAATGCCCGGATTGCCAGCCTGTGCGAACTGCAAAAAGACTCTGCTTAGCCAGCGCAGCTCGGCCCAGCTTAAAAATCTTTTTTCTGCATTGTATCAATCGTATATGCCGGCGCATCGCTGGGCAAATGATGCTCGGACAAACGTATTTTCAAAGCAAGATCGGTACTGGAGTCGGCATTTTGTATCGCCACTTCGGCCGAAATTTTTCCTGCCTGGTAGAGCGCAAACAAAGACTGATCAAAGGTAACGATGCCTTCTTCATTACCCTTGGCCATCGCGTCTTTAATCTCGCCAAGACGCCCGCGTTGCATCAACTCAGAAATGAATGAAGTTTGCAACAAAATCTCTAGCGCCAATACCCGCTTCTGCTTAATCGCAGGAACCAGTCGCTGAGACACTACGCCTTTTAAATTCATCGATAAATCAAGCAAAATCTGCTTATGCGCGTCTTCCGGGAAAAAATTAATCAGTCGGTCTATGGCTTGGTTTGCGTTATTCGCATGCATAGTAGAAATACATAGATGACCTGTTTCTGCATAGGTAATTGCATGCTGTGCAGTTTCGCGATCGCGAATTTCACCTATCATAATGACATCCGGTGCTTCTCTTAGGGCGTTGCGTAAGGCCTCGCCAAAATTGAGTGTATCGATCCCCACTTCGCGCTGATCCACCATGGAGCGGGCATGTGGGAACAGAAACTCGATCGGGTCTTCTATAGTTAAAATATGCCCCTCGGCGTTGGTAGATCTATGCTTGATCATGGCGGCCAATGTGGTACTTTTTCCGGATCCCGCAGCGCCGACTACCAGTACCAGCCCACGTTTAAGCATGGCTAATTCGGCCACCTTAGGCGGCAAGCCCAGGGTTTCAAAATCAGCTATTTGTGAGTTAATCATACGCATCACCATCGCCACTTCACCGCGTTGATGATACACATTGATGCGATAACGTCCCAAATCCTTGCAGGACCAGGAAAAATTACATTCCATGGTGGTGGCAAATTGATTTCTTTGCTCTGCCGTCATGATGTGCTCGGCGATTTCTTTGACTTCCCCGACGGCCAGTTTAGGCACATTCAGTGCAAAAATCTGACCGTCGACTTTTATACTTGGAGGAGCTCCGGTGGTAAGAAATAGATCGGAAGCAGAACGATCCACCATCAGCGTTAGATAGGTATTCATGTTGGTCATGGCAATTCCTTGGTAGCAGATTTTAGCGTTCATGACTTGCGTATTTAGAAATCAAAGTATCTACCTCGCAAGCAATTCATAGTGAATAAAAATACCTATACGTCAAGAGTAAATGAGACCTTGTTTTTTTATTTGTCGCAGATCAATGAAGTTAATTTCAAGCGCTACGAAAACAACAGGTCCTCCCAAAATAAAAATACTCCCTCATAGCAGTAACAGGCACACCATTGAAAAAATACCTCACTCTCCGGCAGTAAACATTGCCCCGATGAAAAAAATAGCGTAGTTTTTATAGAGGTTTATCATTTTTATTGTATACCTCGCAAAAAGGAAAGCAATCATGATGGATATCAGCGTTACCGTCCCCAAAACACTCCTAGGCCTAGCAGCAGCCAGTATTTTCCTCGGTCTAATTACCCCCGTTTCAGCGCAAGAGGAAAAATCTAATTCAGATCTGAAAATTTCCGGTTTTCTTTCCATTGTCGGAGGAAAAATTCTCAATGGAAATATGGATGCAAATTATCTTGGCCCTTCTCAAATAAATGGAAGTAATTGTCCTTGTTACACCGCAGACTGGAGTAACGCCGGGGTTTATACGGATAGCGCATCCCTAACCCCTGAATCGCGCGTCGGCATCCAGATCACCTACAAGATGAACGCCAATACCACCTTTGTCGGTCAGCTCGCCAGTCGCGGAACAGATGGTACGCCCAACGTCCAATGGGCTTATGGCGGATACAAGCTCAATCAAAACTGGGAAATTCAAGTCGGCCGTAAACGCATCCCGCTTTACTATTATTCTGACTTTCAAGACATCGGTGTCTCTTACCCATGGATCAGCCCACCACCTGAGCTATACGGATGGGAAGCGACCAATTACAACGGCGCTAGCCTGCGTTACAACGGCAATGTCGGGGATACCAATGTGAGTACCAGCATTTTTATGGGGTCTGAGAAAGTAAAAGATTCTTTATATCAAAAACTCTACTACCCGGGAAAAACCGAAGTTACCTGGAAAAATTTAATTGGTGCCGACCTTGAAGCCAACAATGGTCCTCTGACAACCCGTCTGATTTATATGCAGGCGGACGTAAGAAATCAAAACATAGAGATAGGTCTCGATAGCTCTGCGGCATTAAATGCGTTAGGTATTGCGATCAACCTTGATTTCGAGAATTGGTTCGTGCTATCTGAAGTGACCCAATTGAAACGTGAATTTAAGGCCAATCAATATACGGTAACTGCTCCCGCATTTACCATTGGTGCTGGTTGGCGGATCGGCCAATGGACACCATTTATCAACTATGCCGAATACTCAGAAAAATCGAGTGATCTTGCGCAATATTTGCCTCAATCATATAAGCGTAGCTCGCTGACATTACGCTATGACCTGGGGTCAAGTAGTGCAATCAAAGCGCAAATTGATAGAAATACCGACGTCACGAATAATTTTGGCGGAAATTCGACCTTATTTCGTATCAGTTATGACCGCGTATTTTAATGAGGGGTAGATCAAAATGAAAAATATTGTCCAATTTTCTTTACTACTAGTCAGTATGCTGATGGCTCATACCTGCAGTGCGCAAATGGTCGTCGTCGCAGGCATAAACAGTCCGGCGAAAGTGCTCACACGTGAACAAACGGCATCGCTATTTCTTGGTAAATCATCGCAATTACCTGGCGCAGGCATTCCAGTATTGATTGATCAAGTTGAAACTGTCGAGGCACGCCAAATGTTTTATACCAAAGTAACGGATAAAACAGCCGCACAAGTAAAAGCCGTATGGTCTCGTTTAGTTTTTTCAGGTAAAGGATCTCCACCAAAAGAGGTTGCCAATAGTGCGGAAGTAAAAAAATTGGTTGCAGCCAATCCCGACGCCATTGGTTACATCGAAAAAAGTGCAGTCGATGGCACGGTGAAAATATTATTCACCATCGAATAAGCTAACATTTACAGCGGCCAGAAAATCAGATTTTCTGGCACTTTCATTATATTGTTTGGTGTCAACACCGCACCAAGTACTTAATCGACTTGACTAAAAGCGGCGCATTGCTAAATACAAAGACATATCGTCATTTCAACAACTCACATATTGATGTTAAGCAAAAGACGATTTGATTTTTCATGTCAAAGTCAAGACATCGCATTTACATTCATAACACCAACATTCCAAGCATGAGCACGCCTGAAAAAAACAAAGGCCGGAACCACTTGCATTGCGCTAAAAACTCCAGTGAGTTGCAGCAATTGCTAAACACACAGAATTCACATCATCAAAAACTCGGACAATTTTTACTCGACGAGCAATTGGTCACAGGCGAAAATCTTCGAATCGCACTGAGTTTGCAAAACGTTTCGCCAAAAAGAAGATTGGGCGAAATTCTCATCGACATCGGTGCGATCAGCAAAGATGCTTTAGATCATTCGATACTGGAGACCCTGGATCTGCCAAGAGTCGCCTTAGACGAATTTGATTTCGATACCAAAATTATTGGACTTCTCCCGGTCCAATTAGCATTGAAACTACATGTGCTGCCGCTCATGCTCAATGACGATGTACTGATACTGGCGACCGCTAATTTGCCTAGTCCCCAATCCTTAGAATTATTACGCTTTACCGTAGAGCATGCTTTACGGTTTGTGCTCACGAGTGAGTCTGAGATAGAACAGGCAATAAGACTGAACTACCAGGAATCGCAGACGGTACAAGAGTTAGACATTCCCACACCGGAATTAGTCGACGAACAAAAAATCTGGCGTGATGCCGAACAATTGGCAAAAGAAGCGCCACTAGTTCAACTGGTTAACTCAATTATTCTCGATGCAATCAATCAACGCGCCTCGGATATCCACATACGGCCTAGCAGCAAAACCTTCGAATTACTGTATCGCATCGATGGCAGTCTGTTGTCGATACGTCAGTTCAAGTCCAGCTTACTGCCAGCCTTTGTGAGCCGTATCAAAATACTCTCCAACCTGAATATTGCCGAGCATCGCCTGGCACAGGATGGCAGAATAAAGATCAACGATAAAGGCCAGGCTGTAGATTTAAGAATATCGATTATTCCAGTCCAATACGGTGAAAGTATAGTCATCCGTATTTTGAATAAGAGCCAGGGCTTGCGCAACATCGATGACATAGGATTTAAGACTAGTGACAAAGAGCGTTTTTTAGATTTGATACATCGCAGTTACGGCATTATTTTGGTCACAGGCCCTACCGGCTCGGGAAAATCCACGACCCTGTATGCGGCCTTGCAAGAGGTGGGGAAAGATAAACTCAATATCATCACGGTAGAAGATCCTATCGAATATGAATTAGCGAACACCCGGCAAATCCAGACTAACCAAGCGATTAATTTCGGTTTCCCGCAAGCCTTAAGACATATCCTGAGACATGATCCCGACGTCATCATGATAGGAGAAATGCGTGATGTTGAGACCTGTAAAATCGCAGTAGAGAGTGCCTTGACCGGGCATCTGGTGTTTAGCACCCTGCATACCAACGATGCCGCGAGTGCCTTAGTGCGTTTAATGGAAATAGGCATCGCGCCCTACCTGATACGCTCCGCCGTGATCGGTGTACTGGCACAGAGGCTGGTGCGTCGCAATTGCCCGGATTGTTTACAGGAGGAACCAATTGCGGCACTGATGCGTAAAAATATGGGTTTAGACGAAACCGAGAAATTTTATCGTGGCAGCGGCTGCAAGAGCTGCCGCCACACTGGATTTAAGGGACGATTGGCGATCTATGAATTACTCGTCATGGATGAAGAATTACGCGCAGAAATCAAGGCCGGTGTCGCCAGTGAAGAGTATCGAAAACTGGCACTCAAGAATGGCATGATCAGTTTGCCCGTCAACGGGGTTGAGCAGGCGCGTAACAAGCAGGTCTCGATTGCCGAAGTCTATCGCGCCTGTATGTAGCTAGCGCTTACGAGTTGTGCCTGGCCTGACTCAATAACATGAGGCGGTAGTCACTCGGGGTAGCGCCGACAGTGGCCTTAAACACCCGCGAGAACGCGCTGTGATCTTGATAACCACAAGCGGCAGCGATCTCAGTGATACTTTTCGCAGGATCAGCCAACATCCCAGTAGCGGCATCGAGCCGTATCTTAATGATCATCTGACGCGGTGTCAGTGAAAATATTTTTTGGAAATAACGTTCAATTTGCGCCACCGATAAATTGGTAATATGCGCCAGATCCGCCATGTGGATAGCTTCAGCATAATTGGCATGCAAATGACGTAAGGCCGCAGCGATTTTATGATACACAGGATGGCGTTGATCTGGCATTGCTAAATCGCGCGAAATTCCGGTCAAGCCTATGATTTGTCGCTGTGCATCGAACATAGGTATCTTATACGTCAAACACCAGCCAGGATCGCGATCAGGGTACAAATGAAGTTCAAGCTGATCACGTAATTCCCCCTCACCATTGAGCACATACTTATCCTGCTCGCTGTAATTGACCGCCAACGTAGCGGGAAACACCTCGCTTGCAGTACGCCCAAGCAGCGCACGTTTATTTTTCTGGCCACATCGGTCAACCAGGGTTTGATTCACGACGACATAGCGGCCAGTAATATCTTTCACAAAAAACACCACGTCGGGCATCGCATCAAACAAAGCTTCGGTAAAAAACACATCCGAGATTTGGCTGGCGAGTTGCTCGCGCGTTAATGCTAAGGCTTGCTGAGGTTGTAGATCTTCAGAGGTGTTGTACATGCGCTAGGTTTTAGAAAAGCTCGATGATAGATTAACTATCCGACAAGTGGTTAATGAAAGTGCAAGAATGATTGTACCTCGCTCTAACAGCTTTCTCCAAGCGGCTAGAAATATTAGAACTACATATCATCATATATTGCTAATATATTTAAATGGTATTAATATTCAGTTCTCAACATCTGCTTAGGACTTACTTAAAACTGTTCTCGCTAAAAATTCCGCCGAAAACTTTCTTTAGTACGGCAAGGTGGATGCAACGACGCTGGGGCGGGCTTGCGAAAGTCTGACTAATCACAAACATTATCAGGAGATATAAATTGCACAATCCAAAATGGCGCGGCATTTTTCCGGCAGTTACGACTAAATTCAAAGAGAATGAGGATCTCGACCATGCCGCAATGGAAAAGCACTTCGATTTCCAAATTAACAGTGGCGTACATGGTCTGCTTACTTGCGGTTCGCTCGGTGAGGCCAGCACACTGTCATTTGACGAAAAACTTGAAGTTACTCAAACTGCTCTGAATGTCGCTGACAAACGCCTGCCGGTTTTAGTCAATGTCTCGGAAACGCGCACCGCGAATGCAGTGCGTTTTGTCGAACAGGCGGCAAAAATGGGCGTACAGGGTTTCATGGTCATGCCTTCGGTCTTGTATGCGGCCGATTCACGCGAAGCCAAAGACAATCTACGCACCATCGCAAAAGCAGCGCAACTGCCTATCATGGTGTACAACAATCCGGTTGCTTACAAAGTGGACCTGACGCCTGCCGACTTTATCGATCTGTCCGATTGTGAACAAATTGTCGCCATCAAAGAGTCAACCGACAATATCCGCCGTATTACTGACTTGCGTAATGCGGTTGGCACACGCTATCAACTGTTCATGGGCGTAGATGATTTATCGTTTGAAGGTCTAGCGGTCGGTGCCGATGGTTTGCTGGCGGGACTAGTAGTCGCCTTCCCGAAAGAAACCGTCGCCCTGTATAATTTAATGCAAGCAAAACGCTACGATGAAGCGCTCAAGCTCTATCAATGGTTTATGCCTTTGATGCACTTGGATGTTTCAAATAAATTAGTCCAAAACTTAAAGCTGGTAGAAACTTTGGTAGGAGTAGGCAATGAATTCGTGCGTCGCCCTCGTCAGCCACTGGTTGGTGCAGAACGTGAGTTCGTCACGCTCGTGGTCAGCAAGGCGCTGGCGACCCGCCCCGATGTTTCAGCCTATCTTTAATTTATCTATTTAAGGAACACCCGTGCCACTTCACCACCATTTAATCGCCGGCGAGCGGCTCCGCTCCAACAGCACGCGCAGCAATATCAATCCATCCAATACCGATGAATTGATAGGCGAGTTTAGTGAAGCCGATGCCAGTCACGTTGATCTTGCCGTGCAGGCGGCAACGCGAGCTTTACCGCAATGGAGCAGATCAACGCCGCAACAGCGCTTTGATGTGCTTGACTTCATAGGCAGCGAAATTTTGGCCCGGAAACAAGAGCTGGGGACCTTGCTGGCACGTGAAGAAGGTAAAGTCTTGGCAGAGGCAATCGGTGAAGTGGCACGGGCAGGCTATGTTTTCAAATTTTTCGCAGGAGAAGCATTACGCATAGGCGGACAGGCGATCGCCTCGGTACGCCCAGGAATGGAGGTGATTACCTCACGCGAAGCCGTGGGTGTCGTTGCTTTGATTACCCCTTGGAATTTCCCGATTGCGATCCCCGCCTGGAAAACCGCACCGGCACTAGCTTGCGGCAATACGGTCATCTTGAAACCCTCAGAATTAACCCCCGCCTGCGCTTCAGCCTTGGCTGACATCATTAGTCGCTCCGGCTTACCAGCCGGTGCATTTAATCTGGTGCTAGGCGCAGGCGTTGCTGGCAAAGCCCTGGTAGAACATCCTCAGGTCGATGCCGTCAGTTTTACCGGGTCCATTGCCACTGGCAAATCTATCGCCCAGCATTGCGCCTTGCATTTGAAAAAATTCCAATTGGAAATGGGCGGAAAGAACCCACTAGTGGTGCTCGATGATGCCGACCTGCCACTGGCGGTCGAGTGCGCCGTGAATGGTGCATTTTTCTCAACGGGTCAGCGCTGTACCGCATCGAGTCGCACCATTGTCACTGAAAAAATATACGCGGAATTTACCGCTGCTTTGCTCGCCAGAACCGCGCAATTGCGGGTTGGCGACGCCTTGGATGCCAGCACCCAGATAGGACCAGTGGTCGATCTGCGCCAACTGGAAAAAAATCTGAGCTATATCGATATTGGCCTTGCAGAAGGTGGGAAATTACTGATAGGTGGTCAGCGTCAAGCAGGTAAAGGTTATTTCTTTAGCCCCGCCGTGATCGAAAATCATGATGCGCAGGCACGTATCAACCAGGAAGAAATATTTGGCCCTGTCACCAGCCTGATCAAGGTCAAGGATTTTGAACAAGCCCTACAAGTTGCCAACGCCACGCCTTTCGGCTTATCGGGTGGCATTTGCACCACTTCGCTCAAATACGCAACGCAATTCCGCCGTGAAATGCAAGCCGGTATGGTGATGGTCAACGCTCCAACCGCCGGGGTTGATTACCATGTGCCGTTTGGCGGCAGCAAAGCATCAAGCTTTGGCCCGCGCGAACAGGGAGGTATGGCGATGGAATTCTATACCCGGGTCAAAACACATTATCTGGCCTGAGTCCGAACAGTCTAGCAATAGCAAACCTAGTCCAGTATGAAGACGCGACAAGGAGGCAAATAGATAGCAGCAATACCAGTTAGCGAAGCGACTCTTTTAGCGCGCAAAGATGCGTGTCCCCCGCTGCATGAGCCAGGTTTCGACCTGGCTCTTTTTTCTTTTATCTCATTATCGTAATCGAAACAGATTTAATCTGTAAAAATCGACAATAACGAGGTAAAATTCTGTGCAGCATCAATATAAAATCTAGTCTAAATACAGAAAATAAAAGCCCATGCTCGCTCAACCGATAAAATCTGCCACTCCCAAACTGCGCGCTGCGGACATTGCCTATGACGCCATAGAAAGCATGATAGTCACTCTGCAGCTCAAGCCCGGCACGCCTATCGTAGAGTCAGAATTAGTTGAAATTACCGGCTTGGGACGCACGCCGCTGCGTGAAGCCTTAATGCGCATGTCATCGAATGGCTTAATTATCCAACTGCCCCGACGTGGCTTGATTATCAGCGACATCGAGGCCGCTGAGCACATGACTTTGATCGAAACGCGTCGCGTAATTGAGCGCCTGATCGCCAGCAGTGCCGCCAGACGCGGCACCCCGCAACACCGCAAGGATATTGTCACTTGTGCCGACAAGATGATGGTCGCGGCAAAACTCGGTGATTTGGCCCAGTATATGGCGGCCGACCAAGCCCTTGATCACGTGATACATGAAGCCTGCCGCAATCCATCTGCGGTGGCTGCAGTAATCCCCTTGATTATTAAATGCCGTCGTTTCTGGTATGCCTTTCAGCACGAGGGTGACATCGAAGAAGGTGCCCGTTGTCATATGTTACTGGCCAAAGGTATCGCCAAAGGTAATGAAGAACAGGCGGTCAAAGCGGCCGATAGTTTGATGGATTATCTGGATTCTTTTGCGCGTAAAGTTATCAACGGCTAGCGTTTTCCGAAATACTAGGCCAGCTCGTCGTTGCGCTGGCCTAATTGAGCTAACATCGTTGCCTTGTCCCCATATTTTGAACAATCAAACTTAAGGGCGGGAAAACTGATCGCCCTTGTTCCACACCGGCATACGCGCTGCATTAGCAACTAGATAGCCTAGATTAAGTGTAAATTGTGCTTGCTGGCGCATGCCGGACAAATCCCAAGACGCTTGGTATTGATCGCGCACGGTGTGGTAATCACGCTTAAAGCCCTGCATTTGTGCGGTCGATTCGCTTGCCTTGGCGGCATACTCAAAATGCCCATCGCCTGAAAACACCGCTGACCCGACATTAAAAGCAGGTACACCTGCTCTGGCGAAGCTAAAATGATCAGCGCGAAAATAAGCACCACCAAGATCAGGTACGGCTGGTGCCAGTTTAATACCCATATTTTTAGCCACCTGCGCCGCGCTTTGATACAGGCTCGTACGCTCACTGCCGGCAACGCCCATATCGCGCGTCAAACCGACGAAATTCATACTGTCAAGATTGAGATCAGCGGCAGTTTTTTGCAGCGGCCACAGTGGATTTTTGACATAAGCGGCACTGCCCAGTAAATACTGCTCCTCAGCACAAGGCCATAAAAAAATCTGAGTTCGTTTCGCCGGATGTGCGACTGCGGCCTGCGCCATCGCCAGCAACGCGGCCGCGCCAGACGCATTATCGACGGCACCGTTCCAAATCTGCGGCGGCTTGCCAACTTCCTCAACCATCCCAAGATGATCCCAGTGGGCAGAATAAATTACGGCTTGTTTTTTTAATTCAGTATCGGTACCTGCGACCATGCCGATGACGTTAAATTGTTCAACCTGGCGGATCGCACTGTGCAGACTGACGTGGACATTCATCTTTAAATCCAGCGGATGAAAGTCACGACTCTCGGCGCTGGCTCTGAGGGCATCCAGATCATGGCCAGCGGCTTTCAACAAGGCGCGTGCACTGTCTTCTTGCCACCATCCTTCCAGCGCATTGCCGGAGCCTGCCAGAGCGAAGCGCTCGTTGCTAAAACTGGTCTGCGGTACATTCCAGCCATAGGTGGCTGAGGCCGTCGTATGTATCAAGAGCACGCCGGCAGCGCCCTGTCTTACTGCTTCTTCAAATTTATAGGTCCAACGACCATAATAGGTCAGCGCCTGAGCACCAAAGCGTTGCGGTTCTTGCGCAGTAGCTTGTGGATCATTCACCATCATCACCAATAGCTTGCCTTTGAGATCGGCACCTTTATAGTCATCCCAGTGCTCTTCCGGTGCCCGGATACCGTAGCCGACAAACACCAGCGGCGCATCGAATGCGACATTGGTGTTGCCGCTCATAGTGCCAAACACGATCTCAGTACCAGGAGCGGGAGAAATTCGAGTCCCGTCCAATTCGAACTGCAGACTGCTATCACTGAGAGTTTTACTGCCAACGATATTCACTGCTTGCCGAAACGAGCCTTGGTTCATCGGTGTTAGACCGATCAGGGCCGCTTGCGTTTCCAGATAACGAACTGCCAGAGCACCGCCTCTTTGGCCTGTTCCCCGACCTTCCAGCAAATCGTCGGCAAGAAAAGCCAAATGCGCGCGCAAAGGACGCTCGTGAACTTGAGGTGCTTGCGCCAAGGCCTTAGCACCAAATATCTGAGTCAAAGCCACACTTAGCAGCAAGACAGAAAAAACCCGCATGGATAATCCTTTATAGATCAGACCTAGATGATGAGTTAGCCGAACTTGCTGAACTTGTTGAGCGTACAAAGCTAACTATTCGGCCTCGGGCTCTTCTTCGTCTTCAGGAAGAATGCCGGTATCGACGCTCTTACCTAAACCTAGCAATACCGGCGGCACATAGCTGGCCAATAAGAGCTCACGGCTTTGCGGAGTTTCCAGGCTGACGCGACCCAGTGCGCCGCTACGATAATCGAGCAGTAAAGTGTGGGCGGCTTTTTCATAATCCCAATCGCCGCCTTTGAGACGATAACCACGCTTCTTGGCAACGCCTTCGATCACACTAACCGCGTCGATACCCTCAGTATTGATGCTGTAACGTGTCGTCAGGTATTGTGGATAACGCTGCAAAATAATCTCGGCCAAAAAGGTCGCGACCTCTTCTTCGATCAAGGCGTTTACCCCAACCGCATGGCTGGCTGCCAACATCAAACCATCGGTAGGATGGGCAATTTTTGGCCACAGCATGCCCGGGGTATCGGTCAAAATCATATTCTTGCCCAGATACAGGCGTTGCTGCACTTTCGTCACCGCCGGCTCATCACCGACATTGGCAACGCGTTTTTTCAGCAAGGCATTCATCAGGGTAGACTTGCCAACGTTAGGTATGCCCATGATCATCATGCGCAAAGGCTTAGTCGGCACGCCGCGATGCGGTGCCTGCTCCAGCGCAAAACCTGGCACTTTGAGTACGTCAGACGGCTTCTTGCAGCTCAAGGCGACTGCGCGTACCCCTTTTTGGCTATTGTAAAAATCTAGCCAAGCCTTGGTCGCGTGCGGATCTGCCAGATCGCTCTTATTGAGAATCTTCAGACAAGGACGTTGACGGAAAATGCGCAGCTGCTCCACCATCGGGTTGCAACTCGCCTGCGGGATGCGGGCATCCAGCACTTCTATCACCAGATCGGTGTTTTCCATGGTTTCCGCCGCTTTTTTGCGGGCGGCATTCATGTGACCAGGGAACCATTGTATTGACATGCTTATTCTTCTTTTTGCTAAATTCAAACCGCTATTTTACGGACTTGTGCAGGAACTGACCGATTTGTTTTATTCGCGCTCCTCACTCACTCTTCTGCCACCGACATTTATAGGGGGTATAGCAAAAAACATGCGCTTTTGCGCATATACCTATTGCGCAATAAAAATATACTCACCCCTAGTATATAAATTTACCGAAAATCTGCATTACTGTAACTGCGTGATCTTTTGTTCCACGAATGCGATTAATTCCGGGCTCAAACCAGTGAGGGACTTAGCACGCCGATACGCCTCCAAAGCCTCAGCACGGCGTGCATCGGCCTGCAAGGAGAGACCCAAGCCCATCCACCACACCGGATTCTGGGGATTTTTATTCAAGGCCTTTTGATACAGATCGATAGACTCTTTATGGCGTGCTTCTCGCTGCAGCAAAGCGGCCAAAAAAGCCAGATAGTCGGCGCGTTCGCTGGCGTAAGGTAAACTCCGCTGCAAGGTGTCGACCGCCGCAGACAGCGTCGATTTTTCTACCTGCAAGCGCGCCAAGATCATCGCCAGACCAGTTTGATTTTGATCCTGGGCTAAGCCTTGCTCCAAATAGCGTATCGCCTCGTCATAGCGCTTACTCTCCAATAACAATGAAATCAGAGCTTGCCGGGCCGCCGCATGTTGCGCATCAATTTTTAAGGCTAGCTCTAACATGGATATTGCCTCGGCAGTTCGCCCCTGTTGCTGCAAGACTGTAGCCTGGCGATATTCCCCCTCGGCCTGCTGATGCGTTGTGGCCTCCTTCAGCAACTTCATCTGGGGCTGAGCTTGAGGCTGGGATGACTCGGTCGATTTAACCTGAATTTGTGGTGCCGTTGACTTGTTTGCCAGGCTAGCATCTGGCTTACTCAAGTTTGTTTTTTCTGGTTTGGCGCTGCTGGTCTGAGCATACGGTTTCGGACCCCCTTCTATCACATCAGCAGAACCAGCTGAGCGTACATCCAACGCGGAAGATAATTTAAGCAAGACCGGCAGATTTGAAATAGGGGACACATCCTCAAGCGCAGCTTCGGTCTCATGTAGCAGCGACTTAGGTGCGGAGATAGCTAGCGGTGCGCTGACTGCGATGGGTGCCGGGGTAACGGCTATAGCCTTGACCGTAGTCAACGGCGCAGTAGCGGGCACGGCATTAGCAACGGGGCGCAGCTGATGCCATGCCAACCATGCCAAGCTCAACAGCAGCATTAATATCAAAGCTAATATCCATTGCCATTTACTTCTAACCGCAGTCAATGGCAACGCAGCGACTGGTGTATAGGCGGTATCGCCCCTGGCCGGATTAGCGCCACGCTTATCCAGATCTTGCAGCATCTGATTAATCAAACTCATGGTGTAAATTTACTCAAGAAAATGCAGCCAGGCCATCGTCGCCAGCACCAGGATGGACGCCGTACCGGCAATCGCAGTCAATCTCACATAGCGGCTCAACCGTGCCAGCGCAAAAGTGTCTTTAGCGGCTAACACAACATGGCGTGCGCTGACCGCCTGACGCCCTTCGCCAAAACTCAGCATCATGGCTTTATGCGCCAGAATATTTAACAAGCGCGGCACCCCGCCACTACAACGACTTAACATGTACAACGCAGCAGCACCAAATAAAGCTGGCCCCTGATAGCCTGCCACATTGAGTCGGTGATTGATATAGATTTTAATTTCATTCGATGACAAAGTTTGCAACTGGTAATGAAAACTAATGCGTTGAGTTAGCTGCCGAATATCTCTATGCGCTAGCTTGCTATCGAGTTCGGGCTGGCCGAACAAGACTATCTGCAAAAGCTTTCTTTTTTCGGTCTCAAGATTACTTAACAAACGCAGGGCTTCCAAAGTTTCCAAGGGCAAGGCTTGCGCTTCATCTATGCACAACAGAGCGCGCTTGCCAGTGCGGGCAATATGCAAGAGGCTAAGATTAATCGCCTTAATCAATTGATGTTGGTCTAACTGCCTATCTTCTTGTATGCCCAACTCATCGGCCAGTGCCAGCATCAGGCTGCGCGGCTCCAGCAGAGGATTGGGGATATAGGCCGTCACAAAATCGGCGTCCAGTAAGGACATAAATTTACGACACAAGAGAGTTTTTCCGGTGCCGACCTCACCGGTGATCTTGATAAAACCCTCGCCATTTCTGGCCGCCACCAAGAGCGTATTGAGCGCCTCTTGATAACTACGAAAAGAAAAGAAATAGCCGGTATCTGGCGTAATACTAAACGGCAGCTCGCGTAATCGAAAATGCGCCTTGTACATCGTCACTGCTTTTCAAATCGACTCCGTGGAGCCATGTTTTCTATCCGGCTCTGACTCTCCAGAACATCCTGCTCCCAGGCGCCGTCACCTTGCACGATAATCGGTTTAATTAAGATAACCAATTCTCTTTTTTGTGCGATCTGATTGGTATTACGGAACAAGCCGCCCACCAGAGGCATTTCACCTGCGCCCGGTATTTGCGATCTGTCGTTGATATTCGCTTGCCGCATCAAGCCACCAATCGCGACAATTTGCCCATCTTTGCCGCGTACCACGCTATCGGTTTCAGAGACGGCACTCGATGCCAGCGGCAAGCTGATCACGCCAGCACTGCCAGCGTCTACCGACTTATTCACGGTGGTCACCTTGCTCACCGAGGGATGGACGTGCAAAATGATATTGCCAGATTCATCGATTTGCGGCGTTACGTCCAGGGCCACACCGGAAAAGAAAGGCTGCACATCGACGCTGACGGTAGGTGCCGTATTGCCTGAGCTACTCACGGTGCCAGGCGTGGTGGTTAATTTGGTGACAAAAAATTCATCGGTTCCCACTTTCAAAACCGCTTTTTGATTATTTAAAGTAGCAATCCTAGGACTGGATAAGACATGCACATTACCCTGAGATTCGAGGAAAGATAAGAGCGCCGCGAAATTTGCGGTTTGAAACGCCAGGCCAAACAACGAACCACCAGCGGTGGCTGCCGCACCCAAGGCCGTACCCGCAGAAGCAGTAATACCTGTATCGGTTGCCGTGATGGTCGTCGTACTAAGATTGGTACCTGGCGATACAAAACCAAAAGAGGCTTTACTATTTGGTGATGACTTCAGAGATGCAAAAGAGGCCCAATTAATTCCTGACTGATACTGGTCGTTGAGTTCTACTTCGAGTATTTTCGCTTCGAGTATCACCTGACGGTCAACCGACAATTGCGTCGCCTTCAAATAGCCAACCACATTACGCATTTCGTCCGACATGGCGCGCACCACTACCACGCCAGACTGAGGACTAATCACTACTTGGCGTCCTTCTTTACCTGCACCGGCGAGTAATTCCAGTGACATTTTCAACTCTGACCAAAAATCATTATTTGTAGTAGTACTGATCTTGCTAGAATTCAAGGATGGCGAAGTATTAGACGATTGCGAATTACTTTGCCCGGCTTGCCCTGTACTACCACTAGAGGGGGACACGGAGTCAGACACGGACCCAGAACTGACCCGAATATCAGAAGTACCTTTGCGTATCGATGCCAGGTAATTAATCTGGAACACCCTGGTTTGCAAACTCAGGGGTTTGATATAAATCCGGCTACCCTCAACTTTATATTCGTAGCCATACAGTTCGCGTATCGCGTCCAAGGCCTCAAATAGAGTGACATCTTTTAAATTGGCCGAAATACTACCCGTCACATCCGGATGCACCAGCATGTTGTAGCGTGTGCCCGAAACTATCCCCATAAAAAACTGATTCGCAGGTGCATTGCTAAAACTGAGATTAAATCTTTCGTCCAAAGGTTTTCGTAATGGCGGCAAATCGACCGTCAAGGCCGGTAACAGAGAGGCAGAAACCACATCGGCCTCAGCTGGCTTGACTTTAGCCAGTGCCGCTGCCTTGCTCATTTCTAACTTAATCTGATCATAGGTCTCCTGGCGCGATGCAGGCAGCGCACAACCTAACATAATGGGGAGTATAGCGAGCGATAGAACGGTCTTATTCATGCGTTTTGCCTTTATTGACGGGCGTTGTCGTTCTCACGCTGGGATTAGGCTGACTCATGCGTTTATCAATACCAGGGAAAAGTTTCAAAGTCTGGGTCTCTTTTGCATTTTGGGTATTGCGCAATACTACTTCGGTTTCTGTCATACGTATCAAGGTTAACTCGCCATACTTAGCATTTAACTCCACAGCTTGTCCGCTGATGATCGCAACCCGACGATGCGGCGCGATCAAAATTGACTGTAAAACCGGGCCAGAAACCACTTGCTCAGTGGCGTTTTCCGGCATTACCAGGGCCGGTGGCCGCGTTGGATCTGGCAAGGTTTGCGCTGTCGCTGCATCTACTAATACGCCCACGATGAGAGCCATTGCGACGTAAGGAACCTTGTTGGCCATGTTAAACACGATCATAGGTTGAGCCATTTCTTTTCCAGACTCAAGGTAAATAATTTCAGCTGCAGGCGCGCTTGCGGATATTCTATGACGCTTAACTGTCCCTTGCTCCAATAGACACTTTCAGGCAGGGCTTCCAATTCGCGTAAATAGGTCAAGAGCTCCAGGTAGCCCCCTTGAACCACCAACTCCATCTCATGTTTATACACGATACCGGCATTATTCAAGTCCTGAACTTTAACATCGGCGGTGCGTGGGCTCTGGGCAACCTGGGCCAGTTTGCTTGTCTGATTCGCCCCGTCAAGCTCATCAAGGACATCAACAACATTAACGGCCGGCAAACTATTTAAGGAAACCAACTGCAAGCTGCGATTGCGTTTCAATAGATTCTCTAATAGCGCCGCCATTTTTTCCGGCTGTACCAGGTTTTTGTGGAGCTCAAGCAGATTACTGGTCATCTGCGCTAACTGTGTTTTCTTAGCCTGCAAAATACGTTTAATTTCGAGATCAGGATCGACGCTTTGCATGACGAGTCTTTGCGCAATCTCGGCTTGGATCGCCGCGATCTGTGCACGTTGCGTTTTCATTTGATCAGCCAGCATTTTTTGTTTACGAAACTGCGGATCAATGATGAGGCTATTGACAATAAACACAATTACTACAGCAAGTACCACCAACATGATGCCGCGTTCACGCAGACTCAGCGCATCAATTTTTGCGGCAATTTTCTCCCATTGTTGTTTCATTTCAATTTCGCTCCCGCCAGATCTGCTTTATCTTGTGCGAAGGACGAACGTAAATCAAACTCCAAATAGGGCGGCAGATGCGTCGTCTTACCAGAATTTAACTGTCCGCTGCCGGATAACTTGGTCTCGACTGGCAACTCCATCTTCAATGCAGAGAAACTCTTGCCTTGCATGATGTTCTCACGTTTAAGCTGGCTCACGTATAAGGCCACTAATTCGGGTTTTAGAGTGCGCCCTTGCAAAGCAATTTCACTACCACCGCCTAGAATAGTAAAACCGGTCAACCATAGCCCGCTTGGAATTTGACGCGCGAAAGCCGTCATATAAGAAGAATAGCCTTGTGTATTCCCAAAATCACGGCGCTGTAAAACATCGGCAATTTGCTGCTTGGCCTTAATTTCAGCCTCGGTCTTAGCCACTGCATTTTCTAGCGCCGTATTTTTAAGTTGCCCTGAATTCTGAGCACGCAACACGCTGACCTGAGCTTCAACTGCGCGCAATTGCGCACTGACCGTATCAGCGCCTCGTTGCAAGTCAGCCGCCTGAAAAGAGACATACCAAGCGACGCCCAAGGCACCAAGAGTAACCAAGACAAAAGATTGAAGTATGGCCAGTGCCGATAAGGTTTTTTTTGTTTTTAGGAATATCGGATTATAGAGATTAATTTGCTGACTCATAATTCGACCTCTTCACGCCTTAAGGCTGCGCCCAGTGCCATAAAGTAGCTTTGCTGGCGAGCGAGATCCTCTAGCTCGGGAATTTTCGAAAAATCAAACAGGCTGGCCAAATTAAGCATTTCTACCGGCATATACATATTCGATGCCAAATAACTTTGCAACTCGGTCGCCACCTGCCCCATAGGCGCCAACACCAGTTTCGCGGTGGTGATAAAACTATGTTGACGATCAAAATTATCCAGGGAGCGTTGCAACTCTAGAGTAATACGCTCGAACGCCTGGACTTTTTTGTCATCAGCTTCGGTTTGAATTTGCAGCAATTTAATATCAAGTCTACGCGAGAGATAAAGCTCTGCTCCGAAAGTAAGTGTCAGCAAACCGCCTTGATCGTCGAAGGACAACAAGGCCAAGCCGCGTCCTTCAGGCTCTAATAAAGCAGAGATATTTCTTTGTGCCATCTCAGGAATGTCGATCACACGCAAGCCTAACTTGGCGTCCGCAAACCAGGCTTGACGCTCACCGATGAGCTTATTTCGGGCTGCCACGGCAAACTGCGAATGCGTACGGGCAGCGGAACTTTTGTCGCCAGGGACATTGAGCACATCGACGGTGGCATCGTCAATATGGTAGTCGAGCATATCCTTGAGACGCCAGCGCATTGCGCTCTTCAATTCTTCTACTGGAACATTTAAAGCTTCAAGTGAAAATAGCTGATACTCATCGGAGGCGAGCAACAAGCTACAGTGAAAATTTTTAGCGGGGGACTCTTTTGCCAATCGCAGTAATTGATCAGGCAAAGATTTATCTGCTTTGGGATAAAAAGAAACGAATTCGACTACTGGTCGCACGCCATCTGAATAAGCCAGACTCGCGGCATAGATTCCTTCAGCACTTAGCTGAATCGCCATTAAGCCTGCCATCTTCTTTTTGTTGGAGAAAAATCTCATGCACAGAACCTAATTAGAAGTCTTGCTTGACGTTAAGTCAATATCGATCGGCTGTCAATCAATGTTCGCCGGAATGTTGTCGAAAATCGCTATTGCGCGAAAACTGTTTCAATATAACTCGCGTAGATAAATAAACTCGCCGGCGTTTTTATAAATACCAAAAGTCGCCCTAGCCGAAGGATTTTGCAAGGCGGTCCCAGGCCCGGTCCAGTGAAACTGCAACCATGGCCACCCTAAGCCAAGCGCCGCCGAACCTGCCGCCCCGACAGCAGTGCATTGATTACCACTGGCCGTAGCTAGATTGAGCGTCACATCGGTCCAGCCATTATTCCCAGTGCCTGGTGCACTCAGGCTAATGGTCTGCCCCGGTGTAGCTCCGGCAAGGCTAAGCGCAGTTTCGCAGGCCGCCAAATTATTCGGCTTACCGGTGGTTCCGCCAGGGAAACTCAAGGAGAAATTACTGGCAGCGACGGTACTGCAAGTATCTAAAGTATTCGTGACCCAACCCGCGCCATTCCAATATTGTAGCTTCATAGGAATAGCTAGCTTTAGACGCTCGCTGCCATGGATACTGGAAAGTTTAAGTCGGCCATAACGCATTTTTATTGTAGGAGTAAAGGGCGGCACAGATGCAGGCACCGGTTTGGGAATAATGTTTTTTCCGGTGCAATTCCCATCTGAAGTCCCAAGGCTATCAGGAGTACATGTGCTACTAGTGAGATTATCCATGTCACGATCTACCAACAAGACTCCAGCTTCATCGGCCACGCTCACACCTATGGTCAACGCATCATAAGGGCCATCGACGACTGACGTCTGACGTTCAAATTTACTGGCGACAAAAGAATAGCGACCACCAACCCAACTAGCTACCGGAGCACTGGGGCGCTTAGGCGTCACAGTCACCACTTTATTCGCATCCTTCATCTGCGTGGTCACAAGCCCTTTTCCGAATACGGCACCACTATAATTAAGCGTAGCAGTATTTGCCAGGTTGCGCGCCTCAATATTTGCACTCAGGGTGAAAGGCTGATCCATATAGATTACACCTGCCGCGACGCAAGCTGATGGAGTGCTAGCTGGGTCAGTCAAACTTGAAGAAGTTAGCGTGAAATGATGGGGAATAAAGCGGCCAAAGTAAGCTGTCGTCACAATGTTACCGAACTTGCAGCCATATTTACCACCGACCAAAATGTTGGACGCATCATTGGTACAGTCGCCACTAGTAGAATCGCCGGACGCCGTGGTAAAGCTATTGTCATACACGCCCTGTGCCTTAAACCGAAAATACCCAACCTCACTATAGGTAAAGGCATTTCCGCTCGCGCCATTGCCGGTAGCAATGGCCGCCGCGCTGGAAAAATTGCCCGCTAATGTGTTCGTTCCAGTTCCAAATTCAGGTGGCGACGGAGAACGTCCACCTGAAGGCGCAAGCGGCCACTCCAGCAAAGTTGGGTCAATCGCAGGTAAACCGTCATAACCCGCGGTAGAAGTATTGACGTTGAGATTAAAAGGCAGACCCGCCTTTATTGCTGGCAAAACAGAGGCGTCACTTCCCGTACCGCCAACAGCTACGTTTGTAGAACTGATTAAATCAAAGGATTTTGGCCTCACGGTGAAACGATCAGAAGAGCAGCCAGATACCGCCGGGACCAGACTACTGTCGGTCACCCGACAACGTAATTTACGATAGGCCTTAGTCAAATTTATAACCGTGGCCAGAGTTTTTCGTCCCAAATCGCTTCCTACAAAACTAATCTGCTGACTCGCCACAGGTGCCGATAAGGCGTTACAAGCCAGGGCTGGAGTAGCGCTATCGTCAAACAATTCCACCGTCACGTTGGTGCCGGTATACGTGCTTGCTACGGCTCCACTAGATTGAAGAGCGAGGACATCAAATTTAAAATCCGTTCCTACTAGCTTGGTGTAAAGCGGGTTCCGCAAATTCACGGCCGGCGGCGGAGACTGAATATTGTAAGCGGTTGCCGTTTCCTGACATTCAAAATTGGCGACACACGGGGTATTCGTGATCGTCAGGATGCAACTGGTGGCAATAGTGCCGTTCGAGCATTTAGTCCCATTCAAAGGTGGTGTGCCGCTAATATTTGCGGTACTTAAGGTATACACGCCTGCGCCGCTACCCTTCAAAACAACATCGGCGATTGCTCCAGCGCCGCCTATAGAAAAACTAGCTGGTGTCACCGTTACCGCAGGTGCTGCGGGCGTCACTGTCAGATTGCCTGTGATGGTGCCGGTATTCACGATATTGCCTGTCGCGCAGGGTACCCCTGCTGTTGTACAAGCCAATACCTTGACCGTTTCGGGGCACAGGCTAGCGCTGCCGTCATGCACAATTTCTATGTGATCGTAGGCCGGCACCACCGTGGTACCTATCACAAAATCGTAGCTAAAGGTATAAGTTCCGGGTGCAATGAAATCAAAGGTTGCACCGATACCAGTGTCCTTATAACTAGTTGTAATAACATTACCAAATGGAGCAAATTGTGGCACTGCGCAGTTGTCTCCGCCCGTCACATAAAAGGATTGCCAACCCGTTGCGCAATAGCTGGAAAACTTTATGCCGCTGCGCTCACGGAATGATTCTACGACATCGACGTTTGCAGGCAACGATGAACTCGATGGGCACGAGGCTCCGGTAGGTTTGTAAGTTCCCACCACCAATTTTCCATTGGCATCGGTGTATTTGATGCCGCAGCCGCTGTCCGAACCGCCCAGATAGGTATCAAATACATGAAAATACCGAATCGGGTTAAATGCGCTGACAGGCACGCTGGCGGGAATAGTTAAAGTCACATCCGCCGTCAAAAAATCCAAAGGTGTCGTGTATTTCCAGGCGATGACCATTTGAATGCCGCCGACCACGCCTATATTACTAATGGCAATTTGCTGTACCCCTGAGGTCGCCGGATTAGCCGGGCTAGTAGGCGTGATGGTATAGCTACTAAACATGCCGCCATTAGGGGTGTAACCGCTACCGACGTTATGGGATGGCCCGTACACCCAGCCATTGGAGCGTATAAAAACGCCATTATCCAAACTGATATTGGGAGGTATGGTGCCGGACGGATAAACCTGCCCAGAATTATTTAGACGCCGCACCTGTATATGAGTACTATCGTCTATGTAAAAATGCAGGCCGTTCGTCGCGCTATTGCCGCCTGTACTATTAAATTCGACCATAGTTGCATATGCTGGTCGCGAGCCCACCAGCAACAGTAGCAGCACGGCACCTACTAATGCAGGCAACATTTTCTTCGACAAATAATTGTAGTGGTCAGAATATTTCATGTCTTTTAGATGTCGAATTCAAGGCAAAAATGCTGTTTCAGCATGGTCCACCCAAGGGGCCTGGTGCCACGCCAGTACGACAGGCATTGATCGTGGCGCTCATGCTGCGCGAGATAAAATTAGGACTGGAAAATGTCCCGAAGACAGCGCTTGAAGTGAGCTGATACACCCTAACTGTATTCCCGCCCTCTACAAAATCAGCACTGCTACAGCTCACAGTCACCGCAAAGCCAGCCAGAGCACCGCCCAATGTCGGCAACACCGTAACACCTGGACAAGCAGTTAAATTAACTGGAGTAAGTATCTGATATGCGCCCCACTCTATTCCCGCCTTGGCAGCCTGATAGGCTTTACTGCCTTGCATATCCTGGGTCGAGGTAGTTTGCTGCATGGTCGACATAGACAACATAAAAACACCGAGCGCCGTCAACACTACCAACAGGAAAATAGCCGAGATCAAAGAAAAACCGCGCTGCTTTGAGTTGCATACAGCGGCCGTTTTTACGGATGATGGCGCTACGGAAAATGAAGGTTTATGGCACATTACTGACATGAACCTCATGATAAATATTTACCTCTTCATCGCCTTGCGTAATACCCAAAAGCATAGTGACCAATCCACTACGCTCAGAAACGCCGCTGGCATAACTAAACACGCAGCGACTGATGTTTTGCGCCAGGATAGGAGTATTGGCTGGAACACTAGGGCACGACCCAGGCTCGGCTGAATTAAGGCCGTAGCCAGACATGCGATACAGTGTACCTGTGCCATTTCCGCCGCTGACGCCTACCCCTGAACAGACATAAAACACTGCCTTTTGTGCACCAGAGACTACATGGTAGCGATTGCCAGGCGAACTAAACGGGAACAGCGTTGAGCCTACCGTGATTGATGTCGGGGTCGCGGCGGTCACTATCCCAACATTATCCATGTTATAGGCATTCGCCCCTGTAATTCCGAGATTGTAGACGACGATTAAATCGTTGACACTGGCGGCCGCGCTCGGACTGGGCGGTTTCAATACATCGAAGGTAGATACTGACGCCGCAGTTGTAAACAGATTGCCTGCTGGCGGACTGGCACCATCCACATCGGCTCTATAGCGCCCGCCATCGACGGTAGGAATAAACTCCAGGCAAGAATTACCTGTATTCGGCAAACGCACACTATTGGGCAAGGCAAGATGTAAATCACGCGAGATACGACGCACTGCGGTGTCAGTAATATCAGTGATAGCGGTGCGGCGCGCCAGATCCATATAGCCGTCAATAGGTTTGCGTAAAAATACCGCGACGCCAGCTGCCAATACAGCGGTGATAGTCATCACCATAATCGCTTCGATCAGGGTAAAACCACACTGATTTTTACAGGACTTGTGCATATCAGGGTAGCGCCCTGGGCGCATAGCGGAAGCGATAAGCACTCAACAGTACCGAAGTACTACCTGTAGTCACCGTCACATTGATCTGCAAGACCTCGTCCGCTGCCAAGCCGAAACTAGCACCATCACTGAGCATATTTACTGTGGCGGTATAGCCACCCAAACCGGTCACCGCTGTATTTTGTAAATCTTTGATACCGGTCATAGTGAAGCCATGGTAATCGCCGACATTATTAAACCGTGGCTCGTTGTAACGCGACTCTGTATTCGGTTTCGGCCCCAAAGTCGGGGCTTGCGCAGTACTGGCGCAACCGGCTTGGCTGAGTGAGGTACTGGCATTGGCGTCTGCGGGATCGCAAAAAGTAAAGGCTTGCAATTGAATTTCTTCCAGCAAGGATTCGGCAATCGATAAGGCTTGCTTGCGTAGCATAGGATCTGCGCTGGCCTTGGTTGTGACATTCATGACTGAGAGTATGCCGACTATGCCTAGACTGACGATCACGATAAACATGATCAACTCCACCAGGGAGATACCTTGTTGCTGACGCTGGCGTAGCAAATGCGACTCAGTGCACATAACCGGTTTCGCTCTCTACCGTAATCGTTGTGGTGACACCGTCGCCGGTAAAACTGATCGATTGTCCGCTCGAAGGTTTGCCCAAGGCATTAAATGAAAAGGAGCTGCTGCCCGCAAAGCTCATCCCAGATGGCGCTGGCTTCAAAAACCATGTGCGATCGTCAGGACTCACAACTTGATTGGCGACAGAAGTGGAGCACGTCGTATCGCCAACATAGGTGAGGCAAATGCTATTGCCAGTGACATTGACGAAGACATCGCGGCGTTGGGCGATCGCGAGTTTTTGCGCATAGCGCACCATGGAGATGCTTTGATCAAAATAGCCGCGCGCATCAAATGTCTTACGATCGAAAAATCTAGGTAAGACGGCGATCGCAAGAATTCCTATCAATACCATGACCATGACTAATTCGATCAGAGTAAAACCCAGAATTGCTTTTCGAGTCTTCATCTAATTGGCCGGTAATGTTGACTACAGAGATCGTAACAAAGGTAATCGGTACCTTGCGTTTCATCAAATTAGATGCGAAACGGGAGCAACAGCATGCGGCCGCTCCCGTTTCAATTAAACCGATTGCCGATTTTTCAAACTTAAAGAATACCGATAATATTTAAAGTTGGGGTGAGAGGCAATACTGGGGTAAAACCAGTCAAAGTCAGGGTGCAGGAATTATCCCCGGCTACGGTGGCAGTAGTATTCAAGGAGTAACCAGCCGTCAAACCTCCCTGCAAGATAGCTACTGCTGCGGTCTGACATGTCAAGCCACCACCAGTGGTCGCAGCCCCTTTGGCTGCATTTGCGCTTCTTGATGCATAGTTAATCGCACTGGCTGACTCAATCGCACCTTTCACACCCGCAAAGGCGGCTGCCTGCGCATCAGATTTAAGATCAACAAACTTAGGCAAAGCAGTCGCCGCCAAGATGCCCAGAATCACGATGACCATTACCAATTCAATGAGGGTAAAACCAGATTGTTGCTTGTTCATTTTATTTTCCTTAGTAAGTATTTAAATTAATTCTAATGAAACGAAATAGTGTGAAGTTGTGAATAAACGCTCAGCAATTAAGTGCAGTAATACCCACATTACTGTAAGTAGGTGCCGCACCAGCTGCCGGAACGGTATAAGTAACTGCGCAACTAGGATGGTTGATATCGGGTGTTACGGTAAATACCGTAGCTGTACTCGCCAGCGTGTAATCATTAAAAGCATTACCTAGAGTATCAGCAAAACCTGCCGCGTGCCCGATAGAAATATTCGTGCTTTGCGGATAGGCGTTCGTCATGGTGATGGTGGATCCCTCCATAATGACGGATGTGCCAGCCGCCAACTGTTGGGTCAATTGTATAGAATGCGCCAGCACTGCCGCGGCCTTGATAGAACCGAGCGCACCGTTCATTTTTGCCATGCGCGCTTCCGTTTGCAGATTGGCAAATCGCGGTAAGGCAAGTGCAGAAAGTATCCCCAAAATGGCAATCACAACGATCAACTCGATTAGAGTAAAGCCTGATGATTTTTTGTTCATGGCACTCTCCTGCATTTAATTAAGTTTCTAACGATACAAGCTGTAGATTTACCGTTGAAAAAACTCTAAAACCCATTTACGTCTTCATCATACTAGCAAATTCCAGGCAGAAATGCACAGAAGTAACGAAAAGCAACAAATTTAGATTTTTATTGAGATATTTATTTTTTCAAAGCAACCTTACCTAAATCCCAGATAGGCAAGAAGATGCCTAGCGCAAGTATCAACACCAAGATGCCCAAGCCAACGATCAAGATAGGTTCGATATTCGCCGACAGATTCTTCAACTCGTATTCGACTTCGTGCTCGTACATGCCAGCGATTTCATCCATCAGATCATCAATCGCGCCGGTTTCTTCGCCGACCGCGATCATCTGCAGGACTACCGGAGTAAACACGCCCGCCACAGCGGCGGTGCGCAAAATACTGTCACCGCGCTCAACTCCATCACGCATTTGCTCGATGCGGCTAGAAATGTAGGCATTGTCTACCGTTTGCGATACCACGGTCAGAGCCTGCACGATAGGTACGCCGCTTTTACTCGAAAGCGCAAAGCTGCGGGCAAAACGTGCCAGGGTACCTTTGAGAATAATTCGGCCGACGATAGGGAAGCGCAATTTGCTACGATCCCATACATAGCGTCCTTTTGGGCTCGCGATGAAAGTCAAAAATCCAAACACCAGTGCCATCATCCCTATCGCAATATGCGGCCAGTACTCGACCACAAAATCCGAGGTCGCGATTAATATTCTGGTCATCAAAGGCAGCTCGGCATTAAAGCCGGCGAACACCTTGGCAAACGCCGGTATCACCCAGATATTAATAATGGCCATCGCGACCACCATCGCGATCATGACAAACATAGGATAGCGTAAGGCGCTCTTGACACGCTCGCGCATATCGCGCTCAAACTCGAGATGGGCATACAGGCGTAAGAAAATATCCTCTAACTGCCCCGTCATCTCGCCCACCTTCACCATGCTGATATAAAACGAAGAAAAGGCCTTAGGGTGATGCCGCAGAGCTGCCGACAACTCACGCCCGGAATCGAGCGACTCGCGCAAGTCTTGTATCAGTTTGCCAAATGCCTTGTTTACCGCCGAATCTTGCAAGCCTGCCAGTCCGCGCATGATGGGTACACCCGATTTTAACAAGGTGTACAACTGCCGGCTAAACAACTGCACATCGATAGCCTGTACCTTCTCTTCGGTCCAACGTTGCCACCAATTTAATTCACCGCCCACCGAAGGTTTACGGGTGCTATTGATTTGCACAGGCGTGACGCCAGAATTAAACAATTGGCTAGCGACCGCATTTGCATCCGCGCTTTCGAGCACGCCTTCAACCATTTCACCGCGTGCATTTCTGGCTTTATAGGCAAAGTAAGGCATGCTATTCCTCTAGCTGATTACTAATACGCATCGCTTCTGCCACCGTAGAGACGCCGGACACAACCAGATCGACTGCATATTTTCTGAGCGTACGCCCACCCATTTGCTGTTTTGCGATCTTCATAAAGTGGGATGGGTCGGCATGATGCGCGGCCTCGACCACGGGTGCGGTCATCTCGAGTAATTCATAAACGCCGATACGACCACGGTAACCAGTGCTATTACAATGACCGCAACCGCGGCCCGCATGATATTGATGCTGATCGACGTTTTCGCCTAACTCTGCGGTCAGCCATTCTCTTTCGGTGGCGATCAGCGGCGTAACCTGCCGGCAGCTCTCACAAATCACGCGCATCAGTCTTTGCGCCAGTACCGCTTGCAATGAACTGCCCATCATATAACGCGGCACCCCCATATCGAGCAAACGTATCGGGGTACTCACCGCATCATTGGTATGCAAAGTAGATAACACCAGATGGCCGGTCATGGCGGCGCGCATACCTATCTGGGCAGTCTCTTGATCGCGCATCTCACCTAGTAACAAGACATCTGGATCTTGTCGCAAAGAGGCGCGCAGCACTTTAGAAAAACTTAAATCTATCTTTTCATTGACCTGCACCTGATTGATACCCGGCAGACGATACTCGACCGGATCCTCTACCGTGATGAGTTTTTTCTCTTGCGTATTAAGTTCGGCCAGAGCGCCATACAGCGTAGTCGTTTTGCCGCTACCAGTAGGCCCAGTCACCAGCACCAGGCCATTCGGACGTTTGATGATGGAACGAAATCTTTCCAACATCTGCTTAGGCATGCCTATCTTATCCAGATTAAGCGTGCCGCCGCCCTGATTGAGCAAGCGCATGACGACCGATTCGCCATATTGAGTCGGCATGGTAGAAATACGCACATCGATATTTTGCTGTCTGACCTTGATCGCAAAGCGGCCATCTTGCGGCAGGCGTTTTTCTGAGATATCCATGTCCGACATCAGCTTTAAACGCAGCGCTAATGAGCTGGCGATTTTACTGTCAGCCTCGGTTTGCAAATGCAAAACCCCGTCTATACGAAAACGTATCTGCAGCCGCTTTTCTTGCGGCTCGATATGAATATCTGAAGCCCTTACCTGGGTGGCGTCATCAAAAACCGACTGCAGCAATTTCACCACGGGCGCGTCTTCCATCCCCGGGGAGATTCCGAGCGCGCCAAAATCGACATTGGTGTCACCTAACTCTTGTTCGAGTTCGCGCGCAAAATCGGTAATATCTTCGGTACGACGATATACATTATCGATGGTGGCCAGCAATTCGGTCTCGTTCACCACCGCCAGCAGAATATCGCTCTTGAGTATACGGCCGATCTCATCGTAGGCGAATAGATCGGTAGGGTCGGCCATCCCCACCAATAAAGCGCCCTCTTTTTGCTCAAGCACGATGGCGCGGAAGCGTCTGGCCTGCAATTCAGGCATCAACCTGACGGCATTCGGATTGATATTGAGCTGTTTTAAATTCAGATAAGGAATATTGAGCTGTCTGGCCAATGCCCCGGAAATTTGATCTTCACTGACAAAACCATTCTCGACAAACAAGCGACCGAGTTTGCGACCTGTGCGTTTTTGCTCTGTCAAAGCAAACTGTAACTGCTCTTCCGACATCAGCTTTTGTTGCAACAAGATCTCGCCTAAGCGAATTTTTTCTGGCCTTGCCATGCACTTCCCCTGGTTGGTCGGCACTAAAATCGCCAACTCACATTGCCGCTACGTAAATTTATTGTCTCACATCATCAAAAAAACCGTAACACTATTCCTAATCAGGCAGATCCGCCAACACCTTCAAATGCGCCACCACACTACTCCCCAGCGCTGGCAAGTTATAACCGCCTTCCAGACAACTGACGATACGCCCATGCGAATAAGTCTTTGCCACTTGCATAATCTGCTGCGTGATCCAGGCGTAATCGTCCTCGATCAAGCCCATCTGCCCCATTTCATCGTCACGATGTGCATCGAAGCCGGCAGAAATAAAAATCATCTCGGGTTGATGCAAATGCAGCGCCGGCAGCCATTGCTGCAAGACGATTTGGCGCACTAACTCACCTTGAGTATGCGCCGGCACCGGCACATTAAGCATATTTGTTGCCGCTTGTTCGGCACCAGAATACGGATAAAAAGGATGCTGAAAAAAACTCACCATTAACACCCTGGGGTCGCCAGCAAAAGCCTGTTCGGTGCCATTTCCATGATGCACATCAAAATCAACCACCGCCACTCTTTTCAATCCATGCACTTGCATTGCATGTTGGGCGGCAAGTGCGACATTATTAAATAGACAGAAGCCCATAGAGGCCGATGGCGTCGCATGATGACCTGGCGGACGGATAGAGCAAAATGCATTTTCAACCTCACCGGCGAGCACCGCATCGGTGGCGGCCAGTGCCGCACCGGCTGCCGCCAAGGCAGCGCGCCAGCTATGTGGATTGAGTTTAGTATCCGGGTCCAACATAAAATAGTCGGCATCGCCGGTGCCACCTTGTTCGCAGGAAGTACTCAGTGGCGGGCAATTATCCCGCACTCTGGCGATAGCAGCGGCAGTGTGCACCAGCGCCAGAACGCTCTCCTGTGCAGGTACCGCCTGACGATGTTGTAAGGCGCTATGAACCTGACTGGCGATGAGCTGATCGGCGATCGCTTGCAGACGCGATGGCGCTTCCGGATGCCATGTCCCCATCTCATGGAGTTGACAATCAGTATGCGTATAAAAAGCAGTAGTCATGGAATCGGCAGATTTGATCGTCGCAAAATTTAAATTAAAAAATAAAATTGATCAGCAGGATGAAGATAACAAGGGCAATCTCCACGCCTGGCCGCTGCCTGCAAGTGTCAACCTATTTTGGCAAATTTGCAAATGTGATGGTTCTTTTTGTAAAACTAAAAACACAGCTGTACATTTCGGTTTACACTTGCCGCAGGAAAATGCATCGAGACCCACACGTATTTTCAACTTTACTTTATGCGGTTGTTTCTACGGTTGTTTCTACGGTTGTTTCTACGGTTGTTTCTACGGTTGTTTCTACGGTTGTTTCTACGGTTGTTTATACATTTGTTTCCACATTTTTTCTACCCAACAAAGGCAGTCCCATGTTTTCCAAAATTCACGCGGTCGCCGAACAGGTCTCCCACATCATCATCGGCAAGGATGAACAAATCCGGTTAGCCCTGGTCTGCCTGTTGGCAGGTGGCCACTTGCTGATAGAAGATGTGCCCGGCGTCGGCAAAACAACGCTGGCCCACGCGCTGGCGATCTCTTTAGGTTTGCAGTTTAACCGTCTGCAATTTACCAGTGATTTGCTCCCGGCGGATGTGGTGGGGGTATCGATTTTCGACCGAGAAAAGAATCAATTCATTTTTCATCCCGGTCCTATCTTCACTCAAGTCTTGCTGGCCGATGAAATCAATCGAGCCACTCCCAAGACCCAGTCGGCCTTGCTAGAAGCGATGGAAGAGCATCAGGTCACGGCAGAAGGAAAGACCCGTGAGTTGCCGGAGCCCTTCTTTGTGATCGCCACCCAAAATCCTGCGCATCAAGTCGGCACCTTTGCCTTGCCCGAGTCGCAGCTAGATCGCTTTCTGATGTGCCTGTCTTTGGGCTACCCTGACGCCGCCGCCGAGCGCGCCCTACTGCTAGGTGAAGACCGTCGTACGCTGCTCAAAAGCATGCAAGCGGTGATGCAGGCGCATCAACTGGTCGAGGCGCAACAGGCTTTGCGACAAATCCACACCTCGCCTGCGCTGGTCGATTACGTACAGGCACTGGCGCATACCACACGACAAGGCGAGCTGTTTGCCGAGGGCATGAGCCCGCGAGCCGCGATCGCCTTATTGCAAGCGGCGCGCGCCTGGGCTGCGCTGGAAGGGCGCGACCATGTGATACCGGAAGACGTACAAGCGGTCTTGATCCCGGTCGTCGCACACCGATTGCGACCGCTCAAATCACTCAGTGGCAAGATTAGCCCGAGTAGCGACCTATTGCGCCAGCTGATGTTAAAGGTCCCCGTTTAAAAAAGGCAGCCGACCAGAGGCGCATATCCCATGCGCCTTGCAGGCCTGGCAGGCTGGGAACCCGCATGGAATATGCGCACTGAGCCTGCCTTAAAATGAAAACTCTATTTACTTACCTCACCTGATACTGCCAGCATGAATGTATTAACGCCATTAAGAACGAAATTTCGCCAGTGGCTATTTCTGGAGCGTCTGCCGGAAAACGGCGAGGTCTTCCTCAAGCAACGCCGGGTTTTTACCCTACCTAGTAAGGCGGGTTGGAATTTCCTGCTGCTCTTGTTATTGTTATTTATCACCTCGGTTAATTACAACCTGAATCTCGGTTTTGTACTAACTTTCATACTCGGTGCCTGTGCCTGGATCAACGCTTTTCTGGCTTTTCGCAATTTGGCTTATCTGCATTTACTTGCTGGATCGGTAGCGCCCGTGTTTGCTGGCGAAGAAGCACAATTTAATCTGAACTTGATGAATCGACGCAACTATCCGCGTTACGCTCTGCACCTTGGTTTTGCAGCTAAAGGCCACGCTGAGCAAGCGATCGACATCGCGGCCAACAGCCGCGTGACAGTGCAACTGAGCCAGGCCACCAGCCAGCGTGGCATGTTGCCTATCGCCAGAGTGCGGCTGCAAACCTGGTTCCCCCTAGGCCTATTGCGCGCCTGGAGCACCTGGCTGCCCGATGTGCAAGTGCTGGTCTATCCACAACCGGAAGCGAACCCGCCACCGCTACCGAGTTCAGGTCTGGCGAATAAGGAAGGGCAAGGCCAAAGCGGCGATGAAGATTTTTCCGGCGTGCGCGCCTATCAAAGCGGCGACCCGCTCAAACATCTGGCCTGGAAGCACATCGCCAGAGTCGATCTGGACGCTGGTGGCACGCTGATCTCCAAGCAATTTTCGGGAGGATCGGCGAGCGATATTTTTTTCGATTTCTCTCAGCTACCAGGCAATCTCGATCTGGAATTACGCTTGGCGCGTATGACTAGCTGGGTGCTGGAAGCCGAGAGCAAAGGTCTGAGCTATGGCTTCCAGCTAGGCGCACTGAGTTTGCCTGCCGCCAGCGGAGAATCACATAGACTGGAATGTCTGCAAGCGCTGGCACTATATGAGCTACCTGAGCTGAAAGGTGGCGCATGAAACCGCCGGCAAATTCCTGGTTCAGCAGTTGGCGGCAATGGAGAAAGTCGCCAGCCCTGGCGCGCGACAAGGCAAATACTTTGCTGTTGCTACTGGCCGGCCTACTGGTAGTGCTGCCGCATAGTTCGGCATTGCCGTGGTGGACCAGTGCCGCTTGCCTAGTATTGATGGGATGGCGCACTCTACTCACCGTAACCGGGCGCAGATTGCCATCGCTCTGGATCTTGACACCGATTAGCGTGCTTTTGATGGCGGCGGCCTATCTCACTTACCACACTTTACTCGGACGCGAAGCCGGCATCTGCATGCTCGCTTTGCTGCTGACCTGCAAGCTACTAGAAATGCATGCAAAGCGCGACATCTTTGTGATTATTTTCCTGAGTTTTTTTCTGCTACTGACCAGTTTTTTCAACTCTCAAAGCATCGCCAGCGCCGGCTGGGCGACACTGGCAACACTGGCGCTACTGACTGCACTCCTCTCGTTTCAATACACCGGCTTAATGCCCAGTTTATGGCAACGCATCAAACTGGCCATGCGTATTTTAGGCATGGCGATACCGCTGACCGTGATTGCGTTTTTTTTGTTTCCGCGCATACAGGGGCCATTGTGGGGTTTACCTGGGGATGCGAATACCGGGCGCAGTGGTTTATCAAACTCTATGACACCGGGGAATATCAGCAAATTAGTGCAGTCCGAAGAAATCGCTTTCCGGGTGAAATTTTCGGGCGCGCTACCGCCTAAATCCGATCTATATTGGCGCGGCATCGTCCTCAATCAATTTGATGGTCGCACCTGGTCGCATACAGACGAAACGCAGGCACAAGCGGACCAGGACGCGGCAAAAGATCACAACGCGGCTATACTGAATGGCGAGGCGGTGTCGCAGGACATCATCTTAGAGCCGAGCGGACAGGCCTGGCTATTTGCGCTCGACATTCCCGCCGCTGCGCCGAGCAAGGCTGGCTTGCTGGTAAAACTCAATCACCAGCGCGAACTAAGTAGCGTAACCGAGATCAACTCCCGTCTGCGTTACTCCGTTGTTTCGCATACGAGTTACCGTCTACAAGCGCAACTGAGCGCCAGCGACTTACAAAGCTCCTTATATTTACCGCCCAACTACAATCCCAAAACCCGCAACTACGCCGCGAGCCTGAAACAAGGTGTCAGCAATCCGCAGCAGGCGATCGTTGCGGTATTGAATCTATTTAGAAATGAAAATTTCAGCTACACCTTAGAGCCGCCCTTACTCGGCACCAATAGCGTAGACGATTTTTTGTTCGGCAGCCGGGCCGGTTTTTGCGAGCATTATTCAAGTGCTTTCGTGGTGCTGATGCGCGCCATGGGAATACCTGCGCGGGTGGTCACTGGTTATCAGGGCGGCAGCCTGAATCAAATCGACAATCAGCTGGAGGTGCGGCAGTCCGATGCGCATGCCTGGGCCGAAGTATGGCTAAACGGACGCGGTTGGGTCAGGCTTGATCCTACCGCAGCAGTAGCACCCGAGCGCATACAAAAAAACCTCGGTGCAACCCAAGCGGCAAGTGGCTTGGCGGGATTAATACAATTAAGTATGAACCAAAATTCATGGTTGGGTAGCAGTCTGAATGGCTTGCGCATGCGCTGGAATGCCGCCAACAACTCCTGGAACTTATGGGTACTCAATTACGATCAGGGTAAGCAATTTGACTTGGTACGCGCGCTCGGTCTGGAAGGTTTCGACTGGACTCAACTAAGTCTGATTGCATTTTTACTGATAGGCCTGGCGATGGCGGCGATGGCTTTACCCTTCATGCTGAACCGGCCACAAGTGACTCCTATCGATAGGTTATACTTAGACTTATGTCAAAAGATGGCACGCAAAGGCTTTCCGAGATTGCCGCACGAGGCTCCGCGGACCTATAGTTTGCGGCTGCAAAAACTAGTACCTGCACCGCAATATGGCGCATTACAGTCCTTTATTCTGGCCTATAGCGCAGCCAAATACGGAAAAACCATGGGAAGTGACAGCGCCTTACTCAAACAGCTCAAGGTCTTATTCGCGCGATGTCGCTAAACTGATAAATATGCCCACCTCCTTTATCCAATTTTTTATCATTATTTTATTTTGAACACTACACTACGCCTCGCGATTTCTACCCTATTGGCCGGCCTGATCAGCCTGGCACCTAGCGCACACGCTGGCACTAAAACATCGAAAAATTCGACACCAAAAACGGCCGCCGTGAATACCGAATTCGCCCACTTTAGCCAATGGAAAGAAGTCGCCGAATTCATAGCTCAGATGGAGACTAAACATGGCATGAACAAGACCGATCTGGAGACCAGCTTTAATCAAATACGCTATGTAGAAAGTGCCATACAATTGATCAAGCCTGCTCCAAATGGCAAACCAAAAAACTGGAAAGCCTACCGCGCGCGCTTCGTCGATAATTACCGCATCGAAGCTGGTCTGGCTTTTTGGGATCTGTACGGAGATGCTCTGGCAAGAGCAGAGAAACAATATGGCGTGCCGGCAGAAATCATTGTCGGACTGATCGGGGTAGAAACCGTATTTGGCCGAAATACCGGAAATTTTCGCGTCATGGATGCCCTGACCACGCTCGCCTTTGCCTATCCAGATACGCCAACTCGCGAGGCGCGCATGAAATTTTTCAGAGGCGAATTAGAAAGCATGCTGTTGATCGCGCGCGACTCTGTGGTTGATCCCTTCAGTTTCAAAGGCTCCTACGCCGGCGCGATAGGCTGGCCACAGTTTATGCCTAGCAGCATACGCAGCTATGCGGTGGACTTTGATGCGGATGGAAAAATAGATTTAATCGGCTCACCGGTAGACGCGATCGGTAGTGTCGCCAACTATCTGGCGCAGCACGGCTGGAAAGCTGGGCTGCCTACGGTATTTCCCGCCACTCTGGTCAATAATGAGAACGACGCCGGTAAATTGAACGAAGCGCTGGCGCAAGGTTTAAAAGCGAGTTACCGCCTGGAAGAACTGAAACCGATCGCCACCACCGCCAACCCAGATGCGCCGACACAACTATCTTATGGTTTAGTCGATTTGCAAAATGGCTTAGAAGCCACAGAATACTGGCTCGCTACCGAGAATTTCTTTGCGATTACACAATATAACCGCAGTTATTTCTACGCCATGTCGGTGATAGATCTGGGTAAAGTGATAGCTTCGGCAAGAGTTAAGTAAAAAACTAAATTTCGGTAAAACTTGGCTTAAACCGATAAAAAATTACTTATGTCAGCCGTTTGCACACAAAACAAAATTTTCTTCGATTAATATTGCTATATTGCATACCTTATACTACAGTAATGTTATCGAATGATACATTTGCGGCCGCTTAACGTAATGTGTCAATAGATTTAACAAATTTTATCATTCCCAAAAGTAAAAATTAGTCATTTTAAAGATACAATATTACCGGATGATTAATTTTTTATTGAAGCAACATTTTTCCGCATCAATAACCATATATAAAACAGCGAGGTAATTATGGCAAATCTGACCCAGCTTGAATCTGATGAAATCGACTACGATCCAAATAACTTATTGGATACTCTGATCAAGCAATTACATTTAAAAAACGATGCTGCTTTGTCGAGAGCACTCGAAGTAGCACCACCAGTGATCAGTAAAATCCGTCACCGTCGTTTGCCTGTAGGCGCATCTTTGTTGATACGCATGCACGAAATCAGCGATGTCAGCATCAAGGATTTACGTGGCTTGATGGGCGACCGTCGCGCGAAATTCCGCATCAGCGACAAGCAATTCAAACCAAAGGAAGATGGCAGCAATTAATATTGCTGCTTAACCGATTAAAGCCTGAGCGGCGCATGCGCCTACTCAGGTTTTTTTTCGTCCCAGCGTTTAATCGCCAGCCCGATGCAAATAGCTTGGCTAGCAGTTTCGCATATAGGTAAGCATATTGATGTTCTTCTCCGTAAATTATCAATACTCCCGCCTAGTATAAAATGAGTACGCAATAGGAATGTACGCAAAAAGGCCAGTTTTAAGACATACTCCCCTTTTCTGCAAGAGCATGAATAATCGGGCATGCCTTAGTTTGCGCGGTAGCCTCGCATTCATGGATCAATGAGGTCAACATTTTCTGCATCTTTTGCAAGTCCTCAAGCTTCTCCTCAACCTGTAGCAATCGATCTGCCGCCACTTTGCGGATAGCAATCCTATCGTCGTTGTCCTCCAACTGCAACAAGGTCGTGATCTCTGCCAAGCTAAATCCTAATTCCTGTGCGCGCTTGATAAACCGTATCCGTTGCACCAAGAGTAAGGGATAGGTTCGATAGCCTCGCGCCACCACGGGCACGGGCAACAAGGCGCGGCGCTGATAGTAGCGTATGGTCTCCAGCCCCACCCCGGCGGCGCGCGCCAATTGGCCTATTGTCAACTGGTCTGAAGTTTGATTTTTATCATGTGACATTTAATGATTGACTCCGTTCTTGGGTACAGGGTCTATCATAAGATAAAAATCGACTGGAGAATTTGCGATGACTCAAATCAAGCCCCCGCCTACGTCCGAACAACACGATGGCGCTTGTTGCGCAGCTAAGACAACAGAGGAAGTAATTACACAGTTAAGTGAGGCACCAAATACTCCGCTCGAGAAAAAATATATCGATCCTGTGTGCGGCATGAGCGTGAGTAAAAATACTGAGAAAATGGCCAGTTACCAAGGCAGCACTTATTATTTTTGCAGCGCATCTTGCGTGACTAAATTCAATACTGAGCCTCTGGCTTACGTGAAGGCAAAAAAACTCTTGATGCCGCTGGTGGCCGCTGCCGCGCCTGGCATAGCGCCGCTAGTCCACAGCAAAGCGGCAGCGGGCTGCTGTGGCGGCGAACACGAGGTAATCAATAGCGCTGCAGGTTTAAAAGATCCGGTCTGTGGCATGAATGTCACGCCAGATAGTCCGCACCATACCGAATACCAAAATACAACCTATTATTTTTGCGCCGCCAGTTGCCTGGAAAAATTTCGCCAGAATCCGCAGATCTGGCTAGATCCGGCGCAACGCCCGGCACCAAAAACTGCGGCCAAGGATGCCATTTTCACTTGCCCCATGCATCTGGAAATAGAACAAGTCGGCCCCGGCACTTGCCCAATCTGCGGTATGGCCTTAGAGCCGAAGGAGGCCAGTGCCACCGAAGATACCAGCGAGCTCGACGATATGAGGCGTCGTTTTAAATACAGCCTGGCTCTCAGTTTGCCGCTACTGATCATGACCATGGCCGATATGCTGCCAGGTATCAACATACACGGCTGGCTAGGAATGAGTGTATTTAGCTGGTTGCAATTTGCGCTGGCCACGCCAGTGGTACTGTGGGCAGGTTTGCCATTTTTTGAACGGGCGCTGGCCTCGTTCAAAAGCGGCCACCTAAATATGTTCAGCCTAATCGGCGTCGGCACCGCCGCCGCCTATCTATTTAGTCTGGTGGCTTTATTGTTTCCTGAGCTGCTGCCGCAAGCCTTCAAGATGAACGGTATGGCACCTTTATACTTTGAAGCTGCCGCCGTCATCATCACGCTGGTGTTACTCGGCCAAGTACTAGAACTGCGCGCCAGGTCACAAACCAATCTGGCGATTAAATCCTTGCTGGCACTGACCCCGGCTACAGCCATCCGCATAGGAGACAATGGCGATGAAAGCGAAATCGCGCTCGATCAAGTGCAATTGAACGATGTCTTACGTGTCAAGCCTGGTGCCCATATCCCGGTTGATGGCGTCTTGCTGGAAGGACGTTCTAACGTCGATGAAGCAATGATCACAGGCGAAGCTTTGCCTGTGACCAAGCAAACAGGCGATAAACTCAGCGCTGGCACCGTGAATCAGCAAGGCAGTTTTAGCATGCGCGCCGAACGCATAGGGCGCGACACCTTGCTGGCAAAAATTATCGATCTGGTGAATCAGGCTGGTCGCTCACGCGCACCGATACAAAAACTGGCAGACACGGTATCGGGCTGGTTTGTGCCCGGCGTGATAGCCATCGCAGTACTGGCCTTCCTCGCCTGGGCCGTGCTTGGCCCTAGCCCGGCATTAGCCAATGGGCTGATGGCAGCGGTCTCGGTACTGATCATTGCCTGCCCTTGCGCGCTCGGGCTGGCGACGCCTATCTCAGTCACGGTAGGGATAGGACGCGGTGCTACTGAAGGGGTGTTGATCAAGAATGCTGAGGCACTGGAAAGATTAGAAAAAATCGACACCCTGGTGATCGATAAAACCGGCACCCTGACCGAAGGCAAGCCAGCTTTGCAAACCATCGTTGCCGCGCCGGGTTTTAGCGAAGACCAGCTATTGTCTTTAGCGCTATCCATGGAAAAACTTAGCGAACATCCGGTCGCCAGAGCCATTGTCAATTACGCCGAAACACATCAAGCGCCAATCCTCAGCATCAGCGACTTTACCTCGATCACAGGCAAAGGCGTCAGTGCCAACTGGTCGGGTAAAAGCGTCTTGATCGGTAACCAGCATTTAATGCAAGATCATGCGATAGAGATGAAGGAGCTAGAGCAGCGCGCTACCGAACTCAAGCAATTGGGCCAAACGGTCATGATGATCGCCATCGACGGCAAGGCGGCCGGCTTAATCAGCGTGGCCGATAGCATCAAGCCTAGCAGCGGGCTAGCGATCAAACAATTACAGGATGCCGGCATCCGCATCGTGCTAGTGACCGGCGACAATCTGCTTACCGCACAGGCGGTAGCGAGCCAACTAGGTTTAAGCGAAGTACATGCCGATGTGCTGCCTGAGGATAAATATCGTTTTGTCCAGCAGCTACAGCAAGAGGGGCGCATCGTCGCCATGGCCGGTGATGGTATCAACGACGCACCAGCGCTGGCGCAAGCCGATGTCGGAATCGCCATGGGCACCGGCACCGATGTCGCCATGCACAGCGCCCATGTGGTCTTGGTCAAAGGCGATCTGAGCGGCATCGTCAAAGCGCGTTCATTAAGCAAGCATGCGATGAAAAACATACGGCAGAATCTGTTCTTCGCCTTTGCCTACAATTTTGTCGGCGTACCGATTGCCGCTGGCGTCTTATACCCATGGTTTGGGATCTTACTGAGCCCCATGATAGCCAGCGCCGCCATGAGTCTGTCTTCGGTATCGGTGATCAGCAATGCGCTACGCTTACGGCATAGCAAGTTATAGATATTTGCAGTCGCACTAAGCTTCCGGTTCATCGTCGCTACCAATGCAACGGAAACCGGAACTTTTCCTTTTGTACATCGCTGATACCGATAAATCTCTGATAACATGCAAAAAAACCTCGTCTTCCTGATAAGTTTTGATACTTTTCAGGAGACCTGTTTTTTACAACTTCAAAACTTTTTGGAGCATTTGCATGTCTCGTTCATCCCAATTTCCTCTCCGCCTAACTTCTGTCAGCCTGTTTATTTTGGCCGCAATCAGCGCTTGCAGCAAAGCGCCCGAGGCTCAGCAAAGACCGCCAGCTCCGGTGACGGTAATCAGCCTGGCGCCAGTCGATGCCCCTCTGACTAAAGAAATGGTGGGTGAGACTGCCGGGTTCCGTGATGTGGATGTGCGCTCTCGCGTCAATGGTATTTTCATCAAAAAAACTTATACCGAAGGCCAGATCGTGCAGGCCGGACAAGTCTTATTTGAAATCGATCCCGAGCCATATAAGGCGGCGCTGGATCAAGCCAAGGGGGTATTTTCGCAAGAGGTCGCCAAATTAGAAAAAGCCCGCGCCGACCGCGACCGCATCGCACCTCTGTATAAAGAGAATGCCGTCAGCCGTAAAGATTTTGATGATGCCAATGCCGCCTACAATACAGCCGTTGCCAGCAATAGCACGGCGCAAGCGAGCCTGAAACAAGCCGAATTGAATCTGGGCTATACCAAAGTCATCGCACCAATTTCCGGCACGACTAGTAAATTAGTGCAATCGGAAGGTAGTTTGATCAGCGCCAGCGGCGATTCAGGCAAACTCACCACCATTTCCCAACTCGATCCCCTGTACGTGAATTTTTCTTACTCTGAACAAGATAAACAGGAGCTCGATGCGGCGGTGCGTAGCGAAAAGGTCTCACTCAACGATCTAAAAAACCTGAGTGCAACACTCAAACTGTCGGATGGCAGCCTCTACCAGCACAAAGGAAAAATCAATTTCTCGGATAACCGGGTTGACCCTAAAACCGGCACCATCCGAGCCCGCGCCATCTTCAGCAACCCCAAGGGCGAATTGCTGCCAGGCCAATTTGTGCGCGTCACTCTCGATCTGGGCGTGAGGAAAAATGCGCTGGTGGTGCCAGAGCGCGCCATTATGCAATCGCAAGCGGATCACATCTTATTCACGGTCGACAAAGAAAATAAAGTGGTGCCAAAACCAGTCAAGCTAGGCAGCATAGTCGACGGCAAAGTCATCATAGAATCCGGTGTGCAAGCCGGAGAAAAAGTAATTATAGATGGACAGATGAAGGCCCCGCCCGGCTCCACCGTGAGTCCGACCGCGGCGACTGCCAATCAGTCTGCCAGCGCCGCCGCCAGCACCAAATAAGCGGAGGCCACATGTTTTCAAAATTTTTCATAGAGCGGCCTATTTTCGCCAGCGTGATCTCCATCATCATCGTGCTGGGCGGTCTCGCCGCCATGAAGTCGCTACCGATAGAGCAATATCCGGGGATTACACCGCCCGTGGTTTCTGTCGTCGCTTATTTCCCTGGCGCAACGCCAGAAGTGATCGCGCAGACCGTGGCCGCGCCGCTGGAGCAACAGATTAATGGCGTCGAAAAAATGATTTATGTGCAGTCTGGTTCCGCCTCAAACGGCCAGATGAATATGAATGTTTACTTCGCCATCGGCACTGACCCCGATCAGGCCACCATTAACGTTAACAACCGCGTCTCTGCGGCCATGGCGCAATTGCCCGATGAAGTCAAACGTCAGGGCGTCACGGTAAAAAAGAAATCGACCTCCATCCTAAATTTAGTGGCGATCAATTCACCGAATGGGCGTTACGACACCACCTTCCTGTCGAATTACGCCCTGTTAAATATCGTCGATGAACTCAAGCGTATTCCTGGCGTCGGCGATCTGACCATGTTTGGCGGCACCGATTACGCGATGCGCATCTGGCTGCGTCCGGATAGGCTGGCGCAGCTAAGCCTGACGCCGACCGATATTATTAATGCTATCCGTGAACAAAACTCACAATTTTCAGCCGGTAAAATTGGCGCGCAACCGACCAGCCAGCCTATCGATTTTACCTACACCGTGAACGCCCAGGGTCGCCTGAGCACAGTGGCAGAGTTCGAAAACATCATCGTGCGCTCCATGTCTGACGGCGCTAAAACCCGGCTCAAAGATGTCGCTCGCGTAGAAATGGGCGGTAAAGATTATGATCTGAAAGCCAAACTCAACGGCAAGTCGGCAGTAGCGATGGGTCTGTATCTGCAACCGGGTGCCAATGCCATCGGTGTCGCCGCTGCGATTACCGCCAAGATGGAAGAGCTCAAGGCGCGCTTCCCGGAAGGCATCGCTTATTCTATCCCTTACGACACCACCACTTTCGTCAAAATCTCTATCGAAGAAGTGCTGCATACGCTGCTCGAAGCGATCGTGCTGGTGTTCATCGTGGTGTATTTATTCCTGCAAAATTTCCGCGCTACCTTGATCCCCTGTATCGCGGTACCGATTTCCCTGATCGGTACCTTTGCCGGCATGCTGGCGTTCGGTTTCTCTATCAATTTGCTGACCTTATTCGGATTAGTCTTAGCGATCGGTATTGTGGTCGATGACGCCATCGTGGTGCTGGAAAACGTAGAGCGCATCATGAGCGAAACCAAATGTTCGCCGAAAGATGCGGCGATACAGGGGATGGAAGAAGTTTCAGGCCCGGTAGTGGCCATCGTCTTAGTGCTGTGCGCGGTGTTTCTGCCGGTCGCCTTCATGGGTGGTATGACCGGCGTGATGTACCAGCAATTTGCGGTCACCATCGCCGTCTCGGTAGTGATTTCCGGCATCGTTGCGCTCACTTTGACACCGGCCTTATGTGCGATTTTGCTAAAAAGCACCCACCATCAGCCGAATCGCTTTTTCGTCGGCTTTAATAAAATTTTCGATAAGCTCACCAATGGTTATGTGGGCGGTGTCGCTTTTCTGAATCGCCGAGTGGCGATCGCGTTTTTGATCTTTGCTGCGATTCTGGCTTCCATGGCGTTTTTACTTAAACATGTGCCTAGCACTCTGGTTCCGGATGAAGATCAGGGTTATTTGCTCAGCGTGGTAATGCTGCCCGACGCGGCCTCGTTAAATCGCACCGAACTCAGTGGTGCGCAATTCGATCAGATGCTGATGGCAAATAAAAACGTCGCCAATGTGGTGTCGTTTACCGGTTTTGATCTTTTGTCTGGTGCCGTCATCAGCAATAGCGGGATCTCCTTCGTTACTCTAAAAAATTGGGAAGAGCGGCGCGCCAAGGCGGATAGCTCATTCGCACTGGCGAAAACATTTCAGGGTATGGCGTATATGGGAATGAAAGATGGTTTTTCCGCCAGCTTTAACCCGCCACCTATCTCCGGTATGTCAACCACCGGCGGGATCGAAGCCTATCTGCAAAACCGCGGCTCCGGCAACACAGCGACATTCTCAACGGCGGTAAATAATTTTGTCGCCGAGGCCAAAAAACGTCCTGAGTTTGCCAGCGTCTCGACCACTTTCCGCGCCAATGTGCCGCAAATTTATCTCGACCTCGACAGAGAGAAAACCAAGGCCCTGGGCGTGAATATTAACCAGGTCTTCGATGCCATGTCGGCGACCTTCGGGCAGGTGTATGTGAATGATTTCAATCAGTTTGGCCGCACCTATCGCGTCCAATTGCAGTCTGAGGCAGATTACCGCGCCCGCCCTGACGACATCCGCAATGTCTACGTGCGTTCGGATAAGGGCGATATGATACCGCTGACCAGTCTGGTAAAAGCGAAGACATCGCTGGGGCCAGAATTGGTCGAGCGCTTCAATGTCTTTCAGGCCGCCAAAATCATGGCGACACCGGCCGCCGGGATTAGCTCAGGACAGGCGATTGCAGCGTTGGAAGAAGTAGAAGCCAGCCTCACCAGCAAGGACTACAAATTGCAATGGACAGGTTCGGCGTTTCAAGAGAAACAAGCTGGCGGTGCCGCTGCCATGGCTTTCTTAATGGGTATCGTGATGGTGTTCCTGATTTTGGCGGCCCAATACGAGCGCTGGAGTCTGCCATTTGCGGTGATTACGGCAGTGCCATTTGCCTTGTTTGGTGCCTTGCTCTCGGTGTTTTTAACTGGACTGACGAATAATGTTTACTTCCAGGTCGGCTTGATTACTCTGGTTGGCCTGGCGGCAAAAAATGCCATCTTGATCGTCGAGTTTGCCATCATGAAATATGAAGAAGGCGACACTTTACTGGAAGCGGCGTTGGAGGCGGCACGCTTGCGCTTCCGCCCTATCGTGATGACCTCACTGGCTTTTATTCTGGGTTGCGTGCCACTGGTGACCTCCAGCGGTGCCGGCTCTGGCAGCCGGGTCGCGCTCGGGGTGCCTGTCATCGGCGGCATGCTGGCCGCCACCGTTATTGCGATTTTCTTCATCCCCCTGTTCTTCCGACTGATCATGCAAATGAGTGAAAAGAAAAAACCCGTAGCCAGTTTGCCCGTTGCGACCGAGGCCACAGCAGGAGACCATCATGCATAAAACTTTCTATGCAAGACTCCCGATCAAATCCCTCAAATCCTCTACCTTGAGCATTGCGCCACTACTGGCAATGCTGTTGGCTGGCTGTGCCTTCAATCCATCAAGTAGCTTGCCCGTGATGGATCTTCCGGCAAGCGCCTCTGTCCTTAAGTCTGCTAAGTCAGATCAGCCAGAAAATCAAGCTCAACTGCAAAGCAATTGGTGGGAGCAATTTAACGATAGCGTGTTAAATCAATTGATCGCGGATGCGGATCAGTCGAATCAGAATCTGGCGCAAGTGACCGCCAGACTGGACGAGGCACGCGCCGTGTTTGGCATAACGTCTTCAGCCCAATTACCACGCATAGATCTGGCTGCTGCTGGTAGCACTAGTCGCCAGTCTGAAAATCTGGGGCGCGCTGTCAGTAATCCGAATAAAGACTATCAATTAGTCGGGCAAGCCAGCTGGGAGCTCGATTTATGGGGACGGGTACGCAATGCCAGCAACGCGGCCAGACAAGATTTGTTTGCGGCGGAATACAATCGCGATGCCGCCTTACTGTCCTTACATGCAGAAGTCGCCCAAAATTATTTTAATTTGCGCGCCCTGGATGAACAACTGAAGATCGCCGAAGACACCGTTAAATCGCGGCAAGAATCCTATGATTTGCAACAAAAACGCTTCCTCGGAGGTGTCACCTCTGAACTGGACGTGCGCCAGGCCGAGGTAGAACTGGCCAGTACACTATCGGCCTTACCTGATCTGAAACAGTCGATTGCGCAACTAGAAGCAGCGCTCAGCATACTCTCAGGGCAAGCACCGCGCGCGCTGATCGAACACGGTATAGAACGCGGCAAAACCATCCCCGATCTGCGTGTCGCTGATCCGGTTCCGGCCCAGCTCAGTTCCGATTTATTGCTGCGGCGCGCCGATATTGCGCAAGCCGAAGCGAATTTGCTGGCAGCACGCGCCAGAATCGAGGCGGCACGCGCAGCGTATTTCCCGAAAATTTCATTGACCGGCTTACTCGGTTTTGAAAGCAATGACCTGGGCAAGCTGTTTAGCACCGGCTCAAATATCTCTTCCTTTGTCGGCAACCTCAGCATGCCGCTGTTTGACAACGGCATGACAGCGGCGCAGGTCGATCAAGCCAAGGCCAGAGAACGCCAAGCCGCTGCCGTATATCAATTGGCGGTGCAGAATGCCTTTAGCGAAACCCGCACCAGCATCATCAGCAATCAAGTGCTGGGCGAAAAAGTGTTGAATGAAAAAACCAAGGTCTATGCCCTGCAAAGACAACTGCGACTGGCCAATTTGCGTTATGAAAACGGTTACTCCAGTTATCTGGAGGCGCTCGATGCACAACGCAGCCTGTTCAATGCGCAACTCAGTCTGATCAGTGCGCAACGCAACCAGATCAACGCCCGCGTAGAACTCTACAAATCTCTGGGCGGCGGCTGGCAACGCGCCGCTCAATAAGGAGTAAGCCCATGCGCTTAGCTTAGTTCAGCATAGAACGGCTACTCTCATGGGTCTAAGGTCCCACCTTAGCCAGACGAAACAGGTAGAATGCTGCTCTTGGCGTCACGCCTAGCCCTTACTTTACCTGAACTTTGTCCATGTCTGATTTTTTTGCGCGTTGCGCGTCCCTTACTAGCTGCGCGCTCCTGTGTTGCGCCACTCTCGCCTACCCTGAATTTGCCAATGCGGCCAAAACCAAAGCCGCCAAACCTGCTGCAACGATCAAAAGTCTGACCGTGTATGTGGCTGGCGACATCGCTGACTGTAAAAAATTGCCACCCGAAGAGAGCATGGCGGCCAAGACTGCCGAAATTATCAATGCCGGTTTGCAACTAGATAGCAAGGCGCTGGTATTAACCCTGGGCGACAATACCTACCCTGTGGGCCGTCCTGAAGAATTTAATAATTGCTATGAGCCTACCTGGGGTAAGTTCAAGGCCAGCACCCTGCCCTCGCCCGGCAACCATGATTACGGCATGCCATCGGCGCTCGGTTATTACAATTATTTTGAAGAGCTGGCGGGTCCTGATAGGCGCGGTTACTACAGCAAAACCGCCGGCAATTGGCTGATACTTTCGCTCAATAGCAATCGTGACGGTCAGCCCATGCAGGAGCAATTAAGCTGGCTGAAACAACAATTGAGCAGCAACAAACGCAGCTGTATTCTGGCCTACTGGCATCACCCTGTATTTAGCTCTGGTGGGCACGGCAACAACGAAATCATGCAGCCCGCATGGGAAATGCTGGCGGCAGCCAAAGCCGATATCGTCATGGCATCGCACGACCATAATTACGAACGCATGAGCCCTCTCAATGGTAGCGGCGAACGTGACGATAAAAACGGCATACGCAGCTTTGTGGTCGGTACTGGCGGCGCGAAACTAACGCCCCTGTTTTTTTCCAAACCAAGCACGGAAGTGAGAAATAACGACAGCCACGGCGTCTTGAAGTTGAGCCTGCACGCCAATAGTTATGATTGGGAATTCTTGCCGGTAGCCGGTGCCAGCTTCAGCGACAAAGGTCATGGCAGCTGCCATTAAGCACGCTGCAACTAAGCTCGCTGTCATCTACCTAAGCTATACGGCATCTGTGATACCGGCTATTGCCAACGCTAACTCGCACTGCGCCAAAAACTGACTATACTAAATGACGGTTCAGAGCTTTCCCCTGTCACACCGATAACCGGAGCTCTGCCGCGTCGCACCGACGTTTACCGGAGCTGTCATGCATATAGAAGAGTCCCTCAAGCTAGATTTCAAAGACGTCTTGATCCGTCCCAAGAGATCCACCCTCACCTCGCGCGCGCAAGTCGAGTTGCAGCGCGAATTTGTATTCCATCATTCTGGCAAGACCTATCACGGCATCCCCATCATCGCCGCCAATATGGATAGCACAGGCACCATGGAAATGGCTGCCGCGCTGGGCCGGCATCAATTGTCAGTTGCCTTGCACAAGCATTATGATGAAGCGCAGCTGGTGAAGTACTTTTCTGGTCTGCAACATAAATCGACCGCGTTTTACTCTATGGGTATCACGCAGAGCGATTTCGACAAATTTTCAGCCGTCATGAATCAGGCGCAAAACGCCATCGAATATGTCTGCATAGACGTCGCCAACGGTTACACCGAAGGCTTCATCAATTTCGTCAAAAAAGTGCGCGCCACCTATCCGCACCTGACCATCATGGCTGGTAACGTCGTCACTGGCGACATCACCGAAGAACTGATACTGGCCGGTGCCGATATCGTCAAAGTCGGTATAGGCCCAGGCTCGGTCTGCACCACCCGCAAGATGACCGGCGTTGGCTATCCGCAATTATCGGCAGTGATAGAATGCGCCGATGCCGCCCACGGTCTGGGCGGGCAAATTTGCGCCGATGGCGGTTGCGTAGTACCGGGCGATTTGGCCAAGGCCTTTGGCGCCGGCGCCGATTTCATCATGCTAGGCGGCATGCTGGCGGGCCACGACGAATGTGCCGGCGATCTGGTCGAGCGCGACGGTCAGCAATTCAAGAGTTTTTACGGTATGAGCAGCCGCGCCGCGATGGATAAATACGCCGGTGGCGTCGCCAAATACCGCGCCTCCGAAGGTAAGGAAGTCTTATTGCCTTATCGCGGCCCAGTAGAAGCGAGCTTGCTCGACATCCTCGGCGGCGTGCGCTCGGCCTGCACCTACGTCGGCGCGCACAAGCTCAAGGAACTCACCAAGCGCACCACCTTTATCCGCGTCACCCAGCAACTCAATGAAGTGTTTGGTAAATCCTAGCTCCGCACTTATTTACGCATTTTTCAAAAACACCTGGCCGGACGCGCATATTCCATGCGGGTTACAGGCCAGGCAGGCCGCAAACCCGCATGGAATATGCGTGATGGCGGCATGTTCGTTTTAAACCCTAGCTAAGCAAATGCGGTTATTTTGGAATTTACTCAATTTCAGCATATTGGCCAGCAGCACGCAATAAGACACCCATCTCAATATCTATGTGGGTGTCTTGTTAGTTAAAACAATTTGATGGCTGGATGAAAGTTTCAAGATGTTGAAATTAAAATCCTGACGAACTTTTAAAAATATTTCCCGGTTGTGCAGTGACGACGGAATTCGTTTTATCAAAGTAAATCAGTATGCCTTTGATCCCATTGTCATACACCATCCAAGTGTTAAGCACGTAAGTCGCAGTCCGGCTGGTTGAACCAGGCACGTAAGTACAACCTAAAGTCTGGTTAACTTGTGCCATCGTCATGCCAACGGTAATGCGATTGTATTTGTCGAGATTGATGTTCGATGTTGTACAGGTTGCGGAAACAGGGCCTGGCTGCTGTGGGCCAAAACCAAAGCGTACCAAAGGCATGACCGTACCATTCGGCAATTGTAAAGTAGCAGTAGTCGTACTGGTAAAGTTAATCACGACTGAGCCAACAGCATCGTTGGATACCACCGCACTTTTGTACTGCCCATTTAAAGTCTGACCGTTAGCATACGATATCCACTTACCCTGGTATAAGACATCGGAAGTCATCGGCGCGGGGCCCGAGACGTACCAGACTGGAGTACCCGCATTGTCGTACATAAAACCAGCCATAAACATCGAGCCGTTTTGCACTTCAATTGCAAAACCACGACCACTTTCGGCAGGATTCCACCACCAACCATTTTCCGGTGGAGTGGCACCAACAAACCCAGCACTTAATAGCAATGGAGCCACCATTGCGACTTTCAGCATTTTTATTACGCGACTCAGCATAGATGCACTTTCACAAAAAAAGATAGGAAATTGAAGAAACCTAACCAGATTATCGCACACAAAATACATGGCTACAAAACAACTTTTATTGCCAACGAGCCAAAATACGGCGAAAACAACGGCAGCTCTAACATTCCAACATTTTCAAATTACATTTCCGCAGCGCGTACTGCACGGCTTACCGTCATGTAATACACAGAAAATATACTGCGATTTCGGCCATGGTGTAGGCACCGGAGCGGTAGCCGCTTACCATTGCTTGGTTGCGATCGAGCACTTGTGCTGCATAGTCTTCCAAACGCGATGCCTGGCTGCGTTTATGCGCAAGCGACAATTATCTAAGCCTACGCCGTGCAGGACAATTTGTTTGAAATTACGCCTAGCGGCGGTGCGCTGCGTGCCAAATTGTCCGAGCAGCCGATCGGCATCCAGCCTTTCCGGCATCAGCTGGTCGTTCATCACTAGCGGATAGCTACTCCATGGCAATTCTTCCGGCAGCTGCACCATCTCGGTGCGCACTGGCTTCAACATCACATAACGCGATAGCTCAAGTAGATGCGCTTCTATCCGCACCAAAATCGCTTTGTATCGACCTTGGAACAAATGCCCACTCATGTAATAGGGGCGATTAAAGCGCTAAGTATAAAGTCCATTTAATTGCCGCATCCCGGCCGACAGATTCCCTTCAATGGTTTCCACTACGAGATGATAGTAGTTCGTCATCTGGCAATACGTATGCATTACCCAATTGAAGCGATCGCACACCAAAGCAAGTACTGCCAGCCATTCTCGCCTGTCATCGTCATCGAGGTAAATAGCCTCACACCTATCCCCGCGCGAAGTCACGTTATACACAGCACCAGCAAATTCTAATCGGAGAGGTCTCGCCATATAAGTAGATTAAAATGCACGGATTTTGAAATGTTGGAATGTTAGAAGTGACCCCGAGTTATGCGAGTTACGACCCAAGTTACGAGTTAAGGCAGTCTAATTTTTAATGCCAGTAAATACAGCACCGTCGACTCCATCGGGCTGCATTGTTACGATATATAAGCGTTTTGTTTTTGGTTCAATATATGCGTGACCAGCAACGCCTTTTTTTACAAAAGTACATGGCATATCGTCAAAAATAATACTCGCATTGAATACATTGCCCCTACGATACGGGGTTACATATCCTGAGAACGTACACCCACTTTTAGTTATGCCTTTGAGCATCCCTGTTGCATCCGCTGTAATAGTGGCTAAATCGCTGAACGGCGGATTTACTGCTTGATAATCCGAGCTGCCAAACGATATAGCTCCGCTGTAACTTCCTGTAATGTCCAATAAATTAGCTGACTGTTCATATTGCGGCTCATAGCGTAAGACATCAAAGTCAACAGCAAATGCAAGAGGTAAATGCTGTATCGAGCTGCTAAGTGATCTAGGGACCACAGATCCTAATATTTGATCAAAATAAACTATACCTCCTTGAAAAGAATAAATTGGATTGGAAGGATTAGCTTTCCCCAAACTTACCAGTCGAAAGTCATTTGACCTAAAAGTACCGTCCAATAACTTACCTTTTCCTTTAGCGAAATAAGCAATCTTTGACGTATCTTGATGACCAAATTGCACTACGTAAAATGTGCCGTCGTCCAAAATCAATTTGGAGACAGTGGCTCCTGATATTGATGTTCCATCAAATAAACCCTCAACGCCAACGAGGACGAACGGACCTGGCTGGGGCTGGGGCTGGGGCTGGGGCTGGGGCTGGGGCTGGGGCTGGGGCTGGGACTCTGTATCACTGCCACTACCGCCGCCGCAAGAAGTAAGCATAAGACCGAAAATAATAGAAATTGTTATTTTAGGTAATATTGTATGCAGCATATTTGTCCTTAAGTTTTAAGAATATTTTTGAGTAATGTTTTCAATCTAGGTTAGCTAGATTAAATAATATAATGAAATTATTAAATGATAACATAATTGCAAACTCAATAACCCTCAATAACCCTCAATAACCCTCAATAACCCTCAATAACCCTCAATAACCCTCAATACACCTCAATAAAAAAACCATCTCAATAATAAGAAAAATTAAGCAAAATAGCAGATTTAACAGGCCCGCCTACACGTCTAACTAAATTAATGCCTTTCAGCAACTTAAAAACTCACGCCCTCGCCATAAAAGCGTAAAAATCAACGCAAGGCTCGTTTTGAGGCAATACCAGCCCCGCACAGTGCTTTGATCACCGCGCAATTTCACAATGAGACAGCGACTCAACTGTTTTTTGATTGATATCTACGCTGTCATGCGCATCGCGGGCATACGCACACGCATCACACAGCGTTTTTTGAGGCTGATTGCGTAGGCTTTTAATCGCTCGATCTGCCCGATTGCAGTGCCGCGCGTCATCGCCTGCGCTTGCGCGAGAGTGATTACTACCATGTGAACTTCTCCTTTTATGGGAGAAGTATAAGAAATTGCATTGTCTCAAAATAGGGGGAAGTGAGAGGAGTTTTGATGAGGTAATAACCTGAGGATCCGGAGCATTGGAAACAATCGAGATCAAATATCAATTAATCTGGATAACCCAGCAAATAGACTGTTTACGATCTATCCATAGGATTGCCCAATTATTGATATTTTTTAGATTTAAAGTTTAAAAAACTTGTTGCTCTCAGAAAGTTCCAAAATTACACAAGTTTCCCAAAAGACCGAGAATTTCCCATCCAAAACTTTGTCGCTGAGCAGTGCGACGATGTATTGATCATCAATATGATTAGCTTTTTGAAAAATATCAAAAACCTGATGGACATCAACATCTTCAATACTGTCATACACAACAAATGTAGGGCGTTTTAATTTACTAAAATTTACGAATTCAATATATGCAAGATCAAATACGCTAAGCTCTAACATTCACACATTTGGTATAGAAATATTCCCGAATGTTAAAACTAACTCCATTGTTACTACTTTGGCCGTAAACTCAAACGCAGATTTTATTTTCTGCGCTCGCCCGAAGCTTCCGGCGCACTTGCCCATACCGATCATTAAACCCTTGGAAGGTCGCATCCACATTGCCACAACGGCTGTGCATCACAACAGCGAGCGTCCAAAGATTTGGTTCCCGCTGGCTTTTTGCATAGGTTACTAGGTCAGAATCCAGCACAACCTGTGCGACATCACATAATCCTTGGCCACTCTGTACCCCAAACTGTAGGGTGCTCAAGCCACCCGTTGATAAGTCAACATTCGCAAACAATGGCCCTCCAACGGCTAATCCAGCCTGAAGTGGCATGCAAATAGCAACATCGAAAATCTGACCGTTAATTTCGATCCAAGAATGGTCGAAGAATTTTTTACCCAGGCCGACCTCTCCAACACAAAGAGTTGATTCGATGCCCAACTCTGCCAGGAGCATGTATAGAACAGCCGATGTATCGTGACATCCTCCACGATATTCATTTTCGACTACGAATTTTAGCAATTCAAAAAATGTGGACCAGATCGCTTCGCCATGAGGTATTGACTTAGATAAATCGGCCCCTCGTTTGCACACCATTTCCAGATATAAACTGCGCTGCACTGGAGATAAGAGAAGGGTATCAATATTCATTTCATGCGCATATTTAGCTCGCTCATGCGCCTGCGCAATCCTTACTTCCTGACTCCCTCGGTTCTTCGCTTGCCCCATGCACCCTCCGCCCGAATACGACTGTATTTCTTCAGATTTGACATCCCGAAACCCATATGAATGATGGATCGTTGATTACGGATATATTTACATGTTTACAAACTTAATTTCCAAGAGCAAGAAGTGTTGGAATAAACACTGCAAATAATATATCCATTTTTCCTTTGCATCAAAAAAAAATCAACTTACTAGTTGTCAAATATCAATCACGAGTGAATCGATACCTGTCTTTTTGACTGAAATACTAATTTAACGAATAAAAAATAATATCATTTTGAGTATTAATTTGACGGAATGTAAGTAAAAACTTACACTTATCAGCTAGCGCCAACACAGCTATACCTAGGTTTAAGCTAGCAGCTCCTAAATTCCCGCCCGCTTCATCAAACGATACAGCGTAGCCCGGCTAATACCCCTCTCTGAAGTAATCTGCCGGGTCGATTTGCTAGTCAAACCATCCGCAATCACCTGCTTTTTCGCATCCTCGCTCAGGCGATTTTTTTTACGGACATAAATAGTTCTGCCACCGTACTCTTAACAGATTCGGCGCTCTATCAGATCGGCAATACCCGCATCAAATCATTCTGCCTGACAGGCGGCCAAGACCAGTTGCACAATGTCTAGCTCTTTGTCTGCTGTCATACCCTGCCCCTGCGTGTGCCCACCAGCGAGATCCGGCCGCCAGCGATCAGCGATTCTTTTTGTGGTGCCGCTGCCGAAAACCAAAGGGGTCAGCATCGCATTCTTTTCAACGCCACTAAAACTAAATCATGCCACGTCGCCCACGCATTAAGTTAGCGGGAATTCCGCAGCATCTTGTCCAACGAGGCGTCAAGCTAGAGTCCTGCTTTTTTGCCGATGAAGATTATCAGCCTTATCTCCATTGGCTATTTAAGGCAACTGTCGATTGGCGTTGTCAGGTGCATGCTTATGTCCTCATGACTAAGCATGTGCATATGCTCGTTACGCCAGAGACAGCGGGTGGATTAGCTAAACTCATGCAATCGGTGGGGCGACGCTATGTGCAATATGTGAACCGCTTTTATAAACGCAGCGGCACCTTATGGGAGGGACGTTTTAAATCCAGCCTGGTGCAAACCGAAGACTATTTTTTACTCTGTCAGCGTTACATAGAACTCAACCCTGTCAGAGCCAACATGGTGGAAGACCCTGGGTAATACCGATGGTCCAGTTACCGGCATCACGCTTTAGGACAGAGCGATACGAGATGGCATCCGCACCCGCAGTATCTGGCGTTAGGCAGAGAGCAAGATGGACGGCAAGCCGCCTATCGGGATTTATTTAGGACTGCATTAGAGCAGGCGGCGATCAATGATGTAAGGCTCGCGCTATAGCAAGGGCAAACGCTAGGAAGTGAAAAATTTAAAGCCGCCACGAGTGCGGCTAGTGGGGTGCGTAGAACGCAAGCCTGACCAGGAAGACCGGCAAAACGCACGACTGAAACGATCACGAAGCCGAATCAAACGGATTTCGGCTTTTAATTTTTAAGGAAATGTAAATGCATTTAAATGCGACAAAAACTAATGTGATGCTGACCCCTTTTGGTTAAACAAACCCAGCACTCAATAGCAATGGAGCCACCATTGCAACTTTCAGCATTTTTATTACGCGACTCAGCATAGATGCACTTTCACAAAAAAAGGATAGAAAATTGAAGAAATCCAGCAAGATTATGACACTTAAAATACATGGCTAAAAAACAATTTTTTGTAACAATGAGTAAAAATGCCCCCCACTCCCAGCCAAAAAGCGCGATAACTAGTCGATTCGAGTCTCAGTTCCCCTGAGCTCCCATAAACTCCACTAAAACAAAAGACCGACACCGCTGCCTTATGCAAACGCCCGCCTTAAATACAGATGAGCTGTGATGTCAGTCAATAATGTTCGCCGCATTGAGTCGATGGTGTTGAACTTTGATGAATTCACTGCAAATCAAGTTCCATTCGCTGTGGCGCAAGCATTGACTGTTACGACCAAGATTGCACAAGTGGCGGTGACTGATCACGATCAACATCGTATTTGATCGGCCTACAGTTTTCACCGAAAAGGCGACGGAATTTGCCCCATCGAACAAAATTGGCCTGAAGTCAAGGGGTCTAATAAGACACCCATCTCAATACATTGTTAATTGTATTTTTGTGGGTGTCTTATTAGTTTTTTATGTTAGTTTTCACGCAAAACGGTGGCAGTTCTAACATCCCAACATTTTCAAATTACATTTCCACAGCGTATACTGCGCAGCTTTCGTCATATAAGCCGGTAAGACGTAATAGCTCGCATATTAAGCCGAATGGAAGCCCACCAAGCCGCCAAAAGCATGGAATATGGCAGTGGCGGCATGCTGGTTTTAAAAATCATTGCGAACACTGAGCAATGTGTTCGCCAAGGCTACCAATTACGGGCACAAGCTTAGGCTGAAAGAAATGGGTGGTCCCGTGTTCCATTTAATCTCTCTTATTAATTTTTGCTCGTGATCGGGTTCAATTTTGGATTGTAGGTGACCATCAAGAATATCGGTGTACCTAATAATTTAAGCTCGCTTTTCAAGCTTCTTACTTGCAGCCTATAGATTCCTGGCTCCAAAATAACCTCCGCAATTACTTTGTCTAGCGAGTCGGCGCCCCAAGAACTGAGAATGGGGTCCGTTATATTTTGGTACACCATGGTTTCATGCTCAGTTTCGATTCTGCTAATTTTGATCTCGACAGGCGTTGGCACTCCGGGCTTTTGATCTCCCACAGTACCACCAGTAAGCTCACGTACCTGCGCTCTGTCTACTTGATCGTCTGCTCTATATTTAAAGGAAAGATGAAAACGATACCCCCTATGTTCGGCAATTTTCATTCGCATATCTATATTGCCATCTGCATGCGCCAAATCAATTGAGCGTTCAAAATACGGGCTTGGAACAAGAGATGTGCCGACACAAGCTGTTAGCCCAAGGCAAAGTACGATGGTTAGAATAAAATGCCTATGTAAACGACTGAATCGGGGAAGTTGGCTCATTTGATTGATCTGTTATTGTTGAAATTTTGGAGGCGAAAACTAGTCTGACACAGGGCGGCTGCGGATTTTATCTATTACGCCATCTATCGTTTATGAACAATTCCATCCGGTGCAATACGCCTGCCGGTATTGGCACCCTACTTATTGGGGCTTACGGGCTTAATCCGAGAGGTCTCGCCAGATAATTAGATTAATATGCTCGGATCTTGAAATGTTGGAATGTTAGAGCTGACCTCGAGTTGTGTTTTTAACTTCAAAATATAATAATAATTTGTGAAATGAAAATGACTTATTTGCCGAAAACTTCATCTGAAGTAAATCAAAAATATTATGGACTTTTACTGGCTGGGTTTATAAATTTGTTAGTCCTTATGTACGTACACAAACTGTATTTCACAAACTATATCGGGAAGCCAGAATTATTTTTTTTAACAACATTGGGGTTTTTATTTCCTTCATTAATTAAAAATCATTATTACCCGTTAAACAAGAAAAAATTGCTAAATATTTTTCCTGAGTCTTTCGAAAATACTCCCGATCATTTTTTACCAATGGCACGAGATTCAAAAAATAAAGAGGTTCATCTCGTCGCTAGAAAAATCTGGATTCTTTATTTGATTAGCGCATATTTGGTTGGCACGTATTTCGGATGGCTACTGTCGATTTTTGTTTATTTAATTTAACTCGGAAACGTATATATGAGCAATATCGTCACGATAATGGAATACTCGCTCAATATGACACCCATATAAACGTCATGTAAACATGTGAAATTAGACATGAATTTAAGCTATTAAATTATATGGGTGCTTATGAGCTTCTTTTGACTGATGAGAGTATTTTGTATTTGGCGAATTAATGCTGTTTTTTAGCAATGCAGATTTTTAATACAAACTTAAACTAAAGCGGAAACTGAATGGACACTAACACTTTATTAATTACTGTGTTAATCGCATGGATAATATGGGGTATTTTTTGGTTACTTAAAAAAAAACTCAGAATATTCAAAAGACTAGGATACGACTTGACTGCTGATCAGTTACGTCAAAAAGGTAAAGAAGGGGACAAGGAGATTCAAAAATTACTAAAAGATACTAAAATTTTTATGTTCATTGGTATTATATTTTTTCTTTGCGTTGCAATTTCAAAAAAATATTTAGGCTAATTTATCAAAGCTCAATAAGGCACCCATCCCACTAGTAAATGCGAAAACGGAGCCAGTTCTAAGATTCCAACATTTTCAACAGCGCGTATTGCATGGCTCACCGTAATGTAAGCCGCTAAGGCGAAATCGCTAGCACATTAACCCAAATGGAAAACCATCAAGACCGCAACCCCTAGCCCAACACGCATATACCATGCGGCTTACAGGCCAAGCAGGCTGCAAACCCGCATAGAATATGCGCAGTGGCGGCATGCTCGTTTTAAAAATTTAGATCGCCTCCTGGCTCGCCGCCTTCGCCTTGGCGGCTGCTGCCAGATTGCGTAAGACTTGTGCCGCCGCCGCTAAACCGAAGGAGGCGGTGACCACGATAGAGGAGCCAAAACCGGCGCAATTGAGGCCGGTCACGCCTGCGTTGCTGGTGTCATCGACTTCGCACACTTCGGCCGTCTCAGGCATAGCCAAGGCCTCCATAGAAAACACCGCATCGATACCGAATTTGCTTTTGCTACCGCGCGGAAAGCCGAAATTTTGGCGCAGGCGTTTGCGTACCAGCGCCAGCAAAGGCTCTTGCTCGGTACGCGACAGATCACGTATTTCTATTTTGCAGGGATCAGTCTGGCCGCCCGCTGCACCTATCGTGATCAAGGGGATGCCACGCTGGCGGCAGTACGCGATCAGCGCGGTCTTGGCTTTGACGCTGTCGATGGCATCGATCACATAATCAAAATTGCGCGCGCCTATCATCTGATCGAGATTCTCCGGCGTCACAAAGTCTTCTACCTCAGTGACCTGGCAAAATGGATTGATCTGGTAGATGCGCTCGGCCAGCGCCGTGACCTTGGCTTTGCCTAGCGTCTCGCTGGTTGCTTGTAGCTGGCGATTGACATTCGATTCGGCCACGTTATCGAGGTCTATCATGGTCAGATGGCCGATCGCACTACGCGCCAGCGCCTCCACCACCCATGAACCGACGCCGCCGACGCCGACGATGCAGATATTGGCTTGCTTGAAATGTTCCAACGCCACCGCGCCGTACAGACGGGCGACGCCGCCAAAACGCCGTTCAAAATCAATATCGACAGGTTCTTGTTGCTTTTGCATGTAATTAGTATTTATAGTAAAGATGTTCGTTGAAGCCGCCATTTTACAAGATAGCGCTGTCGGCATAACAGCCGCGTTCTACGATCTGAGCGAATCTAGCGCTCGCTTGGCGTCTTGAGTGGAGATTGATCTTAGACAAGCAGCTTTCGCCAGAATCCTGCATAATTTTTCAGACAAGGATTTATTAACGCACACAAATGCACACCAAGAGGATCTGTGGATAATTTATTTAGCAGCGCGCCCGGCTTTGACCAGCCCCTAGCCGTCCTCAAACATTGCCATGACCGCATACGCAAGCAATTGACTACGCTAGACAAATTGCTGGAGCATCTGCCCGAGCAGGGTGCCGACGAGCAAGCCAGACAGGCCGCCTTTGCGGTGTTGCGTTATTTTAGCGACGCGGCCCCGCTGCATCATGAAGACGAAGAATGCGACCTACTGCCAACGCTAGAAGCGACTGCGCAAGGTGAGGATGCCGCTCTGTTGCAGCAGCTGTTGCCACGCATCTTGCAGCAACATGCAGAAATGGCCACCCTGTGGGCAAATCTGGAGCGTCAGCTTAAGGCAATTTCTCTCGGTGTTTCTGCAGTATTGGCAGAGTCTGATATCGCACAATTTAAAGAAATTTACTTTGATCACATGCACACCGAAGAAACCCAAATCGCCCCCATGGCCAAGCGTATATTTAGCGCAGCACAAATGGCTACACTAGGCAGCGCCATGCAAGAACGGCGCGGCATACCTACCCAAGCTTAACCAGGATTAATCATGTCTATTGCCAATCTGCGTAAAGATTACCAACTCGCCAGCCTGTCAGAAACCGACGTCGCTGCCGATCCCATACAACAATTTGCCCACTGGTTTGAGCAGGCGCTCAAAGCCGATGCCGCCGAAGCCAATGCCATGAGCCTGGCCACCGTGAATGCCGAAGGCCGCCCTTCCTCGCGCATCGTGCTGATCAAGGAATTTAACCAGAATGGGTTTTCGTGGTTCACCAACTATGACAGCGCCAAAGGCCATGATCTGGCCGCTAACCCGCAAGCTGCCTTGCTGTTTTTCTGGAGCGCACTGGAACGTCAGGTACGTATAGAAGGCCGTATAGAAAAAGTCTCGGAACAGGACAACGATAGTTATTTTAATAGCCGCCCGCTAGGTAGCCGCCGTAGCGCCTGCGCCTCGCAGCAAAGCCAGCCTATCGCCAATCGCGATTTACTAGAGCAACGTCTGGCACAAGTGACCAGCGAACATGGCGATCATCCGCCGCGTCCAGAACACTGGGGCGGCTACCGTCTGGTACCGGATCGCATAGAATTCTGGCAAGGTCGCAGTTCACGCCTGCATGACCGCATCGTCTACACACGCGACAGCGATGGCGACTGGAGCATCAGCCGCTTACAACCATAAGCCGGGTAACTCCATAAAAAAGCACGCATCAGCGTGCTTTTTTATTTGAGATCTCAAATAAAAACTTCAGTTAAGCATGGCATTCATATAGCCCGAATAATTAAATTTCTTGCCGCGCGCCGGTCCGGCAGCCGATACACGTGCATATTCTCTGGCGATTTGCACCTTAGGCGCCACCACCAAACTGCAATAACTCTGATGACCATTGAGTTTGAAATAATTCTGGTGATATTCTTCGGCCAGATAAAATTGCGGAGCACTCCGCAATTCAGTCACCAGAGGAGCATCCCAGACGCAGGCGATCTCATTCATTACTTTTTGCGCCATCGCGTCTTGCTCTTCGCTATGCGTGAAAATGATGGAGCGATATTGGCTGCCTACGTCACTACCCTGACGATGCAAAGTAGTCGGGTCGTGGGTAGCAAAAAATATTTCCAGCAAAGTACGATAACTCACTAAGCTACTGTCAAAACTGAGGCGCACCACTTCTGCGTGACCGCTATTGCCCTCGCTCACTTGCTCAGAACTGGGGGACTCCAGCGTGCCGCCCGAGTAACCGGAATCCACACTTTTCACCCCGCGCAATTGCTGAAATACCGCCTCGGTACACCAGAAACATCCGCCACCAAAAGTTGCCATCTCTATCGTCATACCCGCTCTCCTCTATTTGGCCATGCCTGAGTAAAAACACGCATTTCTACTTGCATAGTACCAATTACTTATCGATTTGAATTATCAAGTAGCCATTAAGTGTGAGCAATCTATATACAAAGAGTGGCAAGACAAGCCGCTTGGTGTATCATTTTTTAATACTTTTTTACATTTCAAAAAATCATGCCTAAAGCTACCACGCTGGTTGACTCCTTGAAACGCGAACTCAAGGCCAGAAACATCACTTATGCTGATCTCGCCACCCGTATCTCTATGTCGGAAGCGAGCGTCAAGCGCATGTTCTCGCAAAAGAATTTTACGCTACAAAGGCTAGACGATATCTTACAAGCCACAGAAATCAGCTTACGCGATCTGGCGCTGAACTCGGGCGAAGAGTCGCTGATCTCAGAGCTCACTTACGAACAGGAAAAAGAAATCATCAACGACCCGAAAGAATTTCTGGTCGCGGTCTCGGCACTCAATTTGCTGACGGTAGAGCAAATGATCAAAATCTACGAGCTGACCGAAGTCGAAGTGATCAAATACTTGCTAAGGCTGGATAAAATCGGCTTCCTGGAATTGCTTCCGAATAACCGCGTCAAGTTGCTGGTCTCGCGCACCTTCCGCTGGATACCGAACGGCCCTATCCAAAATGATTTCCGCGATCAGGCCTATGCCGAATATTTATCTTGCGACTTCAACGGCGACCACGAGTTAATGCGCCTGATCAACGTCATGCTGTCCAAACAGTCGGTCAATGCGCTCTTAAATCGCCTCAAGCAAGTGGCCAGAGAGTTTTCCGAACAACATCAGGAAGACGCCAAACTCCCCTTCGAAGAAAAACACCGCATGAGCTTCATGCTGGCAGCCAGGCCATGGCTACCGCAGCAATTCAAGGCGTTGGTACGTAAGGAATATATAGAGCAGTACGAGGAAAAGAAGAATAAGAAGAAGCTGTAGTCAATACAAATAGGACTTACGCAAAACCGCCCCGTGCCAACGCGCATATTCCATGCGCTTCTTCAAGCACAGTGGCCTGGGAGCCGCATAGAATATGCGCGCTGGGCCAGGCCACTTTTACAATCGCATCAGCCTATCAATTTACTGGCAAACAGCTTGCGCGCTTTGGCCACCTTCGGCGCTACCACTACCGAGCAATAACCTTGCTGAGGATGCTGGCGGAAATAATTTTGATGGTAGTCTTCGGCGATATAAAACATAGGCGCAGTACTGAGCTCGGTGACGATAGGATCGTCCCATACCGCTGCCATTTTCTGTATCACCTGCTGCGCAATCGCCTGCTGCTCTGCATCATGGAAATAAATCACCGAACGATATTGGGTGCCGGCGTCATTGCCCTGACGGTTGAGCGTGGTCGGATCGTGGATGGTAAAAAAGATCTCCAGCAGTTCCTGGTAACTGATGACTGCGGGGTCAAAACTCAGACGCACCACCTCGGCGTGGCCAGTCTTGCCGGTACAGATTTGCTCATAAGTGGGCATATGGACGGCACCGCCGGTGTAGCCGGATTCCACTTTAAGGACTCCACGGATCTGCTGAAATACCGCCTCCGTGCACCAGAAACAGCCACCACCCAGAGTGGCAATGGCGGTCGATGGTAAATTATTTTGTGTCATATTGCGTCCTTGATCTCAATTTTCTAGATTTATTAGTGGGAGTACTAAGCCCTGGCCAACTCGCATGCGGCGCTACTTCAGCTTGGTCTGTCGTGAGCGCATTTTCTTACACGTATTTTCGTCCATCTGTAGCGAAGCTGCTCGCTACGCCTCAATAGTTGCGAAAAACATAAAAATATTCGCGGATTTAATCGCAAACTCATCCGTCTTTATTAAAACCCTGACAATACTCAATCTGTCTGCAAGCGGGTAAAATGCGGCATGCAAAATTTTAGTGAAGAACCTCCTGTCCAGACCGATCAAAACGACCATGACCGAGCTCTGCAGACCTATTTCAAAACTGGCATTTCTCCTGACGACGTCGCTGCGGTTTTTCCGCTCAAGCGCGCTCAGCCTATGCTGCAAGCGTTTACTGCCTTGTTTCATGGCGGTTTTAACGGCGTACTGTTGCGCTTACTGGTATTGCGCGAGCTTACTGCCGATGTCGAGACGCCGGCTTTGTCGCGCGCCGACATCAATGCCAAACTGGGCTATTTAGAGGCCGACAGCCTGGAAACCGTGTTATCGCGGCTGCGCACTACCGGCTTATTGGTGTGGGATGCCAGCCAGGCAGTGTATAGAGTCAGCCCTACGGCGCGCAATGTACTGGCGGCGCTAGAGTCACTACTACAAGTGGAACAACAAGGCGAAATCGAATATGTACTGACCCAGGTGGCCGGTGCACAGGCCGTCGGTGGTGTCTCGGTTGAGCAATTGCATCATTTGCTGGGCCGCTTAATCGAGTTGACCGAAGAATTCTCCGACGCGATTGCATCGGGCTCAGAGTTCCAATTGCGCACCGCCCAGAAAAAATGGCATACCGCTTGCGATTGGGTAGAAAAGGGCTCGCAGATTATTCAGGCGATCACGCACGACAGCCGCGCCGATTCAGCCACTCACAGGGCAGCACAGGCAATTGGTCGCGCTCAGAGCGCACTGCTGAATATGCAAGGCATGTTTTCGCGCGCACTGAACCAGATCGAGCGGCAACGCGTACATCTGGGGCAATCTGGACTTTCGACTACCGATATCAAGACCTGGCTCTTGCAAAGAGACGATCTGGCCTCGCTGGCCGACAATGCATTGGCGCATCCGGTTACGCCCTTATTCATCACCCCTTCTGAGATGATAGACGTGGCCGAAAGCGAATTGCTCGCCACCCGGGTATCGGCAGTGGCGGGGGCTCTGCCGGAAGGCGAAAATGCGCCAGAAATCGCCAAGGATGATAGCGATGCTTTGCTAGAACTCGATCATTGGCTAGCTTTACTCAGCAACGCCAATCCGCTAGAAAAAGCGTTGCCGCTACAGGAAGTTTTGTTGCCAGCCAGCTTCGCGATTGCCTCTTACCGCGCCTCACTATTGCCGCTGCTTGGCGACATCAATGAATCGGCCTTGCAAGGCGCAACCGCCGCACTGGCCAGACTGCCTTTGGTATTTAATTCCAAAGATAAGATGCAAAAGGTGGTCTCTGAGCATGTGGCTGCGATGTCGATCGCCAGTCTGAGTCTGGCGAGTGCTGCACCAGAAGATCAGGAAGCGGTAGAGATGCCAGCATTGGCATCGCCTGCGCCCAAAAAATCGGGTAAATCCGTCAAACAAAATAAGTCAGAAAAATCAATTCAGGCCAGCGCCAACGTGACCGACGCGACCGAAAGCGTCACCGAAAGTGTCACCGAACACGCACTGCCAGAAATGGCCGCTAGCACTGACGCCGCAACAGCAGCAGCACAGCCTGACGCAATAGAAATCACCAGAGAAACACCATGACCGAAGATGCACAAATACTGATCGCCCGCCTGCTGGCACACCAGACCTTAAGACGCGAAGACAAGCTGGTAAAGCGCGCCCTCTCGGATGAAATATTCAGAGCCGATGTCGATCTGCGTCTAAAAGCTTGCGGCATGAAATTTCTCGACAATGTATATGCCGACTACGTCACGCTGGCACTCACGCGCGACAGCGAATCGAAAGTATTCGGCACCAAAGAGACCTGGCAGAACAATAATTTTGGCCTGGCACGCGATGGTGTCGCCTTATTGGTGGTGTTGTGGTCACTGATTATTTTGCCGAAACGCGAACGCCAGGAAGCGCATCAGCAAGCCGAAGAAGAACAGAACGATATGTTCGGCAAAGAAAAACCTATGCCACGCGCCGAGGAAAGTTCTATCGGTATTTCTTACCGCGCCTTGTTGGCCGATTTCGGCGAAAAGCTAGGCAAGAAAACCCGCATGGACATGAATCTGGGCCAACTGGCGCGCCTGGGGTTTATCGAGCGCAAAGGCGATCTGGTGCTAGAAGGCGCCTTGCTCGATCTGATGATGGATACCGACACCCTGAAAGACCGCATCATCAACGGCGCGCTATCGGATATTTTTCCGGCTCAAATACAACGCACCCCGGCTGTGATTGCGCCGCTGCCTGAAACAGAGCCAGAAACAGAGCCAGAAGCAGAGCCACAGCAAGAACACCAAGCGCAAGCCGAGCAGGCATCCGCCGTCACACCAACAGAAGAAGAATAAGCCCTATGTTTCATATTAAATCTTTAGAACTGGTGCACTGGGATTACTGGCAGCGCATCAAGAACATCCCGCTAGACGCCAAGATCATCACCATTGCTGGCCAAAACGGTTCCGGCAAGACGACCTTGCTCGATGCACTGCGCACCCTGTTTGGTCTGGAATGCTCGATGGGCCGCTCCTACAAACATTATGCGCGTCACTCCGGCCAGCAGACTTCATGGATACGTGCCGTGGTCGACAATAGCGCGGTCGGGCCGCAGATTTCAAACCGCCCTTTCCGCCTCTCTGGCTTATACGAGGATGATGTCACGCTGTTTTGTAAAATCGAAAAAAATGGCGGTGACTGGAAGCGGCTGTACCTGATGCGCGGCGGCAAAGTCGAGATCGAAGAAGTGCAGGAAGCCAATGACTGGCTGGGTGTAGAGAACTACCGCAAACGCCTGTCGCACGCAGGCCTGTCCAGCGCGATGGGTAAGGTGCTGGCACTGGAGCAAGGTGAGACCGATAAGCTGTGCGAATACGCACCACGTCAATTACTCGATCTGGTGTTTCAGGTGTTCGGCGACAAGGAAGTGTTAGACGCCTACGATGACGCCAAGCGCCATCAACGCGACACCGAAACCGAATTACAGCATTTCGAAACCGAATTCGATGCGGCCAAAACCAATCTGGAAGGTCTGCGCCTGCGCGTTGCCAATTATCACCAATGGGAAGCGCTGAACAAAGAAAAACGCGATTTGCAGGAAGAGGTATTACCGACCCTGCAATACCACGAAGCGCTAGAACATGCCGCTGCCACCAGCCAGGCGCTGCGCGGCAGTAAGCGTTTTCTCAAGACCCAGGATGAAGGCCTGTCTGAACGGCGCCAGCAACTGGCACAACAGGCACAAAAACTCACAGAAGCGCAACAGAGTGAAGCGGGCCTGGAAGCGGAAGAGTCTAGCCTGCGCGAAAAACTGCAACAGATTAATACCAAACTAAAACCGCAAGAAAGCCTGTTAGAGCAAAAGACCCGTTTGCAAAAACTGGCAGCAGAAGCCGATGCTGACGTCGCCAATGTGGCCGACGATCTGGAAAAAAAAGAAGCCGAGCTGTCGCGCAATAAGCAAGAGCGCGACGCCCTCAGTAGCCGCATCAGTGCCGAGATGGAAACCATTAGCGCCTTGCAAGGCAAGACCGCGCTAGCCGATCCGGAAAACGTACGCCTGATGCGCCGCGCACTCAACGACGCCGGCATTTCTCATTGCATGTTGCCTGAGATCGTAGAAGTCACCGACCAAAAATGGCAAGGCGCAGTCGAGGGTGTCTTGCGCGGCTACACCTCGGTCATTTTGCTCGATAAGGCCAGTGACGCCAGCGCCGCTTACCGTGTCGGTGAAAAGCAACGCTATAGCCACTTCATCGTACCGGACCGCATCAACGCCCCTAGCGTCAAAGACGATAGTCTGCTGTCGGTGGTGAACTTTACCGCCAAAGCACCAGGCTGGCTGATCGAGCAATTGCAACGCATAGAAACCGTTGATTCCATCGACAAGGGCATGAAGAACGCCAAGTCGCAAGAATGGATCACGCCAGACGCTTACCACTTTGAACGCCGTGGTGGCCGCTCGCTGTTTGTCGAAGCCTCGCGCTATCGTTTCGGTAGCGCCGGTCGCACCCAACGTCTGGAAGCGCTGCAAAAATCGCTGCCGCGCCTGCAATCGCAAGAAGATCAGCTCACCATTAAAATCAGCAAACTGGCGGGTGAAATCAGCTCTTACAAAGCCAGACTAGCCGGTGTCGATGCAGCCAAAGAACTCAGCGCCCGTCATGCAGAATTTGAAGAAGCCACACGCAACACCCAACCGCTGAAACAGCAACGTATGGAAGTCGGCGGCCGTCTGGGCGAGCTGGCACCCTTGCTCAAATCCGCCACCGAACAGCGCACCGTGGCGCATCTAAAATGGGAGCAAGCCAAGGCCAGCATCACCGACGCCGAAGCCCAATTACGCGGATCAGAAAAGCGTCACGCGGAAGAACGCAAGACCCAGTTCGAGACGCTCAAGGCGATGCGCGCCAGCTGGCACAAACTGCCGCATAACTGGAAGCGTAGCTCACACCGCAAAGAGCTGGTGGCCGAACACGAAAACGTCCATCAGATCGACTTGCGTCTGCGCAGCCTGGGGAATATTTTAGGACGTGATGACTGGGAAATTGACTCTACCGTGGTCGATCAATACGTGCGCTTAAACACATTACTACAAGGCCGCCAGGCAGAAACCGATGAGCGCCGCTATCAGAATAACCGCGCCATGGAAGCCACCGTCAACGCCCGCAGCGCCTACATGGACAGGCTGCGTTACACCATTAAGGCCTACAGCAAAAACATCAAGCAATTAGGCGAACTGGCCGGTATCGAAGTGCACACCGATCCGGTCAAGCTGGAAAATGACGATACCCAATTATCGCAAGCGGGCCTGCACGTGCGCTTCAAGTTTGATGGCAAAGGCCCGATAGGCATGAACGATGGCGAAGCATCCGGCGGCCAGCAGGTCATGAAGTCACTGATCTTGTTGATCGGCTTACTCAAATCGGAAGACGGTTCCGGTGGTTTCGTCTTCATTGATGAACCGTTTGCCCATCTGGATATCCGTAATATTCAGCTGGTCGGTGAATTTTTGAAAAACACCGACGCCCAATACCTGATGACCACCCCGCTGACGCACAACACCGACGTCTACGACCCATCAGAATTGACCCTGATTACCAGCAAGAAGAAAAAAGACACAGAATGGGCGCAGCCGATTTTTGTCTTGCAGCGTAAGGTCGAGAAGATCAAGGACGCCAGAGCGTGATTTTTTTTATTTGATTATCTCGAATGAACTGAGAACGACTAAATTATTTCACGAACATTTTTTAAGATTAACAGAAAAAACAATGAATTTTTTAACTCTACAATCTCGCGCCTTTTACAAACACGCTATTTGCATCGGTCTTTTATTTATACTAGCTGGATGCAAATCTCGTTATGACACAGTAAATTTCATCAAACCGCAGGCGTTTAAAATACATGACGTTTCTATCGTATGGGAAAACAACCCAAAAATACACATTGATATGGAATACGAAAAATCAAAATTTCACCCTAACTATTCCCTCTCAGAGGAAGATCAAAGATCAGCACTGAATCGCGTAAAAAACATAGTGAAATTGCTCAAGGATGAAGTGCCAAATAAACTGATGCAGGAACTCGAAAAAACTGAGATCTATCAAGGAAGCAGTTATCGTATTGTGTTACAACCATACTCCGCTTACGAAAGTTCAAGTGGATTCATAGGAACAAGAATAACAGTAATGGTTTCTATTTTTGATAATACCGGAGAAAAAAAATGGGGATGGTTAGTACACTTTAGCGACAATGGTTACACACTCAGCCGCGGAATAGGGAAGCCAAGCGATTCATTCGTGACGAATATGGTCAACGAAACTATGCGTTCATTCCAGAAAGCCCAACTCATAAAATGAGTCAGCAAACACGCTCTTAACAATAAAAAAATAACACTAATCGTTACCCCCACTTAGCAACCCCAGCTAAAAAACGCAACTAAATCTTCTGATCAATAGAATAGATACTCGGTAGACATAGTTTCAAAAAATTATTAATTTAATATAAAAATCTATATACAAGCGAGCCTTGTATATTCAAATAAATGAAAAAAACTTCTATCAATTGCATTAAATTTATTGCTTGTATAAGTCAAATTTATTTCCTGAATGGCTGTGGAGGGGGATCAGAGAATAAATCCACGTCTGCAAACAACCCTCCAAATCCCCCCCTCCTACGCAACTTTCTTCGTCTTCTGGATCCATTTCAAAATACAACGGAACATGGGTATCTGAATGCGGTCGAACTTTTTCCTCTAACGTCATTCACTCAGTAATAAACGTCTATGAATTTGGCAATTCGAATGGAAATATTATCCCAACTATAATTAGGCAAAAACAATTTACCGATGACACATGTTCAAAACCCTGGGTCATCCCAGAGGTGCAGCAATCACTTACTTTTACGGTCGTAGCGCAAATCACCCTTGGGACACCGACTAACGAAGCGAATAATTTTACGGGTGTAGCTGATCAGATTGTCGAGATCACAAATGCAAAGACCAGTACAAAATATCTCGGATTTTCTGATATCGATAAAAAACTACGTGTTACGGAAAACTTACCGTTTTCGCATATAGATTTGACGTATTCCAAACAATAGAAGATGTAATTCAAGACCTATCATTTTTGTTTTTTAGCGGGGGAAGTAAAGTCCCCTTAGTCCTATCCACAGTTTTTCATAGAAGAAAACACCCATGTTTAGAAATCTACTACTAAGTATACTTTTTACAATTTCGACGCCATTAAGTGCCCAAGAATCTGATTTCATTCTAAAGATTGGCACCTCTGAACTGTATATTCCGGCTTTTAGAACCTATTTTTCGAGTGAGTATGTTGCGCCGGAAAAAAATCTTGCATTGCTGCGAAATCTAAAACCAAAAATTTCACCGATTCACGTTATTGACTTTGCAGCCAACTCCCCTGGAGTAACAACTATATGGTGCAGGGGAAGTTATCCCGTATTTGCTCCTGAGAAAATACCATATGAAATTTTTCTTGCTGGCGCAATCAAGAATGAATTAACGAAAGCAGACATGTATTCGATAGGAGCAGGTATTCCGTTGTCTATCGATTTAAAAGTCATTGATTTCGAATCAACTGGAGACGCAAAATGGACCATCGAAGCAACGTTTTCCGTTCCCGGCAAAAATCCCGTAACGATTAAGAATCAGACGCCATTTGAAATTTCATTTGGCGCCTCAAAAGCCTGCGGTCAGGTGAAGACAGCGTTGGTACCATCGATCCAAGATTTTTTATTCAAAACGTATTCGAATTCGAAATTTCAAGAACTTTTCAAATAGGCTAGGCTGCGCATAGCATTCTCTTTGTCTGTCGAATGCTATAACGACTCCATATCGTCCTGATTCATGTTAATAGCCCAGTCGCATTTAAAGTAACTAAATTATTTCAAAGATATCAACTACAAGCCCAACATTCAAAATGAAACACGCATATTCCATGCACCTTAGCGAGCAAAAACAGCCTGTCAGGCGCATGGAATATGCGTGATCGTTTTTTGGAAGTTCCTGTTTAAATTTATTGAAATCTCAAGGCCTTGATGCCAGCAGCAAGGCGTTTTTTAGTCGTTTTATGCCGCCTCTATCTTCTGCAAGGCCCGCGCCAAGGTATCCACGGTGCGGTCGATATTTTGCAGTTTCTCTAAGCCGAACAGGCCGATGCGGAAGGTTTGGAAATCGGCAGGTTCATCGCATTGCAGTGGCACTCCGGCAGCAATTTGCAGACCTTGGGCGGCGAATTTTTTGCCGTTCTTAAAATCGGCATCCTCGGTATAACAAACCACCACCCCCGGTGCCTCAAAGCCGCTTGCCGCGACACTTTTATAGCCCTGATCGCTCAGCAGCGTGCGTACGCGCTGACCTAATTCTAATTGCTGCTCGCGGATTTTATCGAAGCCATAGACTGCCGTTTCTTGCATCACATCGCGAAAGCGCGCCAAGGCATCGCAAGGCATGGTGGCATGATAGGCGTGGCCGCCTTGTTCGTAGGCTTGCATGATCTGCAGCCATTTTTTCAGATCGCAAGCAAAACTACTGCTTTGGGTGGCATTAACCCGTTCAAGCGCGCGCTCGCTGAGCATCACCAGCGCACAGCACGGCGAGGCGCTCCAGCCTTTTTGCGGGGCGCTGATCAAGACGTCGATGCCGCAGGCCTGCATATCTACCCACAGAGCGCCGGAGGCAATGCAATCGAGCACAAACAAGCCACCTACCGCATGCACTGCGTCGGCGACGGCGCGCAGGTAATCATCGGGCAATAACATGCCGGAGGCGGTCTCTACATGCGGCGCAAACACGACTTGTGGCTGGTCGGCGGCGATGGTGGCGACGACTTCGGCGATCGGTGCCGGTGCCAAGGCTGCTTGCGAACCAGCGGTTTGCGGGCGCGCTTTTAACACTTGCACTGAAGCGGGAATATCACCCATCTCGAGTATCTGCGTCCAGCGGTAGCTGAACCAGCCATTGCGTATCACCAGGCACTTTTGTTTAGTGGCCAACTGGCGTGCTACCGCCTCCATACCAAAGGTACCGCTACCAGGTACGATCGCCACCGCATGCGCCTTATAGACTTGCTTGAGGGTGCTGGAAATATCCTTCATCACACCTTGAAATTCTAGCGACATGTGGTTCAGCGAGCGGTCGGTATACACCACCGAATATTCGATCAGACCATCGGGATCGATGCTGGGAAAGAGCTTGGACATGGGGAACTCCTTGAAATGAGTGAGAAACGAAGTGAGTAACGAAGTGAGTAACTAAGTGAGTAACTAAGTGAGTAACTAACCGAGAAAATATTTGAGCTAATTTACGCTAATTTGGCTGTGATCGCGAGAAAGTAAATCGCCCATCAAAAAAGCACCAGATCGTGAGATCTGATGCTTTTCATTGCGTAGGTCCTGCAATCAATTTACGAGCAATTGGTTTTGGTGGTGACCACCGTTGGCACTGCACCTACGGCAACAGCTTGGGTGTACACGACCTGGCAATTTGCTGGCGTGGTGACGCCGATGGGACTGACCGTCAAAGTCGTTGCTGCCGTGGTGAGGGTGTAATCCGCCGCGGCTAAACCGGCCGCCGCTGCGATGGTCGCTGCATTGGCGTAGCCATTGAGGTAAGTGACCGTTACGCCTTCTACTACCACCGTTGCGACAACCGGTGTGGTGACTAAAAATTTGCCATGTATCATGGACGAGGTCGAGACTAAGGAACCGGTCGCCGCATCCAATTTGGCCCTGCGCGCATCTGCGCCAAAATCGGCGAATTTAGGCAAGGCTGTGGCCGCCAAGACGCCTAAAATAACGATCACAACGATCAGTTCTATCAGGGTAAAACCTGAGGATTGCTTGGTTTTCATAGACACATCCATGCTAAATTTATAAGGTTTATTCATTCACTGTCATTCCCTGTTATTCACTATTGCGCGTTGGCATTGTGCAGGTATTGAACTTGTTTCATGCTCGCACTAAAACCTCAGGAATTCAAGTAGAACACGCAAAGTTTCCATGGATTAAGCCTACCTTCCCACAAACTTGTCCGGCAATCAATAAAAAAGGCTAGGCAAGGATAGTAAATGACGTCAGGTTGACGTCATTTTATCAAGACTAACTGCTTGACTAAGTGGCTACCACTTTCTAAGTCGATGACACCAAGGCCTGATCCAGCAACTCTATCCAATGCTTAACCGGTGTCGTGGTGCCTGATTGCAGATGCGTCAGGCAACCGATATTCGCCGATAAGATCATCTGCGGTTCGCTGGCCTCCAGATTGCGCAATTTATTGTCGCGTAGCTGATACGACAATTCTGGCTGCAACACCGAGTAAGTGCCGGCCGAACCGCAACACAGATGGCTGTCAGCGCACATTTTCACGTCAACACCGACACTGCGCAACAAGCCCTCAACCTTGCCACGGATTTGCTGGCCATGTTGCAAAGTGCAAGGTGGATGCCAGACGATGCGCTGGCCTAATTTGTTACCGAGTTTTTGCACCAACTCGGCTTCAAACTGCGGCAAGATCTCACTGAGGTCGCGCGTCAATTCTGAAATACGCTGCGCCTTGTCGGCGTAAGCCACATCGTGCGCCAGTAAATGTCCGTACTCTTTGACGGTAACGCCGCAACCGGAAGCAGTCATGACGATCGCTTCCGCGCCAGCCTCGACCAACGGCCACCAGGCGTCGATGTTATTGCGCATATCGTCAAGCCCACCTTCCTGGTCATTCAGGTGATAGCGGATCGCGCCGCAACAGCCGGCCTTAGGCGCGATCACTAATTGCACCTCTAAGGCATCGAGTACGCGGGCCGTGGCGAAATTAATATTCGGCGACATGCTCGGTTGCACACAACCATCGAGTAACAGCATCTTGCGTGCGTGTTGCGTCTGCGGCCAGACGCCGCACTGCTGCGCCACTGGTATCTTATTTTGCAAAGCCATAGGCAGCACAGGTCGCAAGGCCTGCCCCAGCTTCATAGCGGGATTAAACAGGGCTTTACGCGGCAAGAGATTTTTTAGGGTGCTGCGCAACACCTGCTGCGCCAACGGCCGCGGCACCTGCTCATCGACGATCTTACGGCCGATATCGAGCAGACGCCCGTATTGGACGCCGGAGGGACAAGTCGTTTCGCAATTGCGGCAGGTCAGGCAACGATCCAGATGCTGCTGGGTCTTCACGGTGGCGCGCTTACCCTCCAGCACTTGCTTGATCAGATAGATGCGCCCGCGCGGGCCATCTAACTCATCGCCCAGCAATTGATACGTCGGGCAGGTGGCAGTGCAAAAACCGCAGTGCACGCACTTGCGCAAAATCTCTTCAGCCTGCTGGCCTTCGCGCGTGTCTTTAATAAAATCGGCAAGATTGGTTTGCATGAGGGCTCTCTATAAATCGGGATACATGCGACCGGGATTGAAGATGCCGGCCGGATCGAAACTAGTTTTCAGATTGCGATGTATCTGCGCTAGCGGCTTTGATAAAGGCGTGAACACGCCCGCACTTTTATCACCGTCACGAAATTGCGTGACATGGCCACCGGCTGCTCTGGCCAGCTCGCGTATCCTTTGCGGTGCCTCGTCGCTGAACAACCAGCGTTGCGCCCCGCCCCACTCAATCAGGGATTTACCGCTCAGTGCCAGCGCGGGAGTAGTAGCAGGCAGCGATAAACGCCACAAACCGTGCTCGGCATCTTGCGAGAAAAAATCATGTTCTTGCTCACGCAGCGATGCCCAATACGCGCTGGCATCGGTGATTTCCTCGCCGCCTAAGCTCAGTTTGGCGGCACGCACTGCAGCCTCTGCCCCCGACAAACGCAACATCAAGCGCCCTACTTGCCAGGCGCTGCCAGAAATCGGCAAGGCCTGCCCACCCCACTGATTCAAACGCGTGATCGCATCGGCTTCCGACAAGGCAAATGCCAGTGTGGTTTCTGCAAAGGGCTTGGGCAAGACCTTCAAAGAAATATCCAATACCAAGCCCAGACAGCCCATAGAGCCGGCCAGCAGGCGCGAGACATCATAGCCGGCGACGTTTTTCATTACTTGCCCGCCAAAGCGCAGCACCTCGCCGCGGCCATCCATCAGCGTCGCACCCAGTGCAAAATCGCGCACTGCTCCGGCTGTGGCGCGCCGAGGCCCCGCCAAACCGGCGGCAAACACCCCGCCTAAGGTCGCGCCTGGGCCAAACTGCGGCGGCTCGAAAGCGAGCATCTGATTTTCTTGGTCCAAGGCTGAGGTGATCTCGCTCAGCGGTGTACCGCAGCGCGCAGTCATCACCAATTCAGTCGGCTCATAGGCGACGATGCCATGATAGACACGGGTATCGAGAATCTCGCCCAGCGGCTCTTGCCCATACCACTGTTTGCTGCCGCTGCCTTGCAGGCACAAGGCACGGCGATCAGCGCTGGCACGCAAAATTTGTTCGCGATACGCTAGAAGTATATGATCCATGTCTGTGTTCATCATTTTTATCATTTTCAAACTGAATGCGCACTATCCATGCGGCTTACAGGCCATTTTCGTGCCAGAAGGCGCATGGATATTGCGTACAGCCTTAGGGACTTTATTTTTATCGGTACTAAAAGCGCGGCAAATCAGGGAACTTCAATGCCCCTTTTTTCACATGCATGCGGCCATACTCGGCGCAACGATGCAGGCTAGGAATCGCCTTATCCGGATTGAGCAACAGCAGTGGATCGAAGGCGCGCTTAACTGCCCAAAAAGCCGCTAACTCCTCAGGCGAAAACTGCACGCACATAGAGCCGATTTTTTCTATCCCGACCCCATGCTCACCGGTAATGGTACCGCCCACTGCCACGCACAATTCCAAGATCTCGGCACCGAAGGCTTCGGCTTGATGAAACTCGCCGGGTTGATTGGCATCAAACAAAATCAGGGGATGGAGATTACCGTCGCCAGCATGAAATACATTGGCGCAACGCAGGCCATATTTAATCTCCATGGCAGCGATACCGAGTAGCACTTGCGCCAGATTCTTGCGCGGTATGGTGCCATCCATGCAGTAGTAATCGGGTGAAATACGGCCGGCGGCGGGAAACGCATTCTTGCGCCCCGACCAAAATTTCAGGCGCTCCGCCTCGCTTTGCGAAACCGCGATCGCGGTTGCACCGGCCTGTTGCAAGACCGCGCTCATGCGCCCAATTTCTTCTTCGACTTCTTCCAGCGTGCCATCCGATTCGCATAGCAAAATCGCCTCGGCATCGATGTCGTAACCGGCTTTAACATAAGGTTCGACCATGCGCGACGAGGTCTTATCCATCATCTCCAGCCCGGCCGGGATAATGCCGGCCGCGATCACATTTGCGACTGCATTGCCGGCCTTGATCACATCATCGAAAGAGGCCATGATGACGCGCGCAGTTTGTGGCTTAGGGATTAATTTCACGATCACCTCGGTAACGATACCGAGCATGCCTTCCGAACCGATAAAGACCGCCAGCAAATCGAGACCGGGTGCGTCCAGTGCGGCACCGCCCAGTTCCAGGATCTCGCCCTCCATGGTCACCGCGCGCACCGCCATTACATTGTGCACGGTCAGTCCATATTTCAGGCAATGCACACCGCCCGAATTCTCCGCGACATTACCGCCTATGCTGCAAGCGATTTGCGAAGAAGGATCGGGGGCGTAATACAAATCATGCACGCCGACCGCATCCGAGATCGCCAGATTGCGCACGCCCGGTTGCACTCTGGCGGTTCTGGCATACGCGTCAATCTGGATAATTTTATTCAGTCTGGCGGTCGATAACACCAAGCCATCGGCAATCGGCATGGCCCCACCCGACAAGCCGGTGCCGGCACCGCGTGGCACGATAGCCACTTGCATTTCGCGGCAGACCTGAACGATCGCGATCACCTGCGCCTCGTTCTCAGGCAAGGTCACTACCATGGGCAATTGCCGGTAGGCGGTCAGCCCATCGCATTCATAGGGACGGGTATCTTCTTCCTGATACAGGACACAGTGCGCGGGCAAGACACGCCGCAAGGCGGCCACCACACGGCTCTGTCTTTGCTGATGCTGCTCTGACTTGTTTGGCTCCATTGCTTCTCCTTCTTATTTTTATCCAGTGTAATGAGCTTTTCACTACTTGTGATGAATTGTTATCGGCTGCAACATTGAATATATTTCAGGCATAAAAAAAGGACGCCTCAGCGTCCTTTTTTACTCAGGGCCAGATTAGGCCGAGAAGGAAGATCCACAACCGCAGGTTGATTCTGCATTCGGATTTTTAATCACGAATTGTGCGCCTTCCAGATCATCTTTGTAATCGATCTCAGCACCGACCAGATACTGGAAACTCATCGCATCTATCAGTAACTGCACCCCGTTTTTATCCATCACGGTATCATCTTCGTTGGTGATTTCATCGAAAGTGAAACCATACTGAAAACCTGAACATCCGCCACCTTGCACAAATACACGCAATTTCAGATCAGGATTACCTTCTTCAGCAATCAGGTCAGCCACTTTAGCGGCGGCGCTATCGGTAAATACTATCGGACTTGGCATTTCGGCTACGGCATTCATATCGGCTCCTACAATTCAATCAGATCTTCATTATAGACCACAATTTACATCCTAGTTGGACGCGGCCAACTTCAAGACTGGTTCTGCCAACTGATCATGCGCCAGCTTCCCTGTCACCAGAGCGCCGCTCATCATTTCCAAGGCTTTGTAGTGGACATCGCCGGAAATTTTTGATTTAGCCTGTAACTCGATCAACTCAGTGGAAAACACCGGGCCGTTAATCTCGCCATTGACCACGATATGCGCTGCGCGCACTTCGCCATCTATCCTGGCCTGCTCAGAAATGACCAGCATACTGGAGACGCCAGGCTCGGCGATCACATTGCCTTTGACATGGCCATCTATCCGCAAGCCGCCTTTAAAGTGCAGATTGCCTTCTATGCTGGTGGATACGCCGATCAAACTATCGATGGTATTTTTATTTTTGCGACTAAACATGAGCATTTCCTCAGAGTCTGTTGAAAAACGATATTGCTTTTTATAATGTAATGCATCAAAAGACTTACAAATTGATGCTTTGCTGAGCGCGCTGCACGCCCTTATCCATGATCTTTACCTGGACGGTCTTGACAATTGCCCCATCGGGTAAAGTGATCAAACCTTCTAGCCTTTGATAGTGCCGAAACGTCAATTTGAGTTTCCCAGCTTCACCTGTCTTGGCGTCAGGAAATTGCATGATAGCAGGTTTACCCGCTTGCACCAGATTTAGGCTGACCTGCATCTCGCCGCTAAAATCTCGACCACCCTTGCCACCCTGCATCACCAAGACCCGATAACGCAGCTGATTTGGCGCTGCCATCTCCGCCTTGATTCGCTGTACCGTAATGCCCTCAGGCCCAGTCGCTGCTGGCATCAGGCTTTCAAAAAAAGCCAGATCATCTTTCAACTTCAGATTTTCGCTGGTGAGCGTCTTAACCTGGTCGCCCAATTGCTTTTGGGTCGATTTTTCTATATTTTGCTGACTCTCTATGGTGCTCGCAGTCGCGGCCAGCTTGTCACGCTCACCGGCCAATTGCTCCACTTGCTGCTGTAATAACTCCAGTCGTTCGGCACTAAATTTAGGACCAAACGCAAAACTACGCCCAAGGTCATAGGTCCACATCGCGATCGCGCCGCCCAAACCTATCACCAGAGCCACCATGGCGAGTTTAATCGGCCACGGTTGCTGTTGACTGATAGTCATTTTTGAGACCGCGATACGGCGCTGCCAGAAACGGGATTTTGTCATGTTCGCTTAGACTTAAGGCATCACAGGAACATGCATCAAGCCGGTCGTTTCATCCAGACCGAACATGATATTCATACATTGCACCGCTTGACCGGAAGAACCTTTTACCAGATTATCCTGCACCACCAGTAGCACCAGCATATTGCTGTCAGCAGGCCGGTGCAAGGCCAGGCGCAAGATATTCGATCCACGCGTAGAGCGAGTCTCGGGATGCGAGCCAAACGGCATTACATCGACAAAAGGCTCGTCCTTGTAAGCGTCTTCAAACAGGGCCTGCAAGTCTGCATTACTGATTTCTTTGGTCAACCTGGCATACAAGGTGGAATGCATGCCACGTATCATAGGCACAAGATGCGGCGTAAAAATCAGGCCGACCTTGTCCTTAGTCAGGCGCTGCAACTGCTCGACAGTTTCCGGCATATGCCGGTGCCCCGAGACGCCGTAGGCCTTAAAGCTATCGCTGGCTTCTGCAAACAGGTAAGCCACATCAAGTTTACGACCAGCACCCGATACGCCCGATTTGCAATCGGCAATCAGATTAGCTGCGTCGACGATACCCGCTTTCAGCAAGGGTGCAAAACCGAGTTGCATTGTGGTTGGGTAGCACCCTGGATTGCCGATTACACGCGCCGATTTAATCGCCTCACGATTCAATTCTGGCAAACCGTACACGGCTTCTTTTAAGAGATCGGTGCAGGTATGCTGCATGCCATACCATTTTTCGAACTGCGCAACATCTTGCAAACGAAAATCAGGAGCCAGATCGATCACCTTAACGCCTGCGGCCACCAACTCAGGAGCTTGCGCCATCGCCACGCCATGCGGGGTCGCGAAGAACACCACATCACACTCATGCAACTTTGCTTTTTCAGGAGAGCTAAACGCCACATCGACACGACCGCGCAATGAGGGATACATATCGGCTACCGGCAAGCCATCTTCTTTACGCGAAGTGATTGCCGTCAATTGGGCTTGTGGATGCGTCGCTAAGATTCTGAGCAATTCCACGCCTGTGTAACCAGTACCACCCACTATGCCAATTTTGATCATGCCTGATATCCTTAGAAAATATTGACGGGTATTTTAACAGTAGTTTGCATTTCTTCGATGAATCTCAGTAGCCACAAAAACATTCCCATGGGCTACACATAATTAGATCAAAGCCTCCAACAATATCGCGGTTAACGTACACAAACGCTGGCGACGCGCAAAAGAATTGAAAAATATATTTTCGACATAAAAAAAGCCGCCAAATTTGGCGGCTTTTTTGATCCAGCGAAAAACGAATTAACGCTTGGAGAATTGCTTTGCGCGACGAGCTTTGCGCAGACCGACTTTTTTACGTTCAACTTCACGAGCATCGCGAGTAACGAAACCAGCTTTTGACAGCTCAGGCTTCAATGCTGCATCGTAGTCGATCAGGGCACGAGTGATACCGTGACGAACTGCACCGGATTGACCGGATTCGCCGCCGCCATGTACATTGACCATAATGTCGAAAGTTTCGAGATTATTTGTCAATTCCAAAGGCTGGCTGATTACCATCAAACCTGTTTTACGGGAAAAATATTGGTCCGCTGGCTTACCGTTGACAACGATCTTGCCGCTGCCAGTTTTCAGGAAAACGCGAGCAACTGCGCTCTTGCGACGGCCAGTTCCGTAGTTGTAATTACCGATCATGGCTATTCCTTAAAGGTCGAGAACTTGTGGTTGCTGCGCAGCATGCGGATGAGTTGCCTCTGCATAAACTTTGAGCTTTTTGATCATCGCATAACCGAGTGGGCCTTTAGGCAACATGCCCTTAACAGCTTTCTCTAATGCACGACCTGGGAAACGCGCTTGCATTTTCTGGAAGTTTGTTTCGTAGATGCCGCCTGGATAACCAGTATGACGGTAGTAAATCTTGTTCAGTGCTTTAGTTCCAGTCACACGCAGTTTACCTGCATTGATAACGACGATGAAATCGCCTGTATCAACGTGTGGTGTAAATTCTGGTTTGTGCTTGCCGCGTAAACGGAGTGCCACTTCGCTGGCAACACGTCCGAGAATTTTGTCTGTCGCGTCAACCACGAACCAGTCGCGCTGAACCTCATGGCCCTTAGCGGAAAAGGTTTTCATGTTGAATCCTAGTAAAAGTTAAAAACGCCCTTTTTGGCGGTTCTGTCAGCACCATCCTGACAGACGCATCCTTGTAAAATATCTCCTGGGCGAACAGAGAGTCGGCAATTATAGTGCTCCCAACGAATTAGCGCAAGAACTGTTTAAAATTTAGGCAAATCAATCCTGTCAATCTTCCATGTTCAGGCAAAAAAAACCCGAAGACTTGCTTCGGGTTTAAGCCACCACTTGGGTGGCGGAGGAGCTGAATTGCATAATTTATTTTAATATTTGACAATAAATTATTTATCCAATAATAAAACACAGCCATAATTGGCACAAGGTAAATATTGTTTAATTTACACATCTGACATTGGTTATCGTAAAGTAGCCCATTTTGATCCCGTAAATAGTGACAAAGTGAACTTAATCTCTATGCGCTACAATAGAGCAAATAGACAAAACGATTCATTCATAAAGGTAAACATGGAAGCAACAGTACGTTGGACCGGCTTGTCCGGCATGACTTTTCTGGCAGAAACAGGTTCTGGCCATGCGGTGTTAATGGATGGCGCGCCGGATGGCGGTGGCCGCAATCTGGCACCGCGCCCTATGGAAATGGTATTGCTAGGTACGGGCGGCTGTTCCGCCTACGACGTGGTTTTGATTTTACGTAAGAGTAAGCAAGACATACGCGCTTGTGAAGTGAAATTAAGCGCCGAACGCGCCGAAGTCGAGCCCAAAGTATTTACCAAGATTAATTTTCATTTTATCGTGCGCGGCCGCGATTTAAAACCAAATCTGGTCGAACGCGCGATCAAGCTATCGCATGAAAAATATTGCTCAGCATCCATCATGCTGGAGAAGACCGCTGAAATGACGCATACCTTTGAGATCATCGAAGACCTCGATATGCCTAGCGAGCACGCCCTGACGAAAGATTAAGTGGTGCTCTGCGTTTCTTCTGCATCCGGCTTACCAAAGGTATCGACGTAAGTCGGATAAAAAGAACAATACATGACGACCGTCAGCACTACCGAAAGTGGCATTAAGACTAGCATCACCGTCGTCGCATTACCGACAATGACGGCAATGATCAGACTCACGATCAAAGGCAGTAGCACGCCTATGCCAGCCCATGCCAGGCCGTAAATACTAAAGGCACGTGCAGCTCGTTGTACGGCAAAAAAACTATAAAAAACCGCCTTACTGACTCCCATTTTTTGCCAGGAGATCAGCGGTGCGGCAAACCAAAATGCCATCATTGCAGGCAAATACACTAAGGCGGCAAACAGCATGCCCCAAAACATACCGGTCTCTGGCAAAGCTTTAGGGTCGATAGGTTTTTGGCTCATGACAAAATCCCAAAATACCCCGTCATCAATCAGACTAGACGCTGCAATAGCGCAGCTCGCGGCTGTCACGTACAGGACACCTAGTTTTAAAAGATTCGATAACTCTGGCGAGCGAAAACCCACCAATAACAGATTGGGATAAATACGCTGACCTGCTTCGCATAGCCGGCAGGCATTCATGAAGCTCATGGCAAATACCGGCACCAACAACAAAGGCAAAACCTGCCCGGCAATGGGAATTAGACCCATACCCATATTCAAAAACATATACGCAAAAAACAGCGTTAACATTTCAGCAGGCTGCTTTCTAAATAGAGCAAAGCCTTGTTTGACCCACAACCAACCGGTCATTGCATTCGGAGTATTCATTGATTTTACAAATTCATTCTGACTAATTTTGTGGCAAAGGTGGCGCGCTAGCGGCTTCTCTCAAGCGCAGGATGCGTTCAAAGTGTTCTGGATCGTGTGGTGTCAGCATTTCTGCGTCGCGCGGCAAATAGTAATCATATAGACGAGACAACCAAAAGCGGAATGCAGCGGCTCTCAGCATAGTACGCCAGGCAGTAGCTTCTTCAGCAGTAAAAGGACGCACAGCATGATACGCAGCCAGCATGGCATCAACCCTGGCTAAATCCAAGACCCCGGTAGCGGGGTCTATGCACCAGTCATTGACGGTAACGGCGACATCAAAAATCCAGGTGTCACAACCGGCAAAATAAAAATCAAAGAAGCCAGTCAGACGTTCTCCATCGAACATCACATTATTGCGGAACAGATCGGCATGAATCGGCCCCTTAGGCAAAGCGTGATAGCTGGCCGTGCTGGCAAACGCATCCTGATGATGTATCTCGGCACGTAACAAAGCTTGCTTAGCTTCAGACAAAAACGGCAAGACCAGAGGCACCGTCGCATGCCACCAGGCCAGGCCGCGGAGATTCGGCTGATCTATCTCAAAACCCTGTCCCGCCAAATGCATCTGCGCCAGCATCTTGCCGACCTCTGCGCAATGCACAGGCTGCGGTTCCATTTGCGACTCGCCTTCTAACTTGCTCACGATGGCGGCGGGCTTGCCATGCAAAGCCACCACCAGGTCGCCATTCGCATTGGCGATAGGAGCTGGCACCAAAACGCCATGATCGGCCAGACGGCGCATCAACTTCAGATAAAACGGAAGTTGTTCAAAACTCAGATTCTCAAATATCGTTAAGACAAATTCGCCTGCTTCGGTACTGATGAAAAAATTACTATTTTCTATTCCAGAAGCGATGCCTCGAATTGCCAACGCCTTTCCTAGAGGGAATTGCGCCATCCACGGAGTCAAATCATCCAGTGTTACCGGTGTAAATACAGCCATAGTATGCAGAGTATCGTTTATTTTTTAGGTGGCATGCTAGCGGCGGCGGAAGCCGCAGCGGGCTTAAGCGGCTCTGGCGCCGGAGCCAAAGTGTCGGCATGTTCGACCGCCTTGCCTTCTTTAGGTCCGCCGAATTCAAAAATTTTCCATTGCGCAGCGCGATTCGCGTCGCCTTGTACCGTGCCTCTAGGCGCATTACCGACTTCCTGATCGGGCTTGACCACATATTTGCTCTTACCTGACTGCACCTGGATCTCGGTCACCTTGCCGTTGACGCGCGTTTCTGTCGTCTTGTTTTTACTACCCTCGGGCTTAGCGATGGTAATACCCGTATCCGGCACATCTTCTATCACTTCCAGATTTGGAGGCATAGGTGCAGACTTACTCTGCGCCATGACCGATGTCGGCAGGGCTGTAGCAAACAGACACAACAGCAGTACAGAAGAGGTTTTTGCGATTATTTTCATGATATTTGGCTAGAATGCAAATGAGACTACGGATTTACCCAGCATTGTAACAAAGCTACCTAGGCTGTCACAGCGATATCCGCAGCAAACACCTAGCTTTTCCCATAAACCCACACTCCAGCCTTGAGTGCGGCGAATTAGACTAGTTATTCGCTCAACGGAGATCGCTATGGCAAGGCTCGCTCCCGCCTGCAGTGAGCGATCTGTATGGATTCTCAGTTCTACAAATACAGCATTCGTTGCCGCTCTTCATCAGAAGGCTCGATATCATGCGCCTCGTAAAACGCAAAAATGGCCTCCACAATATTGGCCGGCTCATCGATAAGCTGTACCAGATTTAGATCGCCCGGCTCTATCATGCCGCTGCCCGCCATCTGCACTTGTATCCAATCGAGCAGCCCGCGCCAAAAACTGCTACCGACCAGTATCACCGGTATATGCCGTGATTTTCCGGTCTGTATCAAGGTGAGTACCTCACTGAGCTCATCCATAGTGCCAAAGCCACCAGGGAAGATCACGTAAGCATCGGCATATTTGACAAACGCCACCTTACGCGCAAAAAAATGTCTAAAGGTCAGAGAAATATTCTGCCAGGGATTGGTTTTTTGCTCATGCGGTAACTCTATATTCAAACCGACCGAGGCCGATGTCCCTTCAAACGCACCACGATTTGCCGCCTCCATAATGCCAGGCCCGCCGCCAGAAATCACGGCGAAACCGGCATCCGATAAACGTCGTGCCACGTCCACACATTGCAGATAATATGGATGATCGGGCGCAAGACGAGCCGAGCCAAATATCGTTACCGCCGGGTGAACTCCCGACAGCCTTTCGGTAGACTCGATAAACTCTGCCATAATTGTGAACATATGCCATGATTCGCGAGCCTTGAGCGCGGTAGCGCGCTCACCTTCTGCAATCTGACGCAATTTCAATATTCTTTTTCGGTTCTCTTCCATATGCAAAAAACCCTGTTATTAGTTGATGGTTCAAGTTATTTGTACCGCGCTTTTCATGCTATGCCCGATTTGCGCAACGCGCAAGGTGAGCCCACCGGCGCGATCTACGGCATGATCAATATGCTGCGCCGCTTACGCCACGACTATCCGGCCGCTTACATGGCTTGCGTCTTCGATGCCAAGGGCAAAACCTTCCGCGACGACTTATATCCAGAATACAAGGCACAAAGAGCGCCAATGCCGGACGATTTGCGTCGTCAGATCGAACCTATCCACGCCGCCGTGCTAGCCATGGGCTGGCCCATTTTGATGGTAGAAGGAGTCGAAGCCGACGATGTCATCGGCACCCTGGCCGTCAACGCCAGCGCGCAAGGCTTGCGCACCATCGTCTCGACCGGTGACAAAGACATGGCGCAACTGGTGAACGCCGATGTTACCTTAATCAACACCATGAGCAATGAAAAGCTCGATGAAGCCGGGGTACTGGCTAAATTTGGCGTGCCACCGAACCGCATCATCGATTATCTGACCCTGATAGGCGACACCGTCGACAACGTCCCCGGTGTGATGAAATGCGGCCCCAAAACCGCACTCAAATGGCTAACGCAATACGATAGTCTTGAGGGCGTGATGGAAAACGCGGACAAGATCAGCGGCGTAGTCGGCGAGAACCTGCGTCAGGCCTTGGATTGGCTGCCGCAGGGCCGCGTCTTAATCACCATCAAAACCGATTGCGATTTATCGCAGCACCACATCTCTATCAATGATTCATTGACCGCCAAAGAAGAAAGCAAGGAAGCCATGCTAGCCTTCTTTCAACGCTATGGTTTCAAGAGCTGGTTACGCGAACTCTCGGGCGACGCCACTGCTGGTGCCACACCCCTCACAGGACCAGCGCAAGGCGGCTTGTTCGGCAACGAAGGCGCTGAGCCAACTGCCGCGGTTAGCATGGCGACGCCAGCAAAACCAGCCGTCACGCACTACGATTGCATATTGACCGAAGCAAAACTGGATGCCTGGATCGCCAAAATTTCTGCCGCCAGCCTGACCGCCGTTGACACCGAAACCACCTCATTAGAACCGATGACCGCGCAACTGGTCGGTATCTCGCTATGCTGCGAAGCCGGGATTGCCGCCTACATTCCAGTGGCGCATAGTTATGCCGACGCAGAGCCGCAACTATCGCGTGAATTCGTGCTGGCTAAACTCAAGCCATGGTTAGAGGACGCCAGCCAACTTAAGGTAGGGCAAAACCTGAAATACGACAGCCACATCTTTGCCAATCACGGCGTACGTTTACAAGGGATAGCTCACGACACGCTGCTGCAATCGTATGTATTTGAATCGCATAAATCGCATGACATGGATAGCCTGGCACTGCGTCATCTGGGACACAAAACCATCAGCTTTGAAGAAGTCTGCGGCAAGGGTGCCTCGCAAATCTGTTTTGACCAGGTCGATTTAGAGCGCGCTACCGCCTACGCTGCTGAAGATGCCGACATCACCTTGCAACTGCATCAAGCGATGTGGCCGCAAATCGAACACGATGAAAAACTGCTGCGTATCTACCGCGAGATAGAACTGCCGACCGCCGTCACGTTACAAAAAATAGAACGCAATGGCGTACTGATCAACAAAGATCTGCTGGCCACGCAATCGCATGAAATCGGCACCCGCTTACTGCAACTGGAGCAGAGCGCTTATGAATTGGCTGAGCAACCTTTCAACCTGAATTCTCCGAAACAATTGGGCGAGATATTTTTCGTCAAACTCGGTTTGCCGATCGTTAAAAAAACCCCGTCCGGTGCACCATCGACAGATGAAGAAGTGCTGCAAAAACTGGCAGAAGATTACCCGCTGCCGAAAGTATTATTGGAATACCGCGGATTGGCAAAGCTAAAGTCCACCTACACCGACAAGCTGCCCAAGATGGTGAATCAAAGCACCGGACGCGTGCACACCAATTATGCGCAAGCGGTAGCCGTCACTGGTCGCCTCGCCTCGAACGACCCGAATCTGCAAAACATTCCGGTGCGCACCGCCGAAGGCCGTCGTATCCGCGAAGCTTTTGTCGCACCAGCCGGCAGCAAAATCGTCTCGGCCGATTACTCGCAAATCGAACTGCGCATCATGGCGCATATCTCGGGCGACAGCAGCTTACTGAACGCCTTTGCCGCTGGCGAAGACGTACACCGCGCCACCGCCTCCGAGATTTTTGGAGTGGAATTGCCAGAAGTGAGCAGCGAACAAAGACGCTACGCCAAGGTGATTAACTTCGGCCTGATCTACGGCATGAGCGCCTTCGGCCTGGCCGGCAACCTGGGGATAGAACGCAGCGCCGCGCAAAGCTATATCGACAAATACTTCCAGCGCTACCCAGGCGTGGCGCAATACATGGCCGACACCCGCAGCCAAGCCAAGGCGCAAGGCTATGTAGAAACCGTATTCGGCCGCCGCCTGTGGCTGGCAGAAATCAATAGCCCGAACGGCCCGCGCCGCCAGGGAGCCGAGCGCGCCGCCATCAACGCACCTATGCAAGGCACTGCCGCCGACCTCATCAAACTGGCGATGGTGGCAGTACAAAACTGGTTAGAACGCGATGGTTTGCAAAGCAAAATGATCATGCAAGTACACGATGAATTGGTGCTGGAAGTACCGGAAGCCGAGCTGGAATTAGTCAAGCGCAAGTTACCGGAAATGATGGCCCAAGTAGCCGAGCTAAAAGTGCCTTTATTGGCAGAAGTGGGCGTAGGGAATAATTGGGAAGAAGCGCACTAGAACTGAAAAGCTTTGCGCAATCAGGATGCGCCTCGTGGCTGCTTTTAGGGCTGGGAGGCGCATGGAATATGCGCCTAGCATCTGAAGTTTAGAACTCACAGCACCTCACTAGCAAAGCATGGCGCTTTGCTAGTGACTTGTATATTACAAAGCGCCGTAAGAGTGCAGGCCAGACAGGAACATGTTGACGCCGAGGAAGGCAAAGGTCGTGACCAGCAAACCAACTACAGCCCACCAGGCTGCGACTTGGCCGCGCAGGCCCTTCATCAAGCGCATGTGTAGCCATGCTGCGTAATTGAGCCAGACGATCAGGGCCCAGGTTTCTTTCGGATCCCAGGACCAGTAGCCGCCCCAGGCTTCGGCCGCCCACAATGCGCCCAAAATCGTGGCAATCGTGAAGAAAGCAAAACCTACCGTGATGGCCTTATACATGACGTCATCCAACACCTCCAAGCTGGGCAAGCGATCCGCCAGATAGCCTTTGGCCTTGAGTAAATACGCCACGCCCACCATGGCAGCCAGAGAGAAGGTGCCGTAACCGATGAAGTTAGCCGGCACATGAATCTTCATCCACCAGCTTTGTAAAGCCGGCACCAGAGGTTGGATTTCGGCGGCATCGCGAGTCACTGTGTACCAGAGTAAAAACCCTACCGCAGCGGAAATGACGATCAACACAAAGGGGCCTAATTGTCTGGTCGCATATTCTTGTTCGTAGTACAGGTAAAACATGGCAGTAATCATGGAAAACAAAATGAATACTTCATACAAGTTCGATACCGGGATATGCCCGACATCGGCACCAATCAGATACGACTCATACCACCGCACCAATAGACCAGTAAATCCCATAATCACGGCCGCCCAGCATAAGATAGACCCGACCGACGAACCGAAATTAGAACGCGCAATCAAGCCACCCCAATAAAATAACGTGGACAGGAAAAATAGAGTTGCCATCCACAAAATAGCGGACTGGCTAGAGAGTAAATACTTGAGTAAGAATTTTTTATTCGCTAAATCTAGCGAGCCTTCATACAAATGGATGGAAAACAGCGCCAACACGCTCAGTGTCAAAATCAGGCCGCGCACCGGCTTCCAGTGCCATCCTAGCCAGGCGAAAGTGGGAGCCGCCAGCACGAGTATGCCTTTTTCATAAACATCCATATAGCTGCCGAAACGCTGCAAGGCATACAATGAGCCCATACAGAGCGCCACCGCGTATAGCCAGTCGAGCACCGATAAGCGCTTAAAAAATCCCTGATAGGGGCTGTAGTTTTGTGTCATTTCCATCATCTATCCAGTACTAAATGCGCTACACGGGCTGTTAGTTTAGCCGATTAAGGCCGACTCGTTTTTACTCTTAGGAATCGACCTGCCGATTGCCTTGATTAAGTTGCAGCAATTGCGACTTCAATTGCTCAAACTCTTTTTCAAAATCCAAAGTCTTACGCTGCGAACTCAAGGCCATTAACGCATGCGAACCAAGATGGTCCTCCTTGATCCATATCCATAAACGTCGTTCACGGATATAAAACATCGAGAACACACCTATCACCAAAAATAGGCAGCCGAGGTAAACAATATTTTGGCCAGGCGAACGCGTCACCTGCAGGACCGAAGCCTTTACCTCATCAAAGCCTGTCAATTGCAGATACACCGGGGCGCCGTAGAAGAAAGAATCCGATAAAGCGCTGGTAGCAATTTGCAAGAAACGCGCATGTTTATCATCCAATTCCAATACTGGCAACCCCTGTTTTTTTCGCGCTAACTGCCATAAATCCCACATGCCACCATTGAGTATTTTCATAAATACATCAGCGGCCTTAGCTTGTTCTGCGGCGGGGATTTGCTCTAAAAATTGCGAAATCGCCAGATAGCCGGCGGGCGAGCCTGAGCCATTACCTGCAAAAATAAGCATGCCTTTTTCAGCCGATGCAGCCAACTGCAGCTGCAATTGTTCACCATTTTTGCCGTTTTCTGGCAATGCCCGTTTCGCATAACTTTGTGCGGCAAGCTGACGCAGAGCCGGATCGGCCAATGCCGAGCGTATCCGCATCCATTCTTTGACACTATCATCATCATCGGCAGGGATACGTAAATAGCGGAAAGCCTCGTTCGGGTTTTCGCGGGTTCCGGCTAAAAACACCCAAGCCCCATCCACCAATACCGGCTGCATGTAATTATGAAACTCTCTGGCTTGCCCGGTCTTGTCACGCAATTTGTATTGCACACTAGGACCGACGTTTTTCAGATCCTTATTATTCGCGTTTTTAGCTGCGGAACCTAGATGTTTATCAAGGTCGGCCGAGATTTTCTCGTTAAAACTTTTCTGGCTATCGACAGCCCGTAAATCTTGTCCGTTACGCGCCATGTTTTCTACGTTAAACGGGCGGAAACCCGACCACTCTATGCTGTAGTCACTGCCAGTTTCGCCTTTCAGTGGCGTGTTGCCGCCCACATCCCCTTTGACCTCAAAATTGGCGGTTTTGCTACCCTGCATGGGGTAGGCCATCAAACTCAAATGACTACCACCATCCTCGAAGCTTGATTGAAACAAGGCGATGCCTTTATAAATCAGAGGTTGATTTACCTTGATCGTGGCGGGAAATGTTTTGCCGGTTTCATGGTCTTTAATAATCACTTCGCTGGCAAACAACTTAGGCATGCCGGTCGAATAATAATCAATGATGAATTTATTCAGTTTAATAGTGAAAGGTAAGTCTTGTATCAGCACGCCAGTTTGCTGCGAAATGATCGCGGTGCTACTGCTAGCCCCCTCAGGTATCATGGCATTACCACGGAAGGTAGGCGTGCCTAAGGCCAATCGATGTTGCGCCGGAATGTTGGCGATGATGCCATTACCTTCGAACGGCACCTTCCCCATAAACCATTGCTGGAAGCGGATAGACAAATCTGAATCGAGCAAACCACCAACGCAAATAATCACGATCGCGCTATGCGCAAAAATATAACCCCATTTATTTGCCGCACCTTGCTTTGCTGTGATTAAGCTAGCGCGCTCTTTCTCGATGACTTTAAATTTATATCCGACTCTGGAAATATGCGTCGTCACCTCGTTCAGCAAGTCGCCAGGCTGCAGTGTGCTAGTCCAGGTGGCTTTGTGATGAAAGTTACGCAAGGACTGTTCGCGCACGTTTTCACGCCAGCTACGCATATCCTTCAGCATTTTTGGGGTGTTGCGTATCAGGCATAAACTGGTGGAGAGCACCAGAAAAGCCATAATCAGCAAAAACCACCAGGCAGAATACAAAGAGTATAAGCTGAGTTTATGAAAGACTTCGAACCAGAAAGGGCCAAACTGGTTGACGTAATTTGGCATAGGCTCGTTTTGCTTAAGCACTGTACCTATCACCGAGGTGATTGCGATCAAGGTCAGTAGGCTAATCGCAAAGCGCATAGAAGAGAGTAACTCGACTAAATCCGCCAGCCAGCGTTTGTCGGTATTTAAGCTCAAACCCAAGGTTTTTGCTGGCGCATCGTTATCAGTGGCGCTATCTACTGACGCTTCTGATTGCGTTTTTGTGTGCGCTTCTGTTTGCATATTGGTATTCATGCTTATCCATAAAAACAAAAAGGGGATGGCTTTTGCCACCCCCTCCTATGATTACTATTTTTTTATATTTTTACAGCAAAATCCTTTTACTTCAGACCCGCCATATAGTCAGCCACAGCCTTCATTTCATCGTCAGACATGCGCTTGGCGATGGTGACCATTTGCGGACTGTTTTTACGTGTACCGGTACGGAAATTAGTCAGCTGGGCGATAGTATAATCTTGATGCTGACCAGCCAGACGTGGGTATTGGGCGGGAATACCGACACCGTTAGGGCTATGGCAACCAGCACAAGCAGGAACACTCTTCTCAGCAATACCACCGCGATAAATTTGTTTGCCCAATTCAACGATGTCTTTGTTTTTAGCAGCACCAGGCTTAGCTTTTTGTGAGGACAAATACGCCGCAACATTTTTAACGTCATCTTCGCTCATCGCTTTAGAGAACGTCGTCATGACTGCGTTATTGCGATCTGCGCCTTTAAAATCATGTAATTGCTTATTGATATAAGCTTCGTGTTGCGCAGCCAATTTTGGATTGACGCTAATAGTAGAATTACCAGCCTCACCGTGGCAAGATGCGCAAGCGACGATACCACGTGCGGCATCGCCATTGGCGTACAGTGTCGCGCCTTTGGCTGCATCTGCTTTGACAGGAGCAGCATGCTCATTCGCGTAGGCAAGGGAAGACACCGCTAAGATTGCGACGCTGACGGATTTTAAAAATGGTAAAAAAGCACGGTTCATTCAAACACCCTGAGACTAAATAATGGAAATCTGCCCTATTGGCGACGCGAATTATTAATTCACCGGACAGCGCATTCATGGCTGCCCAATACCTAACCCCTTATTGTACAATAGCTTTTAAGGAAATGTTGGCTAATTCGGGGTGCGTGAAACCAGAATGGGGCAGCATTTTTAAGCGATTCCGCTCATTTCTGTCGTATTTTTTCACGCATTTATCCATATTGGCACCCTCTTATGTCTATCCTCTGGCAAGCCCGCTTCTTTACGACGGTCAACCATCTACGCGACTTACCTACTCTGCAGGTACCTGAAGTCGCCTTTGCTGGCCGCTCAAACGCCGGAAAATCTACCGCCATTAATATTCTGTGTAATCAGAAAAAACTCTGCTTCGCCTCTAAAACACCGGGCCGCACGCAGCACATCAATTATTTTTCTATCGGTGGTGCGCACGTGGCACAACATCGCAAAGATGCAACACGTGTCGACGAGATCCGTGCTTTGTTAGTCGATTTGCCGGGTTATGGTTACGCCGAAGTTCCCGGCGCGGCAAAAAATCACTGGAATCAATTGCTGGGTAACTATGTGCAAAAGCGCGACCAGTTATCAGCCTTGATCTTGATCATGGATTCGCGACGTCCGTTTACCGATCTTGATCGCCAGATGCTGGAATGGTACGCACCAACCGGCAGACCGGTGCACTGTTTGCTCACCAAAGCCGATAAGCTCAATCGCAATGAAGCCACCAATGCCTTGCGTATGACCAACACGGTGCTGGCCAGTTATACCGATGAACATGGTGTGCCGTTTCCATTTACGGCGCAATTATTCTCATCGTTAAAACGGATAGGGATAGAAGAAGCAGATGCAAAAATCCAGCAACTGACGGGTTTAGATCAGCCCTACGTCAAAAACATCATTGACTCCGAAGGTGCTGAGGACGATGCGGGCTCCGCTGAATCGGATCCCGTATAGAAAACCCAAAAAAAACCCCGGCCATAACAAAAGCCGGGGAAAGTAACGCCAATATCGAATAGGGTCGATGGGCGCCCGCTCAGGGAGAATAAGCGGTAGGCTAATGCCTGCTAACTCTGAGCTTAGTTTTTAAAAAAAGTTTCATCTCTATTTAAACTAAGTTAAATTAAATTTTCTTTTTACATCGCCATGTCCGATTACAAGCAAACCACTGCAGCCCAATTCCCCGCCACCCGCATGCGCCGTATGCGTCACGACGCTTTTTCGCGCGCTTTGATGCGCGAAAACCATGTGACGGCATCCGATCTGATCTATCCGGTATTTGTAATTGACGGCGAAAATCTGTGCGAAAAAGTCGCCTCTATGCCAGGCGTAGAGCGCGTCTCTATTGATGTCTTGATGGGCGTTGCAGAAGATTGCGTGACCTTAGGCATACCGGTGTTGGCCTTATTTCCGTCGATTAATCCTAGCCTAAAAACACCAGACGGAATTGAAGCATTAAATCCACAAGGCTTAATACCGCGTGCAATACGCGAATTAAAAATGCGCTTCCCAGAACTCGGGATCTTGACCGATGTTGCTTTAGATCCATACACCAGCCACGGTCAAGATGGTGTGATCAATGCTGAGGGCTATGTACTCAACGATGAGACTACGGCTATTCTAGTCAAGCAAGCGCTGACCCAGGCGCAGGCCGGCGCCGACATTGTCGCTCCTAGCGATATGATGGATGGCCGTATCGGTGCGATCCGCCATGCATTGGAAACCCACGGCTTTATTCACACCCGCATCATGGCGTACTCTGCCAAGTATGCATCCGCTTTCTACGGCCCCTTCCGTGACGCGGTCGGTTCCGCCACGACGCTGGGCAAGAGCGACAAGGCCAGCTACCAAATGGATCCGGCGAATAGCGATGAGGCCTTGCGCGAAGTCGCACTCGATCTGGCAGAGGGCGCAGACATGGTGATGGTCAAACCCGGCATGCCTTATCTGGACATCGTGCGCCGCGTCAAAGATGAATTCAAGGTGCCGACCTTCGCTTATCAGGTCAGCGGTGAATATGCGATGATCAAGGCCGCCGCCCAAAACGGCTGGCTCGACCACAATAAGACCATGATGGAATCAATGCTGGCATTTAAGCGTGCTGGTGCCGATGGTATCCTCACTTACTTTGCACGCGACGTGGCGCGCCTGCTCAAACACATTAGTTAATACGTCTTGATGGAGCTAGCGTTCCGGTAAAGGCTCGCTCCATCAGTCATAGGCCTATGCAATCCTCCTGACGTTTCTTCCTGACCAATTACGCGAGCAAAGCCTCATGCAGGAAAAAATCATCCTTTTCGCGAGTCCGGTATTTTTTTTACTCATAGCCTGTGAGTTTATCCTCGCGCAGCGCCGCCAACGGCATCTCTACCGCATCAATGACGCCATCAATAGTTTGAGTCTGGGTGTCATGAGCCAAATTAGCGGTGTGTTTCTAAAGTTTTTATCCGTCGGGATTTACGCCTGGGTATACCAACATAGCGCCCTCTTCGCTCTATCGGAAGAGAGTATCTGGGTTTGGATTTCCGGCTTACTTTTGTATGATTTTCTGTATTACTGGCTGCACCGCATGGGACATCAAACCAATCTCTTGTGGGCAGCGCACGTGGTGCATCATCAAAGCGAAGCCTATAACCTGACCACGGCATTACGCCAGACCAGTAGCGGTGCTCTATTTGGCTGGATTTTTTATTTGCCGCTGGCACTTTTAGGCTACCCCGTCAAAGTCTTTATCGTGATTGCACTGATCGATTTACTTTATCAATTTTGGATACACACTCAGCAGATAGACAAAATGGGATGGTTCGACCGGGTCTTTGTCTCGCCCTCTAATCATCGGGTGCACCATGGCGTGAATGATCTGTATCTGGATAAAAATTATGGCGGCATACTGATACTCTGGGACCGGCTGTTTGGCACTTTCGTCGAAGAGCAAGACGCCCATCCTGTGGTGTTTGGCACCCGCAGTCCGCTACGCAGCTGGAATCCCTTATGGGCCAATCTCGAAGTGTATGCAGCGACTGCAAAAACAGCCTGGCATACGCAATATTGGCGAGACAAATGGCGCATCTGGCTCAAGCCTCCGGGCTGGCAACCGGACGACATATTGCGCACTGCTGCCGCGAAAAAATTTGACCTGGCGCGCGCCGAATATGATCCACCTTTAAGCAAGGCAAAGCTGTACTACTGCCTGATCCAATTTGCGCTCTGCTTGCAAATCGGCACCCATTTTTTGCTCAGCGCTGAGAGCCTGCCGCTACTGTCGGCTTTGGCATATGGATTCTGGCTAGCAGCAGTATTTTGTATACTCGGTGGCCTGATGGAGCAGAGTCCCGCCTATCTGCATCTAGAACATGCGCGCTTAAGTCTGAGCTTGCTCATTCCCCTTTTCAGTGACTCATGGTTTGGTAGTTTGCGTCTAGATTTGAATTTGAAATTGGCAATCGCACTGTACTGCTTACTCTCCTTACTCGCCGTATGGCGCATTTTTGAAAAATCAAAGTAAATGGATATTTTTTATATAGGCGAACAACAGGTAACACTGAACCAAGTTGCGCCGACCTCATCGGTGTTTCGCTGGCTGGATGCGACCCATGACGAGGTCGCTGCCGATCCGGAAGCATGGCGCGATGCGGTCGAAAAAATGACCGGCACGCGCTTATATGACCTGCACTTGAGAGATGCGGTCAATCTCACTCACCCTTCGTATTTTGACTCAACCCAAGATTACGTCATGGTGGTATTTCGTAAATTGGCACTACACGCCGATACCAGCACAATCACCGATAACGAGGGCATCAAGAGAAAAGTTCCTGCGGCATTGAACAAGTTACTCACCTTGCCAGTGTCATTTTTTCTGCTTGATAACGCACTCGTCACAGTCCGTTCGACTCACAGTCAAAGTATAGAAAACGCGCGTACGCGCATGCTCTCCTACAAACACAAAGCAGAAGGCAATTCCCACTCTGTTCGACTACCGACCTCGCCAGAAGATCTGATGCTGCGCCTGCTCAATTCCATGGTCGACCAATACCTCGATTTGCGCCAACCATTGACCCTGCAACTAGATCGCTGGCAACATGCCCTGCTCGATCCGCGCAAACCTTTTAAGAATTGGATCGCCTTACTCGACTCACGTATCGAGCTACGCAAACTAGATCACCTGTGTGAAGAGCAGCACGACGCACTACAAGAACTGCGCGACTATATTGTCGATACTCACGACGGCACAGAGAACGGCAATGGTCGCAGCAAAGACCTGCTACTGGTACGCGTCAATGATGTAATTGAGCACATAGGTCGAGTCCTCAATCACGCGCGCCGTCTGGAAGCATCGCTAGAATCAGCAGTACAAATTCATTTCGCGGCGATGGCGCATCGCACCAGCGAAATCATGCGCACCCTGACCGTCATTACGGCACTTTTTATGCCGCTTACTTTGATTACCGGGATCTTCGGAATGAATTTTGTCAAGATGCCCATGCTCGATATGGCCTCTGGTTTTTGGATCATTATGAGTATCATGCTGGGCCTGGTGGTGCTGCTGCTCGGCTACTTCCGCAGCAAACGTTATTTCGAAGAGCGCGCCATGCAACAGAGTTCAAGAACGCATGATACTAGGGGGTAGTATGGCCATTGTGGCGTTAAATGCGCAATAGCTTTGTGCGCGAGCGAGTGACTAAGACATATACTCCCCTCTTTTTACATTTTATAGATAAATTATGCAAGACTACAGTTTCCTTTGGCACGATTACGAAACCTTCGGCGCACAAGCCAGACGCGATCGTCCAGCCCAATTTGCCGCGATACGCACCGATGCCGATCTGAATGAAATCGGCGAGCCTATCATGCTGTATTGTCAGCCCGCCCCAGATTTCCTACCGGATCCGCAATCCTGTCTGATCACCGGCATTACGCCGCAAGAGTGCCTGGAACGCGGCGTACCAGAGTACCAATTTGCTGCCACCATAGAACAGGCGTTTTCACAACCAGGCACCATAGGCGTGGGCTACAACACCATACGCTTCGACGATGAAATCACCCGCTTCATGTTCTGGCGTAATCTAATCGACCCGTATGCACGCGAATGGCAAAATGACTGCGGGCGCTGGGATATTCTCGATGTGGTGCGCACGACCTACGCGCTCAGACCGGATGGAATTAACTGGCCGACCAATGCAGAAGGAAAACCCAGTTTTCGCTTAGAACATTTAAGTGCCGCCAATGGCCTGGCCCATGAGGCTGCGCACGATGCGCTGTCCGATGTGCGTGCCACCATTGCCTTGGCCAAGTTGATACGTCAGCACCAACCCAAATTATTCGATTTTTGCCTGTCACTACACAAGAAAGAAAGGGTCGCCGCCGAGATAGGTCTGCCACTCAAAAAGGCCTTCCTGCATGTCTCGGGAATGATACCCGCTGAGCGGGGTTGCATTACTGCAGTGTGGCCACTCGCAGTGCATCCTCAGAATAAAAATGAAGTGATCGTCTGGGATCTGAACGTCGACCCTAGCGAATTATTTACGCTCGACGCGGCCAGCATTAAACTGCGCATGTTTAGCAAGGCCGATGCACTGCCTGAAGGCGTAAGCCGCTTACCGATTAAGAGCATACATCTGAATAAATCGCCTATCGTCATCGGTAATTTAAAGACGTTGAGCACAGAACGCGCCACCCATTGGGGCCTAGATATGCAATTAGTACAGAATCATGCCAAGCTCGCCGAGGGTGCACCAGACATGGCGAGTATCTGGCAACAGATATTCTCGCGCAACAGCGAAGCGGGCATCGATGTGGATGAAGATCTCTATGGCGGTTTTGTCGGCAATAATGACCGCCGTACGCTCACTGACTTACGCGCCATGAAGCCAGAAGAATTGGCCAGCACACGGCCACAGTTTCAGGATGCACGCCTTGCAGAACTGTTATTTCGCTATCGTGCGCGCAATTTTCCCGCCACCTTGTCCAGCCAGGAAACACAACGATGGCAGCGCCATATCGCGGCGCGCTTGCTTGATGGCGCAGGCAAAGCTCTAACGGTAGAACAGTTTTTTGATCGCATCGACAATCTGCAAGAAAGTGCGACCGAAAGAGATGAGGAGATACTGGGGGCGCTGTACGACTATGCCGAACAAATTACGCCGTCCCGTTGACCCTATACGTATTAAAAGGTGATTTCAATGCTCCCCCAAAAAAACGCTCATAACTTTGAGCGTTTTTTTAAATTTAGAACTTCTCTAACGCCGTCAGCGAGGTTAAAAATTTCTCAGCATTTTGATAACCGATCACGCGCGCATCAAGTAATTCTTTAGCTTGTTTATCGAAAAATATTATCCCAGGCGGACCGAATAGATTGAAGCGCTTGAGCAATTCTTTATCCTGCGCATTATTCGCAGTGACATCCACCTGCAATAACAACATGCCGTCTAGCTTAGTCTTAACTTGGCCGTCACTGAAGGTAAGTTTTTCCATCTCCTTGCAAGACACACACCAGTCCGCATAAAAGTCTAGCATCACCAGCTTGCCCTTTGATTGCAGAAGAACCTCATTCAACTCGGTCAATGACCCTATCCGTTTAAAAGTAACTCCTTGAGTTGGAGCTCCAAACAAATGGGCGACGGGGGCATATACATCACGGCCGCCAGTGCTAAGCCCTACCAGTTGCGTAAGTCCAGCCAAAGCCAGCGTAAGCGCGAAAACCTTCGAGGGCACTCCGCCCTTATGAACAAATAATTGATATCCGGCATACCCCAGCAGCAACGCTGCCCAGCCAGCCATTTGTGCCCACACAGGTATCACAGGTGACACCATCCACAGCGCCATTGCCAACATCAGAACACCGAAGAAGCGCTTGATCGCTTCCATCCAGGCACCCGCGCGAGGCAACAGACTACCGGCCGAGATCCCCACTAAAAGTAAGGGCACACTCATCCCCATCGCCATCGCAAACAAAGCACTGCCGCCAACCAGCACATCTCGCGTTTGGCTAATGTAGACCAGGGCGCCCGCCAACGGTGCCGCAACGCAGGGGCCGACGATCAGCGCGGAGATCGCACCCATCAGAAACACTCCTATGAGTTTGCCATTACGCTGCCCTTCGGAGACCACGGTTAATTTGCTTTGCAGAGCGCCAGGAACCTGCAATTGATAGACCCCGAACATGGAAAGCGACAAACCCGCCATCATCACAGCGAAGACGCCAAGCACCCAGGGATTTTGCAAGCTAGCCGCCAAGCCTTCGCCGATCAAACCAGCAGCAACACCAAGCGCGGTGTATACCAGAGCCATCCCCAGCGCGTAACTCAGAGATAGCAAAAATCCCCGGCTACGCTTAATTGCAACGCCCTCACCAACTATAATAAAAGACAAGATAGGCACCATAGGTAAGACGCAGGGCGTAAAAGAAAGTCCTAAACCTAAAAGAAAAAATAAGGGCAATATGGCGATCAACTTGCCGCTCTTTAATGCCTTACTAATGCTGTAACTATCGCCCTGAGTCGCACTTGCCTGACTAGCCTGAGCAACAATTTCTGTCGTTAGTTGCGCCGCTTCCTTTTCATTCGCGCTACTAGTACCGACAGCACTTAGGTTCAGACTCGATTCCATAGGCGGATAACACAGGCCCTGATCGGCACACCCTTGGCGACTGACCTTTAAGACAAAGTCAGCACTCACTTGCACGGGAATATTCACCGCCACCCGGCCACGGTAGGTTTCTACCTCTTTTTGAAACGTCTCGTCAAATTTCACTTTCCCCGGCGGCAATTGCACTTCGCCTAAAGTAGCAGCTTCCGCAACGATTTTAATTCGATCCCGATACAGATAATACCCATCAGCAATAACGAATGTCACTTCGGCCAGACCCGGCTGCAGCATGCGCGCCTCAACTTTGAATGCCTGTTCAGGATCGAGGAAATCATCAGCATGACTAGACTGTGAGATTATCGCCAACAGCAGCGTGGCCAACAAAGGCAAGAAGGCACAAAAAAACCCGCGCCGCATATGACTGAAGGTACTCATAAAAAGCTTCATGCGCTTCCCAATTTACGGAACAACAAAAAAATCGTTAAAAAATAATCGCCTACGATAAAGTAAAGACGCTCTAACAGAGACCACTCTGATGCCAAAATGTTCCTGAAAATAAACTCGAAATCTCCAACTAAGAAGCAACTTGTTGGCTTATTCACTCTCGCTCAATGTCGGTCAGCGAGTGTCCATTTTCTTACGGATGTCGGACGTCAAAATAAAAAAACAAAAAAGCCGTTCAATTTACACTGAACGGCTTTTACATCAACTGACCAAAAGGCCGGCTAATTATTCTGCTACTGGCGCGTCGTCTGCATCACTGATTTCTGGACGATCCATCAGTTCTACATAAGCCATAGGAGCGTTGTCGCCTACGCGGAAACCCATTTTCAGGATACGCAGGTAACCGCCGTTACGATTTGCGTAACGTGGGCCCAATTCAGCGAACAATTTCAAGACCATTTCACGATCACGCAAACGCGCGAAAGCCAAACGCTTGTTTGCCAAGGTGTTTGTTTTACCCATAGTCAGAATCGGCTCGATAACGCGGCGCAATTCTTTTGCTTTAGGCAAAGTTGTTTTGATGGCTTCGTGACGCAGCAACGATACTGTCATGTTGCGCAGCATAGCCAAACGGTGGGAAGAGGTACGATTCAGCTTACGTAAGCCGTGACGATGACGCATGATATTTCCTTTCGTGTTTTAAAAAAATCCAGCTCTTCTATCGCTAACAATTTAGCGCGGACCGGTGTGTGCTTTACTACAATTACCGGGCAGGCTGGGCCTGCCCTTATTACTAATACAAATTACTTTTCCAAGCCTGCAGGTGGCCAGTTTTCCAACTTCATGCCCAAAGACAAACCACGGGAAGCCAATACTTCTTTGATTTCATTCAAAGACTTACGACCCAAGTTTGGCGTCTTCAACAGTTCGTTTTCGCTACGTTGGATCAAGTCACCAATGTAGTAAATGTTTTCTGCTTTCAGGCAATTTGCGGAGCGAACTGTCAATTCTAGATCGTCGACTGGACGCAACAGAACTGGATCAACAGCAGGTGCGCGTGATGGCGCTTCTGCAGCAGCTTCAGTACCTTCGAGGGCAGCAAAGACATTCAATTGATCAACCAAAACACGTGCGGACTGACGAATTGCTTCTTCAGGAGAAATCACGCCGTTAGTTTCAATATTGATGATCAATTTATCCAAATCAGTACGCTGTTCTACACGAGCTGATTCAACCGAGTAAGAAACACGGCGAATAGGTGAGAAAGACGCATCCAAAATGATACGACCTATAGTCTTGTTCGCATCTTCAGACAAACGACGAACGTTGCCTGGCACATAACCACGGCCCTTTTCGACCTTGATCTGCATGTCAAGCTTGCCGCCGACAGTCAAATTAGCAATCACGTGATCTGGATTGATCAACTCAACATCATGCGGCAAATCGATATCGGAAGCCAAAACTGGGCCTTCGCCATCTTTTTTCAATGTCAAGGTAACTTCGTCGCGATTATGTACTTTGAAGACGATACCTTTCAAGTTCAACAAGATGTCGACAACGTCTTCTTGAACGCCATCAAGTGTCGAATATTCATGTACCACACCAGCGATAGTAACTTCTGTCGGTGCGTAACCCACCATAGAGGACAGCAATACACGGCGCAGCGAGTTGCCCAAAGTGTGGCCAAAACCACGTTCGAACGGCTCCATCACAACTTTAGCGTGACCGGCACCTAGCATTTCAACATCAATAATACGTGGTTTAAACAGATTGTTCTGCATGAAATATCCTTTTCAATACCCTCGGCTCATTACACCGATAAGGCTGATGGCTGCAAAGAAAAAAGCCTGCCTGTCGAAAAACAGGCAGGCGGTAAAACTTGAATATTAACGTGAATACAATTCAACGATCAGGGATTCATTGACATCGTGGCAAATATCGCTACGATCTGGCATGGACTTGAAAGTACCTTCCATTTTCTTGGAGTCAACAGCGACCCAAGATGGCATACCAATTTGTTCAGCCAAAGACAAGGCTTCAACGATACGCACTTGCTTTTTCGATTTTTCACGAACAGCAACTACATCACCAGATTTAACTTGGTAAGAAGCAATGTTAACAACGATGTTATTAACAGTGAACGCTTTGTGGCTGACCAACTGACGCGCTTCTGCACGTGTGGAACCGAAGCCCATACGATATGCAACGTTATCCAAACGGGATTCCAGCAATTTCAACAGAGTTTCGCCAGTGTTGCCTTTTTGACGATCAGCTTCTGCGAAATAACGACGGAACTGACGTTCCAAGATACCGTACATACGCTTAACTTTTTGCTTTTCGCGCAATTGATTACCGTAGTCAGACGTACGGGCGCCAGATTTAGCACCATGTTGACCTGGTTTTACATCTAATTTGCATTTTGAATCTAAAGAACGACGTGCGCTTTTCAGAAACAGATCCGTGCCTTCGCGACGGGATAATTTTGCTTTTGGTCCAATATAACGTGCCACGATATTTTCCTTTTATTAATGACGCAAGCAGGAACATCATCCTGCTGCGCTAGTCTGTCCTACAATCGAACAGACGGTGGTCTTACAAAAACTACTAAAAACTGCGAAAAAAACAGAAAACCCACCAATTGAATTGGCGGGCTGTATTCTAACGCTAAATCTACCAGAACACCAGCAGCTTTCGCTACTACTTAGATACGACGACGCTTTGGAGGGCGGCAGCCGTTATGTGGAACTGGAGTAACGTCTTGAATCAAGGATATTTTAATACCCAAGTTATTCAAAGCGCGAACTGAAGATTCACGTCCTGGACCTGGGCCCTTGATGCGAACTTCCAGATTTTTGATACCGCATTCAACTGCAACTTTTCCTGCAGCTTCCGCCGCAACCTGAGCTGCAAACGGTGTCGACTTACGCGAACCTTTAAAACCAGCGCCACCAGCAGTTGCCCAAGACAAAGCATTGCCTTGACGATCAGTGATCGTGATGATTGTATTGTTAAAAGAAGCGTGAACGTGTGCGATACCTTCAGCGACATTCTTTTTAACTTTTTTACGAGCGCGGGCTGCGTTTGCGTTATTTTGTGCTTTTGCCATAATTGTTTCCTTAAATCCAGCAGGACTGGATTATTTCTTCAATGATTGCGCTGCTTTACGCGGACCCTTACGCGTACGAGCATTCGTACGTGTACGTTGACCACGGCAAGGCAAACCCTTACGATGACGGAGGCCGCGGTAGCAACCTAAGTCCATCAAACGCTTGATGTTCATCGAGATTTCACGACGTAGATCACCTTCGACGATGAATTTTGCAATTCCGTCGCGAAGTCTTTCTAATTCGCTATCATCCAGATCTTTAACTTTTTTATTCGTTAAAACACCGGTTGCTTGGCAGATTTTCTCTGCGCGTGGACGACCAATACCATAGATAGCTGTTAAGCCGATTACGGTATGCTGATGATTTGGGATATTAACCCCTGCTATACGTGCCATTCGTTATCCTCGATAAATAACGTTAATTAACCTTGGCGCTGCTTATGGCGTGGTTCTGTGCATATAACACGAACAACACCCTTGCGCTTGATGATCTTGCAATTGCGGCAGATCCGCTTAACTGATGCGAGAACTTTCATTTTTGCCCTCTTTCCTTCTAGTTCATTTAAATTTACTTGGTTCGGAACACTATGCGTGCCCGGCTCAAATCATAAGGCGTCAATTCTACTGTCACCTTATCACCAGGAAGGATACGAATATAATTCATTCGCATCTTCCCAGAAATATGGCCTAGCACAACATGCCCATTTTCCAACTTAACTCGAAATGTTGCATTCGGAAGATTCTCTAGAATCTCGCCCTGCATCTGTATAACGTCGTCTTTTGCCATTCGATCTGCTGTTCCTCTGGGCGATTACCGTGAAGGAATTCCGCCCTTGAAATTTGCTTTACGAAGAAGCGATTCGTATTGCTGTGACATTACATAATTTTGCACTTGAGCCATGAAGTCCATCGTCACTACAACGATAATCAAAAGTGAAGTACCACCAAAATAGAATGGAACTTTCCAGTATGACATCATGAATTCAGGTACCAAGCACACCACCGTAATATACAACGCACCTACCAGTGTCAAGCGCATCAAAATCTTATCGATATAACGCGCGGTCTGATCACCTGGACGAATACCCGGCACGAATGCTCCGCTCTTCTTCAGGTTATCGGCTGTTTCTTTGCTATTAAACACAAGAGCAGTGTAAAAGAAGCAGAAAAAAATAATTGCACCAGCATACAAGAGGGCATGAATCGGCTCACCTGGCCCCATAGACGCAGCAAGATCCTTAAGAAAACTGATTACTCGACTATCCGAATTCTCAACCCCCTTAGTGAACATGCTGATAATCGTCGCCGGAAACAAAAGTATCGAAGAGGCGAAAATAGGAGGAATTACACCTGCCATATTCAACTTCAATGGCAAATGACTACTTTGCCCACCGTAAACCTTATTTCCAACTTGACGCTTGGCATAATTCACCAATATCTTACGCTGTCCCCGTTCGACAAAAACAACTCCGTAGGTCACAGCAGCGACAATCAAACAAACTATCAACGCTGTAAATGGCGCCATCGAACCAGTGCGAACCAACTCGAACAAACTTGCTAATCCATTTGGCAAACCAGCAGCAATACCAGCAAAGATAATGATAGATATACCATTTCCCAGACCACGCTCGGTAATTTGTTCACCCAACCACATTAAAAACATGGTTCCAGTCAACAAAGTAACGACCGTCGTAAAACGAAACGCCATACCCGCATCAATCACCAATCCAGGCTGAGACTCCAACCCAAACGCAATGAAATAAGCCTGCAGTGTTGCCAACAACAAAGTGCCATAACGCGTATATTGAGTAATTTTTCTACGGCCAGATTCGCCTTCTTTTTTAAGCGCCTCTAACTGAGGAGAAACGATCGACATCAATTGCATAATAATTGACGCCGAAATATACGGCATGATACCCAGAGCAAAAACGGTAAATCGCTGTAATGCCCCGCCAGAGAACATGTTAAACATACCCAAAATACCACCCTGGTTCTGTTTAAACAAATCCTCAAGTGCCGCTGGGTCAATACCAGGAACTGGTATATGCGCACCGATGCGGTAAACAACTAATGCAGCTAACAAAAACCAAAGTCTTCCCCAAGGAAATCCATTTGCCGCACTCTTAGCTTGTTGTGGAGAAGTTGCCAATTATTGCTCCTGTTTCGACTAAATCAAGCAACTGCTTTAGCAGGTAATTTCTTAACCACTGGTGCAATAACCACTTCAGTCACTGTACCGCCAGCAGCTTCGATTGCAGCTTTAGCGCCCTTAGAGGCGATCAAACCGTTCAAAGTTACCTTTTTCGTGATAGAGCCTGACAATATAACGCGCACTACACGCGCCAATTGCGACACTACACCCGCTTGTTTTAATGCAAGAATATCGATTTCAGTAACTGGAAGATTTTCCAAATCCGTCAAACGAACTTCAGCCTTGTAAGGCGTAGCCAAAGATTTAAAACCACGCTTAGGCAAGCGACGTTGCAAAGGCATTTGACCGCCTTCAAAACCAACTTTGTGAAAACCGCCTGTACGTGACTTCTGACCTTTATGACCACGGCCTGATGTCTTACCTAAACCAGAACCGATACCGCGACCAACACGACGTTTGTAGTGTTTTGCGCCATCAGCAGGTTGAATTGTATTCAATTCCATAATTTGCTCCGATCGCAAGCCTTGCGGCTTACGATACAACCTTCACAAGATACGAGACTTTATTGATCATGCCGCGTACGGATGGAGTGTCTTCCAATTCGGAAACCGAATTAATGCGACGCAAACCCAAACCGCGAACGGTGGCGCGATGAGACTCACGAGTCCCAATCAAACCCTTGACCAAAGTTACTTTTACTGTCTTTGTCATTTCGCTCACCTTAGCCCAGAATTTCTTCTAGCGATTTGCCACGTTTAGCAGCAATCTCTGATGGCGTACTCATCTTGGACAAACCGTCCAGAGTCGCACGAACCATGTTATAAGGATTAGTAGAGCCGTTGGATTTAGCAACGACATTAACTACACCTAAAACTTCAAAAATTGCGCGCATTGGACCGCCCGCAATAACGCCAGTACCCTCTTTGGCAGGCATGATCATCACTTTCGATGCGCCATGCTGGCCAGTAACAGCGTGCTGCAAAGTGCCGTTTTTTAGAGTTACTTTAATCATCTTGCGACGCGCTTCCTCCATCGCTTTTTGTACGGCTACAGGAACTTCTTTCGACTTCCCCTTACCCATACCGATACGGCCATCACCGTCACCAACGACAGTCAATGCTGCGAAGCCCATGATACGACCACCCTTAACCACTTTGGTTACACGGTTGATCGCGATCATTTTTTCGCGCATACCATCATCCGGCTTGTCGGCTGCCATTTTCGATTGCATTTTTGCCATGATGAATTTTCCTTAGAACTTCAGGCCAGCTTCACGCGCAGCTTCCGCTAACGCCTTGACGCGACCATGGTAACGGAAACCGGAGCGATCAAACGCGACTTCGGTAATCCCTGCTTTCAACGCCTTCTCTGCAACACGCTTGCCGACCAGTGTGGCGGCAGTAGCGTTACCGCCATTACCTGACGCCGCTGCTAATTCAGCACGAACTTCTGCCTCTAGCGTAGATGCTGAAGCCAAAACTTTGGCATCAGAATCAATAATGCTTGCATAGATGTGCTGATTCGTACGATGCACTGCCAGGCGAGTCACCTTGAGTTCTGCGATCTTGGCACGGGTTTGAGTCGCGCGGCGCAGACGTGATTGTTTCTTATCCATCGTCAACCCCTATTACTTCTTCTTGGTTTCTTTAATCACAACCACTTCGTCCGAATAACGAACGCCTTTGCCTTTATAAGGCTCCGGTTTGCGGTATGCACGGACTTCAGCAGCCACTTGACCAACAACCTGCTTGTTAATTCCTTTGATCAGAATTTCAGTAGGTGTTGCCGTTACAACCGTAATGCCTTCTGGCATTTGGTGAACGCATGGGTGCGAGAAGCCTAGCGACAAATTCAATTTATCGCCTTGTGCTTGTGCTTTATATCCAACGCCGACCAAGTTCAATTTCTTTTCGTAGCCTTTTGTGACACCGATCACCATGTTATTAACCAAAGCACGCAGGGTGCCGGTCATAGCATTGGCTTCACGACTATCATCAGCCGGAGAAAAGTTAAGAGTACCATTATCGTTAGCGACTGCAACCAAGCCATTCAGACTTTGTGTCAGCACACCCATTGGGCCTTTTACTGTAATCTGCGCTGCCGAGATTGCAATTTCTGCACCTGCTGGCACCGCGATTGGCATTTTACCTACTCGTGACATCTTGCACTCCTTAGGCGACGTAGCAAATTACTTCGCCACCGACACCGGTTGCGCGCGCTTTGCGGTCAGTCATAACGCCTTTTGGTGTGGACACAATGGCCACGCCCAAACCGTTCATAACACTTGGAATCTCGTCTTTACCTTTGTAAATCCGAAGACCTGGACGTGAAACACGTTCCAAACGCTCTATAACAGGACGTCCTGCATAATACTTCAAACCGATTTTCAATTCAGACTTCCCAGCAGCGTCAACCACTGCGAAATCCTCAATGTAGCCTTCGTCCTTCAGTACAACTGCTATTGCAATTTTCACCTTAGAGGACGGCATTGCAACGGCAGTTTTGTGAACTACTTGCGCGTTACGGATGCGTGTCAGCATATCGGCGATAGGATCGCTCATACTCATTGATATTCTCCTATTACCAGCTGGCTTTAGTCATACCCGGAATCTCACCACGCATGGCGAATTCACGGAGTTTAATACGGCCCAAACCAAACTTACGGAATGTGCCACGTGGACGACCTGTCAATGCGCAACGATTGCGCTGACGTGTCGGATTAGAGTTACGTGGCAATGCCTGCAACTTTAGACGAGCTAAGTAACGCTCCTCTTCAGTCTTTGATTGGTCATCAATGATGGCCTTCAATTCGGCGCGTTTGCCAGCGAATTTCTTCACTAGATCTGCACGCTTTTGCTCACGATTAATCAGTGCCAATTTTGCCATGGCGACCTCAGTTTCTGAACGGAAATTTAAATGCGGCGAGAAGTGCTTTCGCTTCTTCGTCGGTCTTTGCTGTCGTAGTAATACTAATATTCATACCACGCAACACGTCGATCTTGTCGTACTCGATTTCAGGAAAAATAATTTGTTCCTTGATACCGATATTGTAATTACCACGACCGTCAAACGCACGACCAGACACACCACGGAAATCACGTACACGCGGCAATGCCACAGTAACGAAACGATCCAGGAATTCATACATCTGAGCGCCACGCAAAGTCACCATACAACCAATCGGATAACCTTCACGAATCTTAAAGCCAGCAATCGCTTTACGCGCTTTGGTGACCACTGGTTTTTGACCAGCAATTTTCGTCAAGTCACCAACTGCGTGCTCAATGATTTTTTTGTCGGCAATCGCTTCAGACAAACCCATATTCAGGGTAATCTTCAGAAGACGAGGCACTTCCATTGAACACTTGTAAGAGAATTTCTCTGTCAAGTCGCCAACGACTTTTTCTTTATAAAATGCTTGTAGACGGGCCATGACCTTATGCCTTCACAACTTCGCCAGTCGACTTATAGACGCGGACTTTACTACCATCCACAACTTTAAAGCCAACACGGTCTGCTTTACCAGATGCAGCATTAAACAATGCAACATTTGACACATGTATCGGCATTACTTTATCAACAATGCCACCAACTGCACCAGTCATTGGGTTAGGCTTAGTCGCTTTTTTAGCAACATTAACGCCTGCAACAACAACGTAATTCGCATCAACGCATTGCTGCACCTGACCGCGCTTACCTTTGTCTTTACCCGTCAAGACGATGACTTCGTCGTTTTTACGAATCTTATTCATCTGGACTCCTTACAGTACTTCAGGAGCTAGCGAAACGATTTTCATAAAACGCTCAGTACGCAATTCACGCGTTACTGGGCCGAAAATACGTGTTCCGATTGGCTCGAGTTTTGCATTCAACAACACTGCAGCATTGCTATCAAACTTAACCAAAGAACCGTCTTGACGACGAACACCCTTAGCAGTTCTAACAACGACAGCATTGTAAATTTCACCTTTTTTTACGCGACCGCGAGGCGCAGCAGATTTAACAGTGACTTTAATAACATCACCAATACCTGCATAACGACGCTTAGAGCCGCCCAATACTTTAATACACAAAACTTCACGTGCACCAGTATTGTCAGCTACTTCTAGCCGGCTTTCTGTTTGAATCATAATGTTCTCTTTCCCAACTTAACCCGCACAACTCGCACAAAGCAAATCTGCAGTCAGTTTTGGTCCCGCCAGCCAACTCACTTGTTGTCGGAATTCACAACCAACAATGCACGAGTCTACTGATTAGGTGGACGATTTTTAACCACTTTCACAACACTAGATTGCGCTGCAAAAGACATTTAGGCTGTTATTTACAAGGTTTGCAAATAACAGCCCATCATTATTACATCAAAAAACTAATTATGCAATAAATTTATACAACCTGTGCAACTTGAACCACACGTGTCACAGTCCAAGCTTTAGTCTTGGAAATTGGACGACCTTCTTGAATCTCAACAGTGTCGCCAATCTTTGCCTGGTTCTCTTCATCGTGCGCATGGTACTTTGCAGAGCGCATAATGATTTTACCGTACAAAGGGTGTTTAACATGACGCTCAACGACCACTGTTACGGTCTTGTTCATCTTGTCAGAGGCAACTTTGCCAATCAATGTGCGCTTCAGTGCCACTTTTACTTGATCGTTCATTATTTGGCATCCTTCTGATTCATGACGGTTTTTACACGTGCGATGTCACGACGCACTTTTTTCAACTGTGAAGTATTATTCAGTTGCTGTGTAGCGATTTGCATACGCAGACTAAATTGAGCCTTCAACAAGTCATTCAGCTCTTTTGTCAAAGCTGCTGGATCCTTGCCTTGGAGTTCAGATACTTTCATTTACAACTCCCTTATTGGCCGACTTGACGCACGACGAACGTAGTCAATAACGGCAGTTTAGCTGCGGCCAAGCGAAACGCTTCGCGCGCCAACGTCTCATCGACGCCATCCATTTCATACAACATTTTACCAGGCTGAATCTCGGCAACGTAGTACTCAGGATTACCTTTACCATTACCCATACGAACTTCAGCAGGTTTTTGCGAGATTGGCTTATCTGGGAAAATACGAATCCAGATACGACCACCACGCTTAATGTGGCGTGTCATAGCGCGACGCGCAGCTTCAATTTGACGCGCAGTAATACGACCGCGACCAATTGCCTTCAATCCAAATTCACCGAAAGAAACAGCAGTACCACGGTCATGCGAGATGCCCTTGTTACGGCCTTTTTGTTCTTTACGATACTTTCTGCGTGCTGGTTGCAGCATGATTATTCTCCTGCTTTCTCAGCTGGAGCTGTTGCAACGCCTGCTGGTTTAGCGTGTACACGCTTTGCCGCAGGAGCTGCCACACCAACTGGAGTTTGACCTTCAGGACGCTTGGCACGAGGACGGCTGCTAGGCTTACCATCATCACGACGAGGACCACGACGTTTTTTGTCATCTTCTGGAGTGGATTCAATAACTGGAGCGTCGCCATTTGGCAAACGGTCACCCTTATAAACCCAAACTTTGACACCAATAATACCGTAGGTTGTCGATGCTTCGCTGAAACCGTAATCAATATCAGCACGCAACGTATGCAGAGGCACACGGCCTTCGCGATACCATTCTTTACGTGCGATCTCGATACCATTCAAACGACCGCTAGACATGATCTTAATACCCTTAGCACCCAAACGCATCGCATTTTGCATCGCGCGCTTCATTGCGCGACGGAACATGATACGTTTTTCGAGTTGCTGGGAAATAGAATCAGCGATTAGCTGAGCGTCGATTTCTGGCTTACGAATTTCTTCGATATTGACATGTACAGGAACGCCCATGATTTTGGCGAGTTCTGTTTTCAACAGTTCAATATCTTCGCCTTTTTTACCAATTACAACACCTGGACGGGAGCTATAAATAGTAATGCGAGCATTTTTTGCCGGACGCTCAATAGTAATACGACCTACGGATGCGTTCTTCAGTTTCTTCTTCAGATATTCGCGAACACGCAAATCCTCAAGCAGCATAGTAGCAAAATTACCATTGCCAGCATACCAACGTGAAGACCAGTTACGCGTTACCGCAAGACGAAAACCGGTTGGATGTATCTTCTGTCCCATCGTGACTCCTTAGTTACCGACAGTCACGTAGATGTGACAGGATTGTTTAGAGATACGATCGCCACGACCTTTTGCACGCGCTGTAAAACGCTTCAAAATCGTGCCCTTTTCGACATAAATAACTTTTACCTTCAACTCATCGATGTCCGCACCATCATTGTGCTCGGCGTTTGCAATTGCAGACTCCAAAACCTTCTTGATGATCGTTGCACCTTTTTTAGGGCTGAATGCTAAGATATTCAATGCCTGATCTACTTTTTTACCGCGAATAAGATCAGCGACCAACCGACCTTTTTGCTCGGACAGACGCACACCGCGTAGAATTGCTTTAGTTTCCATCATAGCACCTATCTCTTAGCCTTCTTATCGGCAGCGTGACCCTTGAAAGTACGAGTCAACGCGAATTCGCCAAGTTTATGACCAACCATGTTTTCGGAAACATAAACTGGTACATGTTGCTTACCGTTATGAACCGCAATGGTCAAACCAATGAAATCCGGCATAATTGTCGAACGGCGCGACCAAGTTTTAATTGGCTTTTTGTCTTTAATTGCTTGCGCAGCTTCGACTTTTTTCACCAAATGGGCGTCGCAAAACGGCCCTTTTTTTGCTGAGCGTGTCATGTTTTATCCCTTATTTCTTGCCGCGGCGTGAGATGATCATGGAAGTCGTGCGCTTATTGCGACGCGTCTTCTTACCCTTAGTTTGCTGGCCCCATGGAGAAACTGGATGACGACCCGCTGCGGTTTTACCTTCACCACCACCGTGTGGGTGATCGACCGGATTCATTACCACACCGCGAACGGTAGGACGAACACCACGCCAACGCATTGCACCAGCTTTACCAATCTTACGCAGATTGTGCTCACCGTTGCCTACTTCACCGATAGTTGCACGGCATTCGATATGAATGCGACGAACTTCGCCAGAGCGCAAACGAACCTGAGCATAAGTACCATCACGTGCCATTAACACCACACCAGCACCGGCAGTACGTGCAATTTGAGCGCCCTTACCTGGCAGCATTTCGACGCAATGCATCGTAGTACCAACAGGAATATTACGGATAGGCATGCAATTACCAGATTTGATAGGAGCATGAGAACCATTCATTACCTGGTCACCAGCAGCCATACCTTTAGTAGCAATGATGTATTGACGCTCACCATCCGCATAACACAACAAAGCAATGTGTGCTGTACGGTTAGGATCGTATTCAATACGCTCTACTTTAGCCGGAATACCATCTTTAGTACGCTTGAAGTCAACCAAACGATAATGCTGCTTATGACCACCGCCAATATGACGAGTAGTAATATGACCGTTATTATTACGGCCAGCAGTTTTTGATTTCTTTTCCAACAGAGCAGCGAACGGACGACCTTTATGCAGGCCCTCTGTCACTACTTTTACCATACCACGACGACCAGGCGAGGTTGGCTTGACTTTAACGAGTGCCATTATTATGCCCCCTCGGTGAAGTTAATTTCCTGACCTTCTTTCAAGCATACAAAAGCACGTTTTGTATGATTGCGACGACCATTAAATTTACCGGTACGTTTTTGCTTACCCAGGCGATTGGCAACTTGCACGGACTCAACCTGAACCTTAAATAACAGCTCAACTGCAGCTTTAATTTCTGGCTTAGTCGCATCTGGCATGACCAAGAAAACGATTTGCTCGTTTTTCTCAGCGACCATAGTTGCTTTTTCAGAAATAACTGGAGCCAGCAACACCTTCATCAGGCGTTCTTCGCTATGCTTAACTACTGCGTTCATGCCAGCATCTCCTCAATCTTTGCCAATGCGGCCTTAGTGATCAACACTTTCTTGTAAAATACCAAGGAAACTGGATCAGCATAACGTGGCTCGACAACCAAAACATTGACCAAATTACGCGCTGCCAACATCAGGTTTTCATTGAATTCTTCAGTGATAACCAAAACTGACTCAAGACAACCCATTGCCTTCAGCTTATCAGACAATAATTTTGTCTTTGGAGCTTCGACAACCAAGCTATCAACCACATTCAAACGACCTTCACGAGCCAACTGAGAAAGAATCGAGCACAAACCAGCGCGATACATTTTCTTGTTAACTTTGTGAGAGAAATTCTCATCAGGCGAGTTAGGGAATGCACGTCCGCCTCCGCGCCATAGTGGCGAGGAAGACATACCAGCACGTGCGCGGCCAGTACCTTTTTGACGCCAAGGCTTCTTGGTAGTGTGATGCACATCATCACGACCCAATTGCTTGCGATTACCACTACGAGCATTAGCTTGATAAGCAACAACGACCTGATGAATCAAGGCCTCATTGTAATCACGACCAAAAATTGTATCTGGCGCAGCAACATTAGACGCAGATTGACCTTCTGCATTTAGGAGCTTCAGTTCCATAATTAAGCTCCCTTCTTAGTTTTAACTTTAATAGCAGGCAAAACAATTACCTGACCATTTTTTGCACCCGGAATAGCACCCTTCACCAGCAACAACTGACGCTCAGCATCAATGCGAGCGATGACCAGATTTTGCACAGTGCGGTTAACGTCACCCAGATGACCAGTCATACGCTTACCAGGAAAAACACGACCTGGATCCTGCGCCATACCGATAGAACCTGGAACGTTATGCGAACGCGAGTTACCGTGAGTAGCGCGACCAGAAGAGAAATGATAACGCTTGATAACGCCAGCATAACCCTTACCGATAGTTACACCCTGCACGTCAACCTTCTGACCAACTTCAAACAAGCCAACTGGCACAACATCACCAGCTTTCAGTTCAGAAGCTTTAGCAGCATCCACACGGAATTCTTTTAAGACAGTACCAGCTTCAACACCTGCTTTTGCAAGGTGACCGGCAGCCGCTTTTGATACACGGGATGCACGGCGCTGACCGAAAGTAACCTGAACAGCAGAATAACCATCTGTTTCAGGAGTTTTGATTTGTGTCACGCGGTTATTTGATACATCTAATACTGTGACCGGAATTGAATCGCCGTCCTCAGTAAAAATACGCATCATACCAACCTTGCGACCAACTAGGCCCAAGCTCATTGTTTTCTCCATTCCCACCTACGATTGGGCGGGGCTGACATTAAAAAAGACTTAAACGAATAAATCAGCTAAGCCGATCTTCATTTAAGCCTTCGATTATAGCCTGCAAATTTTTTATTTACAAGACTATTTTATTTTGAAATGCTAAAAAATTGTGGTATGTCACATTTCACTAAATTTTCAAAGATCCTCTGCCGAAACAAAAGATCTTCGCATTTCAATTACTGAAGTTTGATTTCTACATCGACACCAGCTGGCAAATCGAGCTTCATCAAAGCATCAACTGTCTTATCAGTTGGGTCAATGATATCCATCAAGCGCTGATGAGTACGAATCTCAAACTGATCGCGTGAAGTCTTGTTAACGTGCGGCGAACGCAATACGTCAAAACGCTGAATGCGTGTCGGCAAAGGAACCGGGCCTTTTACAACCGCACCAGTGCGCTTTGCTGTTTCAACGATTTCGAGCGCCGATTGATCGATCAATTTGTAATCGAAAGCCTTCAGACGGATGCGGATTTTTTGATTTGCAGACATGATATTTCCTATAAAGAGCGAGCCGCAGATACTTAAAAAGTATTTGCGGCATTTTTTAAACAAAGAACGAAACTACAATTACTTCACTGCCATTCACTGCTATTAAGCAGGAATAATCTTAGCAACAACACCAGCACCAACAGTACGACCACCTTCACGAATCGCGAAACGGAGACCTTCTTCCATCGCAATCGGGTTGATCAACTTAACAGTGATGGAGACGTTATCGCCTGGCATAACCATTTCTTTGTCTTTTGGCAATTCGATCGAACCAGTCACGTCCGTAGTACGGAAGTAGAACTGTGGACGATAGTTGTTAAAGAATGGCGTGTGACGACCACCTTCATCTTTAGACAAAACATAGATCTCGCCTGTGAAATGATCATGCGGCTTGATTGTACCTGGTTTAGCCAAGACCTGACCACGCTGAACGTCTTCACGCTTAGTACCGCGCAACAAGACACCAACGTTATCGCCTGCTTGACCTTGATCCAGCAATTTACGGAACATTTCAACACCAGTACATGTAGTCA
>NZ_JBMPPB010000009.1:0-209175 GCF_049340485.1 Undibacterium sp. Ren11W
CGGTGACGGTAGCTGTGACGGATAAGGTCGAGCCTTCCGCTGGTTTCGCAACCGTGCTGCTATACGTACCAGCGGTGATTTCTGCGGCGGTTAAGACATGGCTTTGCGGAGTCGTGCCGTCGGTGATCGTCAGGGTGTCACCTGCCTTCGCGGTGCCTGGCAAGGCGACTGTGACTGCCACTGTCGTTGCTGCACCGAGTTCTGTTTTACTGATCAGGCCGTCGTTGTTGCTATCGGTGGTGATGGTGATAGTGGGTGCGTCATTCGTTACAGTCACTAATGTGGCTGCATCGGTGCCCGGGGCGGAGACATTACCGGCTTGGTCGGTGACGGTTGCACTAACAGACAAGGTCGCGCCTTCCGCTGGTTTCGCAACGGTCGTGCTGTAAGTACCAGCGGTGATTTCTGCGGCGGTTAAGACATGGCTTTGCGGAGTCGTGCCGTCGGTGATGGTTAGGGTGTCGCCTGCCTTGGCCGTACCTGGCAAGGCGACTGTGACTGCCACTGTCGTTGCTGCACCGAGTTCTGTTTTACTGATCAGACCGTCGTTGTTGCTGTCGGTCGTGATGGTGATCGTCGGCGCTGCTGTGGCGGTGGTATCCAACACTGCACTGTCTGTGCCTGGGGCGGAAACATTGCCTGCTTGGTCCGTGACGGTAGCGCTGACGGATAAGGTCGCGCCTTCCGCTAGTTTCGCAACGGTCGTGCTGTAAGTACCCGTGGTGATTTCTGCGGCGGTCAAGACATGGCTTTGCGGTGTCGTGCCGTCGGTGATCGTCAGGGTGTCACCTGCCTTGGCTGTACCTGGCAAGGCGACTGTGACTGCCACTGTCGTTGCTGCGCCCAGTTCTGTTTTACTGATCAGGCCGTCATTGTTGCTGTCGGTCGTGATGGTAATCGTTGGCGCTGCCGTGGCCGTTGTGTCTAAAGTCGCACTGTCTGTGCCTGGGGCGGAGACATTACCAGCTTGGTCGGTGACGGTTGCTGTGACCGTTAAATTAGCACCTTCAGCTGGTTTCGCAACCGTGCTGCTATACGTACCCGCGGTGATTTCTGCGGCGGTCAAGACATGGCTTTGCGGAGTCGTGCCGTCGGTGATCGTCAGCGTATCACCTGCTTTAGCTGTGCCTGGCAAGGCGACTGTGACTGCCACTGTGGTGGCTGCGCCCTGTTCTGTTTTACTGATCAGGCCATCGTTGTTGCTGTCGGTCGTGATAGTGATCGTCGGTGCTGCTGTGGCTGTGGTATCCAGTACGGTACTGTCTGTGCCTGGGGCGGAGACATTGCCAGCGATATCTGTGACGGTTGCTGTGACGGTTAAATTAGCGCCTTCAGCCGGTTTGGCAACGCTCGTGCTGTACGTACCCGCGGTGATTTCTGCGGCGGTCAAGACATGGCTTTGTGGAGTCGTACCATCGGTGATGGTTAGGGTGTCGCCTGCTTTAGCTGTACCTGGCAAGGCGACGCTTACTGCCACCGTGGTCGCGGCACCCAGTTCTGTTTTACTGATCAGGCCGTCGTTGTTGCTGTCGGTCGTGATCGTTACTGTTGGTGCTGCCGTGGCTGTAGTATCAACCGAACCATCATCCGAGCTACTAGCTAGATTACCTGCGGCATCCCGTCCGCTCGCAATTACCTTGTAAGAACCGTCAGCCAAAGGCGTCGTAGGTGTCGCACTGTATATACCTCCGGCCTGTATCGTGGCAGTGATGGTCTGCGATGTACCTGCATTGTCGGTCACGACCAAAGTAATCGTACTTCCGACTGGCAAATCACTGACCCCGAATATCGTTGGGGTACTATCGTTCGTGTTATCCGGCGCATTGACACTGAGTACGGGCGGAGTCGTATCAATCGTATTTGCAAGCAAGCCTGCAGAACGTTCTACCGGCAATATCGACGTAGTCGTGGCAGAGCTAGCGAAGAAAGACTGAGGTGTAACCGCTTCGGCAATTCTATCCAATTGAACGAAGTCATTACCGTCTCCAACCTCGCCGCCACCAAGACCTGCCGCAGTTTCTTCGAGTAATTTATCGAGGCTATTGCCTCCGATAACCGCATTGGCGACGCTCGAAGCGAGCGAGGAATCCGGTAATAGGGCTGCATTCGTGATATCGGTTTGCGCAGGTGCAAACACGCTGGCATCGAGAGTGACTGTTTCGCCTTCTCTCAGCAGATATGTGCGGCCTTGGTCAAAGGCCAACTCCACTCGTCCATTTGCCTCAGTGACAATGACATCATTTTCATAAATGACATCGCCCAAGTGGAGTTGATGCTGGCTTCCGTCCGAAGAACGTACTATGGCTTGGCCTTGAAGCGCAACGACTTTACCAACGATGTTTGCTGAACTTGCCATGATAGATCTCCGGACGAATAAATAAGAATGTCCGTACTCTAGCAAGAATGTTTCCAGAACCCAATTGTACCTAAGTACTATGTTAGCTCAATTTAACTATCTTTTACCAATAAGGCTAATTGCAGGCGATCACGCACCTGGAGTTTTTCAAAAATAGCACCGACATGCGCCTTAACGGTACGCTCTGTGATTGCCATCTGCAGTGCTATCTCTTTATTACTACAACCCAAAGCGATCGCCTTGGCAACCCCAAGCTCACGTTCAGTAAGTTTACCCACCCAAGGCTTGGTACTCAGTGCATCCAAAACCATTTCAGATACTGGGGCACTCAACAGACGTTGCATAATAGATTCACCTATCCACATGCCGCCTTGCGAGACCACTCCAGCAATTTTCCCCAGCACTTCTACGCCTGCGTGCGTATTACAATAACCGCGCGCGCTAGCGGAAAACACTGCTAAGGCTTCTAAATCGTTGGGCATATCACTCATCACTACCAAGGCTTGTGTAGAAAAATATGTACGCGCTTTCGCAATTTGTTGAGCCACGGTCGCATCCGTCGACAAGCGCAACCAGACCATTCCCGCATCAGGCACGACCAAGCTTGTACGTTCAAAACTAAAACTAGAGGCTAGCGGAAAGGCTTGCAACCACCCTTCCAGCATACGTTCCGAGTTTGATACAAAAATATGTTGAATCGGTTTCAACTTAATATCCTATTGAGACGTTGTTACTCATCGTTCGGTTAATGCAGATTGCTTCGCCCTTAAGACTGGCTTAAGCAAATATGAAAGTATGGTTTTTTTACCGGTAATGATATCCACTTCGGCTACCATACCCGGGATAATAGGCTGACCGCCCGACAAAGCGGCATTCGTGGTCGAAACCCTCACAATATAAAATGTATTACCACGTTCATCAGTGACCGAATCAGCACCTATATGTTCTAATTTTGCCTCCAGGCCGCCATAAGTGGAGAAATCATAAGCAGTAAATTTCACCACCGCCTTTTGCCCTGGTGCCAAGAAAGCGATATCTTTTGGTGCCACCTTAGCCTCCAGTAATAACTTACCCTCCATAGGCACCACTTCGACCACATCACGTCCAGGCTGCACCACGCCGCCAACCGTATTGACTAGCAAACGTTTAACCGTGCCGCGCACTGGCGAGCGTATCGCAGATTGCTTGACCTTATCCGCCAAACCTGTACCGCTTTGTATCAAGGCATTCAATCTCGCCATAGTTTCAGACAATTCTTTACTCGCAGTATTACGGGCGGCCAATTCAACCTCTTGAATTTTTCGGTTAGCCTCACCGATTGCGGCCTGAGTACGGGCTATCTGCGCAGTGGCGATATCCCTTTCCCCCCGAAATCGGGACACATCACGCTCCAGACGCAATAATTCAACCTCAGAGACTGCGCCGGAACCGAGCAAGGGTTTAGTGACAGAAAGCTCTTTTTGACTAGACTCGTACGCCTGTGACGCTTGTCTTTGACGTGCGCTAGCCTCGGCCTGTTCCTGCCCTCTTTGGGCTAACTGTTGACGTGCGATGGATACTTGCGCCAGCATTTCGGAATTTGCAGTTTCATACAAGCGCTGCTCTTCGTCTGCCGTTTTGGGGTCCTCTTGCAAAACTTCTGGCGGCGGAACGAAGGCCTTACCGTCACCCAAAGCACGTAAACGCGCAGCCTTAGCAGTTAAGGATAGGTATTGTGATCGATTCTCTTTAACGGATGATTCAAAACGGGTCGTATCTATTTGCAGCAAGGTCTGCCCTTCCTTGACCACCTGCCCCTCTTTCACAAGAATTTCTGTAACGATACCGCCATCCAAACTCTGTAATACTTGCAGTTGCCTGGAGGGGATAACCTTGCCCTCGCCTTTAGTGATTTCATCGACGCGCACCAAGCCAGCCCATAAAATGAACAACAGGAAGGAACCCAATAGCGCATGCAAGAGTATGCGGGCGCGCAATGGTTCCTGCTGCAGGATGATACTATCCGCATCTTGCATAAAATCGGATTCAGGAAGACTAACCTCATCTTTCCAACGCTCCAGCCACAATCCAGGAGAAATCCCGAAACGCAAGCGTAATTTCTCCAGCCATGCAATCAGTGTCAATCCCAATAATCGCAATTTACCCATTATCTGGCCCGTCCGATCTGGCCAGATTGCAATGCTGCCATGACTTTATCCTTGGGGCCATCAGCTACTATCATGCCGTGATCGACTACGATAATCCGACTTGCCAGATCCATCAGGCTAGGTCTATGTGTGACGATGATCATGGTTTTGTGCTGAGCATAATTAGCTATACGCTCTTTAAACTGCGCCTCGGATGGATAATCCATGGCACTGGTCGGCTCATCCAGCAATAGTACCGGCGGATCCAATAATGCGGCGCGAGCAATCGCGATACTCTGGCGCTGCCCACCAGAAACATTTTCACCGCGCTCACTGATAAGCATGTCAAAACCTTCCGGGTGACTATTCACAAACTCGGTCAAGCCAGCCAATTCGGCAGCCGCCACCACCGCTCTATCATCCGCATATGGGGCACGTATAGTAATGTTTTCACGCAAACTGCCATAAAACAACATAGAGTCTTGCTCGACATAACCCAGACTACGGCGTAGATCGGCAGGATCCAATTGGCGCAGATCTACGTCATCGAGTAACACAGCCCCCTTAGTCGGCGCGTACAAACCGAGTATCAGTTTTTCCATAGTCGACTTGCCTGAGCCTACCCTACCTATGATCACGACACGCTCCCCTGGCGCGATTTTAAAGCTCACACCACGCAGTGCCTCTTCGCTACGACCAGGATAACTAAAATGCACATTTTTAAATTCTATCTGACCGAAAATTTCTGGCCTATGCACAAAGGCGCTCTCATCACTACGCTCGGATGGCGTTGCCATGATTTTCTCTAGAGATGCCAGAGAATTCTTTGCTCCCTCATATTGCAGCAATAAACCAACTACCTGCCCGACAGGGGACATGGCTCGACCCGCCAGCATGGTCGCTGCAATTAAGCCCCCCATCGACATCATTTTTTCATGGATCAGATACACACCCGCGATCACCACTGCCACATTCACTAATTGCTGTATCGCCGCAGCACCATTAATACTGGAGGCGGATAGCAGCTTAAGGTCGGAATTGACGCGTGCCAAAAATGCCGTGGTTTTTTCCCACTTAGCCTGCATCTGGCTTTCGGCACCATGAGCCTTAATCGTTTCTAGGGTAGTCAGACTTTCGACCAGAGTCGAATTGCGCAAAGCCGCGGCACGGAAAGTAGTCTCCGATAATTCCCGCATTTTGTGCTGAACCATATAACTATAAATGATCACGATGATGATACCGATCAACGGCAATAGCGCCAAAGGCCAGGCAATCCAGATTAAGGCGAATAGAAATAGTATTGCGAAAGGGAGATCAATTAAGGCGGTCACCGTGGCGGAGGCAATGAAATCTCTTACCGTTTCAAACGAGCGTAAATTTGAGGCAAACGCACCTACCGAGGCAGGTCTTTGCGACATACGCATGCCCAGTACGCGCTCCATGATCAACGCAGATAATTTAAGATCAATACGGTTACTCACCAAGCTAATAAAATGGCCGCGCAATAAACGCACTACATATTCAAGTATCAGTACTATCGTGATACCGAAGGCAAATACCCACAATGTTTCAATCGCAAAATTAGGAACAACCCTGTCATACACGTTCATGGTAAACAAAGGCATGGCCAGCGCGAACAAGTTGATCAGCAAGGCCGCGGCCAAGATATCTTTAAAGATAGGTTTTTGCTCCAGGACTGCACCCCAGAACCAATGACGTTGCGGCACCACAACCAAAGGTGGAGTGCGCTGATCAAAACGGAAATGTGGGCGGCAGAAAATCGCCACACCAGAATAGCGCACCAGCAGTTCATCCCGTCCCATGCTAACAGCGCCCTGCCCCGAATCTGGCAATAACAACTGCGCACTCGATCCATCGTCCGACCACTTTTGCAACAAACAAGCTTCGTTATCTTTCAATAAAAGAATCACTGGGAAAAGCGCGATATCGATTTTATCCAGATCACGTCTGACCACCTTGGCGGAAAAACCAGCGTGTGCGGCTGCTCTGGAAAATAACGAGGGAGTCAAGCCCTCAGCCAGCAGCGGTAAGCCGGCCGACAAGGCAGCGCGGGTACTGGGCCGACCGTGGATGCGGGTCAGCTCAACCAGACAATCTAGTAAAGGATCACGATGCAGTAAATCCTCACGAATTCCAGTGCCAAAGCCTGCAGCATTGCGCGGAGTCACCGGTGCGGGGTCTAAAGGAGTTTCCTTTTGTGTCATGCGTATCGCACCTTATCTATTTCGAACGACATGGAATAAATCAAAGACTGGCGCTATGAACGCTACATGTTTCATCCTAGACCATATTTCAAAAAGAATTATCTACGACGAATAACAATATTGCAATAGCGAAAGTTTAGCTTCAAAGCTAAGGATACGATTTTAAGCTTAAGATAACAATCGTTGACATTTTCATGAAAGTATTACGCTTCGGAGCAGCTTAGATCTATCATCCATGCCAGCTATTGACTAGCCGATTCGCCCATCAAAATTTACTTAAGCCAACCACGCTGCCTAAAATACCAAAACGGCGTAATCGCAGAACCCAGCATTAAGGCAAGCGCAAAAGGATAGCCGAATGACCAGTCCAACTCGGGAAACCAGCCGTGAAAATTCATCCCGTAAATACTGGCAATCAAGGTAGGCGGGAGAAATGCAACAGATGCAACTGAGAATATTTTAATAATTTTATTCTGATTAATATTAATAAAACCGACCGTGGCATCCATCAAGAAGTTGATCTTATCGAACAAGAAAGAAGTGTGTCCATCCAGCGATTCTATATCGCGTAAAATTTGCCGCGCTTCCTCAAACTGTTCAGAGTTCAATAAACGACCACGCATTAAAAAACTGACAGCGCGCCGGGTGTCCATCATATTGCGGCGGATTCTTCCGTTCAAATCCTCTTCTTGCGCTATCGCGTTCAAGGCTAACGCGGCATCCTGATCTGAAAAGTTTTTTTGCAATACCGCACGACTGACGTCTTCCAGGTTTTGATAAATACCTTCTAACGCATCGGCCGAGTATTCGGCATCGGTCGCATACAAATCCATTAAGACATCTTTGTAATCGGCAATCGAACCTGGCCGTGATCTAGCTCGCATGCGCACCAGGCGAAACACTGGTAGGTCGACCGCATGCACAGAAAATAAAATATCGCGGGCCAGAATAAAAGCCACCGTCACCGTACTGGCGGGTTGATCATCGTCATCGATTAAGAAGTCAGTACGCAAATGTAAATCACCGCTATCGGCTTCGTAATAACGGGCCGATGCTTCAATATCCTTTACTTCATCTTCGCCGGGCAAGGTCACGCCATAGATACTTTTTACCCATTCGCGCTCATCCTCATTCGGATCGGTGAGATCTACCCAAATCGGCAAAGTATTTTCCAGGTCTTCCCGATTTTCCACATTAATCTGGCTCAAACGCCCATTGTGTAAAACAAAAACATTAATCATGGCTGACCTTAGAAAAAGCAAAATGTAAAAATGAGAAAAAGAACGAAATCACTTGACGCCTTAAAGTAACAATCGATTGAGGCTACTTGCTCAATTTTTCTATCATTTTCGTTTTTAAATCGAACTCGGAAGCGTCCTTATCTTCATTCGAGTTCGTCACCGGCTTGGGCGCATCTGCACGATTATCATGCAGTTTAATGGTGCGTGTTGTGGCATTATTGCTCAAACATTCAGTATCGGAATAAACCACTTTACCTTGTATAGTGCAACGCTGGACACCGCTCTTTATCGTCACAGTCGGCGCTGTATCGTCAGACTTAATGAAAGTCTTATCAGCCGCTGTTGCCTTGACCCCGCTGACATTTTTCAATTCATTCGAAATTACATCGGAAGAATGGCCCAAGCGCGCACGTAACTCGGGAAACGGCAAGTGCCCATATCTCGCCATATAAAGGAACAGCATCCCGATCAGCGTCACCAACATCATCAGTATCGCTGTCATGAACAGGCTAATAGCACCTTTTTGAACTTGGAAACTCATGGCAACTCCGCAGAATTCATGCGCCTTAGAATTAAATCCGTCCGTTTTTGCAAATAAGCGGAGCCGGTATGTGCATCAAAAAAACGCGGTTTGGGCAACATGACGGCAAGTCTGGCCGCCTGCGCTGGCCCCAGTGCCGCGGCACTAATCTTGTAATAATGCTGCGAGGCCGCCTCGGCACCGAAGACGCCGACACCCCACTCCACCACATTCAAATAGATCTCGAGTATGCGCTCTTTATCCATACACAATTCCAGCATATAGGTAATGATCAACTCCTGGCCTTTACGCAGATAACTGCGTTCACCGGACAGAAAAAGATTCTTTGCCAGCTGCTGAGTGATGGTCGATCCGCCATACCTTACCTTGCCCTTTTTTTGATTTTTTTCGTAGGCTTTTTGCATTGCGTCCCAGTCGACGCCATCATGTTCAGAAAAACCATCGTCTTCAGAACTGATTACGGCGCGCTTTAAATTGACGGAAATACGGTTATACGGCACCCATTTATGCTGCAACTTGGCATCAGGATTTTTTTCCTGCAATACAGATAATTGTTGGCGCATAAAACTAGTAGAGCTAGGGTTGAAATTAATCCACCAGCAAATTTGCAGAAAAAAATACAGCTGCAACAGCAGAAATAATATTAGCGGCAGCAAGATCAGCCATAACAATAGACGTTTCATGGCAACTCCAAAGCCTCGCGCAACTCAAGCAACAACATCGCAGTGTCTGGCCGCACGCCACGCCAGATATAGAAAGATTCGGCAGCCTGCTCGACCAGCATCCCCAAACCATCACGCAATTGCGCGCCCTGAGTTTGCGCAAAGCGCAAAAATGCCGTCAACTGCGCGCCATACATCATGTCGTAGGCTAAGGTATGGGCATCAAATAAAGTCGCAGAAATCGGCGGAAGCTCGTCACTGAGGCTAGCCGAAGTCGCGTTAATGATCACATCAAAGCGGCCGCTTAATACCGCCCATTCACAAGCTTGCAATTTGACAGAGCCTGCTCCATGTTGCTGCGCTAATACAAGTAATTCTTCTGCCTTACTTAAAGTCCGATTGGCGATCACCAACTCAGACGGCTGCTCGGATAATAGTGGCAGTAAAACCCCACGTGCGGCACCGCCGGCGCCCAATAATAAAACCCGCTTACCTTTGAGTGTTTTGCCAGCATTGCGCACAATATCATTGACCAATCCGACGCCATCGGTGTTGTCGCCAAAAATTTCATTCCCACTAAAGCTGAGGGTATTCACGGCACCGGCCAGTTGGGCCCGCGCTGTCAATTGCGTTGCCAGTGCATAGGCTTGCAACTTAAAAGGCACAGTCACGTTCGCGCCCTTGCCTCCGCCATCTCGAAATGCGGCAACACTAGCGGCAAAGCCGTCCAGCGGTGCCAGCAAAGGCTGATATTCCATATGCTGCTTGCAAAGACTGGCGAATCGCGCATGTATCGCTGGCGATTTGCTATGCGCGATAGGATTACCAATCACGACATACTGATCCGGACTAAGGATTGCATTCACTTGGCGCCTCCACGCAATTCTGTCTCCAGCTGCTCATCCCTTGTAAATTTAAAACGCGTAATGACTACCCATAAGTCATCCTTATCTTTAGAGCGCATATTCGGTGGAAACTTGCCAAACGGAGCGGCACGGCGCACGATGCGCAAGGCGGCGGCATCCAGCGCAGGATTACCTGAAGACTTCTCGACCTTAGGTCCGCCATCTCTTTCGTAGATGCTGCCATCCTGAAAAATCGGGATATAGATGATCAGCTCGCCATACAATTTACGCCCGTCTTTTTGCGGGAAATTCATGGTTCCCATATCCTCGACGCGCTTTTGCAAGGCTTTGTAATACATCGCATAACCGACCGCTTGGGTGCTTGGCGTAATAAAAGTCTTGCGCGGACGTTTGTTTTGATCCTCGATGGTCTGAGAAATTTCGGCCGCCATACGCGCCAGCGCTTGCGTACTATCCTGAGTATCGCGCCCCGTGTTATAGAGCTTATTTTCCTCAGGCGTGAGCTTTTCATTCGGTTTTTTTGTAGACAATTTGGTTTTGCTACGAACCTGATCCAGCAACTTTTTCTGGTTTTCTTCCAACTCCTCTATCTGTCTTTTCGCCACCATGACACGCTCGCCATTTTCGGTTTTATTCATATCCGGCAAAGGCGACTTGGAGCGTCCGCTATCATGCGCGCCGCCACCGTCCAGATTGGCTTGCGCCAGGGCTTGCGCGTTGAGTGGTTTTTTATCGTGTTTGGCATTGACTAAAATGACTTCCAAACCGGGGTCGGTGGCGGGGGTTTCGGCCGGCCTAGGTGCGACAAAATGCATGAGAAGTAGCATGCCATGCAGCACCACGGAGATGAAAATGGCAGAAGTCAGTATCAGGTTATCAAGAATCGATTTCACAAATTTTTGTCAGCAAATAATAAATATTAATCGTCCGCCTAAGCGAGCAAGGCGTCATCAGGGCCATCAATTGGCTCAGCTTCAAGCGCGGCTCCAACTGTGGCGTCAGCAGCAGCTGCGGCGCTGAGTTCAGCATCGTTTTCAGCATCTGCCTCAACTTCGGATTCCGCGTCTTCGCCTGACATATGGCCGACAGCCTCGGTCGCCTCAACGGCATCGAGTTCCTCGTCCATACCTTCATCGGTTACCGTTGTCAGCATTTCCAGCAAGCGTGCCTCGACACTCAAGTCAAGCTCATTCCAGCGCAAAATATCAAGCTTGACCTGAGCGCCACGTGCCATCGCTGGCATACCAGCCAAACGGATAATCAATGGGATTTCTACCAGACGCAAGACTTCGTCCTTCAGCACCACCGCTTCGACCTGACGCACGTTCTCTTGCTGTAACCAGCGTAAGCACCAATAACGCTCCATATTATTTTGGAAGTCTGAGTACGCAGAATAAGCCGCCTCAAAAGCCGAGACGATGGCGAACAGGTCAGCATCTTTCGGTTTAAATGGTGCCACCAAGGGCGCCGTCACGCCATTTTGTACGCAGGCGATAATTTGCCATTGATTGACTAAATCGGTATAGCGCCGCAGTGGCGACGTGCTCCATGCATATTGATCGACCCCTAAACCTTGATGCGGCGCGGCGTGCGTCACCATGCGCACCTGCATCTTGGCAGCCCAGCCGCCAGAACCGCCACCTTGCGCACGATAGATACCAGGCACACCATGATCGGCCATGAACTTGCCCCAAGTGCTATTAGCAAAGATCATCAGTTCGGCCACCATTTTATCCAAGGGTGCACCGCGCTTGCGTCTGACGATGGAAACCACGTCGTCATCCACATAAAAATTAAAATCGACCCTATTGGTTTGCTCAGGCTTGAGACCAAAGCCTTCACGCTTGGCCATACGGCCTTGCTCCAGCACTAGAGCCCATTGCCAGATGATGGCGATATCGGCCTTATGCGGATACTCACCGGCATCATTCGCCAGATTGTCTTCCGTCACCAGAGTGTCCAGATCATTATGACGAAGATTGGCAGCCATAGGCACTGCTTCCACCTTGGTTTCGGTGGCTAGTACGCTCCAGTCCTGCATATCTAGCGTTACATACAAAGACAAGGCGGGCCGGGTTTGCCCGGCACCTAGAGTATACGTCTCGACTAGGGCATCGGGCAGCATGGTGATTTTGTCGCCAGGCATATACACGGTCGACATACGCGCGCGCGCGATCAGATCGAGCGCATCGTCGCGCTTGATGCCAAGGGTAGGTGCGGCGATATGAATACCGATACGCACTTGATTGTCAGCCAGCCGTTCCACAGAAAACGCGTCATCGATCTCGGTCGTGGTGACGTCATCGATCGAGAAGGCTTGTACCTTAGCGACGGGCAAATTCTCTGGTAAAGCCGGAATCGCCACGTCTGGAAACGCCAGGCCTTTAGGAAAACTTTCGAACAGAAATTTAGATAAGTGAAAATCTTTGACCGTGGCGAGGCCGCCACATTCCAGCATCAACTGCGCGGGCGCGGTTTGTAGGGCATCGCAGGCTTCCGCCCATGCCTTGTACTCGATACTGTTCTTGTCTGGCTTAAACAGTAATTGCAGAGCCAAGGCCTTCAGTTGTTCGGGCATACGATGTTGCTTCAGATGCTCGACATACGAAGCCTGGATCAAGGCTTGTTGCTTTTTCTTTTCTATGCCCGCCAAGGCCGCCTTCAAAGAAATTTCTGGCGCGGCCTTATATCGACCACGGCCTTTTTTATAAAAATAGATAGGTGCAGTATGCAGCGCCAGTATCAAACCGGCAGCCTCTACCGCTTGCGGTACGTGGCCAAAATATTCGGCACCGAGTTCAGCAAAACCAAACTCTTCCTGACCCGCGACTTCCCATAAAAATTCCAGATCGATCTGCGCTGCGGTCAATTTGGCTTGCTCCATCAGTGTTGCAGCATCCGGCGCAGTAAACTGCAACAAGACATCTTTAACCCTGACCTTACTGCGTTTGCCACTGGCAAGCTCGACCTGGTAAGCCTCACCGACCTGCGACATCACACTACCAGCTTTAAAATCACCGGACTCTTCGAAAAATAAATTCATTCCACACTTCTTTTCTGTCTTAATGGCAGGACCTTGCACGGGCGCGGATTTGCCCCTGCTCTCGCTCTGCTGCCTATTTAAATATGAGGGAGTATAGGAGAATGCCGACCGAATGCGCACGTACTATATGCGCAAATCAGCAACATAACTCCATACCCCCTCCTAGTATCCTATTTCCTCAAGAACTCTACCGGAGGCAAAAAAACCTCGGTTACCAATAAACAAGCGCCCTTACGTCGAAATACCGAACGCCGGGCCAGCAAGCCGACACTGCACTCAGGCAGCAACTGCAATTGCTGTATGCGCTGCATCAAGACGTGGTCCGGCCGCAATTTGGCATAACTTAAAGCGCAACGCTCCACCAAAGGATCGTTAAACAAGGTGGTACCCAGGGATTTCTCACCGAGCGCAGCAAACAAAGGCCATTGTGAGGCGCTCGCCGTCAGCGGCACCACGGTATGGGCATACACCATCGCCACGCCATCGCAACGCAACAACACTTCCCGTTCCAGCGCTTTGCGCGGTCTGGGTAAACCTATCTCGGCAAATTCGTCTGCCAGACAAATGGCCAATTTCTGATGCAAACGCTGTACCCGAAATTGCTGACAACCTGCCACCAATCTAGCCGTCAGCGAGGCGCGATTAGTCAACCAATCGCGCATCTCGACCGAGGCACCCAGCGCATTAACATGATTATGCCATTGCGCAACCCTCAGAAACTGCGTTGCGCGCTTACTTTGCATCACAAAATGCCAGGATGGGATCAAGATAATCGACGAAATCGGCCATACCATGGTCACTGCCATCGATGATGATTTGCTTAGCGCCCGGGTAATGCGCCGTCATTTCGCGCCAATCGAGTACCTCGTCACCAGTTGCCGCGATTAAAAAATAACGTTCCGGTCGGCTGATAGCAGCCACTTCATAGGCGCGTAATTGGGCGACGTATTCAGACTTAAACTCAAATAGTTCATCACTGTGGTAAGCGGTCGTCACACCGACATACTTTTCCAGATCGCGTGGCGGCTTGACTGCCGGATTAAGTAACACGGCTTTGCAGCCATATTGCTCGGCCAGCCAGGTCGCATAATAACCACCCAGCGACGAGCCTATCAGCGTTATTTCGTTCGCAGGATAAGTGCTGAGTAGGCTTTCGATGAGCTGTATCGCCAGCAAAGGCGAGGCGGGCAATTGTGGGCAAAGATATTCGCCAGCGCGCCCTGTCTGTTGCAGATACTCAGCCATCTTGCGCGCTTTGAACGAGGCAGGAGAGGAACGAAAACCATGTAAATACAAAATCATCTGCTGCTACACCTCGGTTACCGACACCGCCAGAGCAGTCAGCAGCTTTTGATGAACGCCACCAAAGCCGCCGTTACTCATGGCTAAAATCGTATCGCCAGGACGCGCCTGAGCCACGATCGCCGCAACCAGGGTATCGAGATCGCTGTAAGTGCTGGCTTTCTCGCCCAAAGGTGCCAGTGTCTCGGCTAAATCCCAGCCCACGACATCCTTACCGGTACTGGCGCTATACGCAAACACCAGATCGGCTTGCGCCAGACTGTCCGGCAAAGCCTGCTTCATACTCCCTAACTTCATGGTATTCGATCTAGGCTCGAGCACTGCCAAAATCCTGGCGCTGGCGACTTTGCGGCGCAAACCTTGGATAGTGGTGGCGATCGCAGTCGGGTGATGAGCAAAATCATCCACCACCGTAACGGCAGCAGCCACACCGCGCACTTCCATGCGGCGTTTGACGTTCACAAATTGCGCCAAAGCCTCAATTGCGACGGCCGGCACTACGCCTACATGTCTGGCCGCGGCAATCGCCGCCAGAGCATTCATGCGATTATGCGCACCGTTCAAAGCCCAGTTAACCGTGCCCTGCAATTCGCCATTAAAGTACACGTCAAAATCCTCGCCCTGTTGCAAACGCAGACTCCAGCCTGACTGCGACTCTGCATTGCCGGACTCCGCAAAAAATTCGGTTTCGCTCCAGCAGCCGCGCTGCAATACATTGCGCAATGTGGCTTCTTGCCCGTTGACGATCAGGCGACCTATGCCTGGCACGGTACGCACCAGATGATGGAACTGAGTTTCTATCGCCGCCACATCCGGAAAAATATCGGCATGATCGTATTCCAGGTTATTCAGAATCGCAGTTTTTGCGTGATAGTGCACAAACTTGCTACGCTTATCAAAAAAAGCCGTATCGTACTCATCCGCCTCGATCACAAAAAAATCGCTGGCAGCGGCCGCAGCAGATCCGGAAAGACGGGCCGAAATCCCGAAATTGAGCGGCACTCCACCGATCAAGAAGCCCGGCGCATAGCCGGCAAACTCCAAAATCCAGGCCAGCATCGCCGAGGTGGTGGTTTTGCCGTGGGTTCCGGCTACCGCCAGCACCCATTTATTTTGCAAAATGTGTTCGCCCATCCATTGCGGACCAGATATATACGGCAAGCCACGGTTAAGTATCTCTTCCATCAAGGGGTTACCACGCGAGACCACGTTACCGATGACAAATAAATCGGGAGCCAGTGCGACCTGCTCTTTAGCAAAACCTTCGGTAAGCGCAATCCCCTGCGCCTGCAATTGCGTGCTCATAGGAGGATAAACATTGGCATCGCAGCCCGTCACGGTATGACCTGCTTGTTTTGCCAACACGGCCAGGCCGCCCATGAAGGTGCCGCAAATACCTAATATATGAATATGCATTTTTTGCTTATTTTTGTACTGAAACATGTACTAATTTTAGAATTCCGCAATTCTACCTGAGAGACGCAGCTATTCCGTATGCGTTATGATGTAACAATGATGATTACAACTCCTAACGAAGCTGAGGCACTGCGTGCAGAAATCGCGATGCTGGCAGCGAAAATGATTGCCGAAGACGGTGCCGACTACGGTTCTGCCAAACGCCGTGCAGCCAAGCAAATACTCGGCAATAGCAAAATCCACGGCCACATCCTGCCAGATAATGCCCAGATTGAACAGGAAGTACGCGAGTACAACGCCCTGTTTTTTGGCGAAAGCCAGCCGCAACGTCTATTACTACTAAGACGCATCGCCTTAGATATCATGCTTGAGTTGGAACAGTTCAATCCCTATCTGGTCGGCGCAGTCTTAAATGGCACTGCAAGCAAACATTCAGACATCTATCTCCACCTTTACGCCGACAACACCAAAGAGGTTGCAATTTTTCTGCTGAACAAAGATATTCAGTTTGAGGTATCCGAGCATTTCAATAAGCGCAACGAGTCTATCGAAACCCTTAGCTTCATGCGTCATCAAGAAGGCGTACATTTATTACTACATAGCATGGACGACATACGCACTGGTGCTCGCACCGATCGTGCCAATGTCGCCGCAGTGCGTATTCTGATTGAAGAAAGTCAGACCAGCGATATTTCGTCCACCGATCTCCTTTAAAGCCATCCTTCCATGAATAAACGTTTTCTTCCTATTGCCGTGATCTGCGCACTCGTGTTTGCACTCATTGGCGCCTATGCCGGCATGCAACATACCGAAGTAAAACCCGCACAAAACGGTGCGGTACAGAAATTAATGAGTCTGACTTTGCCAGATAGCCAAGGTAGAGCTCAAAAACTATCGCAATGGCAAGGGAAAATCCTGCTAGTTAATTTCTGGGCGACCTGGTGTGCGCCATGCGTACAAGAAATGCCAGAATTATCCGCATTACAAAAAGATTTAAGCAAAAACAATGTTCAGTTACTTGGCATGGGGATAGATAGCCCAAGCAATATTAAGGATTTTGCAAATAAATACCATATTGACTACCCTTTATTTTCGGCTGGAATGGAAGGCACGGAACTCTCTCGTTTGCTGGGCAATCAAAACGGAGGATTGCCTTTTACCCTCCTGATCGCAGCCGATGGCAGCATCATAAAAACATATTTAGGCCGCTTGAAGATGGACGTTTTGCGTGCTGATATAAGCAAAATAACCGGAAGCCATTAATTTAACGCGATTGTTTTCCTTGCCAAGCACGTGCAATTGACGGCAAAATGCGCTCACCTTCGTCAAATCATTAGATATTATGGCAAGCAAGCTGCTGCTGCTAAACGGACCAAACCTGAATTTATTAGGAACGCGCGAACCCGAAGTGTATGGGTCGAGTACGCTGGCGGACATAGAGTCGGCAGCCCAAAAACAGGCGCAAGCAGCTAATGCCACCCTGACAGCATTTCAAAGTAATCATGAGGGAGCATTGATAGACCGTATTCATGCTGCGCGCCTTGAACAGATCGACGCCATCATTATTAATCCGGGTGGATTAACCCATACCAGCGTTGCATTACGAGACGCCTTGGCCGGTGTAGCGATCCCTTTCATCGAAGTGCATATTTCCAATGTGCATCAAAGAGAGTCTTTCAGACATCATTCTTACCTTTCTGGCATCGCTAAAGGCGTGATCTGCGGCCTGGGTATAGATGGATATCGCATGGCGATTGACTTCTCTCTAAAAAATCTATAAATTCTCGCATCTTCACGCAATTAACTGATATTGACTTATAATTGCGCTCATTCTAATAACGCACTCTGAGACAATTTGATGCTCAGAGGCATCTTCATAGGGGGATTTCACATGGATTTAAGAAAACTCAAGACCTTGATCGACCTAGTGGCCGAATCAGATATTGCAGAACTCGAAGTCACTGAGGGTGAAGGTAAAGTACGCATCGTCAAATCATCGGCCATGCAACAACCGCAGATGATGATGCAACCTCAGTATATGCAACAAGCGATGCCTGCTGCAGCACCAGTTGCCCCTGTGGCTGCAGTGCCTGTGGCTGCGGTGGTGCCTGATGGTCACGTTGTTAAGTCCCCTATGGTAGGCACATTTTATCGCTCCGCCTCCCCGGGATCTGCCCCGTTTGCAGATATCGGCAAAACAGTAAATCAAGGTGACACCTTGTGCATTATCGAAGCGATGAAACTTTTGAATGAGATCGAAAGTGATTTCTCCGGTAGCATCAAACAAATTCTGGTGGAAAACGGCCAACCAGTTGAGTACGGTCAGCCGCTCTTCATCATAGGCTAAACCGGCTCAATTATGGCTCTTACCTGGCGCTGAATAAGCGCATGTAAGAGATATTGCCTGCAAGGCTAAAACCATTGCCAAAGCAAATCGAAAATCATGTTTGAAAAAATTCTTATCGCCAATCGCGGCGAAATTGCCCTACGTATTCAACGCGCCTGTCGCGAAATGGGCATTAAAACTGTCGTCGTGCACTCAGAAGCTGATCGCGAAGCCAAGTACGTCAAATTAGCCGATGAATCTGTCTGCATAGGTCCTGCGCCGTCAACGCTTAGTTATCTGAGCATGCCAGCCATTATCAGCGCGGCAGAAGTTACTGACGCCCAGGCAATTCATCCTGGTTATGGTTTCTTGTCTGAAAATGCGGATTTCGCAGAACGCGTCGAACAATCCGGCTTTGTATTTATCGGCCCGCGCGCTGAAACCATACGCATCATGGGTGATAAGGTCTCGGCCAAGCACGCGATGATCGCTGCCGGTGTTCCCTGCGTACCGGGTTCAGAAGGCGCATTACCAGACGACCCGAAAGTGATCGTGCAAACTGCACGCAAAGTTGGCTACCCTGTCATTATCAAGGCCGCTGGCGGTGGTGGCGGACGCGGTATGCGGGTAGTGCACACCGAGGCCGCCTTGCTCAATGCAGTCACTATGACCAAGGCAGAAGCCGGTGCAGCCTTCGGCAATCCAGAAGTCTACATGGAAAAATTCCTGGAAAATCCACGTCACGTGGAAATTCAGATACTCGCCGATCAACATGGCAATGCCATCTGGTTAGGTGAGCGGGATTGCTCCATGCAAAGACGCCACCAAAAAGTAATAGAAGAAGCACCGGCACCAGGCATTCCTCGCAAAATTATAGAAAAAATCGGTAACCGTTGTGCTGAAGCCTGCCGCAAAGTGGGCTATCGCGGTGCCGGTACTTTTGAATTTTTATATGAAAACGGTGAGTTCTTTTTCATAGAAATGAATACCCGGGTTCAGGTTGAGCATCCGGTGACAGAAATGATTACCGGGGTCGATATCGTGCAAGAGCAGATTCGTATCGCTTTCGGTGAAAAGCTGCGCTTCAAGCAATCCGATATCGAATTGAAAGGGCACGCTATAGAATGCCGTATCAATGCAGAAGATCCGTTTAAGTTCACGCCTTCTCCAGGTCGCATTGCCACTTGGCACACGCCGGGCGGACCGGGAATACGGGTAGATTCACATGCCTATGCTGGTTATTATGTTCCGCCGCACTACGACTCCATGATAGGCAAGGTGATTTCTTACGGTGCGACGCGTGAACAAGCGATCAAGCGTATGCAAATCGCTTTATCTGAAATGGTCGTAGAAGGCATACAGACCAACATCGCATTGCATCGTGAATTGATGATCGATGCGCACTTCATAGAAGGCGGCACCAACATCCATTATCTGGAACATAAATTGGCGGATATGCCAGTTTTATCAAAAAAATCGAAATAGAAATACGCAACACCAACGGGGGGAAGCTAGCTAAAAAGTTAGCCTCCCCCTAATGGCGAATATTAGGACTAAAGGGTAGAACATGGGTTGGATAGAGATAATCATAGAAGTTGCACGCGACCACGCTGAAAGCCTGTCGGATGCTCTGATGGAAGCCGGTGCCTTATCGGTTTCCGTAGAAGATGCCGATGAAGGTACAGAAGCGGAGCGGCCTCTGTTCGGCGAACCCGGCATGGAACCTGACGAAAACGCCTGGGATCGCAGTCGCGTCGTGGCGCTGGTTGATACCGACACCAATCACGCTGCCATGGTGGCCGAGGCCACTGCCGCTATCGCGCTGGCCGAAGTACCTGCTTACTCCCTGCGTTCAGTAGCAGATCAGGATTGGGTACGTCTGACGCAATCGCAATTTGAACCTATTCATATCGGCAAAAATATCTGGGTCGTGCCTAGCTGGCATGCGATCCCAGATGCCAACGCCTTGGTCTTGGAACTCGATCCTGGTCTCGCTTTTGGTACTGGTAGCCATCCGACTACCCGCCTGTGCATGGAATGGCTGGAAGCGCATGCGCCTAAAGACTCCTCGGTACTCGATTACGGTTGCGGCTCCGGGATTTTGGCCATGGTGGCCGAAAAATTGGGTGCCAAGGCAGTCATCGGCGTAGATATCGATCCCCAAGCGATAGAATCGGCACGCTTTAACGCCGAGCGCAATCGCTGCAATATAGAGTTTTCTCTGCCTAAAGAATTTGGCAATGCCCATCCAGCGACAGAAAAATTTGATGTCGTGGTCGCCAATATTCTGTCTAGTCCTTTGAAATTGATGGCACCGATGTTATCGGGACGTGTCGCCGCTGGTGGCGCGCTGATCTTATCCGGTGTATTAGCGCGTCAGGCAGAAGAAGTAGCCGCGGCCTACGCCCCCTTCATCACGCTCACAGTCTGGGCTGAACATGAAGGCTGGGTCGCCTTATCTGGCAACTTAGCAGCATAAGTTCAGGTTCCCGCATGGCACTCGCCACTCAATGCCCGTATTGCCATACCGCATTTCGGGTTGCCAATGACCAACTAAAACTGCATGCAGGTTTGGTGCGTTGTGGCGCGTGCCAGCAAACCTTCAACGGCATAGAGCATTTACTGTCTCCTGGTCAGGCCACGGTTGCCCTGATCGCTCCGCCTGCGAACCCTGTCAGCGCTGCAGCGGCGACTGATGCTGTCCCTGCGGAATCGCGAACAGTCGCAGCTACGACTACGCTCGCCAACAGCGATGAGCTAGAAATTTCAGAGTCGCCCCAAGCAAACGCAGCGCATCTGGCATCCGCCAGTGCTCTGGAATTTGATATGGGTGAATTCGATTTTAGCGATCAGGCGGAGGATGCCGCTGCTAATCCACAAGCTGAGACCGCGGTAAGCTCAGCGATTGGCCTTGAGCTCGATGCCGAAGTGCATCATCTGGAGCTAGAGATCCGCTCTACCCTGATGAATCAGGGAGAGCAAGATTGGTCTATCACCACCCATCCAAAGTCCGGAACTGATCCTGAATCTAAGCCTGAGTCTAAGTCTGAGTCTGAGTCTGAGTCTGATCTCGCTCGCACGGCGTCCGTTACCGAACCGACCTGGGATGCGTCCGCTGTAGTCCGCAAGGAACCCAGCTTTACGAGCGAAGATAGCGATTCGACCAGCGACGAACTGACGCCAGAAAATGCAGGGCAAGATCAGCTAGACAGCGATGACAATGAAACTGGCCTGGACAAACCCGATTTCGTACTGAAGGCCGAGAAACAAAAAAAACGTAGCCGGGCAATACGCTATCTGACGCTGTTTTTCACCTTCTTAATGCTACTGAGCCTGTTGGCGCAAACCACGTATAGCGCGCGCGACATGATCGCCGCCTGGTTTCCACAAACTAAAACCTCACTACAAAAACTCTGCGTCGCGCTGCATTGCCAAATTGCTTTGCCGTCTCAAATCGACATGATCACGATAGAGTCGAATGAACTGGAAGCTCTGGAGACAGGTCGCAATGTTTTCTCGTTAGCACTGCAATTACAAAATAAGAGCGGTACCTTACAAAACTGGCCAACGCTGGAATTAATTTTGAACGATGCCAAGGGTAAAGTCTTAGTCCAAAGAGCGTTTCCTCCCAGTGAATACCTGTCGAACAAAGACGATATTGCCAAAGGTTTTAGTGCTGGAAGCGAACAAACGGTGAAACTATTTTTTGAATCATCGGCAGGCAAAGCATCCGCTTACCATGTCGGCGTGTTTTATCCTTAATTCAAACGCTGCAGCTGGTTTGACTCTCAACTAATTGCGCTCCATAAGAAGTTTTTTGGAGATTCCAAAACCGCTTACGCAATATCTATGCGGGTTTCAGCAAGTTTTGGCTTGGAAAGCCGCATGGATATTGACATATGACTCAAAAAAAACTAATCGAGAGCATACCCGATTAGTTTTGCCAGTTACCGTCAAGGCCACTCACCGCGGGACTGAAGCGTCGAAATAAAACACGACAATAATCAGGCAAGCTGAAGTAGTTCTTGACTTGCCTAGAGCTCGCATAGTTAAATACCAAAATGATGGCGCAAACGATTGCGCACCCCATTTTCGATCATGAGAACCGTAAAAATGAAGCCTAGCATCACCGTTGTTGGTAGCGTCAATATGGATTTGGTGTTCCGCACACCGCGCATGCCTGCCATAGGCGAAACCCTGCATGGCCACGAATTTCGTCAAATTCCTGGCGGCAAAGGTGCCAATCAAGCCGTTGCTGCGGCCCGTCAAGGCGCGGCGGTGCGCTTTATCGGTGCGGTCGGCGATGATGGTTTCGGTGAATTTTCGCGTAATTGTCTGAATGCAGAAGGGATAGATTTGCACTATCTAAGTACCTGCAAGGATCTGGCAACTGGCGTAGCAGGAATCATGGTGGAAGATTGCGGCAACAACAGTATCGTGCTGGCAGCAGGTGCCAACGCCGCTTTGTCGATCGACCATATAGAAGCAGCCAGTGCAGCAATCAGTTCAGCCCAGTTCTTGATCTGCCAATTAGAAACACCTCTCCCTACCGTAAGCCGTGCGATTGCAATTGCGCATGCGCATGGCGTCAAGGTGATACTCAATCCGGCACCGGCCTTCGCCTTAACTGACGCACTATTGCAGCAAGTCGACTACCTGATTGTCAACGAAACCGAAGCTTCGCAACTCAGTGATATCCAGGTCGTCGATCAAGCAAGTGCCCGCTTGGCCTCACAAGTGCTGTTGCAACGCGGTGCTGGCGTAGTATTGTTGACCATGGGTGAGCACGGCACATTAATCACTGAAACAAGCGGTGATCAATTTATTCCGGCAATCCGGGTTGACGTAGTCGATACCACCGCCGCTGGCGATACCTTTGTCGGCGCTTTTGCGGTTGGGCTAGCCAATGGCCTGAGTCTGCTCGATGCGAGTAATGAGGCGCAATACACTGCCGCCCTGACCGTCACCAAACTCGGCGCGCAAACTTCGATACCGCAACGCCAGCAAGTGCTGGATTTCATGGCGCAGCGTAAGGCGACATCAGGTAAATAATCTGCTGAATAATCGTCGTTGACATCAGCGGCTACGCTTAAAATCAAACTCGTGATAGTCTTAAAAAATTGTCGACCTGCTTAGTTCGACGCCACCAACATCTAGCGCATTAGGATATACCAATGAAACTCCATAGTCTCTGTCTGGCACTGGCAACTGTGTTCACGGCGGCCAGCGTACATGCTGCCGATCCTAAGCTGGCGGTAATCTACGATGCGGGCGGCAAGTTTGATAAATCTTTCAATCAGTCAGCCTCGGAAGGCGCTGAGCGCTTCAAGAAAGAAACTAAAATCGGCTTTATGGAAGTACAAGTCGCCAGCGACACCCAGACCGAGCAGGTATTGCGCAATCTGGCGCGTAAGAACGTCGATTTGATCGCGGCGATCGGCTTTGCCCAAAGCCAGGCCGTGCAAAACATCGCCAAAGAATTTCCGAAAACAAAATTTGTCTTGATTGATGGCGTCGCCAGCGGCGACAACGTCAGCTCCGTTTTATTTAAGGAGCAGGAAGGATCTTACCTGGTCGGGGTAGCCGCAGCGATGGCAACTAAAACCAAAAAAATCGGTTTCATCGGTGGTATGGATATCCCGCTGATACGCGCCTTTGTCTGCGGCTACGCGCAAGGTGCCAAAGCTGTCGATCCTAAAATCGAGATTACCCAAAATATCGTCGGCAGCACCTCCTCTTCCTGGAACGATCCGGCCAAAGGCGCAGAACTGGCGCGCGCCCAGTTTGAACGCGGCGTCGATGTCATGTTCGCCGCCGCTGGTGGCAGCGGTATGGGCAGTCTGCAAATGGCGAAGGAAAAAGGCAAGCTGGCAATCGGCGTCGATTCGAATCAGAATGCACTACACCCTGGCACCATGCTGACCTCGATGGTCAAACGTGTCGATCAGGCGATTTACGACAGTTTCATGCAGGTTAAAAATGGCACATTTAAAGGTGGCATTAGCAATAAAGGTTTAAAAGAAGCCGGAGTCGACTGGGCTTTGGACAAGGATAACCGCAGCCTGATCACACCAGAGATAGAAAAACGTGTGAACGCCGCCAAACAAGACATCTTAAGCGGCAAAGTAAAAGTCATTGATTCGCGCGAAGCGAACAAGTGCCCGGTCTAATCGCAGCCTGCATTTCAGTCCGCATCACAGTCAGCTTTTCTCTTTAGAACCTCGTATGCACGCAGCCGTAGAATTTCAACACATTTCAAAACGTTTTGGCGCGGTGCAAGCCAATCGCGACGTCAGTTTCGCCGTCGCGCCCGGCTCCATCCATGGCGTCATCGGTGAGAACGGCGCTGGCAAGTCGACCCTGATGAGCATACTGTATGGCTATTACCATACCGACGAGGGGCAACTGCTGATCAATGGTCAGGAACAAAAGATACGCAACAGCCAGCAAGCGATACAACTAGGCATAGGCATGGTGCATCAGCACTTCATGCTAGTTGAGAACATGACGGTACTCGACAATGTCATGCTAGGCAGCGAAGGCGGATTTCGGCTGGCCGCCAAACGCACTCAAATTGAAGCAAAGCTGCGCGAAATTTCTCAGCGCTACGCATTGGACGTCGATCCACTAGCGCGGATAGAGGATTTATCGGTAGGCGTGCAACAGCGCGTCGAGATTCTCAAGCAAATTTATCGCAGCGCGAATATCCTGATTTTAGATGAGCCGACAGCGGTGCTGACGGTGCAAGAAACCGCATCCTTATTTGATGTCTTGCGCTTGTTTAAGGCGCAAGGTAAAACCATCCTGCTGATCAGCCACAAATTACAAGAAATTCTCGACATCACCGATGAAGTCACGGTGATGCGTGCCGGCGCCGTGGTTGGCTCTCTGCAAACCGCCAACACCAGCAAAGAAGAGCTGGCAACGCTGATGGTAGGTCGCCCTATCGAGACCCAGTTGCCGCGGGCGCCTTATGCGCCAGGCGCTACCGTACTCGAAGTACGCGAATTACAGCTCAACAATAGCCAAAATGTGAGCCTGTTAAAAGATATTAATTTCAGCTTACGCGCTGGCGAAATCGTCGCGATTGCAGGCGTCTCTGGCAATGGCCAGAGTGAGCTACTCGAAATCATCAGTGGCATGCGCTTAGCCAGCGCAGGCAGCATGCACTTCTTAGGAAAAGAGCTAGCGGTGGCGCAGCGTAAAGATGCCGATGGCCTGCCTGCCGAGTTCCGCGCACTAGGAATAGCCCATGTACCGGAAGACCGCTTGCGCGATGGCGTCATCAAAAATTTCTCGGTGATGATGAACAGCTTTCTCGGCTACCAGAATCAGGCCAAAAAACGTTTTGGCCTGCTCGATTTTTCTTCCATCTTGAAAAACTGCCGCGCGCTGCTAACGCAATTTGATGTGCGCCCTGCCGATCCCGATTTGCGTATAGGTCTGCTATCCGGCGGCAACCAGCAAAAAGTCGTGATTGCCCGCGAGATCGCCGCCCAGCCCAAGCTCATGCTGGTCGGCCAACCGACCCGCGGCGTGGATATCGGCACCATAGAAACCATCCACGCCCAACTGCTGGCGATGCGTGATGCCGGAGTGGCGATTTTATTGGTCTCGGTAGAACTAGAAGAAGTACGCGCGCTGGCCGACCGTATCCTGGTGATCTCGGGCGGGTGTATTACCGGCGAATTAAAGGCGGAAGAATTTGATGCCACCCGTATCGGCCTGCTCATGGGCGGCTTACATAAATCATGAGAAACGCGTATGAATAATTCCGATCTGCCACGCTGGGCCACTGCGCTGCTACTGCCTTTACTCAATTTGCTCTCTGCCTTGTTGGTGGCGGCACTGGTGATCTATTTACTCGGCGAAAATCCACTAGAATCGCTGAGCATACTGATCAATGCCGCCGTCCTCAATCCCGAAGGTCTGGGATATACCTTGTTTTATGCCTCCACGTTTATTTTTACCGGTTTGTCGGTCTCGGTAGCGATGCAGGCCGGCTTGTTCAATATCGGTAGCGAAGGCCAAATGTATCTGGGCGGACTAGGCATCACTCTGGTCGTGTTAGCGCTGGACGCCAGTCTGCCGTCCTGGATCTTAATCCCGCTGGCATTGCTCGCCAGTGCCGTCTTCGGTGCCGCCTGGGCCTATCTGCCTGGCTATTTACAAGCCAAGCGCGGTAGCCACGTGGTGGTCACCACCATCATGTTTAACTTCATCGCCGCCAGCCTGATGAATTTCATCATCGTCGCCTATCTGATACCGGCCGGCCAGCAAAACACCGCCAGCCGCATCTTCGCCGACAGTAGCTGGCTGCCGAAACTCAATGCAGTGTTCCCGATTTTAGGCGAGACGCCACTCAACATCAGCTTTGTGCTGGCCTTACTGGCGCTGGTAATTTACGGTATCGCGGTATGGCGCTCGGCCTGGGGTTATCAATTGCGCGCTACCGGCCTCAACCAGCATGCAGCACATTACGCGGGCATCTCTATCACCAAGACCATCGTGGTGGCGATGTTGATTTCCGGTGCCTTGGCCGGACTCGGTGCGGTCAATTCGCTGATGGGCTCTACCCATTACCTGAACCTGAATTTCCCGGCCGGTGCCGGCTTCATCGGCATTGCGATTGCCCTGATGGGACGCCAGCATCCTATCGGCATTCTGCTTTCTTCTATCTTGTTTGGTGCTCTGATACAAGGCGGTTTTGATCTGTCACTAGAAAAACCGAATATCCCGCCTGAGACCTTTATCTTCATCCAGGGCCTGATCATTTTGTTTTGTGGCTCCATGGAAAATCTGTATGCGCCGGCACTGAGCGCGTGCTTTAAAGTTAAATCTACATTCACAGCAAGGAAGAGCGATGTTTGAAGACTTCCACCTCGCCAGCATCCTGGTCGCTACCATACGCAATGCACCGGTGCTGATGTTTGCCGCTTTGGCCGGCCTGTTTGCCGAGCGCAGCGGTATCGTCGATCTGGCGCTAGAGGGCAAGATGCTCGCTGCCGCCTTTGTCTCTGCCGCTGTGGCTTATGCCACCCAGAATCCCTGGCTGGGCGTATTAGCTGGTGTAGGCATTTCGGTTGCAGTAGCGCTGTTGCAAGGTTTCGTCAGCATCACGCAAAAAGGCAATCAACTGGTAGCGGGAATCGCGCTGAACATTGCCATCAGCGGCCTCACCTTTGTGCTGGCGCAGTTTTTCTTTGCCCAGGGCGGCCGTACCCCAGATCTGGGTCAGGCGCGCCTGTTTGACATCGTCTTACCAGGCTCTGCACTGGTGGCCGACATCCCTTTCCTGGGCTGGTTTTACACGCAATTTTTAGGCGGTCACAGCGCGCTGGTGTATCTGGCCTTCGCGCTGATCCCTGTAGTTCACTGGATTATCTATCACAGCAGCTTTGGCTTGCGTCTACGCGCAGTCGGTGAAAATCCGCATGCTGCCGATGCGGCTGGCGTCAGCGTAGAAGCCACCCGTTTCATGGCGATGTTATGCGCCGGCGTGCTGTGTTCTTTCTCCGGCGCCTACCTGTCGCTGGTGCAGAGCGGTTTTTTCCTGCGCGACATGTCGGCCGGTAACGGCTACCTGGCATTGACGGCCCTGGTGTTTGGTAACTGGCGTCCTTTACATACAGCACTCGGTTGCCTGATGTTTGGTTTTTTTGCTGCGCTACAGGTACAGATAGAAGGCGTGACTTTCCCTGGCATAGGCAAAATACCTGGCTCACTGATACAGATGATTCCATATGTGATTACCGTGATCGTACTGGCAGGCTTGATGGCCAAATCGGTCGCACCAAAAGCCATAGGCCTACCGTTTGTGAAGTCACGTTAACTTAATTCCTAATCTTAAGCCCTAATTTAATACGGCCTGCTTGAACCAGGTCTCTAGCAATCTGCAGCGAAGCTTGGGTTCGACCTTTACGGCAAAGCTTCGCAGTCCTGGAGAAAAAAATGAGTACTTTTAACGCTAAACATAAAGTTATTTTTGATACCGACCCGGGCGTCGATGATGCGATGGCACTGTACTTCGCCCTTGCACATCCAGACATCGATGTGATCGGCATCACCACTACCTTCGGTAACGTCACTGTAGAACAAGCCACTACTAACGCGCTGTATCTGACACGCATCGCCGGCCGTGCTATTCCGGTCGCGCAAGGTGTTCACGTGCCGTTCGCCAAAGCCCCTGGCACGCCGCCAGATTTTATTCATGGTGCCGATGGCCTGGGCAATTTACCTAGCCGTATTGAAGCTGGTGGACAGGCTGAGCCGCTTAGTGCCGCCGAATTCATCGTCAAGATGGCGCGTCTGCATCCCGGTGAAATCACTCTGGTCGCAGTCGGCCCGCTGGGTAATCTGGCGCTGGCATTGAAGCTGGAACCACAATTGCCTAAGCTCCTCAAACAAGTGGTACTGATGGCTGGTGCCGTCGATGAACCGGGCAATGTCTCGCCAGTGGCGGAAGCGAATGTCTGGAACGATCCGGACGCCGCCGATCTGGTCTTTACCGCAGGCTGGGATCTGACCATGGTCGGCCTCGATGTGACGCACCGCGTGGTCTTGCTGTCGAAATTCTTTGAGCGTCTGGCCCAGCATCACAAACACGTCGCCATGGATACCCTGCATCACGCGGTGATGTTCTACAGCGACTTCTACAGCTCTATCCGTCCGGACATGGGGCACGGCTGCTATGGTCACGACGTACTGGCCTTTGTCTGGCTGGTCGCACCGGAACTATTCAAGACCCAGAACGGGCGCGTGCGCGTTGCCACCGAAGGGATAGCCAACGGTCAGACCATGATGGCAAAACTGGCGATCCCTTACCCGCAAGCGGGCTGGGAAGCGGACAAGCCAGAGACACGCGTTTGCATGGAAGTCGATGCCGCCGCGTGCGAAAAGCTGATCGACGAGGTTCTGGCCAGCGACTGGTTGTTAACGCCTTTGACCAAATAAGCCAAAAGGGAAAAATATGTTCATCCAACCAGTTGATTACCGCAGCCCGGATGCGGCACAAAAATTCACCGAAAGCCTGCACAATACCGGCTTTGGCGTCTTGACCCATCATCCGCTATCGCAAACTTTACTCGAAACTATTTACAAGGAATGGTACGAGTTCTACCAGACCGACGCAAAGAATCAGTACCAGTTCGATCCGATAAAAATGGATGGCTATTTTTCCCCAAAAATTTCAGAAACCGCCAAAGGCTATACCAAGCGCGACCTGAAAGAGTTTTACCATATCTACCCGACCGGCCGCTTCCCTGCCGAAGTATCAAAAGCGGCGTTGGACTACTACGCCCAAGGTGCCACGCTGGCCGCCGAGCTGCTGCAATGGGTAGAGCAATATACGCCGACCGACATCAAGGCCAGATATTCTATGCCGCTGTCGGACATGATCACCGGCAGCGACCTGACCTTGCTCAGGGTCTTGCACTATCCGCCTTTGCGCGGCGATGAAGAACCCGATGCAGTGCGTGCCGCCGCCCACGGCGACATCAATCTGCTGACCCTATTGCCAGCGGCCACCCAAGCCGGTTTGCAAGTTCTGGGCAAAGATGAAGAATGGCATGATGTACCCTGTGATTTCGGCATGCTGATCGTGAATATCGGCGACATGCTGGACGAAGCATCGCAAGGCTACTACCCGTCAACCATACACCGGGTACTCAATCCAACTGGCGAAGCCGCCAAGCAATCGCGCATATCCCTACCGCTATTCCTACATCCCCGCCCCGACGTAGTGCTATCAGAACGCCACACCGCAGGCAGTTATCTGAATGAACGTTTGATAGAGTTAGGCGTTAAGAAGTAAGTAGCTTAATCGGCCATCACGCTCAGCTAGAGCTTGGCGGCCGATTTTTTATTAGTACCCTGCCACCGCGCATATTCCATGCGGGTTTCCAGCCACATGCCTTGCTAAGGCGCATGGAATATGCGCGGTGGCCGGGTGATGGTTTGTGAGATCTCGTACTGAGCAATAGATCAAGGTCGTTGCGTCCTACCGCAGCTCATATCTTACGAACTCAACGACATTCACATTCAAATTTATCGTTCGACGGCTTGGAAGAATATTGCCGCTCTTCTTTGACAAGATGCCCATACTTTCCCCGTAATTTGCAATATGCGATACATTCATCAGTCCTGTTTTGATAAGACGGTCTTTGAGATATATAACCACCGAAAACAAATGCAAGAATGACACAAAGCATGGCAAGAATACTCAAAATAATAAAATATGGCTTCTTTATCTTTTTCAATTTATACCTTTCTTCTCGTCCATTAGGCCCTACAACGCATTAAGGCGTAATCGTAGCACCATACGATTAGCAAAGAGAATCCGCCAACTTGCCTTGTACCGAAAGCGACGCAATCATCACGCGTACTCCATTCGCATATCCAAGCGACACTAGCCTGCGAAACGCATGGAATATGGGTTATAGCGGCATGGTGTTTTTGGTTGGCTGTTGCCTGGTCTTGTTTGTACTTCTGTCGTTGGCGAGCGATTGCTGGCCGGTGGTAGACCGGCGGCTACTCCCTTTTCTTGCTTCGCCAAGAAACGGAAGCAAAAGAAGGCGACGCAAAGTCGCTGCCCTTCGGGTTCCCGCCTGTGCAGGTCAAAAAATGGGAAATGAAGCAAACTCGCCTGCGGCTCAGACAGCTTCATTTCTGATCCATTTTCTGCCATGCACAAGCGGCAGCGCCACATGCGGAAGGCGAACGTCAAAACACCCGTAGTGCGGCCGCCGTTCCTCTGTACACGCAATGTGCAAGCCCTTCGAGGTACGGCGATCTTGTGCTGTTTTTGACTTGGATTTTGACTTTGCTTTTGAATCGAATTCGCATGTGGCGCTGCCAATTGTGCGGGGCGGAAAATGGATTAGAAAGGTTCGTGTCTGAGCGCAGCGAGTTTGCTTCATTTCCCATTTTACGACCTGCATAATTGGGCACCCGAAGGGCAGCGACTTTGCGTCGCCTTTCTTTGCTTCCGTTTCTTTGGCGAAGCAAAGAAAGGAAGTAGCTACCGGGCTACCCCCGGTCGGCAATCGTCCATGAACGACAGAGGTGCAAACAAGACCAAACCACAGCAAACAAAAAAACGACCCCGCCGCTCACGCATATTCCATGCGCTTCTTCAAGCATGCAGGCCTGAAAGGCGCATGGAATATGCGCGCTGGCATAGGTACCAGGTGGAATTTTTTGGGCGGTACGCTTATTTGTTATCCGGCACCACCAACTCTCTCAGTAAACCACCGTCACGCGCGCTGCCGCTGACCGAGCCTTCGCCCGCGATACGGCGGCGGCATGCACTGGCCTCGTCGACCGGTAGCGCATTGCAACGTATCAGGGCATTTTGCTGATACGCATTCTGACCGTCGCTGAGCCGCCCCATTTTGGCCTCATGCAGCGCGGCACCGGCCTCTTTCAGACAGGTCGCACGATCCTGGTTCGACTCGCCACGCTGGCACACTGCGCGCTCGGTCTGGTAACGCGCGTTGGCATCGGATAATTCGCTGGCACTGGCGATCAAGGCCGTGCTCACCACAAATAACGCCAACGCCAAGCGCTGCGCGACTTTGCTTATGAATTTATTCCGGCCGCCAACTGTAAGCTGCGTCGTGTAAATTGACATGATGATCTCCTGGATAAAACCCCAATCTAACGAAGAACAATGCCCGCTGTATGTGCGCTAACAGACCTTGACAGAGCAGTTTCAGAATAAATTTTTGCGACTAGCCCCTAGGCACGGACATAGATGATCAAAACAAGGCAGACGGGAACTTCTAAAAACCCGTTAATCGGGATGCAGCGCAAGGCGCAAACCGGAGTAATACGTCGGTATTGCGAGGATTTGCAACGCCGCGATGCGCCCGAGAATAGGGTTTTTAGAAGTTCCCAGACCGCTCACGCATATCCCATGGGCCTTGCAGGCCAATATGCCTTGGCGAGGCGCATGGAATATGCGTGTTGTGCTGGGCAATCAACAATTCAGAACCCGCTCAACTAAACCAGACCACCTTGTTACGGCCGCTGTGTTTGGCGGTGTACAAAGCTTTATCGGCGCGTTCTAGTAACTTGGCCAGCCTCTCATCGCCTTCGAAATTGGTGGTCACGCCTATGCTGACGGTGAGTTTAAACAATGCGCCGTCAGGATCTTCAAAGTCTAGCTCTTGCACGCGGGTGCGAATGCGCTCGGCTACCGTCATGGCCTCGTCTTTACTAGCATGTTGCAACAAGACGCAAAATTCTTCGCCACCGAGTCGGCCAAAGACATCTGAGTCGCGCAGCTCCAGAGCCACGGTTTGGGCAAAACGGGTCAACACTTTATCGCCGCCCAGATGGCCATACTTGTCGTTGATGGCTTTAAATAAATCCAGGTCCAGCATCAGCAAGGTGATGCTGTCGTGATACCTTTGCGTGCTCTTGAAAATATGTTCGGCTTGCTCCAGAAAAGAGCGCCGGTTTGCGATATTGGTTAAGGGATCGGTAGTGGCCAGCCTTTGCAATTCGCGCTCCATCATCTTGCGCTGCGTAACATCACGGTAGATCCCCTCTATCCCTGCAAATGCGCCGTTTTCGTCATAGATGGCGCGACTGGTAATTGCAATATCGATGACACGACCATCCTTTCTGACCATTTGGCCGGGGAAATCGGCTACTTTACCGTCTTCCATAATGGCCTTTTTCACGGCATCGCTATCGGCAGCCTGCGGATAATACGACTCCGCCGTTTTACCCTCGATCTCACTCGGTTCATAGCCCAGCACATTGCGCACACCAGGGCCGACCATCTGCACCACGCCTTTGGCATCGGTGCGGTAATACACATCCTGCATGTTCTCAAACAGGCGACGAAAATTTAATTCACTGACGCGTAATTGCTCGGCCATCTCGGCTTGCGCGGTCATGTCCATGCCGGTGATGAGGATAGCGTCGCGGCCCTCGTAAGCGATAGACTGACTGGAAGAAAGCAGCATTTTCATCTCGCCATTGGCGGCACGCAGACGAAATTGCGAAGGCGTGTTCGACCACTCAGGGCCGGCTTTATTTAAGCGGGTTTGCGAGCGGGTCTGATCTAAAAGATGGATAAATTCGGTGATAGGATGGCCCAGCACTTGCTCGCTGTGCGTGGCGGCCAGCAAACTCAAGGTGGCCGGATTGGCGAAGACGATTTTTCCATCCGCCACAATACTTACGGCGACTGGCATCGTGTCGAACAGCGAGCGGTAGAATAAATCTGAGTCCATTAATCCCTCTTATTTTCAACACAGCTGGCAAAGCGCAATGCATGCAGGAAACAAGCTATTCCAATTTTCCCAATTTTAACCGAGCAAACAAAACCCGTCGCTAGTTTGGGCAACATACTCGCTCCGTAGCGCTATTTAGCCCCTACGCTAACCCGCAATCCCTATGCGCCTCCCGAGCCAGGCAGCCCTGCAAGCCGCATGCAGATTGCGCATTGAGCCTGCGCTCTTTTGATTTTTTTTGCCCCCCTAGTTTTATGCCTTAAAACTATGGTGTATTCTACCAGTTGCCCTTGCTAAGCCTGAGCTATGCGTAGCAAACACTGAGCGTAAGCTCCCCTTTCCTCCACTATCGACATGCAAAATTTTAAAATAAACACGCTCAGACGTCTGAGCCTTAGTACGCTGATTGCCAGCACCCTGGCCTTAGCCATACTGCCCGCTGTGGCTGACAACAAAGCCACCAGCGCCAGCGCCAAGCAGCCCAAGCTGATAGTAGTTTTAGTGGTGGACGGACTGCCGCAAGAACAGATACAACGCTATCGCGATCAATTCGGCCAGGGTGGCTTCCGTCGTCTGCTAGATCAGGGCGCCTGGTTCAGTAACGCCCATCAAGCGCATGGCGTCACGGTCACGGCAGTCGGGCATGCCGCGGTTTTGACCGGCGCTTATCCTTATCAGCATGGGATCATTAACAATAACTGGATAGACCCCACGACTCTGGCAGCGATGTACTGCACCCAGGATAACGCTCACACCTATATCGACGAAGAAACCAAGAGCGATGATGGCACCTCGCCCGCCAATCTGCGCGTCAGTACGGTTGGCGATGAATTGCGTTACGCCAGCGGCAACCGCTCTAAAGTCGTCACCGTTTCCGGCAAAGACCGCGGTGCTATTCTGTTGGCGGGCAAGACCGGCACAGCCTACATCTTCATGAAAAAATCCGGCAACTTCGCCAGCAGCACCTATTACATGCAAAGCCACCCGCAATGGCAACAGGCTTACCACGTCGGCAAACCGCAAGACCGGTTTTACGGCAAAACATGGACGCCATTGTTGGCAGACTCAGCCTATGCCAGCGACGCCGATGATCAAATCGTCGCGCCGCAGCAGGCGGATGGCGCTAATCGTTTCCCTTATCTGTACAGCAGTAAATCGGGCAAGCCCGATGCCGAATACTATGGCAAATTATTCACCGGCCCGTATCTGGATGAAATGACGCTAGATTTCGCGCGTGCGGCGGTGGCTGGCGAACAGCTGGGCCGCAACCCTGCTGGCGTGACCGATATACTCGGGGTCAGCTTGTCTAGCCATGATTATGTGAACCATAGTTTTGGCCCTGAAAGCCGCATGTCGCATGATCACCTGCAAAGGCTAGATCGTATGTTGGCGAGCTTTTTCGATTCCCTCGATAAATCGGTCGGGCTTGAGAATACTCTGGTCGTATTAACCGCCGACCATGGTTTCCCTAACGTACCAGAGTTCGCCCAAAGCAGAAAATTCGAGTCCCAGCGTATCGACGGCAGCAAGCTGATGAACGCACTGAACCAACATCTGTCCGACAAATTTGGCGCAGAAAAAATCGCCTACAAATGGTCAGCCCCCAACGTATTGCTGGACTATAAGCTGATCGAACAAAAAGGCTTAAAACGCGAAGAAGTAGAAAATAGCGCTGCACGCTTTTTGATGAGCTATAACGGCGTCGCTCAGGTCTACACCCGGACCCAGTTAGAAACCGGTGCCATGCCAGACAACCGCATCGCAAAACTCATGCAACGCGCCTGGCACCGTCAGATCTCGGGTGACATCGTGGTCGTGACCAAGCCCTACTGGCAATTTGGCAGCGGCAACCGGGGCACCACCCATGGCTCGCCTTACAGCTACGACAGCAACGTACCTTTAATCATCATGGGTAAGCCATGGATTAAGCCTGGCGTTTACGGTCAGTATGCCGAAGTCATGGATATCGCACCGACCCTGGCGCACCTGCTCAGAATACGCCCACCCTCGGCTGCCGAAGGTCGGGTGCTCACCGAAGTACTGCCTTAGTAAAGTAATCGTCTAATAAAAAAGCCGCATGATATGGATCATGCGGCTTTTTTCTTTCGAGAACCTAGCTCGCGACTAGGCGCGGCGGTAATTATTCAGCATGGTATATTTTTTCGCATAGGCAGCAAATGCAAGTGCCGCCAACAAGGCAAAACCGGCAAAGAAGAACATCTGGAAGGCAGTAACACTCATCCCTGTGGTCTTAATTTGCTCAGTCACTGCTTCGCTTTTAACACTGGAATTGGCCAGTAAGACCCATAGATTGCCTATCGTAGTGGAGAGGTTCCAGAAGCTCATGATCACGCCCTTCATCGCCAACGGTGCCTGGCTATACGCGAACTCCAGACCAGTCGCCGAGACTAAAACCTCACCAAACGTCAGCAAGGCATACGGCAAGATTTGCCAGGTAATCGACAGCATATTGCCGCCATCGATCGCCAGTTGCATGAAGCCGACCACGATCCAGGCGATACCTGAGAAGGCGATACCCAGGCCCATGCGGCGCAAGGCGGTGAGCTCTACGTTCATGCGTTTGAGCATAGGGTACAAAATCAAATTATTGAAAGGAATCAGCAACATCACCAGCATAGGATTGAGTGCTTGCATCATCGAGGATTGAAACCAGGACGGCTTATCCATTTGATCCGCTTGCAATACCCAGGTCGAGGCTTTTTGATCGAACAAAGACCAAAACGGCGTCACCAGAGCAAATAAAACCAGAATACGCAATACCGAGCGCACGCCATCGACCGCAATATCAGGATGCACGCCACGCGCACGCTCCAGTTGCATCCAGGCGCCAGCGCCACCGAAGCCCAACACAAACACCAGCGCCAGACAGAGTGCGGCGACGATACCGATTTGCGGTATCAGAAACATGCCTGCCAGCGCCAGCACGCCACCGGCCAAGGCTAGGTAATAGCCAGAACGGCCTTGATCCGCGCCTTTGCCTTCGGCAAATAAAGCGGTTTTTACTACATTTAGGAAGGAGTGCGGATCTTTCGCCACTGGTTCTACATGCACGTATTTTTTACGACCCAACCAGAACACTATGGTAGCGATAAACATCAAGACGCCAGGGATACCAAAGGCGATACTGGCACCAAATTGCTTGAGGAAGATAGGCATCAAGAGCGAAGCAAAGAAGGAGCCGAAGTTAATGATCCAGTAAAAACCATCAAATACCTTTTGCGCCAGTGAGCGATTGCTCTGATCAAATTGATCGCCAATAAAGGAGCTGACCAAAGGCTTGATACCGCCAGAGCCTAGTGCAATCAAAAACAGACCGGTAAAAAAGCCATTGCGGTTATCTTCAAACATTGCCAGACAGGCGTGCCCGGCGCAATACACCAGACTCAACCACAACACCGTATTGTATTTACCGAAATAGCGATCGGCCAGCCAACCACCCAACAAAGGAAAAAAATACACACCGATGACAAAAGTATGGAACACCTCTTTTGCCATGCCTTTGCGTAAAGGCTCAGGTATCGACAACAACAGACTGGTCATCAAAAAGACCGTCAGAATATTGCGCATACCGTAAAAACTGAAGCGTTCACAACCTTCACTGGCAATAATATAGGGGATTTGACTCGGCATTTTTGCCTTGTCGGCTTTCTCAGTACTCTCAGTGGTCTCAGTGCTGTGACTCATCTAGCTCTCCGGTGGTTATTGTTCTGGTCGCACAATAAGCAAAGCGGCCTTAGGTCAGGCCGCTTTGTAATTTAGGGATATAAATTTTAGGGATATAAATGATGAAGCTAGCTGGATAAGCTAGCTTCATCATTATCAGAAGTATCCAGAATTGGCTGGTGGCAGTCAAGCCCGGGATCTCATTTACCCGACTAAATTGCCAAGCCAATTTAAAAACATCAGTTCATCCTAACCTTATTTCGATTTACCAGCATAGACACAAGCTTTTTCAGTGAACGATAAATCAAACGGCTAAAGGTCAAGGCCAGCAGCGCCTCGACTAAGGTCACAAAAAATGCCACTAAAGAATTCCAACGGATTTCACGCGCACGGTATTTGGCAATCGCACTATCGCGGGCAATTTCTATACTGTCATAGAAAGTTGGCACCACCAGCAAAGTGAGCAAGGTCGAGGTAATCGTGCCGCCGATAATCGCTACCGCCAGCGGACGATAGAACTCGCCGCCCTCACCCATGCCGATAGCCACCGGCAGCATACCGGCGATCAAAGCGAAGGTAGTCATCAAGATAGGACGTAGACGCATGCGGCCGGCATACATCAGCGACTCTTCGCGATCATAACCTTCGGCTTCACGCTTGCGGGCGCAATCGAGCAAGAGTATGGCATTCTTCGCCACCAGCCCCATCAACATGATGACACCGATAAAGCTCATCAGGTTCAAGGTGCCGCGCGTAATCAACAGCGCCAGCACCACGCCGATCAGACTGAGCGGCAGGGACAACATCACGGCGATCGGTGCGGTAAATGAGCTAAACTGCATGACCAAGATCAGGTACATCAAACCTATGCCTGAGACTAGCGCTATCGTCATTTCAGTAAATAAGGCGTCCTGATCTTTCGAAGCACCACCCAGTTCTATCCCATAACCGGCAGGGAAATCGATGGCCTTGGCGATCTTCATCGCATCTGTAGTGACTTCGCCTGATGAGCGACCTTGTACATTGGCCGACACCGCGATCATGCGCTTACCATCTGAGTGATTGATCTTAGCCGGCCCTTTGCCCATGGTGATCTTAGCGATCTGATCCAAAGGCACCATCTTATCGCTACCGCTAACGGCAATCGGCAAATGCTCAATATTCTCGGCACTGACCCGGTCTTCCGGATGCAGGCGTACCGCCACATCGCGTGCCTCACCGGTAGGATCGACCCAATCCCCAACTTCTACCCCGGCAAACGCCACCCGCAAGGCTTGCGCCGCATCGTTGACCGAGATCCCCAGAGAATTGGCCAGACCGCGATTAAGCTCTATCTGCAATTCATCTTTAGGATCTTGCTCGGATAAGCCGACATCTACCGCGCCCTCAACTTTACGCAGTTTTTCTACATAGGCACTGGTAATTTCCATCAGCTTGCGTGAATCAGGTCCTGAGAAACGGATCTGCACCGGCTTACCGCCACCGTTTTGCAAGTCATCTTGCACCACGTATTCGGCACCAATGATCGTACTCACTAGCTTACGCAAATCAATCGCAATATCCACCGCTGAGCGTTTGCGTTCGGTGCTCTTACCCAGATCCACGTACACACGGCCGCCAGTAATATTCACGTTGCTATTGGTCGCTTTGGTTTCTGGCAAAGTACGCGCCAGTTCGGCCGCTTTCTCTACCTTGAGGCGCGCATATTCGAGGCTGCCGCTAGAAGGCGTGCGCACATCGATCATGATGGTGCCGTTATCGGCCGCTGGCATGAAACTGGTACCGCCAAATTTTGCGTGCAAGGCAATCGCGCCAACCAGACTCAGGCCGGCGATGATCGCCATCCAGCGTCTGTGATGCAAGGCCCAGGCGATCACATTGCCGTAACGGTCGGCTTGATGATCAAACCAGTGATTAAAGCGTTCCAGCTTCAAGCTCAAGCCTTTTTTCGGTTTCAGATGTTCGCCAACCGGGTCGCCCCAGTAAGCCGACAGCATAGGATCGAGAGTGAACGAAATGAACAGACTGACGATCACGGAACTGGTCACGGTCAGCGCAAACGGACGGAACCATTCACCCGAGATACCTGGCATAAAGGCGACCGGAATAAATACCGCGATGATAGAAAACGTGGTGGAAGCGACCGCCATACCGATTTCGGCAGTGCCGTTGAGTGCTGCAGTGCGACGGTCTGAGCCCATCTCCATGTGACGCACGATGTTTTCGCGCACCACAATCGCATCATCAATCAAGACCCCGATCGCCAGCGACAAGCCCAGCAGGGTCATGAAGTTAAGAGTAAAGCCGCATAACCACACCGCGATAAAGGCAGCAATCACCGAAGTCGGCAAACTGAGCGCCGTAATCAGGGTCGAGCGCCAGGAATTAAGAAATACATACACCACAAAAATCGTCAGGACCGCACCGAACATCAGCGACTCGATGACTTGATTAAGATTGCTCTCAGCGTCTTTACCGCCATCGCGGGTAATTTCTAATTTAGTACCTTCTGGTAAAGTCTTATTGATTTCATCAACCAATTTGCGGATTTTATTTGCAGCAGAAACCGTGCTAGCCTCACGCGAACGGGTGATAAAAATCCCGACATTGGGGTTGCCGCTGCGTATGCTCAGGCCGTTAATTTCAGCAAAACCATCTGCTACCGTCGCTACTTGGGCCAAGCGCACCACTTCATCACCGCGCCGCTTGACGACAATTTGTTCAAACTCTGCTGGTGATTCAATACGACCTATCAAACGTATGCTTTGCTCGTCCAGAGTACCGCGTACCTTGCCCACCGGTGCCGTGGTATTTTGATTGCGCAGAGCATTGACAACGTCTCCCACAGAAATATTATATTCGCGTAGTTTTTGGGCGCGTAACAAGACACTCAGTTCCCGCTTTAATGAGCCATTCACACTGACCACTGCCACGCCATCGACTGCGCGAAATTTATCCGACAATTCATCCTCAGCCATGCGCGAAATTTCGGCATGTGTCAGAGTTTTTGACGATAAGGCCAATTGCATAATAGGCTCGGCCGAGGGATCTTCGCGTTCCAGCACCGGCTCGCGCATCTCGGTAGGCAATTTGTAGCGCACCGTAGAAATCGCATTACGTACCTCATCCGAGGCCTCGATCATATTTTTGCTGAAGTTAAATATGATGACGATCTGGGCGCTGCCTTCGCGCGCGGTCGAGCGAATTTGCGTTACGCCAGAAATACTCTGCAAGGATTTTTCTATGCGATTGATAATCTCACGCTCGACCGTCTCTGGTGAGGCACCCGGATACGGGATGGACACCACCATGACCGGCTCTTGCACGTTCGGTATTTCATTTACCTTAAGCTTTTTCAGCGCCAGCAAACCCAGACACATGAGCGAGATGATAATGACGATGGTCGCTATCGGCCGCTTAATACTAAAGTCAGATAGAAACATGGTTTATTTCCCCGCTGCCGGTTCGGCAGCCACAATAGACTTGATTGCCGCAGCTTGCGTCACGCTTGAGGTCCCTGCCGACGCCACCATCGTCACTTTTTGTCCGTCCTTGAGAGTCGACATAGGGTTAGCAATGACTTTATCGCCATCCACCAAACCAGAACGCAAAGCGTAATCGCCACGCCGCGGGTCGCGCTCACCCACTACTACCACTACCTTATTCAAAACGCCATCTTTGACGCGCCAGGCTGAAGCCTTATCGCCATCACGGATCAAAGCGCCGTTGGCGATCGTCAAAGTTTGTGTACTACCCGCTTCGATGCGTCCCTCGGCGTACAAGCCAGAGACACGCGGCTGATTAGTCGCATCAGCAAATTCCACCATGACTTCAACCTGACGCGTGGTGGCATTGGCGGCCGGATCTACCCGTTTCACCTTGCCGACAAATTCCTGCTCGTAACCGTTGATACGGAAGCTTACTGTTTGTCCAGGCTTGACGTTATTGATTTTGTCTGCCGACACTAGGCCTTGAAAACGCATGCTGGCCGGATCGATGACCTTGACTAATTCTTTACCTATCTGTGCGGTATCGCCGTTGGAAACCTTACGCTCGCTGACGATACCGTCAAATGGCGCACGCACTTCGGTGCGTTGCAATTGCTGACGTGCCTGCACGGTACGCGCCTTGGCAGCAACTAAATCGCTTTGCGCATTATTCCGGCGAATTTCTGCGTCTTCCAATTGCTGAGTCGATGCCATACCGGAAGCTCGCAAAGTTTTGAGGCGCTGAAACTGCCTTTCGGCCTGATCAAAACTTTGTACCGAAGCTCGTGCCGCTTCTTCGGCCGAAGTCATCAAATCGCGGATAGAAGTGTCATCCAGACGTACCAGCAGATCGCCCTTTTTTACGGTCTCGCCGTTTTCTTTGAGTACCTGCAAGACGATGGCAGAAACTTCGGCGCGCAGATCGGCACGTCGCTCCGGCTGTATCGAGCCGGTAATCACGGGGCCGGAAGCGAGCGCATTGCTGCGTACGATGAACAGATCTTCGGCGGTCACTTGCAAAGGACTCTCTGCAGCGGCTTTGGATTTTTTATCCGCGTCGGATAACTTACTGTCTTTATCTCCCTTATTACAGGCAGTCAAACTCATGCTTAGGGCCAAAATGAGGGCGTAGATCAGCAAACTAGGTCGCAACATGGAAGGTCTCCGAAATTAAAATTTTCTATTTGAGCGTCGGACTTGGGTAAAGTTCAACCACGCAGAAATAAACTGCTTGCAATGATAATGTATTAACAGAAATGTGTTGTAACAGAACTTAAATAAATTTTGAAATCGTCGATTTCAGAGCTCGCTTTCAGAACTCATTTCCAGAGCTCCATTTTTCGCTGCTTGAGTTTGCCGGCAAACTCCTGTAGTCTGCGCCCTCCTTGTTTATTCGCTTTTCACGCTGCCCGCAATTGGCGGCCTAGCTTTATCTATGACCGTATTGATTGCCACCGATGTCTTTGGCATTACACCAGCCTTAGCTAGTCTGGTTCGCAGTTTAGGGTGTGAGTGCCTGCTAGTGTCCCCGTTCGATGATCCAGACCTGTACTTTCAATCAGAGCAAAAAGCCTATCATGCATTTTTGGCAGAAGGCGGCGTTGCACGTTACGCGAATAAAGTGACGGCACTATTACAAGAAAAAAACGCGAGCAACAGCCAAACAGCGGGCATACAGATGGTTATAGGTTTTAGCGCCGGTGCCAGTGCCTTATGGATGTGCTGTGCCCGAGATGAGGCGAAACAATTGCAAGCGGCCGTTTTGTTTTATGGTTCGCGCATACGAGATTTACAGACCTTGCAAGCGCTGTGTCCAGTGCGTTTGATTTTCGCCGAAAAAGAAGCGGCCTTCGATTCTCCGGCGCTCAGCAATGCATTGCAGAAACTGGGGCATCAGGCCGAACTGGCGCGCCACACTAGCCACGGTTTCATGAATCCCTATTCGCGCGGCTTTGACGTGAAAATTCAAGCCCTGTATCTGGATCAGCTAGCCGTCCAAATACAGGAACTAAAAGAGTTAAACCAGAATTGCCCCTTAGGCGAACTGACTTGCGCCTAAGGCCAAGCCCATAAAGCCAGCCCGCAGCTTTAATCCAGACGCGGATAGCCTGTGATTTTCTGTATATCCAGATACAGAGGCTGAAGACGCGCATACATCTTTTGATACACCTTGCGGTACAGCGCATCATAGGTTTTCTGGTGCTCTGCGATAGGGTAGAAAGTTTTCCCTATCCGCGTCATGGCCTTGACCGCGCTGGCAAAATCCGGATACAAACCCAGCCCGACGGCAGCGTCTATCGCTGCCCCCAAACCTGAAGTTTCATACACATGCGGGCGCGAAGTCGGCAGCCCAAAAATATCGGCAGTCAATTGCATCGCTGCATCGCTTTGCGAGCCGCCGCCGGAAATACGCAATTCGGTAATTTTCACACCGCTACGCTTCTCTATTTTTTCCTTGCCTTCGCGCAGCGCATACGCCAAACCTTCGAGGATGGCTCTATACATGTGAGCGCGCGTATGCACATCGCCAAAACCTATGATGGCCCCTTTCGCCTCCGGACCTGGCACCTTGATGCCGGGTGACCAGTAAGGTTGCAGCATCAAGCCCATAGAGCCGGGCGGCACTGCATTGACCAGCTCATCGAATAAATCTTCGGCCAGCACGCCTTGCTCTTCGGCCTGACGTCTTTCATGGTGGCCGAATTGCTCCTTAAACCAGTTGACCATCCAGTAACCACGGAAGATCTGCACCTCAGTGCTATAAGCGCCTGGGATAGCCGCCGGATAAGGCGGGATAAACGGCGTCACTTCCAGATACCTGGCACTGGTGGTATTGATGGTGGCGGTGGTGCCATAGCTGAGGCAACCTATATGCGGCTGCATGCAACCGGCACCTATCACTTCACAGGCTTTATCGGCGGCAGCGGCCAGCAAAGGCGTACCTGGCGGTATGCCGGTGGCGACCGCAGCAGCTGCGGTGATCTTACCCATCACGGTCCCGGGTGCGACCAACTCCGGTAAAGAGTCGGGCTTGACTGCCAGCGCTTGCCATTTCCAGTCTTTGCGACCGGCCCATTTCAAGCCTTTATAGTCAAACGGCAGATAACCGACTTGCGAGCCGATAGAATCGATAAAACTGCCGCACAGACGGTAATTGAGGTAACCCGACAGCATCAGGTATTTTTCGGTCTGATCCCAGATCGCAGGCTGATTCACCTTGATCCAGTTGATCTCGGCTTCACCGCGAAAATAATTAATAGTTTGTGCCACACCGGCCAGCTTGAATGCCAGTTTCCAAAACGCGCTAATCGGCGGCACATCATCGGTACGGCGCTGATCCAGCCAGGTGATCGCCGGCCGCAGCGGTTTGCCATCCTTGTCCAGATTAATCATGGTGCCGCGCTGGGTGGTGACCGCCACACCTTTGATGCTGGTAGCTGCGATGGCATTTTGCGCCCACAAGCGCTGGCAGGCAGTGCACACCGCTTGCCAGTAATCCTCGGGGTCGTGCTCGGCCCAACCGGGATGAGTAGAAAAATAGGCTTCCAGATGCACTTGCGCTTTAGCGACGATATTTCCATGCAAGTCAAACAGTATGGCACGCACGCTTTGGGTGCCGTTGTCTATCGACAGAATATAAGATGCGGACATGGGTCTCCTGATTTTTATTTTATTATGCGTATTTACTGATCTGCATTTCGCGTCGGCAAACTGTAATGTTTCTGCCACAAGCTTAAATATGCTTGTTGTTCGCAATCCCAACGCACATCGTCCCAACCCAATTCTGCCTGACAAATTGCGCGTATGCGCGGCAAAATATCTAGCCCGCCAGCGCGCAATAACAGGCCGAGACGGGTGCGTCGCAACAGTAAATCTTCCAGATGCATAACGGCTTCATTGCGCGCCGCCCAACGCAGCTCTAGCCACATGGTTTCGGTGCCGGCGATGGTTTCGAGCTCGCCGCTTTTGGCAGCCGCCAGTACCGCTGCGGCTTGCTGGCCGTAACGTCCCTGCAAACGTTGCTGTTGCCCGCTGCTTAAGCGCTTATCGTTGGGCATAGCGGGGGCGCGGCGAAACAAGGGCGTCAGCGTCAATGCCTGCTGCCAATGCGGCAGCAAGGGTGCCACATGCTTTAAAGCGTCCAGCGCAATAAGCCGGAAGGTGGTCAATTTACCGCCGGTGACGGTCAGCAAACCCTGCTCCAACCAGACCGCATGATCACGTCCTTCTTTGGAGGGATCGGCCTTGCCGCTATCGATTACCGGACGCACACCAGCATAGGTAGCCAGCACATCGTCCAGACACAAAGCCAATTGCGGAAACTGAAAAGCCAGTGCCGCCATCAGATAAGCCACTTCATCGGGGGTGATGCTAGCCTCGATTTGCAGATCAGCGCCGTGATCAACGTCGGTGGTTCCCACCAGCGTTGCGCCTTCCCAGGGAAAGCAAAACACCGGCCGCCCGTCTTGCGGATGCATCAGGCTGATCGCCTGCGCGACCGGCAAACGCCAGGCCGGAAACACCAGATGACTACCGCGTAAAGGGCGTAACTTGGCTGGTGCGCCCTGTTGCTGGCGCAAGCCGTCAGCCCAGGCACCAGTGGCGCTGATGACCACTTTGGCATGCACGCGATGGATCGCGCCACTGATGGCATCGACCAGTTCCAGCCCATTTACCTTGCCACTCACTTCAGCATTCAAGGCATCGCCCTCACGCAATAGCGTGCGCGCAGCCAGATAGTTGATGGCCAGACCGCCAAAGCTCTGCGCCTCTTGCAATACCCGCAGCACCAGACGCGCATCGTCGGTTTTGGCGTCGACATAACAGAGGCCGCCGTTCAAACCGTCTTGTCCTATATGCGGTGCCAATTGTAAAAACTCGTCGGCAGGATAGTAATGACGACCGCGCTGGCCCGCCATCCTGTCATAGATCGCCAGTCCCAACGCAAACATCCAGCGCCCCGGTTTACGGCCCTGGTAGTCGGCAAATGCGAAGCTCTGCTGATCCACTAGTCCGGCCGCCTCTTGCATCAGGTTCTGGCGTTCTTGCACTGATTCGCGTGTCAGTTGAAACTTACCCTCCTTCAGATAGCGCAAACCACCATGCACCAATTTCGAAGAGCGGCTAGAAGTTCCCCAGGCAAAATCACGCTGCTCTATCAATAAAACTTTTAAGCCGCGCCTGGCAGCTTCCAGCAAGATACCGGCACCAGTGATGCCGCCGCCGACAATCACGAGATCCCATTGCTGCGCCAATTGGGCCGGAATCTGCTGACGCCAGCCGTCTTGCCAGAGCTCGTTGGAATTGGGGATGTTCATGTTGATGCTGTCTCTTCTGCCGGCAACAATTTACCCGGATTCATCATGCCGTCCGGATCAAAATGGCGGTACAAGTGGCGCATGGCGCTAATGCCCAGTTCGCCTTTTTCCGCCGTCAGATAAGGCGCATGATCGATACCTACCCCATGTTGATGACTGATGGTGCCGCCTATGCAGACGATGGCCTCGCACACCGCCGCTTTCAGGGTCTGCCAGCGCGCCAGATCCTGCTCATAGTCACCACTCAAGCGATAGGCAAACGTGGTGTAGACACTGGCACCCTGTGCATACACATGCGACAGATGGGTGTAGGTATGCACCAGCTCGCCGCATTCGGCCAGCGCATCGGTGGCGGCCTGTTCCACCGCCAGCATCATGCCTTTTACCTTAGGCCAATCGCAGGCAGTTTCTACTGTATCGATGGCATAGCCCTGCTGCCACAGGGAGTTACGCAGATACACGCTGCGAAAACGGTTTTGCTTCCACTTCTGTCCCATGGCCTGACCTACCGGCACACCATTTTGCTTACGTGCTATGCGCATGGCGGTGCTGATGGCATTGGCGACCGTTGCTTTATGTCCGGTGGCGCCTATCATCAGCAAGCATTTATTTTCTTTGCAACCGCGCCAGCCTAGATAGGTTTCCAAAGCGCCTATCAATTTTTTGTGACCGGCCAGCGTCAGCGTCGTCAGCGTCTCGGTCGCATTTGACAGGCGTAACATAGAGAGCGGTAACTTGGCTTGGGCGATCTGGCGTATCGCTTCTTGCGCCGCCTCCCAGTCAGGGAAAAACACCGCATGAAACACCTCACGCTCGGGCAAGGGCGTGACTCTGACCACGGCCTCGGTCAAGATGCCGATGCGGCCTTCCGAACCCAGCACCATTTCACGTAAATCGGTACCCGCCGCCGAGGCCGGAAACGTCGCGATATCCAAGGTACCGGCCGGTGTTTCCATCCGGCCACCGGCAAACAATTGCTCGATGCGACCGTAGCGCAAAGACTGCTGACCGGAGGAGCGTGTCACCACCCAACCGCCCAAGGTCGAGTATTCAAACGACTGCGGAAAATGCCCCAGGGTATAGCCTTGCGCGCGCAACTGCGCTTCCAGATCGGGGCCAAACACGCCAGCGCCAAAGCGCGCCAGTTGGGCTTTTTTATCCAGATTCAGTAAACCGGAAAGGCGCGACATATTCATGCTTAAGACCGGCTGCGCGCCTGGCGGCACCGTCAGATGGCCGACTACGCTGGTGCCGCCGCCATACGGGATTACCGCCGCACCGCAAGCTTTAGCATAGACCAGCAATTCGCGCACCTGATAGCCGCTTTCCGGAAACGCTACACCATCGGGGAAACTGTCTATTTTTCCGTAACGCATTTTCAGCCAATCCGGCAAACTTTGTCCCAAGCTATTGCGCATACGAACTTCGGCACCAGTTTCGACCAGAGGATGTGGCGGCAAGCGACTTGCCGGAACCGCGCTGCAAGCCTGCGCCAGTGTCGCATCATTAATCGCTTGTCCCTGGCCTATGCGCTGTTGCAAAAATGCCAGTGCATCGTGATTGATGGCAAAATTGATGCTGTCATCTCCCCAACCGTTCCAACGTCTCATCTTGTTTCCCTTTTCTGTGGTGGCGATTGTTATACTTGCCAAAACTTTTCGAATTTATCCTAGCTTAACCACGCACCGATAGAAGGTATTGCGTATTCATGACAACTAATTTGTTCTTTCATGCCAATCGCTGTTAAAACAACGCCGCTTGCGGCTAGCCGCTCTGGCGGACGCGTCACAGGCGCGTATTTACAACCATTGCTAGAAGTCGCACTGGCGCGCGGCGTGACGCTGGCGGCACTGGCTAAGGCGGCTGATTTACCGTTAGCGGCACTGTCACCCCTGCCCGAAACGCTGGCCGCCAGTGACTATGTGCGTCTGCTGGATGTGGCGGCAGAGTTGGCCGACGATCCGCATTTTGGCCTGCACGTAGGCGAGAGCGTTAAACTCGGCACTTATACCGTGTATGGATTGATACTCTTGAGTTGTCATGATTTTGGCCAGGTGTTCCAGCAAACCCTGCGCTATGAAGGCCTGGCCCATGATCTGGGACGTTCAGATTTATTGATAGAAAAAGAACTGGCGCATTATCAATGGAACAGCCACTACCCGAACGCCAACCGGCATTTGGCCGAGAGCGTGTTTGCCGGTATCCGCGTATTTGGCAACTGGCTGGCGGGCGTGCCCTTACCGGCTGTACCGATTGCTTTCAGCCATGCGGCCCCCGCAGATTGCAGCGAACATCGGCGTATCTTTGGCGACATCCCGGCATTTAATGCCACGCTAAACAGCGCCAGCTTCGATGCAGCCTTACTTGCCTGGCCGGTACCGAATGCAGATGTCGGCATGTATCCGGTCTTGCAGCAACATGCCGAAGCACTCTTGAAAGAGAAGACCAGGGCGCAGGCCGATGGCGGTATCGTGGCGCAACTACGCGCCAGCATCATCAGTAATCTCAGTCAGGATCAAGCCAAGCTAGCCCTGATCGCGCAAGACCTGGGGCTAAGCCCTCGCACCCTACAAAGAAAACTCAGCGAGGTCGGTACCAACTTCCAGCAAGTGCTGGATCAGACTCGCCATGAGTTAGCCAAGGACTACCTGCGCCAGCGCCAGCTGAACCTGGCCGACATCGCTTTTTTATTAGGCTACCAGGAGCAAAGCGCCTTCAATCACGCCTTTAAGGGCTGGTTCGGACTTAGTCCCGGCAGCTATAGAGAGAAAACCAGCATTTCGGATTAAGCCGTCAATCAAGGCCACCCCGCTCACGCATATCCCATGCGGCTTACAGGCCAGGCAGGCTGGAAACCCGCATGGAATATGCGCCTTGGCAGGGTTAAAACGCACACGCGCTGATAAGCATGAGCGCCACTAGACTTGATTGAGCTTGCTAGCCGTCCCCAAACGGCGATAGGCACCCGGCGCGCTGCCTGTCCATAATTTAAAAGCCCGGCTAAAGGTAGTCGGATCGTCAAAGCCCAGATTGAGACCGATTGCGGCCACTGGCAACTCGGTTTTAATCAGCTGCAAAATAGCCATATCGCGCCGCAACTCATCTTTTACCGTCTGAAAAGTGCTGCCCTCTTGCGCCAGTCGACGCGACAGCGTGCGCACCGAAAAATGCAGGGCCTTGGCGGTTGAGGCGACTGTCGTCACATCGGCCAGGCGCGACTCCAGATGATCGCGGATGCGATGGGTCAGGATTTTGTCGCTAAATGACACGTAGAGCCAATCGGCTGGCGCATTGCGCAAAAATTGATTCAGTGCGCTCTTGTCCTGACGCAGCGGTGCACTCAGATATTCGGATTCTATATACAGCGCGGTTTCGGCCTTATCAAAATTGATGGGGCCAGGAAATAGATACACATATTCGGCCGCCCGCGCCGGTCGCGGAAACGAAAAATCGACCTGCGCCAGGGGTATCTTGCGCCCTATCATCCATGAGGCCACCCCATGTACCAGTTTCAGCATCAGCTCATGCACCATGACCCGCATACCTTGCGGCGCAACATGCTCAATCAGGGCGATGCGGGTCAGCTTAGTGCCACGCGTAACCTGAAAGCCCATGTCATCGAGCAGCAACCGGAAATAACTGACAAATCGATGTAGGGCGATGTCCAAATTCGGCGAATCTAGCATCCCCAGACACAGGAATTTTAGGGTGCCGTTGCGTAAGGGTCGCGAAAAAAAACGTGGCGTTTCATCGTCGAGCAAGAGCGCAGCCTGACGCAACAAAGCAGAAAATTGCTCTATCGTGATACGCCCGCCCTGCTCCAGTAAAACCTCGGGAGCGATCTCTGCGTGCCCTATCACAGCGCGCACCAACTCGGTATCAGGATGAAACCCGGCCAGAAAATCGGTCGCCATACTGATGGCAACGGTGGCGCTCTGGCGGCTCATAAAATAATGCAGTGCAACATTTTAAACCTTCTAATTTTGGCACGATATGTACATATTTAGGCCTTTTCTGTCATCCAGCGCAAACCCGGGCAGAACTATAATCATCGCACAAATATGGATAACAACAGTAAAAACTGGTGAATCCTCCTGGCGTTTGATGCCATTAGTCACAACACATATTTGAGATGACACAATAAAAACCAAGGAGACGCAGTATGAAAAACAAGGCGGAAATCAAACGATTCCAACTAAGTGCTCTAAGCGCTGCAGTGCTGACACTGGCAAGTTGTGGTGGCAGTGACAGTCCGGTAGCGTCGGCGCCGGTGGTCGCCGCACCGGTGGCAATAGAAGTGGTCGTGACGGCCGCCCAGATGAACGACAATGATATGAGCAATATCCTGTTCCGTCTGAAAGAAGGTTCGACTCTGACACTGCCGGCCGGAAAATTTCATTTTGACCGACCGCTGATCATGAACACCAGCGGCGTCACGATCATAGGGAAAGGGAGCGGCAGCAACCCGGCCATCGATACCATTTTGTCGTTTAAAGATGCCAGTACCCGCAACGGTCTGCAGGCCAGCAATGTCAAGACCATTACCCTGAAAAATTTTGCGGTAGAAGATGCGGCCGGCAATGCCGTGTTTGTTTCCGCCTCGACCAATGTGACCATGGACGGCTTACGAGCCGAGTGGACCACCGACCCGACCAAGACTTCTAAAATGGCGTATGGCCTGTATCCGGTTAACTCCGACAATATCATCGTCAAGAATAGCAAAGTAATAGGTTCGGAAGATGCTGGCATCTATGTAGGGCAATCGCAAAACATCCGAGTCAGCAACAATGAAGTATATTTAAACGTGGCCGGCGTAGAAATAGAAAACTCGCTCAATGCCATCGTCGAGAACAATGATTTGCATGACAATACCGGCGGCGTGCTGGTGTTTTCCCTACCCGGCACTTACCGCTTCAAAAAAGGTTCCGGCGTCCTGATACAAAACAATAATATTCACGATAACAATACACCGGTCGCTGCCAACGCTTCCGGTTTTGTCACTTCAGTGCCGGTCGGTACCGGCATCATGGTGTTAGCCGCAGACAATACAGAAATTAAAAACAATATCATCACGAACCACAAGACCACTAGTGTGCTGGCACTGAGCTATCAAGCCACCGGCTTCACCATAAACGATCCGGCCTACAATCCCTTCATCCATACCCTGTACGCGCATGGCAATACGATCTCGGTCTCAGGCTATGCACCTGACGGTGCCTTCAAGGGCGAACTTAAACCTCTGGTCGACGGCTTATTTGCGCAGCTGACAGCGGCCGGTTTGCCGGCGCTACTGCCTTACGGCGTGTGGGATGGCATACTCGATCCGGAAAAAAGCAGCGGCCTGATACCCTTGCCTGGCATGGGCGGCTTGGGTATAGGTGGCGTTGCCAACGACGACAGCCGCATTTGCATCAAAAATAACACCTCGCTAGACACGCCTTTCATCGATCAGGTGATCTCTTATGAAACCCTGGATATCAATCTGATAGGGCTCAAGCTAGGCGCTTCGGTACAGGCTGGCGAAACACCGCCAGAAGCAATTGCCGGAATCCCGCTGGAGCTATTGCAACCGACCTTCCCATCCTCGCCGCGCATGAACTGCCAATTAACGCTGCCAGCAATCCCGGCCTTTCCTGTCATTAAATAAGCGCCAGGCTCTAGCATGCACCCCATACAATTCATTGCTCGTCAGGAGTCACTATTATGAAGATCAAATCACCACTTTTTGCCTCGCTTTGTTCGGCGATGTTAGCCCTTAGCTTACTCAGCGCCTGCGGCAGCGGCAACAACAGCCCCACTGCAGCGAGCGCGGTCGCCGCCTCCGACGTCAAGGTTTTTGAACGTACCAATGCACCGGATAAATTATCTAGCTGGAACCTGTTGCAGAGCGACGGCAAGTTAATGAAGCTCAATCCGGCGACCGTCGCCTATGATTTAAATTCCACCCTGTTTTCGGATTACGCCAGCAAATTACGCGCCATTTACATCCCCAAGGGCAGCAAAATTGCGTACAACGGCAATGGCGCCGATCCCTTTGATTTCCCCAACGGTTCGGTCATCGTCAAAACCTTTTACTATCCGAAAGCCACCGCTAACGATGCCAGCTATATCGGTGCGCAGGCAGTCAGCCACCAAACCGTACAGGGCGACTCTATCGACCTGAGCAAAAATCACCTGATAGAAACCCGCCTGCTAGTTAAACAAGCCGATGGCAGCTGGCTGGGCTTACCGTATGTCTGGGATGAGGATCAGAAAGACGCCTCCTTGAAAATCGGCGGCGACGTCAAGCAGGTGGAGCTGGTAGCCGGCGATGCTAGCCATCAGAAAATCAGCTATAAAGTACCAAGCGCGCAGCAATGCCAGCAATGCCACGCCATCACCTCGGCTGGCGGCGGCGCACTCTTGCCTATCGGTCCGAAAGCGCACAATCTGAACAAGACGTATGCATATAGTGCCGGTGTCAAAAACCAACTCGACAATCTCAATGATCTGGGTATGCTAAGCGGCTATATCAGCGCGGCTACAACGCCTAAAGCGGCCGACTGGACCGACACCACGCAAACCCTGGATGCGCGTGCCAAAGGCTACCTGGAAGCCAATTGCGCACACTGCCACTCGACCAGCGGCCAGGCCCAGCAAAGCGGCTTATTGTTAGGCTTTAATCAAACCGCCAATCCGCTGATCGATTCAGTGAAACGCGGCATCTGCAAAAAACCGCTGGCCTACGGTGGCCCTGGCCTACCTTACCAGTACGATATCGTGCCTGGCTCGCCTGAGACCTCGATCTTGTTATACCGCACCAGCCATACCGACTCAGAAGCGGTAATGCCCGTGATAGGCCGCTCTTCGACGCACGTCGAAGCCAATGCCATGTTAAGCGAATGGATCACGACCATGGCCAAGGCAGAATGCTCGCCGCCTTAAACTAGCGACATAATCAGGTGGGGTCCGTGCGATCCCACCTGAATGCGTTAATCGGTAACAATGTGCAGTAAATGATATTGCTGACGACATTAAAATTCAGCCCAGCCCTCTTCCGCAGTCCGGCTTGTATTATCATCCTTGCTCGTAGCCTCGCTGGCATTTGCCACCCGCTTAGGGCGCACTAAGGCAAAGGGCTTGGTGGCGATCTGTGGCGTTTTTTTGACGATAGGCACAATATTTTGTTGCGCCGCGAAGCTCTGCTTGCGCTTATCCCAATCGACATTCTTGACGCCGTCTAAAATAAAGGTGCTGACCACTTTCTCAAGATCGTCGGCCTGTTGTTGCAAGGCGCCGGCAGCAGCAGCCGCCTCTTCGACCAGTGCGGCATTTTGCTGGGTCACATCATCCATCTGCATAATCGCCTGATTGATTTGCTCTATGCCCGTGCTTTGCTCCCGGCTGGCCGACATAATTTCGTTCACGATATCGGTTACGCGGCCGATGCTGGTGACGATGTCCGTCATGGTGGTTCCGGCCTGATCAACCAATTTGGCACCGGCATCGACCTTCTGCACCGAATCATCGATGAGTTTTTTGATTTCCCTTGCCGCCTCCGCGGACCTTTGCGCCAGATTACGCACTTCTCCTGCGACCACAGCGAAACCCCGTCCCTGCTCGCCCGCTCTGGCCGCTTCGACCGCTGCGTTCAAAGCCAAAATATTGGTTTGAAAGGCGATGCCATCAATGACCCCAATGATATCGACAATTTTTCTGGACGAGGCATTGATAGAACCCATGGTTTCTACCACTTCAGTCACCACCGCTCCGCCCTTGACTGCCACATCAGAAGCTGACACCGCTAGTTGATTCGCCTGCCTTGCATTATCTGCATTTTGTTTCACCGTGGAGGTGAGTTGCTCCATAGAAGCGGCAGTTTCTTCCAGCGAACTGGCCTGCTGTTCGGTGCGTGAAGAGAGCTCCATATTGCCGGAAGCGATTTGTTTGGAAGCGCTCGCAATAGTATCGGTACCACCGCGCACCTGACCGACTATCTTGGCTAAACTCATTTGCATTTCATGCATGGCATGTAACAGACTACTGCTGTCATCTTTGCGCAAGATGATGGGCACCGTCAGATCGCCAGAGGCAATTTTTTCTGCAATGCTGGCTGCGTATTGCGGTTCACCGCCCAATTGTTTAAGCAAACTACGCACGATCAGATAAGAGGCGAGAACCCCGACCAGCAGGGCCACCCCACCAAAAACCATCATCAACCAGCGCGCACTCAGATATGCATGTTCGGCATCGAGTATGGCCTGGGTGGTTTGTTTTTCTTTCCCTTCAATAAAATTATTCAGCATCTCCCACCATTTTTTTTGTACCGGGCGAAATTCAAATCTTAATAATTTATAGGCTTCGTCTCCCCGTTTTTGTAAGCCAAGTTCTGTCCCCTTGTTCACATACGGTTCTGCTAGTTTCGCTTGCGCCTTGATTTGCTCGAGTAGCCCCACCTGCTCTCTTGAACTATTCGCATCAGCGGCGACCATGCTTGCCAGCTTCGCCTCGGCTTCCTCGTATTTTTTTGCCTGCGCCTTGATGCGATTGACTTCTATCTGGATTTCAGCCTCGTCGCTTAACAAGATCAGATTACGCAGAGCCAAAGCACGCTCGGTAATGGTGAGGTACATGCTGGAAGCCAACTTAGATTCGACGTTATTGATGTTGGCAATTTCTTCCATACGATTTTGCATTTGGGCCATGCGATTTATCCCAAGTAACAATACCGTCAACAACAATAACAGCACCAATCCAAAGCCTAACGTCAAACGTGTTGAAACCTTCACATTGCCGATATTCATGACTTCCCCTACTGGTTTAAAGTGCTTTGCTACTGCATAGAAATATTTCTACGCAGACCGATTTAGCATAAATATTTCTCTTAATATTTACACAAAATTGTTTCAGCTAGACCTACGGTCGACGACTTACTCTAATACTCATTGTACGAACGGGCGGATACAAAGACGCTGGGGCGGCTTTGCGCAAGTCCTAACTCTTTCAATGCGGCTGGGAAATAACCATAAAGCCCAGCCCCAGCAGATCACTACCGAGTTAATAATAGGACAATTAATGGCGATATCAATAAATAATGCAAATAAATTAATTTGCTTATTCGGGGGACATGTGTAAGCGCATGGCGCGTACTATGGATAAGCCGCCCGACCTGTAGCTCAGCTAGGCGCTACAGGTCGGACGAAGCAAGGGATAGAGCTCAGGGATTTTGCTTGACGACCTCGATATGGATTTCTTTGCTTCGAATATAGAAGGGCACGTGATTATGATTGGCAAACAAGAGGCGCAGAGTGTGCTTGCCTGGCGGCAAATCCAACACCGTTTCGGTCTCGCCTTTACCGAAATGTTTGTAGTGTTGATTCTGATATTCGTCGGCCTTATCGAAGGGAATCGGCGCTTTGATATCCACCGGCATCTGCGCGTCGATCAAAATATGGTGGTGACCAGTCCCCTCAATCTCACCCGCTTTCACCGGAGACACGCCCATGCCTGACACCACAAAAGCCACGCGAAAAGGCGAGCGAACTTTATCGCCGTCTTTAATGTTGACAAAATATTGCAATTTTTCACCGGTAGGGAAAGGCCGCGTACGCCCATTGGCACTGAGCCCGCTGATAACCGAATCGGTGTCCATCGCTTCTGCCGACGCCGTTGCGTTCTTACTCTCGGCAGCTGCTGCGATCAACGGCATGGCCATCAACAATACGCTCAAAATGTTTCGCTTCATGAATTTACTCACTATTTTCCTTAACAAAAAAAGCATTTACTTCATTAAATCTGTGCACCAGGCAAAACCGCAATGATGACTGCGACGATGCCTTAGGCATATCAACTGCACAAACTAGTCTGATTTTTGTTTGCAACTCCTACAGATAAAAGATCACTCAGGCGCTATGCGACTTAGAAAAATTCACGCTGCGGTTGTGAATTATCCGTGAATCGCAAAGTTATCACAAGATTAATTTCCAACTAAGGATTCCAGGCGCGTTGTTACGGCTTCCTCTCAAAACAAAAACTCAAAACAGCACCCTGCCAGCGCGCATATCCCATGCGGCCCGCAGGCCGACATGCTTGAAGAAGCGCATGGAATATGCGCGCTGGCCGTGGTGGCTGATGAAATGCATTACGGCGCAATCGATGAGCTCAATTGCGTCCTACAAAAGTTTAGGCCTTTTGGACCTACCAGAGATTTTTGCCGTCGATGATCACGATGCGTGCCTCGGCCGCATTGAAGTCGTCGAACAGACGCGCATTGACACAGATCCGACGGCTGCGATGGTCCCAGCTTCCATCCGGTTCAAAGGCTGGGCTATCGGAGTACGTAGCGCACCCGCACCCAGAACAGAAGTGATGCGCCACGAGCATCGTATTCCAGCGATAGATCGCATCGTCGCTTGCCGAGGCTGTCACCTGAAACTGCACTGGCTGGTAGTACGCCAGTAGCGCACCACGCTTGGAACAGTAGGAGCAAGTGCAACGAGTAAGTTCAGTCGGTATGTCGCCTTCGATACGAAAGGCAATCTTCCCACAGTGGCAGCTTCCCGTGATCGTCATGTGTCTCTCCTGTTGTTGGTTCTGTGCTTCTGCTGTCTACCGGACTCAGCGCTGGGCACTAGCAGATTGTCCAATGATTTTTGACGACCAGCTGTGCGCCAGCACACACATCCACTAAGAGGATGAACCTGGCTGTCGCACCAGCGAGAGTTTAGTACGCAGGTGGTTCAACGTCGAAGCTCAGGGGCGCGTCCTTTGGTTCCCATTGTTATGGAGCATAAGCGTATCAACTGATGTCAGCGATTTTGGAGATAACACCGTCACTAAACTCAAACTCCGAACGGCCTGATAAGTTTAGAACTTGGCCCTTCTTTAAACCATTTGAAAGATCGTTGGCGACAAGTGCAAGTAATCCTATGGATGCCACAAAAAAAGCGAAAAATGATTCGTTTCATAGGATGAAGCCGGTGCGCTTTGGTATTTTTCAGTGTCTTTCGTGACTTTCGTGGACAAAATAAGATCCTTTTAAATGGCCTGCCATTTCATGCAATTGCCCAGCCTCATCTGCCACTGCGGTTGAGTTTCGCCCCCCTATCCCGTATACTCCAGCGCGCGTGACACAATCACTGCGTTTGATATTGGCGGCAACAACCCGCTGCTTTTGTCTAGAATGGTCTGGATTTATTTTTGTTTTTTGCTATGTTTTTCCCATTTTTTTCGCCCATTTATTTTTAATCTTTTTTACGCGATGTATTGTCACCCGCCCTATCCGGTGTGTGATCTCCACCGCGCGGAGCCATAAGCATGACCGCCTTTGTATTTAACGAAATCAATTTCGACAACCACGAACAAGTGGTATTTGCCTCAGAAGCCAAATCCGGCCTACGCGCCATCATCGCCATCCATAACACCAAACTTGGTCCAGCCATGGGTGGTTGCCGTATGTGGAATTACGCCACTGAAGCCGAAGCACTGCGCGATGCCTTGCGCCTGTCGCGCGGTATGACCTACAAAAACGCGGTCGCCGGCCTGCCTATCGGCGGCGGCAAAAGCGTAATCATTGCCAATCCAAAAACCGACAAGACCCCAGCCCTGTTTGAAGCTCTGGGTGAAGCCCTGGAGCGCCTGGCCGGCCGTTACATCACGGCAGAAGACGTCGGCACTAGCCCGTCTGACATGGCGTATGTCGCCGGCAAAACCAAGTATGTCGCCGGTCTGGGCGACCGTGGCGACCCATCGCCATTTACCGCACTCGGCTGCTTCGTCGGCGCCCAGGCGGCCGTCAAGCATCACCTCAAACGCGATGACATGCAAGGTCTGGTCGTTGCATTGCAAGGTCTGGGCCACGTCGGTTACGACTATGCGCGTCAATTGCACGCTGCCGGTGCCAAGCTGATCGTTGCCGATATCGACCAGGCTTCACTGAAACGCGCGCAAGAAGAATTAAATGCAGAAGTGGTCGGCATCAATCAGATCTACGACGTGCAAGCCGACATCTACGCGCCATGCGCTCTGGGCGCCACTTTAAATCCAGACACGCTGTCGCGTCTGAAAGCGAAGATCGTCGCCGGTGCCGCGAATAATCAGTTGGCCACTGCCGACATGGGCGAAGTGTGCCGTCAAAAAGGCATTTTGTACGCACCCGATTTCGTCATCAATGCCGGTGGCATCATCAAGGTCTGCTATGAGTACATGAACACGCCGGAAGACGGCATGGACGCCCACGTACGCCGCATAGGCGAGACGCTGGCAGAAGTGTTCGCCCGTGCCGATAGCGAAGGCTTGCCGACCAGCGTAGTAGCTGATCGCATCGCCGAGGCACGCTTCAAGAACTAAAGCAAACTCATTAAAAAAGCCCGATATCGCGCAGCGCTATCGGGCTTTTTACTTTGCGGCTTAATTAGGGCTTACACAAAATTGTTCCAGCTAGGCGTGCCGCCGCAGACAGTACACCAGTACGGCAAGGCGGATACAACGACGCTGGGGCGGTTTTGCGTAAGTCCTAAATAAATCAAAAAATTTAGCACCCTGCCCAAGGCGCATATTCCATGCGGCTTTCAGGCCAGGCAGGCTGAAGACCCGCATGGGATATGCGCGCCGGGCCTGTGCCTTAAAAATTTGTGTAGAGTAGTTGCTGCGCAGCGGCAAACCTGATGCTGGCGCTCAGCCTTAGCCCCGCTTAAGGTCTGAGCTCATAGGCCAATAAGCTGATGTATTCCGCCTCGCCGTATTTCTTGGCCATGACCTGTAGTTCGCCCTGAATTTTTGAGCTGAAATTAATCGAAAAATCTCGCTCTTGCCGGTCCATCTCTATCCAGAGATTGCTTTGTACCACAGCGATTTTTTCAAACACCTCGGTGTTGATCTTGAATTGATAAGCATGATCCAACTTCAATTGAAACTCCAGAGGGGCAGCCTGGATCGCCGCCATGTGATACGGCAAATCAAAAGTACGCACAAAGCTCCCAGAAAAATCGGTTTTTTTAGCGGTATTCCAGGCCTCGCTGGCTGAGATATCGTTATGAAAAAACGTCGGCTGTATCAGCGGTAACGCCTCAAATTCTTGCTGCGACAGGTGGGGAGTGCGCTGTAACTGCCAGCGCTCTTCTGCGGGTAAATGACTAAACACAAATTGTTCGGGTGCCGCCAGAAAAAAGCTTTCTGAAAGTACTTTACTGTACTTGCCTTCTTTGACATAACCGGCGCCCCAAGTAGCATCCACCATGCGCCACTCGCCATCTACTTTAATCGCGTTCCAGGCGTGATTTGGTTGATCAAAATGCGTACCCTGCTGCGTTCCGTAAGACTTGGCATAGCCTGCGATACTGTTTACTTCTAAGCCTGCATGGGTGGCCAAGTCTTCAAATAGGGCGGCAAAGCCACTGCATACGCTGACCCGCTTTTGCAACACTTCGGCGCTGGACATGGCTTGCACATTGCCGCTCAAAAAGGCCTCTACGTCATACGCGATGCGATCACTGATCCAACGATAAATTGCACGCACTTTTTCAGTGTCGCTGTGTAAATCCTGTACCAGATAAGCGGCCAGCGATTTGCTATTCGCTTCGATCTCAGGAGGGGCAGCCAGCGCATGTGCGTCAATTGCAGCGCGCTGCCTGGCGCTGACATCATGGGCACTGGCGCTGGCACTGAGGAAGACCGCAGTAGCGAGACTGGCAACCGATAAAAGCCGATAGCAAAACATGGGGGAACTCCTGCTCAATTCAAATTTCCGGCCAAAAGACATTTTCAATACGCTGAATGCATCAAAGCCGCGCCTCAAAAGTGTGCCTCACGGCAAGTATCACGGTCAATTGAAATTTACCTATGGCAATAATTTTTTAGATAGGAATAGCCAGAGCCCACGCTTTAGGGCAAGCTGACGCCCTTCACAAAAAAACCCATGCGAGCGCAAGATGACGCGTCAAAGTTTCCGAGCCGATTTATTAATGTTGTGTATTGCCATGATCTGGGGCTCGACCTTTGTGGCGCAGCGTTTGGGCATGGATGCCGTGGGTCCGTTTTTTTATTCGGCGTCACGCTTTTTGTTAGGGGCTTTGCTGCTACTACCTCTCATCTATTTTCGTAGCGCACCAGAAAACGCCAGTAGCGAGAGTCTGTGGCGCGATGGTGCCCTGCTCGGTTTGATCATTGCAGTGGGCATCAATCTGCAGCAAGTTGGCCTGCAATTTACCTCGGTCGCAAATGCCGGTTTCATCACCAGCCTATACGTGGTGATCGTACCCATCATAGGCTTATTCTTGCGCCACCAGATGCATATGGCGACTTGGGCCGGCGTTGCTTTGGCCGCAATTGGCATGTATTTTTTGAGTGTGCAAGGCGACTTCGTGATCGCCAAGGGCGATTATCTGCAATTACTCGGCACTCTGGCCTGGGCTGCCCATGTGATCTTGCTCTCCGCCTTATCCAAAAAGCATGACCCTATTCGTTTATCGGTAGTGCAGTTTTTTGTCTGCGGTATCGCCTGCTTGATTTTGTCATTGATCCTTGAAGAGCGGGCATCGCAGCACTTAGTGCCGGCGCTACCCGCTATCTTGTATGGCGGTGTGCTTTCGGTGGGGATAGGGTATACCTTGCAAGTGGTGGCGCAACGCAACGCCATCGCTTCCCATGCGGCGATCATCTTTAGCATGGAGTCGGTGTTTGCCGCGCTCGCTGCCTGGCTGGTACTAGGTGAGACCCTGAGCCCACGCGCCATCTTCGGCTGCACCTTGATGCTAAGCGGTATGTTAATCGCCCAACTGGTGCCGCTTTACCTGCAAAAAACACCGCCTAGCGCACCGCATGCACAATGATGCGCCGGTATTTTGAGAATAATAAACCTATGTATTTTTAAAAAATGGTGCAAACATGCGCTATCTATTACAATTAGCATCCTTGATTTGTCTACCTTGATTTAGCCCGCCGTGCAAAACCGCCACCGCACATACGCTCATTTGACTGCCATTTTTCTGGCATTGCTACTGTTGTTCACGCAACAGATGGGGTTTGCGCACGCGATTTCGCATCTGTCTGATCTTGGCTCCGGCAGTGTCAAAGTCAAGCAAATACCGCTGGAACAAGCCTGCGATCACTGTCTGGCGTTTGCCCAGGTTGGCTCGGCATTAACGAGTGATGCCGGCCCTTTCAAGGCCACGCCGCTGGACGCTGAAGTTGCCTTGTCCAGAGCCACGCCAGATCATTGCGCCAGAACCGTCTGCGTCTTTCAGTCACGCGCCCCGCCTGCAGTAATTTAGAGAAATCCTTTTTTTAAGCTGGTGCCGGCTGGAGTTTCGCTAGTCCCTGCTTAGTTTCACTCTAATTACAATCAGGAACATCATGTTCAAAAAAAGCATTTTAGCGACGGCGCTGGCCGCCGCTTTCGTCCTCCCTGCGTGCGCCTCTGCCGCAGAAAATAAGGAATTAAAGCTCATTCGCCAGCAAATGCAGCAAATGAAAGACAGCTATGAAGCGCGCATGGCAGCGCTGGAAAAGCGATTGGAAATCGCCGAAGCCAAGGGCCAGCAAGTGTCTGAAGCCATCAATCAGCCAGTAGTGAGCAATGTCTATGCAGCAGCACCGACAGCACCAATTGCGGCGCCAGCCATCAATGAAGCTAGTGCTAGTCCCACGCCTAGCAAAGTAGCGGCCGCCGCGAATGTCTTCAACCCAGCGGTGGCGCTCAATCTGACTGGCACCATGAGCAATTTATCGCAAGACCCTGGGCAATATAAGCTACAAGGCTTCATGCCTACCGGTGGTGAGGTCGGGCCAGGCGCGCGTAGTTTTTCTCTAGGCGAGTCTGAACTCACTTTAAGCGCGAATATCGATACCAATTTCTCTGGTCAATTGACCTTTGCTTTGGCGGCCGACAATACGGTGAGCGTAGAAGAGTCTTTCTTCCAGACCAAAGCACTACTCGATGGCAGCAATTTGAAAGTCGGACGCTTCCTGTCTTCTATCGGCTACCTGAATAACCAACATGCGCATACCTGGGATTTTGTCGATGCTCCGCTGGCGTATCAGGCATTTTTCGGCGGACAATATAAACCGGATGGTGTGCAATTTAAGTGGCTGGCACCGACCGATCAGTTTCTTGAGTTTGGCGTGGAACTGGGCAATGGCGCCAGCTTTCCCGGCAATGACAGGAACAAAAACGGTTTTGGCTCCAGCGCCCTGTTCGCCCATCTAGGCGACGATATTGGCGAAAATGCCAGCTGGCGCGCAGGTTTGTCTTATCTCAGCAGCAGTGCAAACAATCGTGGTTTTGAAGAAACTGGCCAAAACGGCGCTACAGTCAACAATGCCTTCAGCGGCAGCTCCAAAACCTGGATCGCCGACGCCATTTTCAAATGGGCACCCGATGGCAACTCCACCCAGCGCAATTTCAAATTACAGGGCGAATATTTCCGCCGTGACGACAAAGGATCGCTGAGCTACGACACCCTATCCCCAGACAGCAGCACGGGCAATTATGCGTCTGCGCAATCGGGCTGGTATCTGCAAGGGGTGTATCAATTTATGCCGCAATGGCGGGTCGGTCTGCGCTACGACCAACTCAATTCCGGCAGGCCGGCTATCGGACTGGTGGAAAACGGCAGCCTCAATGCCGCCGATTTCCCTACGCTGCTATCCTATAAACCTAGCCGCAGCAGCATCATGTTTGATTATTCCTTGTCGGAATTTAGCCGTTTCCGGCTCCAGTTTGCACGCGACAACACCAGACCGGGTGTCACCGACAATCAGATTTTTTTGCAGTACAACATGAGTCTGGGTGCCCACGGCGCTCACAATTTCTAGGACGCTTCCATGAAAATCCCTCACAAAACTATCGCTGCTGCGCTGCTGCTGACCGCCACTGGCCTCGTTACATTGCCTGCCCACGCAAGCCTGAATGTACTCACTTGCGAACCTGAATGGGCCGCGCTGGCCAGTGAAATCGGCGGCGACAAGCTCAAGGTGGCCAGCGCTACCACTGCGCTACAAGATCCGCACCGGATCGAGGCGCGTCCTAGCCTGATCGCCAAAACCCGCAATGCCGATCTGCTGATCTGCACCGGACTTGAACTGGAAGTGGGCTGGCTACCCATCTTGCTACAGCAATCGGGCAATCCCAAAATTGCAGAAGGGCAGCCAGGTAACTTTGAAGCGGGCCAGTTTGTGCCGCGTCTGGATATACCTGGCAAGCTCGATCGTAGCGAAGGCGATGTACATGCCGCTGGCAATCCACACATACAACAGGACCCGCATAATATCGCCAAAGTAGCCGATGCCCTGCTTAAGCGTCTGAGCCAAATCGACCCGGCCAACGCAGCCTATTACCAGAGCCGCCATAAGGATTTTTCTACACGTTGGAATGCCGCTATGCTGAAATGGGAGCAGCAAGCGGCGCCGTTAAAAGGCCAGTCTATCGTCGAACATCATAAAAACATGGAGTACCTTTCGAACTGGCTAGGACTGCGCGCAGTGGGCACACTGGAAGCCAAACCCGGGGTGGAACCGAGCGCGGCGCATCTAAACGGCTTGCTTGCGCAATTGCAAAGGCAGCCAGCCAAACTGGTAATGCGCGCCGCCTATCAAGATGGACGCGCCTCGCAATGGCTGTCTGAACATGCGCATATTCCTGCCGTAGTACTACCATTTACGGTAGGTGGTGACGACAAGGCGAAAGACTTGTTCGGCCTGTTTGAACTGAGCGTACAACGTTTATTGGAAGCCGCAAAATGATACCAGACGCACTCTCAGCCTTTGATCTTGGCAGTAATCTGAGTATCATCGCACCGGCGCTACTAGCCGGTATTTTGGTGCTGGTCACGCACATCCCTTTGGGAGCCCAGGTCTTAAAACGCGGCATCGTCTTCATCGATCTGGCGATTGCGCAGATCGCTGCGCTCGGTGTCATCATTGCCGGCTCGGGCGAACTTGATCCGCAAGGCTGGGCCGTGCAGGCAGCGGCCGCATTGGCGGCAATTTTAGGTGCGCTATTGCTGACCTGGACTGAGAAACGCTGGCCAGAAGTACAAGAGGCGCAGATCGGCGTCTTGTTCATACTGGCCGCCACAGCCGGTCTGTTATTGGTGGCACATAATCCACATGGCGGCGAGCATTTGCAAGACCTGCTGGCCGGCCAAATCCTGTGGGTGCGCTACCAGCAGTTATTGATCCCGGCGCTAGGCACGGTCGTTATTGTCGCCTTACTGCTGTGGTTTAACGAACGCATGAGCCGACTCGGGTTTTATCTGATTTTTGCTCTGGCAGTGACTGCCTCGGTGCAACTGGTCGGTGTGTATCTGGTATTTGCCAGCCTGATCGTACCTAGTCTGGCGGTACGCAATTATCCCGAGCGACGTCGCCTGCCTTTGGCCTATCTGATAGGCATAGGCGGGTATGCCAGCGGACTACTACTCTCGACTATTTTCGACCTACCCTCAGGTGCTTTGATCGTCTGGTGCCTAAGCTTGCTGGCGATGCTGGTCTACGCTTTTGGCCCGCAAAAAACCGCTACCGAGGTAACTACTCACTAAAGCTTTGCGCCAGGTCATTGAACTGTCGCCGGCTTAGGCTTAGGCTTAAGCTAGCGACAGTTCAATTTCTCAAAACCGATAGGCTGGACGCGCATATTCCATGCGGGCTACAGGCCAGGCAGGCTGGAAACCCGCATGGAATATGCGCACTGGGCTTGCCTCTAAAAAAATAACGATATGAAAATCACCGTACTCTTCCCGACCAAGACCGAAGCCAGCCTGTTCCACGACGATGACGTCACCTGCATCGTCTCCGGCGTCGGTCTAACTGCCACCGCCGTAGCCACCTTGCGTGCGATTCAGCAACAGCAACCCGATGTGTTAATTCTGGCAGGCATCGCCGGTATGTATCCGCATGCGCCATTCAAGATCGGCGATGTGGTATTGGTAGAGAGTGAGGTGGAAGGTGATCTCGGTTTCTTTACACCCGCAGGTTTCGTACATCTGGCGCATCTGCCGCTGGATATGGATTTCGAGCGCCGCCATATTCTGCACTGTCTGCATCTGCCGCAAAAAGCGGGCTTCCCGCTGGCGCGTAGCACCTCACTGAATGCGGCGATGGCGCCGTTTATCGCCACTGGCGAGTTAGATATAGAGAATATGGAAGGGGCGGCTTTTTTTCATGTCTGCCAGCAGGAAAACCAGCGCTTTATCGAACTCAGGGCGATCTCCAATCTGGTCCAGATAGGTGATGATCAATGGGATATGCAGGGCTCGGTACGCGCCATGACTGCCGGTCTGCATCAGTTGATTGCTCTACTCAGAAAATAAATAAAAATAACCGCCCGGCGAACACTAGACGACCTTGCCGTCGACCAGTTCTATGATGCGGTCGCAGCGTTTTGCCAGCTCCATATTGTGCGTCACCATCAGGAAGGTGGTGCCGTTCTCGCGATTGAGTTTGCGCATCAGCTCAAAAATGGCATCGGCCGATTTGGTGTCGAGATTACCGGTAGGTTCATCAGCCAGTATCAGCGGCGGGTTCAATGCCAGCGCACGGGCAATTGCCACCCTTTGCTGCTGACCGCCAGAGATATTGCTGACCAGACTATTCTGCCACTGCGTCAACCCCACTTGCCCCAGCAATAGCTGTGCGCGTTCGCGCATACTGTCGTCTGGCCTGCCACGCTGCATCAGCATAGGCATCATCACGTTTTCAGTTGCCGTAAATGCCGACAGCAGATAATGTGACTGGAATACAAAGCCTATCGCCTCGCCGCGCAAACTGGTCACATGGGCTTCATCGAGGATGCTGGTTTCCTGCCCGGTGAGATACAACTTGCCGCTGCCGGGTCTGTCTAACAGACCGATGATATTGAGCAAAGTACTTTTGCCCGATCCTGAAGGACCGATCAGTGCGACAAATTCACCCTTACGGATATCGAGATCAATATCGAACAAGACCTGGGTTTGAGCAGGCGTACCCAAGGCATACGACTTACAGACTTTATCGAGGAGCAGGAGAGATTCAGCCACGGATCGCCACCACAGGATCAAGACGAGCCGCACGGATAGCCGGCGTGGCGGCAGCTAGTAAACCAGTCAACATCGCAATCAAGGCACTCCAGAAAAACAGTTTAGGGTCCATCTGTATCGCAAACATAGAGCTACCATCAGGGTTCTTGGCAACCAGTTTCCATGCGGAGAGTAAACCCATGGCGAAAGCAGATCCCATCAAAGAACCGAGCAAACCAACTAAGGCCCCCTGAATCAAAAAAATCCGCATGATCTGGCCGCGACTGCCGCCCATGGCGCGCAAGATTCCGACTTCTTTCTGACGCTGCACCACCGACACCACCAACACGCTGGCGATACCTGCCGCTACCGAGAGTGCGACAAAGATGCGTATCATCAGACTGGAATAAGTCTGAGCTCGCATCCCCAGAAAAAACTGACTATTATTGGCGATCCAACTCATCGCATTTAAGCCTGTGGCATTGGCAATAGACTGAGCGATGACTTCGGCCGCATACGGATCTTGCACCGTTAAATCGATGCTAGAAACCCCACCGACCATATTCAACAGACTTTGCGCAGTCGACAGTAAAACGTACACGGTACGCTGATTGGCGCCACGGCTACCCAGATCAAAGATGCCGGCGATGTTCAGGGTAAGACTGGCACCTGCGGAGGTGGTTACCCGCAATTTATCACCGCGTTGCACGCCAAGATCTTCGGCTAACTGTATGCCTATCAACATATCGGTATTGGTCATGCGAAAACTACCGACGACCATCTTCTCGGGCAAAGGTACAATTTTGCTGTAATGATCTGGCTCTATGCCGACCAGAGAGATGGCGTTAGTCGCACTGCCACGCACCACCAAGGCAGGGCCGCTGGCAGCGGGTGAGACCGCCACCACGTCGCTGCGCGCCTCCATCTGATCGCGCACTTTTTGCCATTGATCGATGATATTCACGCGCTGCGATGGTTTTTGTACAGTAGCCGCAATCAATTGTCCCGGCGCATTTTGCAGCACCATATTGGCCTGCTGCTTGGGTCGTTCCAAAGTAATATGCGGTTGTGAACTTAAAACACGCCGAAACAAATTGCCCTGCATACCGGCTAGCAGCGCCGACATAAAAACAATCACACCAACACCAATGGCAACACCGAGAATAATAAACAGCGATTGCAGACGCCCTTCACGCAAGAAGCGTACTGCCACTATCCATTCAAACGGCAGCCAGCTATTCATCAGCGCCCCGCCTGTTTTTTCGCGACATCAGCGCGCACCCGGGCGCCTTCCAACACTGCACTACCGGTCGCAGGCAATACTATATCGTTGTCATTGAGTCCGGCGAGTATCTCTGTGCTTTTGTCGCCAGACATGCCTAGCTTGACTACCCGTCGCACCGCCTTACCATGCTCCACCAGCATCACCCACGGTTCTTGACTTGCCGCATCGCGGATCGCCTCGACATTTAAAGACCGCGTGTCTTTGCGGCGCGCCACCTCGATCTCTACCGAGACCGTCATATCTTGCTTGAGAAATGCCGGTGCCTCTGCCACATTGAGTTTGACATCCACCGAGCCACGCTGGGCGTTGACGCCGGGATTAATATAGGCGACCTGTGCATTAAATTTTTGGCCAGGATAAGCATCGGCCTGCGCCAGAGCGGTTTGCCCCAATTGCAAATAACGTAGATTTTTTTCGTCAATTTGCACCAGTAACTGCGTCAGCCCCATTGGCGACAAGACCATCAGCACTTTGCCGGGTTGTACCGTGTCGCCGCGCTCGACGTCTCTTAAAATCAGGACCCCATCAGACACAGCCGTAATTTTGCTGTGAGCTAGCCTGGCCTGTGCTGCATGCAGATTGGCACGTGCTTGCTCCAGCGCAGCGCTGGCAAGCTGGTAATCACTCCCTGATGGCGTCGTCGATTGCAGCTGCAACTGCACACTGCTGTACTGACTTTTGGCGATATCGAGATTACGCTGCACATCGTCGAGCTGAGCCTTGCCTATGAAACCCTGCGCCACCAGTTCGCGCGTACGCTCATATTGCTTTTGTACGTTGAGTAAAGTGACCTGCGCCTGCTTCAGGGCTTGTTGAGCCATCGGTTGCGTCTGTTCATGAAACTGCCTGAGCTTGACCTCCGCCTGGCGTAGTGCAGCAGCAGCTTGTTCCACGGCGGCTTTCTCATCGCTCGCTTCCAGTTCTATCAGCAACTGACCTGCCTTGACGGCCTGCCCTTCTTTGACAGGTACGGCCGCGACGCGCCCAATCACTTGAGTACCGACATCGACTCTGGCCGGGGTCTCGATACGGCCGCTGGCCACCACGGTCTGTATCAGTTCGCCGCGCTGCAATTGAAACGCCTTCACTTTACTACCTAGCACCAAGGGCCACAAAAAATACCCTAACGCGGCCAACACCAATACCCCGACTATCGTCATTGAGAGCCAAGATTTGAGAGTTCGCTTGCTGGCGAGCGAGTTTTCTGGCGTGGTGGTTACGGCTGTTGCGGTCTCAGTCATCTGCACACTTCCTGTTGAGTTATTCCTGTCCCAGCTTAGTCTCCACCAAAGGCGCAATTGAAGATTTGATATTCAACAAACAATCGCACAGCAAAAATAAAAAGCCCGCAATCTACGGGCTTTTTATTTTCATTGATACGCTGAAGTTCAGTGTTCCAGCAAGGCGTTGATTTCACCCAAATCTTGCTCTTTCAAGATACCTGCGGCAGCTTTCAGGCGCAGACTATTCATGATGGTGTCATAACGTGCTTTCGCCAGATTTTGAAATGTAGTCGAGAGCTGTTGTTGCGCATTCAAGACATCGATATTAATCCTGACGCCAACCTGATAGCCCAGCATATTCGAATCCAAAGCAGAGCGACTCGATATTTCAGCAGCTTCATAGGCTTTCACCTGCGCCAAACCGGCAACTACACCGATATACGCTTGACGCGCGCCTTGCGCAGCCAGTCTGCGGGTACTCTCCAAATCATTGCGCGCCTTGTCTTCCAGTGCGATACTTTCTTTAACACGGCTATCGGTAGCAAAGCCAGAAAAGATAGGAATATTCCATTGCACACCTATGGTATTTGGCTTGATCACGCCAGTCTGACCATTATAGTTTCCACCAATCGCGGTGCGCTCGCTTCTTGCTATCAAATCCACAGTCGGATAATGTCCGGAGCGACTCTTAGAAATCTCACGCTGAGCAATCTCGACTGCCACTTGCGAAGCCACTACGCCAAAGTTTTGCTGTTCTGCCGACTCCACCCATTTTTCTATGCTCTCTGGCTGAGGTGCCGCAAGTTGGCTACCTTTTTTCAAGCCAGCCAATTCGTCTTTCACATCGCGGCCAATAATTTGCATCAAAGCAGCGCGCTTAATCGCGACATCGCCCTGACCTGCAAACTCTTGTGCAGTGATTAAATCAAAACGTGCTTGCGCTTCGTGGCTGTCGGTGATGGTCTGGGTACCGACTTCAAAGTTGCGCTTGGCTGAAGCTAATTGCTCAGAAATAGCGACTTTTTGCGCCTGCAAAGTCTTTAAAATATCTTTCGATGCCAGCAAATCAAAATACGCCTGACTGACTCTAACGATCAGATCCTGCTGCGCTTGCGCAAATTGGGCATCGGTAACGACTACCGACAATTTACCCTGTTCATATTGCTGCCAATTCGCCCAGCGGAACAGAGGTTGCGTCAGGGCCAGCGAATAACTATTCGTGTTGTAGTCAAAGTTACCTGAGCGTCCCTGATCAGGCGTGACGTCTAGTTTAGTGCGGGTATCACTACCGCTAAGTCCGATACTTGGCAACAGACCCGAACGGCCTTGCACCAGTTTTTCTTGTCCAGCCACCTGTGAAGCCCGCGCACTACCGTAGGTAGCATCATTGGCAAGGGCGTCTTTGTATATCTGCAGTAAATCACTGGCACCGGCATTGAGCGACAGAAAAGCACTGGCAATCAAAGTGGCAATGAGGGAAGTTCGCATGAAATGCTCCGAAAGTAAGGTATCAAATTGCTAGCGCTGTTTTGCACTATACAAAACAGCTTAAATTTACTCATAAAGATTGAGAAAAAAATTACTCCCGCCAAACTAGATACAGTCTAGGTACAGCCGAGGGAGTGGTTCTGCAACAATCAGGCTAATACTAATAAGTAGGCATGCTGTTATCGACTTGCTGCGCCCACGCATGGACGCCACCAGTCAAATTAATCACCTGAGCAAAACCATTGCGCTCAAGAAAATTAGCCACCTGCATACTGCGGCCGCCATGATGACAAATGCACACAATCACACTCTCGGGATCGAGCTCCTGCATACGCTCCGGCACAGTCTGCATAGGCATCAGCATGACATGCGGGATATGACAGGTCTCATACTCCCAAGGTTCCCTGACATCTAACAAAATCAGAGGATTTTTTGTAGTATCGGCCAGGCTTGCGGCTAATTCGGGAGCAGTGATATGTTGCATGAGCTTATTCCGGTAACATTTTTTGAATTGCTGGTGCGCTTAGTTCGCTTAAATTCAGAAAGTAAACCTTGATTCAGGCACGGACTGAGACAAGGCCGGCACCAAGGTTTCAAATAAATTTTTGGTATTGAAAAACAATTCGGACTCGCGCGAAATCATTTGCGCAGTCATGACTGGCGCTTTTCCTATGAAGACAAACATTCTGCCACCAGCCGTCAATTGATTTTTCAAGAGCTCAGGTATCACTTCCAGCGAGCCACAGACCACGATCGCATCAAAACTAGAACCAGTCTTGCCGAGCAAAGCATCGCCCCAAACCACATCCACATTAAAAATACCTTGATTTTGCAAATTAGTCTCGGCCAATGTTTTTAGTTCAGGAATCGCCTCTACCACCGTCACTTGCCGTGCTTGATGTGCCAGCAATGCTGCCAGATAACCGCTACCAGCTCCGACCACCAAGACGTTTTCACTTTTTTTGACGGCAAGATCTTGCAAGATCCGCGCTTCCAGTTTTGGAGAGAGTGCGACCGTTCCACCCGGCAGAGGTAATTCGGTATCAAAAAACGCCAGACTCTTTTGATCTTCCGGAAAATAATCCTCGCGTTTAACCGCAGCCAACAAAGCCAAGACCTCGGGAGATGAGACATTCCAAGGGCGGATTTGCTGCTCTATCATGTTGAAACGGGCTTTTTCGATATTCATTTTAATGACTCGCTAGGTGTAAAACTAAATTATTCAATTGGAAAACCTTAGGACTTACGCAAAATTGTTCCACCTAGGCGTACCGCCGAAGACAGTACTTTAGTACGGCAAGACGGATACAACGACGCTGGGGCGGTTTTACGTAAGACCTAAACATCCCGCATTTTATCAAAGCGCGTCACTAGTTTGCTTATTTCCAGCCCATTTTCGCTTGAACCACTGCCCCAGATCATCCAAATAGGTATAAATCACCGGAACCACGACTAAAGTAAGCAGCGAGGAAGTGATAATCCCGCCTATCACAGCTTGTCCCATAGGTGCGCGTTGCTCTGAGCCTTCGGTCAAGGCAAACGCCAGCGGCACCATACCAAACACCATCGCCAGCGTGGTCATCAGGATAGGCCGCAAACGGACGTGCGCCGCCTCCAGCAAGGCCTCGGTACGCTCTTTACCCTCCTTGCGCACCTGATTGGCAAAGTCGACCAGCAAAATCGCATTCTTGGTGACCAGGCCCATCAACATAATAAAACCTATGATGGAGAACATGTTTAAAGTAGAACGGAAAAACATCAGCGCCAAAAACACCCCGATCAAGGTCATAGGCAAGGCCGACATAATCGCAATCGGCTGCAAGAAGCTGGCAAATTGCGAAGCTAAGATCATGTAAATAAAGATCACCGCCAAAGCCAGCGCCGATAAAGCATAGCCGAAAGATTCGGTCATATTTTTGGTCGCGCCACCCATTTTGTAGCGATAGCCGGGTTGCCACTGCACGCTGTCCAGCACTTTTTTCACTTCGGCACTGACTTCACCAGCAGAACGTCCTACCACATTGGCAGATAACTCGACCTCACGAGTCAGGTCACGTCGGTTGATCTGATTCGCGCCGGTAGACAAACGGATATCGGCGACCTGGCGCAGAGGCACCATGCGTGGCGAACCATCCGCATTATTTTGCGAACTGGCCAGCATCAGCTTGGATAAATCCTCAGCATTATTTCTATCGTCCGGTGATAGACGTACCGAGACATCGTAATTTTCATCATCCGGCGCGCGCCAGGTGGTGGCCGCTTCACCTGCCAGCAAGGGCCGCAAGGCCGCACCTATCTGCGCCACGCCGACACCTAGATCGGCACCGATATCACGCTTGGGAGTGACAGAAATGGTGGGTTTCTGCGCCTTCATGCTGGAGTCGATATCGACTACACCAGGAATGGCGCTGATACGACGCTGTACCTGTTCCGACAGTTTTGCCAATTGGTTCAGGTCGGCACCCTGCAGACTGAAACGTAAATTTTTATTATCGCCACCAACACCATCGAGGGCGCCAATATGCGTGACCGTGATGCCAGCGATTTGCACCAGGCGATTACGTAAGGGAATCGACATCTGAGTGGTGCTGCGCGTGCGGTCTTTGCGTGGCACCAGACGGATGAAGACGCTCACATAATTCTTGCCTTGGGTAGCACCGGTATTGACGGTACTGTAGGTATCGGTCACTTCAGGGAACTCCTTGAGTACCGCCTCAACCTGATGCACCTTGGCCTCGGTCAGTTCCAAAGACGATCCTACCGGGGTATAAAAGGTAACCCCGGTTTCAGAATAATCGGCTTGCGGTACAAATTCGCTTCCTATCAGGCCGGTGGCCGGTATCATCAAACCCGCGACAAAGGTGAGTACGGCGATCAGCAAAGTCTTGATACGATGCTTAAGCGACCAGCGCAAGATAGACTGATACAAGCTGGAGAACCATTGCACGCCACGCTCGAACTGCTCCAGCACCCAGCCTATGGTGTGCGCGTAGATGCCTTTACGTGGACCGTCTTTTTTAATTGCGTGTCCATGCGCATCGGGATCTGGCCAGATCGAAGACAGCATAGGATCGAGCGTAAACGAAACAAACATGGAGATCAGCACTGCAGCGGTAACGGTAATACCGAACTGGTGGAAGAAGCGCCCGATAATCCCGCCCATGAAACCCACAGGTAAAAATACCGCAACGATAGAGAAGGTCGTCGCCAATACTGCCAGTCCAATTTCGGCGGTTCCTTCCAATGCGGCAGTATGATGATCCTTAAACTTGCCGTTGACCTTCATGCCGGCATGTCGGACAATATTTTCACGCACCACGATTGCATCATCGATCAGCAAACCTACGCACAGCGACAAGGCCATCAGAGTAATCATATTGATGGTGAAACCGAATATATCCATGAACAGGAAAGTACCGATCAAGGCTACCGGCAAAGTAAGACCGGTGATCACGGTAGAGCGCCATGAATTAAGAAACAAGAAGACGATCAGGATAGTTAAGGCGGCTCCTTCTATCAAGGTCTTGCGCACGTTCTCTACACCGACGCGTATCTGGCGCGAACCGTCTTTGATGATCTGCACTTTCAAACCTGGATACTGGGCCTTGAGTTGCGGTTCCAGCGCCTTCAAAGCCTCGCTCAAACCATCGGCCACTTCTATGGTATTTTGGCCCTGCGCCTTCAGGATATCAAGCGCTACGGTACGCTGTCCATTATGTAGCGCCAAACTCTCTTGCTCTTCTTGTCCGTCGACGATACTCGCCACTTGTGACAGCAAAACAGGCTGGGAGCCACGTTTGGCGACCACGATGCGGCCGAAGCCCTCGGGATTTTCGATACGCCCCTGAATTTGCACTACTTTTTCATTTTCCAGTGAGCGTATGGCACCGCTAGGCAATTCTTGGTTTTCATTGCGCAGCGCATTAATGACTTGATCAACGCTCAGGCCCAAGGCTTCCATTTCATTCGGTTTGAGGTAAATCTTGATTTCGCGTTTGACGCCGCCAACCAGCGTAACGGAGCCGACGCCGCGCACATTCTCCAGACGTTTCTTGACCAGTTGATCGGCGATGGTGCTCATCTCACGGAAATCGCGTTGTTTGATTTTATCGTCGTTCGTCACTGAAACCGAAAAAATCGGTTTATCGGCAGGATCGTATCGTGAGACTCGCGGCTCTTTGACTTCCTTACGAAATTTCGACTTAATCAGCGCGACTTTTTCACGTACGTCTTGCGCTGCCTGAGCCGGATCGACATTCAGATCAAACTCCATCACCACCACCGAAGTGCCCTCGTAAGAACGAGAAGTCAGAGCGCTGATTCCATTGATCGTATTGACCACCTCTTCGACTTTACGGGTAATATCGGATTCTATCGTTTCGGGCGCAGCACCTGGGTAATCGGTTTGTATCACCACCACCGGAAAAGTAATATCCGGAAACTGATCGACCCGCAGACGCTTATAAGAAAACAGACCCAAGACTACAAACGCCACCATCATCATGGTCGCCAGCACCGGATTGCCTATACTGATACGTGTGAACCACATGGCTTACACCTTGCCAGCTGAGGTAGGCGAAATCAGCTTGACGGCAATGCCGGCACGCAAACTACCTAAATTAGTCTTCACCAGTTGCGCACCCTGCTTCAAGCCAGCTAGCACTTCTACACTAGCGACACCAGCGCTGTCGCCAGACAAACCCAGGCTAACCGGTTTTAGCTGCAAACTATTATTTTCTATCACGTAGACGAAATTTTTACCGTCTTCATTGCGCACCGCAGTCTGCGGAATAGTCAACACGCCGCTCTTCTGCTCTACCACGATTTGCGCCTCACCAAACATGCCGGATCGTAAAACCCCATCGGTATTGGTAATCTGGATATAGGCCATGATAGAACGTGATCCCAGCGTGGTACCTGGGTTGATACGACTCACTTTACCGCTCACCGTATTGGCAACCCCTTCTATTTTCAATTGCACAGCCTGAGCAATCTGTATACTGGCGATATCTTGCGTCGGAACCGGTGCCTCCATCTCCATGATGCGCAGATCGACCACTTCTAACAGACGAAAATCCGGCGAGACTTTTTCGCCTGGCTGTACGCTACGGCTACTGATCAAACCAGCGATAGGTGCGCGTATCACGGTATCGGCCAAAGCCTTTTGCGCCACCGCCACAGCGCCCTTAGCGCTATCGACATTAGCTAAGGCAATCGCATATTGATTCTTTGCGTTGTCGTAAGAATTTTGTGAAATAAAGGCTTTATCGAGCAATATTTTATTATTGTCGCGTGCCTGTCGGGCGATCTCTAGCTGGCCATTGGCTGCCGCCAGACTACCTTGCGCCTGCGCCAGACGTGCATCGTAATCCGTCGTATCCATCTTCACCAAGACTTGCCCGAGCTGCACAGACTCACCTTCACGCACCAGCACCTCACGCACTTCGCCCGCTACTCTGGCTTTGACCTGGCCTTGATTGTAAGCACGCAAAGCACCCGAGAGTGTTAACAATTTACGCACATCACCACTGCCCACCGTCACGATATCGCTAGGTAAAAATTCCAGCACTTGCGCCGCCACAGTCACCGCGGCTTGCTTAGCGCCTGCTGCTCCAGCGTCGGAAGTTTTTTTCTTCATCACTATGATGCCCGCACCGACCAACAGTAAAAGGGCAACGATCCAAATTCCACGACGCTTGAGCATGCTGATCCATTCGATAAAAAAGCCTGAGTTATTTTAAAAATCTCAGGCTAAAACTTCACTAAATAAAAAAATTCCGGCAATCGCAGAAACGCGAGCATTGCTGCATGCAGATCAAGCTTTAGCATTCACTAACAAGCCATGCGTTGCCATTTCTATGTATTGCTCCAAATAGGCATCCAATTTATCCGGCTCAATCTGACAAATCCCCTGCGAATGCTTCCAGACCATCATCATGATTATCGGTGCGATTAAAATACGCGGCGCGATTTCCAAGTCCAAAGCGCGTACCTCGCCCCTAGCCATGCCGCGTGCCAGCATGGCGGTGACTAGCTTATCGCCCCGGTCGATCACTTCTTCCTGATAGAAGCGCGCCAACTCAGGGAAATTACCTGCCTCGGCGATCATTAGCTTGGTCAATCCGGATAACTTGGTGTTGCCGATTCTATCCCACCAGGTCGTCATCAATAAACGTAACAACTCGGCACTCGTACCGGTGAATTGGCCTATCATGCCCTCGGCCTCGCCTATCATAGGGATCACCGATTCACGTACCACTGCCTTGAACAATTCTTCCTTACTACAAAAATACAAATACAATGTACCCTTAGAAACACCCGCAGCACGCGCCACATCATCGAGCCGGGTAGCAGCGAAGCCACGCTCGACAAAATGGTCGAGAGCGGCAGCGAGCAACTCTTGTGGCCGGGCATCTTTGCGACGCTCCCAGCGGGGTTTAAAAGGGCATATCATTATATTAACACTCAATTAATAACTTATGAGTCAGTAATATAATCATCTGCGCCTACTGCGTCAAGTCAGCGTTGTAATGCGCCCAACAGCAAGTCGGCACCAGCGCTAACTAAGCGACACATTCAGAGGTCAGCGCACACTATAAAGCCTGTCCTAAGGTCAGGGTCAAGCAGATAATTATTTAACTTAAACTAAGTCGTATCCACCACTTGGCCTTATTCTGGCAACTATCTGAAAATTTCGAAGCCGTATGCGCAATCAGCATGCGGCGGCTGGCACCAAATTGGCCTGCAAGCCGCATAGACATTGCGTATTTGATTTACAGCTGGATAATCGCCAAATGGCGAAACGGGTGTAGATACGTATAAAACAATGATCAAATTTTGACGAATTCTCTCAAATAAGCTTGTCAGTGGGTAAGCAACTATTCATTGAAAATTGTGATTGGAAGTTGTTGGCATAGTTCGCTATGATCGGATAGCCTCGATATTCATTACTTTGCTACGCATCTAAAAAATCTCAAGAATCAAAAATACACGATGACAATTAACAGCCAAAAAATCAGTTTTTTCCGACGCCATATCCCTGCATTCGCGTGCATACCGGGTTGTCATGACTGCTGTGGTCCCGTCACCACGTCTACCGATGAAATGGCCAGGTTACCGCTGAAGTCCGAGGAGCAGCATGCTGCGGCGCTGGCCGATTTAAGCTGCCCGCATCTGGGCCAAAATGGTTGTGAGGTGTATGAGGAGCGACCGCTCATTTGTCGCTTGTTTGGGACTACCCCGAAATTAGCCTGCCCTCACGGCAGACGCCCGGAAACCATGATAGATCCCCAGATGGAGATCGCGATTGATCGGTTTTTCCACTCTACTCGCCAGGTCTTGGTCTGATCAAACAAATCTGAATTTCCTGATTCCCCACACGAGCGCTCTGCCAATACAAACACTGTAGCAAGGGACAGAGGCAAAAGGTAAGCGCCTGGCACTACCTCCGGCTTAAGCGTTTCCCAAAAAACCTTCTGCAAAAATTTTTAAAGCTGCGCCGTTGAGGTTGTACCGTGTATCAGTTGCTGTAAGCGCTCAAGGCCGACCGGCTCTTGCGCTTGTAGCGGTATCACTGCCCAGCGTTGCGCATATTTGTTGGCCACTTCATTGATTTGCGCTAGCTCGTTATAGGCACGCTGGCGCAATAAAGCGGAACTAGGTTTGGCCATCGCCAAACTATTATTGATGATCCAGGCCCATGGCGCTATCCCGGCCCGCTGCAAATCTAGCTGCAGGCCCGCCGCTTCCAAGACCGGCGTGGTTTCTGCCAGGGTGATAATGAGCACCTTGGTGAGCGTCGTGTCTTGCAGCTGCATCATGGGTGTAGTGAAGTGCACACTGGTATTGATCATCTTGCGCTTAATTTCTCTGTCATACGAGCCGGTAGCGTCGAGCAGTAATAAAGTATGGCCGGTCGGCGCGGTATCCATCACGACAAATTTTTTGCCTGCTTCCCGTATGATTCTGGAGAATGCCTGAAACACCGCAATCTCTTCGGTGCAGGGTGAGCGCAAATCTTCTTCCAGCAAAGCGCGACCCGCCACATCCAGATTTTTTCCTTTACTGGCCATCACTTCTTGCCGGTAGCGCTCAGTTTCCGCATGCGGATCTATCCTGCTGACGGCCAGATTTTCCAGGCTTCCAGCTAGCGTCTCGATCAGATGTGCGGCCGGGTCTGAGGTGGTGAGATGGACAGCATAGCCGCGACTGGCCAACTCCAACGCGATCGCTGCCGCCACGGTGGTCTTGCCGACTCCGCCTTTACCCATGGTCATAATTAAGCCGTGACCACTGCCAACCAGACCATCGACCAGGCTCGCCAGACTGGGCACCACAGGGATAGATACGGCTGTTTGCGTGGGGACGTTTTCCAAAACGCCACTCACCAAAAGTGCGCGCAAGGCCGGCAAGCCGACCAGATTAAAAGGGCGCAAGGGCACAAAATCAGTGGGCGCATCACGTAAAATTTCTGGCATAGCGGCCAGCGCAGCTTGCTCACGCTTCCATACCGCTGCAGCCAACAGATCGCTACCGACTTCGCTTTGCGGCAGCGCCCCATTGATCACCAGATATTGATGTCGAAAGCCGATAGCGGCCAGTTCCTCATGGGTGCGCGCTGCTTCTCTGAGCGTCGCGCCCTGAGCGCGCGCCACCAGTATCATACGAGTACGTTCAGGATCGGATAAAGCGGCGACCGCGGCATGATATTGCTCGCGTTGTTTTTCTAGCCCAGCCAGTGGCCCTAGACAAGAAGCATCGCCCTTGCCGTCTTCCAGAAAACCCGACCATGCGCCGGGTAGTTGCAGCATCCGTATGGTATGCCCGGTCGGCGCCGTATCAAAAATAATGTGATCAAAATCATGCAAAATGGCCGCATTGGTCAGCAGGCCAGTGAACTCATCAAATGCCGCGATTTCTGTGGTACAGGCACCGGACAATTGCTCCGCTATGCTATTCACCACAGCGGCCGGTAACACACCACGTACCGGCCCCACGATCTTATCCCGATACACTTGCGCAGCTGCCTGCGGATCGATTTCCAGCGCCGATAAATGCGCGACCGCAATCACTGGAGTGATCGTGTTGCCTATCGTGATCCCAAAAACCTGCCCCACATTGGAGGCCGGGTCGGTGCTCACCAGTAAAACACGCTTGCCCTCATCAGCTAGCTTAATCGCAGTGGCACAAGCGAGTGAGGTTTTACCCACTCCGCCCTTGCCAGTGAAGAATAAAAATTGCGGAATATTTTCTAGAAAAAGCATGGCGTTTCCCTCATCACGATTAAATGCCAACAACGTGCGCTCATGCTTGGAGCTCGCTAGGTGTTTGGCTGCTAAACAGTATTTTTAACCGCACATCAGCAGAATTTTTTTCCACCGCAACATCCTGCATCAGGACTTAATGCAGCGTTGACCGGCAACAGACTGATGCCCGCCCATCGCGCAAGTTCTGCACGTTGCGGGTAACGCCCGGTCAGCGCGATCTCACCCTTAACCAAAATTAAGGGCAAGCCCTCGGCGCCAGAGCGCTCCAAAAATGCTTTGACCACCGAGTTCTCGGCAAAGGCCATAGGCTGTTGCGCCAGATTGTAGCGCTCTACCTCCACGCCTTGCGCTTTGGCCCAGTCCAGATCGGCGGAAAAACTCACTAGTTGCTGATCGACATCGACACCACAGACGCCCGTATTGCAGCACATGGCAGGATCAAATATTTGAATAGCGTTCATGCTCAGGTTTCCTTGATTTGTTATGGGCAAAAATAATACAGTCTGGCAATGACGTGCAAAAGAAAGCGTCCACTACAACTTAAGTGCTTTAGACCAAGCCAGCCTTGCGCCAGATCATTTTATTTGCGGTTATGGTGCCAGGCAGTTTTTCCATATTTTAAATGTTGAGAATGCAGCAGCCAGAAAAATACAACAGCACTCTGCCAGCGCATATTCCATGCGGCTCTCCGGCCCATGTGAAGGATCAGGTGTAAATTTTTGGTTTGATAGAAAGTGCTTCACTTACAATTTAAATAAAGAAAAGACAAGCCCTAAAAATTATCCACTCGATATCTAATTGTTTTTGTGATATTGTTTCACAAATACAATTCTTTCGTGTTTATATCTAGAAATTTTTCTTTGCGATATCTATCGAAATTATTTTTCCAAGTCCCTGTGAAAAGTAAAAATAGTCAGCCAACGCAAATTTCAACGAAAAAAAGTTACTTAAAAGGTTTTAAATGAAACGCATAACACTTGCAATACTTGGTATTTCTTATCAACTAATTTCATTCTCTGCAAATGCAGCGGAACACAATAGTTATGTAGGTGCCGGTTTAGGTCAATCATATTATAAAATTGACACTGGAATGAAAAATGAGTCGTCAAGGGCTACCGGTGCGAAACTGTTCGGCGGTTTTGAGTTCTCTCCGTATTTCGCTGTTGAAGGTGGATATGCCAGATTCGGCAATGCCACGCTAAAAAGAGGAAGATTGAGTTTGCTTGCTAATCGTACGACAGTGCTTGAGGAAGCTACAGTTGAAACTAGTGCGTTTTACTTGGCTACCAAAGCGACTGCGCCTATAAATGACTTGTTTTCTGTGTACGGAAAACTGGGTGTATCGAGAAATAGTACCCTGTGCTTTGTGGTAACTTCAATTCAATATTCAGCAGACCGATCGAGCGTTACCACTAACGTTGCTGAATCAACATGTAATTCAACAGGTCTATTAGCGGCATTCGGAGCTGATTATAACTTATCAAAAAATACAGCCATTAGTATTGAATACACCAGCTACGGTAAAATTCAATCTGGCCTACATTTATTTGACTCATCCTCAGATTCCAGTAATGCGGGCATGCTCTCCGTAAATGTTCGCTATTCATTTTAAAAAACGAATGTAATTGAACTGGAATTGCCATTCGCACATCTTTATTTATGAATGTACGAATGGCAGATCTATCCTATTCAATTTCTATGTTTTTATTTCATTATGCAGCAAGTGGCTTTGATCATGATGTGTGCTTGATTATTAGCTGACTTACTGCATGGCTTAACCCCAAACAACATCACTTCGCAGGAAATAAGCAGTTTTACAGATCTTGATTTACCCATTGATTCCACTATTCGATTATTGTAGAATCGTCATAATGTAAACTTTTGATTGAGATTCCATGATGGAAACCAAGAAGGTGTTAGCCGCGTTGGCGGCGTTGGCGCAAGAGTCGCGTCTGGCGGTATTTCGGCTTCTGGTGCAAGTTGGTCCGGCTGGCATGGCTGCCAGCAAGATCGCCGAAGAACTGGGGATACCGCCGTCTTCCCTGTCTTTTCACTTAAAAGAATTGTCGCACGCTGATCTGGTCGCTACCCGGCAAGATGGCCGTTTTGTGATTTATTCGGCCGATATCAGCACCATGAACAATGTGTTGGGTTTTCTGACAGAAAACTGCTGCGGCGGCATGCCTTGCACGCAGCCCCAGAGTCTGCAATGTGAAGATAGCGAAGTCGCGTGCAAATAGAGATCTTTTAACATTTTCAAATCAGGGATGATGATGAACGTATTATTTTTATGCACCGGTAACTCTTGCCGCTCGATTTTGGCGGAGGCCACTTTTAATCACCTGGCACCAGCCGGTTGGCAAGCCATGAGTGCCGGTAGCAAACCTACGGGCCAGGTGCATCCGCGCTCACTGGCTTTGCTGGCACGAGAAGGTATAGCGACGGCAGGATATTTCAGCAAATCCTGGGATAACTTACCAGCCACACCGGACATCGTGATTACGGTGTGCGCCAGTGCGGCAGGTGAAACTTGCCCAGCCTATTTGGGGCCAGTATTGCGTAGCCATTGGGGGGTAGAAGATCCGGCCCATGCCACGGGTAGCGATGCAGAAATCGATGCTGCCTTCATGACGGCCTATCGCATATTGCGTAGCCGGATAGAGGCATTTTTCGCCCTGCCGCTGGAGCAAGTGCTTAACGATAAGCTGCAGCTTAAAACCGAGCTGGACCGTATCGCTAGCTTGATGCCAACATCTGTTTAATTCGGACTGACGCAAAACCGCCGCAGCAGCGACGCGATAAGTTCTCTGCACGCGCCCCATCCAATAAGGAAGATGATGTCCATACAATGTGAAGTCTCAGGCAAAATTGCTGCCAAGGCGCCCCTGAATTTTTTTGAACGCTACCTCACTGCCTGGGTCGCGCTGTGTATCTTCGTTGGTATCGCGCTGGGTCAATTTTTTCCCGCTGCGTTTCAAGCCATAGGCGCAATGGAGATTGCCAAAGTCAATTTACCGGTGGGTCTGTTGATCTGGATCATGATCATACCTATGCTGTTAAAAATTGATTTCAGCGCCTTGCACCAGGTGAAAGATCACGCCAGGGGCATAGGTGTGACCTTGTTGATTAACTGGTTGGTCAAGCCGTTTTCTATGGCGTTTTTGGGCTGGCTTTTCGTCCGTCACTGGTTTGCGCCCTTACTACCGGCTGGCCAGGTCGATAGCTATATCGCCGGTCTGATCCTGCTGGCGGCAGCACCGTGTACGGCGATGGTGTTCGTCTGGAGTCGCCTGACCAATGGCGACCCGTATTTCACTTTGTCGCAAGTGGCAATCAACGACCTGATTATGGTGTTCGCGTTTGCGCCGCTGGTTGGCTTACTGTTGGGCGTGTCGAATATCGCGATCCCCTGGGATACTTTGATCACCTCGGTGCTGCTGTATATCGTGATCCCCGTCATCATTGCGCAAGTGATACGCAGACTCTTACTGTCTAAAGGGCAGGCGCATTTTGATGCCGCTATGAACCTGATTCAACCATGGTCGATCGCTGCGCTACTGCTCACTCTGGTGCTGCTGTTTGCCTTTCAGGGTAAGGCCATCATTGCGCAACCTATCGTGATTGCCTTACTCGCGGTGCCCATCCTGATACAGGTGTTTTTCAATTCGGCGCTGGCGTATTGGCTCAATCGACGACTGGGCGAAAAGCATAGCGTCGCCTGCCCGTCTGCCTTGATCGGAGCTTCGAATTTTTTTGAGTTAGCGGTGGCCGCAGCGATTAGCCTGTTTGGTTTTGAATCGGGTGCGGCACTGGCGACCGTAGTCGGGGTGCTGATAGAAGTACCGGTGATGTTACTGGTCGTCAAAGTAGTCAATGCGACCAAGCCATGGTACCAAGACGGCGCGCAAGTCATAGCCCAGGAGACACATCGTGTCGCTCAATGATCTTAGCCTGCCTAGTTTGCAGCAAAATTTATTCGATCAACCAAATCTGGAAAAACTCGCCAGCAAAGCAGCGTTTACCCATGCGCCGCGCTTTTTGCTGCTGTACGGTTCCTTACGCGAACGGTCTTACAGCAAGCTACTGACACTGGAAGCAGCACGCTTGTTAATTGCCATGGGTGGCGAAGTGAAGGTGTTTGACCCGCAAGGCTTACCGCTGCCAGACGCCGCGCCTGAAACCCATCCCAAGGTGCAAGAACTGCGCGAACTGGCCTTGTGGGCCGAAGGCATGGTCTGGTGCTCGCCCGAGCGGCATGGCGCGATGACCGGCATCATGAAAGCGCAGATCGATTGGATACCTTTATCGGTTGGTGCGGTACGTCCGACTCAGGGCAAGACGCTGGCGGTGATGGAAGTATCGGGTGGCTCGCAATCGTTTAACGCAGTCAATCAACTGCGCATACTGGGGCGCTGGATGCGCATGATCACCATCCCCAACCAGTCTTCGGTGGCCAAAGCTTTTCTCGAATTTGACGAGGCCGGACGCATGAAACCATCGGCCTACTACGACCGAGTGGTGGATGTGATGGAAGAATTATTCAAGTTCACCCTGCTGACCCGTAACGCCTCGCCGTATCTGGTAGACCGCTACAGCGAACGCAAAGAAAGCGCGGAAGAATTATCCAAGCGCGTCAATCAGAAAACGCTTTAGTCTGAAGCGAGCATTCGTGCGTAGAGCCAGAACAAAAGTCAAAACACTGCCCTGCCAGCGCGCATATTCCATGCGCCTCTTCAGGCATACTGGCTGCAAAGCCGCATGGAATATGCGCGGCGGCAGGGTCGATTTTGAAATCTGCGCAAAACTAAGTCATTGCCTGATTACGCGTTTACAAGCCCTGTAATTTCAAGGTCTCTATCTCGGTATCGGCATCATCGACCAGGCGCGCCCAACCATCAAATTTTGCCATACCCAAACTGCGTGCCATAGACAGTAACAGGCTCTGCCCGGGTGCAGGACGTTCAGGCGTGAGGCTATAGACCGGGTCGGCAAAGGCAGCCGCTGGCGTCGTGATGGCCCAGCCCATCTGCTTGAACATAACGATCACATCATCGAGCCACAGGGCATTGATCAGATTGTGATGCATCAGCATCACCATCGCAATGTCGCGCCCCTGCAGTTGCTGCGACAGCGCACGATACGCCAGCGCCCTTTGCCGCACATGCGCCAGATACGCGAGCTTGATGGCAGTGACGTCAGCCTTGCTATTTTTTTGCAAGACGGCTCGCAGTTTTTCATCCAAACGCCAGTCGCTGGTGTCGAGACTCACGTACGCATTCCGGTAGCCCTGCTGCTTGAGAAAGTTGCGCATACCTTCGCGCTTCTCGGGTGTATTGCCTTCTCTCAGATAGGTGTAACGAAACCACTTTTGGTAGCCCGGCAAGGTACTGATAATCTGATCGCAAGCGAGCACCTCGGCCTGATACTGCGCCAGACTCACCGCCGCACTATCGAGATCGAGGTGGCTCATGGTGTGGTTGCCAATCGCATGCCCGGCCAGCCCCCAGGCTCTGGTCAACGCCAAACCGCTAGCCTGATTCGCACCATAATTTGCGGTCACAAACAGCGCGGCCTGAATGCCATGCTTAGTCAGCGCATCCAAAATAGACTGATTACGTGCCTGCGCACTCAATAACGGGGTCTCCGCCAGATCCGGACCATCGTCAAACGTCAGGGCGACACTTTGCGCCTGAACATCCAGCGCACACAAGCACAGCGCTGCCGCCAGAGCCGCGAAGCGGTAGATAAGTGGCTGGGAATTTTTAATCAGAGACATAGGGAATACCATAATAAAATTCGAAAAACCAACTAGGACATCGCATCCTAAACAAAGCTATTGAGCACTCTGCCAAGGCGCATATTCCGTGCGCGTCTTCAGGCACACTGGCTGCAAAGCCGCATGGAATATGCGCAGTGGCAGGGGCGATTTTGAAATCTACGCAAGACTAAGTCATTGCCCGTTGCCCGCTTACGCGGGCTGGAAAATAGCAGCGTTCCGCTCTGGCTAGCTATTTGATTTTAAAAATAGCGTCGACTGACTGCTCAAATTTAAGTGCCACGATCATCAACAGATCGCGCGTTTCCTGCTCATTGCGCTGGATAGCCTCTGTTTCGGAATTGGAAGTCTGCAAGCCAATTGCGCTACTCAGATTCTTAAGCTGTCCGGCTGAGATAGCGGTGGCAGCCCCCACGTGTTTACCCAAACCACGCGCCATGGCTTCGGCCCGACGTTGCGCATCCTTGACCGCTAGCGCCGACAGGTCCATCTCTATCTGGTCGCGGGTGGTAATGCGAAATGAGGTCGAAAAATGCGTGAGGTTTTTCATGTTGAGCAAGGTGGACATGAGAGGACGCCATTCTTTCAGATCATTCACCTCGATATGGACCGTGCATACGATGTCATATATCGGTTCGGCTTTCGGATCGGTCTCGTTAGCTTTGCGGATTTCCCTGCGTACGTCGCGAATCGCTATCTCGTTGGTGCCACCGCCATGCTCGGTCATCACGGCCTGCAGCTCGGCGGATCGGGCATCAATAAGGGCGCGCGCCACGGCAGGATCGGCGTCGTAAGCACTGATCTCGAAATCAATGTCACCACGGTCGGGGGCGACATGCATGTACGCATTGCCGCTGGAATGGATGAATGGGTAAGTCGGTAAATCTGCGGCTTGCGTTGGCAGTAAAGAGATCATCAAGCTGGCAACAACTAAGATTTTCTTGAACATTAAAACTCCGTAAAAAGTTGAATCGAAAAAAATGAACACTGCATCATCGTCAGCTTGCGGCGCTTGTTATACGCTGATTCGATGACGTCAAAAGATGTTCCGCATTACTCTATATAGAAATCTATTTACCCCCTCTGCCAACGCGCATATTCCATGCGCTTCTTCAGGCACACTGGCCGCTAAGGCGCATGGAATATGCGCAGTGGCAGGGTACGATTTCAATTTCATGCACCACTGCGGCATGCTAGCCGATGACGCTAATCGGAGCTACGCGGGGCTGCCTGGCCGCGTATCCGCATGATGCGATCTGCGCCGCTTGGGTGGCTAGACAAATACGGGGTAATGCCTGGATCTAGTTGATTGAGTTTTTCAAAGGCGTGCGCCATATGTTCTCTGGCAATGCCGTTTTTATCTAGCATGCGCAATGCATAATCATCTGCCTCAGTCTCGGCATCGCGTGAATATTTTAAATCTAACAGCAGAGTCGGGATATTCGCGATGACGGCCGAGACGTCTCCAAATAAAAGAGTGACTCCCGCGGCAATCGCCGAACTTTGTATGATGCGCCGGCTTAAATGACGCTCGTGCAAATGCCCTAGCTCATGCGCCAACACGCCCATCACTGCGTCCTCATCGGCCATTAAGGCGACCAATTCATCGGTCAAGATGATGTCGCCAGATGGCAGAGCAAAGGCGTTAGGGCCAATTTTACTTTTACGAAATTGCAAATGAAAAGCCGGACTATCGGGCGATGGAGCTTGCAGATTTTGAAATCGGCTGAGGATGGCTTGTTGCTGAGCCGGTGATAGTTCCGATTTTTGAAAGGCATCCTTATCCAGATATTCCAGGATGCCATCACCCAGACTGCGCTCTACCGATACCGGCAGATTCATCGCCAGCGTACGCGAGGCGACTGGCAAACCGTAAAAATAGATCAGCAAGAGTAGCGCGATGGTCGCACCCAGGGCCAACAGACTGCCATGCCAACTTTGCTGCATGCGCACTACCCAGGAGTCTTGAAAACCAAGCTGCTCCAATAGGCGATTGAAGGCGGCATGGTCACTAATCTCCAGATAAGCGCCATCTGGGAAAGTGACTTTGCGTGGCGCGGAATTGCTACGCTCGGATAAACGCAATTGCGCCAGTGGACAAGCACGCCGCCAGCCCTCTGCAACGCCATTGTGTCCGCCCGCCCCAGCCTCAGCCGCGCCATTTTCTTGTAAGTGTGCGACCCCATCCTGTACCGTCAACAGCACGTGCATCAGGCGCGATGTTTTACCATCAAAATAGTGCGCGGCCACTGCTGTCATAGTGAGATGTCAAAATCCAATAAGTCGGCCATGCCTTCGCCAGTTGCACTGACTTGTTCTTCGGTAACGGCAATAAAATGATCCAGACTACCGTTCATTTGCAAGGACAAATTTTCGACCCGGTAACGTAAGGCTCTTACCTGGGCGAATGGAATAAATAAACCCAAAGTACAGACTATGCCGAGAATATTCGTCAGCATGATGCTAGTCATACGACCCCATTTTAAATGGCTAGAAAATTGATGCTCACCTAACTTGGTATGATTCCAGATCAGATTTTGTAAGAGCGTCAAAAAGATAGGGTAAACCGCAAACATCCACAAATACAGAGCCAAGAAAAATCCTATGATAGGGAAAATGATCGCGCTACCGATGTGGCCTTTACGAATTGCCGACAGAGCCGCGAAGGCGGCACCGCCAAACACCAGACTAATGACCACCAGACCGGCCAGCATGATGCCGAAACCGACCAAATAACACCAGTAAAACGATTTCACCTTGCCGTCAAAAGAAAAGTGCGTGGCACCGAAACGGCTCTCATTATGCTGAAAACGCTTGATGCGCTGATGCATGAAAGGCGCCAGTAAATACATACTGAACAGCGCAAGTAAGGGCCAGAGCAAATACGTGACGTAGGCTTGCGCGGCATCACCGCGAAATCCGAAACGTATGCCGCGATAACTAGAGTTATATAACTTAAACTGTAGACTTTTCCAGACTAGCCAGGGCATCACGCTAGCGAGTATCGCCATCATCAGCAAACCCAGCGTCAGCGAATGTTTAAACGCCAGCTGATAGGCAAGCACAAACACCAGCGCGACGATGCGCCCTTTTAAAATCGCAATGGCATTGCCATGGTATTCAAAACTACTGCCAGCCAACGAGGTATTCGAATAAAAATAGCGATTGCGTCTGACCTTGGCCCAGGCCGAATAGATCCCCAAAGTAAGAATAGAAAGCAGCAGATTGACTATCCAAATGCGAAAATATTCGCTACCGCTGCCTTTGAACTCTAGCGACACAGGACTAGCGCTATCGAAGACCGGTAGCGCCGTGCTGGCTTGATGAGTCAGATCCATAATTATTCCTGTTTATCCCTTAAAGCCCAGCACGATGCCACCAGATTATCATAGTGTCAAGCATGTTTAGCAAGTTTCAATGCGTTTGCATACTGGAGTAACGCGGGTCCAGCGTAACGCGGGAATTGGATAAAGCGGCCGGTGTGCTGGGTGCGTAGTTGATGGCGATTCGAGGCAGTCAATGCCTCTATCTCTGCAAATAGGCACTGCCGCTCTCAGTGTAAGCTAGCGACGCTAAGCAATCATGCATGTGCAATCGGCTCGCTAGCGCACGCAGCGGAATATTAAATTCAAAACCCAGCAAACGCTTAAATATATTCAATACTTAAGCGTTTGTGTCGTGCTTAGCTAGCGTATTGAGGATCAAAGAATAGAGGGCAAGATATATTGTTCCAGTATGGTAAAGGGGCGCTCGGCCTTATCTGAATTATAGTTCTCACCCGTAAAGACCACGACCAGTTCGAGCTCGGGGATGATGAACAGGTACTGCCCGCCATTACCCCAGGCAAAATGCATCATTAGCTTCTTACCTTTATACGGTTCTAATCTTAACCACCAGAGGTAGCCATATTTCCATCCATTATCAATCAGGACGTGTTGACTGCTAACCGTATTTACCCATGCGGCAGAGAGTAGTTGATTACCCTTCCAACTGCCTTTTTGTATCATCAGTTGGCCAAGCTTGGCCAGATCGCGCGGACGCATTTGCAAATGGCCGCCGGTATCGGTCTGCTGCTGATGATCAAAATCGGCCCATTGCACGTTGCTGATACCTAGCGGGGCGAGCAAAAATTTTTTAGAAAATTCGGGTATCGATGATCTACTCGCCTCTGCAATCACGCGCCCCAGCGCAACCGCGCCGCCAGTGCAGTAATGCGTTGCAGTTCCTGGCGCAGCAGCTTGCGACAGGTATAGCAAGTAGCGCACCCAATCGGCGGACTTGTACATTTTATCTTCATTTCCGGGAGAATCAGGATTGCGGTCGTCGCAGCTCAGACCGGTACTCATCGTCAACACATGTTCTAGCGTGATGCCTTGTTTCAGCCCAGGCGCGTCTGGATAAAGCTTGGCCAAGCGTGCGCTCAGAGGCTCATCCACCCCGCTCAAAAAATGCTGATCAATAGCAGCCCCGACCAACAGTGCAGTAATACTCTTAGTGGCCGAGCGCAGATCGTGCAACATGTCTTTGTGGTAGCCGTTCCAGTATTGCTCAAACACCGGTTTGCCTTGTCTTAGCACCAGCATGCTGGCCAGGCCATGGGTTGCTGCAGCGGGTAAATCAGTCAGTGCGCGAGCTAGTAAGCTGCCATCCATGCCAACCTCGTCCGGTGCAACCAGCACCCATTCTTCGTTCGGATTTGGCGGCACTTCGATGCGCGCTGCCGTAGCAATGGGCGGCGCGACAATAGCGTCCGCCGATTTGCTATTGCCAGCTCCGCAGGCTTGCAGTAGCAAGATGCAGACGCTGCTAATCAACATATAAATAATACGCCTCATACTGTTTACTACTAAATAATCTCGGTTCACACATGTCTCCCTAGCTTTTCTCTATAAACATCAAAATACCAATGCAGAAATATCGTCATGCTACGCACTTTAGGACTAAGGAAAACGGCTGCGACCAGGCGGGTAAGACTATGCCTTGGCGCTGTTAGCGCAGTTCTGACTTTACATCTTTTGGCATTTTACTAAGCTCAAGCTTAGGCTTAGCTTAAGGTCAGAAGCAAGGCTAATTATTCCAACCCGGCTGGTCACCCAAACAGTATGTGCAGCGATGATACTGAGGAGGTTTTGCACAAGTCCTAACGATATATAATCAGCCCATGCATATACTCATGATAGAAGACGACCTGGATCTGGGTCTGGCATTGCAGCGCGCGCTTAAGGCCGACGGTCTGTCCAGCGAGTGGCTACGCCGCATCGCCGATGTGCCTCATTCATTCGAGGGCCGATCGTATGACTGCGTGTTACTCGACCTGTCTTTACCGGATGGCACAGGCATGGATTTACTCCGGCGCTGGCGTCGCTGCGGGATGACGCTACCGGTCATCGTCATCACCGCCAAAGCCTTATTGGAAGACCGGCTCGCAGGCCTCGATGGTGGAGCCGACGATTTTATCGTCAAACCGTTTGCAACGGCTGAACTGGTGTCGCGCATACGTGCAGTGCTGCGCCGGTACGCGCAACAGGCCAGTGAAGTGTGGAACATAGGTGCACTAGAAATTGAACCACGTAAGTACCAGATCAGGCTTGACGGTAATAAGCTCGATTTGTCACCACGGGAATTTCATCTGCTACTGGAACTGGCGCGTGAACCGGGTGCCGTGGTCGCCAAAGGCGAGCTGTCTCAGCGGCTCGCGCCGCTAGGCGATCCGCTTGATTTTGGCGCAGTTGAAGTCCATATGTCGAATCTGCGGCGCAAGATCGGGGCGCACAGAATTCAGACTGTACGCGGCATCGGTTATCTGCTGCTCACTTGAAGTGTACATGCATAGTTTGATGCGTCCTACTTTAGTCAGGCGAGTATTTTTCTCGCTGCTAATCGCTTGCTCGGTCATTTGGACTATCATGATGGCGCTCGATCTGAGCATTAACCTAGGTGATGCGAAGACCAGCGAAGAGCTCAGCGAACTAAGTGCCTATCTGGTCGATGGGCTGGCCCAGATAGAGAATGAAGCGGCCGCCGGCAGCTTCATTCTGGGCGCGGTCGGCGAGGCGAAACGCCCGGCATATAACTGGCGCAATTTCGGCTTTGTGAAGTATCAGCTCAGCGACCGGAATGGCCGCCTGTTACTCTCCAACCTGGCCGTTAGTGAACCTGCGCTTGCTGGAAAAGTGGGACAGGTATCGGCAATTGAGCGCAATGGCCGGCGCTTTCTGCTGCTCAGAAGCGAAACGCCGCGCTGGTCGCTGAATATAGCCTTACCGCTGCACACTTTTTGGGGAATACTCAGAGACGACTGGCTAGAATTAACGCTCAACATCCTGATCGCGTTTCCTTTTATTTTTATCCCAGTCTGGATTGCCATCTCCCGGGGTTTACGTCCGCTCAATCTCTTATCCGAGCGGATCGCCGCACGTGGGAGCGGCGATCTTTCGGCTGTCAATGTCGATCCTAGATACGCCGAGATGAAACCCCTGGTGACGGCACTCGATAGTTTGTTAGCGCAATTAAGACACACCATCCATCGCGAGCACGCCTTCGTCCAGGATGCCGCGCACGAATTAAGAACGCCGATGGCGGTCATTTCAGCACAGGCCCATGTATTGAGCATGGCCAGCAACGCGCAAGAGCGCGGTGAAGCCGAGCGACACATGGATCTGGCGATCGCCAGAGCAGCGCATTTGATACAACAGCTACTCGACCTGGCACAACTAGATGCCAGACCAGCGCAGCCATCAGAGGCGCTCGATGTGGCCCAACTAGTGCGTCAGGAATTGGCTCTGCGCGCCCCAACTGCGATCGCCCGCAAGCTAGATCTGTCGCTGGAAGCGCCCGATAGCCTGTGTCTGGCGCTAGAACCAAATGCCTTTCGCTCAGTACTGCAAAATTTAGTCAATAACGCTCTCCATTACGTGCAACAAGGCGGACGCATCGTGGTCGAATTAAAAGAACAAGATGATGTGGTGAGCTTATCGGTAGCAGACAATGGCCCCGGCATCCCCGAGTATCAAAGAGAGTTGGTGTTCGAGCGCTTCCATCGTGGCACAGGCAATACTGCACCAGGATCTGGCTTGGGACTAGCCATAGCGCGCCAGGCTGCCGCCGCTTTAAACGGGACCATACACATTGCGACGGGTTTAGATAACAGCGGCTGCCAATTTGTGTTGCGCCTACCAAACAGTAAATCTATCAGACTAAAATTTGACTGATAGATTTGACTGATAAATTTGACAGATAAATCGGCCCGATACGGACCAGATCACGAACTTGAGGGCTGCTCGCTTTTTTTTGCAGGCGAGTTTCGCTAACATTTCTGAGTTATTAGCGATGCTGCACCCAGAATCGATATGCCACATACTCCCATCCGGTATATTTTCATTGCGCAATAAGGACGTGCGAAATCAGCTTAATTTACTAAAAAATTGGGGGAGTATATAAACTATTAGGCCAAGCCGCGCGCGGCGAGTAATGCATGGGCGCGATCCGCCCCTACAAAAAACTTTATAAAAGCCAAAAGGGAAGCATCACAGCTGCTGTTGTGGATTTCCGGATCAACACTGAATCCGGCCTTGCTCAGTAATGGCTAGCTTGTTTATCGCAATCTGCGCGTGGTTTCTCGCACTACCAGCTCTAAGGCCGGCAGCGTGATATCGACAGGTGTGCCGCTGATCAGTCCCAGCAAGGCGCTGCTGGCAGCTAGCCCCATGTCGTACAGAGGTTGGCGGATGGTGGTCAGTGGCGGGGTGGTGTACAGCGAGGTTGGCAAATCATCGAAGGCGATTAGCGAGATATCATCCGGCACCCGTATGCCCTTGCGGTACAGGCTTAAACGGACACCGTAGGCGCTCTGGTCATTGACCGCGAACACGGCGCTAAATTGCTGCTGACTTTCGATCAGGCGATTGATTGCCAATAAACCGCTGGCTTCATGCAGATCACTCTCGGCCACCAGTTTGGGATCGTACTCAATGTCGGCCTCCAGCAAGGCGCGCCGGTAGCCTGCCAGACGCTCGTCGGCATCTGGATTATCCGAAGGCCCGGCCACGAAGGCGATGCGTCGGTGGCCTAGCTCGATCAAATGGCGCACCGCCAACATGGCACCATATTCATTATCGAGTTTAAAGCCGATCGCACTGTCGCTGCTGAGCGCCCGCCCGGTGGCAACGATAGGTCTTTGCTTGGCAAAGCGCAGCACATCCTGATCTGCGATATGGCCAGAGAGCAGGATCAAGCCATCGACCTTACGGGCCAACAGCAATTTAATTCGGTCGGCTTCTTCTTGCGCATTCCAGTGGCCGCTGACGATCACCGAGGCATAACCGGTAGCTTTCAGGCCATCATCAACGCCACGCAAGGTCTCGGCAAAAAACGGGCTGGAAATATCCTGCACCACGATGCCTATGGTCATCGATTTGCCACTCTTGAGACTCTGAGCGAGCTGATTCGGTTCGAAGTGCATCTCGGCGATCGCGGTCTCTACCGCCTTACGCTTATCTGCCGACACTTTGGCGGTGCCGTTTAAGATACGCGACACGGTGCTTGGCGAGACCCCGGCCACCCGCGCCACATCGAGTAAAGTCACCGGAGCTTGATTCAATTCATTGTCGATCACTGCATGCCTTTCATACTTTAGCTAGATTTGGAGTTACGCAAAACTGCTCCCGCGTCTTGGGATCCGCCTTGCCTTACCAAAATTCGGACTTCGGCGGCCCGCCTATTTAGAGCCATTTTGCGTAACTCCATAGAGAACACATCGCTGTTGAAAACCTTTTCAATGACAGAGTAACATAAATTATTAACAGCATTCACCCGCTACTCAACAAATGCCCGTATCTATAGAGAATAGGAACAAGATACTGATTTAATTATAGCGTTGAATAGATGCTTTTACGACAAATGGCTTAGAGCGCACAAGGGATCCTGTATCTTTAAAGTGTCAACGCTAGCCGCTCCTCGCCTCAGTCAGTTCAGTACGAAAATATCGCATAGCTAAACGCTCAAAAGAAAACGATTTCATCAATTCAAGAATAAAAAATGCCAATTATGACAAAACCCAAGGTAAAACCTTTCCGTCAGCCAAAACATCACCTATCAATTTTGGCAAAAAACGTGAAAATGCGTGATTTTCCTTGAAATATTCTTGACCGCTTGACGAATTCCAGTAAAATATGAAAACGATTTCATAAAACAGACTTATAAAAACCATACCTCCGGAGACTTGCATGCTGACACCATTCGCAGTGATAGCGCCACCTGTTGGCGTCATCGCTTAGCATCATTTAATACACGCATTCCTACCGCCATTTCCTCGCTTGTGCGATTCTCCAAGCACTTTAAAGATCTGCTACATGACTATGTCAAATAATAATTCCGAGTCTGCTTTTTCCTCTTCCTTTATTTGGGGCGTCGCTACCAGCGCCTACCAAATCGAAGGTGCCGCCGCTGTCGATGGCCGCGGGCCATCTATCTGGGATACCTTCACGCACACTCCTGGGAAAATCATTGATGGCAGCACCGGTGATGTCGCCTGCGACCACTACCATAAGTATGCAGAAGATGTGGACCTGATCGCCAGCCTCAGCGTTGATGCCTATCGGTTTTCTATCTCGTGGTCACGGGTGCAGCCGCTAGGTTATGGTGCATGGAATGAACCAGGTTTTGAGTTTTATTCCAAACTCTTAGACAAACTAGCAGAAAAAAATATCGCCGCTCACGTCACCCTGTATCACTGGGATTTACCGCAAGGCTTACAAGATCAGGGCGGCTGGCTGAGCCGCGATACGCCCAGACATTTTGCCGAATATGCCGCCGAAGTCGCGCGCCGTTTTGGTAACCGGGTCGCCACGATCGCCACCCATAATGAACCCTGGTGTACCGCGAATCTAGGCTACGGCAATGCACAGTTCGCCCCTGGTATAGCCGATACCGCCTTATCGATACAGGTATCCCATCATTTATTGCTCTCGCATGGATGGGCGATGCAGGCGATGCGTGCCGTCAATAGCAGCGCCAAACTGGGTATCGTACTCAATCAATGGACCGCAATGCCAGCGACCGACTCTGCGCAAGACCAGGCCGAGGCCGAATGGGAATATGCGCGCTCGGTGCAATGGTTCATGGATCCCATCTTCAAAGGCAGCTACCCGCAAAAAGCGCTAGACCGCATGGACATGAGTCAATTCCATGTGGCAGACAATGACATGGCCGAGATACGCCAGCCTATCGATTTTCTGGGGGTGAACTATTATTTCCGCTCGTATATCAGTACCGAAGTCCCTGCCAAAAAACCAGAAGGCAAACTCGGCTTTAGCGACATGGGTTGGGAAATTTATCCGGATGGATTAAGCGACCTGCTGCTACAGTTGAATCGCGAATATACCGATCTGCCGCCTATCTACATCACCGAAAACGGCATGGCAGTGGCCGACGCTATACAAGATGGAAAAATCGATGACGCAGCACGCATAGAGTATGTGCGCCTGCATTTGAAAGCGCTGCACGACGCAATCGCACAGGGCGTCAATGTACAAGGCTATTTCTATTGGAGCCTGCTGGATAATTTCGAGTGGAACTCCGGCTACGCCAAACGCTTTGGCCTGGTGTATGTCGATTACGAAACGCAAGAGCGCACTTTAAAAAACAGCGCGCTCTGGTATCGTGATTTTATTCAAAATCAAGTGGCAGCACGAATAAACCCGGCGCACTTTCTAGGACAAAGGCAGCCACGACGTTAGGGCTCAAAATAAAACTCAGGAAAATTTGACGATGAAATTGGACAATTAACCAACACGGAACAACGCAAATCGCTGTTCCGTGTTTGTTATACTCTGAGTTGCGTCGACCTATTTCGATCTAAAAATCAGTTGCTTCATTTTCTGCAGTTTCGGCGCTACTACCGGTACCGTTAACATAGTGCTGAGTACGGCCATCACCAGCAGCGCGGTGAAGGTCTGATTGCTGATGATGTTTTTATCGAGCAGCACATTGGCGAAGATAATCATGATCAAGCCCTTGGTCTGAAGTAGCCAGCCCATGATAGAGGCCTCGCCCCGCTCCCATTTAAGGATTTTTCCGGCAGCATGTATGCCTGCCATTTTGCCGCCGACTGACACCACTAAAAACAGCAGTCCTGCGCCGAATACCGCTACCCCGCCTAACTGCCAGTTAGTGCGCAGACCGGTGCTAAGAAAAAATACCGGCATCAGCATCATCAAAACAAAATGGCGGAGTTTATCCATTTCCTCCTGATCGAACCAGGCGCCATCCATCACCATGCCCGCCAAAAATGCCCCCACCATAAAATGCAGGCCAGACCAGTCGGCAAAATACGAGCAGGCCGACAACCAGATAAAGGCCGCATACCAGCGATCGCGCTCGGGTATCTTGCGCATCAAACGACGAAATACATAACTGGCGACGGCAAAGCCAAACAAAAACATCAATTGCCGCCAGACTCTGTCCCAATCGAGCAAAATCAGCGCTAACACGCCCCAGATCGCGACATCATCCAAGCTGGCGTAACGCAAAATGCGTTGACCTATGGGCTGGCGCAAAATTTCCAGTTTCTCCATCAATAAAATCAAGACTGGCAAGGCCGTCACCGCACAAGACATTCCCACTCCCAGTACAAACTGCCAGCTGTGCGCTTTTGGCCCCATCCAGTCCGGGCTATACCAGAGTAAAAATACGGCGGCGGCGCTACCAAATACCAGCGGCACGCCCAAAGCCAGGCTGGCGGTGATGCCGCTTTCGCGCCGGTATTCCCACATTTTTTTGAGATCTAGCTCGACGCCGGCGATCATCACAAATACCATCACTGCCCACCAGGCGATGCCATTGAGCGCACCTATCACTTGAGGATTAAACACGAAACGATAATAGTCCGGGAAGATTGCGCCAAGCACGCCCGGCCCCAGAACGATACCGGCAATAATTTGCACCACTACTAGCGGTGCCCAATAATCGGTATTCCCCAGACGCCAGATCAAATAAGGGACACTAAAAATCAATGTCATCGCGATCAAAAAAATTTCGGTGGTATTCATGTATGTTTGCGGACCAGGGATAGGGTAAAAACGGAATAAAAAAAGCCCCCTATCATAGTCGAAAGGGGGCTACTTATCAGGAATTAAACCTGAGAATAGTTAAGGCTAATAGCAGTGCTACTTCGCCGCTTAGAAATCCATACCGGCATTGAAGCCAAAGGTACGTGGCGCCAGGTATTGCGATTGCCAGACCTGAGTACCATTACCATTCGAGAAGCCATTTTGCGCGCTAGTCTTAATCGCGTTATCGCTGACATTTCGAACAAAGGCGTCGATATAAAATCTACCGGCCGCATAGCGCAGACCCAGATCGGTACGCGCATAGGCTTCTTGTTTATCCGGCGCGCCGAAATGGTCGCTAAACACGCTCAAGCCACTTTCAGATTCGTAATGCACACTGATGCGCGGCGTGATCGTCGCGTCGCCCATGTGGAATACATGTTGATACTGAAACTGCGCTTGTATCTTCGGTGTATGCGGCATGGTGAAGCCAGTCACATCAACACAAGTACTGATAGTCGGATCGGCGACGCATTTTGGCAAGGCGTAATCGTTAGAACCACCGATCAATTTACCCAGCGTTGCCTTAGGCGTGTAAGCCAGTGAGACTTGTATCTTGTCGTCCTTTGTCAGTTTGACGGCGATCTCGGTTTCGAAACCGGCAATCTTGGCACCTTCTGCATTATTCGTTGCCAGAGTATGCGAACCATCAGGATTGGTCACTGGTGCACTGAACTGGAAATCCTTGAAGTCTTCGTAGAAGAAGGCATTATTAATTTTAACTGTGCCGCCAAACAAAGTGTGCTTACTACCGATTTCATAGTTAGTCAGAGTTTCTGCACCGTAGGTTCTGCCGCCATCTTGCAGCCCACCCGACTTGTAACCTGTCGAGTAGCTGGCATACATCATATTGTCTTTATTTAAGTCGTAACTAATGCGCGCCAGACCAGTTACTTTATCACCGGTGTAAGTACCATCGTTAGAAGGCTTACTTGGGCTATAGCCCTGCCCCGGTTTGGTCGGATCGATGTGAGGATTGAGCGGGGTTTGCGGTACTGTCGCATCGTAGTTCCAGGTGTAGCCATTGCCGCCGACGTTGGTGCGTGTGTCTTTGGTGTAACGCAAGCCACCGGTAAAATGCAGGCTTTCTGTCGCGTTCCAGGTAGCCTGGCCAAATGCGGCTGAGGATTCTACGGTTTCTTTAGGTTGAATGAAACTCCCTTGCCAGCCGACGCTACCTTGTTGGGTACCGTTCATGATAGGGATATCAAAACGGATGTCATTGGTCTCGGCCGCATAGTACAAACCGAGCAACCAGTCTACGTCGCGCTTACCTGTCGATTGCAATTCGAGCTCATGGCTGTAGTTGACATAGTTAGAGGAAACCGTATTGTTTTCCTGATGCGAGCCGCCCGTAGTGAAGCTAGTCGGAACCGCCGCACCACCATCCTGATCATAACGGGATGAACCGCTAAATTTTGAGTACCCGGCGATATACGCCATAGCCATACCGTCATTGATGGCGAAATCTACACGGCTGCGTAGCGAATCCGAATTACGTTCAACCGCAGGCGCTGTATCGATCAAAGCCGACCATAATTTTTGACCATCACGCGGTGTTTGCATCAGATTCATACCCGGTGTGCCGCGGTCGGTATACTTTTCGTAAGACAGATTCCAGTTAATTGCCGCAGTCGGTTTCCACAACATGCTGATACGGGCCGCACTCTGATCTTGCGCGCCATACTTAGGTCCATTGGCAACGAAGAGATTCGGGTTCATAGTCTGAAAACCGAGCAGGCTACCTTTGTTCGATGCTGCATACGCCGCTTGCTGGCTGGCGATAGAAATACTTGGCAATGTTTGATAATCAACATAGCCATCGTGTTTTTCGTTGATATACGCAAAACGCAAAGCCATGGTGTCGCTGACCGGCACATTGAAAGCACCGCGCACACCGAGGCGGTTAAAGTTACCCATGCCGCCTTCAATATTGCCGGAAGTTTCACCTATGATAGGTCGCGCGGTCTGCATGTTCACTGCACCAACCGTTGCGTTACGACCCCACAGCGTACCCTGAGGTCCGCGCAAGACTTCTATGCCTTCCAGATCAAACAGCAAGGCAGTAGCGCCCTCAGGACGCGGTGAATAAATACCATTGATAAAAGTAGCGACTTCAGGATCGGCGTATTCAGTCTTGGCGCTATCGTTACCGACACCGCGCATGGTCATCGTGATGACGCCATGATCACCTTGCGCCGTTGCGGAAAAACCCGGCACCAGATTCACCACGTCTTGAATAGTCTGTACATGCGCATCCTCGAGTGCCGCGGCATTCAATGCAGTTATAGCGACCGGGGTTCTTTGCAGGGAAGTGGCGCGCTTAGTACCTGTCACGAACACTTCGGCGATAGTAGCGGACTCACCGGTCGCTTTTACCTGGGCTTGTGCTGGTGATTGTTCTTGCGCATGCGCCGTGTGGATGCTGGCGATCAAAGTAAGGATAGCCAATTGAATAGGGGAGCCCAACATCTTACAGGGCTGTGGTGTGCGAACGTTCATACGTCTCCTGTCTCGTTAATTTCATTGCCGGTATCCCGGCTTTGTTTATATTATATTTGAAAACGATTTCAATTTTCTTGAAACCGATTTCATAATAGGTGTAAATCCGCTCAGGTGCAAATTTAAAACGCGCAATTTTCATAATTTTTGGCGTATTATTGACTCTTGTTGCGATTTAACCACTCAAAATTTCGACGAACCGTCATTAAAAAACTAAAAATGAGACCAAAATGAAACCGATTTCAAACATCTTAATTGTTGGTGGAGGGACTGCCGGCTGGCTTACCGCCGCCTTTCTGGCCAAATCCTTAGGAGCAGCATCAAGTAAAGCAGTGCGCATCAGCGTGGTAGAGTCGCCAGAAATCGGCATTATTGGCGTCGGTGAAGGCACGTTCCCCTCGATACGCGGCACACTGGCAGCCATAGGCATAGCCGAGGCGCGCTTTATCAAAGAATGCAATGCCAGCTTTAAGCAAGGGATAAAGTTTGTCGACTGGGTACGCCCAAAAGGCAGCCCCGGAATTGATCATTACTTCCATCCATTTAGCCAGCCAAGTCAGCGCCAGGGCGGCCCCGAATTACTGCCTTACTGGTTGCAAGGTGCTGCGGGCAACAACATCCCCTTTGCGCAAGCGGCGACCATGCAAAAACGCATCGCCGATGCCTCACACGCGCCGAAACGCAGCGAAGACGGCGACTTTTTGGGGCCGATGAATTACGCCTATCATTTCGACGCCAGCCTGTTTGCCAAACTACTGGAAACACACGCAAAATCTCTCGGTGTGCAGCATATCTCGGCCACCGTTGAGCAGGTCCAACTGGCTGAGGATGGTGCGATTGCGGCCGTCATCACGCATGCAGCAGAGCGCCTCGTTGCCGACCTGTACGTAGACTGCAGCGGCTTTCGGGCGCGCCTGATCGGCCAGGCATTAGGCTCAGCGTTTACCGCGGTTGACGAGGTTCTGTTTGTCGATCGCGCACTGGCAGTGCAAGTGCCTTACCCAGCCAGCGACAGCCCCATCCCCTCGTACACTATCTCGACTGCACAAGAAGCTGGCTGGATCTGGGATATAGGCTTGCAACAGCGGCGCGGCGTCGGCCATGTCTACTCCAGCCGCCACACCGATGAGGCCCGCGCTGAGCAGGTATTGCGAGACTATTTACGTGACCATATTGGCCCGGACAATGCGCAAATAACACCGCGCATGCTCAAGCTAAAGGTCGGTTATCGCGAAGTGCACTGGATAAAAAACTGTGTAGCGATAGGCCTGTCAGGAGGGTTTCTGGAACCGCTGGAAGCGTCCGGCATCGGCCTGATAGAAACCGCCGTGTATCTGCTAAGTTACTTGTTTCCGCACGATGGGAACACCGCTCCGGTGGCCAAACTATTCAATAGCATGATGAAGGACAGGTATGAACGGATAGTCGATTTCGTCAAGATGCACTATTGCATTAGCCAGCGCAAGGACAGCCAATTTTGGCTGGACAACGCAGAGACACGCAGCATCCCAGAGAGCTTGCAAGAGAAACTGGCGATGTGGCGCTGCCGTCCGCCGCATAGACTGGACTTCATTACCGATCTTGAAATGTATCCGCCGTCTAGCTGGCAATATGTGCTGTACGGGATGGAATTTAAGACGGCACTGCATGCCAACGCCCTCGCCTATCCGCGCATGGAAGAGGCGCGCCAGGAGTTTCAGATGATAGAGCAGATGTCGCGACGCGCATTGGATAATCTGCCCACACACCGTGCCTTGATCGAGCAATTTTGCGCCCGCTATCGGCAACAATTACACGACAAGCAAGCAGCAGCATAGACGTAACATCAGCGCAAAAAAAGAATGATGGGCCGTCTTTGTTCATGCTATCCTGATTTATGAAAACCTTTTCACGTGGTTTTCAAAAGCATTTTCAAGACCATTTCCATGGCCACTTTTAGACAGGGAATATCGAGCACCGCAGAGCGCTCATACTGACGTTTTACCTATATTTGTAGCAAAGACTACAAATTAAAATTTGAGCACCCTAAGCCGCCTAGCTTTCGCGAACGGCAGGTGTTGCTCAAGTTATTCAAGCTAAAAAAGAAAGCTGACATGCAAGAGACAAGCAAAAAAATATCACCTCTATTCTGGGTGCCGACCGGCTATTTCACGATGGCACTGACCTATATGACGCTCACCAGCGTCACCGCCATCATGTTTAAAAACATGGGCATGGACAATGGCAAGGCGGCCGAATACGCCAGCTACCTGATACTCGCCTACACCATCAAACCCTTGTTCGCGCCCTTTGTAGAAATGTACAAAACCAAGAAATTTTTCGTGATCTGCGCGCAAGTGCCGGTCGGGCTAGGTTTTTTCGGCGTCGCGCTGGCGATGTCTTTACCTAATTACATGCCGATATTGATGCTGCTGTTTTGGGGATTATCGTTTCTGGGCGCGACCCAGGACATCGCCTCTGACGGTGTGTACGTCACCTCGCTCGACAGCAAAACACAATCGCTGTATTGCGGCATTCAGGGCTTGAGCTGGAACATCGGCCCGATTATCGCCTCCGGTGGTCTGGTCTACCTGAGCGGCAAACTGCACTCAGAAGTGTTCCACCATGATCCCAAAGTATTCGGGCCAGAATGGGTCGATGCCTGGCGCATCGTGTTTTTTATTGTGGCAGCGGTCACGGTATTGATGGCGTTCTGGCATATGCGCATGATGCCCGATGGGGCCAAAGCCGAAAACACCCCGACCAGCGCCAGCGCAGTCTGGTACATCATGTCCGATTCGTTCAAGACGTTTTTTCAAAAGCGCGATGTCTGGCTGATGATCGCCTTCGCCTTTCTGTTTCGCCTGAGCATAGGGTTTTTGGAAAAAATCGGCCCCTTCTTCATGGTTGATCCTGTCGCCAAAGGCGGCCTGGGTTTATCCAATGAATTGCTGGGCATCATTTACGGCACGTATGGCTTAATCGCGGTGCTGGCGGGTTCACTCTTGGGCGGCGTATTTTTGGCACGGCGCGGCTTGCAGCCTTCGCTGTTTCTACTGTGCTGCGCAGTGAATCTGCCCAACATCACGTTTCTGATCATGAGTATCTACCAGCCCAGCAATCTATTGCTAATCACCGCTGGTGTCGCGATAGAGAAATTCTTCTTCGGCTTTGGCGGAGTCGGCTTTATGATTTATCTGATGCAGCAACTAGCACCGGGCAAATACACCACCACGCACTACGCTTTCGGCACCGGCTTGATGGGCTTATGCATGATGGTCACCGGCGTCATCAGTGGCCATCTGCAGCAACTACTGGGCTACACCAGTTACTTCGTATTTGTGATGCTGGCCACCATTCCTTCTTTTCTGGTGTGCTGGTTTGCGCCCTTCCATCAAAAAGAGGCGGTGATCGCGCCACCGGAAAACCCAGCAACCACAGTATCCGCGGCGACATAGACGGCAATCCCAGAACTATCACTCAGGGCGCGCAGCAATCTGACGCGCCCTTTTTACGCAGAATATCTAACACTCATGTAGCTAAAAGTGAGCTGCCGCACTCGCCTAAGTTAAAATAGCGGCATGAGTAAAGCTCTGTCCTGTCGCCCCCATTGTGCCGCCTGCTGTATCGCGCCCTCCATCACCAGCCCCATCCCCGGCATGCCCAATGGCAAACCTGCTGGTGTCAGATGTATCCAACTGGCTGAAAACAACCGCTTCCGCATATTCGGAAAACCTTAACGGCCAACGTTCTGCGGTGGGTTGCGATCTAGCTTAGATGTGATTCTAGGTTTTATCCGACACAGCGGTGTAATCATATTTCCCATTCACCGAATACCAAGCCAGCAAGTCTTCGCTCGGCATTGCACGTGCATAGAGCCAACCCTGGGCAAATTCAACGCCATGAGCCTTCAGAAAACTGGCCTGCTCCTGTGTCTCTACGCCTTCGGCAACGACTTGCAACTCCAACTCGCGCGCCAAATGAATCATGGCTCTCAGCAGCTTCTGCCCCCTGGATGCATTCGCGATATCCTGCACAAAAACCCGATCCAGCTTTAACACAGTTAAAGGTAAATCCTTTAGCCGCGACAGCGATGAATAGCCGGTTCCAAAGTCATCCAAATGGATGCCAAATTTCAAATGTCGAATCTGACTGATCAATTCCAGAAAATGCGGGTCATTACTCATAAAGCAACTTTCCGTCAATTCGAAATCAAGCAATCCTCCGGCAATTGTTTGGGCCTCATGTAACTTAGGGAGCAGCTCTGGATCACGCAATTGCTGCACACTAATGTTAATTGCAATCCGCATCGGGCAACCCCTTGCGCTCCACATTGCAGCATTGCTCGCCGCAGTCGAGATGATCCAGTGTCCAAGAGCGATGATTAATCCGTTGGATTCGCAGCGGGGAATAAACTGGTCGGGTCTGATACTGCCGGCTTCAGAATGCGTCCAACGAATTAAGGCTTCCACCGCATTACAGCTTCCGTCTCTTAAGTCCACCTTGGGTTGGTAATGCAAGGTGAACTCACTCCTGTCAAAAGCCAAGCGAAGGTTGTGATCCAACCAATGAAGGTACTGACTCTTTTTGACTAACTCCTCGCTAAATCTACAGTACGCAGGTTCGCCCAGTTGCTCCGCTTCCGTCAGCGCAGTGTATGCATTGCGAATCACGTCAGCCAAAGAAACACCATCGTCAGGATAGGTAGAAGAACCAATGGAAACTTGAACCATAATGGCTGCATCTTCCAGTTGAAATGGGGTCTTCATTCTCTCAATGATTCGATTGGCGAAGCTGGCAAGTATTGCATCATCAATATCACCAGTTGCCACGATGGAAAAACGCATTCCCAATGATTTTCCAAGTTGGTATCCAGGAGGCAGAATTTCTTTCAGAGCGTTTACAAATTCGGCCACGATGGCATTACCGTACTGCATACCAAAATTGCTGTAAACCTGAGAATAATTCCGGAAAAATATTCCAATGATTGCAAATGGCGTTCCAGCTGCAGTCAACTCTTCGGCCCACTCTAACTGCCGCTGCCTGCTCGGCAACCCTGTGTCCGGATCCGTATAGAGCATCTTCTTGATGACATCTTTGGACTCATTGAGCGCATTGACCGTTGAAATAATCTTTTCTCTGGATTGCGCGAAGCCGACGGCAAAAATCATCATGCCGACAGTGGTAAATGGCACCGCTAACAGTTGGTCCAAATGCTCGGCGCTAATGTCACTTCCAGGTAAACGAAGCGGTATATACAGAAGTGGATACGTGAAAAATGCTATCCCGATGAGGCAGTAGTTGCCCAAGGGATCTGCGAGGTGCTTGGTCAGCGCCTTGACACCACAAGCTGTTGTGAGTAGTACGATAACGACGTCAACGGCAATGCTTAGGTCATGGCTAACGTAAGCCGCGATCGCAGCGCCAAACAGGGTAAAACCAACAAAATTTCGCTCACGTTTCCAACTTTGCCCCAATGCTTTCGCACTGTACGCGAAACCAATGAGTAAAAGGGCGACGCCTATCAGGCAAGGCACTGCGGTAGTTAAATCGGTGAAATCGCCTTTTATCTCAATTGCGCCCCAAAATACAGAACCTGTCCATGCAAACGCTCCAATTGCCATGGAAGCCGCAAGAATTCTATACCCGCGTATATTCCACCTGCGATTCTCTCTCCAATAGATCCACGCTAGCGCAGCACAAAAGGCGCTACACGAAATAGCAACGCCATCAAAAAATGTTAGGCCGTGATTGTGCATTGGTATGATTTCGGTTCGCACTGCAGAGGGAGCCATCAGACATGAATTTCATAACTTGCTTCCATTGAGCGAATAGATTCTAGTCTTGTGAAACGCTAAGCGTCAATTCAAATCAACTCTATGCGCAGTCAATTGCGTCTGCATTGGATGGCGCAACTCGGTGGGCTAGTGCAGAGTGGCGGGTCCAAGGATAGAAAAAGTGGTAGGGACGACTTGCAAGCATGCATGGTGATGGCCAGATTCGACCGCGCTATTCCCAGCTTAGGGTTTTGCGGGTCGGGCGCTTGCCCTTGGCAGGATGAGATTGACCGCTCTTAAGGATAGCTCTAAAATAATCGACACGACATGCCACGTTGCGGGAGTATCTCATTATGCGGATGAACGTACCAGTCACCCAACAAGAATTTGATTACCCGCGAGACCAGATGCTGGTGTCCACTACCGACACCCGCGGCATCATCACCCATTGCAATCGCGCCTTTGTGACCGTCAGCGGATACGACTACGACGAGCTGATCGGACAAAACCATAATTTGATTCGACACCCAGACATGCCCGCGGCTGCCTTCAAAGACTTATGGTCTACCGTTGGACGTGGCCATCCCTGGACTGGCATCGTAAAAAACCGCAGCAAAAACGGCGACCACTACTGGGTAGAAGCCAACGTTGTGCCTATCATGGACAATGGCAAACCTATAGGCTATATGTCTGTGAGGGTCAAGCCGACCAGGGCGCAGATAGATGCCGCAGCAGCCCTCTATGCGCAGATAAATGCAGCTGGCACATCCAAGAAAATGCCGTTTTATCTCAAAGGCGGGCACCTACGTTACCACGGGCTGCGTGGACTGGCCGGGTATGCCAGAAATGTCTCACTGACGGCTCGTTTAGGAATGGCACTGAGCATGATGATCGTGCTTAGCATGCTGCCGCAATTTCTCAATATTGAAAGCTTCACCCGCGTAGCCCTACAACTAGGCGTGCTAATACTAGGGGCCGGCCTGGTTATCTTTTGGTTCGATCGGAACTTTGCGGCCGCGATTAAAGACGCCGCCCGGTTAGCCGATGACCTTGCGGGTTGCAACCTGACAAGCGCGGTTAAGTCTGGTCATCCACCACCAATAGGTACGCTGATACGCAGTCTCAAGCAGATCCAGATCAACCTGCAAGCGGTGGTGGGTGATGTGCGTACCGAAATATCTAGCTTTACCCGTGCCACCTCCGAAATCGCTACGGGCGCGATAGACCTGTCGGCACGCACAGAATCGCAAGCGAGTAGTCTGGAAGAGACTGCCGCCTCGATGGAGGAACTCTCGAGTACTGTCAGGCACACGGCCGATACCGCGCTGGAAGTCTCTGCTGAAAGCGCGCGCAGCACCGATGTTGCCCTACGTGGCAGCGCTGCGGTTCACAAAGTTGGCATTGCGATGCAGGCGATAGACGCCACTAGTATCAAAGTGCGCGACATTATCGGTGTCATCGAGGGAATTGCCTTTCAAACCAATATCCTCGCGTTGAATGCGGCGGTTGAAGCGGCGCGAGCCGGCGAGCAAGGTCGAGGCTTTGCCGTGGTCGCCTCGGAAGTACGGGCGCTGGCGCAACGCAGTGCCACTGCCGCCAAAGAGATTCGCGAACTGATCGCCACCTCGGCCGAGCAAATCACCGAGGGTACGCAACAGATGACAAGTGCCGGCGCGACTATTGACGAGATGGTGGAATCCGTGCGCGAAGTTGGGAAACTGATCCATGTCATCACGAATGCAACCAAGGAGCAAGCTATAGGCATAGCGCAAGTTAACGAGGCAGTGACAGAGTTAGACAATGTGACCCAACAAAACGCCGCCTTGGTAGAAGACTCGGCAGCCTCAGCCAAAGGCTTAGATCAAAGCGGGGTGATGCTGACAAGAGCGGCCCAAGTGTTCCATCTGCCATGAGCCCTAGTAAGCAGACTTCCTATGCCAATGAAAGCGCCTGTAAAATTTACTTATCGGTAGTTGCTGGTATTTTCAATGGCACAGGCATCAAACCCGATGCCCGTTCGTATCACTGCACTCTCAGTTAAAATAGCGGCATGAGTAAAGCCCTGTCCTGTCGCCCCCTTTGTGCCGCCTGCTGTATCGCGCCCTCCATCACCAGCCCCATCCCCGGCATGCCCAATGGCAAACCGGCTGGCGTGCCATGCATACAATTGATGGAAGATTTACGCTGCGCCATCTTTGGACAGCCCGAACGCCCGGCCTGCTGCTCAGGTTTACAGGCCTCGGCCGAGATGTGCGGCGAGGACAGAATTTATGCCTTGCATTGGTTGCATGAGCTGGAAATCGCGACCCGCCCCTGAACCGGCACCAATTAAGCTTTATTGATACTCCCTCCTGTATATTTCTAATGCGCATATCCTATATGCGCAAACACGCTATTTATATAAAAATTTAGGGGAGTATATGAATTTTCGATTGAATTTTTGCTAGTTAGTGGTGCGGTATATTTGAAGTATGAGAATTCACCAGCCCTTGCACCATGACTACTTTAAAATAGCGTTTGCCCCGACTTTTAAGCCCGTCCATGTTCAAACTTACCGCCCTGCTGCTGCCCTTCATATTTTGGTCCTTACCCGTTAGCGCGCAAACCGAGTTACCAATGGCTGTCGATGCCGCCTTAAAAAAAGCCAACATCGCCACCGGCAATCTCAGCCTGATGGTGTTGCCTGCAACTGGTGGCAACCCGGTATTGAGCCAGTATGCCGAGCGCGCGATGAACCCGGCCTCCACCATGAAACTATTAACGACTCAGGTGGCGCTGGATGAACTGGGACCGAATTTTCGCTGGAAAACCCAGATTCTCGCTGACACCGCCGTCAAGCAAGAAGTCTTGTCCGGCAAGCTGTATCTACGCGGTGGTGGCGACCCGAATCTGACCTGGGATAAGCTGGCAATCATGCTGCGCAAACTGCGCCAGCAAGGTCTGCGAAAAATCGAAGGCGATATCGTGCTAGACCGCAGCTATTTACAACCAACGCGGCCCGATCTGAATACCAGCTGGTTTGACGAGGCCCCCGATGCTTATTACAACGTGGTGCCGGACGCCCTGCTAGTCCATAGCAATATCATCGCTTTCGCACTGGAAGCGGACGCTAGCAAGCTCAGTGTGCGCTTGATGACGCCGCTGGATAAAATAACGATCAACAACCGCCTGCAACTCAATAACAAGCCCTGCGCCGATTGGGAAAAAACCTGGTTGCCGCCGACCATAGAAAGTGGCCAGGCGCAGCAAATCGAAATCACTTTAAATGGTAGTTTTCCACGCCGCTGCGAGAAAACCACCTATCTAAATCTGTTAGATCGCAATCTCTACATCGCGCATATGCTGCGTTTATTGTGGCAAGAAATGGGGGGTATTTGGCAAGGTCAGGCGGTCGACGGCGTCACTCCGGCTAGTGCTATTTTGCTGGGCGAGCGCCAGTCTGACACGCTGGCCGACACGCTACGCATCATCAATAAATATTCAGATAACAGCATGGCGCGTTTATTGTATATGACGCTGGGCGCGGAATCAGTCGCTGCGAATACCTACCCCGATCACCTACAAGCGGCGCAAGCACGGGTGCGTAGCTGGTTAGCGTTGAAGGGGATTAACGATCAAGCTTTGGTCCTGGAAAACGGCTCGGGTTTATCCCGCATAGAGCGTGTCAGCGCCGCGCAACTGGCCTCTGTATTACAAGTGGCAGCGCGCAGCAATTGGTATCCGGAATTTGCCAGCAGCTTACCTATCGTTGCGCTCGATGGCACCATGCGCAAACGCCTGAAGACCGGCTTAAACGGCGGCAACGCCAGAATTAAAACTGGCAGCATCAAGGATGCCATTTCTATCGCTGGCTATGTGCGTGATGTGCATGAGCTCAATTGGATCGTAGTTGGCATCATCAACGGGGAAAATGCCGGCAAGGGCCGTCCGGCCTTAGACGAGCTGATCGCCTGGGTGGCCGCAGGCCAGCCATAACAAACTTAACGAACTTTAGAGGGATCGGACAGGGCTGGCGGCACCGGTTCTTCTACCTCATCAGGCGGATTAGTGCGGCTCCGAAATAGCGCTGCACGTGCCAGCATGATGGTCGTTACCGGCACCGTCAGTGACAGCAAAATAATGATCAGCCAGGCATGCAGCGCCAGGCTTTGTTCGAGCGCCGAAAAATAGATGATGGTGGCCAGAGTCACGCACCAGGAGGCGATGGTAAACGTCATTGCCGGCGGGTGCATGCGCATGAAAAAATTCTTAAAACGCAGCAGCCCTATCGCAGCCGTCAGCGTAAACACACCACTGGCCAGCAACAGCAAGGCCACCGGTATTTCTACCCATAAAGAGAGTGCTTGCGGCTGTATCATTCGATCACCTCACCACGCAATAAAAACTTGGCCATCGCGGTAGAACTGACGAAGCCAAACAATGCAATCAAGAGCGCTGCCTCGAAGTACATCGCGCTGCGATAGCGTATCGCCAGTACCATCAAGATCAACATCGCGATGGTGCAGATCACGTCCATCGCCAACACCCGGTCTTGTGAGGCCGGACCACGTATCATGCGCAGCAGACACAGGGCCATCGCTGCCACATATAAACCCAGAGTAGTGGCAATGGCAACAAACAAAAATGTACTCATTCGAAAATCTCCTGCAATGGGCGCTCGTAGCGCGACTTGATTAAGGCTATTTCGACCTCGATGTTGTCGACCTCAAACATGTGCACCAGCAAGGCGCTGCGATCAAGTGCCAGCTCAGACCAGATGGTGCCGGGGATCACCGACATGATGGCCGCTAACACGGCCAGGCCATTGGGGTCGCGCAACTCTAAAGGCACGATCACAAAGTCGCCTTCAGGCAATTGATCGCTGCGCGCCAGCGTGCCGCGCAGTACACGCCAATTCCAGATCAAGACGTCATAGCCGACTTGCCAGAACAGGCGCAACGCCACGCCTGGTTTCTTGAAACTGACCGCCGTTGGCCGCAAGGAGGCGGTCAGCAATGGTGCCAGCACTCCGACCAACACGGCCAGCAAGCATTGTCCCAGACTAAAGGCATTATTCAGCAACAGCCACATGGCAATTAAAGCCAGACTCAGAACCGGTGCCGGCAGCAGTCGCGCTAAGCATCTTTTGAACAGAGCAGGGATCATGGATTAATCTCATCGGGAGCCGCCAGCAAGCGCTCGGCATTGGTCTTAGTTGGCACCGGCTGGGTGCTCAAGACGGCGGTAATATAGGCTTGCGGCTGATACAGTAAAGCGGCGGTGGCGCGTGCATACTGAATGAGTGCTTCGGCATGTATAGTCATGCTCACGCAGACCGCCACCAGCAGCATGATAGGGGCGAATTCGACCACTCTGAGCACCGGTGCGCTACGCCCTAACGGTGTCCAGAAAAAACGCATGCCGGTACGCGACAGCGCGATCAAGGCAAATAATCCTGAGATGATCAGCAGACTTAAGAATATCCAGGCCGCAGGCGACACCGGAGTCAGCTTATCGGCGCTCTGCAATAGCGCCGTCAACATCGCAAATTTTCCGACAAAGCCGGACAGCGGCGGCAAACCTGCCAGCAACAAACTGCAACACACAAAAGCCAGACCTAATAAGGCAGTCGAGGCCGGAATCGCCCGGCCCACCAGGATATCTTCATCTTGATCGAGATTGCAATCACGCTCACGGCTGTAGGCGATTTCTTGTTCCACCAAAGCGAAGGGTAGCCGGTCTTCTTCATCTTCCGGCGCGCGCTGTAGCGCTGGGTCTGGATTGCGCGAGCGCTCCATCAATTCGGCTAACAAGAAAAAAGCAGCGACCGCAAACGTCGAGCTAGGCAAATAATATAAAGCCCCTGCCGTCAACGCCGGGTTAGCAAAACCGAGTACGCTCATCAAGGTGCCAGCCGAGACGATCACCGCAAAGGCAGCCAGACGCGCCGGTCTTTGCGCACTGAGCATGCCGATAGCACCGAAAGCCAGCGTCAGCATACCGCCCCACAGCAACCAGCCATTGCCAAAGCCTGCCGATGCGCCAGCTTCGGCCGAAAACAGTAAGGTAGACAGACGCAACAGCACGTAAATCCCGACCTTGGTCAACAGGGCAAACACGGCAGCGGCCGGGGCACTGGCCGCGCTATACGCCGGCACCAGCCAAAAATTCAGCGGCCATAGCGCCGCCTTGGCCAGAAAAGCCACCGCCAGGATGGCGCAACCAGCATGCAGCAAGGCCCTGTCGGCACTCGCCACCGCAGGTATTTTTGCTGCCAGATCGGCCATATTCAAAGTGCCGGAGACGCCATAGATTAGGGCCGCACCCACCAAAAATAGCGAGGATGCAGCCAAGTTAATGCCAAGATAATGCAGACCCGCCCTGACCCGCGCCGGACCGCTGCCATGCAAGAGCAAGCCATAAGAAGCCGCTAGCATGACTTCAAAAAACACAAATAGATTGAACAAATCACCGGTCAAAAAAGCGCCATTTAAACCCATAATCTGAAACTGCAGCAGCACATGAAAATGCGCGCCCGCCTTATGCCAGCGTGCCACCGAGAATAACAAGGCGACCAGAGCGACGATGCCTGCCACCACCAACATCAGCGCCGACAAATGATCCAGCACCAGCACAATCCCAAACGGCACATCCCAATTAGATGGCAGATACACGCCGAAGCCTTGCGGCTGCGCCTTGTCGATCGCCACGCTGAGCATTAAAAACACTGCCACCGCCAAATTGCAAACGGTCGCTAGCAGCGACAGCAAGACCTTGCGTTTATGCCGCTTTTCGCCCAGCATCAGCAATAAGCTAGCCGCGATCAAAGGCACTAGGATAGGTGCCATGGTCAGATGCGGCATCAACGCAGCATTCGCCATCAAGGCCCATTGATTGAGTACGGCCATCATGGCTGCTGCTCCGGCAGCTCAGGATCCGCGGTAGCATCCACATGATCGTTACCAAAAAAACCGCGCTGCGCCAGCATCACGACCAGAAATAAAGCCGTCATCGCAAAGCCGATCACGATCGCGGTTAGCACTAGTGCTTGCGGCATAGGATCGATGTAATGTTGTAGCGTGGTCGGCACGCCAGCTTCCAGTACCGGTTCTTTATCCACCGCTAAGCGCCCCATGCTAAAGATAAACAGGTTGACACCATAGCCCAATAAAGACAAACCGATGATGACTTGATACGTGCGCGCTCTGAGTAGTAGCCAGACCCCGCAACTGGTAAGTATGCCGATAGCACAGGCCATGACGATTTCCATTAGGCGGTCCCTCCGGCTTTGGATATAAATGTTTGATTGGCCGCGTCGAATTGCGCCTCGGCTTGTGCTTCGGCTTCTGCTTCGGCTGCGCGCAATTTTCCGCGCTGTCCGCGCACCGCCTGATGGCCCAGAGCGGTCAGTATCAACAAAGTCGCCCCCACCACCAGACTAAACACGCCTATATCGTAAAACAAGGCGCTGGCAATATGGATATCGCCCAACAAAGGTAAATGCAGATGCGCAGTGTGCGTGGTCAGGAAAGGATAGCCAAAGAAAAAGGACCCCAGCCCGGTCGTGGTCGCCGTCAGCAAACCAAAAGCAATCCAGCGTTGCGGCCTTAATCGTATATTCGCCTCTACCCACTGTGTGCCTGAGACTATGTATTGCAGAATAAACCCGGTAGACAAAACCAGCCCGGCGACAAAACCGCCGCCCGGTTGATTGTGGCCGCGCATAAATAAATGCACGGCAATCAGCAGCGAGATCGGCAGCAGCAAGCGCACCAGTACGGCAGGCACCAGCAGGTAACCGCTAGCGGTGTCGGTCGCAGTATTGGCATGCACCAGATCGGTGGCGATATCAGCCGCTAATAATCGTTGCTGCAGCGGCAGCTCCATACTCTCGGGTGCCGGGCGAAAGCGCCGCAGTAGCGCGTACACGGTCAGCGCGACGATACCCAACACCGAGATTTCACCCAGAGTATCGAGACCGCGAAAATCTACCAGCATGACGTTGACCACATTGGTACCAAAACCTTCGGGCAAGGCACGTTCCAGGAAAAACGGCGAGATACTTTGCGGAAAATCGCGGCTCATCATGGCATACGACAGCATCGTCATGCCGCCGCCCGCTATCAGCGCCAGCATCAGGTCGCGCCCGCGCCGCCCCATGCGTTTGGCCTTAGTGGGCAAACTCTCGCTCTTGCCTTCGACCGCCGCTAACGCCGCAAGTCGCTTCGGCAGCCAGCGCAGCCCTAGCAAGATCAACACTGTCGTGACAGTCTCTACCGATAACTGGGTCAGAGCCAGATCAGGTGCCGAGAACCAGGCAAAAGTAATCACCGTACAAAGACCGGCGACACCCATCAATGCCAGCGCCGTCAGTCTATGAAATTTGGTGGCCCAGACACAGGCCAGTGCCGCGCTGCCACCAATCAGCCAGAGTAATGCGAAGATAGGCGAAAACGGCAAGAGCGTGCGTGCGCCTGGCTTGAGGGCCAAGCCCTGCGTGGCGAGCACAGCCGCAATCAGCACTACTCCAACCAACAGCGACAACTGCGTTTGCAAACGACGGCTAGAGAGCAGCCGCAACAGCTTACGCGCGCCATTGGTCAAAGCTGCCAGCGTGGTTTGAAACAATTGCTGGCCATTGAGCAAACCCAGTAAAGGGGTACGGCTAAACCGTTCGCGCCTCAGTGCACCGCGCAATCCGCAGTACAAAGCAATACCACCGGCCAGCGCCACCAGACTCATCATCAAAGGCAGATTAAAACCATGCCACAGCGCCAGATCGAAGTCTGGCAGTTGGCCTCCGACTACCGGCGTAGCGGCGGTCTCCAGCACAGCATGCATAGTCCATTGCGGCAAAGTACCGACCACAAGACAGGCCAGCACCAGTAACTCAACCGGCACCCGCATCCAATGTGGCGGTTCATGCGGATGGCGCGGCAACGCAGCGCTAGTATCGGGGCCGAAGAAAACATCGACCGTAAAGCGCAAGGAATACACCACACTAAAGATACCCGCCAACACGGCCGCCGCCGGCAACAGCACTTGAAACCAGGGCACACTAGTGACGAAGACCGCCTCGGTAAAAAACATTTCTTTGGAGATAAAACCATTAAGCAAAGGCACCCCGGCCATGGCCGCACTAGCCACCATGGCCAGAGTGGCGGTCACCGGCATAGAGCGCATCAAACCACTGAGGCGGCCGATGTCGCGGGTGCCGGTTTCGTGATCGATAATGCCCACCGCCATAAATAAAGAAGCTTTAAAAGTGGCGTGGTTCATGATGTGGAACACTGCTGCCACCGCTGCCAGCGGGCTATTCAAACCTAATAATGTCGTGATCAGACCCAGGTGCGAGATGGTCGAGTAAGCCAGCACCCCCTTCAGGTCCTTTTGAAAAATTGCCACAAAGCCGCCTAGCAATAAAGTAATCAAACCCGAACCGGTGACGATCCAAAACCATTCTTCACTACCCGCCAGCACTGGCCACAAGCGTGCCAGCAAGAACACTCCGGCCTTCACCATGGTGGCCGAGTGCAGATAAGCGGACACTGGGGTCGGCGCTGCCATCGCATTCGGTAGCCAGAAGTGAAACGGAAACTGCGCACTCTTAGTCAGCGCGCCCAGCAGCACCAGCAGCAAGGCCACCAAGTAAAGCGGATGGGCGCGCACCTGCGCACCTGAGGCTAGCACCACATCGAGATCATAACTGCCGACGATATGCCCCAAGACCAGCACGCCGGCTAGCAAGCATAGGCCGCCGGCACCCGTTACGGTCAAGGCCATGCGCGCACCGCGCCGCGCATCCATGCGGTGGTACCAGTAACCAATCAGCAAAAAAGAAAACAGGCTAGTGAGTTCCCAAAACAGCACCAGTTGCACCAGATTACCGGACAACACCACGCCGCTCATGGCTCCCATGAAGGCCAGCAAGAACGAAAAAAAGCGCGGTACCGGATCGGATGGCGACATGTAATAGCGCGCATACAGCACCACCAAAGCGCCCATCCCCAGCACTAACAATGAAAACATCCAGGCGAAGCCATCCATGCGCAGTACAAAATTTAGACCCAGCGAGGGCAACCAGCTAAACTCTTGCCGTATCACGCCACCAGCGGCCACCTCCGGGAAATATAGCGCTGCCTGCACCACGCAAAACAGCGCGACCAGTCCAGCCAGCGTCGACTCCGCATTGCGCGCATTACTAGGTAGAAAAGCTGCGATCAGGCTAGCCAAAAACGGCAAAGCCACCAGGCTAAGTAGCCCAAAATGCTGAAAAAAACTAAGATAGCTCGCCAACTCTAGCGTCATGGGAAATTAATTAGTTTAGTTGAGGTGAGTGTTTGATGTACGTGCACGCTGCATAGGCATCATAGGCACCATAGGCAGCGCTGCGAAGAAATCGCTACCTAGCGATATCTAGGCCAGCCGCGCAGACTGAGCAAACTTGGTCCACCGCCAGGATAGAAAGTTCCTCGCTCGCGAAGTATTCCTTATTTAGTGCATTATCACAAGTGCATTTCATCGTTGGCCACGCTCACTAAGCTCACTAAGCTCACTAAGCTCACTAAGCTCACTAAGCTCACTAAGCTTACTAAGCCAGACCTGAACGATACCGCTTGTGCGTTTGCGTTCTCACTCCAGACGCGCCGACATTAGCTGCGCCAATAGTCGCCCCAAGGTTTGTATGCCCAGCTCCAATTCTTTATCCCAGGGGCGGCCAATATTCATACGCATAAAGTGCGCGTACTTAGCCGAATTCGAAAACATCACGCCCGGCGTAAAAGCAATACCCTCGGCCACTGCCAGCCGCAACAAAGCCAGGCTATCGATCTTCTCTGGCAGTTGCAGCCACAACCACCAGCCGCCAGCTGGACTGACCACTTGCGTGCCCGCCGGAAAATAGCGCTGTACCGCCGCCAGCACCAGCGGAATACTCGACACCAGTCGCTCGCGTAATTTCCGCAGATGCGATGGCAGTGCGCCCGAATCCAAAAATTCGGCTAACACCGCCTGCTCAAACAAGGGTGTGACCAACGAGTTACTCAATTTTAATGCAGCGATACGGTTGTGATAACGACCGCCCGCGATCCAGCCGAGGCGAAACGCCGGAGCCATACTCTTACTACACGAACCGCAATAAATGACATGTCCATGCCTATCCCAGGCCTTGACTGGTTGCGGCCGCTCGCCCTGATGCGAGAGATCGCCAAACACATCGTCCTCGATCAGCGCAATATCATATTGCTCGACCAGCTTGAGCAAGCGGCGCTTATTTTTCTCACTCATGGCGCAACCCAGAGGGTTCTGAAAATTTGGCATCGCCACGATCGCCTTGACTCCAGCATGATGCTCTAGCGCATATTCGAGCGCTTCCAGGCTGATGCCCAGACCTGGCACACAGGGCACCTCCAGCGCTTTCAAGCCCAGGTTCTCTATCATTTGCAGCAAACCGAAGTACACCGGCGACTCCACGATCACCGCGTCGCCCGCTTGTGCCACCGCGCGCAAAGCCACGCTCAAGGCTTCGGTACTGCCATTGGTGATGAGCAAATCCGGCGCTTGCAGATCAACCCCAAAGCTAGCCAAATGATGGATCAAGGCTGTTTTTAAGGCAGGCAAGCCGCTACCGGTTGGGTACAGTCCTATGGCTTGCGCATCCTTACGCAGTAAGCGCTGACCGATCTTGGCCAAGCTCGCGCACGGATACCAGGCCGGCGCCGCACTGGCCAGATGTAGCCCAAGATGCAGAGGTTGTGAGGTAAGCGCGTACAACTGCATCATGCGATGCTGATGCGACATCAGCTTATCGTATTCCACCGGTGCAGGGCTGCTGCCGTTACGCACCTGCGGCGTCTGCGGCGTCATGAGATGGCTGCGGCTGGCGTTCTGCGCCTTCCAGTCGGCTACATACATGCCAGACTTGGAGCGTGCTTCGACCAGGCCCAAAGACTCCAGATAGCGGTAGCAGCGGATCACAGTCGAGGCGCTCATGCTATGCGTGGCGGCATAGGCCCGCACCGACGGCAGCCGTTCGCCCACCTGGTAATCACCGGCCTTGATCGCATGCATCAATTGATCTGCCAACTGACGATAACTGTGCTGCATTACAGATTCAGATTTTTTCATCTGTATAGCATAAGCTAATTGATAACTGTAGGCAAATCGCCCGCTTGCCTGCTCTACACTAGAGGCATGACTACTCCACTCCCCCTCTCCTCGTCCGCCAGCGCTTCTGCTGACAGTTCTTTACTCAGTCCAAGCACCTGGCGTCAGGCACATGATGTTTTTCCGGCAGTGCTGGCCGGTTTCATCGCAGTGTTGATCTCGTATGCCGGGCCTATGCTATTAATTTTGCAGGCAGGTCAGGCCGCCAAACTGAGCCAGGTGCAAATGGCATCCTGGGTCTGGGCCATCTCTATCGGTGCCGGCGTCTGCAGCGTCTGGCTGAGCTGGCGTCATAAGATACCGGTGATCTGCGCCTGGAACACGCCCGGCGCAGCCTTGCTGGTCGGCGCCCTGGCTACCGTACCGTATAACCAGGCCATCGGCGCGTATCTGTTTGCGGCGGCGGCAATGTGGCTGGTCGGCGTGAGCGGCGTATTTGAACGCCTGATGGCGGTAATCCCCAAGAGCCTGTGCGCAGCGATGCTGGCCGGTATCCTATTTAAGTTTGGGGTAGAAGTGTTTGCCGGTGCGCGGAGCACGGTGGTTGGCGCACCTTTACTGGTGGCGGCGATGTTTGTCGGCTATCTATTTTTCAAGCGCAGTTCGGCACGCTATGCCATCGTCCTGACTCTACTACTGGGAATCGCACTATGGCTAGGTCTGGGTTGGGGCGATACTGCCAGCGCGCTGAACAGCGCAAATGGCGCGAACAACAAGCTCATGCATTTTTCCTTAACCCAGCCGGTCTGGACCACACCCGATTTTTCACTCAGCGCCATCATCAGCATAGGCCTACCCTTAGCGCTACTCTGCCTAACCGGACAACAGGTACCGGGCGTGGCCGTACTGCGTGCCGCCAACTATGTCGCCCCGGTTAGCAAGCTAGTCAGCAGCACTGGACTGGCCAGCCTGATCACTGCCCCGTTCGGCTCGCATGGCGTCAATCTGGCAGCGATCACGGCAGCCATCTGTACCGGCCCGGAAGCCCATCATCAGCCCGAAAAACGCTGGCTGGCGGGCGTCGCTTGCGGTGTCTTTTACCTGTTAATCGGCAGCTTTGCCGGCTCGCTGACCGACAGCTTCATGCACCTACCACCAGCACTGATCGCCAGCGTAGCTGGGCTGGCCTTACTCGGCGCGATCCAGAATGGCTTAGTCAATGCCATGAGCGTAGCCAGTGAAAGAGAGGCTGCCTTACTGACCTTTATCGTCACCGCCTCGAATGTGACTTTGCTAGGACTGGGCTCAGCCTGCTGGGGCATAGGCATAGGTTTGCTGAGTTATTTTGTGCTGCGACCAAAAGCAAGCTAAACCCAGGCGCGACAGCAGGCCTGGTTGAAAATCAAAATAAGCACCCGGCCACTGCGCATATCCCATGCGGGCTGCAGGCCGGTGTGCTTGAAGAAGCGCATGAAATATGCGCGCTGGCAAGGGTGACATTGAAATTTCCTGCGAAGCACTCTGTCATTCAAACATACGATTTCTACGCAGAACTCGGAATAATTGATAAGATCAAAACCTTAGTTAGGCTTTTAACATTAAGGATATCCGTGAATTATCGATTGAAACGTCTCTGGCCACTACCATTACTTATCGCTGGCTGCTTTGTTTCATACTGGTTTTGGCCGAAAACCATAGGAGTTATCTGCACCGTCTTTACTGTATTTTTATTCTTTCCGCTGTTACTTATTTCTCTTATCGATGTTTGGCGCGCGGCGCAATTTAAGCGACAGCCAGCCTTTTTTGAAATGAATACCACATCATCCGGCTCGCGATTTCCCTCCCCTGTCGCGAACGCTTTCGATCGCATTGTCGCTATTATTATCGACCTCGACAGCCTCGGTTTTATCATCACAATGATCGCGGGCCTCGGACTCTGCGGCTATGTCATGTTTACTTGGTTTCTGCACTTAATCAGGCATGCTCAATACCTCAGCGCCAGCAGCATTGCGGTATTTGGCGCGATCATAATCACCGCCGCTGTTGCAAGAATCCCTAGCGCATTGATTGTCCTATTTGGCGCTACCACTATTTGCGGCACGGCCTTTCTTATGGGCTACGGAAATACCTTGCTTCCTTAGATACTCAAGGACAGCAGCCCCTACTCAGCATGAAATCTACACCCGGCCACTACGCATATCCCATGCGGCTCGCAGGCCAGTGTGCTTGAAGAAGCGCATGGAATATGCGCGCTGGCAGAGCTCACTTTTTAAAATTCTAGACGATAGGCAAACTGCTCACCGGTTTAATCTCTTCCATGCAGATCATCGAGCGCAAGGTGGCTACGCCCGGTACTTGCATCAGACTATCGGTTAAAAACTGCGACAGGCTTTTTAAGTCTGGGGCGACTACCTTCAGCAGATAATCAAAATCGCCGGAAATCGTGTGGCACTCTATGATGTCGGGGAAGGCCATGATATTGCGCTCCACCTCGCGCACGTTGCGAAACTGCTCGCGATCCAGCGACAGACTGACAAAGGCCATCACCGCCAGACCGATAGAGGCGGCCGATACCTGCGCCACATAGCCACGTATCACGCCCTGCTCTTCCAGGCTACGAACCCTGCGTAAAGTCTGCGGAGCCGACAGGTGGATGCGCTCGGACAGCAGCAAATTACTCATGCGTCCGTCTTCTTGTAAATGCTTCAAGATATTCTTATCGTAGTTATCCATGCAATCTCCTTAAAAATCATATGTTTTATTAATTATACGATTAAAGAAATATAAATCCATACATAGAACAAAATAGAAATTTAATTTCATATTTTTACTAGATACCATCAAATTTTGAAATCTAATGTTTTTCCGCCAGCCTATACTTCTTATATCGCAGCAGATTCTTTACCCCGACTATTTGCACTAAGTCTGGGTTGGCGTTGCGGCGTTGCAGTACATCAAAAAACCCACGGAGATTATTATGGTGACGTTTATCGGCACACAAGAAATGCAAGCACACTTGACTAAAACCCGCCACGAGAACGCGATTGCGACTCTGTCCGGCATGATCAAGGAAGATTATTTGCGCTGGAATAGTTTTGACAAATGTGCGCGCGTCGCCAGCCACTCTGATGTAGGTGTGATCGAATTAATGCCGATTTCCGACGGCGTGCAATACTCGTTTAAATACGTCAACGGTCACCCAAAAAACACCCAGGCCGGCTTACTTACCGTCACCGCGTTTGGCGTATTGTCTGATGTGAATACGGGCTACCCGCGGGTTTTATCCGAATTAACCTTGACTACCGCACTGCGCACCGCAGCCACTTCGGTGCTGGCAGCGCAATATCTGGCGCGCAAAGACAGCCGTAGCATGGCCTTGATCGGTAATGGCGCGCAAAGCGAATTTCAGGCAATTGCCTTCCACTGCATCCTCGGTATCACAGAATTGCGCGTGTATGACGTTGATCCGGCTGCGACTGATAAACTGATCAACAATCTGCGTGCTTATCCAAACTTGCGTATCATACGTGCCGGCTCAACGGCTGAGGCAACTAAGGGTGCCGACATCATCACCACGGTGACCGCGGACAAGACCAATGCCTTGATCCTGCTGCCAGAAATGATTAGTCCTGGCACGCATATTAATGGTGTCGGTGGTGATTGCCCCGGTAAAACCGAGCTGCATCCGGCAATACTGGAAAATGCTCGCGTGATCGTTGAGTTTGAGCCGCAATCGCGCATAGAAGGCGAATTGCAGCAAATGCCGGCAGATTTTGTCGTCACAGAACTCTGGCGCGTGATAAACGGTAGCGCGGCCGGTCGCGAGAACGAACAGCAAGTGACGGTGTTTGATTCGGTAGGATTTGCGCTGGAAGATTTTTCTGCCATGCGTTACGTAGAAAAATACGTAGTACAAAAAGATTCGCGTATCTTGGATTTAATCCCAGAATTGCAAAATCCTAAAGACTTGTTCGGCATGGGGGTTGCTGCAGAAACCAGCAAACCTGTCAGTCAGGTAATCACAGAAAATGTCGTACCTATATCCGCTTAATACTTTAGATAGATTGAAACGCTAAAACAATGAAAACAATTTCCTTAATTGGAGCGCCAACCGATGTGGGCGCAAGTGTCAGAGGCGCGGGCATGGGCCCGGACGCATTACGTGTGGCTGGCTTGGTCGAGGCGTTACAAGCGCGCGCTTTGACGGTCATCGATCACGGCAATTTACATGGCCCCGCCAACCCTTGGCTGGAACCGGTGAATGGTTTGCGTCACCTGAAAGAAGCCATAGACTGGAATCAAGCGGTGTATAACGCCGTGGAAGCCGCCTTGGCAGCTGGTCAGATGCCTATGATGCTGGGTGGCGATCATTGTTTAGCGATAGGTTCTATCAGTGCGATTGCCAATCATTGCCGCAAGGTCGGCAAAAAACTGCGCGTATTGTGGTTTGACGCACATGCCGACAGCAATCTCTCGACGATTAGCCCTACCGGCAATATCCACGGCATGCCAGTAGCTTGTCTGATGGGTCATGGTCCGAAAGAGTTGATCAGTTACGGTGCTCACACGCCTGCCATGCTGCCTAGCGAGATTCGCCTGATCGGCATCCGCAGCGTCGATGAAGGCGAACGCCGCTTCATCCACGAGATGGGTATGCAAGTGTTTGATATGCGCTACATCGATGAACACGGCATGCGTGCGGTGATGACATCGGCGTTGGAAGGTCTGGATGCTGACACCCATTTGCACGTCAGCTTTGATCTCGATTGCCTCGATCCAGCGATTGCGCCTGGCGTAGGCACGGCAGTTTTGGGTGGTCCGACTTACCGTGAAGCACAACTCTGCATGGAAATGATCGCTGACACCGGCATGCTGGCATCGCTAGACGTGGTCGAACTTAATCCGGCACTCGATTTACGCAATCAGACTGCGGTCTTAGCGGTAGATTTGATAGAAAGTCTGTTTGGCAAATCGACCCTGGTCAGGCTGAAAGACTAAAGACATATTTGCTCTAATTTGCGGGTACGGCAAAGGCAAAAAGGCTGAGCTTAAGATGTTCAGCCTTTTTTTATGCCCAGCATTTACTTGTGCGGTTGGCTTATTCCGTTTCCAAATCTTTTGTGTTTAGGCGACGAGCCGAAGGCAACCACGACACGAATGATTTAGAAATGGAATTACAGCAGTACCAGATTATCTCTGTGTATCAATTCCGGTTCGACCACGAAACCCAATATCCCCAGGATTTCCGACGAGGCATGTCGCTTAATACGACGCGCATCGCTGCTAGTGTAATTGCTTAAGCCGCGCGCAATCGCCACGCCCGCTTCGTTGAAACAGGTAATCACCGCACCGCGGCCAAATTCGCCCTTGACTTCCAACACGCCGATAGGCAGTAAAGACTTGCCCTCGGCCGTCAGTTTTTGCACCGCACCGGCATCAAGCACAATCTGCCCTGCAGTTTGCAGATGATCCGCCATCCATTGCTTGCGCGCCGCCAATGGTGCCATTTGCGAGACCAATTGGGTGCCGATTGCCTCACCTTGCGCCAGTCGCACCAAAACATTGTCTTCTCTACCCCAGGCGATCACGGTATGGGTGCCAGAGCTGGCCCCGCGTTTAGCTGCCAGGATCTTGGTCAGCATGCCGCCACTCCCCAGACTGGAACCAGCACCACCGGCCATCGCCTCCAGCGCCGGATCGCCGGCCCTGGCTTCATGCACAAACTGCGCGTTGGGATCTTTACGCGGATCAGCCGTGTACAGGCCTTTTTGATCAGTCAAAATAATCAGGGCATCGGCCTCGATCAGATTCGCCACCAGCGCGCCCAGAGTATCGTTGTCGCCGAATTTAATCTCATCGGTAACCACGGTGTCGTTCTCGTTAATCACCGGCACAATGCCAAAACCCAGCAGCGTCACCAGGGTAGAGCGGGCGTTCAGGTAGCGTTCGCGGTCGGCCAGATCGGCGTGCGTCAACAAGATCTGCGCAGTTCCCAGGCCATGTGCACGAAAACTGGTTTCGTAAATCTGCGCCAAACCCATTTGTCCGACGGCCGCGCAGGCTTGTAATTCATGGATGCCGGTCGGGCGTTTCTCAAAACCTAGGCGCTGCCGCCCTTCGGCGATGGCACCGGAACTGACCAGTACCACTTCCTTGCCCATCTGGCGCAACTGGGCGATCTGGGCCGCCCATTTCTCGATCGCAACCCGGTCTAAGCCTTTACCGTCATTGGTAACCAGCGAGGAACCTACTTTAATAATCAGACGTTTGGCGTTTTGAATAACAGAATGCATAGAGTATAAAGAGATCAAAATAGCGAATTTGCCAGACACATCACGTAGTAATGCGTCTAAGCATGAGCCAGAATTATACTTTATGCGGATAAGTTAGATAGATGCAAAATTTAATTTTGATTTGAACTTAATTTTCCAATTAATTAAATATCGCATACAGCGGAGATCAAACTGGTCGCGAACCATACCTTGTTGTCCTCAGTGTCTGGTCATAAGCCGTCTGTGCGGATGGGCAGACGGTGGCGTGGCATGCGCGCTTTGCCATACACGGCGAAACTGACGGGGCGAGCCAAAACCTGCAGCCTCTGCGACGCGTTCTATAGGCCAATCGGTTTGACTCAATAACTGATCGGCCAGACCTAAGCGCAAGCCGCTCAAATACTCTTGTACCGAAATTTCGGCGTAGAGACTAAATAGTCTGCTCAGATGACGGGTACTGGTGCAGGCCAGTTCGGCTAACTGAGTCAAATCCCAGGGGTGGGCCGGATCTTTGATCAGCGCCTCCTGCACCTTATGCACCACAGGATGTACATGATTGCGATGCATTAACCATGGCGATAACTGAGTATCATTGCCGCTGCGACGCAGATACACCACCATGGCACGCGCCACCGCAATTGCGGTTTGTGGCGAGGTAATGCCACTAATCAGATGTAGTACCAAATCGACGCCTGCCGTGACCCCGGCACTGCTGCAGATATTCCCATCCTCGACAAAGATACGGTTTTCTTCGACCAGAATAGAGGCGTCGATAGCGGCCAGATCGGCGCAGTGACTATGATGTGTGGTGGCGCGCCGTCCGCGCAGCAATCCGGCATGGGCAGCGGTGAGCGCCCCCGAGCAGATGCAGACTAGCCTGTGCTGCGGCTGTATCGTATTTTTCAACCAGCTCAGGCTGCTTTTGTGGGCTGCGGCTGCATAGTCAAACTGCATGCCCACTAGCCCGGGCAAGACCACAATCGCATCGTCGGCCAATGTGTTAGGCAGCGCACTTAAGGGTCCTAGCGACAGACCGATAGAACAGCGGATCTCTGGCAAGGCGCAAATAAACTCCAGCTCAAATTCGACCTCAGTTTGATGGCGGTTGGCAAACAAAAATGCATCGGCCGGCCCTGCCAGATCCGACAGCATGGTCTCAGGTAATAAGAGAAAGTAGATACTTTGCTTGCGCATGACAGTTCCGCCCATAGTTAACTTTGATCCGCTTTTTCATAAACGCATGAGGACATTTAAGGACATCATAATTTGATATAAATACAATCTACCAAAGCCTAGCGATCCTGCGGCTCCAAACCATTTTGTCTGGCGACTAAGGCTGCGTGCTCGCTCGCATCCACAGGTTTGAATACACGACGCGTACCAGCACCATCCTTACCTAGAAAATTATCACCTTTCCAGTTGTGCGACGGTCGTATCGGGCGCGTCACGAAGCCGCCACCACAATTAGGGCAGACATTGAGCAAGACCTGCTCTACGCAAACGGCGCAAAATGTACATTCGTAACTGCATATTCGCGCTTCGCTTGAATTCGGTGGCAGAAGTTTATCGCAATGTTCGCAGCTTGGGCGTAGTTCAAGCATGTGAGACCTTTCGTGAGAGTGTTAAAGTAAAGATAGACGAGCTAGAGTTTAGCAGAGCGCTGGTCTGTCACAAGGCAGGAAGGCGACAGCTTACGGTCATATCTAGCCATACCTTGCCACACTTCGCCACACTTCGCCACACCTCACCAAATCTCGATAGGTGACGATGGATGCGAAGACAAGTAGATTGATTTTGAAATGGCAAGACAGTCTGAAGAAGCGCATGGAATATGCGCTCTGGGCTTATCTACTTTGAATGTTCAGCACAGCACCTACAGTCGAACAGCCCGAGGCAAGATCACTCTAAAACAACTGCCGCCGCCTTCACGCGCCAGGCATTGCACCTGACCGCCATGGCGCTGTGCGATTTGTCGGACCAGACTCAGGCCTAGCCCGACACCGCCATGGCTTTCGCTGGCACCAGGCACGCGATAAAAAGCCTCAAAAATACGCTCGCGTTGCTCCACGGGGATCCCGGCACCGCGATCGCAAACATCTACTTGCAGCTGTTGCGGGCTGATCAGCAGTAACACTTCGGGCGCCGCAGTGCCACCGTAACGCTGGGCATTTTCCAGCAGATTACGCAATAGCCTCCTGAGTAATTTCGGATCACCTTGCAATAACGCGGCCCCCTCACCAGCTCCGTACTGAGCCTGTATCGTTAACAAGGCATCCGTCAGTGCGCACTCTTCGGCCAGCAAACCAGTCAGATCGAGCTCTTCATCGGTATGCGGGTTCGCCATGTTCGCCTCAAGGCGGCTGCTCAATAATATCTCCTCTATCAGTTGATCCAACTCGTTGATATTGCGGCTCAACTCTAGTCGGATGGCAGGCGTAGCCTGCTCTTGCATCAACTCTACCGCCATGCGCAGACGCGTCAGCGGCGAGCGCAATTCGTGCGAGGCGTTCGCCAACAAGGATTTTTGCGCCGCCATCAACGCCTCGATACGCGCTGCCGATTGATTGAAACTCATCGCTAAATGCGCCACTTCGTCATCCCCTTCGACCGCCACCCGGGTCGCCAATGCTCCCTGCCCCAAGGCATAGACGCTATCTTGCAAATGCTCCAGCCGCTTGGTCAAACGTCGGACAATCGGGTAGGAGCCCAGCGCTAGCGCCAGTGCCACCAACAGCGCCAGTAGAACTTGTCCTAAAGTCGGAGCAAAAAAGACGCGGTTACTCTGCATGAGCAGCCAGCGTTGATCCGACAAGTGGCCGATCACGCTAAAAGGAAACCCAAAGAACCAGCCTTGTTTAACATTATCCGGAACGCGCGCTGGCGCATCGCTTTTTGTCGAGTTCAGCAAAGTTCCGTCTGGCGCATACAGCGAAAGATCGGAATCCATCCACGTCCCCCAACGTTTTAGCGTCACTAATTGGCGCTCCTTAGAAACGCCGGAGGCCGGCAAGACGTCGGTCGCTATCTGCGAAAAATGTTCCATATTCAGCTTGAAATAGCGCGGACTATTCAGCAGTATTTGCCAGATCAAGGCCATGAGGACGAAAGCGAGCACCAGACTGGCCAGCATCGCCAGATAGATACGCAGATAAAATTTCAGCGACCAGCGTGAGCACATTTTTTTTACCCGGTGTTTCATGGCGCTAAACATCCTGCAACTTCGCGAACACATAACCGGCACCACGCACCGTGATGATGCGACGCGCTTGTTTGGGATCATCCTCGATGGCAGCGCGCAGGCGAGCGATATGAACATCAATCGAGCGATCAAACGCATCCGGGGTCTCGCCCTTGAGTGCATCCATCAAATGCTCGCGCGACAGCACTCTGCCGGCACTTTCAGCCATCAACACCAGTAAATCGAATTGATAGGCAGTAAGACCGCGCTCTTGCCCATCCAGATACAGGCGGCGTGCATCCAGCCTAATTTCGAGCCGTCCAAAGCGCAATATCCTGGCCAGCTCAGGCTCGGTTTGCGGGCTGGTCTGGAGTTGCTGCTGACGCCGCAGCAAGGCGCGCAAACGCGCCAGGAGTTCACGCGGTTCAAACGGTTTTGCGACATAGTCATCAGCGCCCAACTCCAGGCCTATCACTTTATCCATAGAATCGCCCTTGGCAGTGAGCATCACGATAGGAATAGTCGCCATATTCCCAGTATGCGCACGGATCTGACGGCAGACATCAAGACCGAAGGCATCCGGCAACATCAAATCAAGCAGGAGCAAAGCAAAAGCCTGAGATGGATCCCGCAACAAAGCCAGGCCCTGGCCGGCACTCGTCACATGCACCACCTCAAAACCGTTTTGCTGTAGATAGGTCCGCAACATATCGGCCAGGCGCTGGTCGTCTTCAATGATTAACAGGCGAGGATGCATAGGTTTAGGTTCCGTGATGGTGATGGGGCATCGGTCTTAACAAGATCAAAACTACAATTGCAAAGTCTTGACCACTTTACTCTCCATTTTCTCACCCGCACCGGAAGAGCTGAGCCGACTTTCCCTACGCAATAGCAGTAAGCGATCGCCGTAGATACCGAAGATGCTGTCTTCATCGTATTTTTGCTCGAAGCTTACGACCACAAAGGCGCGCCCCGAGCCACTCTGCCGCAAATTACTGGCCAGTGGAGTGCCATCGGCAGCGATCCACAGATCGAGCGTGCTTTCCATTTTTTTGACATATTTACGCTCTCTTTCGGTCAAGCGATCCATAGTGAATTCAAAACTCAGCAGACGCGCTGGCTTGCCATTATAGGTGTCGAGCTTCTCCCCCTTAAAAATACCCTCATCGATCTGCCTTGATAAGCCAAGCACCGCCGCCACCATAGGGCGCAGTTCAGCCGTATTCAACTCACTCAAGGCAGTCACTGTGGGTGTCTTGGTCTTGGGATCCTTGCCTTTAGCACGAGCCTCAGTCTCAGCTCGCGTCAAGGTCTCTTTACTGTAAAAGACTTGCATGCCACGCGCTCCGTCTTCGACGCTCAGGCTGGCGTGCGCGCTGCTCTCTTCCAACTCCTTACCTTCGCCCAGGCGCCGGACGCTTTTCAGCTCTATCGTCGCCTTGAGTGGGCTTTGCCCTTGCAAGCGACTCAGTGCAGATTTCAGATCAGCCAAACCATCGGCGCGGGCCGGCCCCCAAAGCGTCAATAGCATCAGGCCTATCGGGAACATCATTAACTTGTTTAAGCAACGCATAGCTTGTCTTTCAGCACAAAAATTTTTGACAAAAAAAAAGAAAAATAAATTCAAGTCAGTACACAGGAAAAAACGTTCCGCCAGGAAGGATAGCCGCTCATTTTAACTTCAGCATAGGCAATAAAAACGGCAAGACGTTTTCCTTCATCCTAGCCTGCCCCTCCTCCTTAGGATGAATGCCGTCGGCCTGCATCCACTCTGAATGATCAGCCACCGCTTCGAGTAGAAAGGGCACCAGAGGTAGCTTATTTTTAGCCGCAACTTTAGGGAAAATCTCCTTGAATTGCTTACTATAGCGCGCCCCGTAACTACCCGGTATCTGCATCCCGACCAATAATACTCTGGCACCGGCCCCCTGAGCTGCATCTATCATCGCTTGCAGATTACTCTCTAGCAAAGTGAGAGGCTGGCCACGTAAGCCATCATTGCCGCCTAACTCCAAGACCACGATACCAGGCTGATAGTCGCGCAGCAGGGCTGGCAGGCGGTTGCGACCGCCACTACTGGTTTCACCGCTGACGCTGGCATTGAGCAAAGTCGCCGCATGCCTTACCTGTAACTCTTGCTGCATCAGGCGCGCCCAAGATTGCTCGGGTTTGATCCCGAATCCGGCGCTAAGGCTATCACCAAGCAGCAACACCTTGTGATTATTATCAGCGGCGAATAAGCTGGCACAAAAGAATATCGACAGGAAAACAAGGGCTAACTTTAACGTTTTCATACTATTAATTCACTCCTCGCAATACCAAACCAGGCGCACTTGTTACGACACTGCGACACGCTAAGCCACCTAAAATCCCGAGCAACAATGCGCTCATCAAAGGCGCCGCCAACCAGTAAACATAGTGGGCATGGAGCGAGGTTTTCAAGACTAGCACTTGCAGTCCAAAGAGAACAATCTCTGCTCCCAGAATAGCGACCACACCTGCCAGCAAACCTAATAAACTAAACTCCAACCAGACGCTGCCCACGATTAACTCACTGGGGCTACCCAGAGCGCGCAACAAGGCGCTCTCTTGTTTGCGACTATCGAGACTACTCATCACGGCAGAGCACAGCACCAGGCCCGCCGCCGCCAGCGTTAGCCACAAGACCAACATCACGCCATCGGTGACCTGCTTGATGATGCTCTGTAATTGTTCGATGAACCTATCTAACTGATACAACGCAATGCCAGGATGCGCCCTTAACAGACTCGTCAGAAAGCTCTTTTGCTGTGGTGGCAGATAAAATGCGGTGCTGTAGGTGGGCGACAAATGATTTAGGCTACCGGGCTCAAACAAATAGGCAAAAGTACGATTGACGACGCTTTCTTCATACTCGCGCAAACTGGCCACCTCGGCTTCGAGCTCAAAACCGGCGATAGAGAAACGCAAGTGATCCCCCACTTTTATCCCGATGTTTTTAGCTGTGGTGGCAGCTACCGAAACTCCCGGCAATTGTCCTTGCTTACGCTGCGCTCTCCACTGATCCCACCACTGCCCGGCAACTACATGGTTACCTTCGGCCAATACCGTACTCCAGCTAAAATCGTTTTCGTATTCCAGAGTGCGTGATTTTTTACGCATAGCTTCATCCGGAATTACACCTTTGACTGCACTGATGCGGCCGCGCACCACAGGATAAAATGGCTGAAGCTGAAGTTTTTGCTGTTCCAGCAAGGCTTGCACAGCGCTGACATCGGCGGCCGGAATATTTTCCAGAAAATGATTCGCTGCATCTTTAGGAAATTTGGCGCTCCACTCATCCATCATCGAAGTGCGCACTATGCTCAGGCTTAACAAAGACATGATGGCAATCGAAAATACGATAATCTGCATCACGCTGTTCCATTTACGCCTTTGTAAATTGGCAAAGGCAAGGCGACGATAACCGATCAGACTGGCAGAAAAATATTTACTCACACCTAACAGTAGCAAGGCCAGCGCGATAGAGAACAGCAGCACCGCGATCAAACCGGCGCAAACAATCAGCGCGAGCGTGACATCGCCACTAAACAGTAACAGCAGCAACACTACCGCGGCCAGTGCCAGCGCCGCCTGTAGCCACAATTGCGGCATATTCGGCGCCAACTCTTTGCGCAAGATCTTCAAGGGTGGCACCGTCGGTAAAAACCATAACGCAGGTAGAGCAAAGAAAATCAGGCACAACTGACCACTTAAAAAACTTAAAGCGTATGGCAAAGCACGCGCCTCAGTTAAACGGATTTTATAAATTTCCTGCAAACTGGCTGCCACCATTCTTTGTATCGCCTCACCAAAGACCAGACCCAGCAAAGAGGCGATGATGCCCAGTGCCAGCAACTGGCCAAAATACAAGGCGCGTACCCGGTTGGCGCTGACACCCAGACTTTTCATCAAGGCTACCTGATTGGTATGCCGCTGCGAAAACTGTTGCGCGGCAATGGCGATCGCGACACCTGCCAGCAAGACGGCCAGGATAGCGGTCAGCAGCAGGAAATTTTTACCGGTTTTTGCTACATTGCCCAAGCTTTCTTGCATGCTGGCCGCATCTTCTAAAGTCTGGTGCGGGCTCAACCGCGGCTTAAGTTTTTGAATGAAATTTGCCATCAGTACGCGGTTATCAGATGCCAGCAACCACTTATATTCAAGGCGACTGCCCGGCTGCACCAGTTTAGTCAAAGGCAAATCCTGAAGATTAATCAACAAATGCGGGGCAAAAGTGAACAACTCAGTCTCACGTATCAGCACTTGGCTAACTTTCAGGCGCAGTTCGCCTAACTCTATATACTGACCCAGCTGAATATTCAACAAAGATAACAAACGCGAATCTATCCAGGCCTCGCCGGCGGCAGGGACGCCTTTTGCTAGCTGAATATCTTGTGGCTGTAGTGCAAACGGCTGCTGACTGATTTCCAATTGTCCACGTAGGGGATAATGTTCAGCCACAGCCTTGACCGAAGCGAGCGCCATGTTGTCACCCGCATACAGCATGCTCTCGAATGCCACCGCCTGTGTATGCGCTATCCCATTGCGGTCGGCCTCGGCTTCCCAGCTGGCGGGGTGCGGCTGCGTACCGCTGAGCACGCTATCGGCCCCCAACAGACTGCTGCTTTGCGCCAGTAAAGTTAACTCCAGTCTATCGACAAATACCGCGATGCCGCTGAGCACTGCAACCGCCAGTATTAAAGAAACGCTCAGCAGCTTTAGCTCGCCACTGCGCCAGTTACGCAGCAATAATTTTAAGGCTAGCATCTGCCTCTCCTTTACTGGTTTGACTAGTTAAAGCGCAGACTAACTGCCCCGCTTCCAGCACAATCCGGCGCTGGCACAGTGCTGCCAGGCGCTCTTCGTGCGTGATGAAAATCAGAGTAGTGGCTAGCGCGCGATTGAGTTCAAACAGCAAATCGATAATCCGCGCGCCTGTGGTGCTATCGAGGTTACCGGTCGGTTCGTCTGCAAACAAAATGCGTGCCTGACTGGCAAAGGCACGCGCTATCGCCACCCTTTGCTGCTCGCCGCCAGATAACTGGGGCGGATAGTGACGCATGCGCGACTCCAGACCTACCCTTTGTAAAAATTCTGTGGCCAGTGTTTTGGCCTGGCGATTGCCGCGCAATTCCAGCGGTAACATCACGTTTTCTAGTGCCGTGAGGCCAGGCAACAGCTGAAACGACTGAAAGATGAATCCCACATTCTCAGCCCGGACCCGGGCGCGACCCTCTTCATCCAGCGCGGTCAGGCAGTGTCCGTTCAAAAATACCTCGCCGCTGCTTGGCACATCTAGCCCCGCCAAAATTCCCAGTAAGGTTGACTTACCCGAACCAGATGCGCCGGTAATGGCGATCGATTCGCTCGCCATCACTCGCATAGAGATAGGACGCAATATCGCTAATTCACCCTCTTGGGTGGCGACAGTTTTAGTAATGGCCTTGACTTCAACCATAGCAGTAATAGACATGCTAGCCTCATCTGTAAGTGTCGGTTTGAGTGTGCTGGGTATGCACACCCGACAGAATTAATCTGCATGTACTCACTGTAAAGATGGCGCGTTGCTAGGATATGTCGCCAGGGTAAAGTTTTGTAAAGTTCAAAATTTGGCGCGGCAGCTTACTCCCGCATAGTAGAAATGGGATATTTGCTTTTGCGGATGGCGGCCTCGATAGTGACAATGCAGGACAATGCAGGACAACGCAAGGGCCGATGGAACGAGTCAGGAAAATAATAAGCGCAGGTGAACTGCACGAGCGTGACAGCGTAAAGACGAAGCAAAAAAAATTGTCTGGGCAGAGACTACATCGTAAGTCCTACCAAGCGTTTTTGCGGAAAATTTCTCATCATAAAATCAGCTAAGGCATTGATTTATATGGAGCGGGTGAAGGGAATCGAACCCTCGTCGTAAGCTTGGGAAGCTTCTGCTCTACCATTGAGCTACACCCGCATCTAAAGAGCAGATATTTTACGCCTGATCGTCTATCCTTGGCAAATTACTGGCTTGATCAAGATCATAGTCAGTACTTCTCTTAGTTCATTTTTGAAAAATATCCAGCGCCCTTACTTACCGGCAGCCTCTTTGTCGTTGGCGAAAATTTGCCAACTCGCGAGGAACATGGCGGCAATCACCGGGCCGATCACAAAACCACTTAGCCCGAAAACAGAAAGACCACCGAGCGTTGACAGCAGCACCACATAATCGGGCATCTGGGTATCTTTACCAACTAAAATGGGGCGCAGGATATTATCAACCAAACCGATCACAAACACGCCAAACAAGATCATGCTAACGCCCTGCCATAATGCTCCAGTCGCTAGATAATACAGTGCAACTGGGCCCCAGATCAGGCCAGCGCCTATCGCCGGCAATAAAGACATGACAGCCATCAATACCGCCCACAACAATGCCCCCTGTATACCCAGGAACCAAAACATCAGACCACCCAGCGCGCCCTGAGCGGCAGCCACGCTGAGATTACCTTTAATCGTTGCGCGGATCACGGTCGCAAATTGGGCGAATAATTGTTGTTTGTCGGCATTGTCTAACGGTATCACCCGGCTTATTTTTGCCGCCAGTGCGACGCCATCGCGCAAAAAGAAAAATAACAAGTACAGCATAATCCCGAAGCTAATCATAAACTGTGCCGTAATTTGCCCCAGGTTGAGTAGTTTAGAGGCGATCAATTGGCTGGCGTGACTAGCCGCAGTCGAGAGCGTGCTTTTGAGCGTCGTCATGTCGTCGACACCAAAGCGTGACAACAGCTTCAACATCCAGCTAGGTAGTGCCGCCATGATTTGCTGAAAATAGATGCCAAAATCAATTTGACCGGAACGCAACTTGGCATAAAAAATCGTCCCCTCCTGCAACAGAGATGCGCCTATCAGTAATAGTGGAAGGAGCACTGCAACCAGTACCAGCAACAGGCTGGCCAGCACAGCCAGATTGCTGCGTAGAGGCATCAATCTGAGCAAACGACGTTGTAGAGGAGCGCACAAGATTGCCAGTACCAAAGCCCAGAAAATTGCCGAATAAAATGGCAACATGATGCGGCCGAAACCCAGGCTCACTGCGATAAGTAAGAATAAAAAAAACTGATGCTGCAGTGTGCGGTGATTCATGTTTTAGTCGATTCCCTTGTGAAAATTTCGCTCAATCCAGTGGTGCAGTCCGGTAGCGATTGACTTCTGCTGCTGTGATCACGCTACCCTGATTAGCCCAGGCATTACGTACATAAGATAAAACGATAGCCACTTCAGCGTCTGACAACACTGGTCCAAACGGCGGCATCCCATAGGGACGCGGATTGGCCTCGGTGGCAGGAGCAAAGCCGCCCGCCAAGATGATGCGCAAAGGATTGGCGACGTTTTGCATCTGGACAGCAGGATTGCCGGCCAAAGCAGGATAAATGCTGGCACCCCCGGCACCATTGACCCCATGGCAATCGGCACAATGGGTTTTATACAGACTGGCCCCCTGTTGCATGAGCATCGCCATCTGCTCTTTGCCAAGCGAGGGGGCTAGTAGCGCCTTATCCAGCATATCGGCAGCAGCGGTTTTCGATACAGGCAGGGCTTGCAGATAAGTGCCCATGGCGGCGATATCGGTCGCCGTTAAGTATTGCAGGCTGCCAGCCACCACCTCAGCCATAGGGCCCGACGCCACGGCCTGCTGCGAGACTCCCGTTTTTAACAAGGCTTGCAACTGAACCGGCTGCCAATGCAACAACCCGGCCTCTTCTTGCGCCAATAACGATGGCGCATACCAATTGACCATGGGCAGCGCACCGCCAGACAGATCGTGGGTTCCGCCATTGGCTCCCAGCACGTTACGGCTACTATGGCAGGCACTGCAATGGGCCAAGCCATTCACCAGATAGGCGCCACGATTCCATTCTGCAGTTTGCTGCGTATTATTCTGATACACGGCTGGACGAAAATACAGGGCGCGCCAAAATGCCAGCAAGATTCGCTGGCTGTAAGGGAAGCGCAAATCATGCGGCTGATTCTCTCTGGCGACCGGTTTAACGGTCTTGAAGTAAGCGAACAAGGCATCGCCATCGGTGCGTGTGATCTGACTGTAATTGGTAAACGGAAAAGCCGGATACAGCATGCGCCCATCCTTAGACTTACCATTGTGCAGCGCTTGCCAGAAGTCTTCGGCACTCCAGGCACCGATGCCATAGTTAACGTCCGCAGTAATATTGGGTGTCAGAAAATTGCCAAATTCAGACTGAATCAGACGACCACCGGCATAGGCGTCACCACCACGCATCGTATGGCAGCCCATGCAATTTCCGGCGCGCGCCAGATAGGCGCCGCGAGCAACTTGTCCGCTCGTATTTTCATCGCCTGCCGTCGTGCCAAGCAGCTTATCGTCCAATAAAAAATAACCGTAGCCAGCCAAGCCGACAAGCGCCAGCAGTATACCGACCAGCAAAGAATAAAGAATTCGTTTAATCGACATGTTGAGCTTTATTCAGTAACGCTGCCACAGGCAAGTGGCAATTTAAAATGAGGGATATCTTTTGCCGCTATCGCTTGCGGGTTAGCGGGCATATGTTGTGCCGCCAACCAGGCCGATACCGCGCCTATGTCTTGCGGCTGCAATTTCAACGAGATTTTCTGCATACAATCGGGTGCAGTAGCATGGCGGCTGGAGGTTTGCCAGGCACCCAACTGCGCCACAATATAGTCCCGCGGCAGACCAAGTAAGCCTGGAATAAAGGGCGCGATTCCTGTCATTTTTTCGCCATGACAAGATATGCAAGCTGGAATGTTTTTAGCTTTATCACCTTGCTGTACCAGAAGCCGGCCACGCTCTAGTATGGCTGGGCTCGCTTCACTGATTTGGGGTGCAGAGTACGGTGGATGCTGCGCCGAAAAATACTGTGCGATTTCTTTCAAATACGCATCAGACAAATTCGTTACCATATAAGTCATCAAAGGATAAGTGCGCTTAGCATCACGAAAATTGATCAACTGATTGTAGAGATAGCCCTCAGGCTTACCCGCAATACGCGGATAATAACCATCACTGGTAGCTCTACCGTCCTTACCATGACAGGATGTGCATGCCTTTAGCCTTTGCTCTAATGTGTCTGGCACGGTTTGGGCGCTGGCCAATATTGGCAAGCAGACGCAACATGTGCGCAGCAAGCTGGAAAAAAAAGCCAGCGGCCGCAAGCTCAGACGCAAACCATTCGAAAAACTAAAAGACAGATTCGTCATAAACAGCTAAATCAGTATGCAAAGGACGAAAGCATAACAGGCTATTGAAAAACGCAGTGCATCACGTTCCTCAATAGCCTGCCTAGCCTGCGATTATTTGCTACCATATCCTCAAACGGAGAAAGAATAATCCTCCGTTTGAGCATTTCACCCGTCTATAGCACCAGCAAACTTAGTAACCCAACTTAATAACCGAACTTAACAAGCAACTCCTACAAGCTTGCTCAATTACACCGCCAATAATTTGCGGTTGGCAGCACCCGGTAAAGTCTTCAGGGTTTTACCCGGCAACATGGTGTAGGTCTTGGATTTAACAGTGCTGACATAACGCCATTCGGCGCGTGTTTCAGTTGGCGTTGCAGTGACGATCATGAAACCACGATTTTTAGTCTCGGCATAAACCAGAGGCCCGATCAATTGCGCCAGACCAGCCGCCAACACCGCAGGATCTTCTTTAGGGAAAATATCTTCAAAACCAGGCGAAGTCACTGAGGTCACGCCAAACTCTACGCCTACCGCTGCGCCCTTCATATCAGCCAAATCACTCGCCCAAGTATTATGGGTGTCGCCAGCCAAGGCAATCAGATTTTTATCCAGGGCTTTAGCGGTACCGAACACGGTTTCACGCGCGACAGCGTAACCATCCCAGGCATCCAGATTATAAGGAATCGCCGGTTGCGCCAGGATCAGCTTCTCTTCGGCAGTCAAACTTGCCGGAGCAGCCTGCGCCTTGCCCACCAGAGTGATGTAATTGGCAAACGTGATTTGCTGCAAGACCAGAGGCGCGGGGATATTCATGCGCGCCATCAATACTTGCTGGCCCAGTATCTGCCAGGTCGCACTAGATTTACCCATCTGCGCTTGCAACCAGGCGGTCTGCTCGGCTCCCATCAACTGACGGGTAGGACTGGCCATGTCGGCGGTAAATTTTGCGGCGTCAAAAACACCACCAGCTCCCATGTAATTGGCGAAGGACAATTGTTTGTCACGCCCGATCAGACGGGTGTCCAACATGTGCAAAGACACCAGATTGCCGAAATCAAAGGAGCGGTAGATTCTGTCGTTCTTGGTAGCGTCTGGCAAGCGGATCGGCATCCATTCATTGTAGGCTTGCAGTGCAGCCGTGCGGCGCGCGCTAAACGGGCCTTCGGTGGCCGGATCATGGTTCTCCGCACCACCAGACCAGGCATCATTGGCAAACTCATGATCGTCCCAGATCGCGATCAAGGGCAATTTCGCATGCATGGCTTGCAGATCGGTATCGGTACGATAGGTCGCATAACGGCTGCGATAATCGGTCAAAGTAATAATTTCGGTCTTGGGATCGACCAGACGATTCAAAGCCGCCGCATCTTGCGAAGCATAGCCGTCGCGCGGATATTCGTAGATGTAATCACCCAGATGCAACACGGCATCAATGTCTGTCAGCTTTGCGACTTCGGCATACACATTGAAGTAACCGGCTGGATAATTAGAGCAAGTCAACACGGCCAGCTTCACTTGATCGAGCTTGCCCACTGGCAGGGTCTTGGTACGGCCAGTCGCAGAACGGGTACTGTTGTGTGCAAAGCGATAAAAATACACGTTATTAGGACTCAATCCAGTCACATCCACTTTGACCGTAAAGTCGCGCGCAGCATTCGTGAAAAAGCTACCGGTTTTGACGATTTTACTAAATTGCTCATCCGTCGCAACTTCCCATTGCACCGCGATATCCTTGCCATCCGTAGTGCCGGCAGGCGTCACGCGCGTCCACAGGATCACGCTGTCGCTCAATGGATCGCCGCTGACCACGCCGTGTAAAAAACTGACCGAAACAGCGTCATCGGAGCTGCCAGCGCCACAGGCACTCAGTGCCAATGAGCCTGTAACAGCTGCGGTAGTAAAAGTAAAATCGCGAATAAATTGACGACGGGAAGGTTTGATATTCATCTGGCTGATCCATGAGTGGCTAAGCGCAGAATGATAGGAAATGAATATTACTGGGGCGTGACGTGTTTTAGAGAGGGCGCTCTAATTAAATATTAATGGTAGATCTATACCCACGTATTTTCAAAAAGGGGACTTCTAAAAACCCGTTAATCGGGATGCAGCGCAAGGCGCAAACCGGAGCAATACGTCGGTATTGCGAGGATTTGCAACGCCGCGATGCGCCCGAGTATGGGGTTTTTAGAAGTTCCCAAAACCATGTACGCAACATCCACGCGGGCTGCAGGCCGAAATGCTGCCACGAGGCGCATAGATATTGCGCATACCGATTTGGAAAATTTTAAACGTTGGCCTTCACTAGAAATTCGACGCCGACTTCGCGCCAGCATTCGATTTCTTTTTGCAGCCAGAACGCCACGGTGGGATGTAGGCTAACCCAGTCCTGACGGATCTCAAGTTCAATTTTGCTCTTCATCTTCAGGCGAAAATCGGCATAATCAAGCTCTACCCTAGAGTGCATCAGCGTCACGGCTAAGCGCAGTGCCAGTACCGCCTTGGCAAAATCAAGATCAGAAAAACCATCGCTGATTTTTCTGAGATTACCTTTCTGGCTCAGAATCAGCTTGCTCATAGTGCGTTGCTCGCGCGTAGTAAAACCGGCCATATCGGCGTTCTCGACCATGTAGGCACCATGCTTGTGATAACTGGTATGCGAGACCACCATACCCACCTCGTGCATCAAGGCGCTCCAATACAGATGGCGGGTGTAAGCGTCTGAGCTGGGTTTGAGTTGCAGGTACAAAGAACGCACCATTTCGGCCACCCGATTGGCGCGCGACATATCGGCATGAAACAGACTGGCGACCGTGTGTACAGATTGCTCACGGCGATCGCGCTTCGTCGAACGTAGGTACATATCCCACATCACGCCCATGCGCAAGCCAGCTTCAATCGGATGCAAAACTTGGATATTGAATTCTTCCAACAGGCCTATCAGTATCGCTAAGCCACCAACCACCATCGCCACTCGCTCAGGCTTGATGCCATTCAGTTCTAGCGCACTGATATGACCGGTTTGCTCACAATAGCGACGCAGTGAATTCAGGTTTTTCAGGGTAATGCTACCATCGCCCAGGCCGTTTTTATGGATCGCATCAGAGATTGCACGCATTGTCCCCGATGAGCCATACGCGGTACGCCAGTGTTCCGGTTGATACGGAGGCGCGGCATCTTCGAACAAAGAGCGCGCCGACAGGATTGCAGCATCAAAGCCAGCCGCGCTAATTTGCCCATCTGGAAAGAAAATGGCGCTATGCTTGACCGTGCCTATCGCAAAAGACTCTACTTTGACGATCTCATGACCACGCCCCAAGATCACCTCGGTAGAGCCACCGCCTATATCGAGCACCAGTCGGCGTTCGCCCGGGATCGCAATCGAATTAGAAACGCCCATGTAAATCAGGCGACCTTCTTCCAATCCAGAGATTACTTCTATCGGATAGCCAATCGCAGCCTCGGCGGCAGGCAATAAAGCGCCGGCATTCTTGGCGATGCGCACCGTATTGGTGGCGACTACACGCACCGCAATGATGGGATAGGCGTTTAAAATTTCCCGAAAGCGCGCCAAACAATTCACTGCGCTCTGGATCGCGGCCGGGCTTAAATTACCGTCCGCATCCAGACCTGCAGCCAAGCGAATAGGATCGCGCGCACTTTTTACAACCTTGATCGCATCACCATCATGGTGGCCTATGTGCAAACGAAAACTATTAGAACCAAGATCTACGGCAGCAAACATAGCTAGACCTTCCTTTTCTGTAACCGATGAGGACTAAAGGGCGAATTGAAAATAAAGCTCAGCCAATAAAGATAAATCATATTAATCATTATTTATGACGCCCCAGTGACGCAAAGACAATTCGCACAAATTTACCACACTGAGGTTCAGGGAGTAAAAAACCGGCTGCTCAGGTTTTCCAAACCAGTACTCGTCAAGACTTGGTGCAAACGGTCGGCTGCGCGCTTAAGCGGCTGCGCCTTGTATTCGGCAATGATGAGTTCATTTTTCATAGAATGCTCCCATCCAACCAATTCGGTCACGCGCACCTGATAACCATGTGCCTCCAATTGCAAACAACGCAGCACATTGGTGATCTGACTGCCAAACTCCCGAGTATGTATCGGATGGCGCCACATTTCAGACAGAGGATTATTTTTGACCGCATCGCCTTTACCCTTGCGCAATTCGGCCGCCACTTCAGCCTGACAACAGGGAACCAGAACCATAAATTTTGCCTTCTTTTTCAAGGCAAATTCTATCGCATCGTCGGTCGCAATATTGCAGGCATGCAGCGCCGTGACGATATCAATTTGATCGGGCAAGGCGCTCGAGGAAGTCGAGTCAGCCACCGATAAATTAAGGAAGGACATGCCCGGAAAATCTAGTTTTTGCGCCAGTTCACGGGACTTCTGCACCAATTCATCGCGGGTTTCTATGCCGTAAATTCGCGAATCGCCACCATCATCGAGCGCCTTGAAAAACAGGTCGTACAGAATAAAGCCAAGATAGGATTTGCCTGCACCATGATCAACTACACTGACCGAGCCATGACTAGCGCGCACCTGCTGCAACAAGGGCTCGATGAATTGATACAAGTGATACACCTGCTTAAGCTTGCGTCGGCTATCCTGATTCATCTTGCCGTCACGCGTCAGGATATGCAGCTCTTTAAGTAACTCTAGCGACTGACCGGGACGAATTTCGTGTTTTTCCTGCGTCTGATTTTCTTGCACTGGTTTCACAGATGCCCGCTTGGCTTTGCTTTCTGGCGTATGTTTCATCGGGCATCCTTGGCTGAATAAAAAAATGGGGGGGGATCTGAGTGCGCCTACTAACTACGCGCAGCTTATCACTGAAAAAACAAAAAAGGACTCAGGTTTTCACCTGAGTCCTTCGTATTTGGTAGGCCGTGCGGGATTCGAACCTGCGACCAACGGATTAAAAGTCCGCTGCTCTACCAGCTGAGCTAACGACCCAAAGACTGCTTGTATTTGTACATAAATACCATCAGCATTTATGTACAAATGAAAAAGACTTAGATCTAGACCTAAGTCTTTCGAATTTCGTGGTAGGCCGTGCGGGATTCGAACCTGCGACCAACGGATTAAAAGTCCGCTGCTCTACCAGCTGAGCTAACGACCCGAAAGAACGAAATTATAGGGGGTTTAGCTCAGTCTGTCAATCGCCTGCCGGGTTTATTTTCCTGCAGCCAAACGCGCCTTAGCTGCTTGAGCCGCTTCTGTATCAGGGTAATGGGTAATGATAGCCTCTAGAGTTTTCTTATTTGCAGGCTTGTCTTTTAGCTCTAACTGGCAAGCGGCAATATTGAGCATGGCATCCGGCGTCTTTGGGTGATCAGGAAGCGTCTTCACCATAGGCTGCAAGGCTGTGATAGTGTTTTTGCAATCGCGTTGCGCGTAATACGAGTTGCCTAACCAATATTGGGCGGCACCGGCGTAGGCTGATTGCGGATAATTCACCACAAACGCTGAAAACGCCGCGCTTGCGCTCTTGTATTCAGCGGCCTTAAACAGGGCCATAGCCGCGTCGTAGGCGCGCTGTTCATTGACCTCTACGGTAGACTCCTTGCCGTCCACAGTCATCTTCTTAGGCTCTATCTTGCGCAACCTATTGTCCAGGTCCACATAAAAATCCTGCTGCCGGCGCTGTGCGTTTGACAAATCGTTGGTCAAGACTTCAATCTGACCGCGCAATTTAGCAATTTCACTGCGTAAAACTTCATTTTGATTGGCTAAATCGAGTGCACTGCTCTTGTCAGCTTTAGTATCGACTCTGGCATTCACCGCATCGATCTTGGCGCGGATATCGAGAATCGCTCTACGCGCCTCATCATCATCAAACAGGCCAGCCGATGCGACACCAGGAGCTAACATGGCGGCGACGGCGAGCGCAGCGGAAAATTTAGTTAAAAAGAGAAATTTCATGGCAGATTGAGCTTCAATTAGGTTGATGCAGGTCGAGAATAATATTGTTTAAAGGAGGGCCTGCATAATAGCATTCGGGCTTTGCAGACTAACGCCGCAAAGCCCGATCCGGATAGAAATCAATTCCTATCCACACAATTTGACACTGATAGTCGATTATTGATAAACGATATCAGCGCGGCGGTTTTCTGCCCAAGATGCCTCATCGCTACCAGTCGCCTTAGGTTTTTCTTTGCCCAAGGAAACGGCTTCTACTTGCGCTTCAGATACACTCAACAAAGCCAGAGCCTTACGTACGGCTTCTGCACGTTTTTGACCGAGAGCTAAGTTGTATTCACGGCCACCGCGTTCATCGGTGTTACCTTGAATTAAAATTTTACGGCCTTTATTTGCAGTCAAATATTTAGCGTGTGCTTCAACTAAAGACTTGAATTCATCCTTCACCACATAGCTATCATAGTCAAAATATACGCTACGCTTGGATAAGATACCTTTTGGATCATTCAGAGGATCAACTGAGGCGGTTTCAACTGGGCTAACAGTGCGCGTGTCAACTGGTGTCACCACTGTTTTTGTCGACTTGTCTTCTACCACAGGTTTGTCATCGAGTTTAACTGGTGTGCTGCAAGCAGTGATCAAGGCAATGCTGGAAATGATCAGGGCAAGACTAGTGTTTTTGAAATTCATTTATTTCTCCTATTTATTTACGACTGAAAACTACACGAACAAAAAAATCTTATTGACGGCTATTTCATGAACGGGCCCCAAGTCGGCTCCCGTATATCACCCGCTTGTACCGTCAGCTTTTGCTTCACTTTACCATCGACAGAAACCACCGCCAGCGAACCACGCCGCCCAGATTCTGTTGCATACATAATGTAACGACCATTGGGGGAAAAACTCGGTGATTCATCCTTAACGGTATCTGACATCCTTTGTTCCTGACCACTTGCCAGGTCCAGAGTATACAACTGAAATTTACCCTCACGACGTGAAATATACGCCAAAGTTTTGCCATCTGGTGAGATACGTGGAGTGATATTGTAAGTTCCTCCAAAAGTGACGCGTTTTGCCTCTCCGCCAGCGCTAGACATACGGTAAATTTGTGGCCCGCCACTGCGGTCGCTTAAAAAATAAATGGACTGTCCATCAGCGGAAAACTGAGGCTCAGTATCTATCCCACTAGAACTAGTCAATCTTTGCAGACCACTACCGTTAGCATTCACGGTGTAAATTTGAGTCAAACCATCACGCGACAAAGATACCGCCAACTTACTGCCGTCGGGTGCCCAAGCGGGTGCAGAATTGCTGCCTTTATAGTTGGCAATCACGGTGCGCTCACGGGTAATTAAGTTTTGCACGTAGACTACAGGTTTTTTCGCCTCAAATGACACATACGCGACTTTAGTGCCGTCGGGTGACCAGGCTGGCGAAATTATGGGTTCATTTGAGCGTAATGCAACTTGCACGCCTTCTCCGTCGGCATCGGCAATCTCCAGACGGTATTGATTGCCGGCCTTGGTAACATAGGCGACGCGAGTAGCGAAGGCACCGCGCACACCGATTAATTTTTCATAAATATCGTCGGAAATTCTATGTGCAGTCAATCTGATGTTTTCGGGCGTACTCGCCAAAGCAAAACCAGATAAGGTGGACGATTTGATGGTATCGAGCAATTTATAACGCACATCAAAGCGCCCATCGCTGAGTCTTTGTACGCTACCCACTACCAAGGCTTCTGCGCCACGTGATTTCAAATCACCGAAATTCACTGAGGTAGTTTCAGAAATGACTCCCACCCCGTCTATCAACTTAAAATAACCGCTACGCGTTAAATCATCTTTAATGATGGCACTGAGCTGCTGATTCGCCAGGCCCTCATCCGAAAAATTGGCTACCGCAATAGGTATTTGGGTGGAGCCTACGCCCGAAACTTCCACTCGTAATTGCGCTTGTGCCGCAGTAGCAATCACTAGGAGGCTTAACACCAGGGTTTTCAACAATAGTTTCATTAATTTACTCTTTCATGCGATGTACATACACAATACTTGCAGGCACCTCGCCGGATTTATCGCGCGGAAATGGCAGGGATTTTTCTATCGCTTTCTCTACAGCATCATCAAAGGCAGGTACGCCAGAGGGCTTCAATTTACGAATAGCCCCGCGTAGCGATCCGTCCGGCAACAGGTCAATCCGGTATTCTACTGTAGGATTATTATTCGAATTGTCATTCGTATTAAATACTGTGTTAGAGCGCACCTTAGCCGCAATACGTGCCGCGTAGCTAGGGTCGCCACGATTATTGCCAGTTGACTTGGCAGCATCGCCACTGCCGCCACTACCACTGGTGCCAGCCTGCCCTGTCAATCTACGCATATTTTCTTCATATGCTTTATCGCGCGAAGCTTGATCTTTGTTCTTTTGCTTGGCCAGTTCCGCCAACTTTTTCTTCTCAGCCTCATCCAAGCTGAGTTTCTCTGCTGCTTTTTCCAATTTTTTCTTTTGTTCCGCCAGCTTTTCTTTCTCCAGCTTTAAAGCCTTTTCCTGCTCTAACTTTAACTCTTGCTCTTGCTTTTGCTTTTGCTTTTGCTTTTCTATGAGCTTGCGCTTTTTTTCCTGTGCCAAAGCAATTTCCGGGTCTTCAAGGGGCTCTTCTTTTGGTACAATTTTTTCTGGTTTTGGGACGTTTTGCTCGGGCTCAATACGTGCTTCGATCACCGGCAAAGGCGCGGCCTCGCGTGTCGTCATATCCCACACCTCTGCCTCGACTGCAGTCGATTCCTTGTTTTGCCACTGTACGCCGACCCAAAGAAATACGATCAACAGCACGTGTACCAACGCGGCCAGAGAGATTGACTGCCATTGCACGGGACGCTGCCCTAACATCGGGGACATAGCAGTTGAAGAAGAATCCGTCATGTTGTTCTTAGAGTTACCCACATTCACTTAGTTCCATTTAGTTTCGTCTTTTACGCAGAAAAGTACGTCAAAGCAATTTCATTACTTACTATTTTAATTGGCTGCCACGTTTATATTTCAAGTTCAGAAATTATATGTCGATACACTTTTTTTAATGAAAAGAGAAAGTGTAATACGCGTCGACCGATGCATCTGTACCGGAGCGGGCTATTACGCTGATACGTCGCGTCAATTGCCAGCTTAGTTTGACAGCACCGCTGGCGTCTGACAAACCACGCTCCACCGACAACACCAGACCTGGTAATAGTCGTTTGCCGACACTGACGACCTGATCGCCAGACGATGAGCCTACCGAGGTAGATCCAGCCACCGTCTGAGCCGGCAATTTTGAGCCGCCACCAACATCGGCAGCGCCAATAGAAAACTCATCAAACCCTATCCCCTGGACGATTTCACGCGGCACATTTCGGGTCCCATCTCCGCCAAAAATTGTGCTGGCAGCGGACATGAGCAAACTCGCGTCACTGCCACCCAGTTGATTCGATCCGCGCCCCAGCACTAGCCAAGACAGTTTTTCCGCATCCGGCACCACCGGCTCGGACACCAACCGCACTTGCGGTGACGAAACCGTGCCGACCACTTCGACTCCGGCCTCGACTTCAAGCCCAGTTCTTAAAGCGCGAATATTTAGGCCAGGATTGCTGGGAGAACCCTGAAAATTCAAAATTCCTCGCTCTATATCCAATTGCTGGCCATATCCCTCGTAGACGCCGCCCACCGTTCGTATCGAGCCAGTCGCTTGTAGCGGCGATCCGTCGGTGCTGCGCAAGCGTATACTGCCTGCCAGAGCAGTATCTAAGCCGCTACCGGTAAACACAAAGCGCTCCCCCATATCAAAGTTAACGTCAACCCGCGTCTTAATACCTTTTTTCTCGTCGCCAGCAGTATCTGCCTGTACTTTGCTAGCCGCGCCACGTTTGACAATAACATCACTGGAAAGACTGGGCGGCGGCGACTTAGGCAGCTTGAAGTAGGCACCATCGGTAGTAATTTTACCGACCAAGGCCCAGATATCGCTCGCTTGATGAATGCTGACGTCACCACTAACTACCATCCAACGATCTTTACGCTGCAATACCGGAAACTTCTGAAAATTTGCTTCAATACTCCCGATTTGCTTACTCCAGTCTATCTCCCCGGCGGCATTAAATTCGCCTTTTTGCCCTATCCATTTGGACTCCCGAAACTTCGCATGCTGCGGCATAATGCTAATCTTATTGCTAAATTGCAGTTGCTTAAGTTTCAGATGCTTTTCATCTAGTTGTGCACTGAGTATGCCATTTGGCAACAGTAGGCCTTCCGATGCGAAAGCCACTTCCAGATCACGTCCTTCTATCTGAGCCTGATACTTGGGAGCTGAAAGAATACCCGCTAAGTTTGCATCCACTAGCAATTTCCCTTTGAGTGCGAGTCCGGGATTTAGCCAAGGCCCCAGCCATTGCAGGTCAGGCACGTCGGCACTTAGCTTCCCCTCAAGGCTGGCATTGGAGGCAAGTGTCCATCGCTCGCCCTTCTTGCTTACTTGAGAACTCGCGTTCAAGTGCCATTTCCCCAAACGTCCTCCGGAACCTTCTAACTGCAAGGAGATACGTTCAGCATCAGTACCAGCAATCAATCCACCCAGCGCCAGTCTGAGTTGCAGCTCTTTCATTTCCATAGGCAAAGGCTTGCCAGTTCCATCGACATCTCTGACGCGCACATCGCCACTTTGTCTTTGCAGATAAAGTTCGCCTCGTATATTCTCTTTTAATTGAAGATCCCAGCTAACGCCAACTTGCAAATCACCATCGACGGCCGACTGAGGTTTAAGTAAGTTGACCAGTTCCAGCACTTTGAGATGATCGATTTTTCCGCGCGTCTTGATATTGCCTGGCATCCATTCAAACTGTTCCAACACCAAATTTCCCAATCCGCCATCAAATTGTGCAGGTCCTAACTTGACAAGTTGCGCTCCGGCCTCGAGCTTCATCGGTGTTGACAACTGCAGATCTGGATGGCCGCTGATACTCAAGTGTTCAAGTTGGCCTGTCCATTGCGGCTGTTTGTTCTGATCAACCTTCACGCCACCACTTGCATTTAATTGCAACTGACGCGCCGCATTGAAACGCAGATTCCCAACAATTTGGTGCGCATCGCGCTGCCCTTTGATTGTCAGCACAGCTTGCTCCGCCATTAGATGCATTTTTTCTGATTTTTTATGTTCGTCCAATTTCGTTGAGGAAGCGCCATTCAGCGCTGAAGGTGCATCGCCGGCGAAGGCCTTCGTTCGAATCTCCTGCACCTGTAGCTTCGCGCTGATGCCACCCTTCATAGGGCTTTCCAGATCGATATCCGCACTCAATTTTGCCAGATGCACTTGTTTTTCTATTCCCAATCCTTGCGCAGTGAGTTGTAATTTCCCAGAAGGCTCGGATAATTTTCCATGTAGTTGTGCCTGCGCTTGCGCACTTCCGGTCAGGCGAATACCTAACAAGCTAGACAAGGCGGGCAGATCGGGGGCATCAAGTGTCAATTGCAAACCGTCCTTACCACTGCCCCATATTCCCTGTCCGCTAATGCTATTTTTACCCCAATGCAAATCCATTTTCGGCACTTCTAAGGCCGCACTTTCCAATAAGTTTAGCTGCATCAAGCCGGACAAAGACTGCCCTGCGTAGCTCCCCTGCAAACGTGGCAACTGCAGCTGCAAGGACAGTTTTGGCTGCAACTGGCCGCGTACAGTCAGATCGGCATCAATATTTCCAGCTGGGCCAGCGATCCAACGTGCGGGATCAAAACGCCGCAATTCACCCTGAAAATTAAAACTTTGCGTATTCGCAAAACTAATTTCGCCTTGCCCTCGCATTTGCGAATTAGCGGAAACAAGTTCAAATTTTTCCAGTTTCAGTATGCCAGCAACTCCGTTCAACTGATAGTTGGCTTCTGCTGTCAAACTGGCACGCGGCTCACTTAATCGGGTTTGTACCGTCAGTATGGTATTGCGTTGGTCGGCGCTACGAGTTTGAGCCTGCACAGTTCCGGATATATTGCTTGCCTGAATATGCTTGTCTATCTGTGCCAGATTAATCCCAGACACATCAAAACGCGACTCTATCAAAGGAAAACCGGTCGCAGTTAGTTGTATGCGTGCATTCCCGCTCACTTTGCCATTGCCAGGCAGTTTTAGCTGCGTTCCTTTGAGTTCTATCAAATCCTGGGCCCAATGCAGATCTGAATCGAATGACAGCAAAGGCAAGCCTTGCTGATCGATCCTGGCCGGCTGAGTATTTTCGATTTCTATATGACCACTCAAAATTTCAGGCGTGATCACCACGGCCGACTTTGCTACTGTAGCTTGTTTAATTTGTTGAGCCGACAGATTTGCGCGTATATGTAAATTTGCCCGGGGTGCAGAAGCTGAAAAATCAGCCGGATTCAAACCCGTTATATCTGCATGCAAAGAGCGTAATGGCTGAATGGAAAATGGGGCGAGCACAGTATCGAATCCACCTTGTAAAACGCCCGCATTGATCGTGGTCGTTTGCTGTAGATTTTGATCGGCAATCGCCTTAGCTTGTAGAGATAACTCTAGCAGTGAACCTTGCACGTTACCCTGTATCCCCAAATTGGGGATCACTGGATTTAATTGACCTTGATATTTAAATTCACCTTTTACACTAAAAGGCTTACTCGTCCCGATTACACTTTGCAATTGCAAAACGCCCCAAGGGGACGTCACAGCACCCGCGATTTGATGCTGGAGGTGCGTGGTATTGAGGCTCACTGTGATAGCAGTCAATTTCACGATCGCGTGCTCACTGCCATCTGGCTGCAAATTGGCGATGAATAAACTACCTATCGCAGCGCTCTTAACATGTATCGCCAGTGGCAATTGCAAACTGCCTGGCAATTGCGCTGGTTTAGGATCAGGCGCATTGGCTAATTTAAGCGACGACACTTCCAATGTATCCAAGACTAGCTGTCTATGCAGTAAAGCCCAAGGATTCCACACCAGCTTAATGCCACTGGCAAGTAGCTTAGTATCTTTGCTGCGAAAAGCAATTTCATCAACTTGCAACTGCTGTGCCAGGCTACCTCTGACACCGGAAATTTTTAATGTACCACCACTGGCATGCTGCGCCAACTCCAGCAATTTCCCGGTGCCAGTTTCGGTTCCGCATAGTCCTACTACCATCAATATCAGCGCGCCAATAAGCAAAGCCAACAACAATGCGAGTCTAAATAAATAGCGTGAAACGCGTGATAAAAAACCCTGACGACTAGCATCCCCGCTTTGTTCCGGCGTATTAGCCTGCGCTTCGGCATCGGGCGCATTTTTTTCGCGCTGTTCGGGACCGGGTTGCTCGTTACTCATGCTATGTCGTTCAATTAAAATGCGATTGCAATAGAAAAATCTATCGCAAATTTTTTATTCTTGGCGGCATACGCCAGATCCAAGGCGATCGGGCCGGCAGGTGTCATATAGCGTGCACCTACTCCGTAAGCTTGCTTGCCACTAAAATCGCGCCAGGTATCGGCAGCATCACCCACATCCATAAAAACGGCACTGCCCCAACTGGCGTCTATCCAATGAAGATATTCGGCGCTGGCGACGGCCATCACGCGGCCGCCGGTCACACCAGTTTCGTGTTGTATGCCCAAACTTCTGTAAGTATAACCACGCACCGTGGTACTACCTCCAGTAAAAAATAAATAATCCTCAGGGATACCATCCGATCCTTCAGAAAAAACCTGCCCCAATTCGCCACGTAAAATGATGCTATCGCGCGCGCCTACCGGTATCCAACGCTGGTATTTTCCGTAAGCACGCACAAAACGTTGATCAGAAAAAACTGCCTTCTCTGAGGCGGCCAAGTCGAATACAGCGATCTGGCCCTTGCGAGGGGCGAAATTATTATCAACATCGCGCCAGGTCCAGCCTATAGAGGCAACCAAAGCACGATTCTCGCTAGGGGCTTCACCACTCAGCTGACTGGTTTCGAAGGTCAGATTCAGGCCCAGGCGCTGCTCTAATTTATTACGTGTGGTGGTGCGTTTGACACCCATAGCAGAACGGGTGGTATCGAGACCGTTTAAATCGGTATGATCATTCAACACACCAAATGAATCCAATTGATTACTGGCGGTCGGCGGTAAATAGATATCCGCATAGGCAAGCTGACGCCTTTGCTCGAGTCTAAAGGCGCTGCGCAAATCCCAGGCTCGGTCAAACAAGTGCCGGTCTCTATAGGTCACTTCGGCCCTAAAACCGGTATTCGTGCTGTAACCGACGCCGAGCGCCAAGTCACGTGCGCGTCGCTCAACCACGTTGACATCCAAAGGCACCGCCTCTGGCTTACTGGAATCCGGATCGACGCTCACCGCGACAGTAGAAAAATATGGCGAATTTTGTAATACCCTCTGAAACTCCAACAAACGTTCGCGTGAATACGGTTCGCCGGGTTTGGGTGGCGAATAGCGATCCAATAACCACCTAGGATAGCGCTGCAAGCCGTTGACAGCCATCTCTCCTAGCACGAAAGGCGGACCGCTAGCCACCTCTACTGCCAGCGCTGCAGTATATTTTTCTGCATCTATGATGGCACTACTGTTTTCAATTTTTGCGCCTGCATATGATTCGTCACGTAAATTATCCAATAACTTGATTTTCGCACGCCCCCATTCAGCGTCACGAAAAGCCGCACCTTGCGGTAGCAACCATTTCTTTATCAAGCTATCACGTCGCGCGACTTCTTTAGCTTCACCGGCATTCACGGCATCAGCCAAGGAGCCGGCAAACTGTAAGTCGAGTGTATGCACGGTTGTGCGCTGCCCCGCATCGATATTCACCAAAATCACCTTAGCATCTTCGCGTTCTTTTTCGAACTTGACGACAGGTGAAAAATATCCCTCTGTTGCCAGGATAGACGAGATTGCATTGCGTATTCTTTTTAAGACGCCGGGCGTCAAAGTGAGCGCATCAGTGGATTTGGACAGCTCAGGGATGTGCTCAATTAACAGACTTTGCCATGCGTCATCGGCTTGTCCTAGCCGAAACCGCGTCAGCGTCGAGCTTACGCTCAAGATTTGATCTTGCTCCAGATCAGGCTCATTATCTTCTAGCGCAGCTTCAGAAGTCGCTAGCGGTTCTGCGGTCGCGACAGTCTGGATAGCAACAGCACTGTCATTGCTGCTAATGTCTTGCGGCGCCGGTGTCAATGTGAATGGCATGGACCAAGCATCGCTGACAGGCGAAATCAACAGCAGAGTAGCTGCATATGCGAAGAAACGCGGATAAGTCACTTGGTTGCCAACCCTACCCTATTGATGCCCAACTTTTTGGCTTCAGAAATAACTTGTATCACTTCATCGTATTTTATTTCTTTATCGGCAGATACCAGCACCGACAGCTCTGGTTTGGCATCATGATATTCACGTAATTTCTGCATCAGTTGTTTGCGATTGGCCGCCGTCTCTTTGGACTCTTGCTTGCCGTTACCATTACTACTACCGCGGGTGTTGAGGCTAATGGTGGCCGAAGCGTCGGGGCTAAGTGAAATTTCTATATAGTCGGAAGGTGGTTGCGTAGACTGTCCTGCAGTAGGTAAATTAATTACGCTAGGATTAGTCATCGGTGCTGCCACCATAAAAATCACCAGTAGTACCAGCATCACGTCGATGTAAGGTACCACATTGATTTCGGCTTTGAATTTACGTTTACGTTCGCCACGCAGAGTACTCATGCAATCTCATTCGCTTTCATTTTGCGCCAGCTTTTAACGTGATTGTCTTTGTAAAATATTTGAAAACTCTTCAATAAAAGTTTCAAAATGGATCGCCAATCTATCGATTTCATGGGTGTAACGGTTGTACGCCAATACCGCCGGGATCGCCGCAAACAGGCCGATGGCAGTAGCGATCAAGGCTTCGGCAATCCCCGGAGCGACCGCCGCCAGGGTGGCTTGCTGGACATTCGCCAAACCGCGAAACGCATTCATGATGCCCCAGACAGTACCAAACAAACCAACATACGGCGACACTGAACCCACTGAAGCCAGAAAAGATAAATGGGTTTCCAGGGTGTCCATTTCACGCTGGTAAGCAGCGCGCATCGCACGGCGCGCGCCATCTAACATGGCACCGGGATCCATCGTGGTTTTAGTGATCGCCTTGACCTTATGGTATTCGTTCATGCCGGCCTCAAAAATACGCTCGAGCGCACCAGTTTTTGCTTGATTATTGCGATGGTTAGCAGACACCACCTGATATAACTCGACCAGGCTACCGCCAGACCAGAAATTGCGTTCAAACTCTTCGGTTTGAGCGCGCGCTTTTTTTACCGCAAACATCTTGCTGAAGATATAGGTCCAACTGGTGAGCGACACACCTAAGAGCAAGAGCATCACGAGCTGCACCAGCAAAGACGCATTGGTAATGAGGGTAATAAAGGAAAGATCTTGAGTAACAGTCATGGCGGGATTTTCTTTTTTACTGGAATAACGAATAAATAAATCAATGAAAAAATACGGCAAAAAAATGCATTAAATCATACGGAGATCATGGCCAAAACCGGTTCAGGGATAGCACTAGGGCGCAAACTACGCGCATCGACACAGCCAACCTTAATCTTGCCACTAGTGAGCAAACGATCGCCGCACCATGCCTGCTGAATGAACTGGACCGAAGCTCGCCCCAGGCGTTCGACTATCACAGCTATCCTGAGTTCATCATCGAGTCTGGCAGGTGCATGATACTCGACTGCCGTAGATTTGACGACAAACATAGCCTGATGCTGGGCCAGCATCTGCTGTTGATTAACACCTGCAGTGCGCAGCCATTCGGTACGGGCCCGCTCAAAAAATTTAAGGTAATTGGCGTAAAAAACGATACCTCCGGCATCGGTATCTTCGTAATACACCCGCAGCATCCAATTAAATTCTTCTGGCATCATAATTCATCTATATTTAGGGGGAGTATCATCAATTATCGGTCTAAGACGCGCATGAATACTGCGCAGATAAAATATACTCCACTCCAGTATTAAAAATAATCAAGAAACATTCCGGCGTACATTCAGCGGCCCGAAACCCTGACAGGTCGGCATCATCTCTATGTAATTAATATTTACGTGCGGCGGCAAAGTAGCGATCCAGTAGGCCGACTCAGCGATATCGACTGCAGTCAGAGGTACGGTGCCTTCGTAGACTTTGGCTGCGGCAGCATCATTGCCACGAAAACGCACATTGGAAAACTCAGTGCCACCACACAAGCCAGGCGCGATGTTGGTGGTGCGGACCCCCGTGCCGGCCATGTCGGCACGTAAATTTTTGGTGAACTGTTCGACGAAGGCCTTGGTCGCGCCATACACATTGCCGCCAGGATAAGCGGTAGATCCAGCGATTGAGCCTATGTTGATAATCATGCCGCTATTGCGCGCCACCATCTCAGGCAAAATTGCGCGCGTCACCATCACCAGACCTTTGGCATTGGTGTCTATCATGGTTTCCCACTCATCCAGCGAGGCCTGATGTGCCAACTCTGTACCCAAGGCCAAACCGGCATTATTGATCAAGACATCAATCTGCTTCCAGTTGGCAGGCAAACTGGCCAGCGCCTTGGAAATGGATGCTTTATCGCAGACATCCATGGTTACTGGCAACAAGTGCGCGCCCAATTCTTGCTGCAGACTTGCCAGGCGCTCTGCGCGTCTGGCGGTGGCGATCACCATGTGCCCGTGATGCACGAACTTGCGCGCCATTTCCTCGCCGAAACCTGAACTTGCTCCTGTGATTAAGACGATCATGGCTAACTCCACTAAGGTTAATAATCAATGCAACGAAAACAAATAAATCGTATTTTAAGATAGTTAGAAAATGCGCTTGGGCTTTGCCGCCGCTGCTCTAACTATTTCCGTGTCGTCTGAAATACGCAATCAAACCGGCAGTGGAGGCATCCAGATTCTCGTCATAAGCCTGATCGCCATTAATCGCAGGCAATAGGCGATTCGCCAATTGCTTACCCAACTCCACGCCCCACTGATCAAAGGAATTCAAACCCCAGATCACACCTTGCACAAACACTTTATGTTCGTACAGCGCCAGCAACATGCCCAATTGAAATGGATCCAGGCTAGGCATCAAGATGGTGGTCGATGGCTGATTGCCGGCAAAGACTTTGTGCGGCAGTAATTTGGCGATACTCGCCTCGTCCAAGCCGGCCGCACTCAGTTCGGTGCGAGCTTGCTGTTCGGTTTTCCCAAAAGCCAGAGCGCCACTTTGCGCCAGACAATTTGCCAGCAAAGGGGCCTGATGTCCGGGCAAAGGATAATCGCTGGACGCAGTCACGACAAAGTCGCAAGGTATTAGCCAACCACCTTGATGCAGCAACTGAAAAAACGCATGTTGCCCATTCACGCCAATCTCACCCCAAACGATAGGGTTAGCACGACAAGTCAATGGTTCACCATCGCGATTGACGGTCTTGCCGTTCGACTCCATCTCAAGCTGCTGCAAGAAGGCGGGGAAATGCCGCATCGATTCGTTATACGGCAAAACTGCACTGGTTTCTGCGCCAAGAAAATTAGTGTTCCAGACCGAAATCAATGCCAACAACACCGGCATATTTTTATCTAAGGGCGCTGAGCAAAAATGTTTATCCATGGTTTCGGCACCTTCCAGCAAGCGCTCAAAGCGGCTCATACCTATCGCCAGCGCCACCGACAAACCAACTGCCGACCACAACGAATAGCGACCACCGACCCAGTCCCATATTTGCAAAATATTTTGATCGGGAATACCGAATTCATGCGCTTTATGCGGGCTAGAAGTAACCGCAATAAAATGCTTGGCAACGGCCCACTCTTCCATCGCAGCAGCCATCAGCCAGGTGCGTGCAGTATGTGCGTTGATGCTGGTTTCTTGCGTCGTGAAAGTTTTCGAGGCAACGATAAACAAAGTGGTGCGCGGATCGAGTTTTTCTAATAGCGGTGCCAAGTGCGCGCTATCAAGATTCGATACGTAGTAAAAATCGAGACCAGGATGCTCGGTCGCGGAGAGTGCGCGCGTTACCAGCTTAGGCCCCAGATCGGAACCACCGATGCCGATATTCACGACATTTTGTATCGCATCGCCCTTAAAGCCGCGCCATAAACCACTACGCACCCGTTCCACGATGTCGCGCATCTGTTTGCGCACCGCACGCACCTGCGGCATGACATCGTGCTCGGCATTTGGAAATGGAGTAAACGCAGTGTGCCGTAAAGCGGTATGCAGCACCGCACGGTCTTCGCTGAAATTAATTTTTTCACCGGCAAACATTCTATCGCGCCAGCCCGCCACGTCGGTACTGCGCGCCAATGCCAACAAATCATCCAAGACTGCAGTATCGATTCTTTGCTTGGAATAATCTACCAGCAGATTGTCGAGCTCGAGTGAAAAACGGCTAAAGCGCTGAGTATCGGCAGCGAACAGATCGCGCAAATGTTGATGCTCTAATCTGGTTTTATGCCCCAGCAGAGTTTGCCATTCAGGAGTAAGGGTCAGATTCATAGCTTCGGTAATAGTTTAATCGGAGAGCAAATTTGCCAGAGCCACATATTGTTCGAGTGGGATGGTTTCGGCGCGCAACTGAGGATCGATACCTACCGACAGCAACTGCGCTTCAGTAAACATACCCGCCACACAATTGCGCACGACCTTGCGTCTTTGCGAGAAGGCCTTAGTCACCACTTGCTCCAATTTACGTACATCGCAGGCTAAGCGTGTGGTTTTAGGGATCATGCGCACGATCGCAGACTCCACTCTAGGGGGCGGATCGAAGGCGGTTGGCGGCACCACAAACAACAGATCCATGTGATATCGCCATTGCAGCATCACCGATAAGCGGCCATAGGTTTTACTGCCAGGCTCGGCTACCATGCGTTCCACCACTTCTTTTTGCAACATAAAATGCTGATCTTCGACCAGATCAGTAAATTCGGCCAGATGAAACAACAAAGGACTGGAAATGTTGTAGGGCAAATTACCAACGATACGCAGTTTTTTGCCTGTAGCGACCGGCAAGGAAGCAAAATCAAATTGCAGGGCATCGCCCTCATGCACGATCAGCTTGGCAGGATCAAAGCTTTTTTTCAGGCGAGCCACCAAATCTCGGTCTAGCTCCACCACATGTAAAGTCGTCAAACCTTCGAGCAACAAGCGTGTCATGGCCGCCAAACCTGGGCCTATCTCGACCATGCTTTGATCTGGCCGTGGGTTGATGGCAGCGATGATGTTATTGAGTACCAGTTGGTCAGTTAAGAAATTCTGACCGAAGCGCTTGCGTGCAATGTGTTTCATAGATGATTTTGCGGATAATTTTCTTGTTATTTTTTAGAGGAATGGCCTAGGTCTAGCCTTGCCGATTCACCATCTGCGCAGCCATTCTGAGCGCCACTAGCATACTACCGGCATCGGCATGGCCTACCCCGAGCTTACTCAGATCGAGCGCGGTACCATGATCGACCGAAGTGCGTATCAAAGGCAAACCCAAAGTGATATTGACGCCGAGTCCAAAACTGGCGTGTTTCAAAACCGGTAGACCTTGATCGTGGTACATAGCCAGGACACAGTCGGCATCTTGCAGATATTTTTGTTGAAACAGCGTGTCGGCAGGATAAGGGCCGCGCACATTCAAGCCTAAGCCTTGCGCTGCTGCAATCACTGGACTGATCACATCGATTTCTTCGCGTCCCAGATAGCCATTTTCACCGGCATGTGGATTCAAGCCTGCTACCAGTATCAAAGGCTTAGCAATGCCAAACTTGCTTTGCAAATCGTATGCGATGATTTTCAAAGTGTTGAGCAGTTGATCAAACTGGATCGCTGCGGCAACGTCTTTTAATGGTAAATGCGTGGTGGCCAAAGCGACTCTGAGCGGCTGCGGCAAACTAGCAGATGCCTCACAGGCCAGCATCATGACGACTTGTTCGGTATCGGTTTTTTCCGCGAAATATTCGGTATGTCCAGTAAACGGTATGCCTGCATCATTGATGGTGCTTTTTTGCAGCGGCGCGGTGACAATAGCCTGACACCATTTTTGCTGCACACTTTCGATAGCCACGTCCAGAGTTTGCAATACGGCACGGCCATTGCGTGGATCGAGTTGACCGGCGATGACATGGGCATCGAGCGGGCAATCAATTACGGTAAGCTGATCCTTGCCGCAGCCAGGTAAACCATTGTAGCGCAGCGCCTGTTGCGATACGCCCATCAAACGGATCGCAGGATCGAGTTCATTCGCCAGCATGGCTAAATATGCGGCATCGCCCAACAGTACAGGTCTCAGCTCATGCCGCAACTGCCATGCTGCGCGCAGCGATATCTCCGGCCCTATACCAGCAGGTTCCCCTACCGTGACCGCAATCACCGGGCGCTGTTGTGACATTATTTATCGTCCAGGCGAAATTCAACATAAGCGCGGTCGCGCAATTGGCGCAACCAATCTTGCAAGGCCTCATCGGCTTTGCGCTCGCGCACCGCCTGACGTGCCGCCAGCCGTTTTCTGTCCTTAGAAACGTCGTCGGTCTTGCGCTCTAGCACTTGTATCAGATGCACGCCGTAAGGCGATTCCACCGGATCACTGACTTCATTGATGGCCAGCTTATTCATCGCTTGCTCGAACTCGGGTGCGGTATCGCCAGGGAAAACCCAGCCCACATCGCCACCTTTAGAGGCGGATAAATCGTTGGAAAATGTTTTTGCTAAGTCTTCAAAACTGGCTGCCTTATTGTCCAGGCGCTGCTTAAGCTCCACCAATTTACGCTTGGCCTCGGCCGAACTGACAACCTGAGTCACTTTAATCAAAATATGTCGGACATGGGATTGCTGAGGCGCATCCACCGCTGTGGCAGCACCAGCGGCACGTTTCCCTAGTAATTTAATCAGATGAAATCCGTTTGCGCTACGTACGATTTCAGAGACGCCACCGACTTTGGTTTTATTGATAGCATCGATAAATAATTGCGGCAAACGATCTTGTTCGCGCCAGCCGACATCGCCGCCTTTTAAAGCTTCAGGCCCATCGGAATAGGTGGCAGCGAGTTTTGCAAAATCTTCGCCGGCTTGAATTTTTTTCAAAACTTCTTCGCTGCGAGTGCGTCTGAGTGCGATCACTTCTGGCGAGGCATTCTCAGGGATGCGCACTAAAATTTGCGCCAAATTTAATTCTTGCTGACCGCCCACCGTTTTTTCTTCTGCAGCAAGGAAATTATCGACCTCTAATTCAGAGATCTGAATTTTGCTATCGACTTCGCGCTCACGTATACGCTGCATCAGAATATCGTCACGGATCTCTTCACGGAAACGGGCAAACGGGGTACCTTCACGCTCGACCTGATTTCTAAATTCTTGGATAGACATCTTATTTTGCTCTGCCAGACGCTGCATAGAGCGATCCAACATCACATCGTCGACCCGTATTCCATTTTCTTTGGCCAATTGCAACTGGGTGCGATCGACGATCATGCGTTCCAGTAATTGTTTTTGCAAGTCGACGCGATTCGGTAAAGCCGTTCCCTGAGCTGCCAGACGTTTCTCTACCGAGCGCAGACGTTCATTGAGCTCTTGACGAGTGATCACCTCATCATTCACCACCACCACAATGCTATTCACCACTTCTGCTTTGGCGTTTTTAGACGACTGTGGCGTCGCCTTCACTAAGGGCGCAAGCAGTGGTGCTTCGGTGGCGTTCGTTTTAAACTGCGCCCACACCGAACTCGATGCCAGCAAAGATACAGAGACCGCTAAATAAATAATTCTTTGATTCATGGGCAAAATGTGTCGCATAGTGATCCAAATTTCATGTTAAAAACGAAGGCGTGGTTGATGCTTCACCCCTCCCATCACCAGAGTCTGGTGAAAGCTGCAATATACACGCTAATTAATCGGTTGATAACCCGATATGCCCTTTCTCAAGGCGTCCATCGTATTCGACCCCAACTTGGCCAAACCGTTCAGTTCTAACTGTATCGAAATGCCAGTGGTACTCGTGGAGGTGGCAGTGACGAACCTTTGTGCCAAGACTCGAAATGACCAACAATCCTGTTTATACTCAAAACCGGCCAAACCCTCGATCAATTTATTCGTTTGCAAAGAAAAATTACTTCGGCCCACCATATACCAGCGTTCGGCCAACGGCCATTGCATCGAAACATCGATCTGCTTGACCTGATTATCCGGTGTCACTTTGTCGCGCTGAAACCTGTACTCCGCATTGATGACTTTTTTTGGACCAGGGTTCCAGCGCACACCAAAATTGGAACGTACCGACTCATGATCGGTTTGACTTATCTGCAAGTTGATATCAGCGCTCAAGGTTTTTGAAAATTTTCCACCTGCTGACAAAAGCAAATCTGAGCGACTCTGACTCTCGCCGGCACCCAGCGTGACCTTTTGCTGATTGAAATAGAGTCTTTGCCCTATCGCCATTTTAAAGCGTTCTTCGCCATCGCTCTCGATGAAACGCGATACCAGCGCTGTGGTGATCTGATTGGCATCACCAATTCTGTCTTGCCCCGTGAAGCGGTTTTCGGTGAACATCTGGGCGAAATTAAAATCTGCCGTGCCGCTGTCAAAATTTGGAAACAGGCTTTGATCGCGATACGGAGTATTTACATAAAACAGCCTAGGTTCCAGAGTTTGGGTCATTAGAGAGCCAAACCAGTTGGCCTGACGCTCAAAAATCAAACCACTATCGACAGAGACTGTAGGCACGGCAATTTGAAAGTGATCACCCAGACCAGGCCCAGGATTCGACAGACTATAGCTGGCAGCATGTAAAGAAAGTTTTGGTGTGACAAAAAATCCTGGCTGAATAAAAGGCAACGACACTTGCGGATTAACCACGAGCCGCTCTCCTTGCACCATAGTCGGATGACCAAAACTGGTGAATATCGTATCAACAGCCCAGTCAAAACCCATCACATCAAATTGCCCGCCATGTAGCGTCAGTTGCGGCAAGCGATCATATGGCGGCGTGATCGGTGCTTCAATATCTTGTAATACCTGGTACTTGGAAGTTAAAAGATTCACATTCCAAAACGTTTCGGCATAGGTCAGGGACAACTCACGTGGTAAAACACGCACGGCTGTTTTGCTAATATTCGCGGCAAAATCGGCCGGATATTCGTCATCCGAGGCATAATTAATATTCCACGCCATCGACACCTTAGGCATCAAAGTCTGGGTATGTATCGAGGTCAGAGCATAACGATTTGTTCCGGTCTGCTTGTCACTAGGTAAAAATTCAAAATTCGTTTCTCCGGCATAAGCCGCACCTAAATACCGACCATCCAAGCCCACTTGCAAACCACGTTTTTGTATGTACTTAGGAAACACCGTCAAATCGCGATTCGGCGCGATGTTGAAGTAATACGGCAGGCCCACTTCCATACCGCCATTCGACGAACTCCCCAAACTCGGTGGCAAGACCCCGGAATGGCGCGCATCTGACAATGGAAAACTCATCGCCATAAAAGAAGGCACTGCCAGAATGGGTACCCGTTTGAAGTAGACCACCGAAGTGCCGGCGATACCGGTGTCGAGACCTGTGTCGAGATTTAAGGTGTCGGCCTTCAGATACCAATCCGGATCTAATCCTTCGCAGGTGCTGTAGGTACCGTGAACTATCGTGGAGCGCTCTTCATCCTGAAAATCGATACGATCGCCGCCGCCCTGACCATTATTACGCAGCAATTTATACGTAGGGTTGAGCACCGAACCGGCATTGGTATCGAGTCGCATCTTCATGGTGTCGCCGTTATAGCAATCGCCATTGCGCGTGACCCGCACATCACCGCGAGCATCAACTTCATCCTCCAGATTACGGTAGGTGGCGTGATTGGCAATAATCGTGGTGTTACCTTTAACCACTTCCACCTTTTCATCAAAATTGACAAAGCGATCGGGCCGGCCCGAAATTTGTTCGGCCTGGATAAAGGTCGTGGCATTTTTATCGTCGGTCTTAGGCTTACCGGCAATCGCAACACTCTGCACTTGCGCGTGTCCCATGAGAGGCCAGGACAAGGCCGCCAACATGGCAGGCAGCACGGCTAAGCGCCACGCCGGACGCCTACCAGCCACGGCATTTGCCGGAAATGTAGAAAACAAGGGCTGCGGGTGAGATAATACGAATTTCCGGCGCATGTAATGAGTAGGCTAAGGCGTTAAGGCGAATATTTTCTGTTTATGCGAAGTGCAGGCAGCCATCATTTGTGATGAAGCTTAAAATCAAGCGCACATTATAGGGGGAAATAGCCTAAGCCCGTCGTTTTTACCCATAAACCGTCCCGCCCGCCCCATAAAATGGTTTTTTCTAAGAATTTTCGCTATGTCAATTAATCCAGACCACCCCCTCACACCCGCAGCAAGTAGCAATTTCGCCGATACCAATGCCAATGAGCAAGATAGTCTGCGCATGGCCGCTATTCATGCCTGGTTAGCGCAAATAAGCAGCCCTGCCCTGCTCGCCGCCAGTCTGCGTCCGGCCTCGGCCGATGCCAGCTTCCGCTGCTATTTCCGCATCGATGCAACTGATGGCAAGACGTACATCGTTATGGATGCGCCGCAACCGGCAGAGGATGTCAGGCCTTTCATCCAGATCGCCGAACTATTTGCGCAGATCAATCTAACGGTACCGCAAGTACTGGCACAGGATACAAACCAAGGTTTTTTACTCTTGAGCGACTTGGGCACAACGACCTATTTTGATGCTTTCAAAACTGAACCTGAACGCGTTCATAGCCTCTACATGGATGCGATTGCGTCCCTGGTGCAAATGCAAAGCCATAGCCAGCCCGAGGTATTGCCGGAATACGACCGCGCCTTTTTCCTGCGCGAGCTGATGATCTTCCCGGAATGGTATTTAGGCATACATAGAGGAGCCACACTGACCGAAGAGCAAAACACCAGCCTGCACAAGGTTTTTGACGCGCTGCTGGCGAATATCATGGCGCAGCCGCAAGTCTACGTGCACCGCGATTACCATTCGCGCAATCTGATGGTGATGGAGCAGGGCAACCCCGGCATTCTCGATTTTCAGGGCGCGCTGTACGGCCCCATCACTTACGATCTGGTGTCGCTGCTGCGCGATGCCTACGTCTATTGGGATGAAGACAAGGTGCTCGATTGGGCGATCCGTTATTGGGAACAAGCACGTCGTGCCGGCTTACCGATCAGCCCTGAATTTGACAGCTTCTATCGCGATTTCGAATTCATGGGCCTGCAACGCCACCTGAAAATCCTCGGTATTTTTGCTCGTCTGGCACATCGTGATGGTAAACAGCACTATCTGAAAGACATCCCGCTGGTGATGTCGTATGTGCGCAAGACCGCGCAGCGCTATAACATCCTGATCCCTTTATTACGTTTACTCGATGTCATAGAAGACACCGCACCGGTCGTTGGCTTCACCTTTTAAGTCCTGAGCTAGTAAGGCAATATGGGGAGTATCAGTAAAAATACCCCATATTACGCAATAGAATCGCGCGCACATTTTAATACTCCCACTCAGTATAGAAAAGATCTATGAAAGCCATGTTACTTGCCGCCGGTCGCGGCGAACGGATGCGACCGCTGACCGATACCTGCCCTAAGCCTTTACTCAAGGTACGCGGCCGCCCTTTGATCGTCTGGCACATACTCAATCTGGTAAAAGCCGGCATCACTGAAATCGTCATCAATCACGCCCATCTGGGTCACATGATAGAACAGTTGCTAGGCGACGGTAGCCAGTTCGGCGCACAGATACGCTATTCGGCCGAGGCAACTGCGCTGGAAACCGCCGGTGGCATCGCCAAGGCCTTGCCACTGTTGGGCGACGAGCCGTTCATCGTGGTCTCGTCCGACATTTACATTCCGCATTTTAATTTTAGTGAGTGCCTCAACACGCTGGAAGACAATGACATGTGGGGCAATCCGCATCCTCTGGATAAGCGCGACGTGGCCTGGCTGTACATGGTAAAAAATCCCTCATTTCATCCTGAAGGAGATTTTGCGCTGAACCTGATGGGCTTGTCGAATCAAGGTAAAGAAGGTGAACCGCGCCTTACTTTCGGCAATATCGGTGTCTATCGGCCCGAGATGTTTACCGGCATCAAGGCAGGCGAACACGCCAAATTAGCGCCAATACTGCGCGACTACGCCGATCGCGGCCAACTCGGCGGCGAATTGTATAGCGGCGTCTGGCACAACGTCGGCACCCCTGAGCAATTGGCCGCGCTTAATGCGCCGCTCAATGGGCCTTTAAATGGGTCTTTAAACCGCACAACAACGCAAGGAAAGCAGACATGAGTGCGAGCATGAACGCGTATTTCCAGCGTCGCCAGCAATTGCTGGCGCAGATGCAGGCGCACGGTGGCGGTATCGCCATTCTGCCGACCGCACAAGAAATGACGCGCAATAGCGACAACACGTTTCCGTTTCGCCACGACAGTTATTTTTACTACTTATCCGGCTTCACCGAACCGGAAGCATTGATCGTCTTAATCGCCAATGGCAGTGAACAACGCAGCATTTTATTTTGCCGCGAAAAAGATCTGGAACGCGAGATCTGGGACGGCTTCCGTTACGGCCCGGCAGCAGCTCAGGCTCAGTTTGGCTTTGATGCCGCCTTCCCTATCGGAGCACTAAACGAAGAAATGCCCAAGCTACTGGCCGATGCCAGCAGCTTATTTCACAGCAGCGGCACCGATGCCAAGCTCGACGCCCAATTGCAGCAATGGATGGATGCGGTACGCGCGAAATCGCGTAGCGGCGTCACCACACCAGGAAAAACTCTGGATCTTCGCAGCCTGCTTGATGAAATGCGCGTATTCAAGGATGCCAGCGAAATCGCGCTGATGCAAAGCGCTGCCACAATTTCTGGGGCAGCGCATGCGCGTGCCATGCGCTGTGTCCGACCTGGTATGCATGAATATGAATTAGAGGCAGAGCTGCTACATGAATTTCGCCGCCAGGGTTCGCAAGCGCCAGCTTACGGCTCCATCGTCGCCGCCGGTGCCAATGCCTGCATCTTGCATTATCAAAGCAATGCCGCCCGCATCAAAGATGGCGACTTAATCCTGATCGACGCTGGCTGCGAATTTGACAGCTACGCCTCCGACATCACGCGTACCTTCCCGGCCAACGGCAAATTTAGCCAGCCCCAAAAAACTCTGTACGAGTTAGTGCTGACAGCTCAAGCGGCAGCGCTGGCTTGCGCCCGCCCCGGCGCCGGCTATATGGAAGGTCACACCGCGGCAGTACGGGTACTAACACAGGGCATGTTAGACACCGGCTTACTCGACAAAAACAAGGTCGGTAGTCTGGACGATGCGATCGCCAGCATGGCCTACCGCCAGTTTTACATGCACGGCACCGGCCATTGGATAGGATTGGACGTACACGATGTCGGCGACTATCGCGAGACCCACAAGGTCGGCAATGAACGCCCTTACCGCAAACTGCAAGCGGGCATGGTGTTCACCATAGAACCTGGCATCTATGTGCGTCCGGAGGTAGGTGTGCCAGAACAATACTGGAACATAGGCATACGCATAGAAGACGATATCCTGATCACACCCGAAGGCCATCTGAATCTAAGCCGCGACACGCCAAAAACCGTGGCCGAGGTTGAAGCCCTGATGCAAGCAAAATAAAAATTTAAACCAAACAGTCGCCTCGACATTAGGAGAGCAGCATTTTGACAGCGCACGTACACATCGCCATCTGCGGCGCCGGGCCGGTCGGCCAGGCACTAGCCCTGATGCTGCAGCAGCAAGGCTATGCGGCCAGCGGAATCTTACTGCTAGACGCCAAAACCGCAGAGCAAGCCAGAGCGGATGCACGCTCAATTGCGCTCTCATATGGTAGTCAGCAGATCCTGCGGGCGCTGCAGGCCTGGCCAATCAAGGCCACCACGATTACCCAAATCCACGTCTCGCGCCGCGCCCATTTTGGCCGCAGCCTGATCAAGGCCGCTGATTATCAATTGCCAGCATTGGGCTATGTGGCGCGTTACGGTGACATCGTGACAACGCTGCAAAATTTAATTCAACAGCGCGGCATAGCCCTGCAAAGACCAGTACAGGTAAGCGCGCTAGAAGAACAAGTGGATCTGGTCGAACTGACGCTCGCTGACGGCAGTAAGATCACAGCAGATCTGGTGATACAGGCCGAAGGCGGCACTTTCAGCGCGCAACAGCAGTTGCCGCAAAAAGCGGGGGGCCGCCATCACGACTACCAGCAGACTGCAGTGATCGCTCACATCATCAGCGACACGCCGATCGCCGGGCGCGCCTTCGAGCGTTTCACTGATCAAGGACCGCTGGCATTGCTGCCGCAAGAGGATGGCTACGCGCTAGTCTGGTGCATGCGTCCGGACAACGCGCAAACTGTACTAGCGCTGGACGAGACCGCCTTCTTAAGCGCTTTACAAACCGCCTTTGGCGGCCGCCTTGGCAAGTTTATCAAAGCCTCGCATCGTCACGCTTACCCGCTAGGCCTCAACACTCAGCAAGCAGAACCGAGTTCGCCCCAGGCGCGCAGCATCAAGATAGGTAATGCCGCCCAAACCCTGCATCCGGTGGCCGGCCAAGGCTTAAATCTCGGCTTGCGCGATGCCGTCGTGCTGGCTAAATGTCTGGCCGCGCAGCTAAATACACAAGGCCATTGCCAGTCGCCCGCAATGGCGATCAACGACTTCATCAGCCGACGTCAGAGCGACCGCACGGCCACCATCAACATCACCGACGGCATGGCCAGAATCTTCGCCAGCGCGCCCGATGGCGCACTCAGCCAAAGCCTGCTCGGCCTGGGTCTGTCTACGCTAGACCTGATCGCTCCGGCGAAAAAAATGCTGGCAGAACAGATGATGTACGGCTGGCGCTAAATAGACATCAGGCAATAGAACTCAAAAGCGGTAAAACTGACACGCATATTCCATGCGCCTCCCAGGCCGAATGTGCCTGAAGAAGCGCATGGAATATGCGCACTGCCATAGGGTTAAAACAGAACCAACAAGCTTGGCTATTACAGCGGCGCAGCTAATTACGACTTACACAAAACCGCCACAGCATCGCTGTATGAGGCTTGCCGCAACAATTTTGCGTAAGTCCTAACTCTCTATCCATCAAAAATTTTTTTTACGCAGTGAAAAGAGCCTGCGCATAAAAATTTAGAGTACAGACTCAGTCATATAGACGTAAAAAAAGCCTGAAAAATCAGGCTTTTTATTCTGCGCATTAGTCGCAGTATTACTCTTCGTAGACTTTAAAACGCGGATCATCTGGATCAATAGACAAGATGCCTTGCGCCTCTTCTTTCATCTGAGTCTCTTGCGAGCGCTGCTCGGACTGACGTTTTTCTGCCAGATAGGCATAAATCGCAATCACCAATTCCTGGCAACCTTCGTGGGTCAAGGCCGAAATTTCAAATACCGGACCTTTCCAGGCGAAGCGTTTGACGAAATCCTTGACACGTTTTTTGCGCTCTTCCGGGCTCAGGATGTCGAGCTTATTTAAGACCAACCAGCGCGGTTTCTCGAACAGAGATTCATCATACTTGCGCAGCTCTTTGACCAGCGCCTTGTTATCTTTAACCGGATCGACGCCTTCATCGAAAGGTGCCAGATCGACGATATGCAGCAGCAAACCGGTGCGCTGTAAATGCTTAAGGAACTGTACGCCCAAGCCTACGCCATCGGCCGCACCTTCGATCAGACCAGGAATATCGGCGATCACGAAACTTTTTTCGTGGCTGACGCGTACCATGCCCAGATTCGGATGCAGCGTCGTAAACGGGTAATCAGCAATCTTAGGACGGGCGTTCGACACCGCAGTAATGAAAGTCGATTTACCGGCGTTCGGCAAACCTAACAGACCGACGTCGGCCAATACTTTCAATTCCAATTTTAATTCGCGGCGCTCACCTTCTTTACCATCGCCACGCTGACGCGGTGCACGGTTTGTTGAAGATTTGAAATGGATATTACCCCAACCACCTTCGCCGCCCTTAACCAGCACCACTTCCTGACCATGCTCAGTCAGATCGGCAATCGGTTCATCGGTATTGCGGTCAACAATTAAAGTGCCAACTGGCATGCGCAACATAATATTGTCCGCGCCCTTGCCGTAACAATCGGCACCGCGACCATTTTCGCCATCTTTGGCTTTATGCAACTTGGCATAACGAAAATCGACCAGAGTATTGATGTTGCGATCGGCCACCGCAATAATGCTGCCACCCTTGCCGCCATCGCCGCCATCAGGGCCACCAAATGGTCGGAATTTTTCACGACAGAAGGAAGCGACACCGTTACCACCATCGCCTGCAATGACTTCAATTCTTGCTTCGTCGATAAATTTCATTTTTGCCACCTAAACAATAGAGCTTTACAGCTTTAAGACCAGCATCAAGAAAGGAATCGAGCGCGCTGCGCAGCGCAATTCCTCGTAATTTCTCTTGATGACCAGTGAATACGATAGAGGGTCCACAAAGCTGTTTGCCGTGCAGCGAATGCGCGCACCAGGCAAAAGACGACTTTGCATCCATCCTGAATTTTTAATTTTATATTACAAATTAAAAAGGCTCTACCAACGGCAGAGCCTTTTTATATACGGGCTTGCGCCTTACTAATTGCTTAAGCGGCTACAACTGCAGCTGCTGTTACAACAGTAACGTATTGACGCTTAGCAGCGCCTTTGATTGCAAATTGTACTTTGCCTGGTGTCAGCGCGAACAAAGTGTGATCTTTGCCCATACCGACGTTTTCACCTGCGTGAACGCGTGTGCCGCGTTGACGAATGATGATACCGCCAGCATTGATAGACTGACCGCCGTAAACTTTAACGCCGAGTCGCTTTGACTCTGAGTCACGGCCGTTGCGCGTGGTGCCGCCGCCTTTTTTGTGTGCCATTTATTAGCTCCTTGAAAATCAGGTGAGTAAATTGCTTTATCGACGGATTAACCGTTGATAGAAACAATCTGCAGTTCAGTGTAGTTTTGGCGATGGCCTTGACGCTTCTGGTAATGCTTACGACGACGCATTTTGAAAATGCGCACTTTGTCGTGGCGTCCGTGATTAATCACCTTAACCAGCACCGTAGCACCTGCGACCAATGGAGTACCAACTTTAATGGTATCTCCCTCGCCCATGGCGAGTACTTGATCTATGGTGAGTTCGGAGCCAATGTCTGCAGGTATCTGTTCTACTTTAAGTTTTTCACCAGCGACAACTTTATATTGTTTGCCACCGGTTTTTATGACCGCGTACATGTGAAACCTCATCAAATAAATATAGGGATTTTCTCTCGCTTTAAAAAAGCTACACAAGAAAGCGGGAGAACCGCGGATTATACATAGACTTGGCGTTACAGTCAAAACTATTTGCATATTTTTTCAGCAGCCCACGGCATTAAGGTGCCAGTTTCGCTGCGTCACTTATGACCGCCGGATCTATTCGCCCAGCATGAATAGCCTTCCAGGTAGCGATACTGCGCCATGCCGGCGCACTCAATTGCAAATCCCACAAAGCGATTCCCATGCCTAGTGCCCGCGCCTGTTGCACATGCGAGATGACATCTATTCCCAAATCGCCCTTACCCCAAGTCCCTAGCCAAGTGGGCATGCCCATTAAGATTTGCTCACGCTGATACCCGGCGTTGATTGCATACGCCAATTGCCAGCTGTATTTAAACAGTGCGGCGCCACCTTCACATACCGCTTTGCCTTTCGGGGTGAATGTGGCAACACTCGCCTCATACAGGTCTTCGTAACCCATACTATGGATAGCATCCACCTGCCCCAGCCAATCGCCCCACCAACTCATATTAGGCGCATTTGCACAAGGACTATGAAAGCTATCAATAGTCAGCAGTTTCCGCTGCGCCTTGAGCGGAGCGGCCAGCTCCTTCACAAACCTGGCATACGCGACTCGGTCAACATCCAAGGCTCCTTCGCCTTCTAAATCGAGATCAATGCCATCAAGCTGATATTTATCCATCTCTGCCAACAATGCCGCGATAAAGGCTGCACGTTGCTTGCCAAAAGCGCGCCGGGCCAGTGACCAATCCCACCGGTTATTCACTTGGGAGTTATTGTAAACCGTCAAAAACACCTTAATGTTGCGGTCCCGTGCCCAGTCACGAAAGCGCAATACATCAGCGGCCTTGACCGGTTGCCCTTGTTTATTGATCGGGGCGAATACCACAGAACGGCCGTCTGGACTTGGGTTCCAGAACTGCAAACCTATGCGCGTCAAACCCTTGTCTATCTCAGCTTGCGATGTTAGTGCCTCCATCGCTGCACCCATCCCATAAGCCGGAACCCATCCCATAACTTGAGTGACACCCTCCGCAGCGCGACTATTTACACAAAACAATAGACTGAGCATGGTCAGCAGCATAGACATAATTAGGCGCACATTAATCCCGTTATCATCACAAAAAAGAACCCATTGTTGGCGCTAAAACGGGCATTTGCAATGTATATCGACTGGTCTGCCTATTTCGGAAAAATTCCCCAATTAATTCACTGCAGCACTAGCAAAATTGGTCTTCTGTCTCTTTCTAAGCCTCAAATTTATTTTTCAAAAATTTTTAAAAAATACCCTCTCCGGAAACACAGCATCCGCGCGCCTCACAGAGGCGCAAGGCCGGAAAGGCGCATGCCTAATGCGCCGCTGAGCATGTCGTATCCGCACAATCAATCAACCTGCATAGGCTACTCGAAGATGCAAAGCTTGACTTAATACAGCACTTCCTCGCGCCATTTTCCGCAAATCGCATTGCAACATCGTATAATCGCGCTATCTTGAATTTTTTGCAGGTTTACCCTTGTCTGCCATCAGCCCACAAAACAGCATCACAGAATTTATCGCACCAGAAATGGCCGCAGTAAATCAAGTCATCCGACAACAACTTCACTCCGAAGTCCCACTAGTCAATCAGATCGCTGAGTACATTATCAGCGCTGGTGGCAAGCGTATTCGGCCGGTGCTGGTTTTGCTGATGGCGAACGCCTATCAGTATCAAGGAACACGTCATCATGAATTAGCGGCGATTGTAGAGTTCATTCACACCGCTACTTTGCTGCACGATGATGTAGTCGACGAGTCCTCGTTAAGACGTGGTCGCCAGACTGCCAATGCCTTGTTCGGCAATGCCGCCTCAGTCCTGGTCGGTGATTTTTTATACTCGCGCGCTTTTCAGATGATGGTTGGCATCAACAGCATGCAAGTGATGCAAATCCTCGCCGATGCCACCAATGTGATCGCAGAGGGCGAAGTCTTGCAACTACTAAATATGCATGACCCTGATGTTTCCGAAGAACGTTACTTGCAAGTGATACGCTCAAAAACCGCCAAACTGTTTGAGGCTGCCGCGCAAATCGGCGCTTTGATCGCTGGCGCCAGTCCCGAGCAGATTGAGGCTGCAGCCGAATATGGTCGCTCGCTGGGCACCGCTTTCCAACTAATTGACGATGCGCTCGATTACACAGGAAACGCCGAAGATATCGGTAAAAACGTCGGGGATGATTTACGTGAAGGCAAGCCTACCCTACCTTTAATTTATCTAATGAAACACGGTACTGATGAACAAAGAAATTTAGTCAGGGCCTGCATAGAACAAGGTGATGAATCTAAATTTGAAGCTATCTTGGCAGCAATCACAGATTCTGGCGCACTCAATTACACGAAAGATGAAGCGAGTAAAGCGGCCTTGCGCGCTACCAACTCGATAACTGGGCTCACAGAAAGCCCTTATAAACAAGCCTTACTGACGCTGGCCAGTTTTGCAGTTGACCGCAACCACTAAACGACGATGCCTCCACCTAGATCTGGCATAGCAATTTTGTTGAAGCCATTGCTGATGGGCCAGATGTGAACATTATTCCTATCTGGGTGGAATTATCGGTTTTAGCAGGACTGATACTGGTCTCAGCTTTTTTCTCCATGACTGAGACCGCCCTGATGGCGATCAACCGCCACAGACTCAAACATCTGGCAAAACGAGGCAATAAACTCGCTATCACGACAACGTGGCTACTGGAGCGCACAAATAAGCTATTGTCGCTGATTTTAATTGCCAATACTGTCATCAATGCCTTAGTCACAGCTCTACTCACCTCACTTGCGATAGAGACATTTGGCAATGACGACAAGGTAATTACGATCGCCACTGCCACAATCGCTTTTTTCATCATCGTTTTCGCTGAAATTACGCCAAAGATTATTGGTGCAACTTATCCCGAACGCATCGCACTCCCCGCCAGCATCATCTTGCGACCATTGCTCGCATTTACACAACCGCTGATCTGGTTCGTCAATTTATTTGTAAATGCCTTGTTACAACTACTGAGGATAGATGTCAGTAAAAAATCTCATGAGCAGCGCTTGTCGCAAGAGGAACTGCGTTCGATAGTCCTAGAAGGGGGTAGCTTCATACCGCAGAAACACAAGAGCATCTTGCTCAATTTGTTTGACCTTGAAAATATCTCAGTCAACGACGTAATGACACCCCGTTCCCAAATGGAAGCGCTTAATATCTATATGCCGATTGCTGATATAAAGCAGCAACTGGTCACCTGCGAACACAATAAACTACCGGTCTACGAGGGTGAAATTAATCAAATCATAGGCATATTACATGTTCGAAAAGCAATTGTATTACTCAATCAGAGCGAAGTAAAAATAGAGCGTCTTCGACAACTATTAAGTACGCCCTATTTCATTCCCGAAGAAACAGATGTATTTGCTCAGTTACAATATTTTCAGGAAAATCGCGAAAAATTAGGTATCATCATCGACGAATATGGTGAAGTACAAGGTTTGGTAACTCTGGAAGATATTTTAGAGGAAATGATAGGCGAATTTACCACGTCAGTCTCCGGTGATGCGCGCACAGCTTCCTTAACCTGGAATGCGAAACAAGAATGCCAGTTGGAAGCGAGTTCGACTCTACGTGACATTAATAAGCGTTTGAAACTACATTTCCCTTTGGATGGCCCAAAAACTTTGAATGGCCTGTTATTGGAATATTTGCAAGACATTCCAGAGGCGAATATCAGCCTTAAATTGAGTGGCTGTATTATTGAGGTGCTGGAAGTGCGAAATCAAACCATTAAGGTGGTGAAACTGATACGAAACCCAGATATGCCATTAGTAAAATAGTTTATTTATAAGAACATCGCTATACTGTAAATCAGGATTGTCGCGGCGTGCCGCAGTACTATAGTTTTGCAAAGCGCCATATTCCGAAGTAAAGCTTGATTTAATAAATACTTTCATTCAAAAGACCCTATGTCTGCTGTTTCACCAAATTCTGCTGCTCAAGCATCAACATCGTCAGGCCTCGCCAGAGCGCTGATACAGGCCAATGTATTGTCGCTGGCGCAAATAGATCCTATACACAAGAAATCACTGGTCGAAAAAAGTCACTTTGTCGATGGTTTACTCCAAAGTGGCTTAATCAACGCCCGCGATCTGGCATCGTTTTGCTCCGAAACATTTGGTTATCCGCTGGTGGATTTAGCGGTATTCAATGAAAGCATGCTGCCTGAAAAAATTGTCAACGTAAAACTCATGCAGTCACAACGCATGGTGGCTTTGGCGAAAAAGGGCAATAAGATTTCACTCGCGATCTCCGACCCAACCAACACAAATGCTCTGGATCAAATCAAATTCCAAACAGGGCTGGGCATAGAATTGGTGATCGTGCAGCACGATATCCTCCTCAAGTTATTGGAAAAGCTGAGCAAAACTTCTGAACAAAGCATTACGGATTTGGCAGGTGATGACTACAGCATCGAGTTCAATGAAGAGGACATGAGTTCCGGGGTTCCCGATACACAAGCTAGTGAAGTCGATGATGCACCAGTTGTTAAATTTTTACAGAAAATGCTGATAGACGCCATTAATATGGGCGCCTCAGATTTACATTTTGAACCTTTCGAAAAATTTTATCGGATACGTTTTCGTGTCGATGGTGAACTCAGAGAAATTATCCAACCTCCAATTGCAATCAAAGACAAGTTGGTTTCGCGTATCAAGGTTATTTCTAAATTAGACATTTCTGAAAAACGCGTGCCTCAAGATGGTCGCATGAAACTGACCTTGTCACCAACCAAAGCTATCGACTTCCGGGTCAGCGTACTACCGACTCTGTTCGGCGAAAAAATAGTTATGCGTATCCTGGATGGTTCTCAAGCCCAAATGGGGATTGATGCCTTAGGTTATGATCCGGATCAAAAAGCCATACTAATGGATGCAATTCAACGCCCTTACGGAATGGTACTGGTCACGGGACCAACTGGTTCAGGAAAAACGGTTTCTTTATATACCTGCCTGAATGTAATAAATAAGCCAGGCATTAATATTTCAACAGCCGAAGATCCGGCTGAGATCAATTTGCCTGGAGTGAACCAGGTAAATATCAATGACAGAGCTGGGCTCACCTTTCCGGTAGCCCTGAAGGCATTTTTACGCCAGGATCCTGACATTATCATGGTCGGTGAGATTCGAGATCTGGAAACTGCCGACATTGCCATTAAAGCCGCACAAACAGGTCACATGGTGTTTTCTACCTTGCATACCAATGATGCTCCGTCGACCTTGACGCGCCTAATGAATATGGGGGTCGCGCCTTTCAATATCGCCTCATCCGTTATTCTGATTACGGCACAAAGGCTAACGCGCCGACTGTGTACGTGCAAAAAGCCAGTCGAAATTTTAGATGAAGTTTTATTACAAGCTGGATTCAAGGAAAACGAACTCGATGGCAGCTGGAAACCCTATGGCCCAGTTGGTTGCGAACGCTGTAGCGGTAGCGGCTACAAAGGGCGCGTTGGCATTTATCAGATCATGCCGATTACGGAAGCAATAGAGCGCATCATTCTTGCCAATGGCTCTTCCCTGGAGATCAAAAAGCAATCGGAAAAAGAAGGCGTCAGAGGTCTACGACAATCAGGCCTACAAAAAGTAAAGCAAGGTGCAACCAGTCTAGAAGAAGTATTAGGCTGCACTAACGACTAAAGCGACAGGAATAGCGACATGGCAACGACACCAAACAAATCCGCAAAAACAGCGCAAGCAAAAGAGCAGTTATATGCCTGGGAAGGCAAAGATAAAATGGGTAAAACCGTGCGTGGCGAGTTGCGCGCGGGCGGCGAAGCAATTATTAACGCCACCTTACGCCGCCAAGGCATCTTAGTTACAAAAGTTAAGAAAAAAAGTTATAGCACCGGCAAGAAAATAACGGACAAAGATATCACTTTATTTACCCGCCAATTGGCAACTATGATGAAGGCTGGCGTGCCTCTACTGCAATCTTTTGATATTGTAGGTAAGGGTCACTCCAATCCATCGGTCTCTAAGTTATTGCAAGACATACGTGCAGATGTGGAAACAGGTAGTAGCCTGAACCAGGCGTTTCGGAAATTTCCACTTTATTTTGATCCGCTGTTTTGCAATCTAGTGGGTGCTGGCGAGCAGGCGGGTATCCTTGAAGATTTATTGACTCGCTTAGCCATTTACAAAGAAAAAACTTTGGCGATAAAAGCCAAAATCAAGTCTGCGCTCACCTATCCTATCGCGATTCTCGCAGTCGCGTTTATTGTCACTGCTGTCATCATGATCTGGGTAGTTCCTGCCTTTAAAGAAGTGTTTAGTAGTTTTGGAGCCGATTTACCGGCACCGACCTTGGTTGTGATGGCTATTTCAGAATTTTTCGTCAAAAATTGGTATCTTATTTTTGGCGGCGTGTTTGGCGGTGTATATTTTTTCATCCACACATGGAAGCGATCACTTCCGATGCAGCGATTTATGGATAGGGTTTTATTGCAAGCACCAATATTTGGTGATGTCATCCGGAAAGCGACGATCGCACGCTGGACCCGAACATTGGCTACGATGTTTGCCGCTGGTGTACCATTGGTAGAGGCTTTAGACTCTGTTGGTGGTGCATCAGGCAATGCAGTTTATCTCGAGGCAACTATCAAAATCCAGACCGAAGTAACCACTGGCACCAGCCTAACTGTGGCCATGCAAAATGCGAACGTATTTCCTAATATGGTGACGCAAATGGTCTCAATTGGAGAGGAGTCTGGAGCGCTTGATGCCATGCTAGGGAAAGTGGCTGACTTTTATGAAGACGAAGTAGATGAGGCTGTTGCGTCTTTATCAAGTCTAATGGAGCCCATGATCATGGCAATACTTGGTGTAATTATTGGTGGTCTTGTGGTGGCACTTTACCTTCCTATTTTCAAACTTGGCTCGGTGGCTGGATAATGCAAGATGTATTATTGTTTGCAGCGCCAGGAAACATCCTGGCGACGAGCTTCGCCGCTATTGTCGGTTTATTAATTGGTAGTTTTTTAAATGTAGTTATTCATAGAATTCCCAAAATGATGCAAAGGGAATCGGATAACTATGTTGCCATAGAAAACGGTAAAGACCCAGTACATACAGATACCTATAATCTGATGCTGCCGCGCTCCGCTTGCCCGCATTGTGGTCATCAAATCACCGCACTAGAAAATATTCCCGTGCTCAGCTATCTGTTCATCGCGGGGAAATGCACAGGCTGCAAAGCCCCTATTTCCGCTCGCTATCCTATGGTGGAGATGCTGACAGGCGCCTTGTCCGGTTATATGATCTGGCATTTTGGCAGCGGCTTAGCCGGGTTAGGCGCTGTGCTTTTTGTCTGGCTACTGATAGCCATGACTTTCATCGATGCAGATACTCAGTTATTACCCGATGATTTGACCTATCTCTTATTGTGGTCTGGCTTACTCATCAACCTAAATGGCAGCTTTACTTCACTGTCTAGCGCAGTAATAGGTGCAGCAGCGGGTTATCTTTCCCTATGGTCGATTTACTGGTTGTTTAAATTAGCAACTGGTAAAGAAGGTATGGGCTATGGTGATTTTAAGCTCCTGGCTGCGCTTGGCGCCTGGATGGGCTGGAGTATGCTTCCCATTATCATTTTACTGTCCTCATTGGTTGGTGCGCTGGTTGGTATTTCATTAATGCTCTTCACCAAAATGAGTAAGAATAAGCCTATACCTTTTGGCCCTTATTTAGCAGCCGCTGGCTTGATTGCTCTATTGTGGGGTCAGCAATTGTCGCAAACCTATTTTGGTTTGATGGCCTGATGACTGTGGCCGCGTTCACATTAGGCCTAACCGGCGGCATCGGTAGCGGCAAATCGACCATTGCCAATATGTTTGCCGAACTCGGTGCAGGCCTGATTGATACCGATTTGATCGCGCATCAAATTACCGGCCCCGACGGTATCGCGATGCCCGCTATAGAAGAAGAGTTCGGATCTGAATTCATCTTGGCTTCCGGTGCGATGAACAGACAAAAGATGCGCGAACATGTGTTTAGCAAGCCCGATGAAAAGAACCGGCTAGAGCGAATTCTTCATCCAATGATACGCGCAGCCACCGAATCTGCAGCAAAAGACACTCCTGGCAGTTACCTGATTTTTGTCGTTCCTCTGCTGGTCGAATCTAGCTCCTGGCAACAAAGAGTCAGTCGGATCTTGGTAGTCGATTGCCCGGAAGAGACTCAGATCGAGCGAGTCATACACAGAAATGGCATGACAAGAGCGCAGGTAGTGGCAATCATGCAGACTCAGGCGAGTCGAGAGCAAAGACTGCAGGCCGCCGACGATGTCATCGTCAATCAAGGGGATTTAAACGAAATTCGGGATCAGGTGCGTGTCTTGCATCGTAAATATCTTCTTTATTCAAAGTAACTAATACAAATCGCACGCAATGTTTGTAATTTTGCTCAGCTTGGTTCAGAATCACGTGAAACTTAAGTTAGCATTATTTTTACAGGGATATTATTTTGATTGTTTACGAATACCCTTTTAACGAGCGTATTCGCACGTTATTGCGATTGGAAGATCTGTACGAAAAATTTTCATTTTTCTTACATCAGTCTGACGCCATGCAGCATCACGTCGCCCTCGCCACCATTTTTGAAATGCTGGAAGTAGCTGGTCGCGCCGATCTGAAATCAGATTTATTGCAAGAACTAGAGCGTCAAAAACATACCCTGATCAGCTTCAAATCCAATCCCAATGTACAAGCCGATATGCTCGATCGGATACTCGAAGATGTGGACAGGGTCAGTAGCGCCTTAATGGCATGCACAGGAAAAACCGGACAGAGCATACGCGACAATGAATGGCTGATGAGCATACGAGGCCGCACCATCATCCCGGGAGGTGCTTGCGAATTCGATCTGCCTAGCTACCACGCTTGGCAAAAAAACTCTGCTGAGAAACGTTTTGCCGACATTTCTATGTGGTTTGCACCTATCGCCCCCTTATTCGATGCGATCAATGTCGTTTTGCGTTTGCTGCGCGAGTCTGGCGTTACCACTAAAGTATTCGCACAATCAGGTAGTTACCAGCAAATGTTGCAAGGGAAAATGTATCAGTTATTGAGGGTAACGATACAACAGGAACTCAATGTCATTCCTGAAATTTCAGCGAATAAATACATGCTCTGGATACGCTATATGTCGCAAGGCGGCGATATGAAACCGAAAGCCTTCGACGGCGATATTCCCTTTGATCTTACTCTGTGTAATTTCTAATTTTTAATTAGAAGTTTTAATTTTAATTTTTGATTTTCAATTTCCATGACCACCATCGTTGATTGCCCGACCTGCGGCGCTAAAGTTACCTGGGGCGAAGTAAGTCCATTTCGTCCGTTTTGCTCAAATCGCTGCAAGCAAATTGATTTAGGCGCTTGGGCTGAAGAAAAATACACGATACCGGCAGTAAACCTGCCAGAAGATCCCGAATCAGGAATTGATAGCGATCCAGCCTAAGCTACGCCTCTGACCTTGTGTCTACGCTGCTTAGCGCTTTTGCGGTATGCCATGTTTGCGCAATTTTGCCGCAATCATAGAATGGGAAGTAGCCAGACGTTGCGCCAATTTTCTACTGGATGGAAATTGCGGGTACAACTTTTCTAATAAGGCAGATTCGAAAGCGTTCACCGATAATTCCCAGCTTTCGGCCGCATCCAGATTCACCTCTTCCGCACTAATACTCCCCTCGGCCCAGTCTAAATCTGCAGCATCGAGTATACGTTGGTCCGACATCGTAATCGCCCGAAACACCACGTTTTGCAGCTGTCGTACATTGCCTGGCCAACGATTCGAGACCAGCGCAGCACAAGCCGAAGAATTGAGTCTACAAATAGGCTTTTGCGCCTGAGTACAGGCACGCTCAATAAAATGTCTGGCGAGCAATAAAATATCATCTGGCCGCTCGCGCAGCGCCGGCATTTCAAGATGCAAGACATTCAGACGATAAAACAGATCTTCCCTGAAAGCGCCCTCTTGTACCATCTTGCGCAGGTTACGGTGAGTGGCGCTGATGATGCGCACATTGACCTTGACCTCCTTATCGCCGCCGATACGCCGGAATTTGCCATCATTGAGAAAGCGCAGTAATTTGGCCTGCAGATACATGGACATCTCGCCAATTTCATCGAGAAACACAGTGCCGCCATCAGCCATTTCTATCAGACCTGGTTTACCGCCGCGCTGTGCCCCGGTGAAGGCACCCGCCATGTAGCCAAATAATTCACTCTCGGCCAAACTTTCAGGTAGCGCAGCGCAATTTAACTCCAGAAATGGGGCTGCACTGCGGCTGCTGCTGCCATGACAGGCCTGCGCCAGCAATTCCTTCCCAGTGCCAGTTTCGCCGGTAATCAGCAAGGGCGCATCAACTACCGCAACACGCGCAGCGCGTATTTTTAAGGAGCGAATTTGTTCGGATTCGCCAATAATGAAATGAAAACCACTTCCCTCGGAATGCTGAATCGCATGTAAACGCTCGCCTATGCGCTTAGGTGCGTGCAAGGTCAAAAGTGCACCGACGGCTTGCCCTAAATTGGCAATGCCCTCTGAAAACGGCTCAGACACCGCCGTCACATCCATTAAAAAGGGTTCGCCATTCATGATGACTTCACGCGAGGCAACCGTAAAACCGTTGCTGATCAGCTCATCCTGTATTGAAGCGTCCTCCAATAATTCCTTCAGGGTTTTGCGGCATAAGGCTTCTTCGCTAATGCCCGCCACCGCAGCAGCGGCCGCGTTCGCGATCACCACGCGGCCTAGCGCATCAATCGCGATTACCGGATCTTCCATCACCGCCATCATGGTGTCGAGATTCAAGCGCCTGCGTATGCCTGGTAAAATATCCAAAACCTGAATTTGTCCGACTCCTGCCAATTGGTCGCAATCTTGCTGCAAGGATGGCAGCATAGCCTCGCTTAATTCAGGAATATCGATATAGATATTCGGCGGATCGACTTCGACCGCCAGCACATTCAAGCCACGTCGCGCTAGTACCGCCAGAATCTCATGCGCAATACCAACTCTATCGGCGAATTGAATGTTGACACGCATAGCTAGGCTTTCAAATCAAAATGACTCAGGCATATACGCACGCGGTCGCGCATTATGGCTACGAAAACTGCTTACCGATGCCAAGCCACGTAGGCGACTCAAATCAAATTGCTCGAGTTGTTGCAACACTGCGCGATTGACCGTCATTTTGACCTGCATCATCAGCAAATCTACGCTATTTTGGCTGGCGCTACGGCTTCTTGCGGCCAACTGTGGGCTAGGCTCAGCGCCGGCCGCCAATTCGATCGCTGCAGCTTGCTGTGCCGCTGCTACCGCCTTGGCTAAAGTACGTTCTTCCGCCAGACAAAAACAACGGTAAATATCCGCCAGAGTGATGATTCCGTTGCAAGTGCGGCAATGCCACGCATCTTTCTCTTTGGTATCTCGCGCCACCAAACCGTCCTTGCTCAAAGTGGCGAGTATAGAACGTATCAGGCGCGGAGTTTTACCGGTAGCATGCACCAGGCTTTCGATGTTGGCGGTGCGCGGCATCACCATCACGATCTGCGCCAGCAATTCTATGGCCGTATAAAACCGCATATTCAAACTAGGATCAGCAAAAATCTCTGTGCTTGAAAGTAATTGCTCGCGCTCGATCAGCTTCATGCTTGCAACTCACTAGTAAGAATAATCGGACGATTCACACTGCCATAGCGATCCATGAACAGGCCTTCGGTAGAAATGGCCGGGCGCTTGCCTGACACGACATCGGCGATAAATTGACCAGAACCACAAGCCATGGTCCAACCTAAGGTGCCATGCCCCGTATTCAAGAATAGATTCCGGAACGGCGTAGGCCCGACGATAGGTGTGCCATCCGGCGTCATAGGCCGTAAGCCGGTCCAGAATTCGGCTTTTTCTATATCGCCTCCGTTCGGGAATAAATCGGTCACAGAATGCACCAAGGTTTCACGGCGCGCGGCGCGCAGATCGAGGTTGTAGCCAGTAATCTCAGCGGTCCCACCGACCCGTATGCGGTCACCCAGACGGGTAATCGCCACTTTATAGGTTTCGTCCATCACGGTCGATTCTGGTGCGCAATCGGCATCAATAATCGGCACCGTGATCGAATATCCTTTGATAGGATACACAGGGATTTTAATTCCTATTTCACGCAGCAAGATCGGCGAATAACTGCCAAGGGCCAGCACAAAACTGTCGGCAGTGACGTCACCGATCGAAGTTTTTACTGAACTGATTTTGTCGCCGTTAGCGACTAATTTTTCTATGCTGACGCCATATTTAAACTTGACGCCCAAGCCCTCGGCCAACTGCGCCAGACTTTGGGTAAATTTAAAACAATCGCCAGTCTCGTCGCCAGGCAAACGCAAGGCGCCGACAAACTTATGCTGTACATGTTTTAAGGCTGGCTCGACCTTTAAACAAGCCGCTTTATCTAATAATTCGTAAGGCACGCCGTAACGTTCCAAAATCGCGATATCGGTCGCTGCCGCATCGAGTTGCTTTTGATCGCGGAATAATTGCAGTGTGCCCTGAGTGCGCTCATCGTAATGGATGCCGGTATCGTTACGCAATTGCTGCAACACATCACGGCTGTATTCAGCCATGCGCAGCATGCGCCCTTTATTGATCTCGTAGCGTTTGGTGGTGCAATTCATTAGCATTTGGGTTACCCAGCGCCACATCTGCGGATCCAGGCTAGGGCGTATCGCTAAAGGGCTGTGGCGCATCATCAGCCACTTGATCGCCTTCAGGGGAATGCCAGGACCGGCCCATGGTGCCGAATAGCCGGGTGAGACTTCACCGGCGTTGGCGTAACTAGTTTCCAACCCGGATGCGGGTTGACGTTCCAGTACAGTGACTTCGTGTCCAGCCTTAGCCAGGTAATACGCTGATGCAGTACCGATCACGCCAGCACCTAAAATAACGATCTTCATTTTGCTTCCCCCTAAGTACGACAATCTCTGTCGTGGTATTTTTATTGTTGATTAATTAAAACTATAGTGATGACAAATCGGTTTAATGTGCGCTTAAGCGACTTCACCCAGATAGCGGCGCTGATAACGTGCTCCCAGACTGGTCAAGATCTCGTAGCCTATGGTGCCGGCGCGTGCAGCCACCTGATCCACGGTATTGCTCGCGGAGATCAAATCAACCAAACTACCTGCCTGTAAGTGCTCCTGCGGTACCTGGCTAACATCTAAGGTGATGGTATCCATAGAGACGTTGCCCACCATAGGGGCCGCAATGCCTGCAATATGCGCCACCCCGCGGTTACTTAGGCTACGCAGCCAACCATCGGCATAACCCACTGCCACGGTAGCAATCCGGCTAGGCTTTGCACTTTGCCAGGTCAGGCTATAGCCGACTCCAGTTCCAGGCGCGAGCTCGCGGGTTTGTATGATGGCGCCTTGCAAACGCACTACCGCTTGCATAGGGTTGGCGGCACCGGCTACCGGCGCCACGCCATACAAAGCCGCACCGGGGCGGGCCAGATCGAAATGAAACTCCGATCCTAAAAATATTCCTGAAGAATTTGCCAGACTGCCAGCGCAGCCGGGGAATTGAGCCCGCAACCCCTTAAACGCCGCTAATTGCGCGTGATTCATAGGATGTGCCTGATCTTCCGCACAGGCCAAATGGCTCATCAAATAACGAACATCCACACCACGCAAAGCATCGGGCTCAGCCAGCAAATTTTGCACTTCCTGACCCGACAAGCCCATGCGCGACATCCCGGTATCAAACTGTAGCAAGGCTGCTAAAGCGCTCTGACGCGCCACCGCTAAAGAACGCCAGGCAGCAATTTGTTCGCTGCTATTTAATACAGGAATACAACGGTGCTCGATAAATTCAGGCTCGTAGCCACGCGGAGCGCCATGCATCACATAAATTGCGACCGTTTCTGGCACATGTGGGCGCAGAGCAATCGCCTCCTCCAGATGCGCCACGAACAGATGTCTACAGCCCTCGGCGACCAAGGCTTGCGCTACCGGCAGCACCCCCAAGCCATACGCATCCGCTTTGACCGCCGCACCACATAGTGCGCCATCCAACTTATTCTGCAGTAGGCGAAAATTATTTCTGATCGCCCCTAAATCTATCGTTAACATTGCCCCGGCACGCCCCGCATCTTGCTGCATCTTCGCTTCCCCCATGGTGATCAAGCGCTCAAATTTTTTTCATTGTAAGACTCAAAATAAAAAACGAGTTTGCCTATTCATAGCAAGCAACGTGCCAACAAAATAATAATGAAGCAATTCAAGCACTTAAAAAATACATGTATTTTTAGAGTCTTTCCTCTGTATTGTTTTCAATACAGAATCCTCAAAAACACACCCTACCCCGAGAGTATATGTCTATGTCGTCTTAAAAACAGCACGCCGTATCAATATCATTACAGTGTATTGAAATCAATACGAAATAGATCACCATGGTATCCATCCTATGCAGTGCAAAAATATATAGGTCGTTTCCACGAGAATCTGCTCGCCGCCCAAAAAACAGGCATCTTAGCCCGCCATATCTTGTCAAAAAAGATGCACATATTACGGACTTGTCTCAGCGCGTCCACTGTGGACAACCCGTATTGCTTTATCTATTTATGTCGGGAAGCAGGCCTGGCAGCATCCCAGGATGAATCGGCACGCTTTAAGGCAAGCGCAGTTTAAAAGTTTGTGCCATTTTAGCCAATTCGCCACTTTCCTTGAGTCGTGCGAATAAGCTATCGAAGCGCACACGGAGTTGATCGCAACTGACGTGCTTGCAATAGGCAAAATATCCATCCTGGTTATCGATGACATTTGCGACGGCGCTGATATCTTTGGCCAAATCCAAGCTATTTAGCAGTGCCTCAGTATTGCGCACATTGCTTGCTAAGACATCGATATGTTTAGCTTTTAGCATTAAGAGGGCATTGCGCAAAGAATTTGCCGACTCTATCTTCATTGTTTTGCGCTGTTCCTCAAACTGAGCGCCGTATGCCCAGCCATTGATGACACCAATACGCTTATCTTGCAAGGCAGAATAGCTACCATCCCATTGAAATTTAGCCAGTTTTAACGCGTAAAACACCATATCGTCACGATAGAATGCCTTCTCCGCAAACACAAAACGGGTCTCCCGGTCCGCGGTTTTATATGGTCCAACCAGTATCTGCGCCTGATTGGTCTCTACCATTTTTTGCGCCCTGGCCCAGGGAAGAATTTGAAAACTCAGGGTATCGCCATTTTGCCTAGCCATGCTGCGTAGTATTTCCACACCTAAACCGGTAAACTCGCCGGTCTCATTGCGCTCGTAAATCTGTGCGAACTCAGCCCCCACGACTAAAATATCGGCGGCCAAACTAGGCTGAACACCCCACATCCAACAAGCGATGACGACAAAAGCCTGAAAAGCTACACGCATATTTCCCTCGCTATTTAAGCTAAACATTTGGTTTAGTATGCTGGCTAAAGCGTAGTACTGAGTATGTTCCCGCAAGAGTCATAAATCGCAGTTTATCGGTATTTGCGAATTTACAATAGCAGCATTTTCCAGCCAGAAGCGGCGCTTTCAATGCTCGCCAGAATCGCGCCAACTTCTAGCCAGCAAGCTTAGCCTGATTCCAGACACATATTTCTATGGGAAAAATAAAAGATAAAGCACTAAATGGGGGAGTATCTGCATCCATCAAGCGATTACGCACGCAGTACCTGCGCAATTTAAAAAAATAGGCGATACCCTCCCCTAGTATAAAATTTACCCAAGGTCGTGTTAGAGCCGAGCAACGCTAACGCGCAGCCTTCAGGCAAGCCGCTTGGACAGACAGACCGAGGCTCGATTGTCCGCATATTTACCGAAATTCGGGATGGCCGTGTAGCCATGCTTGGCATAAAAATCGAGGGCGTGCTGATTGATGCGGCGGGTTGATAGACATAACTCGGCATACCCCAGCACCAGCGCTTGTTGCTCTATATGTGCCAGGATGGCGCTGCCCACACCTAGGGTGCCAGGCACGGCGTACATGCGCTTCAGTTCCGCACTCTGCTGTGTCATAGGCCGAAATGCGGCGCAGCCTAGCGGCTTGCCAGCAGCGTCGCGTGCGACCACAAATAAGGCACGTGCGCCGCGTACATCGTCCGCATCAAACGAAGAGGTGCCAGGGTCACCCGTGATCTGGCTCAGGCGCACCGAGAGTGCCGCCATCAGAGTGATAGCATCGGGACAAGCGGGATCTTCAGCAGAGATAATGTACATAGCGGATTAGCGATCAATACCGACTGCAGGCAGATCAGCGTAGCGCTCCAGATCGAGCCACTCTAACAAAGGAATGGTAGCGGGTAACAAGGGCGTGACGCCGACCGCTCCTTGCCAGGCGAAGGCTTGGCCTTCCAGACTTTGCGGCTCGCCCTGCCAGTTGCGTGAAATATAAAAATGCAGACGCACATGGGCGTGCGGATACACATATTCGACGCCGCACCATGCTTCTGCACTGAGGATATGGATACCCAGTTCTTCGACAAATTCGCGCTTTAAGGCGTCGAGTATGCTTTCATCCGGCTCGACCTTACCGCCGGGGAATTCCCAATAACCTTCATACGGCTTGCCAGGTGGACGCTGGCCGAGTAAGACGTCGCCGTTCGGCTTGAGCAGAATGCCGACTGCCACATTCACAGGAGTTTTTTTCATCGATTATTTCAAATTAAGGGGAGTATAGGAAGTCATGTGGCGATTACGCATATGCGATATGCGCAATCGCCTTTAATAATGCTATACCCCTGGAGAGTATATGCTTAAAGTATGGTTTAAAGCGCCGCTTCGCCCAGTCGCCCTGCAGTGTCGCGCGCAAACTGCCAGGCGACACGACCGGAGCGTGAGCCGCGTTGCAAAGCCCAGCGCAGCGCATCGCCACGCGCCGCTTCTATCTGCGCTGCATCGCAACCCATGCTGGCTAGCCAGTAGGCAACAATCTCCAGATAATCATCTTGCTTAAACGGGTAAAAAGAAACCCAGAGGCCGAAACGTTCGGACAGCGAGATTTTTTCTTCCACCGTTTCACCAGGATGTAAATCACCCTCATCGCTGACATGGTAGCCGGCGTTATCCGACATCTTCTCGGGCAGCAAATGTCGCCGGTTTGAAGTTGCATAGATCAAGACATTATCCGATTGCGCCGAAATACTGCCATCGAGCGCTACCTTCAAGGCCTTGTAACCGGGCTCGCCATCTTCGAAAGAGAGATCGTCGCAAAAGATGATGAAGCGCTCGGGGCGCTCCGCCACCAGATCGACGATATCCGGCAAGTCGCACATATCGGCTTTATCCACCTCGATCAGGCGCAAGCCTTGCCCCGCAAATTGATTCAGGCAAGCCTTGATCAAAGACGATTTTCCGGTACCGCGGGCACCGGTAAGCAAGACATTATTGGCAGGCTTGCCGTGCACGAACTGGCGCGTGTTCTGCTCTATCTGGGCTTTTTGCGCGCTGATATTTTGCAAATCATCGAGCGCGATCACAGCCACATGCTTGACCACCTGCAAAAACCCCTGTCCACCGCGTTTACGCCAGCGAAACGCATTGCCGACCCGCCAGTCTGGTTGCGCGGTAGGCGCGGGCAAAATGGATTCGAGGCGGCTAAGCAAATGCTCGGCACGCATTAAAAATTGATCCAGTTGCGTCATAAGTTCACCCGCCTAATCATAGAATCGTTGAATCGTGATCAAGAACGATAATCGGCATTGATAGAGACATAGTCATGCGACAGATCGCAAGTCCAGACCGTGGTGTTAGCCTCGCCGCGTCCCAGTTTGACGCGTATCGTGATCTCGCTTTGCTGCATCACGCGCTGGCCATCTGCTTCACGGTAATCAGGATTGCGGCCACCGCTCTTGGCCACCAATACCTCATCGAGATACATATCGAGTTTGCTCACATCGAGGTCAGTCACGCCGGCATAGCCGATCGCGCACAGGATGCGGCCCAGATTCGGGTCAGACGCAAAGAAAGCGGTTTTCACCAGAGGTGAATGGGCGATCGAATACGCGATCTTGCGGCATTCTTCCAGATCACGCCCTTCTTCCACTGCAATACTGATAAATTTAGTCGCGCCTTCGCCATCACGGATAATCATGTGTGCCAGCTTTTGCGACAAGGCATTCACTGCGCTTGCTAATGCCAGATATTCCGGTGAGTCGATTTCGGTAATTTCCAACTCAGAAGCACCGGTAGCAATCAGCATGAAAGAATCATTGGTCGAGGTGTCGCCATCAATCGTGATGCAATTGAAGGATTGATCGGCCGCTTGCTTGACCATGTGCTCCAACACCGATTGCGAGACTTTGGCATCCATGGCCAGATAACCGAGCATGGTCGCCATATTCGGCTTAATCATGCCGGCGCCTTTACTGATGCCGGTCATGGTGACGGGGATGCCGTTAATCACGACATAGGACGAGGCCGCTTTCGGTTGGGTATCGGTAGTCATGATGGCTTCGGCCGCCGCATACCAATTATTTTCACTCAGGCATTCTAGTGCCGCAGGCAACCCGGCGATTAGCTTATCGACAGGCAAAGGCTCGAGGATTACGCCGGTAGAGAAAGGCAAGATCTGGGCTGGTTCGCAGTCTAGCAATTCGGCCAGTGCCGAGCAGGTAGCGTTGGCCGCAGCCAAACCTGCGTCGCCGGTGCCGGCATTCGCATTGCCGGTATTCACCACCAAAGCACGGATGGGTCCATCGCTCATGTGCAGGGCATCCAGATGCGCCTTGCACACTTGTACCGGCGCGGCGCAAAAGCGATTGGTGGTAAATACGCCCGCCACCGTCGCCGTTGGGGCCAGAGCCATCACCAGTACATCTTTGCGATTTGGTTTTTTGATGCCAGCTTGAGCAAAGCCCAGACGAATGCCAGCGATAGGTTTTAAGTCCGCCGCGACCGGCAGTGGAGAATTAACAGCCATGATAAATATCCTTGCAATGAGATCAATCCATCATTGTAGGGCATTTTTAAATCTGTTTTGTTACATTAGCGTACGGCCTGCAGAGCTTTAACTCCGCAGGCAGCCTCTGCAGGCCAAACTGAGATCTTCGCATTAAGATTTCAATAAACTGATCAGGGATGTTCACCAATAATCGGGCCTTTGCCGCTGAAGCGATCCAGCGCCAGATAAATCACAGGCGTGATAAATAAGGTGATCGCCTGCGAGAAGATCAAGCCCCCGACTACCGCCAGACCCAATGGCTGGCGTAACTCAGCACCTGCCCCCAAGCCGAACGCTATCGGCAGCGCGCCGACCAAGGCGGCAAGGGTAGTCATCATAATAGGGCGGAAGCGCTGGATACAGGCTTCACGAATCGCCTCGGCCGGCGACATGCCCTGGTGCCTTTGTGCATCCAGCGCAAAATCTATCATCATGATGGCGTTTTTCTTGACGATACCAATCAACAGCAAAATACCTATGGTGGCAATCAGGGTCAGATCCTTATCGAAAAATTTCAGCATCAAGAGCGCCCCCACGGCCGCCGAGGGCAAACCCGCCAATATCGTCAAGGGATGGATATAGCTCTCGTACAGTACGCCCAGCAAGACATAAATGACCAGCAAGGCGGCCACGATCAAGACTACCTGACCTGACTGCGAGTCTTTAAACACGGCGGCATCACCACCATACGAGCTGATTACCGACGCTGGCAATTTCAACTCTTCCCGATACGCCTCTATCTTGTTGGTGGCATCGCCCAAAGCCGTGCCTGGTGCCAGATTAAACGACACCGTCACCGCCTGCAATTGGCCAACATGGTTAATCGCGGTCGGGCCTATGGTGCGCTTGATGGTGGCAAAACTGGCGAGCGGCACCAACGCCCCGGTGTTGGCGCGCACATAGATACCCTCAATGGCAGATTCATCCTGCTTGGCTTGTGGCGCCACTTCCATGATCACCATATAGCTATCGACGCTGGTGTACATGGTAGAAACCTGACGTTCACCAAAGGCACTGTAGAGGCTAGACCTGACGCTATCCATATTCACGCCCAAGGCGCTGGCTCTGTCTCGATCTATGCTCAAGGATGCTTGCAAGCCCTTCAGTTGCGAATCAGTGGTGACATCTTTAAAGCCAGGATCGGTACGCAATTTATCCTGCATTTTTAAGGCCCAGTCGCTCAGCTCACCGGCCTCTACGCTTTGTAAAATGTATTGGTATTGGCTCTTACTAGGGCGACCGCCTAGTTGCAAATTTTGCGTAGGGCGCAAAAAGACATTAATGCCCGCCACATTGCGTAGCTTGTTGCGTAAGCCTTCTACCACTTCCTTCATCGGTTTGCGCTGGTCGCGCGGCTGCAGATTGACAAACATACGTCCGGTATTTTGCGCCCCGCCTCCGCCATTAAACGATGAAGCAGTACGCACGTTCGGGTCGTCTCGAATAATTTTGGCGACCTGATCTTGCAGGTTGACCATGGCCGGGAATGAGGTATCTTCTGCCGCTTCCGTCGATACCTGGATCTGACCGATGTCTTCTTCAGGAAAAAAACCCTTGGGGATGGTATTGAACAAATAGGCGGTTGCCACAAAGGTCAATACGGCGACGATGAGCACGCCAGTACGATGGCGCAAGGCCAGATCGAGGCCGCGCGTATAAGCGCGCAAAGAAGCATTAAAACCAGTTTCAAAACTATGGGTGATAGCGCTCAACCAGCCCGATGGAGTTGGCATCTGATGTTCGCTTTTGAGAAACTGGCTGGCCAGCATAGGCACCAACGTCAGCGAAACAAAGGCCGACACTATGATAGCCAGACTAACAATCACGGCAAACTCATGAAATAACTGGCCGATCACACCTGGCATAAAAAAGATAGGAATGAACACTGCGATCAGCGAGGTGGAAATCGAAATAATCGTGAAACCGACTTCACGCGAACCTAACAAGGCGGCCTGAAATGGCTCCATCCCCTGCTCCACATGGCGCATGATATTTTCCAACATGACGATGGCGTCATCGACTACCAGCCCCACCGCTAACGTCAAACCTAACAAGGAAATATTATCCAGCGTATACCCAAAGCCGGATAACAAAGCGATTGCACCTATCAGGGATACCGGCAAAGACAAAGTAGGTATTAGGGTCGCCACCATACGGCGTAAAAACAAAAAAATCACCACGACGACTAAGGCAATAGTCAACAACAAGGTCAGATTCACGTCATGCAGAGCATCACGCACTGAAGCGGATCTGTCGTTGGCCAAAATAATATTCACAGAACCGGGCAACTGGGCTTTAAAGGCTGGCATGGCAGCCTTGATAGAATCGACCACCTTTACTGTATTGGCATCGGTCTGGCGCTGTATCGCCAGCATGATGGAGCTTTCGCCATTAAAGTTAGCTGCCGTTTTGACCTGCTCGTAACTATCTTCGACTTGCGCCACATCGCGCAGGCGCACGACTTGCCCGCCTTTATTACTGACGATGAGATTGGCAAATTCTGCCGCATTTTGCAACTGCTTATTCGCCATCAAGGTCAGGGTTTGCTTATCGCCTTCCAGCGTGCCGACCGGCGTGTTGACGTTCGACGCACGCAGACTGGTAGAGAGTTCATCGAGCGTCAGATTGCGCGCCACCAGCGCATCCGGCAAGACCCGGACCCGAACTGCATAGCGTTTAATCCCAAAGATATTGACTTGCGCCACACCGGCCAAAGTCGATAAATTCGGCGAGATTAAATGCTCGGCATAACTGGTCAGCTCCGCCAAACTGAGGGATGGCGAGGTCATCGCTAAAATTAGAACAGGTGCATCAGCAGGATTCACCTTGCGATAAGACGGCGGTGCCGTCATATCTTGCGGCAGCGAGCGCTGCGCCCGCAACAAAGCGGCCTGCACATCGACCGCAGCGGCGTCGATATTGCGGTTCTGATCAAACTCCAGCGTCAGCGAGGTCGAGCCCAGAGTATTGCTAGAACTGATAATCGACAAACCAGGGATAGTCGCAAATTGCTTTTCCAGCGGCAAAGCCACCGAGGTCGCCATAGTTTCCGGACTGGCACCAGGCAAGCCGGCAAAGACACTGATGACTGGCGTATTGTAGCTAGGTAAGGCAGCAACAGGGATGAAACGATAGGCTAACACGCCCGCAACCACGATCGCCAGATTCAGCAACACCGTCATCACCGGACGGCGGATAAACAGCTCGGACAAATTCATGATGCGCTCACGCTGGCAGCACTGGAAGCTGGCTTAATGTCGGACTTAGTGTTCAAGTTAGTATCGGGCTTGGTGGTAGGCTTGGAGTCTAACTTCGCATCAGCAACTCTTTCCTTAACCTGCATACCGGGTCGCAGATTTTGTTTGCCGTCTAAAATCACTTTAGTGCCGGCGGCAATGCCGCTCACCACCGCATCCTGGCCATAACTATGCAAGAGAGTGACTTTACGCATAGCCGCCTTGCCTTCCGCATCGACGACGTACACGGAGTTTTCTTTTGGTCCTATGATGATGCCATCTTGCGGCACCACGATGGCGTCTTTCAAGGTCAACACACTCAGTTCCACGTTCGCGTACGCGCCTGGCCACAATTTCATTTCTTTATTCTCGAACAGCGCTTTTACTTTGACCGTGCCGGAGGCGGCATCGACCATATTGTCGACAAATTGCAAGCGTCCCTTAAACTGACTCTGCTCATCCGGCAAGCGCGCCAGCACAAAGCTGTCGCTACGTTTCATACTGTCTAATGCATCTTGCAAATTGCGCTGAGGCAGAGGGAAACTGATAGCGATAGGATCCATCTGAGTAATCGTTACCAGAGCGACACCACTGGCATTGGCCTGCACCGAGGAGCCAGCAAACACATTGATAGTGCCGGTACGCCCGCTACTCGGAGCGAGGATTTTGTTATAACCGAGTGCCACCCGCGCCGCCGAAATGGCCGCTTTATCGGAGGCGATTACGGCTTGCTGTGCCTGCACCGCGGTCTGACTGGCATCGACCATACTTTGTGCCAGAAACTTTTTAGAAAACAGGTCTTTATTCCGTTCCAGATTGCGCAGATTATCGGCCAGGGTGGCCAGGTCTTTATCCAATTGCGCTTGCGCCTTGGCCAGATTCACCTCATCGATACGGCTATCCAAAGTAAACAAAAGTTCGCCGCTGCGGACAAACTGCCCTTCTTTGATATGCACCTTGCTCACCGTGCTGTTGACTTGAGCGCGCACATCAACCGTATTAAGTGCGGAAATAACGCCATTGGCGCTCAATAGTAAAGGGTAATCGCGCTGCTCGGCCACGGCCGTGGTAACGGTAACCGGTTTGTTTGACGGGCCACCGCCAAGATTTTTACCAAGAGCATTTTTATCAGCCGCATTCTCCACTCCTGGTGTGCGTGTGGCATAGTAGCCAGCGCCAAAAACGGCCAACAGCGCTACCGTGATCGTGAAAGTGCGTAATTTACTCATTTTATAATTTTCCTGTGCCGACTCTGACCAATTTCGAGCAGTTTAGACCGAAATGCAATACAAAAGTTCTATCAAGGCAAGATCCTAGCAAAGAAAAAGCCAGCACAAGGGCTGGCTTTTTCTTTTTATACTTTATGTTACCAAACTAAGTATATTAATGCGTCGCTCATTGCGCGCCACATCGATATATTATTGCCGGCAACTTACACCACTGCACCATCGGTATCATCTTTTTCTTTGATCGGTTTAATCAAATCTTCACGCTTCACGCCCAACCACATGGCGATCGCCGCGGCCACAAAAACTGAAGAATAAATACCGAACAAAATACCTATCGTCAAAGCGGTAGCAAAGCCGTGCAAAGTAGGTCCACCGATTAACAACATCGCCAACACCATAATCTGGGTACAACCATGCGTAATCACGGTACGTGAAATCGTGCTGGTAATCGCATTGTCGATCACCTCGGTCACCGAGGTCTTGCGCTGCTTACGGAAATTTTCGCGGATACGATCAAAAATAACCACCGATTCGTTCACCGAGTAACCCAAGACTGCCAGTACCGCTGCCAACACCGAGAGATTAAATTCCCATTGAAAGAAGGCAAAGAAACCCAGGATGATCACCACGTCATGCAAGTTGGCGATAATCGCAGCGACCGCGTATTTCCATTCGAAGCGCACTGCCAGATAAGCCATCACGCCAACGATCACCATCAGCAAGGCACGCAGGCCGTCATGCGCCAACTCGTCGCCCACTTGCGGACCGACGAAGGAAACACTCTGTTTTTTGACATCGGCATCTTGCGCCAGCAAGGCATTAAATACTTTATCGCCTTGTTGTGCAGTGGTCAGTGCCTTATCTACCGGCAAACGTATCAGCACCCGCGAGGCCTCACCGAAGCTCTGTACATTGGCGTCAGCAATACCCAAACTATCGATGGTCTTGCGCACCCTTTCCAGATTGGCCGGCTTACTATAACTGACCTCCATCAAAGTACCACCGGTAAATTCTACCGATAAATGCAGGCCTTTATGCAGCAGGAAAAAGACTGCAGCGACGAAGGTTAAAGCAGAAATGACATTAAAAATCAGCGCATGGCGCATGAAAGGAATGTCTTTTTTAATGCGGAATAATTCCATGATAAAGATCTCTTTTATTCAGTGCGCACTGCAACTGCGGATTGTTCGGCGGATTCGGTCGGCTTCCAGATTTGTCCTATCGATACGGAGTTGAGCTTTTTCTTACGACCGTACCAGAGATTAACGACACCACGCGAGACAAACACGGCGGAGAAAATCGAGGTCAAGATACCCAGACAATGGACCACAGCAAAACCCTTGATAGGACCGGAACCAAACATCAACAAGGCCAGACCGACGATCAGAGTCGTTACATTCGAATCCAGAATAGTGGCCCAGGCTCTATCGAAACCAGCCGAAATCGCCGCTTGCGCCGTAGCACCGCCGCGCAACTCTTCACGAATACGCTCATTGATCAGTACGTTGGCATCAATCGCCATACCCAAGGCCAGAGCAATCGCCGCCATCCCTGGCAAGGTTAACGTTGCCTGCATGCCGGACAACAGAGCCACCAGCAGCAATAAGTTAAACGATAAGGCCAAGACACTGAAGAAACCAAACAACATGTAATAGGCAATCATAAAAATCGAGATCGCGGTGAAGCCATACAAAGTTGAGTTAAAACCTTGTTTGATGTTCTCGGCACCGAGTTGCGGGCCTATAGTGCGCTCTTCTATGATTTCCATAGGAGCCGCCAGCGAACCGGCGCGTAACAACAAAGCCAGATCAGACGACGCTGAGGTCGAGCCCATGCCAGTGATATTGAAACGGGCACCGAGTTCATCCTGGATAGTAGCAACGGTAAGCAACTCGCCCTTGCCTTTTTCAAACAAGACGATCGCCATTTTTTTACCGATTTTGCCGCGCGTCCCTTCGCGCATCTTACGACCACCATCGCCATTGAGATCGATACTCACAGACGGCTGCTGATGCTGATCAAAGCTGGCGTTAGCGCCAGAAATATAATCACCGGTAATGACAGGATCTTTATACAAAATTGCTGGTCCACCACGGCCTACTTTGAACATTTCTGAGCCGAAAGGTACTGCAGTATTTTCATCGACCATGCCGATCACCGTTTCATCGACCAGACGCACTTCAAGCGTGGCTGTTCTACCGATCAATTCTTTGGCACGTGCCACATCTTGTACACCGGCCAACTCGACTACGATACGATCTGGGCCTTGCTGTTGTATCAAAGGCTCAGATACACCCAGCTCGTTGACGCGCTTGGATAAGGCTGTGATGTTTTGTTTCACGCCCTCTGTCATGATTTGCTTCATGGCTTCTGGCTTCATGCTCACTTGCAACAAGAAATCACCCGCCTCAGTGCCGGCCACTTCCAGCGAATTAGCGTCCTTCATTTGATCTTGCAAAACTGTCTTGGCTTTCAGGCGGGTTGCTTCATCGCGAAATTTTACGCTGACCACCTCGGCTTCGCGGCTAATGCCAGCATGCCGCACTTCTTTTTCACGCAAGACTGAACGCACACTAGCTTGCAGATTTTGCACCTGCTTGGCGACCATCGCCTTAGTGTCAACCTGCATCAAAAAGTGCACACCACCCTGTAAATCGAGACCCAGCACCATAGGCAAGGCACGTATGCTTTGCAACCAGTTAGGCGTGTTCGACAAGAGATTAAAGGCCACCGTATAGGTAGGATCAGCCAAATCCGGGTTGAGCGCTTTTTCCAAAGCGTCTTTGGCTTTGAATTGGGTATCGGCATCCGTAAAGCGCGCGCGCACCGTTCCCTGTACACCATTGTTCTCGTAAAACAAGCCTTCGGTCTTGACGCCGGCTTGCTGCAAAGCTTGCTCGGCACGGCTGACCATGCCGCTATCAACCTTCACGGTGGATTTAGCACTGCTAATTTGTACCGCAGGCGCTTTACCAAAAAAATTCGGCGCAGTGTACAAGGCGCCAAATAGCAGCGCAATCAGGATAATGATGTACTTCCAGAGGGGGTAGCGATTCATAGTGGTTCAGAATAAGTAGTGGTTTTAAAATGCCGACTTAAGCTGACTTAATTAAGCTGACTTAATTGAGCTGGCTTAAATATGCAAAAACGCAGCCCGAAAAAAATCCGAGGCTGCGTCAACCAGTGTGCTGATTAAATTGCCTTGATACTGCCCTTAGGCAACAACATGGTAATGGCGCTTTTTTGCACTAGAATTTCAGTGCCACTGCTAATTTCAATGGTGACATAGGCGTCCGCGACCTTGGTCACTTTACCCAAGACACCACCGGCTGTGACGACTTCGTCATTTTTCGCCAGCGCATCCATCATAGCTTTTTGCTCTTTCTGACGTTTCATCTGAGGACGTATCATCAGGAAATACAGCACGACGAACATCAAAATAATTGGCAAGAAACTCATCAGATCACCGCCTGCGCCGAATGGCGAAGATTGTGCGTATGCATTTGAAATAAACACGTTAAAGCTCCAGTAATTGTATAAAATTTGTTATCGGATGTTATTAATTAAACCATCAACACCCTATATTGTGGCGTATCAGTTAAATTAAAGACTAGCGTCCATCCTTACAGCAAAGCGCCACATTCTAGCATTCGGATTACACGCCACGCGCTCTATCTGCGCGAAACTCTGCGACAAACTCAGGAAAACGCTCATCATCGAGGGACTGACGTATCTTTTTCATCAGATCGAGGTAGTAGTGCAAGTTATGGATGGTATTGAGACGCGCCCCCAGAATTTCGCCAGTACGATGCAAATGGTGCAGATAAGCACGCGAAAAATTCTTACAGGTATAGCACTCGCAAGTCGCATCCAGCGGCTCTTTTTCTTCTTTGTAACGGGCATTTTTGATTTTGACGTCGCCATAGCGGGTAAAAATCCAGCCGTTGCGCGCATTGCGGGTAGGCATCACGCAATCGAACATATCGATCCCATTGGTGACACCGGCCACCAGATCTTCCGGCGTACCGACACCCATCAGGTAATGCGGTTTATTTTCAGGCAGCTTAGGGCCGATATGTTGCAAAACGCGCATCATGTCTTCTTTCGGCTCGCCCACCGACAAGCCACCGATCGCGATACCGTGAAAATTCATTTCATTGAGACCAGCGAGCGACTCATCTCTGAGGTTTTCAAACATACCGCCCTGCACGATACCAAACAGCGCATTCGGATTTTCGCCACGATTGAACTCGTCGATAGAGCGTTGCGCCCAACGCAGAGACATGCGCATCGATTTTCCGGCTTCTTCCGTGGTAGCAGCACGGCCGTCGATCTCGTAAGGCGTGCACTCGTCAAACTGCATGACGATGTCAGAATTTAAGCTGCGCTGTATCTGCATGGAGATTTCTGGTGACAAGAACAGGCGCTCGCCATTAATCGGTGAAGAAAACTTCACGCCCTCTTCGGTAATTTTGCGCATCGCGCCTAGTGAAAAGACTTGAAAACCGCCGGAGTCGGTCAGGATAGGTTTATCCCAGCCCATAAAGTCATGCAGGCCACCAAATTTATTGATGACATTCATACCCGGACGCAACCACAGATGGAAGGTATTGCCCAGGATGATGTGCGCGTCTATCTCTTTGAGCTCCAGTGGCGACATCGCCTTCACCGAGCCGTAAGTGCCGACCGGCATGAAGATAGGCGTTTCGATGACGCCATGGTTGACACGTACACGGCCACGCCTTGCGGCCGAGGTCTTGTCTTTTTTGATTAAGGTAAACTCTAGCATCTTATTCTTTGTGTTCTGGTGGATTGTCGGTGGAACTAAAGGCTGAACTGCTGGCATTGCTTAACAACATGGCGTCGCCATAACTGAAAAACCGGTAGCGCTGAGCTATAGCATGGACATACGCTGCGCGGATGCGATCATACCCTGCAAACGCCGAGACCAGCATCAGCAAGCTTGATTTTGGTAAGTGAAAATTCGTGATGAGCCGGTCTACCGTCTTAAACACATAGCCGGGCGTGATAAATAAACGGGTATCGGCACTGCCGGCCTGCAATTGCCCGCTTTGCGAAGCAGACTCCAGCGCCCGCATGCTGGTAGTGCCTACCGCCACTACCGCTTTGCCACTGGCTTTGGTAGCACGCACTGCCGCCACGGTCTCATCGGAGATGGTGTACCACTCGCTATGCATAGTGTGATCGGCTAAATTTTCGGTACGCACCGGTTGAAACGTGCCAGCCCCTACGTGCAGAGTAACGTAGGCAAAGTTAATCCCTTTAGCGCGGCAGCGCTCTAGCAAAGCCTCATCAAAATGTAGACCGGCAGTAGGCGCTGCCACTGCACCCGGCACACGTGAATACACGGTTTGATAGCGCTGCTCGTCGAAATCGTCGGCATCATGCGTAATATAAGGCGGCAAAGGCAGGCGACCATGTGCCTCGATCAGCTCGAACACATCGCTAGGGAAGTTCAGTGTATAAAACTCACCGACACGCTCGCCAACAATGACGTCAAACTGATCGGCCAGACGTATTTTAGTCCCTGCCGGCGGCGACTTTGAGGCACGCACCTGCGCCAGCACTGCACGTTGTTCGTCGGCATTAGCGAGCACGCGCTCGACCAGCACTTCAACTTTGCCACCACTTTCTTTGACGCCAAAGAAACGCGCTTTCAAGACACGGGTGTCGTTAAAGACCAGCAAATCGCCGGCAGTCAAATGATCGAGTACATCGGCAAAACTTTGGTCGCTTAGCGTATCGGTCCCCACATGCAACAGGCGCGAAGCCGAACGCTGGGGCAAGGGCAGTTGCGCGATCAACGCTTCAGGCAAGACAAAATCAAAATCGGACAAAGAATACATCATGAAAAACTATCTAAAAAAATACGACAAAAGGAAATCTAAAAGGGAACTTCTAAAAACCCGTTAATCGGGATGCAGCGCAAGGCGCAAACCGGAGCAATACGTCGGTATTGCGAGGATTTGCAACGCCGCGATGCGCCCGAGTATGGGGTTTTTAGAAGTTCCCAAAAGCGGGGGCGCATACTACATGCGGCCTACAGGCCGAAAATGCCCTGGAAACCGCATGGATATTGCGCACCTAAAAAATATTCAGGGGAAAAACACCAGAAAAACGTTGTAAATAAAAGCAAAAGTGATGCACTGTATAAAAAACCAGTAGAATGCTATTCTTATTAGCAAGAATAGCTTGCAGATTTGCTTTAAAGGCAAAAGCCAGACTATTCTCCACTTTTACAACGCCCGCTATTTTACACGTCATGACGACCGCCACGCCTAGCAAGACTGAGAAAGCCCGTCCGGCCAAGCCAGCGGCCACGCTCGATGAGAAGTTTGCACGCTTAGGTTTGCGCAAAGACATGGATTTTGTCTTGCATTTGCCGATGCGCTATGAAGACGAAACCGAGATCGTGTCTATGCGCGACGCCAGCTTGCGCGGCGGCAGTATGGTGCAAATTGAAGGTGTGATTACCGAATGCGATATCCAATACCGGCCGCGACGCCAGTTGGTGGTCACGATAGCCGACGACACGGCGCAAGTGGTGCTGCGTTTTCTGAATTTTTACGGTAGCCAGACCAAGCAAATGGCAGTCGGCGCCAGAGTGCGGGCCCGCGGCGAGCTACGTCATGGTTTTTTTGGTGCCGAAATGGTGCACCCTGGCTACAAGATGGTGAATCAGGGCGCAGCCCTGCCAACCGCCTTGACGCCCGTGTATCCGGCTGGTGAAGGCGTATCCCAAACCGTGTTGCGCAAGGCGATCTTGCAGGCCATGAGCAAGGTCAATTGGCAAGACACCTTAAGCCCAGCTCTGCTGAGCCGACTCGGCCTGGATGGTTTCGAGGCCAGCGTCAAACTCCTGCACAACCCGCCGTCCGAAGTCGATCAATACAGCTTGATGGAGCATAGCCACCCAGCTTGGGAGCGCATGAAATTCGATGAGCTATTGGCGCAACAACTGTCACTCAAACGCGCTCAGGCGGCACGGCGCACCAAGGGGGCAACCGCCTTGACGGTAGTGGGTGAATTATCGGCGGCTTTTTTAATGAATCTGCCGTTCGCGCTGACCCATGCGCAAGAGCGTGTGTTAGCTGAGATCCGTGCCGATCTGAAACAAGATTATCCTATGCAACGCCTGCTGCAAGGCGACGTCGGTAGCGGCAAAACCATCGTCGCGGCACTGGCGGCGGTGCAAGCCATCGATAGCGGTTTTCAGGCAGTCTTAATGGCACCGACTGAGATTTTAGCGGAGCAGCATTTCCGTAAATTAACGCAATGGCTAGAACCCTTAGGCATCAAGAGCGCCTGGTTGACCGGCAGTTTGAAAAAGAAAGAAAAGGAGCTGGCTTTAAGCTTGATCGCCTCGGGCGAAGCACAACTGGTGATAGGCACGCATGCGCTGATACAAGACACGGTGCAATTTGCCAAGCTCGGTTTGGTGGTGGTGGATGAGCAGCATCGCTTTGGGGTCGGCCAGCGCCTGACCCTGCGCAATAAAGGGGTGGCCGGGCAGGTGCCGCACCAACTGATGATGTCAGCCACGCCGATACCGCGCACTTTAGCGATGACCTATTACGCCGACCTGGAAGTATCGGTGATCGATGAATTACCGCCTGGCCGCACGCCTATCGTCACGCGCATGGTGGATCAGCAAAGACGCGAAGAAGTGATCGCGCGGGTACACGCGGCGGCACTGGACGGCAAACAAGCCTACTGGGTTTGCCCACTGATAGAAGAATCGGAGGCGCTGCAACTACAAACCGCCACCGACACCTACAGTATGCTGGCAGAAGCCCTGCCCGATTTACGCGTCGGTCTGGTGCACGGCAAACTCAAACCGGCCGAAAAACAACTGGTCATGGATGCGTTTATCCGCAACGAAGTGCAGGTACTGGTTGCCACCACGGTGATTGAAGTCGGGGTCGATGTGCCGAATGCCAGCCTGATGGTAATCGAGCATGCCGAGCGTTTTGGGCTCTCGCAATTGCACCAGTTGCGCGGCCGGGTCGGACGCGGCGCTGCCGCCAGCGTTTGTTTGTTGCTGTATCAGGGACCACTGGGCGGCACCGCCAAACAAAGGCTGATGACCATGCGCGAATCCACCGACGGTTTTGAAATTGCCCGCAAAGATCTGGAGCTACGCGGCCCCGGCGAGTTTCTCGGCGCGCGCCAATCGGGCGAAGCCATGCTACGCTTCGCCAACTTAGAGACCGATCAATGGTTGGTCGATAAGGCGCGCGCCCTCGCCATCGAATTACTGCAGCATGATCTGCCCACGGTAGAGGCACATTTGCAGCGCTGGCTGGGGCAAAAAGAAGAATTTTTACGGGTATAAATTCGCTTTTTATATCGCCCTAGCTGGCGCCGGCTATCAACTGGATCCAGCTTTGGGTGGCAGCATTATGATGCAAAAGAAATTCAGTTAACGCTATAAATAAAATAGCACACCCGTTTGAATTTATCGATTTCCATGTGGCTTACAGGCTAGAATAGGGCCGCAGAAGCCGCTTTAGGGCTTACGCAAAATCGTTACAACTAGGCGTACCGCCGAAGACAGCACGTTAGTACGATGAGGCGAGTGCAACGAAGCTGGGGCGATTTTGCGTAAGCTCTATACTTAAACTATCCATTGCGAGGAAAAAAATGAGTAACAAGAATATCGATTTTACCGGCCGGGTCGCAATTGTCACAGGTGCCGGTGGTGGCTTGGGGCGCGAACACGCGCTGGCACTGGCCAAACGTGGCGCGAAAGTGCTGGTCAATGATCTGGGCGGTGCCAGGGACGGATCAGGCGGATCCTCTGCAGCGGCCCTTGCCGTGGTCGAAGAAATCAAACAACTAGGCGGTGAAGCGATTGCCAACGGTGCCTCGGTCACCGATTTTGCCGCAGTCGAAGCAATGGTCAAGCTTGCCATGGATACCTGGGGCCGCATCGATATCCTGATCAATAATGCCGGCATCTTGCGCGACAAGAGTTTTGCTAAGATGGAGCTGGACGATTTTAAACTGGTGCTCGATGTGCATTTGATGGGCGCGGTCAATTGCTGCAAAGCAGTCTGGCCCGTGATGATGGAGCAGAAATATGGCCGCATCCTGATGACCACCTCGTCTTCTGGCCTGTACGGCAATTTCGGCCAGTCGAATTACGGCACCGCGAAAATGGCCCTGGTAGGCTTGATGCAAACGCTGTCTATCGAGGGCGCGAAATTCGATATCCGCGTAAATAGCCTGGCACCGACTGCCGCCACCCGCATGACCGAAAACCTATTTCCGGAAGCGATGCTGCAAGCGCTGCAAGCTTCCGACGTGGTACCCGCCATGCTGGTGCTGACGGCAGAAAATGCACCGACCCGTACCATCTTATGCGCCGGCGCCGGCAGTTTTGAAGCGGCCCATATCACCATGACTAGCGGTGCCTGGATAGGTCGCGGCGACGATGCGGCAGAACAATTGGCGGAACAATTGGCAGGCATTAAAAATCGGGATGGCGAGATCGTGCCTGAAACCGGCTTGGCGCAAGGTCACCATGAGCTGACGCGTGCCATGAGTCAGCACTAAACAGCAGACATTAAACTTACCGCCAAACTTATCTGCGAAGTAACTGATAAAAATAAATACTAGGGTGGGGTATAACTAAAAATATAGCTTATTGCGCATATCTATATTGCGCAATAAAAATATACTCCCCCTATTTCATGCAATACAGAAAAAAATGCAAAATCAGTTTGCTGACGTCTGCAATAGTCTGTGCCACACTGTATGACATGACACTCACAGAATTAAAATACATCGTGGCAGTAGCCCGCCACAAACACTTTGGTCACGCGGCAGAAGCCTGTTTTGTCGCGCAACCTACGCTCTCCGTTGCTATCAAAAAACTCGAAGATGAACTTGGCGTCACCATTTTTGAACGCGGCGGCACTGAAGTTTCGAGTACCCCTTTGGGCGCGCAAATCGTGGCGCAAGCAGAACGAGTTTTAGAGCAAACCGCCGCCATCAAAGAAATTGCCAAACAAAATAAAGACCCCTTAGCCGGTCCTTTTCGTTTGGGCGTGATCTACACCATTGCCCCTTATCTGCTGCCTGCGCTAATCAAAAACATGATCACGCAAGTGCCGCAAATGCCGCTGATCTTGCAAGAAAATTTTACCGTCAAGCTGATGGAGTTACTGCGTCAGGGCGAACTCGATGCTGCCATCATGGCCTTACCCCTGCCGGATCACGGCATGATGGTGCAGGCGCTGTATGATGAACCGTTTATCGTTGCACTCCCCAAAGACCATGCCTGGGCAGAGCGGACTGAGATTTCATCCAAAGAACTAAAAACCGAAACCATGCTCTTGCTGGGCAATGGACATTGCTTCCGCGATCAGGTGCTCGAAGTTTGTCCGGAGATGGCGCGCTTCTCTACCAACGGCGACGGCATCTCCCGCAGCTTCGAAGGCTCATCGTTGGAAACCATACGCCATATGGTCGCCTCAGGCATAGGCATTACCGTCTTGCCGATGGCATCGGTCAGTAAGCATGATGCCAAAGACGGCATGCTACGTTACTTGCCATTTAGCGCCCCGGTACCAGACCGCCGTATCGTGATCGCCTGGCGCAAGAGCTTTACCCGTCAAGCAGCAATAGAGGCGATCCGTCAAGCCGTACTTAGTTGCGACTTGTCTGGCGTCACTATGCTCGATGTTCCGGCCAGCGCACAATAAACACACGCCCCGGTCTGCAGCACTTTGTCGTGATGCAGAACCGCTTGGCGTTTGCTAGCGTTTATAATTCCCCCTCACTGTTATCTTCGGGCGCACGCGTCCCTGACCTCTCTATGTCTTCGATCCTTACGCGACTCGCGTTGTACGCAAAATTACTCCGTCTCGATAAACCCATAGGTATTTTATTGCTGTTATGGCCAACCTTAGCCGCCATCTGGTTCGCCTCCAATGGCAAGCCGGAATGGCATATCGTAGCGATATTTTCTCTGGGTACAGTCCTGATGCGCTCCGCCGGCTGCGCCATCAACGATTATGCCGACCGCGACTTTGATAAGCACGTCAAACGCACCGCCGAGCGACCACTTACCAGTGGCAAGATCAAGGGCTGGGAGGCGCTAGCCTTAGCCGGTCTGCTAGCCCTATTCGCATTCGCCTTGATACTGCCGCTCAATAGCCTGACCAAACAACTCTCTGTCGCTGCCGTCATAATCGCCGCCAGCTATCCGTATTTCAAACGTTTTTTTGCGATACCACAAGCCTATCTCGGTATCGCATTTGGCTTCGGCATCCCCATGGCATTTGCTGCGATACAAAACAGCATCCCTTTGCTCGCCTGGATCTTGCTAGTGGCGAATATTTTTTGGGCCATTGCCTACGACACCGAATACGCCATGGTCGATAAGGATGACGATATAAAAATCGGCATCCGCACTTCGGCCATTAGCTTTGGTCGTTACGATGTCACTGCCATCATGTTCAGTTACGCAATCAGCTTTGCTCTGATCTTGTATGTCGGCTGGCAATTCGGTTTAAGAACCTGGTTTCTTGCGGGCATGCTGATCGCTTGCGCTTGCGCCGCATATCACTATCAATTAATCAAAGGAAGAGAACGGATGTCTTGTTTTGCGGCATTTAGGCATAACAACTGGCTGGGTGCAGCGATTTTTGCGGGGATTGCGCTCGATTACGCACTGAAGTAATTCGAAAAAACCTGTCCCTTTTATGATTTTCATCATAATGAAGTCTTATTGAGCTGTCGCAAACATTGTTAATGAACTATGCTTACACTTAAGTTATAGATTTAACCTTGGTATTTCTTCCACAGCAAACCGAAAGGACGCATCATGAGTTCAGCAGAAAATCACAAAGAAAAACTTTTGCAAGATTTAAATCACGTTATCCGCGATGCGGAAGACCTGCTTAAGCATTCCGAACAAGCTGCCGGCGATGGTTTTAAGTCTGCCAAATCGAAGTTTGAATCGACTCTCAGAAACGCCAAATCAGAAGTGGCCCGTATCGAAGACATGGTCGTCACCAGAAGTAAGGATGCGGCACGTGCCACCGATGTCTACGTCAAGGAAAATCCTTGGCAATCGGCAGGTATTGCAGCGGGCGTAGGCTTACTGGTCGGCTTACTCATCAGCCGGAAATAGTATATGGCGATCGTCGATTCTGTAGGGCGCTTGGCAGGTACTTTAGTTGGCATCCTACATACCCGACTAGGCTTGATCGCGGTGGAGGTGGAAGAAGAGATGTCACGCTTTTCTTCCTATCTGCTGTGGTCGCTAGTCGCCTTATTTTGTGGCGGGATTGCCGTCTTACTTGGCGTGTTATTGATAGTCGCGCTATTTTGGGACACCCATAGAATCGAGGTCTTAGTGACGCTGATCGCGGTATTTGCAGCGAGCGCACTGATACTGGCATGGCGACTAAGAAACGCTCTCAAAAACAAACCTAGATTACTCGCGTACTCCCTAAATGAGCTAAGCAACGATGTCGCAAACTTACGCGGCGACGCCGGGCAAGCACACTAAAACCATGTCAACTCTAGCGGAAAAACTCACTCTCAGACGCCAGACCCTGCTGGCAAAAAGTCAAGCCGAACGCCTGTTATTAGGGCAGCAGGTCGCGCAGATCAGGCAAACTTTATTACTGGCCGATCTAGGTCTACAGATCGTCAGAAAAATCAAACACCGTCCGCTGATAGGCTTGGGTTTAATCGCCGCGACCATTGCGATCAAACCCGCCAGGATGTTGGCAATGATAAAAACCGGCCTGACGGTTTGGCAAACATGGCAAAATTTTGCGCCTGCATTAAAGCAAATGCAAAGCGACGCCACAGCTAAACAATCTCAATAAAGATCTCCACCGTCACCAAGCCTTGGCACTGGGCTTGGTGACCGAGTCTGGGCGCTAAGCCTGCGCACCAAACTCATCGCCTAGCTCTTTGCCGCGTGCGGCAGCGGCTTTGATCGCCAGCACGATTCCCGATTTAATCTGGCTCTGCTCCATGCTAGACAAGGCCGCATACGTGGTGCCACCTTTGGAGGTGACCTTTTCACGCAAAGTCGCGACTGATTCACTAGAATGCGCCGCCAGTTGCGAGGCACCACCAAAAGTGGCGAGCGCAAGTTGCGTGCCTTGCGCTGCACTCAAGCCCAGTTCAACAGCTGCTTGCTGCATGGCTTCCATAAAATAAAACACATAGGCCGGGCCACTACCAGAGACTGCGGTCACGGCATCAATCAGACTCTCATCTGCCAGCCAGAGAGTTTCGCCGACTGCTTTCATAATGTCTTCTGCCGCTTGCTTTTGCGCGGCATCAGCACCTTCCATGGCAAACAAACCAGTGATTCCGCGGCCTATCAAGGCAGGAGTATTTGGCATGCTGCGGACAATTTTGTCATAGCCCTGTAACCAACGCGAGATATCCACTGCGCGTATGCCAGCCGCGATCGAAAGCAATAATTGCCCCTTCAGATGTGGCTGCAACTGCGTCACTACCTCACGCAAATTTTGCGGTTTGACCGCCAGTATCAGCACATCCATAGCCTCTACGGATGCATCAATTTGCAAGGCGGTGGCGACCCCAAATTGGCGCTTCATTTTAGCCAGAGAATCTTGATTGAGATCAACCACATGGATATTTTCAGGAACCGTCAATTCTTCCAGCAAGCCACCGATCAAGGCGCTCGCCATATTGCCGCCACCGATAAAGCCTATTTTTAATTTATTCTGCATATGTTCTCTTTCCAAAAATCGCGCTACCTATACGCAGCATAGTGCTACCCTCGGCAATGGCGGCATGCATGTCGCCGCTCATCCCCATCGATAAGGTGTCGACCGGCACTCCCTGCTCTAATAAGTTCTCTTGCAGCTTACGTAACTGGGCAAACGCAGCTCTTTGCATCGCCACATCATCACTCGCTTCCGGTACTGCCATCAAACCCCGCAGGCGCACTCCAGGCATAGCCGCGAGCGCCAAGGCTAAAGGCAAAACTTGCGCTGGCGCCACTCCGCTTTTACTTTGCTCGGCACTAATATTCACTTGCAGGCAAATATTTATTGCAGGCAATCCAGTGGGCCGCTGATCGGATAAGCGTTGAGCAATTTTCTCTCTATCAACAGCGTGTACCCAATTAAAATTCTCAGCAATCTGACGCGTCTTATTGCTTTGTATCGGGCCGATGAAATGCCACTCGAGGCGCAGTTCAGGAGCCAGACGCTGCACCTCGTGCATTTTCTCGATTGCCTCCTGTAAATAATTTTCGCCAAAGCACACTTGCCCATGCCGGGCCGCTTCTACCACGGCGTCGGCAGCAAAGGTCTTGGAGACCGCTAATAAAGTGATTTCTCTTGAATCTCGCCCAAATTTATCGGCACAAGTACTCAAATCAGCACGCACAACTTGCAAGTTGTCAGAAATTAAGGACATAATCGGGATACTCAGCGCCTACTCAAATATTTTCATCGGAATTATAAATGGACATTTCAGAATTACTGGCATTTTCGGTCAAAAACAACGCCTCCGATCTGCACCTATCTTCAGGTCTTCCCCCCATGATACGTGTACATGGGGATGTCAGGCGCATCAATTTGCCAGCATTGGAACATAAAGACGTGCATGGCCTGATTTATGACATCATGAACGATGCCCAGCGCAAGCATTACGAAGAGAATCTGGAGTGCGATTTTTCCTTCTCGATTCCAGGTTTGGCACGTTTCCGTGTCAACGCGTTCAATCAAGAGCGTGGCGCGGCGGCGGTTATGCGTACCATTCCATCGAAGATTCTGACGTTAGAGCAATTAAATGCACCAAAAATTTTCGCCGATTTCGCCCTCAAAGCGCGTGGACTTGTACTGGTAACCGGACCGACCGGGTCGGGTAAATCAACCACCCTGGCAGCGATGGTCAACCACATCAATGAAAATGAGTACGGCCATATTTTGACAGTAGAAGATCCTATCGAATTCGTGCACGAATCAAAAAAATGTCTGATTAATCAACGCGAAGTCGGGCCACACACGCACTCTTTCAACAACGCCTTGCGCTCCGCCCTGCGCGAAGATCCTGATGTGATTTTGGTCGGTGAATTACGCGATCTGGAAACCATACGACTGGCACTCACCGCGGCCGAAACCGGCCACATGGTATTTGGTACTTTGCATACCTCCTCGGCCGCTAAAACCATCGACAGGATAGTCGACGTGTTTCCGGCAGAAGAAAAAGAAATGGTGCGCTCTATGTTGTCTGAGTCGCTGCAAGCGGTCATTTCGCAGTCTCTGCTAAAAACCAAAGACGGCTCGGGTCGCGTGGCTGTGCATGAGATCATGGTCGGCACACCAGCGATACGCAATCTGATACGCGAAGCAAAAATCGCCCAGATGTATTCTGCCATCCAAACCGGTAGCAATGTGGGTATGCAAACTTTGGATCAAAACTTAACTGACCTGGTAAGACGTAATGTCATCTCCGCCAGTGCGGCACGCGCTGCCGCCAAGATCCCGGAAAATTTCCCAGGCTAAAACGAATGCCAGCATGCACGCCGCGCAAATAGCCGCGGCATGCATCAATCCTAAACACAGACAACAGTAATATAGCCCCAACATAGCCACAACAAGGCACTAATAAGGAAGAACGATGGAACGCGATCAGGCTACCAAATTCATGAACGATCTGTTGCGCCTCATGCTCAGCAAGAATGGCTCAGATTTATTTATCACCTCAGATTTCCCGCCAGCTTTCAAAATTGACGGCAAGGTCACACCGGTGTCGAACCAAGCACTGTCGGCATCGCATACGGTCGATTTGGCACGCGCCATTATGAACGACAAACAGTCGGCAGAATTTGAATCGACCAAAGAATGTAATTTTGCGATCAATCCGGCCGGCATGGGACGTTTCCGCGTTTCCGCCTTTATGCAGCAAGGTAAAGTCGGCATGGTAATGCGCACCATCACCACCGCGATCCCTAAGTTTGAAGATCTGGGCCTGCCTGAGCAATTAAAAGAAGTCGCCATGACCAAGCGTGGTCTGGTCATCATGGTCGGCGCCACCGGCTCAGGTAAATCGACCTCGCTGGCGGCGATGATAGGCTACCGTAACGCCAACAGCTACGGTCACATCATCACGATTGAAGATCCAATTGAATACGTACATCCGCATAATAATTGCATCATCACCCAGCGTGAAGTCGGGATCGATACTGCGGACTGGGGCGTTGCGCTGAAAAACACCTTGCGCCAGGCACCAGACGTAATACAGATAGGCGAAATCCGTGAACGCGAGACCATGGATTTTGCGATCGCCTTTGCCGAAACCGGACATCTGTGTCTGGCAACTTTGCATGCAAATAGCGCCAATCAGGCATTAGACCGAATTATCAATTTTTTCCCTGAAGACCGTCGCCAGCAATTACTCATGGATTTATCCCTGAATCTAAAAGCGATCGTGTCGCAACGACTGTTACCGCTGAAAGCGAAAAAAGGCCGGGTTGCTGCCATCGAAATCTTGCTCAACTCCCCTTTGATTTCTGATCTTATTTTTAAAGGCGATGTGCACGAGATCAAAGAAATCATGAAAAAATCCGGTGAATTGGGCATGCAGACGTTTGACCAGGCGCTGTTTGATTTACATGAAGCAGATATGATTACTTATGAAGACGCGCTACGTAATGCCGACTCAGTGAATGAGCTGCGACTGTCTATCAAATTACGTGGCAAAGAGGCCAAAGGCCGCGATTTATCGGCAGGCACCAGCCATCTGGGCATCCTATGAGCGCATTAGCTTTTAGTGCAGATAATTTGCAAGGGCAGTCAGTAGATTTACAGCAATATGCTGGCAAATTGGTTTTGATCGTCAACACCGCCAGCAATTGCGGCTTCACGCCGCAATACAAAGGTCTGGAAGCGATCTATCAACAGTTTCGTGATCAGGGCGTAGCAGTTCTGGCCTTCCCCTGCAATCAGTTTGGCCACCAGGAGCCAGGTTCGGCTGATGAAATCGCCAGTTTTTGCGAAAAAAACTATGGGGTCACGTTCCCGGTCTTTGCCAAAATTGATGTCAATGGCGACAAGGCCCACCCTTTATACCAATACCTGAAACACCAGGCGCCAGGTCTATTAGGCAGCGAAGCCATCAAATGGAATTTCACCAAATTCCTAATCCGCAAAGATGGCAGTGTCTACAAACGCTATGCCCCACAGACTACGCCAGAGGAGTTGATTGGCGAGATACAAAGCTTGCTGTCTCAATAAAATAATTTTGGCACCCCTCCATTACGCATATTCCATGCGGGTCTCCGGCCATGCTTGCGATGTCAAGTTCGAATTGCGACAGGAGTAGGCATGAGATTAAATAGTACTTCATGCGGAGTTCGGTAGCCTAAGGTTTTTCTAGGGCGATGATTCAGGCGATCTTCAATCTGTTGAATTTGC
>NZ_JBMPPB010000010.1:0-208883 GCF_049340485.1 Undibacterium sp. Ren11W
GGCGGTTGAGATGGGTGAATTTCATGGCGTGTCCTTTCGGCTTTGAACACCACAAAGGTACTCCATCTCCTATCTCAACCCTTTGTTTTTTTGCCCTTGAATGTCGCAATTCGAAGTTTACGTCGCACATATGCTCGCTAAGGCGCATGGAATATGCGTGCTGGGCTATGCCTACTTGAGCTTATCGCTTGTACTGCAATTTAGTAAGACTTAGCTAAACTCCGCGCAGTATGCAGATACTGGAAAAACCTAAGTGATGCATGAATTCGCGCAGTATCAGTAAAGCGGCAGCGAAGTTATTGTCGAGTGGTATGCCCTCTTGCGCCGCGGGCTGACCTTGTATCACGGCCGCCAGGCGGCTAAAGCAGCGCTCCATCGTCTCCAGATCAAACAGCATGAGCGCGCCGTCGGGGACGCCTGCGAGTAAGGCGATCTGGCGCACAAGCTGGTCGTTGGAATAAAGTTTAGCCTGCAGCGGCAACAGCTTACTGGCACGAATAATTTCATCCTCAACGCGCTCTATCGCTAACTCAAACTCCCGCCTACCCGGTGGTGTTAACGTAAAATATTCGCGGGCGCTGCGTTGCGCGCCTAGCGCCAAAATCTGCGTCTCAGGCGGGCCCATACCCGACCCGCTGGCAACCCCAAGCTGTTCGGCAGCCAAGTGCAAGACCGTGATATGGCCGGGATCAGGCAACTGGTGACGGATCTGATTAAAGTGCGTGACTAGTTCAACTTGAAAATACGCATTGTGCATGGAGCGCTTTCTATACTGATGCGAATAGATTCAGAGTGAGGCTAGGCCAGAATTGGATTTAAGTTCACTCTGTTGGTCCCGTTCGTCCTGTTCGACCAGGATTAATTGCGCCCGGCCATGACTCCACCATCCACATCAAGCACGGTGCCGGTGATCCAACTTGCTTTGTCAGAGAGCAGGAACGCTATCGCATCGGCGATATCTTCCGGCGTGCCAATGCGCCCGATAGGATGGAAACTATTAAATCCTTGTAAGGATTCCTTGATCTGATCTTCGGCGATAAAAGATTTATAGATGCTGGACAATACCACCGCCGGAGCGACCGCATTGGCGCGGATACCGTATTCGCCCAATTCCATCGCGAGATTTTTTGTCAGTGCATGCAACGCAGCTTTTTGCATGGAATAGGCTGACGAAGGTGTCGCCTTGACGGCCTGATGCGCCCACATCGAACCGATATTCACAATCGCGCCGCCCTGATGCTGTTTCATATTTTGCGCCACCGCCTGAGTGATGAAAAAAAACGCTTTGTTCAGATCCATCTGCAAATCATAATCTTGTGCGCTGTGCTCTAGAAAGCTGACTGGCTTGAAAAATCCAGCGGCGTTAACCAGGTAGCGAATATGTCTTTGCTCTTGACCGATCTGCGCAATGAAGGCCTGCACCTGCTGGGTATCGTATAAATCGACCTTGATCGTTTCAACCTGAGCGCCCGTCGCGCTTTCCAGATCTAGTTTTGCCGCAGCCAGATTTTGTTCGTCATGCGACAAAATTTTAACTGCGACGCCCGATTGCAACAGGCGTTTCGCGGTTTCTTTGCCCATGCCAGATGAGCCGCCGAGAATATAGGCAATAGTTTGTTGAGACATAGTATTTCTCCTAAAATATTATTTAACTACCGATCAGTTGGTAGGCTTCGGATTTAAAAAAAGTGCCAGCTTCATGCCGACACCGTGGGAAAATTTTGTTCAGGCTAAGCGCGGTGTCGCAACCAGTCACCATCTAAAAAAATGACGCTGATTAGGACCAGCGCCTGACGGCAAGATCCGGCGACGACACGGCCGGCATCTTCATCATGCCATCGTCAGCATTGCAATAAAAGTTGGCCCTATGATCGCCGGCCCACCTGTCGATTGCATACCTCGCCCGACCATCATGGCGCCTTCCAGCGCACAAAAAAACTGTTCCGCCAGCGCTGCCGCGCTCACTTTTGAGTTCAGCATTCCGGCGCGCTGCCCTTGCTCTATCACTTGCGTCAACCAAACTAAATTGACTTTAAAAAACTGTGTGACTTCTCTGGCGACTAGCTCGGGCAAGGAATCCGATTCGGCCGCCAACATGCCGCATACGCAGAGCCGCCGATTTACCGAGAACGTTTGTTCGAACAATGCCGCATACGCAGTAAGCCTGTCAGTGGCTTTTGCATAGCGCCCCTCGATACTCAACAACTCGCTACGAAAGCGGTGCGCGTAACGCTGCGCCACCACCGCCACCAACTCTTCTTTTTTGGGAAAGTGATGATGAATGCTAGGTTTTTTAATGCCCACCAGTTGCGCCACATCGTCATACGAAAAACCGTTGTAGCCGTGCTGCTGTATCAAGCCTTCGGCGGCGTCCACGACGCGTTCGGCAGTTGGTGAAATTTCGGAAAAATGCTTCATGCTCATGCCTGGTTGAGAGTCAAAACTGGCAAATGACCAGTTTTGACCAGAATAGTACAGCCTTCAGTGCTAAACGGACAATGTGTGCTCAAATGCGGACTGCGCATCCAGGTACCCGCCGGGTAGCGTCCGAACTCGTCTTCAAACACGCCGACTAACACATAGATTTCCTCGCCGCCATAGTGTCGATGCGGATTAAATTGCGTACCCGGTGCCCAGCGCACCAGGGCAGTATGCTGGCCGCTAAATTCAGACAAGGGCATCACCGATAGTCCTGGCACCATACCGGGAAACCAGGCTGTGTTCCGGGTATCAATCGCGATTGTTTGCCTGTCATCCGGATCAAGATGGCGCAACTTTACCAACAGGGTGCAGCCGCTCGCAGAGCCAGGCGCGTGCGACGAACCGGGCGGATTTTTGAGATAAGTTCCGGCGCCAAAACTGCCAGACTCATCGCTGAAGACACCATCCAGAACAAAAATCTCTTCGCCCAGCTCATGTTCGTGATTCGGAAACTGCGACCCCGGCGCATAGCGCACTACCGAAGTGGCGCGTGCCACTTCTGCGCCATCCCGTTCCAGCAACTGACGTTGTATGCCCGCGACCGGCGTAACCACCCAAGGCAAATCGCCTGTCTGTAACACCACACGCTGTGAAAAATCTGTATTGAGTTTCATGATACGCCTTATCCGCAGTTTATTTACCGACTAGTTGGTAGATATTCTAGGAGGCCAATTTCGCTTTGTCAAGCATCATGTGCAAAATAGAAAGGCAAGCTTTGCGTCTGCCCAGGTCCGACGAGCGCATCAGGTTTAGCCAGCGCTCGTACCCAACAATAGGGCGACCAGTGAGTCTGTTCATCTGAGAGTGTGTCGCCTCAAGAAAATCAGTGAAACCGTTCCACCAGAAAATCGACAAAACTGCGCAGTTTGGGCGAGCGATAGCGGTCTTGCAGGTAGACCACGCTCATAGTCCGACTGGGCAGTTCAAATCCGGGGAACAGCTGGATCAGGCGACCAGCCTCTACATCTGCCTGCAGCAGTATTGCCGGTTGCAGCACGATACCGAGGCCATGTAATGCAGCGACGCGCAACGCCTGCCCATGATTGACATGCAAGCGACCGGAAACAGGAACATGGTAGCTACTGTCTTGATCAGTCAAGCGCCAGTGCGTCACTGCCGCTGGTGAAAAAGACAGACACTCATGATCCTTGAGGTCCTCGGGTTGAGCTGGTGTGCCTCTGCGTGCCAGATAGTCGGGCGACGCGCAGATCATCATCCGATAAGGTGCCAAAGACTTTGCAATCAGCGCGGAATCTGGCAATTGGCCGATACGGATCGCAGCTTCGAATCCATCCTCCAGCAGATCCACCACGCGGTCGCACAGCGCGACTTCGATACTGACCTGTGGATAAAGAGCTAGGTATTCCGGCAAAGCTGGCATTAATGCTTCGGTGCCGAAAGTGACGGGGGCGCTGATACGCAACTTGCCCGCAGGTGCCAATTGCTGATTTTGTGCCTGAACATCGGTTTCGGCCACCAATCTGAGGATCTCCTTGCAACGGATGTAATAGTCTTCGCCAAAGGCCGTAAGATGCTGACGCCGTGTCGTCCGGTTAAGCAATTGCATGCCCAGACGCCGCTCTAGCGTGTGCAGGTGCTTGCCAGCCATCGTCGCCGAGATATCACAAGCGCTAGCGGCGGCACTGAGGCTACCTTTTTCTACGGTCAGGGTATATACCTTCATGCTGTCCAGCAAATCCATTCACAACTCCAGGTTTTAAATGCAAAAACAAATACAGAGTTTATCTCTTAATGATTTCGAATGAAACTGATGCTTTCCTTCACTTCCCAAAAAAATCATGAAAGTTACTCAACTCACCGCCCCCTCTCTCTCAGCATTTCGCCAAACCGAATTACCCGATCCGAAAGCCGGTCGCGGTGAGGTGCTAGTACATCTGCGCGCCGCCACGCTGAACTTCGTGGACGTGGCCATCGCAACGGGAAGCTTCCCCGGCGTGCCTTTTCCGATGATACCGGTTGCCGATGGTGCGGGTGAGGTCGCCGCTATCGGCGAGGGCGTCATCGATCTAGCTATTGGCGACCGGGTGATCCCACACTTTATGTCCAACTGGCAAGGTGGTGCAGTCACGGCGCACAATGTAGCCGCAATGCGCGGCATCACGTTGCCGGGCTCGCTGGCCGAGTATGTGGTGGTGCCCGCCAGCAGTCTGGTCGCGTTACCGTCTCATCTCGATTTTATTCAGGGGGCGGCGCTACCCATCGCAGCAACAACGGCCTGGAATGCTGTGCGTTCGGCACAGTTGCGCCCCGGCTCGGTAGTTGTGTTGTTGGGAACAGGCGGTGTCAGCATTTTTGCCTTGCAGTTTGCCAAGGCCTCAGGTGCCACGGTGATCCTGGCATCGTCATCCGATGAAAAGCTGGAGCGGGCACGCCAGATCGGCGCGGATCATCTGATCAACTATCGTGCCACACCTGCCTGGGACGAGGAAGTACTGAAAATCACTGGCGGGCGCGGTGCTGATCTGGTGGTGGAGACGGTAGGCGCTGCAACCATCACGCGCTCGCTGAATGCAGCAGCAGTAGGCGGCACGGTTTTTACGATAGGTTTTGTCGGCGGCACCAGCTCCACGATCGACTTATTGCCGATTATCCTCAAGTCCTTGCGCATCGTCGGCAATAGCACTGGCTCCGTGGCCGACCTGGCGGAGGCGGCCCGCGCCATTAGTGCCCACCACATAACTCCTATCATCGACCGTGTGTTTGACATGGCCGACACCAGCGCGGCATATGCGGAACTGAGCGCAGGCGGACGTCACTTCGGAAAAATCGCCATCGTGCATTGAACCGGCAGCTGCGGCGGCGAACACACTGCCGCAGCATGCATGCGCAGATCGGATCTTTCCAGATTATTTATAAAAATCGATAAAAGCACGCAGGCTTAGCGATAGGTTATTGCGGCTGGGGTAGTACAGATACATACGTTCGGCCGGCGGTATCGCGTCTTGCAAAATAGCCTGCAGCTTGCCCTGTTTTATCAGCGGTGCGATGTGAGCATGATAGGTGTAACAAATCCCCGCGCCATCTACTGCAGCCTGAATAATGGTCGTAAAATCATCCGAGGCAAAAGCGCCATTGGTGGCGACATCTAGCGGTTTTCCATTCGCCAAAAACTGCCAGACATAGTGCAAATCACTAGGGAAGCGATACTGCAGACATGCATGCTTGAGTAGGTCTTTGGGCTTTTTCGGGATACCGTGTAGCCGCAGATATTCAGGCGAAGCACACACAGAAAATTGCAAGGGCGGGCCTATAGCTACGGCGATCATATCTTGCTGCAGACTCTCGCCAAAACGTATGCCGGCATCGCAGCCTTGCTCAACAATATCGACCAGCGCGTCGTTAGTCACCAGATCCAATTGCACATCAGGATAAGCGGCTAAGAATTGCCCTAACTTCGGTGCCAGCACTAGTTGCGCCGCCACCCGCGGCACATTCAATTTGAGCTTACCCATAGGGCGCAAGCGCACCTCGTTCAAGACATCCAGCGCCTGGCCAATTTGATCCAGTGCCGGATTGAGCTGGGCAAACAAACGCGCACCGGCGTCGCTCAAACTGACGCTGCGCGTGCTGCGATTGAGTAGGCGCAGCCCCAAAGTTTGCTCGAGTTTGCTGACAGTGTGGCTCAGGGCTGAGGGTGACACTTGCAGCTCTTGTGCAGCACGCCGGAAGCTGCGCCAATACGCGACACGGGCAAAAGCGGATAGCGCATTGAGGTCAGAGTTCATTGTTGAGCAATTTTCATTAATCTAATGAGCATTATACGGATTGTTTGCGTAAAGCCTGGCCACTACACTTTGCATCTGTATCGCCTATGGGTGGCGACTGAAATTTTTAAATATCTTTGGAGTCAAATATGTCAGATTTTTCCAACCAGACAATTTTAGTCACGGGCGCGTCTTCCGGGATAGGCTTGGCGAGCGCGCAGGCCTATCTGGATAAGAATGCGAAACGGGTGTATATCGTCGGCCGCAATGCGCAAAAACTCGAACTAGCGCAAGCGCAATTAGGTGAGCGCGCCATTGCTCTGGTGGCCGACGTAGGCAATCTGGCGCAACTGGAACAAATGGCCAGAAAAATCCGTCACAACGGAGATACTCTGGACGTGTTGTTTGCCAATGCCGGCATCGCGGAAAATAATCTCATCGGCAGCACCACGGAGGCCGCTTTTGACGCGATTTTTGACACCAATGTGAAGGGTGTCTTTTTCACCGTACAGAGCTTATTGCCTTTGATGAAACTGGGTGGCAACATCGTTTTAAACGCATCGGTGGCGGCGCATAAGGGCATGCAAAATCTCAGTTTGTACAGCGCCTCGAAAGCGGCAGTACGCTCATTCGCGCGGACCTGGTGCAATGACTTAAAAGCGCAAAAAATTCGCGTCAATACGATTAGCCCTGGCGTCACTTTGACACCGATTTTGCAGACCGGTTTAAAAATGACGGAGCAACAAATTGCCGATTTTTCGCGGTATCTGCAAGATGTGGTGCCGCTAGGACGCATGGCAGATCCCACAGAAATTGCCGCTGCGGTCTTGTTTCTTTCTTCCAGTGCCGCCAGTTTTGTCAATGGTGTAGAGCTCAGTGTCGATGGTGGCATGACGCAAATATAGCCATCACGTCTAGCAAATAATCACAAGATACGTTATGTTCTTGGCTCCGCAAGCGGCGTCTGCCGCTTGCTCTTGAATCCCCAAGGATAGACATGTATAGACGTTTTAGCCTACCTAACTTATGCCGTATCTGTTGGTTGTCGATGTTAAGCGCCAATCTAAGCGTCAGCGCGCTGGCTGCCAGCCCCGACCACGATGCCGCGCACTTACAAAAAATCCGAACTGCCGCCATGAGCAGCGATTACGCCTATCAGAGGCTGGCCGATATGACGGATTTGATCGGCCCGCGTTTAAGCGGCTCTGCCGGCGCGGCCGCGGCGGTCACACAAGTGGCCGATGCCATGCGTCAGCTAGGTGCGCGCGTGACGCTAGAGCCGGTCAAAGTGCCGCATTGGGTGCGTGGTGCAGAAACTGCGGAGTTAATTGAGTATGCAGGCCGGCCTGCCGGCTTATCGCAAAAGGTAATATTGACGGCGCTTGGCGGATCTGGCGCGACCGCCGACACTGGCCTTACGGCAGAAATTATCGTAGTACATAATTTCGACGAACTACAAGCTCGCGCTCCTGAGGTCAAGGGACGTATCGTGCTCTTCGATGTGCCGTTTAACCAAGCCATGGCTGATCGCGGTCTGGCCGGCCCGGCATACGGCGAAGGCGCGCAATACCGCAGCAAGGGCCCTAAAACGGCGGCTAAACTGGGGGCGGTGGCGGCGCTGGTGCGCTCTGTCGGCGGTGCTAATTTCCGTCTGGCGCACACCGGCGCCACCAGTCTGGATCAAGCCAACCGTATTCCCGCAGCGGCAGTGACAGCCGAAGACGCCATGCTCATTAGCCGGCTGGCGGCACGCGGTGCGGTTTCTATGCACCTAACTCTGACGCCGCAAATCCTGGCCGATGCCGATAGTTTTAACGTCATTGCCGACTGGCCAGGTAGCGACAAAGCCGATGAAATCGTGATTGTCTCCGGCCATCTTGATTCCTGGGATCTGGGCACCGGAGCGATAGACGATGGTGCCGGTGTCGCTGCGGCCATGGGCGTGATCGAGACCTTGCAAAAGCTAGGCTTAAAACCACGCCGCACCATACGCATGATCGCCTGGATGAATGAAGAGAACGGTGGCCGCGGTGCACTTGCCTACCAAAAAAATCAGCAGGCCAGACTAGACCAACACATCGCGGCGATAGAAAGCGACTCCGGCGCGGGCCGCCCGTTTGGCTTACTAACGAGCGTTCCGGCCAAGTCGATCGGCTTGTTGACGCCTTTGATGACCGCCTTGCAGCCTATTGGCGCAGCTGTCTTGAAGCGCGCCGATGCCCTGGATACCGGCGACTTGAGCGGACTAGAAGAGGCAGGGGTGCCGAGCTTTGAACCCTTGGTAGATACCCATGATTATTTTCACTACCACCACACCAGCGCCGACACGCTCGATAAAGTGCAGCCAGAAAACCTGCGCCGCCAGGTCGCGCTATTGACCACTACCGCCTGGTTTCTGGCAAACCTAGAGACACCGATCGGCCGGGCGGCAACTAGCGCGAAGTAAGGCGCTTAAATACAGTTGGCTGGGCTAAAGAACCGAAAAATACCTATACTCCCCTATTTTTTGAGTCAAATACATCGTTTGCGCATAGTTTTATTGCGCACTCAAAAAACACTAGGGGGAGTATGCTTACAAGAGCATGGCAGACCAGTGAGCGCAGTCGATTAAATGCTGCGCTTAAGCGGCGATCGAGTTGGTATTTTTTTCTCGAGAAAAGTTCATGTTGCCTAGCGCGCAGCCCCCCCTTGCTTCGAACACTAGATCTCAACACACACAGCATCCGTACAAGCGATAAAAGGATAAAGCCCATGAAAAAATTTCTGTTCATTATCGTCGTCGCGGCAGCTCTCTTGGTCGGGTATGAAAAAACCTATGGTTTGCGTAAATTCACCGCCTCGCCTGCGCATCAGTCCAGCAGGGCGCAGGCTGGTTCTGCCGATGTACTGCAGGCGGCGTTCAATACACAATCAAGTGGTGTTCCTGTACAAGGTGAGGGCCAGGTCACTAAGCTACTCGCTGATGACAATCAGGGCAGCCGTCATCAACGCTTCCTCCTCACGTTGCCTTCCGGGCAAACCCTACTGGTCGCACATAACATCGACCTGGCACCTAAAATTACGTCTCTGAAATCGGGCGACACAGTCGCCTTCAATGGCGTGTACGAATGGAATGCCAAGGGCGGCGTAGTTCACTGGACCCACCGCGCCCCGGCCGGACGGCATGCGGCAGGTTGGCTCAAGCATGCGGGTCAAACCTACCAGTAGCCGAACTGCTTGCACAAATAGTCTAAGCCTACGTACCCGCTCAGTTAAAAATAAAATTGGCACCGCGCCACTGCGCATATCCCATGCGCCTGCTGGCAGGGCATGGCTGCAAACCCGTATGGAATATGCGCGCTGGCGGGGGAGTGCGGGCGCTCTAGCATAACAAGTTGGCATTGCGACAGAATTAGGCCGGGGGCTAAACTGGGTTCAAGCTGATAGAATGGCGGATACGAGGTTTTGCGCGCAGTTTCGGCGCTGACGCTTTGATTCAGATTTTAGTAATGCTGCACATCACCTACCTACGAGGACAAAATGACACAATTAAAAGCTATCATGCAAACCAACAAAGGTACGATTAACATCAACCTGTTTGCCGACAAAACTCCTGTAACTTGCGCCAGTTTTGCCAACTTGGCAGCGCGCGGTTACTACAACGGCCTGACATTTCACCGTGTCATCAGCGACTTCATGATACAAGGCGGTTGCCCTGACGGTACTGGCATGGGCGGCCCAGGCTACCAGTTTGAAGACGAGTGCACGGGCGATCTGCGCCACGACAAACCAGGTATCTTGTCGATGGCCAATGCTGGTCCGCGCACCAACGGCAGCCAGTTTTTCATCACTCACGGCCCTACTCCTCACCTGAACGGCAAACACACAGTGTTTGGTGCGGTCGTTAGCCCGGAAGATCAAAAAGTGGTCGATAGCATCGCCAAGGGCGACGTCATCGAAAAACTGACGATAGAAGGCGATACTTCTGAATTGATGACAAAAATGGCAGAACAAGTGGCCAAGTGGAATCAGGTCATAGACAAGCGTTTCCCGCATCTGGTGCCTAGCGCCGCTTAATTAGCGCTGAGTCGCTGCGGGTTGCGGCGAGCAATACAAAACGCACTATCACCGTTAAGGGATAGTGCGTTTTTTTTCGAAGGCGGATGGTCTTATTCTGGCATGGCCAGATACAGCTCTTCTACCTTGGTTCGTGCCCAGGGCGTTTTTCTGAGAAATTTCAGACTAGATTTGATGCTGGGATCGGTGCTGAAGCACTTGATGTCGAGCATGCTGCTCAGGCCTTCCCAACCGTAATGTGCCACCATTTGCGTCAGCAGGGTTTCCAGGGTGATGCCGTCCAACGTGCGGGGGGATGCTTGATTGCTCATGTTTTTTCCTTTTCAGGCGGGATCATAGCAGCATGCGCTGGCGTCAGGCTGGTTTGCCTCCAACATAGCGCTGCCTGATCGACACCACAAAGTTTATTCCTTCCGGTAATTGCCCGGGAAAATGCTGACATTGTTAAGCATAGGTATAGGATGTGCAACCCCATATCCCTGCGCGAAATCGACACCTATCTCACGCAATTGCGCCAAAATCTCCGTATTTTCGGCAAATTCGGCGATGGTTTTCAGTCCCATGACATGCCCGATATTATTGATGGCCGTCACCATCGCAGCATCCACGTTATCGGCGACGATATCCTTGACAAAGCAGCCGTCGATTTTTAAAAAATCGACCGGAAGGTGCTTGAGATAAGCAAATGAAGACATGCCGCTGCCAAAATCATCGAGGGCAAATTTACATCCAATTTCTTTCAGGGCAAGGATAAACGCGCGTGCATTTAATAAATTGGCAATGGCTGCGGTTTCAGTAATCTCAAAACAAATATTTTCGGGGAGAACACCGGAGAACTTGAATTGCGCATAGATGAAGGGCAAAGTTTGTTCATCGTTGAGGCTAACGCCGGACAAGTTGATGGCGAACAGAGCATTACCAACCTGGCTCTGGCCGCCAATGTGCGCGAACGCGGTGCGCACTACCCAACGGTCTATCTCTGGCATCAAACCATAGCGTTCAGCGGCTGGGATAAAGGCCATAGGCGGAATCAGCTTACCATCGTCGTCTAGCAGTCTGAGTAGAATTTCTACATGCTCGTGATACGGTTCGGTATCGGTTAGTGCGGCAATTTTTTGTACATACAGTACCAGTCGATTTTGTTCTATCGCCCTGAAGATACGGGTGTGCCAATCCATTTCTCCATGCCGCTTATTCATCGCGGTGTCGTCGGCCTGATAGATGTGGATGCGGTTGCGCCCGAGATCTTTGGCGGTATAACAGGCCGAGTCGGCGATACTGAGAATTTCCGACAAGCTCAAGCGCTCGCTACCCTGGCCGCCAAAATTGACCAGTCCTATACTGACACTGATGGGGAAAGTTTTTTCATCCCAGACAAAATGAAAATCGCCGATCACGTTTCTCAAATTTTCTGCTATTTGCAAGGCAAAATAAGGCGGGCAAGATTCCAGCAATACCCCGAATTCATCTCCGCCCAGGCGCGCTAGCGTATCGTTGGCACGCAAAGTTAATCGGAGTAAGCCAGTGATCTGACGTAATAGCTCATCTCCTGCACTATGGCCGCAGGTGTCGTTGACGATCTTGAATTGGTCCAGATCGAGGTAGGCGATGGCATGCTGATGGCCATGCAAAATGGTGCTCTGTATGGCTTTTTCCAGTCGCCGTTCAAATTCGCTGCGATTGACCAGATCGGTCAGGGCATCGTGGGTGGCCTGATAAGTCATTTCGTCGGCTAGCCGGCGGGCGTCGCTGACATCATGAAACACTAAAACCGCACCAATAATATTGTGGTTGCTGTCATGCATGGGTGCGGTGGTATCCTCGATCGCATACAGCACACCGTGCTTGCTGAGCATGGCACTATGATGCGCCAGGCCAGTAATCTCGCCGCTTTGCAAACTGAGTTCTATCGGCGAGGGCGCCGCTTGCTGGGTTTCTTCGTTCAGCAGCACCAATATTTTCGAGATCGGCTGGCCGCAAGCGTCGGCCATAGACCAACCGGTTTTTTCCTCCGCCACCGGATTCAGATAAGTGACATTGCCTAGTCGGTCGGTGGTGATGACGCCGTCGCCTATCGAGTTAAGAGTAACCTCCAGGCGTTGTTTCTCCTCAAATAATTCACTTGCGCGGATTTCCAGTTCGCGCTTGCCGACTTCCATATTGGCATAGGCAATAGCCAGCAGATTTTCGCTAATTTTCAAACGCGTTTCGACCCCGTGCCGCTCTAATGCCATTTGTATGGTGGCATGCAATTCGCGCTCTGAAAATGGCTTGACTAAAAAACCGTAGGGCTTGGTGGCTCTGGCCCGTTCCAGGGTCTTTTCTTCCGAATAAGCAGTCAGATAGATCACCGGAACATCGATTTTCGCTGCGGTGTCGATCCCGTCGATATCGCCAGAAATATTGATATCCATGAGCACAATATGCGGAATGATCTCATTGACCGCCTTGAGTGCCTGTTCATGCGAGGCCGCCACCCGTGGTACTTCATAACCCAGACGAATCAAGCGACGCTGTAGATCAAGTGCCACGATACTTTCGTCTTCTACTATCAATACGCGTGAAGGCATTTTTTTACCTCTTTTCAGTGATCAAGCAGTGGAAACTCAAGCGTAAACGTCGTGGGATCGCGTCTTTGTATCGTTAGAATACCGTTCAGCTGTTGCGACAGTAAAGTGACCAGGCGCAGCCCTAGTGTCTCGATATTCTCAATGTCGAGGTCATCCGGGATCCCGGCCCCGTTATCGCTCACTATCAGTAGTATCTGGTTATGTTCGGTAGGTGACAAAGTAACGCTGATTTGCCCTTTCCGGTGTTCTAAAAAAGCATGCTTGAGCGAATTGGTAATGAGTTCATTAATCAGCAGCCCGCAAGGAATGGCGGAATTGATCGGCAAATAGACCGATCCAGCATCGATTTTTAACGCAATTTTTTGATTATCTATAGCATAGGAATTGAGCAGAGTAGGCAGTAGCGCTTCCAAAAAATCGCCGAAATCAACCCGGGCAAAATTATTTGACTGGTACAGCGTCTGATGGATCAATGCCATAGACTGAATCCGGTTCTGACTGTCCATCAACATACCCTTGACCGCAACGTCATTGATCAAAGAGGATTGCAAGCTGAGCAGGCTATGCACGACCTGCAGATTATTTTTCACTCTGTGGTGTATCTCGCCGAGCAGCAAGTCTTTTTCTTTCAGAGCTTCTTGAATGCGTCCTTCTTTTTGTTTGCGATCAGAAATATCCACAATCGACGATAACACCATGATACCTTCATCGGTTTCTATAGGATTCAGACCTATCTCCACCGGAAACTCGCTGCCATTTTTGCGACGCCCAAACAGGTCGCGCCCGGCACCCATAGGACGCGACTGCGGCTCACCAAAAAACATCTGGCGTTTTTCCGGATGCGCATGGCGAAAACGATCCGGTACCAGTATCTCCACCATCTGTCCTAGCATCTCGGCGCGGCTATAGTCGAATAAGCGCTCGGCCTGGGTATTCACCATTTCTATTCTGCCACTGGCATTGATCATGACCATGGCATTCGGTGCCGATTCGACCACCCGCCGAAAGCGTTCTTCCAGGCGCTTGCGTTCGGAGATATCGACGATGGAAGAAAGCACCATCATTCCTTCTTCGGTTTCGATAGGATTGAGACCTATCTCGACCGGAAATTCGCTACCATTTTTGCGCCGCCCAAACAGATCCCGGCCAGCCCCCATAGGACGCGACTGCGGTTCGCCAAAAAACATTTGTCGTTTTTCCGGATGGCCGTGGCGAAAGCGATCCGGCACCAGCATCTCTACCGTTTGCCCTAACATTTCGCTGCGCGGATAACCGAATAGCTGTTCTGCCTGAGTATTTACCATTTCGATTTTGCCGCTTGCATTGATCATGACCATGGCATTCGGTGCCGATTCGAAGACGCGCCGAAAACGCTCTTCCAAGCGTTTGTGTGCCGTCATATCTTTGATGATTTTGCTATAGCCCTGGATTTTTCCGTCCGGATAGCGCAAGGCGGTAATATTGACACTGGCCCAGAATAGCGAACCGTCTTTACGCCGACGCCAGCCTTCGTCCTCGTAACGGCCGTTGCATGCGGCTTGCGTCAATTCGTGGGCGGGCACCTGATCACAGATCGCCTCATCAGAGTAAAAAATCGAGAAATGCTGGCCCAGTACTTCTTCTTTGGAATAGCCCTTGATATGAACTGCACCAGCATTCCAGCTGCAGATGCGCCCGTCGAGGTCGAGCATGAAGATCGCATAGTCTTCGATGCTGTCCACCAGAAGGCGGAACCGTTTACTCTCGGATTCACCAAGTTCCCAGATAGTCGATGTATCTTCGGTCATTTTGTCAAACCCCATAAGAGTTAGCATTTATTCTAGCATTTAACTTATCAATACGTATCTATTCCTGAATTTTTACCTTGTTCCTATATTCTGATTCTGTGTTCATCGGCTAACCACTCGTACTATATTTAAACATTGCTCTTGTATGCAGCGCTGCTTGCTTCAGTTTATGTGACAATGGCGATCAATAATGTCTAGCTTGCCTATTTTTTGTCATAGCTGGCATGTGTCTAAACCGCTAGGTTGTATGCGAACAAAAAATAATCAAATTCCCGCTGCTGTTCCGCTTCCAGCTGCAAGTAAACTTCATCCACGCAATCGACATCAAGGCCATTATGATTTTCCGCGTCTGATGCTGACTGCGCCAACATTAGAAAAATTTCTCAAGCTAAACGCACACGGCGATCAGGGTATAGACTTTGCCGATGCGGCAGCGGTCAAGACTCTCAATCGCGCCTTGCTTCAAGACAGTTACGGAATACAAGCTTGGGATATACCAGATAATACCCTGTGCCCTCCGGTACCCGGGCGGGCCGACTACGTGCATTATCTGGCCGATTTACTGGCGGGCAGCAATCGGGGCAAGATTCCTAAAAAACTTGGAGTGCAGGTGCTTGATATTGGGACTGGAGCCAATCTGATTTACCCACTGATAGGCTGCAGCGAATACGGCTGGCAGTTTGCCGCAACCGACATTAACCAGGCCTCGCTGGCGAATGCGCAGGCGATACTCGACGCCAACCCCAAGTTGGCGCAGCAAATCACACTACGCTTTCAGCCAACCGCAAACGCTATATTCAAAGGCATCGTTGCTGAGGATGACTGGTTCGATCTGAGCATGTGCAATCCACCGTTTCATACATCGCTGGCGGAGGCGCGCGAAGGCACACAACGTAAATGGCAAAATTTGGGGAAGACTGGCGCACAATTAGATAACGCACTCAATTTTGGCGGTCAGGATGCCGAACTCTGGTGCCCGGGTGGCGAGCTGGCGTTCATCCAGCGCATGATCAAGGAAAGCGCGCAGATCGCGACCCGCTGCTTCTGGTTCACGACTCTGGTCTCGAAATCGGCCAGCCTGCCCGGCATCTATGCTGCGCTAAAGCAAGCCAAGGTAATAGAGCAAAAAACCATCGCTATGACGCAGGGACAAAAGCAAAGCCGCTTGGTAGCCTGGACTTTTTTAAATCCGGCACAGCAAGCGGCCTGGGCTAAATTACGCTGGTAGTTGCTCGCGCAATTTTTTCACTCTTTTTTCTTCAGCAAACCCTGCAGAGCGGCAAATGGATTATGTGTCGCGTGTTTAGGCCCATTATTGCCAGTATCGGAATTGCCTTGCTGATCCGCTTCCAGATAGCGCGAGTGCTCATTGTCGTGGCAATACAGGCAGAGTAATTCCCAATTACTGCCATCGGGTGGATTATTATCATGATTATGATCGCGATGATGCACGGTCAGTTGCGACAGATTGGCGTGTGTGAATTCACGCATACAACGGCCGCAAATCCAAGGGTACATCTTAAGTGAACGTTCGCGATAACCAGTGGCGCGCTGCGCTGCATTGCGATTGGCCTCCGCCACGATCTGGTCGAGTCTGTTGTTATCGGGTTTTTTACTGATCATGTTGTTCTCCCGCAATAAATTTAAAAACGCTCATAGCCTAATAGGTAGCGCCATTCACCAACTGGCAGGCTGGACATCGGTATGCGCGCGATGCGGATGCGCTTGAGCGTCACCACGGTCAGGCCGACCTTCTCGCACATATGGGTGATCTGAAACGGCTGCGGACCTTTCAGCGCAAAGCGCAGCCTGGTTTCATTCTGCCAACTCACTTTCACCGGTGCCAAGGCCTTGCCGTTAAATGTCAGACCGTGATTGAGCAGCGCGAGACCATCTGGCGCGATGTTGCCGGCCACTTCAACGATGTATTCCTGCTCTATCTTGATCGCATCATCGACCAGTTTGCGGCTGATCTGCCAATCCTGGGTCAAGACCATCAGGCCGCTGGCCTTGGTTTCCAGGGCATCGGTGTAGTTTAAATTATTCGTGTGGCGCTTTAAAAACGTCAGTCCAGAACGATTACCTGCTGCCATGGTTTCGGCCTTGATGCCTCGTAGCACAGCCGCGGCTTCGACACCGGCTGGCTTGTGCAGCAAGATGGTGACGGGCGTTGCGGGTGCCAGGCTGGCCTGCGGCAATAGTGTGATTTTCTGCTCGGCTTGTACCCGATAGCCGGGTTCTTCTATGGTTTGTCCATCGACCTGGACCCAGCCACCGGCTATATACAGTTCGGCTTCCTGACGTGAGCAAGGAGTGAGTTCGGCCAATCGTTTGGCAAGGCGTAGGGAATTTGGCATGGAATAGCACTGAGGCAAAGAGATGAATTTGACCCGCATTGTAAAGGCTAGCAGAAGCTAACAGTAATTCTATTCCTATCCGAGATCAGTTCAAGTTTTTCAACTGCTTAGGCTGGCATCAGGCATGATGTTGTTTTTTTGAGAAAATCATAGTCAAAGAACTATTTTTCATCAGATCGCGCCCTCGTGCAGCGCCGATGTGATGGAATATCAGAATCGAGCTCTGGCGTGTAATTACACCGGGCAAATCTAGCAATTTAGTATTCACCACCATTTTTTTGAAGCTGGTTTTGTCGCCAGCTTCTCTGCACCGAGATCCGCAATTGCGGTAGAACCACTATGTTAAGTAATCGTCGTTTCCATAAGCCTCCTTTTATTGTGCGCGCACTGCGCAAAATGCGCGTACAAGTTGGCTCCATGCGCTTAGCACCTAAGTCCAGTTTACCCCCAGCAAGTAAAGCTACTGGCGTCGCCCCCGTGATGCCGGTGCTAGGTGCGCACAAAGCGCACTCATTGCCAGCAGCAGCGCCTAGGCCCGAACACAAGCTAAAACTTCAGCCAAAAGCGCAAGCGCGCCGCATCTGGCCGTATTTTTTCTTGCTATTTTTAGGCTTGCTGTCGGCCGCTGGCTGGTGGGTCTGGCAAGAGACCCGTAGTTACGAAAAGCAGGCAGAATTTTTTGCCAAGTTAGCCGCGCAACTTACCTATAAAGTCGAGCCCGGCGCTAGTCCCGCTGACAAAATCCGTTTCCCGCACGACAGCCCTTACGATGAGCGCATGGGCTATGCGAATCTGCCGGACTTTTTAACTAAGCTGCAAGCCAAGGATTTTGCGATTACGGCGCAGGCGCGGATTTCACCGAAAATGGTGGAGATGGCCGATCGCGGTTTCTTCGCGACTTATCATGAAAAAAATGGGGTGGGATTGAGCATACTCGATTGCCGCCAACAAGCTCTGTTTGCGGCGCGCTACCCAGAACGGTTCTATACCAATTTTGAAGCGACTCCCAAAGTCTTGATCGATAGCTTGTTGTTTATCGAAAATCGTGAATTACTCGATCCCACTTATCCGAAGCGCAATCCGGCGATAGAGTGGGACCGCTTGAGCAAGGCGGTGTTTGATAAATCCATGAATGTGATAGGCGGCGGCCATCGTTCGGCCGGTGGCAGCACCTTGGCGACCCAGATAGAAAAATACCGTCATTCAGCCGAAGGACGCACCAATTCGCTGACCGACAAATTTAACCAGATGGTGTCGGCTTCGCTACGTGCCTATCAGGGCGGTGAAGATACGACGCTGGTGCGTCGTCAGATCGTGGTCGATTACATCAATTCTGTGCCCTTATCGGCCAAGCCAGGCTATGGCGAAGTCAATGGAATCGGCGATGGCATGTGGGTCTGGTATGGCCGCGATTTTTCCGAGATCAATCTGGCTTTGAAGGGCCAACCGGAGAGTGCCGCCGGCGCATTGGCGTATAAGCAGGCGCTGAGTTTATTCATCGCGCAGCGCCGTCCTTCGTATTATCTGGACGCAGGTGCGGCCGACCTGGAGCAACTAACCGATAGCCATCTACGCTTGCTGGCACAGGCTGGTGTGATCCCGCCCGCTTTGCGTGACGCCGCGCTGCAGGTCAAATTGCAGCCAGTGGGTAAAGGCGGCAATGCTAGCGCAGCAAATAATTCTTTCGTCTCGCACAAGGCAAGTAATGCGGTACGTAACCATCTGGCCAGCTTACTGGGCGATTCTAGTCTGTATAGCCTGGACCGATTAGATTTGAGCGTGGTGACTACCCTCGATGCACAGGCACAAGAAGCGGTGACGAATGTGCTACGCAATCTGCGTGACCCGGAAGCAGCCAAGGCGGCAGGTCTAACCGGTAAGGGAATGTTGGGTAACGGTGATCCCGCCAATGTAGTGTACAGCTTCACTTTGTTAGAAAAGGGAGAACATGCCAATTATCTGCGGCTGCAAACCGATAATTACGATCAGCCCCTGGATATTAATGACGGTGCCAAACTAGATCTGGGCTCTACCGCTAAGTTGCGCACCCTGGTCACCTACCTCGACATCATGGCGCAACTGCATCAGCGTTACAGTGCGCTTGATGCCAAAGCTCTGGGAAAAATCGAGCTCGATCCTAAAGATCGGCTGTCACATTGGGCCTTAGAATACTTTCAAGGACGTGCTCCAAAAGATTTACCGGCCTTACTGGATGCTGCCATGGAGCGCACTTACTCAGCCAGTACTAGCGAGGGGTTTTTTACTGGCGGCGGCATGCACTATTTTGGCAATTTCAAGAAAGAAGACAATGGCCGCATCCTGAGTGTGCGCGAATCTTTACGCCATTCTGTAAATCTGCCCTTCGTGCGCCTGATGCGTGATGTGGTGCATTTTTACATGTTCCAGACTCCGGGTTCATCAGCGAGTTTACTGTCCGATGCGCATGATCCGCGGCGGGCTGAATATCTAAGCCGTTTTGCCGACCGCGAAGGCCGTGAATTTTTGCACCGTTTCTATGCCAAGTACAAGGGCAAGACCGCCAAAGAGGAAGAGCAACTTTTACTCTCTAGTTTACGTCCAACTGCGCTGCGGCTGGCTAACATACATCGCACCATTGCACCAGATGCCAGCGAGGCAGAATTCGAACGTTTTCTAAATGAAAATCTGGCTTCGCAAAATGAGATCAGCACCGAACGCGCTGCAAAAATGTATGAACAATATTCCGCTCAGAATATGTCCTTATCAGATCGCGGCTATCTCGCTACCATCCATCCGCTGGAACTGTGGATGGTTGGTTATTTACGCCAACATCAGGGCGCGAGTCTGAGTGAGGTGGTAGCGGCCAGCGCCAAGGAGCGCCAGATAGTATATGAATGGTTATTCAAAACCAGCCGCAAGCATGCGCAAGATAAGCGCATCGCTGGCCTACTGGAGGTAGAAGGTTTCCTGGAAATCCACCGGCAATGGCAACGCATGGGTTACCCGTTCGCCTCGCTGACTCCGTCTTATGCCAGTGCATTGGGTGCTTCAGCCGATAGGCCGGCGGCTTTGGCCGAATTAATGGGCATCATCGTTAATCAAGGTATGCGCAAGCCGAATCAGCGCCTTAATTCCATGCATTTCGCCAGTGGCACACCCTACGAAACTCTGTTAATTCCTGGGCAAAAAGAAATCAGCGAACAGGTCTTGGCCCCCGAAGTAGCACGCGTCGTAGCCGATGCGGTACGTGAAGTAGTGTCCTTGGGTACCGCCCGACGTGCACGCGCGGCCTTTGTCAGCAAGGATGGTACAAATATTGCGGTAGGTGGCAAGACTGGTACTGGCGACCAGCGTTTTGAAGTCTACGGTGCCGGCGGTCGTTTAATTGAATCACGTTATGTAAACCGCTCCGCAACCTTTGTTTTCAACATCGGTGAACGTTTCTTCGGCAGCATGACCGCCTATGTACGTGGCCCGCAAGCTAAAGACTACGATTTCACTAGCGCCTTACCAGTTCAATTGCTGACAGTGCTGGCACCAAGCTTGATGTCGTTAATAGAACCACCTACGGACGCTGGTGCCTTGCCACATTGTTCACACTGAGTATACGGATGGGCGCTAGAGGTGCCACCTCAGCGGCTTCATTTGCTTCATTACAATTGCATGGAAATTTCAAACGCAGCTAACAGTGGCATGAGTGGCGAGATGCATTATTTGTATCAAAATCGAGGATTTGTGTGCATCGTTAAACTTGGTAAAATTGCAGCATAATCTCTGTTTATCCGATAAAATCCGGTTTTAGCATAGCATGCTGACGTCCTGGATTACTTTCAGGTGGACTCAGATGCTACTTGGTAGTTCTCAAAAAACCAGAAAGCGGTTCAGTCTAAATGAGCATGTCACACGTAGCTAAAACCGATGAACTTTGGAATCAGATCGATAGTTTCCAAGTGTTTCAATGGAAAAACTACGTCCGTAACCGACGGCTGGCGTCTTTGTTAATCGTCTGTGGTTTATTGCTCAGCATAGGCACCACCGCCGCGGCTTTTTTGGAGTATACCCAGTACGCGGTATTTCTCGGTCTGGGCACAACACTCTTCATAGGTGTAAGGGAAGCGTTCAATTTCTCTGAAAAAGCGGAATTTTTTTGCGAAATTCATGGACAGGCAAAAAATCTCCGCGATCAAGTCCGGTTTCGGGTCAATTCCGAGGCCGATTTTAACGCCGCCTTTGATGCTTTTCAGCGCCTGCGGCAGCGAGTTGCACGCGACATCCCCAAGGGTAAAGGTCAGGCGCGTGGCGAGCACACCAGGTAGCCGCTATTGGCTAACTTGCACGGCGTCCTGACTCTGCCTGTTGTAAAAGTATGCGCTCTCTGACGATGCCGATAGACTGCTTGAGAATATAGATCTCGTTAAAGTGGCTTTGCGGCATCTCTAGTTGGTTAACCTTCGCAGCGATTTCTTCGATTTCTTTCATCCAAGCATGAAACTGTTCAGGCTCAGCTGGATAGTTCTCCCATACTTCGTCTTCGAGTAATTTAATCTCACCATACCAGCGTATCAAATCGCGTTTGATGATGTAGGTATACAACTTCGGCATGACCTGAAACAGCGGAATTAACATGGCAAACAAGGGCAATAGAATAATCAAGAGGCGTTCAATTAAATTCGCCAGCCAAAACGGCAGATAACGTTGCAAGAAGGGCTCGCCCGATTTGAAGTAGCGCTTGCTCTCATCAGTGACCGGAAAATCATCGGTATTTTGATTCGGAAACTCGTTGTGGCTAGAAAAAAATCCCGCAGCCCTATGCATCTCGACAAGGCTACTCAGCAATAAATAATTTATCGCCGGATGCAGGCTGTCTTTCGCCACCAATAAAGCGGTCGCCGAAACTAGGCTGATGTCACTAGCCGGTAAATCAAGTTCCAGATTGATCGCACCACGTGGGAAAATCACCTTGGTGAGAGAGGGAAACTTGCGTACTAAGGCATCCGCCTGGGCGAAATGCATTAGCTTCAAATCGCTCTTGAGCAAAGTCTGAATAACAGGCGCATCGACGGCGGCGATAAAAAAACCAGCGTCGAGCTTGCCCTGTTGCAGATTTAGCGCGGTTTGTTGCGTACTGAGCTGCAGTAATTGACTATTTTGAGACGAAATTCCGTACTCGTGCAACAAATCCATCGCCACTTTATGTACGCCGCTGCCGGGCAGATTGATCGCTATTTTTTTACCGATTAGTTGGTTAAGTTTTTCCAGGCTTTTCTCGTCTCTATAAAACACCCAGACAGGTTCGTAATATAGTGCGGCGATGGTTTCCAGATCGGGCGCTTCTTTGCTATTCCCGATTCCCGATTGTATAAAACCGATATCGACGTCACTCGTTTCATCTTTAAGTTTTTGGTAATTTTCTACCGATCCCTGCGAGGCCCTTACCTCTACTATCACACCTTGCTCTTTCAAGGCTGCCGCATAGCTACGCGCCAGAGTTTGATAGGCACCGCCATCAGCACCGCTGGCGATAACGACTTTTTTGGGTAGGGCAGGTGCTAAAAATTGGCTGGCAAACCACACTGTCATGCCAATCGCTATCAGTACAGGAATCGAAAAAATCAACATCTTTCGACTAAAAAACAGATTTTTACGGTTGCGTCGAAATTGTGTGGGTTTGCTTGCCATTGATAGCTTTCCTGTGTTCGCTGCTCAAGTGTTGCCAAATTTAGCATAACTCTAAAAAAAGAATACGACATCTTCTTTCTCTTACGTCCAATCACTTCCAATAAGGTTTTTCCAAATTCATTTTAAATTTTCCAGAAATAGACTGCCGTTTCCCATAGTTTTATTCTGAAAACGACAAAATGCAGATTCTTTCCCCAGCGCAAATGTACTGAGCTTATAATCAGCTATCTGTTCTAACCATGAGATCAAAGAATGATGGAAGCTCACTTGTCCTCACAAATCCGCACGCTGTCGTATATAGAAAATGAAGACCATCCGGTGTTTGGCACCCTGGTCGAACAAATTTTACATTTACTCAATTCTCGCCTGAGTTTCAGTGACATTTTGATACATCAGAATAGCCCTATCATGCTGCGCCAACCTAAAGGCTTGGTAGCGGTATCGGATTCACCGATTACCAAAGAAGAACTCGAAGAATTTTTTGAGGTGATCGAGCCGAATTGGTTCGAACGCATACAAGATCGCGCGTTCGACCGTTCTATCGATCTCAACACGGCACGCATACGCGCCAACTGCTTTACCTTTCAAGGCAAAAAGCGCTTAGGGTGCGTGATACGGCGCTTTCCAAAAGAACCAGTGGCCTTGAACCAGTTAGGCTTGCGCCATTGTGAACAAGATTTTGCCAAGCTCACCAGCGGCTTGGTGTTGATCATAGGTGATACCTGCCAAGGTAAGTCGACCACCATTGCCTCAATGGTAGATCAGATCAACCAGACTCGCTCCGGCCATATCATCACGATAGAAGACCCGGTTGAGACTCTGATACCGCAACGCAAATGCATCATCACACAACGAGAAGTCGGCTTTGACGGTGACGTAGAAAGTTATTACCTGGGCGCGCTGGATGCCCTGCGTGAACGCCCTGACGTGATCGTGATCGGTGAGATCCGCGATGCCCAGACCGCCCAAGAAGCTCTGGCACTGGCCGAATCCGGCCCGTTAGTGTTGGCCTCGCTACATGCACGTTCAACCGAGTTGGGTTTGCAAAAAATGTTACGTTTGCTAGGCAATGGTGAGCCGCAAGCTCAAGCGCTTGCACAAGCCTTACGTGGGGTCTTATGCCAGGCCTTATTACCTTCTCTGGCAGGTGATCGCTATTATCTCGCCACTGAATGTCTGACCTCCAATCCAGAAGTAGTCAAGATGATAGAGAGCAATGGTATAGCCGGCATACGCGCTCTCATGGATGGTGAAGCCGCCAAAGCCAATCCTGGTTGTTTCTCGATGAATGCGGCACTCAATTTGCTGTTACACGAGAAAAAAATCAGTGTCGAGGATGCCAGAAACGCGACCACCGACAGAATCGGTTTTATGGATGTAAAACGTAAATAAACTAGCGGTAACATCTACAGGCGGTGCAAAATTCTATTTTGCGCCGCTTTTTTTTTCGTACTAATCACCTATGAGTGCTTTCCCTCATAAAAATTCGCGTAATTCTATCGGTATTTTTTTGAATTTATTACCATCCTTTGTGCGTTCCTTAGGATGATCATTCCCGCTAAAATAGCAACGCAGTTGGCCGCAAGGCGGAACAAAAATCCCATCTGAATTGAGTAAATTTTATCAGGAAAAGAATCATGGCCATGGACGTAATTGATTATCAAATTTTCGGCGACGACATGCAGTTTGTCGAGATAGAACTCGATCCCAACGAAGCAGTAGTTGGAGAAGCAGGTGCGATGTTTTACATGGAAGATGAGATCCAGATGGAAACCATCTTCGGTGATGGCTCCGCATCACAAAGCGGCTTACTAGGAAAACTGATGGGGGCAGGCAAACGTTTAGTGACGGGCGAATCGGTATTCACCACGGTGTTTATGAACAGCGGCCGCAGCAAACGTAAAGTGGCGTTTGGTGCCGCGTATCCCGGCAAAATTATCCCCGTACATCTGGGCGACATGGGCGGCACTTTACTGTGCCAAAAAGACGCCTTCCTGTGCGCAGCCAAGGGAGTTTCTCTGGGCATCGCTTTCCAAAAAAAGCTGGGCGCGGGCTTCTTCGGTGGTGAAGGTTTTATATTGCAAAAGCTGGAAGGCGATGGCCTGGCCTTCATCCACGCAGGTGGTGCCATCATAGAGAAAACTCTAGGAGCTGGTCAAACTTTGAGGGTAGATACCGGCTGTGTAGTGGCGTTCAGCAGCAACATCGACTTTGATATCCAATACGTAGGAGGCGTAAAAACCGCACTGTTCGGCGGCGAAGGAATGTTCTTCACCACCTTGCGCGGCCCCGGCAAGATTTGGCTGCAATCCCTGCCACTGGCGCGCCTAGCCAACCGCATCGTCGGCGCCTCCAAAATCGGTGGCGGCCACGGTGGAGAGCAAGGCTCGGTGTTGGGTGGTTTGGGTAATTTGTTTGAGAAGGATTGAGTTGTGCTTATTCGTCTGTGTACAAAAACCTGAAAAATTTGTATACATCATTGGTATCCAAATAAAAAACGCCTTGTTTTCACAAGGCGTTTTTTTATTACATATTTACATCTACAAACTATCTTAGAACTTGTAGCTCCCTGCCATGTAGAAGGAACGCAAAGTTGGATCTGCATAACGTGGATCAAAACCAACTTGATGGCCGGATGAAGCACGCAATGACAATGGTGGCGCTGTATTGAAAATATTTCTTACGCCAGCACGGATAGTCACTGCTTTATTCAGGTTGTAGATACCTTGCCAGTCAGCTGTAGTGTAAGAAGGTACGTCCAGACGCAGAGTTTCATTCAGATTTGTACTGAGATTACGCACACTGGCTTCTGCATCCGTATAGCCATTGCGATAGCTCACAGTCAGAGTATTGGTGAACGCACCTGTTTCCAATGAACCTGTGAATTTAAACAGATTCCTGAACGATACGGCATTGTTGACGCCAAAAAAATTCAGGCTATTAGTCCATTCGTTGTCGGTACCAGGTTTGGTGTAATCAGATTTGATCAGATAGGTGCCATTAATATTACCAGTCAGCGTACCAAAATCAAATTTCTGACGACCTGTCATATCCCAATCGATACCACGATTATGTGTTTTACCAATATTGACCGACAAGGACTTAAATGCCCAATAAGTGTTACCAGTAGCTGGTTCGGTATACGTAGTAAACAATTCACGGAATTTCACAGGATCGGCAAAAGCCTGTTGTTCACTAACGGCCGAAACTTGATTGCGCATCTGTACATCCCACAGATCCAAACCAAACGAGAAGTTTTGGACAGGTTCAATGCGGAAACCTATTGTATATTGCTTGGATGTCTCCGGTTTTAGCTGCTCATTGCCACCTGAGTATTCATTATATTGCGCCATTGTTTCTGGTCGGCAATTATCAGGATTAGTGATCGGGCAGGTGTACTTACTTGCCGTGAAACCAGCATTGACTAAGGGTTGGCCGATATCGAGCATGTCGGGGGCTTTAAAACCAGTCCCATACGAACCGCGTAGCAATACCGCTTGGGTAGGCTGATAGCGCATAGATAATTTGTAGGTACTGGCGGATTGTTTTTCGCCCATATCACGATTTTCTATCCCGTTTTTAATTGACGAAATACTGTCGTAACGTACCGCACCAGTCAATTCCAGCTCTTTAGTTACCGGTGCTACCAATTCTACAAACAGACCTTGGTTGGAGCGTTTCATGTCGTAAGCAGGATTGGCATTGAAATTGTAAATCAAGCCATCTAAAGCGGCTGCCGATGGCGTTTGCTCGTAATGATATTCACGATAGTCGGCACCGATACCAATGCTGGCTTTGCCGCCGTTCAGGTCAAATATTTCACGTGATGCGTGGGCATCGATACCTTTTAATGTGGTCGAAGCGGTACGAATCGAACCGTTGAACAGAGAACCATTGATTAAAGCCATAGTTTCTGCGGACTGTTTGCCGATAGGCGCAAACGGATCAAAAGAGCGGTTAGCCAACATGCTTTTGAATTCTTTTGTCAGCGCGTAACCACCTACATAAGATTCATCAATTGAATTTTTTGACAAAGTTATACCGCTACTGATATTCCAACCAGCAAAGTCAGCTTCACCGCCGACGACCAGATGAGTCGAATCTGTGATCGTGTTGCTATCACGGGTGCCCCAGTCATAGGTTCTGTAGCTACCAGAGATTGCTTTTGTGTCTGCTGCCTGGGCTGGTGTCAACCATGGCAAGACATTGTCGGTGTAGTAGGCGGAACCTTTCAGTATTGTGAATGGCGCAGTATTTGGGGCGATACGTGCAGTCAGGTCATAGCGAGAGACGGCGACATCAGCGAACAGCGTTACATCGTTACCGACTTTCAGGCTGCCTTTGGTAAACAAGCTATCGCGCTTGGATTCTGGCACGATTTCAACGGTCGAAGCAAAGTCGAAGGCGCAATTTTGCGTAGTAGGGGTATTGCTAAGACTTACAAAGTTACGCTCTGGGCAAACGCCATTTTTTTTCAAATAAGGGCTAAAAGAGATAGGTTTTGTATCTTTGTTGTTAAAGGTAACCGAGACGTTCGCTGGTACTGTGGCACCGCTAGTGCGGTCGTATACATAGTTGGTACCATTTTTGCTAAAAGGAATATAAGCAGTTTTAGCGAATTCACGATCTGTCGCTTTCATTTGAGTCTGTTCATCATGACGGAACGAGGCTAAAACGTTGTAACCATTTTCTTCCAAATTACCAAAACCATAGCTGGCGCTGACATCCCAAGCTTTTCCACCGCCACTGGCTTGCGGTGCGTTGAATGATCCTTCGATTGAGCCGCCCTGCTGGTTTTTCTTCATAATGAAGTTAATCACGCCAGCGATCGCATCTGAGCCATATAGTGCCGATGCACCATCGGTCAGAATCTCTATGCGTTCGATCGCGCTTAGAGGAATGGCATTCAGATTGACCGCGCTGCCTGAGCCTTGCGGTGCCATACGGCGTCCGTTCAGCAATACCAGGGTGTAGCCAGTGCCGATGTCATGGATGGAGGCATTTACGTTACCACCTGAATTGCTGCCGGCTGCAGTTGCTGCGATGGTAAAGCCTTGCATCGCTGGCAAGGATTGCATTAACTCCGCAACATTGGTCGCGCCAGAGCGGGCAATAGTTTCAGCAGAAACTCGTTGCACAGGCAAAGCGCCTTCGACCGAGATCCGTTTGATACTTGAACCGGTAATTTCAACTCTTTGTACTTGTTCTTCGGCATAAGCTTGGCTTGCGATGAACAAAGATCCTGCCAGCACACCAAGTGCCAGACGTACCGAACGAACACCTATTTTTTCCTGAAGTCTCATCTTTATTCCTAAGTAATTGATTAAGCAGTGCTTAAATTTAAATGGATTATCTCGGCGCGCCCATCTTGCAGCGCTCAAAATTATGGCGCTGCAACGACAAATATTGCTTAATTTACGTGCTTTACTGGCAAGGCTCTCATGAGAGAACACTTAGGCTGAAAACACGCTCGCGGAGAATGGAATAATTATGAAGGCATATTTATCAAAACAAAAATTAATTATGAAAACAATTTTTCAAATTTAAATTTAATTTTGCATTTTTGAAGATCACCAGTGAAATCTTCTGAAAATTGCTATTTATACATACATTTGTGATGTTTTTATGTAACACACTGTAACGCCACATCCTGCTTGAAGTATCGATAGAAATTTTTACTGCGAAGCAAAGATATGTTTGTTTTCTAATGCGTATTCAAAATTTTTCTTTTCTTTGATTGATAGTTTCTAGCAGTAACTTTGACATTCCATTTAAATATCTACTATGCGACGAAGTGACTAAACGAATCGTCATGCAAATGTAGTAAGCCATGATTACCTACAAGCTGAAAAATGCGGCAACAATGTCACTCCACTGTTAATAACAATCAGGAGACATCATGGCGGCTAAAAAAATACTTATGTTGGTTGGCGATTTCGTTGAGGATTATGAGGCGATGGTGCCGTTTCAGACTTTGCTGGCGGTCGGACACGAGGTGCATGCTGTGTGCCCTGACAAGCAAGCGGGCGACTATGTGATGACCGCGATCCATGATTTTGAAGGACAGCAAACTTATACCGAAAAACCTGGCCATCGCTTCGGCATCACTCATGATTTCGCTAAGATCGATGCCAGCGCCTATGATGCTTTGCTGATACCTGGCGGGCGCGCTCCAGAATATTTGCGCCTGAATCCAACGGTGATCAGTTTGGTGCAGCATTTCGCGCAGGCAAAAAAACCGATAGCCGCAGTCTGTCATGGCGCACAAATTCTGGCTGCAGCCAAGGTGCTGGAAGGGGTGCGCTGTTCCGCCTACCCAGCTTGCAAGCCTGAGGTCGAGCTGGCTGGTGGCCATTATGCCGAGATCGCCGTAACCGAGGCGGTGACGGATAAAAATTTTGTAACGGCTCCCGCCTGGCCAGCACATCCGGCCTGGATGGCACAATTTTTGGCCCTGCTCGGCACCAAGATTTCATTGTAAAAAACCAAACATCCAAAGGTATAATGACAGCGGCAAAGCCTAACAGGCTTTGCCGCCGGTTCTTCCCTTAGGAGTTCTTATGTGCGATATTTTCGTCAAAGCTGACCCAGCGCTGTATCAGGCCAAAGCCCGCTCGCTACGCCTGCATGGAGTGGTGACCTCGATACGGTTAGAACAATTGTTTTGGCAAGTGCTGCAAGAAGTGGCCGAACGCGATGGCATGAGCACCAATCAATTGATCACCAAACTACATGATGAATTAATCGCCTATCGCGGCGAAATCGAAAATTTCTCCTCGTTCTTACGTGTCTGTTGCCTGCGTTATTTATCCCTGATGGTAGAGGGAGATATTTCCCACGACAAGCAGTTGCCCTTGTCTAGTCTTGTGCAAAATAAAGTTGCTGGAAAAGCCGCTCCATATTTGCTGTGATGTCAGCGCCGCCACGCTATCAACAGGCTCAGACACCGTTTTGGCGGCGCGTGATTTAGACCGCCTACGACAGAACCAGTGCGCATATTCCATGCGGGCTGCAGGCCGAAATAGGCTGGAAACCCGCATGGAATATGCGCATTGAGACGGGCGAGTTTGAGATTGCTGCGGATATAACCCAGGGTAAACCCAGGCGTACACTGCACGGTTGCCTTAAAATGTTCAACTAAGTGCGCGATTTACCCTATCATTTTTGCTGATGGTAAGTCCACCCAACGCCAAAGTAACAAAGCTGCAAGCGCTGCGCAACTGCCTGAAAACGCAAACGCGACGAACGGCGATATGGTCTGATACAGGTAACCAAAGAATATGGAGGCTGGCAAGAGCATGATCCCTGTCACCATATTGAACCAGCCAAATGCCGCGCCCTGCAATCCCTCTGCCGCTAAATCGGCGACTAAGGCTTTTTCTACGCCCTCACTAGCAGCTAAGAATAGGCCATAAAAACCAAATAAGGCGTACAGCATCACCCCATGCGAGCGCAGTGACCCCATAGAAAAATAAAACAGTGCATAGGCGAGATAAGCAGCGAGCAATAAGTGTAGCCGCCCATACCGGTCTGAGAGTGCTGATAATGGCGCTGAAAACAACATCGCCACCAGCGAAACCGCAGCCCATAGCAAAGGAACCTCTGCTTGAGCAACCCCAAGTTCTCTGGCGCGCAGAAGCAAGAACATATTCGACGAGTTCCCCAAAGTAAACAGCGCCACCACGATCAGATAACGCTTAAACACGGGTGACATATTCTTTAGACGGCTATCAAATTTTTTCAGCTTGAGCGGTTTTTCGACACCAGGCTCCTGAATCATCAGGGCAAATATCACACAAAATAAAGCCGGTACCAGGGTCCACAGAAAAATATCTTTGATAGGCATGCCAGCCCCTAATAGCGCAGCTGCTAGCAAAGGGCCAATCACGGCGCCGGCGTTATCCATGGCACGATGCACGCCAAACGCCAGACCGCGGCGTTCTGCGGTGACACTATTTGCCAATAGGGCGTCACGCGGAGAACTGCGCAATCCCTTGCCCACCCGATCGGCAAAGCGCAGCAATAGCAGGCCATACCAACTCGTCACCAGTATCATCAAGGGCCGGCCAAAGGCGGCCAGACCATAGCCAAAAAGTATCCATGGTTTGGCGCGCCGGGTCCGGTCCACCACGATGCCTGAGAACAGTTTCAACAAGCTGGCAGTGGCCTCGGCGATCCCCTCGATGATGCCCAGCGCGCGCGGGCCAGCCATCAAGACCGAGCTTAAATACAAAGGGATTAATGGATAGACCATTTCCGAGGCCGAGTCGTTGACCAGACTAATCAGGCCGATAAGCCAGACTGTGCGCGGTAAATTTTTAAGGGCTGCCAGCATCGAACACTCCCAGTGTTGTACAGCCTACTACTATTTATTTTGCGGCGGCGCTTTATGATAGGCATCAAGCTCGCTTAGTTTCACGCCTTCCGGTGCATCGCTGTGCTTAGCATGGCCGATACGCTGCGATCGGTAAATGCCGGTATGCCCGGAAAACAAATAGCTCACGATACAAGCAATTGCGGCAAATATTCCCACTTCTGCACCGAATAACTCCATCGCCATCAAAGTCGATGCGATAGGCGTGTTGGCCGCACCGGAAAAAACCGCGACAAAGCCTATGCCAGCAAGTAAAGCGAAGGGCAAATGGAGTAAAGGCGCCAGCACATTACCCAGAGTCGCACCGATGAAGAACAAGGGTGTTACCTCGCCCCCTTTGAAGCCCGAGCCTAAGGACATCACGGTAAACACCAGCTTGGCCAAAAAGTCATAACCCGCCAGTGGTTGCTGAAAAGCCTCGACGATGGTCGGAATCCCAAGACCGATATAGCGGTCCGCGCCCAGCAGCCATACAGCGCTGGCAATCACCATGCCTCCCAGAAAAGGACGCAAGGGTGCGTAGCTGATACGCTGTTTCATCCAGGCGCTGAGCGCGTGGGTCGCCTCGGCAAATACCCTGCCAGTAAGACCAAAGATCGCCCCTGCGATCACCATGGCGACGATCGTCCACGCCGTTACATGTGGCACCAGCGGAATCGCATAATGGGTGTGCTGCACGCCCAGCAACTGGCCAATTTGTTCGGCGACAATGGCCGCCACCATACACGGCAGCAGGGCATCGTAGCGCATTCGGCCTATTGCTAATACCTCCAGTCCAAATATTGCGCCAGCCAATGGCGTCCCAAACACTGAGGCAAATCCGGCGCTGATCCCTGCCATCAAAATTATCCGGCGATCTTCATGCCTGAGTTTAAATAGGTGAGTAAGTTGGTCGGCCAGCGCCGCCCCCATTTGTACTGCAGTGCCCTCTCGCCCGACCGAAGCGCCAAATAAATGAGACATCACGGTGCCCCCCAATACCAGCGGTGCCATACGTAGGGGTATCACTTTTTTGGGATCATGAATTTCGTCTATCAGCAGATTATTCCCTGCTTCTACTTGTTTGCCGAAACGCAGATATAGCCAGCCCACTATAAAACCGGCAATTGGTAACAAGTAAATCAACTGGCGGTGCGCAGTCCTTGTATTGGTCGCCCAATCCAGACTAAACAGGAAGAAGGCCGACGCAGTACCGGCCAGTGCGGCAACCATACTCGCCAGGAAAAGCCATCTAGCCAGGTAGGAAAACAAATTGAGTAGTTCGGAGCGGGTAGAATTTTTCATGCATGTCTAAGGGGCTAATTAACACAAACCCGGACAAGCGAGAGGAGCATAGACATTGCCTACACGATCCCGCTTGCTCAGGATTGAATGCAGGCATCATCAAGCTTGAAAGCGGTGAAAGGAGGAATGCCATCTCCCTATGAAATTGTAACAGAGAACTTTATATAGAAACACGTGATCAGCAAGGGCTAGCAATCACCAGCGAGATTAAGGAAAATTTCCAGCCTAAGCTGGTGCTGCTCGGTAACAATCGGTGTAAGATTCAAAAAAACCTGCACCAGCATCATGCGTTTTTCGTCGTTGTATATTCCCGTGACTTTTATCTATAGCCAAGCTCACGTTTGCAATACGCCAGAATTCTTCCTTGATAAGCAGGAGTGAGCATGCTCGGCAATACCGGCCTTTCTAAAGAAGCACTGTATCGCGCCATGGTGGAGTTGGCACTCGATGCACTGCTGGTATTGGAAGACTCGGTCTTTGTGGACTGCAATTCTAGTGCAGAGAAAATGTTTGGCGTCAGCCGCCAGCAATTGCTAGCCAGCACGCCTCTCGATTTTTCTGCCGCTTGCCAGTTGGATGGACGTGACTCAGGAAGCGCTGCCAATGAATTCATCACGCTAGCGATGCAAGGTCAGGCACAACGCTTCGAATGGCTATCTCGTAAAGCCGATGGCAGTCAATTTATCTCTGAAGTCTGCATCAGCCAACTTGATGATGGCGACAATCGCGATGACACTAGGGCTGGCAGTAAAACCCGACGAGTGATACTCGTGGTACGCGATATCTCCGAGCGCAAACGGATAGAAAACGCGACACGGATGCAAAGTGAGCAACTGCAAATTTTGCTGGAGAACTTCCCCGGCGGTGTTTCTTTGCTAGACGATAATTTACGTATCGTGGCCTGGAATCAGGCCTTACTACAAATGCTCGATTTACCGGCGGAATTATTTTCTGCTGATCCACCCTTAATTCTAGAGGTATTCAAGGCGAATATTAAGCGCGGTGAATATTCTGAATTCGGGGGGCAAACAGAGCAAGAAACGCTGGCGATTTTAATGGCGATTGTACAGCGTAAGGAACCCTATCTTTACGAAAGAACCAGGCACGATGGCGCCATTATCGAGGTACGCGGCGCGCCAATAGCAGGCGGCGGTTTTGTCACCATCTGTACCGATGTCAGCGCCAAACGCAGCATAGAAAAAGAATACAAGCGACAATCGATTTTTTTGAAGGCAGTGTTAGCCAATATGCCGCAGGGCTTAAGTGTATTCGACGAAGAATTGCGATTACAAGTTTGGAATCAGGGCTTTTTAGATGTTTTGAATTATGCGCCCTCGTCCATCTATCGCGGTGTGCCTTTCCGTGATTTGCTCGACATTATGGCGCAACGCGGGGAATACGGCACAGGAGACATGCAGCAACAAATAGAGAGTCGACTGGCACTCGCGATGCAATTTCAAGCCCACCAGTTTGAACGCATCCGCCCCAATGGACATACCCACTTAGTGCAAGGAAAACCTATACATGAGGATGGAAAGATCAAGGGTTTCGTCACCACCTATACCGATATTACGAAACAAAAACAGGTAGAAATGGCGCTATCGGAGGCGAATCTACAATTAGAAAAAAATGTCGCCGAGAAGACCACAGAGCTACGCCATACCCAGGATGATTTAATCAAGAGTGAAAAATTGGCGGCGCTTGGTTCGCTAGTAGCGGGCATCGCACATGAACTCAATACCCCGATCGGCAATAGTTTACTGACGTCTTCAACCTTAAGAGAAAAGAGCATCGCGTTTGCACGCTTAGCCAACGATGGTCTGGTGCGTAAATCAGATTTAGCGAATTTTATTCAGGACGCCGAACAGGCAAGCACCTTGATAGAAAGAGGTTTGCGCAGCGCTGCCGAGTTGATCAGCAGCTTTAAACAAGTGGCGGTAGATCAGGCCAGTTCTAAGCGGCGTTTGTTTCAGTTGGATAAAGTGTGCGCGGACGTCATCGCGACCATGACGTCAAAAATCCGGAAGGCCGGCGTCCGCATCGAGCGAAATATCCCCATAAATATCGAACTCGATAGTTACCCCGGCTGTATCGATCAGATCATCTGCAATTTAGTCGATAACGCGCTGCTACATGGTCTGCATGAACAGGTCGACGGCAGAATTACGATTTCGGCACTCATGACAGAAGTTGGCATGGTAGAACTCAGTGTGAGCGACAATGGGGCAGGAATAGCAGCAGAAAATCTTCAGCGTATTTTTGATCCCTACTTTACGACCAAGCTAGGCCGTGGTGGTTCGGGTTTAGGACTGAATATCGTCTACAACATCGTCACTGGCTTGCTAGGTGGGAAAATTTCGGTGCACAGCGAGCAGGGCAAAGGAGTCCGTTTTAATCTCACCCTACCTGTAAATGCCCCAGCCATTGCTCCAGCTTCCGACTCCACTTAGAAAACTAGCCTCGGCTATGACGGATATGGCTTACGGAAATTGTTTCCGCCAAATCAGTGCTAAGTTGCCAGGGACTTTGCCTAAGTCCAAATGAGATTACGCAGCGCGTGAAGCGAGTACCGCGGCGATCACTTCCTGCGGTGGGATAACGCCATGCTTGCCTCTGAGCACCCCTTTGGAAGTACCCTCGGCAATCAGCTTATCGCCGATTGAAAAACGATGCGTCATGAAGAAAAATTTCTCGTCCCAATGGGTCAATTCCATGCTCGCCTGAAAGCGTGTGAATACCGCTAGAGGTTTGCGATACGTCATAGTGTGTTCACTGATCATGGGCATCCAACCGCGCTGCCACATGACCTTGGCCAAGCCGCTACGAATAAACATATCGACCCGGCTTAAGTCGCACAGTGTCAGGTAACGTCCGTTATTGACATGCATATTGATGTCGAGATCGTTCGGAAAGGTCAAAAGCGCCAGCGTGCTTGTCGACGGGCCTATCGCAAGTCGCGGCCGAAAATACGATGCAATCAGCACATACAGAAGTCTAAATAGTAGGTTCATAAAACGTCCTTAGTAAGAAATTAGTCGTCCGCATACTGATGCGGCAAATGTTGTGCGCTGGCCCGGGCAAAACGTGCGATCACCAGGCCGACCAAGGGCCGGTATAGCCAGCGCAATACCCTGCCAGACAAGCCGACACCACGCTCTTCTGACTGCACCCTAGCTCTGGGGTGTGCCATAAACCGCATACCGACCGGCCGAAACGCCTCAGCACTATCGAGAAACTCAATCGCGCATAAATGCTTAACACTTTTGTAGCCATAATGCGCAGGCGCGACTAAGCGTAGCGGTGCACCATGTTCTATCGCTAACGGCTCACCCTGTAAGCGATCAGCCAATAAGACATCGCAGGCCAGCAGATCTGCCAAAGGCAAGATAGAACGATAGCCGTCCATGCCATACATCACCACAAATTTGGTGTTCGCCTCCGCGACACAATTCGGCAGCACCAGTTTTTGGTAAAAATCAGAGAAACGCCAACCGCTCCATGCCAGATTAGTCTGCGACCAGGTCGTCACACAGTGAAAATCTGATCGCTGCTCTACTCGTGAAAGAGCCGCTAGGCTATTGTTCAGTAAGAACGGCTGCATGCCATCGCCGTACACCCGAATAGCGCCCGCCTGCGTCAAGCGCGGCCAGCGTTTTGCGTATGCCAGCAATCCAAAGCGAGGGAAAGATCCTAATTCAAACTGGCCTGGCGGTAATGGGCGTGCGACAGACCTCATGGCGTATTCCCTAGTGTGGAATGGATTAAATCAATTACGCGTAAAAAATGCGTTATGCCGCTAGAATTACGCAGATAATATTTACCATCCCTATTTCCAATTTTCACAGTATAGTTCAAACATGAACGTTATTGTTCAAATTTGAACCAAATACATGAAAAATTCCAATTCCGTCAAAGTAGCCTCCGCGCCGCATGGCACGCAAGCCTGGCTCTCCACTATCCGTGCCTATAATTTGTGTGAAACTGCGCTCAGCGCGCGTCTTGCGCAGCAAGGCTTACGCATAGGTGATCTGGAAGTGCTGGCTACGCTGGTAACAACACCAGGCATCACCCAAATGGAACTCGCCGCGCGCTGCTTCATCACTAAAAGTGCCGTTTCTATGCTGCTTACACAGATGGAGGCCAAGGGTCTGGTAACCCGCGATGTACACGACATAGATTCCCGGGCGAAACAACTGGTACTGACTGCGTCAGGCAAAAAATTGGCGACGCTCGCCATGCAAATGCAAGCCGAAGTGGTAGCCGTGATGGTCGCCGGGGTTGCCGACAGCGAGATCGCCGTCATAGACAGTGTTATGCGTCAGGTATCCGAGCGGCTGGAAAATTTGATCGCCGCAGATAAAAAACTGACCGTCCTGAAAACCAAAATACAGGACTAGCGATTACTGCGTAAATCATCTGAAGCAAATTTGCCTCAAATCGCGCTCTGTTAAAATACAACACCTCTTTCTTCTACACTTCTCATGGCACAGCATCCGCTTTCTATATCGACACCAGGCGAGCAGCATTTTTCTGTGCTGACGCTGACAGCACCGGTGGCGATGGGTTACATTCCGCTGGGGATGGTGTTTGGATTTTTATTTGTACAGGCCGGTGCTGTCTGGTGGTTGGCAGTACTCGCTAGCGTATTTGTGTATGCCGGAGCCTCGCAGTACATGATGATCCCCATGCTGGCGGCCGGATTGCCGCTCGCGGCGATCGCATTGGCGACCCTGATCGTGAATCTGCGGCATATGTTTTATGGGCTGTCGTTACTGAATAAATTGCCGCAAAAAAAATTCCTGCGCTGGTATATGATTTTTGCGCTAACCGATGAGACTTACTCGGTCTTGACCACACTGCCCGCCAGCACCAGCGATAAACAAATGGCGATGCTGGCTTTGCTGAATCAATCGTGGTGGGTATTGGGGACGCTAATCGGTGCAGTTATTGGTGCCCAGGCACAAATAACTTTAGCAGGACTTGATTTTGTATTGGCGGCACTGTTTGCGGTGCTCACGGTAGAACAATGGCGTAACAAAAAAAGCCCGGCCCCTTTGTGGGTGGCACTGGCAGCCTACGCTGTGGCGTATCTGCTCGCTCCCAAGCATGCGCTAGTCATTTCCATCGCACTGAGCATAGTAGCTGGCCTGTTGTGGCGCGAGCCTGTGCCAGCGTCCGCCTTGCAGGATACAAAACGATGAAAGATGCAAACTATATTCTGGGTGTAATTGCCGCCATGGGACTAGTTACATTCGCGCTGCGTGCCCTACCATTTGTGGCGGCGCGCTGGTTGAACAAACATCCTATGGTGCAGCGTCTGGGTCAGTTTTTACCCTTAGGTATCATGACGCTATTGCTGGTGCATGCAATGGCCGGATCTGCGCATGAGCATGCGGGCGGACCTTGGCCGGAGTTGCTCGCCATCGCCGTGGTGGCGATATTACAATGGTATCGTAACAACGCCTTATTCAGTATCGTGGTCGGGACTAGCGTGTATGTGCTGATCCGCAATCTGGGGATACTTTGATTTCAGCAGCCTGGATGCTGAAATCAAAAAACCAAGCGACTAGCTTGGTTTTTTTGCGTTAGTTGCGACTAAATCACTCACTCAGCGAGTGGGTGATTTAGCGATTCAGCAATTTAAATCAAAGACGTTCAAAAATAACCGCGATACCCTGTCCGCCGCCTATGCACATAGTCGCCAGCGCATATTTGCCGCCAGTGCGATGCAATTCATAGATTGCCTTAGTCGCGATAAACGCACCAGAACAGCCGACCGGATGGCCCAAGGCAATCGCGCCGCCATTCGGATTGGTCTTGGCAGGATCTAAGCCCAGCGCCTTGTTCACCGCGATCGCTTGCGCCGCAAAGGCTTCATTGGCTTCGATCACGTCGATCTGATCGAGGCTCAGGCCAGCCTTTTTGAGTGCCAGCTTAGTCGCTGGAATCGGGCCTTCACCCATGATCTCATTCGGTACACCCGAGACCGCATACGAAACGATTCTTGCCATAGGTTTTTGGCCAGCCTTAGCCGCCACATCGGCCGCTGCCAACACAAAGAAAGCCGCGCCATCGTTGATGCCAGACGCGTTACCGGCGGTCACCGTGCCGTCCTTCTTAAAAGCCGGCTTCATCTTGGCCAGCGATTCCATCGTGGTATTGGCTTTGCCATGCTCATCGACGTCAAACACCACTTCACCTTTACGAGTCTGCTGCACGATAGGCACGATTTGAGATTTAAAGCGTCCTTCAGCGATCGCCACTGCGGCACGGCGTTGCGACTCTAAAGCGAAAGCATCTTGCTCTTCGCGTGAGATGTCCCACTTGGTGGCCAGATTTTCTGCCGTGATACCCATGTGGCCGACGCCAAACGGATCGGTCAAGACTGCCACCATCATGTCGATCGCCTTGGCGTCGCCCATGCGTGCGCCTGAGCGCAAGGCTGGCATCATGTAAGAGCCGCGCGACATGACTTCGACACCGCCGCCGATACCATAATCAAAATCACCCAGCATGATGTTCTGCGCCGCAGTCACGATACCCTGCAAGCCGGAAGAACACAGACGGCTCACTTGCATCGCCACCGAATCCATAGGCAAACCCGCCTGAATAGAGGCCACCCGTGAGACATAGGCATAGCGCGAATCGGTAGGGATGCAGGTACCGACGATGGCGTTACCGATCAAGGCGGCATCCACACCTGAGCGTGCAATCGCTTCTTTCATCACGATACCGGCCAGCTCGGCTGGCTCCATCGTCGACAGCGATCCACCAAAAGCACCAATAGCGGAGCGCACTGCGCTCAGAACAACGACATCTTTACTCATGAGAAATTCCTTCAAAATGGGATTTACGCAAAATTGCTCCAGCCAGGCTTAACGCCGCAGCGCATATTTTAAACCGATAATTCAATCCGCCGCGTACAACAGCGCCTATGATAACAAGATCCGTTTGGCTTACCCGGAAAACTGCGGGCGATGCCGGCAATGCGTATCCTGAAATAAGCTGAAATAAGCTGAAATCAACTGAAATAATCAGAAATAGCCTGCCCGCTCACGCAGACCCCATGCGCCTCTGCGAGCATGCTGCCTTGAAAGGCGCATGGAATATGCGCACTGGCGCAGGTGTTTCTAATTTTACTGGGCAGCTTGCGCCAACAGACTGCTAAAATAGTCTATCACCTTAGCTGCGCTTAAACATGACCACAGTCCCGATTACTACTAGCATCACTCTAGATCAACTCTGCGTAGGTTTGTACATCCATCTCGATTTAGGCTGGCTAGAACACTCGTTTGCCCGCAATAATTTTAAGATCAAGAATCAGGCGCAAATCGAAGTACTCAAACAATTGGGCTTGAGCAGCGTACGGGTGGAAGCAGCGCGTAGCGATTGTGCGCCTTTGGTAAAAAGCAGCGCTAGTGAGTTCAAGCCTCCCATTGCAGAGCTCAGCCCCAGCGCCGAAGAAATCGCGATGATAGAGGCTAAAAAGGCGCGGGTAGAAAAACTCAATGAAGAGCGCGCGGCAATTGCCCGCTGCGAAAAAGAATTCGTCAAGACCGCTGCGGCCTTCAAGAATATCTCCAGCAAGCTGTTTTCCAGACCGCAAGATGCCTGCCAGGATGCCGACCAATTGATCGGGCAAATGCAAGCCGCGCTGGTGGATGACATGAGCATCGCGATCCATGTCATGAACGACAAAATCGCTGGTGAAGACGCTTACTATCACTCGCTCAATGTATCGGTGCTGGCAATGATCTTGGGTAAAGAATTAGCCCTGCCGCCGGAAGACATTAAAGCATTAGGCATAGGTTGCCTGTTCCACGACATAGGCAAGATAGAGATCCCGGATCGTATCGTCAATAAGCATTCTGCACTAAGCCGCGCCGAACAAAACCTGCTGCAGCAGCATTGCCAGTATGGAGTGGCAATCGCCGAGAAAATGGGGCTCTCGAAAGCCGTCCGCGAGATCATCTTGCAACACCATGAATACGCTGACGGCAGCGGTTATCCGCAACAGCTGCGCCTGGAGCAGATCGGCCATCTGGCACGCATAGCCTGCATCATCAACGCCTACGATAAATTGTGCAATCATCCGAATCCGGCCGAGAGCCTGACGCCTTACGAAGCGCTGGCGTTGATGTTTAAGCAGCAGCGCAAACTGTACGACCCCGCCATATTGAATATGTTCATCCGTTGCATGGGCGTGTACCCGCCGGGCACTCTGGTGGAACTCAGCGATGGCACGCCAGGCATGGTGGTATCGAATACCGCGGGCATGCCTTTACGCCCCAGTGTCTTGATCTACGACCCCAGCGTACCGAAGAATGAAGCGATTATTCTCAACCTGAGCGAAGAGCCAGATCTGAACATCCGCGCCAGCCTGAAAGCCAAACAACTACAGCCCGATGTCTACGCCTACCTCAGCCCGCGTCAGCGCATGGCGTATTTTTTCGAGAGCAGCAAAAGCGCTACCCGCAAAAACTAATAAGGCCAGGCGCAGTTCCCTGCAGATTCTAGCAGCGCCATCCTCAGACCTGGCTGAAGCAATCTCAGTTTCAATTTCAATCTTAGCGACATACAAAAATCTAAAACCGCCCCCTGCCTAAGCCAATAATCCAAGCTGCTCTCGGTAAAACTACTTGCGACGCCAGGTAGATCTCTGGATTGCTGACTGTTTTCGCAACTTATACACTGACAAGCATTCGGGCAATGACATGATTTACTTTTTTACGTCCTGTTCCAAGTTCCCTCGCGCTCCCCCAGGACGCGGGGGTTTTTTGTTAGCTATATTTTGTTAGCTATAAGACGGCGCCGTAAGCATCTCCCGCGCGGGCCGGTTTAGCCTTATCATGCCTTGCCCTGCGTCTGACGTTTTGAATTGAAGGAAATTTAGTGATCAGCTCTTCCCTTGCATTGCGCCGCAGCCAACTGGCAGTGGCCACGCTGTTTTTAGTTCTGGGTTTTAATTTCAGTAGCTGGGCTTCACGCATCCCCGCCATCAAAAACCAATTGACGTTAAGTACCGCGCAAGTTGGTGTGCTGCTGCTCGCTTGTGGCTTGGGCGCGGTATTTTCTTTTCCTATCACGGCCGTTTTACTCCAGCGCCTGGGCTCACGCCGTCTGTGCATGCTGACTGGCGCTTTGCTGCCGCTACTACTACTGAGTCTGAGCTTAGTCAAGAATCTGCAGTTGGCGATGCTGGTCATGGCGCTAGAAGGCGTGGTGGTGAGTTGCTTGAATGTGGCGATGAATGCGCAAGGCGTAGCGGTGGAAACGCTGGGGCAGCGCGCCATCATGTCGCGCCTGCATGCGGTATTCAGTCTGGGCGGTTTGCTGGGGGCCTTGTTTGCCTCGGCGATCAGTCGTTACAGCGCTAGCCTGTTGCTGCATTTTGCGCTGTGCGCCGCTTTATTATGGGCTGCAGTAATACTGGCGCTACCGTATTTGGTCGCCGATACCCAGCGTGCGCCTAGCAAAGCTGTTTCTGAGACCAAAAGCGGTTGGCGCATCGCCTGGCCGAACGCGGTGGCCTGGTGGCTGGGCGCTATCGTGATGTGCGGCACGGTAGTCGAAAATTCTATGTCAGACTGGTCAGCCCTGTATCTGAAAGAGGTGGTCAGGGTAGCACCAGAATTAGCCCCCTTAGGTATCGCCTGTGTCTCCGGGGCGATGTTACTGGCGCGCTGGTTTGGCGATGGCTGGCGCATGCGCTGGGGCGCACAGCGTATGCTCACTATCGGTGGCACATTAGCGGGTAGCGGGCTAGCAATGGCCTTGTTACTCGGTGGTCTGATCCCAGCCTTAATCGGTTTTGCCCTGGTTGGTTTAGGGATCGCGGCGGTGTCGCCCTGCGTGTACACAGCGGCGGCCAAAAATGGCCCGGTGGCGCTGGCATCGGTAACGACAATGGGTTCTATCGGCGGCCTGCTGGGGCCACCGCTGATCGGATTTATCGCCCACGCCAGCAGTTTTTCCTGGGGCATGGCGGTGATCGCGCTGGCGGCCTGGTTAGTTGCCGCCGGCACCCGCAAAGTTCACTGGGATTAATCTGCCGATTTATATGCGTAAGCGGATTCCACTTTTGGCGATCTGCTTGACCAACCAAGCCAGAGCCAGCGCAAAGCCTAGCGCGAACAGCACACCTGGGACGGGACGATTGAGTATCGCGGGCAAGCTCAAATTCCCTAACTGCAACGCAGCACCGAGGATAAAAGGGATCAGGTAAGCGAGCAAAGGGTTGGCAGCCACCGGTGCTAATAACTTAGGCAAGAGCGCATTCCCGCGCACATCTATCCAGCGATACAGTGCACAAAAAATCAGCACACACGTCGCGGCGCTATATAAGACCCAACTCGGGCTGGCATAGATCTTAGAGATTTTATACTCGGGTCGCATGACCGCTGCTATCAGCGCCAAGACTAGGGCAAACACGATCGCCGCGGCAAAGCGTTGGCCCGAATTTCTTTGTACCGCCTGATCAAAAAATATCAACGCAGTGCTACAACCACATAAGACCAGCGCAGCATGGGAAAAATGTCCCGGCTGGCTAAACAACATCGCTAACATAGGATGCGCCGCGATCTCCGGATTGCGGTAAGCAACAAAATACGCGATGCATAAAGCGATACAAAAAAGTAGCAAAGGCAAGCGGCCACGGCATAGTTGAAAACAAATACAGGCGATCAGATAAGCCCAACCGATCAAACCCAAAATACCCCACCATTGCGGTGTCAAACCATCTTGCCCTTCGGAACCGCCGTGATACAGCAGCGCCAGCACCAGCAATAAGCCTATGCCCGTCACGCGCCACAGCATACTCAGTGCAGGTCCTGCGCTGACGCTACCCCAGATCAAAAATGCTGCCAGATAACTGAGCAAGGCCCAAGCCGCAATTGGCAATAACATCGATGCGCTGTGATAGCCATCTTCGGCATTGACCATAAACACGCCTATCATGATCAGCCCTAAGGCGCGTTGCAACACATGGCTTTGGCGTTGCCACCAGCTATCGCCTAGCGCCTGTCTTTGTTGCAAGGCGAACGGAATCGACATGCCGACGATAAATAAGAAGGCAGGGAAAACCACGTCGACAAAACTCATCGCATCAGCGTCGGCTGGCATGTGTTTCATCCAGGTCGGTAAGCCCTGCACGCCGCCCCATTGATTGACGACGATCATGACCAGTACCGTCAAGGCCCGAAACACGTCGATAGAGACAATACGTCCGCTGCGTAATTGCGGCGCTGCTTTGCGCGCAGTGGTGGCAGTTGTCGTGTCGGATGATGAAACGCTCATCGATAAATCCTTCAATTATTAGCCCCAAGGCCGGTGCGATGGAAAGTACAAAAGCGCGGCCGTATCAAAGGACGCGCTTTCGGAGAATTTTTAGCGTTCGCTAAAAAGCACAATGATAATCTGCTTAATAATCTATACCAACTCGCACGCCATACACGCGTGGATCATTCCAGGTCGCCTTGATGAAACCGCCGCCGTCGGTGGCGGAATTTTTAGTCATGCTATTGGTGAGATTCAAGACATAGGCTTCGATGTGCCAGTTCTTAGGTGCGATCAGCTTAACCGAGGCATCCACCTTGGTAAAGGCGGCCTGAGCGTCTGAAATATGCGGGTTATCCAGATTGCGCAAAGTGAAATACATCTTGTCTTGCCACTTCACCGCAATCCAGGGAACGATCACATAATTATTCTCAAGTACGAAATTTTGCGAGAAATTTAAACCCAAACTGTATTTAGGTGCCAGCGGCAAATGATTACCAGTGATGTCGTAAATCTGACGCCCCGCCAGATTGGCATCGGCGCCGGTGTACGGCTCTGGACATGGGACGGCACCGGTTTCGGCACGTACGCCACAATTCCAGGTATCGCTATAAGATGGATAGTCCTTAATCTTACTGTTGATGTAAGAGAAAAATCCGCCCAGGCGTGCGCCCTTCCACGGTTTGTAATCCATCTCCAATTCCAGACCGGGAATGTCGACTACCCCCACATTCGTGGTCTGCCATTTTTCGACGATGGCGCAACCTGGCTTATCTGCCGGGCAGGGGCCGTCGGTGATAATGCGGCTGGCGAAGTAGTTACCCGTTACTTGCATGTCCTTGTACTTGCTATAGAACAGGGTCGCCGCCAAACTCAGGCGATTCTCCAGAAATTTCCCTTTGTAACCAAGCTCTAAGTTCGTCACGGTCTCTGGCTTATACGGAAAGAAACTGTATTGCGGACCAACCGGTCCGGTGACGCAAGTGTGCTCGCCACAAATATCATCTCTATCGCCAAAACCACCTGACTTATAACCGGTCGACAAGGAAGTATAGACCATGTCATTTGGGGTGATTTGTGTCATCAAGCCCAAACGGTAAGTAAAATGCTTCCAGCTTTCCGAGTGGTCGTTCTGCGCTGGCGTTCCATAATTGGCATAAGCGCCGGTTCCGGCCAAGGGCCCCATTCCGGCAGTCAGGTCAGCCCCATTATGGGCGCGAAAATTAGCATCGCCTGGCGTGCCCGACTGGTACAGATTGTTGTAATAAGCGGGATTGGATCCGTCCCATCCGCCGTACACAGTACCGCCTTTGTCGGTTTTGCTATCCCAGCTATAGCGACCGCCGATCGTTGCAGTCCATTTAGGAGCGAATTTCCAATCTGCCTGTGCATACAGCGCCTTGGCATCGATCTGGCGATCTGGCTGCTGATAGTACTGACTGGTAGGGAAGCCAAACGGCGCAGTGACTAATTGCTCTTGCGCGTAATTGATCTGATTTTTTTCATGCATCCAGAATGCGCCCGCCACATATTGCAAGGTATCAAAATTTTGCTTGAATTGCAGTTCATGTACATCCGACACATATCTAGAATCTAAAGTGCGAGAAGTATTATCGTTAACATGCCAAATTTCCTGGTCGCTGGCATCGGCAGTTACCGGTAATTGTGCGGTGACCTGGCTGGCTAGTGGGTGATACCCGGCATCGTCATCGCTTTGTTGTTTGCGTTGCTGTATCGCGTGCGCATAGCCGTACTCTATCTTGCTGTTCTTGTTCAGGTTCCAAACCACACTAGAACGTAAAGTATCGATCGACATGTCTATCATGCCGGGCACATTGACTTTGGCATCCCATTTGCCGCCGGTGCAGGCAAAACGCGTACCTGCGGCCTGATCGCAGTCTTTTAAGCTGATGTCACCGGCACCTGAATTTTGAAATTTTTCGTAAGAGAGTGTCCACTCCAACTCTTTGCTCACAGCCCAGCGCGCCGACAGGCGGCCGGCCCACTCATCTTTGTTATTGTAGAAATTGGCCTTATCGACTTTTCTATTTTGACGTTGATCCACATCGGGGATGCCATCGGCATGAAAGCCTTGAGCTGGATTATCCACATCAGTAAAATCTTGAGTCTGATTAATCCAGCCGTCGCGTTTTACTTTCATAAAAGTAGCGCGTAACGCCAAGCTATCGTTAACACCAATATTTTGAACCACATTAATCTGACGTTGATTGTAGCTGCCGATATCAAGTTCGGTACTGCCATAGGTGCTGCCAAATTCCGGTTTGGCAGGAATGATATTCACGCTACCGGCCGTCGAATTACGTCCAAACAAAGTACCTTGAGGGCCGCGCAAGACTTCGACCTGCTCCAGATCGAACATCAGCGCCATCGCGCCCTGTGGCCGTGGCGAATACAAACCGCCTACATGTAGGCCGACTGCTGGGTCACCGATCTCGGTAAAGTTATTTGAACTCACGCCACGGATACTCATTTGTACACCTGAATCGGCACCGGTAGAGATTTGCAGATTCGGTACCGCCCCTGTGAGGCCGCGCACATCGGTAATGCCAGATCGAGTCAGGCTTTCCTGTGTGATGGCGGTCACAGCTACCGGAGTTTGTAACAGAGAAGTCGAATGGCGGGTAGCGCTCACCTGCACTTCGGCAATTTGTTCTTTGTTCGCATCGCTGGTCTTGGCAGTTTCTTGCGTCCAGGCTGGCATGGCGAGCAAGCCACAGGCACTCGCGACGGCCACACTCATCAGTGTTTTTTTTGTCCTCAGATGTAACATTGTCTCTCCTAAACTCTCATTAATTATGATGGGCCTTGCGGCTGCCATACCAGAAAGTGCAGCGCACGCCATTTTTAAAGATTCTGCTTTTTTTGATGCCCATTTTTTGACGCTACCTGATGCTGTTTGATGCATAGTTTGTTCATCCTATAAAACGAACAATTTGCCTCAGCTAGCAATTTAACTATTGCGGCGCTCAGCGCCAATCCAGACTTCTACCCTGACCTATGGGTAAATCTACTTACTTGCAAAAAATTTTGATGCTGCTGTGTCATTTTTACGGGACATGCCGATAGGCATTAGCGGCAAACTCAGAGGGGACTGAGTAAATCTACTTAGACAGTAAGGTATATCTCTGGATTGTCGCTAAGGCTGTCTCACTTTAGACTCAGTACCAGCCTCAATGTGGTGTGCGCGCATCAAAACTTGCTTAACCGCTTGCCACAGCTTTCTTTTACAGGCATCCAAATAGAATAGACTAGCCCAAACGTGCGCTAGAAAACACGAGGAGACACCATGATATGCAGTTTTTATTCCATCAGTAAGTTCGGCAACATCAGCAAACTGAGACAATTTTTGTTCAGCTTCACGCTAGCTCTGGCGGCGCCAGCGCTGCATGCTAGCGAACTCAATATCTGGGTCATGGCAACTACCGAACAACAACAAGCCGACATGAAAGAGTTACTGCGCCCCTACCTGGCAAAAAACCCCAGTCTGCGTGTCAACGTCACGGTATTGCAATGGGAGTCGGCATGGACCAAGATCACCGCCGCTGCCGCTTCCGGCCAAGGGCCAGATCTATTAGAGTTGGGGACTACCTGGGTCGCTGCGATTTCTTCCATGGGGGCATTAGAGCAAATCACTGATGCACAACAAGCTAAGCTGGGCGGTGCGAAGGCTTTCTTCCCTGCGGTCTGGAGTTCTACTCACCGTTACGACGACCAAAAAATCTACGCTATTCCTTGGTATGCCGAGGCACGTGCGGCTTTTTATCGCACCGATGTGTTTAAAGCTGCTGGCATTAATCCCAGAGATGCGTTTGCTAACTGGGGCAGTTTTAAACAAGCGATGCAAAAGATCAATGGCCAAGTGATTAATGGAAAAAAAATCGCCGCACTCGGCTACCCTGGAAAAAATGATTTGAGCGTGGTGCACAATCTGGCACCGTGGATTTGGAATGCCGGTGGTGATTTACTCAGCGCCGACAAGAAAAAATCAACCATCAACTCGCCAGAAGCCTTACAAGCGATCAATTACTACACCAGCTTTGCGGTCGAGGGTCTAGTACCTATGGCATCCTTAGAAAAAGATTCGGCACAGATCGATACTGGATTTTTTAATGGCCAATACGCGGTCATTTTTACCGGACCGTGGATACTCAAGCCTTTAAGTACGCCAAAATCCAAAGGTGGACAATTAGAAAGCGTCACCGCGAATAATTTCTCGGTCGCCCCTTATCCTGCGGGACTGAAGGGACAGCAAACCTTCTTTGCGGGTTCTGATCTGGCCATCATGAAGTCGTCCAAGAACAAGGAAGAGTCTTGGAAATTACTCAGTTATCTGGTCAGCCGTGAAGCGCAAGTAAACTACACCAAAATGTCATGGATGCTGCCGACCCGCATCGATGCCGCTTATGACCCGTCGCTGATGGCGAACCTGCACTACGCCGAGTTCGTTGGTCAGATCAAGAATGGTCGTCACTATCCCTCAATCGCGGCCTGGGGTGCGCTGGAGTCGGTCTATCTTAAAAATATAGGCAGCATGTTTGATATCGTGGCAGGCGTCAAAGGAAAGTATTCCAGCCTCGCCATTAAGCAAGCCTTAGATGCCACCGCCAAAGAAGCCAACGAAGTGCTGGCGGAATTGCAGTAGTCACGTAGTCGCCACTCAGCACTGTCAAATAGTTTAGCGCATTGCTGCGACTGGCAGAATGCTCGCTCAATATTTTTCATTAAAACTGGGCGGCACTAAGCGTGCACAAAATCTGCTCTAACATATACTTTCAAGAGACATCCGTGCGTAAAAAACCGTTCAATGCGTTTCCGTATTTATTATTATTGCCCGCAGTTTTGATGATGCTGGCAGTCAATCTGACGCCTATCTTGCAGGGTCTGTATATGTCCCTACTGAAATTGAATCAATATACCTTGAATCAATTTCTAGATGCACCCTTTATAGGCATGGATAACTATCGCCGCATCTTGTTTGAAGGGCATAGCCCTATCCGTGCAGGCCTGGGTTTTGCGATACGCAATACCATCTTGTACACGCTGGTGGTGTCGATCGCGGCGATCGTGATCGGACTGGCCGTGGCCGTGCTGCTCAATCGTGATTTCCCTGGCAAGGGCGTGGCGCGCAGCCTGCTGTTATTGCCATGGATCGTACCGTCTTACGTGGTAGGCACGCTGTGGGGGTTCATGTGGCAACGCGATGTCGGTATCGTCAATGTAGTGCTAGTGGACTACTTACATTTACTCGATGAAAAACCATTTTGGCTATTGGGAGCAAATAGTTTTTGGGCCATCGTCATCCCTACCATATGGCGCGCATGGCCAGTCATGATGTTGCTATTTTTAGCCGCGTTACAAGCCGTACCGGAGGATCAATATGAGGCCGCAACGCTTGATGGCGTGAGCAAATGGGGTCAGTTTTGGCACATCACCTTACCGATACTAAAACCTGTGATCGTGATTCAACTCATGTTTCAGTTTATCGACAATGTGTACTCCTACAATATTGTCTCCATGATGTTTGGCGGCGGTTATCCCGGCGAGTGGGCCGATCTTTTAATGCCTTTACTAACCCGCCAATCCTTTAGTTACTGGATGTTTGGCCAGGGTGCAGCAGTGTCTTTCATCATGATGACTTTGATGCTGATCTTTGTCGCAGTATGGATGCGTAGTTTTAGACGGAGTCTGGCCAACGATGAATAAGCATAAAAAAAAATTATTACTAAATGCACTTACCTGGGCGGTGGTATTACTTAGCCTGCTGCCAATTTTTTGGATGGTGCTGTCCTCTTTACGTAGTTTTGGCGAGATCACCGAAGGTAGCCAACTAAGCTCAGAGCACGCTCTTCATTGGGAAAATTACCGCGACATGTGGTTCAACGTCGACTTTCTGAATTACTTTATGAACAGTCTGATCGTGTGTGGCTGGACGACTCTGTTCGCCACCCTGTTCGCCACTTTTGCCGCCTATGCACTGGCACGCTTTCGCTTTCGCGGATCGGATACGGCTAGCATTGCCATTACCGTAACCCAGGTAGTACCGGGCATGTTGTTTTTCTTGCCCTTGTATATGTTGTATAGAAATATGGGTGAATCCTGGGGTATTCCCATGCTCAATACTTATCATGGCCAGATATTTTTATATGTCTCATTGTTTACCCCCGCCAGTATCTGGATTATGCGCGGTTTTTTTATGTCTATACCGCGCGAACTGGAAGACGCCGCCATCATCGATGGCTGCTCACGCTTCGGTGCCTTCGTCAGGATAGTGCTGCCTATCAGCGCTCCGGGCATCATTGCCACCGCCACCTTCATCTTTTTACTCGCGTGGGACGAGTTATTTTTTGCCTGGATGCTGACTAGCTCGGCTGAGGTGCAAACCATACCGGTGGGTATCCGTCTGTTCAATGGCCAGTTTCAACATCGCTACGACCTCATGATGGCGGCAGCAACGGTCTCTACCTTGCCCGTGCTCTTGGCTTTTTTTGCCTGTCAGCGTTTCTTTATCAAGGGTTTGGCGGCAGGTGCCGTCAAGGGTTAGCGACCTTACTCTCCTAATAATTCATTTATTTCTGTTTGGGAAAATGATGGCTTCAGTCACACTTAAAAACATCAGCAAAAGCTACAACAGCGATGTGCAAGTTATCCAGTCGGTTGATTTGACGATCGCCGATGGCGAATTCGTGGTCTTTGTCGGCCCATCAGGTTGCGGCAAATCGACACTATTACGCATGATCGCCGGGCTGGAAGATATTTCAGCAGGAGATATTCATATAGGCGAAGTCCTGGCCAACGATGTGCATGCCTCCGAACGCGGGATCGCCATGGTGTTTCAATCGTATGCACTGTATCCGCATATGAGCGTAGAAAAAAATATGGGCTTTGCTTTAAAAATGGCGGGAATGCCTAAAGCGGAAGTGGCGCACAAGGTAAAAAAGGCGGCCGATATTTTGCAGATGACGGATCTGCTGGAGCGCAAACCGAAAGAACTCTCCGGTGGTCAGCGCCAGCGTGTTGCAATCGGTCGCGCCATCGTGCGCGAGCCAAAAGTATTTTTATTCGACGAGCCGCTCTCGAATCTGGACGCCTGTTTGCGCCAGAATATGCGTATAGAGCTCTCTAAACTGCATAAAAAACTTGGCACCACCATGATCTACGTGACCCATGATCAAGTCGAGGCGATGACCTTAGCCGATCGTATCGTCCTGTTTAACGCGGGCGTAGTACAACAAGTAGGCAGCCCTTTGGCACTGTACGACCATCCCGCCAATCTATTTGTCGCTGGCTTTCTGGGTGCGCCAAAAATGAATTTTTTAGACGCTAGCCTAGTCAAGGCCAGCGACACGGTGGCTCATCTTAGTCTGGGCAACGGCAGCAGCGTGACGGCCTTGGTTAATGCCAGTCGTGCCGCCGCTGGATCCCAAGTAAAATTGGGAATACGACCAGAATATCTGAGACTAGCAGCTGCCGATGAAAGCGCAGCTATCAAGGCTAGCGTCAGCCTGATAGAGCATTTAGGCGACCAAATTTTGGTTTATCTGGAAGTGGCTGGAATCCAAGGAACCCTTTGTATGAAACTATCCGAACGCAATACCACTTTAACTTACGGCACTAGCGTAGGCATACATTTGGCTCCCGAACATTGCCTGGTATTTGACCAGGCTGGCAATGCTTATCCACGTTTGACGCAACCCATATGAAAATCCTCCACAATCATCTAGGCTACCAGAGTCTAGCGACTAAAAAAGCCCTGGTCCGTTGCAGCGCTAAAGATTCCAGTAAGCTATCCGGATCGCAATTTTCTGTGATCGATACCGAGCTCAGAAAGATCGTGTTGCAAGGTTCCTTAATGGCCTTAGGCGGCGTCGCCCAATGGCGCGATTGGCAATTCTGGGAAGCCGACTTTAGCGCCTTACAGCAAGACGGAAAATTTGTACTCCTGGTTGATGGAATCAGTCCACCCTTGATGTCGCAACCATTGACTATCGCTGCGGCGATTTATGATGGCCAGCATATTTCAGACCTGGTGCATTATTTCAAATCGCAACGTTGTGGCGGCATGTTTGAGGCTGCCGATTATGCGCGACCAAAACTCGGCAGCGCACAACGTGTGGACGTGCATGGTGGTTGGTATGATGCTTCCGGCGACGCCTCTAAATATTTGTCGCATCTGTCCTATGCCAACTTCATGAATCCACAACAAACCCCGCAAGTGGTGTGGAATCTGTTAGATGGCTGCGCGCGTATGCCCAGGCAATCGGTATGGCTGGAAGATCGCATGATAGACGAAGCGCTGCATGGTGCCGATTTTCTCGTGCGTATGCTGGACGCCGACGGCTACTTCTATATGACGGTGTTTGACCGTTGGAGTAAAGACGTGGAGCAGCGCGATATTTGCAGTTACACCACGCAGCAAGGGCATAAATTTGACAGCTATCAATCCGGCTACCGTCAGGGCGGCGGTAGTGCGATTGCGGCGCTAGCCCGTGCCAGCCAGTTGCAGCGCGATGGCGGCTATACGCGCGACGCTTATCTGGCTGCAGCCGAACGCGCCTTTGCCCATCTTGAACAACATAATTTAGGCTATTTGGATGACGGCACAGAAAACATCATCGACGATTATTGCGCCTTGCTCGCTGCCAGTGAATTATTTGCCGCCACCGGCAAAGTAGATTATGCAATGGCCGCCGAGAAACGCGCGCAGAATTTACTCGGCCGGCAAAGTACCGCTGGCTGGTTTTGGGCGAACGATGAAAAAACCCGTAGTTATTTTCATGCGGCCGAAGCCGGCTTACCTTACATCGCCTTACTGCGCTGGATGGAAGTAGCGCCAGAATCGACCTTGTTCCATGCCTGCTTGCACGGCCTGCAAACTGGCCTGCGTCATGAAATCGAGATTAGCCTGTTTGAAGTGTCCAACCCTTTCCGCTATCCGCGTCAACACGTGGCAATGCCCGGTAAGGATGCTGGCAATCAATTTTTTATTCCGCATCAGAATGAGAGCGGCTATTGGTGGCAGGGCGAAAACGCCAGACTGGCTTCACTGGCATCGGCGGCACAATGGGCTAGTGAGTATCTGGTAACTGATCAAAAATTGTGCACAGATCTGAAAGAATATGCCACCTCTTGTCTCGATTGGATTTTTGGTTTCAATCCTTTCGACGCCTGCATGATGCAAGGCTTAGGCCATAATAATCCGCGATATGCCAAAGGCTTCTGGAACGCCCCCGGTGGGGTTTGCAACGGCATCACCTCTGGACAGGAGAATGAAGAAGATATCGATTTCCGTATGCCAGAAGAGAGCGAACCCATGCATTCATGGCGTTGGAGTGAGCAATGGATACCGCATGGTGCCTGGTTGTTTCACGCACTGGCGCAGCAAATGGTCATTGAGGAGTTGTGATGGATCAGGTGATCGCCTTTGATATAGGTGGTACGAATAGCCGGATTGCCTTATTCGAACATGGCAAGATTATCTGGCGTGATGAAGCGATCACGCCCGGGCAGCAAGGGCCAACCGCCATGCTGGAGACAATGCTTGGATTGCTGCCGCAGCTAGAAGCGCGATCTGCCCCAATTGTGGTGGCAATTGCCGCACAAATCATAGATGCTTGTGTCAACGCGAATAATCAAAGTATTTTGCGTGGCTGGAACAATTTTCCATTGGCCAGTGTGTTGTCAGAACGAGCCCAACGCCCAGTGCGCTTAATCAACGATGCCCGCGCTGCTGCCTGGGGTGAGTATGTCTATGGCGCTGGACGCGACTGCGAGCAATTTCTTTTTGTGACGATTTCAACTGGCATTGGCGCTGGCCTGGTATTAAATGGTCGCCTGCATTTGGCACGCAATGGCTATGAAGCTGAACTAGGCGAGACGCTCACGGAACACGGTCAGATGCTGGAGGATCTGGCATCCGGTAGCGCCTTGGCTAGGCTGGCTTTACAGAACGGCTACGCGAGCGCGCGATTATTCTGCGATGCGGCCGATGCCGGTGATATTCAGGCAGATGCTTTGTATCGGAGCGGCATACGCGAAGTGGCGAAAAAAATCGCCGATTTAGTTGTCATGCTAGGCATACAAAAAGTCGCGGTGGGCGGCGGTCTGGGTTTGCGTGTAGGTTACCTGGCGCGCTTACAAGATGAGATGAAAAAATTTCCGCCTACCTATCAATGTGAACTTGTCGCTGCCAGTTTAGGCCATGATGCGGGTTTATATGGGGCGGCGGCTTACACTACTATGCGTTAACCGCAATTAAATACCGGCCTGAAAACGACAAGGGAATGGGCTAATGCCTAAGGCAACAGATTATTTCATACGCAACCGCTGGCCCTGGTTAACTGTCTCCATACTGTTGACCGGAATGCTGTTTGTCTCAACCACATTGGGCTGGTACTGGTACACCGAGCAACGCGCCGCGGCCGCCCGCCAATTATCCCTCGATCTGTTATGGCTGGAACAAAGCATCGCTGAGTCGCTGCAAGGAAATAAGAATACTCTGGCAAACTGGGCCAATGACTTACCGGTGAGCGCTTCAAGCAAACAAGCATCCACAGACAATGCGTTAGAAGAATTTTCTTCACGTATCTCTGGCATGATGAAAGAAAACCCAGCACTGCTGTCTATCGACTATCTGGATAAAGACGGCGCCCGTCTGGCGGGTTTCCCCGCTTATACCGAGCGCCCGGAGCGGCTGCCCCCCCCTGAGTGATCCTTTGATAGGCAACGCGATACGCCATAGTCGTGATTTGGACCTGAGCGTATATAGCCAGGTAATCGAACAATATGCGCCACTCTGGGTACTGGTGGTACCCGTGAAAAACGACGACGAGCGCAGTGGCAGTTTATTGGCGACTTACGATCTAGACCAATTACTCTCACAAAAAGTGCCCTGGTGGTTTGTGCAGCGCTACGATCTTAGCTTGTTGGACCGCGAAAATAAGCAATTGTCGCCACGTGATGGTAGTCAGGACGTTGGCACCAATGAACCGTATACCGATATTTATAAACTCGCTTTCGGCCCATTAAATAGCGGCTTGTCTTTACGCGCCAGCCCGCATCATCGTGGCCAATCGAAAACTCTGCTCGCCTGGTTGGCAGTGGCGCTGGTATTACTGGGACTACTGGTAATTTTTTTACTTAGGATTTTGCAGCGTTGGTTAAAAGAAAGACAGGCTGTTCAACAGGCCTTAGCCAAAGAACTCAGGTTTCGCGAGGCGATGGAACATTCATTGGTCACAGGTCTGCTCGCCTTTGACGCCAAGGCATGCATCATTTACGCCAATCCGGCCTTGTGCAAATTACTCGGTTTATCCCATCAAAACTTAATTGGAGCCGAGGCGCCGTATCCTTTCTGGCCGAACCAACAAACTGATCACCGCGAGCAATGTGAGCAGGCACATCTTGCCATGTTAAAGGGGGATAACCCTGCGAAGGGGCGGAATCTACATTTTTTGCACGCCGACGGCAGCTTGCTTTCAGTCAGACTGTTTGCCTCGCCCTTAGTCGATGGCGATGGTCGTCCCAACGGATGGATGGCATCGTTGTATGACATCACTGCCGAACAGTTAGCTGCGAATATGGCGCGCGAACGTGATGAATTATTGCAGCGCAGCTCGCGCCTGGCCAGTCTGGCTGAATTCGCTTCAGGCATAGCACATGAACTGAATCAGCCACTGGCGGCGATTGCAAATTATTCGGCAGCGGCCGATTGCTTTCTCGACAGCGAACCAGCGGCCATACTTAAAGTACAAGAAGCGGTGCGCCGCATCGGTGAGGAATCGCGTCGTGCCGGGCAAATCGTGCATAGCATGCGCAGCTTCATACAAAAACGCAGCAGCAGCCATGCATGCCATAATCTGTGCGACTTGCTAAGCGAACCGATGACCTTGCTTGAACCTCTATTGCAAAGAAATCAGCTCAAGATCTCTGTAGACTGCAACGTTACCAGCGTACTGATTGAATGTGATGCAGTTATGCTAGAACAAGTTCTATTGAACCTCTTGCGTAACGCGATAGAAGCCGTAGCGACACTGAATCAAGCTTCACATTCCGAGCCGATAGTGCTACACATAGAGCGTGAGGACAGCAGTGTGATCGTGAGTGTCATTGATCACGGTCCTGGCATAGACGATGCGGATAAATTGTTCCAGGCTTTCTATTCCACCAAGAGTGAGGGCATGGGCTTGGGCCTGGCGATTTGCCGTACTGTCATAGAGAGCCACGGCGGCCACTTATGGGCCGAAACGACCCCAGGCGGTGGTGCCAGTTTCAAATTCCGCCTGCCTATCAGTGCCGCAGATCTTGCAGATAAATGTGGAGAACTGGATCTGACATGCTAAGTTGCTCAACATAATTATTGCGGGCGTTCTTTAAGATAGACTTATCAAACAATTACAAAAATTTTGAGATTATGAATTCAGCCTCCAGCCTCAGTGTGCCGCACGTTGCCATCATCGATGATGACATGAGCGTGCGTAGTTCCACCGGCATGTTATTAGAAACACGCACGTGGTGTTTCACTGAATTTGAACGCGCCAGCGATTTTTTAGAGCATGCCTGTCCGGCCAAATTTAATTGTTTGTTAGTCGATATTCGCATCCCCGGTATGAGCGGTCTGGAATTATTCGAGGAGCTGAACCGCCGCGCCCGTAACCGTGCCGAGTATTTGCCACCTGTGTTATTTCTCAGCGGCCATGGTGATATTCCTCTGGTGGTACGCGCCTTAAAGCAAGGTGCGGCAGATTTTTTAGAAAAACCGGTAGACCATCGTACTTTACTAGATGCCATCGCCAAGGCCATCGCCACAGATCAACTAGCGCGTGCCAACTATCAGGCACAAGCTGGCTTAACTACGCAGATCGCCGAACTGACCGTGCGCGAGCGTGAGGTCTTGAGTGAAATCGTGCAAGGCTATCTCAGCAAACAAATCGCAGCACATCTGACTATCAGCACCAAAACGGTAGAAACCCACCGCCTGCATATCTGTCAAAAATTTAAGGTACACACTAGCATGGAACTAGTCGCCAAATTACGCGACGTGCCGCCCAGCCTGTGGCAATAAGTCGGGATGTCGCGCAAGGCGCAAATCCTCGCAATACGTAGGTATTGCGAGGATTTGCAACAACGCGTTGTGCCCGAGTATAGAGTTTTTAAATATTTCCTAGAACAGCACGCATATTCCATGCGGCCTGCAGGCCCAAATAGCCTGGAAAGCCGCATGGATATTGCGCATGTGACTAGGCAGTTTGCGCTTTTTTCGAATGCCCGCGCTTGGGCAAGAATACTATAGAAAGCAACTGCCGCATCACGGGTGACTGCAAGCAGTAGTGCTATCCATTGATCAGATAAATCTGATTTAATACAGTCACAAAAGATAAATTTTCTATCGCACATCTAACTCGGTGCGGTACCAGTAAACATCATGCAACTATTTAGGTAGACACCACAATGTTAAAAATTCTTGGAAAATCGTCCTCCATCAATGTGCGCAAAGTTTTATGGACTTGTGCCGAGATCGGTATCCCTTATCAACTAGAACAATGGGGATCGGGAGCACAAGCGACCGATACACCGTATTTTCTGGCACTCAATCCAAACGGCATGGTGCCTGTGATACAGGATGAGGGTCATACCCTATGGGAATCAAACAGCATTTGCCGCTATCTGGCGAACAAGCATCAGCGCACCGATCTTTTGCCATCGGTAGCGATGGACAGAGCGCAAGTAGAGAAGTGGATGGATTGGCAGGCCACCGAATTGAATAACGCATGGCGTTATGCTTTCATGGCCTTGGTACGTCGTAGCCCTGCACACACCGACCCCGCTGCTTTAACGGCGGGTATCGAGCAATGGACGCATCACATGAGATTACTAGATGCGCAGTTAGCCAGTACAGGTGCCTATGTACATGGAGCAGAATTTACGCTGGCCGATATCGTGTTGGGCTTATCCGTCCATCGTTGGATGGCCGCGCCGTTAGAACGTCCGGTTTTGCCTGCGGTACTAGCCTATTACAAACGACTAAGTCAGCGTGAGGCTTATTTGCTGCACGGGAGAAATGGATTGCCTTGATCGCCTCCCTCGCATATCAGCACTCTCTACAATTTAAGTTAAGTGACAAAAATTCTTGCCGATTTAAAAAAATCTAACAAAAATGTAAAGGTCTAAAATACAGTAGGAACTGTCGAATTTTTTTACACTTCAAATTATTTCGACGCACAATTTTTATTAAGTAATTGATTTAAAACAAATAAATGCTTAGGCATACTTTATGCTTTATCGTGTTGAACAGCAGTGTTTTACAATTGCTTTAAAAAAATTTAATTCATCGACTAACATGGAATGAAAATGAAATTATCTACCCTTAACGCGACTTTAGCCGCCTTAGCGCTGACCTTTACAGCAAGCACTGCAAGTGCTTTACAAGTTACTAGCAACAATAATGCAAGTCAATTAGCCAGTGCATTGGCTGGCACTGGTGTTAGCATCAGTAATGCAGCATTATCAACTGCCGGCGCCACTGCAGCCGGCACATTTGCTGGTGCGGCAGGCGCTATCGGCTTTGACAAAGGTGTATTGCTGACCACAGGTACCGTCAACTGCGCACCAGGTCCAAATAATCAAACAGGTTGCTCAGACACTAGCGGTAACACAACTTCTTTGAAATTTGATTTCACCAGTGATACCGGTAACATTTTCTTCAATTATGTTTTCGCGTCAGAAGAATATAATGAATACGTTGGATCAAACTTCAATGACTTATTTGAATTACGTTTGAATGGCGTGAACATTGCGATATTGCCAGGCAATGCAGGCGTAGTGTCTATTAATAACGTCAATAAAACGAATAATTCAGCTTACTATCGTGACAACGCTGTTTTACATCTTGATACGCAATATGATGGATTGACGACTATCCTGACATCAAGCGCAACTGGTTTAAAAGGCGTAAACCACTTTGAATTTTTAATTAAAGATCAAGGCGATAACGCTTTGGATTCTGGCGTGTTTATTCAAGCCGGTACGTTTTCCAGTACGACGACAGTTCCAGAACCAGGCAGCGTCGCCCTGCTAGGCTTGGGTTTGATAGGTTTATTGACATATAGCCGTAAAAAAGCCTAATATTTAACCAATTTAGCAATAAAAAAGCGACTATATAGTCGCTTTTTTATTTTGCTACGCACTATATATCAACGTACATTTTGTAAAAATTCACCCTCTAAGCTGGCGACACCGGCGCTGACTAACTCGCCGGCTAGTTGCTGGATTAGTAGTTCAATAGGAGTCGCTAGCTGTGCCGCAGCGGCGGCCATTAATCGGCTGGCGCGTAGTTGTTGCTCTATCGCTTGCAAGGAAAAGCGTTGCCTGTCTAGCAGCAGAAAAGCGATCAAAACCTTCAAAGCATGGCGAGCATTTCTGCTGCTATCGGTCGATAAATAAGTTAGCCTGTTACGCGCCCGGTCTAAGGCCGCTGCCACCCCAGTAAAAGGCGCACCGTGCCCGGGGATGACCAGACGTAGATCTAACTCTGAAATCAATTGCAATACCGCTGCCTGCTCGGCAAAACCAGATTTGCCTTCTAGCTCAGGAAAAATCACCCCAAAACCATGCTCCCATAAGGCATCTGCGGAAATCAGTATTCCCTCTTTGGCGCAATACAGCATCATGGAATGCGGGTCATGCCCTGGCGCTGCCAGCACCTGCCATTCTAAATTTGCCAACCTGAAAGTATCGCCGGGCGAGATACTTCCATCTTGTCGAAAGCGCTCGCAACTTTGACCAGTGGCGACAAAACTCAGCTGTTGTTGATCCCAATTCTCGACTGCAGCTAGCTCAGCCACCGGGATCAGAGTGCGACAGGCATACACGCTTTGCAGTAAGGCATTGCCGCCACAATGATCCGAATGCAGGTGGGTGTTGATCAGCATCGTTAGCTCCCGTCCCTGCAGCGCGGCTTGTACCAGCGCCAGCGTTTGCTCCGCATGATTCAGGTAACCACTGTCGACCAGCGCGGCGTTGTCCTCATCGATCAACAGTATATTATTGGAAGACAGCCAACCACGCTCAAACACATGCATGCCGGCTGGTAAGCTAATCGATGGGCTAATTGTCATCGCTTATTTTTACTCATAAAGTTTGACTCAATAAGATGGACTTACTATACGACGTTGACAAACATACGTTGCTTGATTTCTCGCCATACGGCACGCTTACTGTCGGCGGTGGCGGTACTCCAGGCGCTGAGTTCGGGAATAGAACGAAAACATCCGGAACACCATTTACGCTCGTCATCCATTTTGCAAATGCCTATGCAGGGCGACGGCACCTCGGAAGTGCTGATCGCCTGCGGGCTATCAGGATCGTACTCATACAAGATACTCATACTAAGCCCTTTGTTTCTTGCTTCTGTTCCAGTTTTTCAGCGATGTCGGCCAGCGCCGCACCTGTCATAGACAGTAATTGGCTTGGACTTAGCTGAAACACCGCATGTGGATGCCCCGCCGCCGCCCACACCGTAGAATATTGCATAAGATCTCTATCGATTAGCATTACGGTTTTTTCTAGGTGGCCAATCGGACAAACCCCTCCAATGGCGTAACCAATTTTTTCTTTCACAAATTTGGCATCCGCCTTGCCGAGTGGTCCGACGATGGCGGCAACTTTTTGCTCATCGACACGATTAATCCCACTCGCTACGATCATCACGGCAGCATTGTCGGAAAGACGACGAAACACGATAGATTTGGCGATTTCAGCGACATCGCAGCCCAAACCAGCGGCGGCCTCAGCCGAGGTCTTACCTGTTTCCGGTAATAGGACAATAGGGTAGGGATGACGCATGGAGTGCAACAATGCAGCGACCCGCTGCGCACTTTCAGGAAGAGTGTGATTAGTCATAATAGCCAAGAAAAATGATAGCCATTTATAACACAGCGGCATATCCCGTGCTGAACTTGGGATTTGCGCCGACTTAAGCAGCCAGAGCGACCTTACCGCCCCAACTTTCTAATAATTCTTTATGTTGCGCTGGAACTTCAAAATACTTCATTCCTGCGCGATATTCATCACCACTTAATAAGGCATACAAGCAAGTGGCTTTACAGACGACTTGAGTGCGCAACGAAGCATCTCGTTGATCCGGAACTTCCATCATCATTTGATAAGTCTGACCATCTTTCAACAGGCGTGGAGATTGGAGTTGTATCCCGCCACCAGAAAAATTGATGATTTTTGCCGCTACGATATTGCCTTCCGAAACCAAAATTGCTGCACGCCAAGAGACATTAGAACGGGGTTTAGAACGATACTCACTCATAGCCAAAATACAATCGCAAAATTATTTAAAAAAATTCATACCATTGTATCAATTTTTCCGTACAACAATTTAATTAGATTGATTATTTTGTGTGCGCCAACCAGTTCAAGACGCCAGAACCTGCTTGCATCCCAGTGGCGAAACAGGCGTTAAGCAGGTAGCCACCAGTCGGTGCTTCCCATTCCATCATTTCGCCGGCGATAAATACACCGGGCACAGCCTTGAGCATGAGGTGTTGATCCAGGCTAGCAAAACTGACGCCGCCCGCAGTGCTGATCGCTTCAACAATCGGGCGGGTGGCGTGCACCGTGATCGGTAAGGCCTTGATCATCGCGGCCAGAGTGCCTGGATGTCCAAATTGTTCCTTAGTCAATAATTCGCGCAACAGCGCCGCCTTAACACCAGAAATACCCACGCGACCTTGTAAATGGCTAGACAGCGAGCGCGATCCCCGTGGATGACTCACTTCCGTCAAGACGCGCTCCGCATCGCGTCCTGGCGCCAGATCCAGCGTAAACGTGGCGCTACCGCGCTGATTAATGGTTTCGCGCAAGCGCTGTGAAAACGCATAGATCAAACTGCCTTCCATGCCATCTGCACTCAATAGCATTTCACCCAGACGTGTCTCGCTGCGCCCCTGTAGGTCGGTGAAGCTCAGTCCCACCGATTTAATCTGAGCTCCGGCATATCTATCCTGTAAATGCGTACTCCAAGTTGTCTCAAAGCCGCAATTTGCACTTTGCAAAGGCGCAATGCTGACAGTTTTAGCCTGCAGATAGGGCAACCAGGTAGCATCCGAACCCAACTGTGGCCAGCTTGCGCCGCCCAAGGCGAGAACCGTAGCTTGCGGATGGATCGTGATCTCGGCGTCCCGGTTCGCCAGACGCAAGCCACCATCGTCGCTCCAACCCAGCCAGCGATGACGAACATGCAGGCGCACGCCCGCACTGCGCAATCTATGTAACCAAGCGCGCAGCAAAGGCGCAGCCTTCATCTCGGTTGGAAAAACCCGTCCCGAACTACCTACAAATGTATCGATGCCCAAGCCATGCACCCAGGCACGCAGAACAGTTGGCGGCAACTGGTCAAGTGCAGCTTGTAGCTGTGCCTGATGCGCGCCATACCGGGTGCAGAATGTGTCATAGGCTTCGCTATGGGTAATATTCATACCCCCGACACCCGCTTGTAAAAATTTTCGTCCCAAGGAAGGCATGGAATCATAGAGATCGACCTGCACACCTGCACCACTGAGTACCTCGGCGGCCATAAGCCCAGCGGGACCGCCACCAATAATAGCTACTTGCGGCGTGAGGGTGACTGACATAGTAGGGAAAGTATAAATTTGGAAAGGCGCTTATTTTAAGCCCTCTGCAGTGCTTGTGCCAAACCTGCGCAGGCGCTGGCAATGCAGAAAACTCTTGTTGCCAGGCAATCTAGGTGCTTATTTCAGATGGATCTCAAAACAAACGCCATCAAGTCCTGATTCCACAAAAATTTCGCCGCCGTGCGCCAGAACTATCGACCGCGTTATCGATAAGCCAAGGCCAGCCCCTTCGCCGTTGCTATGGCGCGATGGATCTGCGCGGTAAAACCGATCAAAAATATGGGAGATATGCTCGGCTGGAATAGCTTGGCCTTGGTTCCGAATTCGAATAATGGTCTGCTCGCCTGCCGTCTCTATTGTAAACTGTATGCTACCCGCTATAGGGGAATGACGAATTGCATTTGATAAGAGATTCGCCAGAGCCCTGCGCAGCATCAGTTTGTCGCCATAATAGTGTCCTGACCCCACCAATGACAGCCGCAATTGCTGCTCGTCCGCAAGCGCATCAAAAAAATCGAATAATTTTTCTATCTCTTTTGCCAGATCGATCGACTCCCGATTGAGCACGATCAAACCATTTTCGGCCTGCGCCAAAAATAACATATCGGCGATCATTCGCGCCAGACGTTCATATTCTTCCACGTTCGAAGCCAACACTTCACGGTATTCGTCCTCGCTGCGGGTGCGCGTCAAAGCGACCTGGGTTTGCGTCATCAAATTGCTGATAGGCGTACGTAACTCGTGCGCCAGATCAGTGGAAAAATCTTTTAATCGCTGAAACGATTCTTCCAGTCGGGCCAACATATTGTTCAGACTATCTGCCAGGTCCGCTAGCTCGACTGGTATCGCTTCCATCTCCAAGCGGTAATTGAGACTATCCGCAGTCACTCCGGCCGCGCCCTGACGCATCGCCTGTAACGGGGCTAAACCGTGTTTCACCATCGCCCAGCCGAGAATACTCACCACGAAGGCGGCGATACCGACTGCAAACCAGAGCGTTTTCCTGAAGGAGGCCATGAAATGCTCGTGGTGACTGATGTCCACGGCGAGCGCTACCAGCAAGGGTGCGCTGCCGGCAATACCTGAGGGCAGCAGGGCCGATATGCCTCGCATAGGGACTCGCTGTGAGGAACCCGTTTGCTGCCAAGTTACCGGAGCGGGATTTTTTTGAATTAGTTTTCTATCCAATAAACTAGCTGGAAATTGTGCATCAGCAGTAGTAAACAGAGTCCTACCATCTGGCTGCAATAGCACCACCGATAAGCCATGGTGTCCAACCAAGGAATCGTTGAGAAGGCCGACCAATGAATCAAGATCCAATCGATCCCGAGATTTATCGAGCAGATGCGCGACCAAATCTAATTTACCACTCATCAACTCCATATCTTGCTCAATAAAATGCTCTTCTTCCGACGCGCCAACTAATAGACCGAGCATGAGCAATACGGTGGTTGAGAGGCACGCGAAGAGTATCGTCAGGCGTAAGGTAATTGAATTTTTTCGGAATTTTCGAGTATTTTTGGTCATCATCTGCTAAACGTTCGGATTTTTTCGATTTCTATAAATAATCCTAGGAAGATTATTTAGGTTTCCGCGATGACCAATGTAAATGCACAATGCGCCATTGATCGTCAATTTTTTGCAGTATGGTAGTTTCTGTACCAAAGATTTTGACATTTTTACCTTTGATTTTAGTCTTGGTCTCTGTCTCTTCCCAGATAAAGGCAAAGTTTTCGTTTTGTCTTTCAGTGTGTTGTAGCACGTTACGGCTTGATGCTTTGGCGAAGGCGATATCTTCGGGTAAATGATGAGCAGAGTATTCAGCGCGTGATCGCTCTACATAGCCAGACTCATAGATAGTGATCTCTGTAGATAATAATTCGCTAGCCCTGGCAGCATCTCCCTTAGCCATGGCACGATAAAACTCGCTAACAACTTCGCTAGGTTCACTGGCGTAGACATGCGCAGTGATGCTGTAGAACGCACATGCTAAGGCTAAACACAGCTGATTCATCATCTTGCTCTCACAATAAAAAATTTAAAATGCAGCTCATCAATTGAAGGTCAGACTCATTCATCGTTTTCATCAAAAACATAGCCCATGCCTCTGACTGTACGTATCAATTTGCGTTGAAAATCGTCATCGACCTTAGCGCGCAAGCGGCGCACCGCCACCTCTATGACGTTACTGTCGCTATCAAAATTCATGTCCCAAATCTGCGAAGCGATCAACGAGCGTGGTAAAACTTCACCACGTCGACGCAAGAGTAATTCAAGTAAGGCAAATTCTTTGGCAGTAAGATCAATGCGTTTTCCAGCCCTTGTGACGCGGCGTTTGAGTAAATCCAACTCCAGATCAGCGACCCGTATTTGTTCCAGTTCCAGTGTACGATTACCACGCCGAAGGACAGTTCTTACGCGTGCCAGCAGTTCTGAAAAAGCAAAGGGTTTAACCAGATAATCGTCCGCTCCAAGTTCTAATCCCTTTACTCTGTCCTCGACCTGATCACGAGCGGTCAGGAATAAAACGGGAGTTTCGCAAGCAGCTTCGCGCATCCCGGCCAGCACCTGCCAGCCATTTAATTTTGGCAGCATGACATCTAAAATCGCCAGCGCATAGTCGCCACTCTTCGCCAGATGAAGTCCGTCTAGCCCATCACGCGCCAGATCGACAACAAAACCTGCCTCAAGCAATCCTTGCCTAAGGTAGTCACCGGTTTTTTGTTCATCTTCAACGACCAGAATTTTCATTACACATCCAAAAAATTGATGGGACTGATTATGCACCTGACATATGCAAACAATTCAAAGATAACAAAAATGTAATCTGAGCGTCATCTTGCCGTATGTGCCGCCTCACCATAATGAACAGGTTTCGTTCCTCGAAGAAGTTTGTCATGAAATCACCTGGCTTGTTAGTATTTTTAGATCGTCACAAATATCTGTTAGCGACGCTCATCACTGGTGCGAGTGTCAGTCTGTCTGCTTTAGCTGCCGGGGAGGCGATTGTCGCGCCAGATCTGCGTATCGCCAGCGAATTTGCCTGGAAACTGCATCCAGAAGCGGCAGCATTAGATGCTCGAGAAACACAAGCGCATGCGGCGCAAGAACTTGCTGCCAATTGGACACCTGAGCCTGGTGCAATTAGCGTGAGCAGTCGCAATGATAAACACAACAACAATCTTGGCCAGCAAGAATATGAAATCGAATTAGCAACGCCATTATGGCTACCAGGACAAAGAGCCGCCCGTAGCGCGGAAGCGACGACACGTGTCGATGAGGCACTGAGCAAACGTGCTGCCTTGCGCTGGGAAATAAGCGGCAACGTACGTGAAGCCTGGTGGAGTCTGGCCGCGGCACGCAATATGCAGGCACTCGCTGCGCGCCAGCTAGATACCGCCCGCGCACTCGATAGCGACATACAACGTCGCTACAAGATCGGAGATGTATCCCGCATCGACAGCAATCTGGCACGCACTGAGGTGCATGCAGCACAGGCTGAATTAATAGAAGCTGAAACAACATTACTCCAGGCAGAACAAGCATTCATCGCACTGACCGGAGCGAACCCGCCTTCAATTCTGAATCAAGAACAACTAACGACGCGCTCGAATCAGCGTAGCTTAGCCGATGCGCCATTGTCGCATCCGCTGCTTGCCAGGGCGGCCGGCGCTGTCAGCAGCGCGCTGGCGCGCGCCAGGGTGGCAGAGCAATCGCAACGAGCCGCACCCGAATTAGCCCTAAGAATGCAGCGAGAACGAAGTACCGCTGACCAACCTTATGCCAATAGTGTCGGAATTCGTATAAAAATTCGTTTTTCTTCCTCTGCCCAGAACCGTGAACAGAACGCTGTATCACTAGCGGAAAGCATGCAAGCTGAAGCCGAAATGTTGCAACTTAAAACTAAAGTGCAGCTCAACCTGGAACAACTTTTCAGACAACAGCAATCACAACAGCGCCAACTAGCCATCGCCGAACAAAGCCATGCTTTATCTCTGGACAATCTGCAACTGGCCGACAAAGCGTTTCAATTGGGTGAAACTGACTTGAGCAGCTTACTGCGCATACGCGCCGCCGCCTACCAGGCAGAAGCGCAACTACAACGCCAGCGTCTGGCAGACGCTGCTCTAATCTCAAAATTGAATCAAGCAATGGGAGTTTTACCATGAAGCAGATGTTCGCTATTTGTTTGCTTTGCCTGTCTTTGACCGTTTACGCGCATGGAGATGAGGATCACGCTGCCAAAGTGCCAGTGCTGACGCAAAGCGTCGCAACAAGGACATTTGCTGTCACCGAGGAATTTGAAGTGGTGGCGGTACTAGAAGAGAAAAAACTGATGATTTATCTCGATCGCTATGCTAGCAACGAGCCGGTACTCAAGGCGAAACTGGAAGTCGAAGGCGCGGGAGTGAAAGCCTATGCGAGCGAAACTAGCCCAGGGACGTATGTGCTTGATATGCCGCTACTGGCAGCCGGCAAGTATCCACTGACGATCACGCTAGAGGCTGGCGATATCAGCGATTTGTTAAGCCTTAATCTCGAGATTGCAACACCAGCCAATAGTGCCAGTCACGACAGTGGCTGGCACTATTGGCGAGTAGGGGGCGTCTGGGCGGCCTGGCTCAGCACCGTCTTACTACTGGCATGGATAGGCGTATTCGTCGCCCGCCGTCGAAAAAAAATTCTGGGAAGATAAACATGCAAAAAATTCAGCCTTCATTACGCCTCTTTCTGCTTGCACTGAATGCAATGTGCGCGTTGAGCTTGGTCGCAGTCCAGGCCAGCGCGCACGGTGACGAGGATCATAGTCAGGACAGCAAAAAAACTGTGGCCGCGGTTTCTGTTTCCAATAACTCTGACGCGATTTTGACGGCACCGCAAAGGCTGGCTGACAGTAGCCTGTTTATTCCGAAACAGGTACAGCGTCAGTTAGGCTTACGTACACAGGTGATCAGCATCAGCGCACTGGCGGCAACGCAAGAGCTGAACGGCAAAGTGATTGCCGATCCCGATACCGGCGGGCGAGTGCAGGCGGTGTCTGCTGGCAGCATTATGCCAGCGCCAAAAGGTATGCCATTATTGGGTCGAAAAGTCACCAAGGGCGAGCTATTGGCATATTTGCGTCCGATAGGCAGTGCCATTGAGCGCGGCAATCAACAAGCGCAACAGGCCGAGTTGGAGGCGCAGTTGAGCATCGCCAACCGCAAGCTGGCGCGCTACGAACAGCTAACCGGGGCGGTGCCACAAAAAGAAATCGAGGCGGCTCGCATAGAACGTGATGCCTACCAAAAGCGCCGTAACTTTGTCAGTGCCAGCATCCATGGTAATGAGCCCTTGCTGGCACCGGCCAGCGGCGTGATCAGCGTCAGTAATGTGGTGGCCGGCCAGGTGGTCGACGCCAGGGAAATTTTGTTTGAGATCGTCGATAGCAGCCGCTTGGCGGTAGAGGCGCTGGCCTACGATGCCAGTATTCCGGCAAACCTTATCTCCGCCACCGGATTGGCCGGCACCACCGTGCTGGAACTGAAATTTATAGGCAGCGGCGGCCAGTTGCGTGAGCAGGCCTTGCCAATGCTGTTTCGCATCCGCAGTACGCCAGCCATGGTGGCGGTTGGCCAGCCGCTTAAGATCATTGTCGCTACCGCGCAAGGCATCAAGGGTGCAGCATTGCCGCGTGCGGCACTGGTAAAAAATGCCGCGGGTGAAAACATGGTGTGGGTACATAGCGAGGCTGAACGTTTTGTTGCACGACGGGTACGTCAGCAATCTCTAGATGCTAGCCATATCGCCGTAACCGATGGCCTGCATGAAGGCGATCGCGTGGTAATTGCCGCTGCCAGTCTGCTCTCCGAGGTGCGTTGAGATGTTTGATTTCATTATCTATAGCAGTCTCAGGCAGCGCCTATTAGTTTTGGGCGTAGCGCTGTTCCTGATCATCTATGGTGTATTCACGGTACGTCAAATGCCGGTGGATGTGTTTCCTGATCTGAATAAACCGACGGTCACACTGATGACGGAAACTGGTGGCATGGCACCCGAAGAAGTCGAACAACTGATCACGTTTCCGATAGAAACTAGCATGAACGGCATGCCAGGTGTCAGTCGCGTGCGCTCAGTCTCAGGTGTCGGCTTGTCCATCGTGTATGTGGAGTTTGAGTGGAATTCGGATATTTATCGCAACCGTCAGCAAATCGCCGAGCGCCTCAATCTAGTGCGCGAAGCTCTGCCGCCCGGTATCGTACCGCAGCTCGGGCCTATTTCGTCCATCATGGGCGAGATACTACTGATCGCCTTGCCGGCAGATCCGGACAAAGTAAGCCCGATGGCGGTACGCGAATACGCTGACTGGGTGGTGCGACCAAGACTGCTGACCATTCCCGGTGTGGCACAGGTGATCGCAATCGGTGGCGAAGTGCGACAATATCGTGTGGAACTGCGTCCTGAGCAATTGCAAAGTCTGGGAGTCGAGCGCGAGAAGTTAGAAGCGGCTTTACGCGATTTCGGCGCCAACACCAGCGGCGGTTTTCTGGAGGCGCAGGGCCGTGAATACCTGATACGCCAAATCGGTCGTAGCTCCCGCATAGAAGATTTGCAGAACCTGGTCGTAACCGTGAAACACGGCCAGCCCATACTGTTAAAGCAGGTGGCCGATGTTAAGATTGCGGCGGCGATCAAGCGTGGTGACGGCAGCTATAACGGCAAGCCGGCAGTCGTCTTGTCGGTCCAAAAACAGCCTTCCGGAGATAGCGTGAAGATCACGCGTGAGGTCGAAAAAGCAATCGCAGAGTTAGATAAGAGCCGCCCCAAGGACATGGAAAAACCGTCCTTCCTGTTCAAGCAGGCCGATTTTATTGAGCATTCGATCAACAACGTAGTGGAAGCCTTGCGTGATGGCGGCATCCTGGTCGCAGTGATTTTATTTCTATTCTTGTTAAACGTGCGCACTACTCTGATTTCCTTGATGGCGATACCCTTATCTCTGCTGGCTACAGCGCTGGTATTTCGCTATTTCGGTTTATCCATCAATACCATGACGTTGGGAGGATTGGCGATCGCGATCGGTGAACTAGTCGATGATGCGGTGGTCGGTGTAGAAAATGTCTTACGTAGATTGACACTGAATCGTCAGCAGGAGCAACCACTTCCGGTACTTGAGGTGATTGCCAAAGCAACGCTGGAAGTGCGTTCAGCCATTGTATATGCCACCATGATCATCGTTCTGGTGTTTGTGCCGCTGTTTGTCTTGCCCGGCATAGAAGGTCGCTTGTTCACTCCGCTGGGTCTTGCATACATCGTCTCGATTCTCGCTAGCATGATCGTTTCAGTAACAGTCACGCCAGTGATGGCGTATTTCCTGTTACCACAGATGAAGCAATTGCACGGCGGCGATAGTCCGTTGGTGGTCTACCTGAAACGTTGGGACACACGCTTGCTGCAATGGTCGTTTCCTCATGCCCGCCGCTTATTTACCGTAGCTGTGTTACTAGTTGTACTAGTCGCTGCCAGCGTGCCTTTCTTTCCACGAGCATTTTTACCGCCTTTTAATGAAGGCACGCTGACAATAAGCATCTTGCTCAATCCTGGCACCTCACTGACAGAATCCAACCGTATCGGCACACTGGCAGAACAACTGATAGCGCAAGTACCCGAGGTTATCCATCTAGGCCGGCGTACCGGTCGTGCCGAGCTCGATGAGCATGCCGAAGGCGTACATTCAACCGAAATGGATGTGGATCTGAAAGCCTCACAACGTAGCCGTGAAGATATCCTTAGTGACATCCGGCAGCGCCTTGCGACCTTGCCTGCGGTTTCCAATGTTGGGCAACCCATCTCACATAGACTCGATCATTTGCTGTCCGGTGTCAGAGCCCAGATAGCTCTAAAAATCTATGGCGACGACCTTGATACTCTGCGCGGTTTGTCGACAGATCTGCGCGATCGCCTGGCAAAAATACCTGGCGTGACTGACCTGCAAATTGAGAAACAAGTCTTGATACCGCAAATAAAAATTCGCCTAGACTATGAGCAGGCCGCACGGTACGGCGTAGCACCCGGCAATCTATTGCGCGGTCTGGAACAAATGATAGACGGCGAGCGCATTACTCAAATCATCGAGGGCAACCGTCGCTTTGATCTGCTGTTGCGTCTGCCAGAACAAGCGCGCAGCCCGCAAGCGTTGGCGAATTTACTGATAGAAACGCCGGGGGGATATGTACCACTTTCCAAAGTGGCCAGCATAGAAGAGAGCGAGGGGCCAAATCAGGTCAGCCGCGAAAATTCGCGCCGCCGCATCGTGCTATCGGCCAATACAGACGGTCGTGATATGTCGAAAGTGATCGCCGATATCCGTGCAGAACTGGCCGCCCAGCCTTTGCCGCAAGGCTATTTCAGTGCACTGGAAGGGCAGTTTCAGGCGCAGGAACAGTCGGCCCGCCTGATTGCCTTGCTGACGTTGATTTCGCTGACGATGATTTTTATGGTGCTGTACAGCCGTTACCGCTCGATGGCGCTAAGCTTCATTATTATGGGAAACATCCCGCTAGCGCTAGTAGGTAGCGTGATCGCGCTGTGGATTTCCGGCCAGCCGCTATCGGTAGCGGCTCTGGTAGGCTTCATTACCCTGACCGGTATTGCTACCCGTAACGGCATACTCAAGATCAGCCACTACATCAATCTGTGCGCCTTCGAAGGTGAAACTTTCGGACAAAAGATGATAGTGCGCGGTTCCTTGGAACGCCTGACGCCAGTCTTGATGACGGCACTGGTGGCGGCTTTTGCCTTGCTACCGTTATTGATGGCGGCAGATGCGCCGGGTAAGGAAGTCTTGCATCCGGTAGCTGTGGTAATTTTTGGTGGTTTGGTCAGTTCTACCTTACTTGATACTTTGCTCACACCACTGATGTTTTGGCTGTGGGGTGAAAAACCTTTGCAGCAATTGTTAGTTAACCGCAGTATCGAGAGTTTTTAAAATCTGTTTATAGTTAAAACGTTTACTCCGATAATCGAAATTTTTTCTAGAGGACGCAACATGACTTCACTCGCAAAATCGCTGACTAAAGTATTTAGTCTCTCCGCTGTCGCGCTTACACTTATCACCAACGTAACGCCGGTATTGGCGCACGACGACGCCTACCTTGATACCTTGAAATCTGCCAACGGCGGTCAACTACGTATGGCCGGCATCTATCATTTTGAATTAGTGATGGTGAAGGACAGTAAAGAAGTGAAAGACAATCAAATTTTGGTCTATGTAACCGATCATGGCGGCACAAAAATCACCACCACGGGGGCGACTGCAACTGCCACTATCCTAGCTGGTAAAGTCAAGACCACAGCAAACCTGGTAGCCGATGGCGAAAACCGCTTGAAGGGAGTGGCAAAATACGCATCCGGGGCAGACGCAAAAGTAGTGTTGTCAGTCAATATGGCCGGAAAAAGTACGGAGCAGGCGCGCTTTACACCGTTTACGTTACCGAAAGACGAACATGTGGATCACAAACATTAAAGTATCGCCTTCTTCTCACGCTGTCCTTGAGCTACCAAGAAGGTGTAGTGCGAAAATGTGCGTGCGATTTTGAATCTGGATTGTGTAAAAATTCAGCGTAGAAAATGCTACTGCACTGTTCAAAAACGTTAGCATCTTTATTCTTTGAGCTTGATTGTATTCACCGATTCTTACCCTAAAATGAAATAGGGATTTCCTTAATTTTAGAGTGCGTCATGAACACTTTCCGGTTTCAATTTTTTACTCTCTTCCTAATGGCGCTGATCTGCACGGGATGTAGCTCACTGTTGCCACGCTCTACGCAAACCAATGAGCTGCCCTGGAGTAGCTATGAACAAGCACAACAAATTTTTGACAGTATTACGCCAGAAAAAACGACCTTAGACGAATTACATCAATTAGGGATACGTCCTGAGCGCACGCCAAATGTCTCTTTGCTCAATCACACCGATGTCATGCGCCGACTCGCCATCACCGCCAATCTAGATTTACAGTTTTTACCGCCACAAGTACGAAAATGCATAGCGTCGCATCACAGTTGCCACGCTTACGAAATCGAGCAAAAGCATCTGTATCACGAGAGACATGGCAACTTCTGGATGGATTTTTTGAACTTTCGACGTCAGACCAATACCGTAGGCTGGCAATTTGACGCTTTGATTATTATGCAAGATGAGCTGGTGGTCTACAAACTTTGGAGTGGCAAACCAAATATCCTGCAGCAAGAAGAAGAACGTAGCCCTTTAGGGCCCTTACAAGGGGTGGGAACGACACAATGGAGGCGTTGAAACAGGATTTAGTCTTTATTGTTCGAAGTTTCCCTTAGTCCCTTAGAATAAAAAAAAGCGTACCGTTTTGAGCAATACGCTTTATATATTCATAGTTCAAAAGAACTTATTTCATCCAAATTTTTTGATACTGTCCGCGAAAATCATTGGTGGGATCGAAGACATTTTTAGGTCCGCCATCGTAAGCAATATTTTGGTTTGTCACCAAATGTACTGGTGTCACATAGCCGCTGGGCTGAGCTCCGGAGAGTGCACGATTCATTTCATCGACCAATTGCCAGCCATGCATAAACAGCGGCTCCGGTACTGTGCCTATCTGCAAAGAGTTGGCACGTATCCGTTTATACGCGGTATTCGAGCCATCCCCGGCGGACAAGCCTTGCACCTTATTATTGGCGATGATGGCAGCGATTTCTGGCTTTTCCATCAAATCAAAATAGATATCATTGATACCGATCGCATGCGTCCATTTAGCACCATGGCGTTTCGCTAAAGACTCAACCACTTGATGCATTTTTTTGTAAGCTTCGGCAACCGGCACGTCCTCCACGCTCAACAAACGGCAACTTTCACATTGCTTAATCACTTCTACAATCGCATTTGATTTGGCGGTTGAATAGGGATTGGATGAATCGGTAAATACCACGATACCGGCTTTGCTATTCGATTCAACCACACCATACAGCGCCGCAATTTGTGCCGCTTCTTTGGGATTACTAGTGACGTTCGTGAACAAACCATCGACTGCGCCAGACTTAATGCTAGCGTGCCAACCAATGACGGGCACTTTAGCGGCAGCGGCAGCGGCCAAACCCTTGGCTTGGCTGACAGCATCAACGCCCGCCAGGATAATGCCGTTAGGTTTCATCTCCAACGCCTGACTGACAATCGCTGCACCCTGATTGCATCTGCCACGACAATCGATAAATAAGACTTCCCATCCGGCACCGGCGGTTGCCTCCTTGACGCCATTAAAAATCCCATAAATTCCCGCATCACTCATATCGGATGCGATATACACCAATTTCTTATTTTTCAGTAATTTAGGGCCCTCAACAGGTCCCTCCCAGCGCGTCTTGACTGCCGCTGCCTTCGCCACTTTGGCATTGGCGCGACTGAGGAATTGCATAGAATTCTCTTGAGCAATCGCGCTACCGACTAAACTAGACAAAATTAACAACACTGTTATGCACTTACCTGTAATAGCAGTCATGATTCCGGTTCTTCAGAGTGAAAATTTAGCGTATTGCACAAAAATGCTGCAGATACCCCCTAAGAATATGTAACTTTTTTTACATATTCGAAAATGATTATCACCGAAAATTGCCACGTGAAAATTAAAGTTTCATCCTCCCCCGTAAATCAACAAATATAATTCGAAATTGCGAACGAACACACGACTAAAAAATAGAAATAAGAATAAAATACAATCGAATATTTTGTTTTTAGTGGCAATCTTACGACATTACCGTATTTTATTTGACTATTTCCAGCTCACCTCACCCGAACCATGACGCTCTATACTGCGCTTGGCAGGATTGCCGTAAATAGTGGTATCACCGCTACCCATTGCTTTTACTTTAATCTCCTGTTCGGCAAACACACTGACATCGGACGACCCATACGCAAAGATGCCGACCTGTTGCGCCTTCAGGCCCTTCGCATCAAGATCACCAGACCCGGACAATTTGGCATTGAAGGTATTGACCTGTCCTTGTATGCGCGCATCACCTGAGCCTTGCTGATTAAGATCCAGCGTATTTCCCTTTTTAAGCACTAATACCAGGTCACCACTGCCACTAGTACGTGCCAGTAATTGCTGGAACTCGCCATCAAAACTTAAATTTCCAGAAGCATTCGAAGATAATTCAAGGCGGTTTCCACGAAAGCCCTTGACCTGGCTATCGCCGCTACCCTGCATTTGTAGTTTCTCCAAGGCAGGTAGGTTCAACTCAACCACCAAGGGTTGGCGAATCGAAATCACGATTCCACGCGTGCCCAAATACAGGGTGTTGCCTTCAACTCTAGAGGTAATATGCGCCAGCATCGAGGCATCTCCCTTCACCATCATTTGCGGTGAAGGCGACTGGTTTAAGTCGAGGTTAATCGCTCCGCTCAAGACAACGTTGACCACTTCAGCCGATATAGGCCGATGTTCACTGCTCGCTACCACGCCGGTATTCAATTGAGCCGCGTGGGCACGCATGAACAGCGCGCTTGCTGCGATAAGGATAATCGCCAAAATCAGCATGGCGGCGCCGCAACGAATGATGTTCTTCATGTCTATCTCCTAAAAATCGAGGAATCCCATTAAGCCTAGACCGCTCTAGGCAACTGCAATAGAGAAATATTCCATCGCAAATAATTCTTAAAACCGATGAAGCTGTACTTGGTCATGAGCAGACATAACATCCATAAGCAAATGCCTCCCAAAAGCCAGCCTATACCAGGTAGTAGCTGCGCCTGATTGAGATGGTTGCCTATACCTACATGCAATATCGAGTCCTCATCACGGTTGCCCGCAGCGATGTTCAGCTTGCCTAAGTCAGTTTCAAGATTGAGGTCATCCACCACGATACCCGCCGGGGAAATATCAACTAGGACACCAGATCTGTGCTGAGTATCGCCCTCAGTTAACTCTCCGGATAGAGCGAAGTGACGAGGAGTGGCGATGTCGAAGTTTATTTGCGGGGCACCAGATAAACTCGCTGCTGTGATGGCGATACCAGCCACGTACATGACCAGCGATCCGATATACGCAGAGAACAAGAGTGAGCTATAGATAATGGCGGGCAGTAGCAACAAAAAATTGAATACCAGAACACCCAGCAAGGCCACTAACAGGCTGGCAAGATTGCTAGGTCTGACGTTTTCTTTGAGAGCTTGATAGCGTAGTGCAGAACGTTTTTGCGCAGCAATCAAATGGGGCTTGGGCAAACTAGCGACGATCTCATTCTCGTCACGACCAGCGACCATGGCATCGACGAATTTAGCTTCATAGGACCAGAGAGTGTCTTCGATTACCTCTGAAGGTAGGCCTGACAGCTCTTGTTTGAGCATATTCATGTACTCAGTTTTGTTCATTTTGTCCCCTCATTGCCTGTGGGCGATGCCAAGTTGTATCGCATGTAGACACTGTAGATTTTTATGCGCAGGGAAACCAGTGCCAAGAGACAATGCGTAATTTACTGGGAATGGATGGCAAAAACGGAGGATGAACGACAGACTGACGGAGCGACTTAATCGTTAATCACTCAATACTGAGTCGATGCTAAGCGTTGATTGAGGTAGCACCTGTGGCAATACAATATGGATACTGAATACGGGTTGCATACCGCGCTTCGCTGAGGAGATCAAACAGCCACCGAGTGCCTCAGAGACCAAGGTATTCACAATATTCATGTCTAAACCGGAAGCAAGCTGGCCCAGTTTGGTGGTAAAAAATGGATCGAAGACTAGTGCCAGGTTGGCCTCTAAAATTCCCATAGCATTGTCTTTAAAATCCAGGCGGACCATATCTCCCAATGCGCGAACGAGGCTCGGGCGCAAATAGTGCTGGCATCCAAGCACAGTCTATTGCGGTAAGCCGGACGGCTATAAGTTTGCATCTTTCGCTGACCATGATTACTTGATGTTCGCGCACTCTTAAAAATCGAGCTTAAAATGCATACTCCTACCCAGTATTTTTGTATTGCGCATTATCTATATGCGTAATTGGCTACAAATTTACTAAATAATGGGGAGTATATCTATGTATCGATATCCGTCGGGGACGCAGCGAGAAAAATTGAGCCTCACGAGGCTATGCAAACTGCTTAGCTTTTCCAGCCTTCTATGTCAGCAATTGCGACTCATAAGCAATGCTCTCAGCTTTGGGGTTTTATCAGCATGCCGCGTCAATTACGGTGACGGATATCCGAGTCAGGTATACACAGAGACCCATCGTGAGCAGGCTGAAAAAAATTCTCTTTGAGCGTTATTTCAATTTTTTGTCGTGGCCTTTAGTGTCGCCAAAGAGTTGCCAAAAATCGCCAAACGCAGACATGAGTTGCCGTCCAACGTAAATTATTTGTGCCTCGTTTTATGTCCACCGAAAAAACCTGGACAGCGCCCTTCTCTAAACCCAGGCCTAGGCTTTTTCTATACGGTTACGTCCATTTTGTTTAGCACGATATAGGGCGCCATCGGCCCTCGTCATCATGCTTTTCAGGTCGTCACTGGCATGTACATGGGTAAGTCCAAAACTGGCGGTGACATGTAAATTTGGTGCCAGCGCATTCCAGTCGTAGCTTTGGATGGCTTTGCGTAGACGTTCACACACATCGATAGAACGACTGCCGCGCGCACGATCAAGTACCAAGGCAAACTCTTCACCACCGATACGTGCGGCCATATCGCCGGAACGCAGGCAAGTGCGGAATAATTTGCCAAAATGACGCAGCACTTCATCACCGATCAAATGCGAAAACGTATCGTTGACGTGCTTGAAATAATCGATGTCGATCAGGGCAAAAGTAATGATGCCGATATGCGTTACCGCCAATATTTCTAAGTGTTCGTCCAGCGCGCGTCGATTCGGTAAGCCAGTCAGACTATCCTCTCTCACCTGTACATTTAAGCTGCGATTATAGTTTTCTAGCTGATTGACTCTGGATTTATGGGTTTCGCTCTCTCTTTGCAACTTATCTAAATCGAGTTTAGCGGCAAAAATTTGTGCACTAATTTGCGCGCGCTGATCGCGCGACTTTAAAGTAACAAGGTGAAATTCTTTATGGATAGTCAGAGCAGTGGCGAAATTGCCTGCAACTTCATGCGCGGTCGATAGCGTCCTCAAAAGATCTGCCAGATGCGGATAATTGCCCAGTTGCCGCGCCAGCTCATACGCTTTACTGAGTCGCGCTATGGCAGGATTAAATTGATTGAGCTGCAATTCCAGAGCGCCCAGACGTACCTGTATATCTAATTCTTCCTTAATAAAACCATGCCCGCCTAACTTGGACATACCAAGCTCGAGTTCCTCCAATGCTACCGCAAACATCCCGCGCACTTCCATGGCATGCGCCAGCGTCTCTATGATGAGTAATTGTAAGCGGAATAATTTGTACTCTTCCGCCAAGGCTAATGCATGGCGGCCGTAGGAAATCGCCTCATCCAAACTCGCTACATCATGGCCAAACCCATTATCTCTAGAAAATTCATAAAAAATCGTTAGTGCGTCTGACCAATTGTTCAGCGCGCGCGCCAATCCAATTTGATCGGCATTCATTCGACAAAGGGTGGCCGCTTCTGCATAAATTGTCAGACTACGTTCAAACTGTTGGGTAACGACAAAGATCAGCCCCAGGGTCATCAGCACTTGGGCGAACATGCATTTATCGTCCAGGCTACGCCCAAGCTCGATTGCCATTTCACAATATTGCAATGCTGTATTGGCGTCGCCAAAAGTAATAAAGCTGCGCGCCAGACTATGCAAGACGTTCACCTTCAGATGAAGATCACCAGACTCTTCGGCATAGGCTAAAGCCGCTTCAAAATCGCGGATGCCATTCGGATCGTGCAGAGTGCTCCTGCAATTACCCAATTTACAGTAGAGGTCCCCCAAAACAGCGGCATCGTTAATCAGCTTTGCACGTGTTATCAATACCAGCAAGCGCTCACTAGCCGCCAAAGGCTGGCTGTCGATCAAGGCATCTACCTGCGTTATGGAGTTAGTCCAGTCGATTTCGCTGCTCATAGTGAGATAGGGATTGGTAAGATTGCTCGACGTGCCTACATCGATTTATGACGCCAACAGGCGCCCCGCGTCATAGGTTCGCAACCAAGTCAGTTGCAGCACTCTGGCGTCACTGCTCGCTCTATGTCTGGCAATGCCCAACTCTTTCAAGACATTGGCTTTGGTCGCATGCCAACAGGCTTCTTGTTGTTCCGTGATAATTTCGCGCAGGTCGGCCAGTTTGAAACGTGGGACCATATCAGCGGCATCAAATAAGCGCGCCATCCAGACATAATCCTGACCCCAACCGTCGGTATACACGGTGTAGCCCTTAAGTAAAAAATTGAGTTGCTCGGCCACGTAGGCCGGAGACCTGCCACGTTCGATTAATATTTCGCGGGGAATATGATGGATTTTTGCAGCATCGAGATCCCAATGATGCCAGTCCTCTTGCGGCCGTATCAGTGCGCACCAGCCCTCACCATGGCGGCCCGAAAACCCAACCTCTATAGGATAACTCCCTTTACCAAAGCCGGAGGCTTCGAAATCAATAATGATAGGCACAGTCATCATCACAAACCCCAAGGCGTTGGATTATGGAAAAGGTATCGCGTTTCCATTGTGCCTTAATTTTCCAACATTGCAAGTTGTAATCAGCTAGCTAGGTGTGTAATGCGAATTGCTCGCCAAGAACGTAAACAGCGCGTTGTAAATTCGGGAATAGAGCACCGCAAGCGCATACTAAAAAGGGCGTCGTGTTAGGACGCCCTAAGTGATTGACGCATCAGCATCATCAAGGAAACACAGGGATGTGCGGCTCGACGCCGCCAAAATTGACTTCAGGGTGACGTCGTATGATTAATTCTTCAATCTCAGCAACACGACGCAAGGGCAAATCAACAATTAATAAGACCTGACCATTCTTGATACCATCGCGAAATGGTGCCAATCTAGAACTTGGTATGGCGGCCGCTGCCATACCCGACGCCCAAGATCCGAAAATGGCTCCACATAGTCCAGCAATCAATAAAGCCGCAACTCGTAACTCCATACCGTCGGGTGGAAACATCATTAACAGCGCGCCAGCGATCAATCCGGAAACAGCTCCAATGATAGAGCCTATCCCTACACCATGAATAATATCGGTTTGTTGTAGAAAATTTGCTTCCGGCATATCGGCCGGCAGCGTCCCTTCTTTTGCACAAAAATGCATGTACCGCTCTTCTACACGAGCCAGCAATAATTCATCTAGCATCGCCCTGGCATGTGGAATATCCGGCAGCATGAAATACAATCTTCGTCTCATGATGAGCTCCATGGTCTATCACGTACCCGAGAGGCCGTGCAATGAACCATGCTGACCGGTACGAAGTCAGAAGATAGACTACAGATATCGCTATTTGACGCTCGAAATATCGATACAGTATGCAAAGCCTAGTCTTTAAATTGTAGTGAATTTGTCGCAAAAATCAATGCTAGCGAGAACCAGCCAAGATCGATTTTTGTGAAAAAAAATAAAGAATAAAACTAGTTCAGCAGTGTACTGGGATTCACATACGCATAGCCAAGTGCCTCCGCCACCGCGGCATAGGTAAGTTTTCCTTGGCAGACATTCAGACCATTTTTGAGATGCACGTCTTCACGCATGGCACGCTGCCAACCTTTGTCTGCTAGCGCCACGGCATGCCCTATCGTGGCATTGTTGAGCGCAAAGGTCGAGGTACGCGCGACCGCCCCTGGCATATTGGCGACGCAGTAATGCACCACTCCATCGAGCACAAAAGTGGGCTCTGCGTGGGTGGTGGCATGTGAGGTTTCAAAGCAACCGCCTTGATCAATCGCTACATCAACCACCACTGCCCCAGTTTTCATCCTCGAAATCAAATCCCGGCTCACCAATTTGGGTGCGGCAGCGCCTGGCACCAGAACTCCACCAATGAGCAGATCGGCCGACAATACCGTCTCTTCTATCGATTGCACGTTCGAGTACAAAGTACTGATACGATTGCCATAAATGAGATCGAGTTGTCTTAGTCTATCGACGCTTTTATCGAGTATCGTCACGCGTGCGCCAGCACCAAGCGCCATCTGCATGGCATTACTTCCCACCACCCCGGCACCGATAATCACCACGTGACCTGGAGCGACCCCGGGCACACCGCCTAATAACAATCCCATACCACCTTTTGATTTTTCCAAATGTGCTGCACCAGCCTGAATCGCCATGCGCCCAGCGACTTCACTCATAGGTGCCAACAGGGGTAAGCCACCATTGCTGCCAGTAATGGTTTCGTATGCGATACAAATTGCACCCGACTTCACCAGAGCAGCGGTTTGCTCAGGATCCGGTGCCAGATGTAAGTAAGTATAGAGAATTTGCCCTTCCCTTAGCATGCTGCACTCAACTGGCTGCGGCTCTTTGACTTTTACGATCATTTCTGAACGTGCAAAAATTTCTTGCGCAGTATCGAGCAATACAGCACCAGCTGCGACATATTGCGCATCAGTTAAACCGATTTCGCTGCCGGCATTTTTTTGCACCAAAATTTGATGCCCATGTGCGCTTAATTCGCGTACGCTTGAAGGTGTTAATCCAACCCGGTATTCATGGTTTTTTACTTCTTTTGGCAGGCCGACTATCATTTCTATCTCCTTTTTTACCAAGCAAAAAAATACGCTCAGCTTATTATTCAAGTCAAAACAAACGCACTTTTCACTGCACTAAGCTTGAAACCTTTTCTACTAAGCCACGACTTCATCTCCAAAACGCATAAAATTATTCTAAAACTGTCACTGAGCCCGACAAAATTAGGCGTTCATAGGCGTACATAACTCGACCAGACTACCATCGGGGCAACGCAGGTAAGAGACCAGTTGGCCCCAAGGTTTTTCGGCTGGTGCAGCAAGTTCTATTGCGCCAGCAAGTATGGCCTGTGCATGCGCAATCTTGACATCGGCAGTTACAAAAGCAATCTCCATCCCAAGTGGTTTGGCTGATTCGTGGGCAGCAACGTGACCAGTAGAAAAATTCATGTCGCCCATGGCGTGCGCAGCAAATGCGAGGGTAGTCGCGCCCGTTTCTAGCTCGCCATACATACCTGACTCATGGAGAAATCGACGAGAAAAACCAAATGCTTTTTCAAAAAAGGTAAGCGAGGCGGCAACGTCCGGAACATAGATGATGGTGTACGCAAATTTCATAAGTGTTCAATTCCCTATTTCTGTATTTTTTCAATTAAAACTGTAGCCCTTACTTGATCTAAACTAATTTCCCCGTTAACCGTAGGCGAAGGTTCCAGTGATTGCAAACTAAATTGAAAGCCGCGATAGCTAGCACTGCCAGGAAACTCTTTGGGGGCAGGGGTTCCTATCAACAAAGTCTCTGACGGTACGCCTGTTTGCGTGACCTGGATCGTTACCGTTGCCTGCCCAGCCCACATGCAATGGACGCCAGGCGGACAGCGTGAATCTTTGAAATCTAGCAGACGTAAGCTCAAGGACTCTTGGGTCAGCTGTAGCGCGTGCGCTGTCTGAAGTGTCAGCACATACGAGGAAGCAACAGCACCAGGCAATGTGACAGGATTTTGAGCATGGGCATTTCCACCTCCTCCGGACTCATGGCCGATCATTGCAGCACAAAATAGAAACGACTTTATTCGGAGCATAGAGAATTCCTCTTAAAAATGTCTTTGAATCAAATGTATTTTACATATAAAAAATATACTGAATCAGTAAATACCTAAGGTCTAGAAAATCCTTTTCGTCTTTTTAGTCACAATTGCCACTCAGGACTGAGCGCTATCCACTTGCGACTGGTGCGTATACATCAGTCTCAATATGGTTGGAGAGGACAAGATGGAATCGATCAACTTCGTTGGAAAAATCTTTTTCAAGGAGTACGTAGAACTATCTCAAAAAAGTACCAGTACATAGCGCACGCGAATTCAAAGAAATACCTTAGCAATGCTAGCATAAGTGTTAAGAAATAATTATTAACCTATTTGCACAAATACCGACACGCAATGCGATTTTCTGTTCTGTTCTGTGCATATAGGCAATTTTGTCATATCATGCTTGAATATGATTCTCGTATTGGAAGATACATTTAGTCGAAAAATTTCTTCTTAATTCAGCACGAGATACCGAATTTTATCTTGTTCCGTTTCTGCTACTGTTATTGCCAAAATGCATCGCATGTTGCCATTTCCCAGCCTCTAGCCGCATGCGATTAAGATCAATTTTTGTCGGAGAATCTTTATGAACTTGCGTAATCTGCGTATAGGAACGCGCCTCGCCATAGGCTTTGGCGTCATTCTCACCATGCTCATTGTGTTACTTGCCGCCGATAGTTTTTTTAGTGCGAACAATCGCCGCCAAATGATCGCGGGACTCGAGCTCTCAAATACCAAATCAGCACTTGCAGCAAACATGAAAAGCAGCTTACTCGAGGGTGGCATTGCTTTGCGTAATATCGGATTGCAAAGCGATGTAGGTGAGATCGACAAACTCAAACTAATTTCCAAGGCTCATCGCGCCCGCTTTATCGAAGCACGTGATAAGTTGATCGCTAGCGGGGTCTCAGAACAAGAAAAAAGTTTGATCGCGACTATCAATCAGCTCGATGCAGAAACCGATGCCCCGAATAAAGAAGCCTACAAAATGATTCTGGAGTTCAATAGCGAAGAGGCAGTCAAGGTCATCGCTACAAAAATTGATCCTTTGCAACAAAAAGCCGTGTTCGAAATTAATAAACTAGTTGAACTGCAAACAAAATCGGCACAGGATTTAGCCGCAGATACTGAGCTTCGCGGCAAAAATCTAACAATGATCTTGTTTTCAATCTGTGCCGTCATGTTGCTGATAGGTGCGGCATTCTCGATCTTCATGACACGCAGCATCACCACGCCATTACGCGATGCGCTAGGTATTGCACAACGCGTGGCGGCAGGCGAACTGACATTTCACGAGGGCGCAGATGGCTCAGATGAGATCAGCGAATTGATCAATGCGCTCAAAGAGATGAATGACAATTTGCATCGCATCGTCAGCGAAGTCAGAGTTGGAACCGACGCGATTGCCACAGCCTCTGGGGAAATTTCTGTTGGCAACTCAGATTTATCATCACGCACTGAAACTCAGGCTGGCGCTCTGGAAGAGACCGCCAGCTCCATGGAAGAAATTACCGCCACTGTCAAACACAATGCGGATAATGCCAAACAAGCCAACGCATTGGTTATTTCGGCATCTGATTTTGCGGTAAAAGGCGGCCACGAGGTTGGGCAGGTAGTACATACCATGAATTCAATCAAGGATAGCTCACGTAAAATTGTCGACATCATCTCGGTGATTGATGGCATCGCTTTTCAAACGAATATCCTAGCCTTGAATGCCGCGGTTGAGGCGGCGCGTGCTGGCGAACAAGGACGTGGCTTTGCGGTAGTAGCCTCGGAAGTTCGTAATTTAGCGCAACGGAGCGCTAGTGCCGCGAAAGAGATCAAGACCTTGATTGGTGACTCGGTGGAAAAAGTGGACGCCGGTGCGAAACTGGTGGACGCTGCGGGTAAAACCATGGAAGACATCGTCAGTTCGGTCAAGCATGTCGCTAACATCATGAGTGAAATCACTGCAGCTGGACAAGAGCAAAGTGCAGGGATAGAAGAAGTCAATCGTGCCATCACGCAAATGGATGAAATGACCCAGCAAAATGCAGCATTAGTAGAGCAAGCCGCCGCCGCTGCGGAAAGTATGGAAGAACAAGCTGCGGCTTTAGCCAGAACGGTTTCTGCATTTAAACTGGAGCAAAATTCCAGCACCGCACGGCTGACGCGCCCAGCAAAGACATTAGCGGCCACCGAGATCAAAGATGACTCGTCGTTGATTGCACGAGCGGGGCGATTGATGCATACGATGAGATCGGATAACTGAGTGCAAGGGTGGTGTTGGAAAGACCCAATTAGGTTCTCAACCTATAAATAGGAGACATCAACATGAACCGCACTCAAGCTCTCAGCCGCATCGTAGAACAAGTGCGGCAAGGCGAACTCATTTTCCCGACCAACGTTAATGCCTCCATTAAAATTCAAGAGGCTTTAAATGATCCTGATTGCGGTATAGAAACCGCTGCCAATTTGGTAATCACGGAACCTTTACTAGCAGCCAGGTTAGTGGCAATCGCGAATTCTGTTGCCTATTCACGATTCGGTGGCGGAGTGACTAATGTGAAAACAGCGGTCACCATCCTAGGTTTTACTACTCTGCGCTCGATTGTTATTTCCGTTGTAATCAGACAGCTAAGCCTAGCCATTTCAGATCCGCAACTACGTATGAAAGCCAATCAATTGTGGGAACACTCGGCAAACGTAGCAGCATTGGCGCATGTTATCGCAAAAAAAATCAATCATGCGGATTATGAAACCGCCATGTTTGCGGGTATCGTTCATGAAATTGCTGGATTTTACTTATTGTCTCGCGCTCACGAATTTCCCATGTTACTCGACACCGAGAATAGTAGTTCAGGAGATGTCGACGAAATTGTAGCGTCGCCTGAAGCGATCATAGGGCAAGCCGTTCTCAAAAAGCTGATGGTGCCATCAGTCGTTATCAAAGCGGTAGAAAACCTATGGAATGGTTTGCTAGTACTACCACCAGTATCACTTGGTGATATATTGATGGTCGCGAATGACCTTGCAAGCGTGATTTCCCCATTGGAGATTAGATCCAAAAAAATCTTAGCCCAGAGCACATCTGAAATCGATTTTTTCGTTGGCGATGCTACGCTAAACGAAATAATGGCCGAATCAAATGAAGAGGTTCGGTCACTGACCGCTGCCCTCCTTATGTAATTCAGATTTCGCGCAAGCTAATAGTGCGGAGGTCGCTCATCAACTACAGCCCCCCTTTGATTAGCGGTCACAGCTAATTCACGCATGCGCGTTGCCAGCGCCAAACAAAGTGCTTCGAGCTCAGTGATTTTTTCTTGCTGTCTATAAACCAAGGTATTGAGCGTATCCAACAAATCGTCTTGCCGTGTAATTTTAATTTCCAGGTCAATCAAACGTTCTTCTGTAGTCATATTTTTTTATTCTGCCGATATCAGCCAAGATTTACTGTTATGCATTATGTACAGTAATGTGAAGCTCGGAATTTTAACCCAAGTAAGCAGATTTCAAAGGTGCTCATTTCTTATTCTTGAAACGACGACGAAATTGATCTATCCAACCTCCGATTAATATTGGAAAAGGTATACGCTCATCGTTGAACCAGGCGGCCAGCAGCTTATTTTCTATCTGTAGTCGATGATGAACTTCGTCTACGTTTACGACATAGGGAGTAACTGGACCATAGTAGTCGGTTTGTGGTCCGATAGGTAGAAACTCAAATCCAATTTTTCCCAAGGAACGCGCAACCGAATTTTCCATCGCTGCGTACCACCAACGAATGCCATTTTCTTTGCTGTATCGATACATTTCTCGATATAACCCGAGCAATAACATAGGACTATCCCCATCGCGTTTACGCCCCCCATGATGGGGCTGTATCGCAGATATTTTGCCTTTTTCACGAAACTCACTGGATACACCTTGCATGGAATCACCTTGCCTACGTCTATGACTTTTTTTTACTATCAATCGCGACACTTCCCCAGTCTCGTCTCTGGGCGGCATAAGATACGTATCAAAAACAGCACAGTGACTTTCAAACGGATAGTTTTGCGCTGGACTCGGTTGCACCAACCTTACAGTAGCAATGATAGTGCCATCTAAACTGAAACCGGCAAAATGCGTAGAGCAATCATCATACTCATCGGTTTCCTGTCCATTTTTAAAATCATCAATCGCCAGGAATTGGCACTCCAAACAATAAACCTCATAACGAAGCCGGAATATATCCTCTAACAGCGCTGAGGTGAGGTTTCCACGTAACTCCTTTTTAAACTTAAAGTATGGAGTAAGTAAGTCCCGTTTTCCTAGCAACACATTTATCCACATAAGGCCACCTGACTCAGAATGTGACAAGGCCATTTCATCAATGGTTTTTTGAACGAAAATTAGGGCGAATAATTTTTTTAACTTGAAGGAAAGATGAGGGGGCAACGATATTTCGTAGAAACGGATGAGTCGTTTTTTGATAAAGATTAATCACTTTCTGGACATAATCAATAGTTTCCTGATATGGGGGAACACCATGATATTTTTCTACCGCACGCTCTCCTGAATTATAGGCGGCAGCAACCAAAGAGACGTTACCTCTAAAAAAGGCTAACAACCAGCGCAAATATGACAAACCGCCTTTAATATTTTGTTCAGAGTTATAGGCATCTTTAACACCGAAGCGTTCAGCAGTATCAGGCATCAGTTGCATCAGACCTTGCGCATTTTTTGATGAGACTGCGCGTTCATTAAAATGTGATTCCACTGAAATTATCGCCATTACCAAACCTGGATCTACCGCATAATGCGGAGCCAGTCTATTGACCAACTCACTTACTTTCCCGTGTGGGTATTGAATTTTTGAAAGAGTACTATTGCCGCTAGAAGGCACGATCTCTTCAGGAAAAATACAGGAGGGCAGTGCATTAATGCTATTTCGCTCCATGCCGCGAATTAATTCTATTGATTGACGATGTCCTTGCTCTGCGGCAAGTTGAAATAATTGCTGTGCTGCCAGATCGTTACGAACAAGGCCCCGGGCGTTTGCATACATCCAGCCTAGCGAATATTGAGCCTCGGGCCAACCAATTTTAGCGGCCTGACAATACAAGTCAAATGCTCTTTGGTAATCCCTAGTAACACCTTCCGCATTTTCATATCGACGTGCCAGGACAGTTAAGTCTTCGGGGGAAACACGCTCATTTGGTTCTTGGTACGCCCACACCTCGAAGGAGAAAAACTGCTGAACTAAAAAAATACTTATCCACGTAGTGCGTTTTCTGTAACGAAAGGAAATTTCCATTTTCATCCCATTGCATAAGTCAGCTAATACGTCCGATCGAATTCACATTTTAAGTTCTAGCTCTGCGTTTTGTTTTTCGACTTCCTTCACTGACGCTCGCATGAAAATTTTACGTCCCAGATGATATGTCAATAGGTGAAATGGCATCCGTATCCAATGTGAACGCACATACAATCCAAATCTTGCTAACCATATCGACAAACTGAAAGTACTAGAGTGCACGGGTTCTAAGGCTCTTTGGTAGCAGCTATCCATGAATAGTAGCGCCAGAAAAGTCGGGGCACCGATTTTTGCGGCAACTTGAACCTCTATTGGGATAGGTGTTTCCAAAATCAATTCAGAATATCGTAATGCATAAAATAGCGGACGAGTTAATCCCAGCTCTATCGCACGCGGTACTAATAGCGGCCAAAAACTAGGATCGCTAGAAAATTGTCGGAGTAGACTATCCAAATCGAATAAGTCTCTCAATCCTTTTTCAAAATCGCCTTCATGAAATAAGTGCGTAGCACTATGTAGTAACATGTCCGTAGCTTGGAAAACATATAAATTTTTCTCTCCAGACAATGCGATTTCCGTTTCAAATAACGCGTCGCTCTTGATCTTCACACGCGCCGTTTCGGGCAATATTGTGTGATGCACATCAATAGTCGTGCCTCGCATAATATGCCTCATAGGTGGTAACTCGTGCATCCACTGTCGATAATAGCGCTGATCGTATTCATCATGGTGCCCGCCTTGCCAGCCATGTACCATCAACTCGCTTTCCACGTGACCTAATTTACTTTTGGGAACCAGAATATCAACATCCGAAAATGTACGGCCGCGCGCTACATTTAGCCCGGCCATGACATACGCAGCCCCCTTGAGTAATATGATTTTAGTTTCTGTTTCAATTAATGCAAGTCGAATACACTCAACCTCCCACCGCAATGCTATTTCCTGTCGGTTGGCCATCTGCAATGCCGAGGACAAATGAACACGCACTACGTCAGGAACGCATGCAAGCAAATCTTCTTGCTCCAGCTTATGCGCTAAGCGTCCCAACAAATTTGCACTTCGCCCTTGACGTATCAATAGATCCCAATCGAGCATAGTCAAATCTTGTAGTATGTGAGGATGCAACAAGGCAGAAGTAATCAGATTTCGTTGACGTTTCATTTTTTATTTTTCAAGTAAATCTGAAAACAAGCGGTCAGCATCGTCCAGATTGCTATAGGTGAATTGATAGCATTGAGATCTCTCCACTAAATCCCCAATCGCTTTAAAACCTCGTTGCCCCTGGATATCATAATTAAATGACTGCTCGGCAATTAACATAAAGGTATGTGCACGACTATAGGATGTCAGCTCTGCATTTGCACCTTCTGAGTACTTAGGCAAAATAATCCAACTCGGAATCACGGCTTCTGCCGCGCGAATTACGCTATCTAAAGGCGGACGAACTAATGCCACTGTTCCTTTAGTCGTATCAGACATGGACGTGGTTAGTACTGCATCTGGTGCGTACTTCTTGATGACGTCGATAGACCTATTTTTTAAATTGATTGGTCGTGCCATTCCATAAATTTTACCTGAGCTCATATCGTAGAGCGCCAACTCATCGGAAAGTAAACGCCAGCCACGCATTACTAGACCAGCGCATAGCGTGCTTTTTCCTGAGCCTGGTGGCGCTGGCAAAACAACAGCCCGATCACCCTTCTCAATTACTGCGGCATGGATGATCAAAAATTGATGGCTATGCGCAGCAATACACCAGTTAAGTCCCCACTCCAGCATTGCCGGTGCCTGCTCAACCGGTAGTGCAGTGAAAGAAGGACGTTCATCAAAAAAAAATCGTACTTGTGGCTTTACCCAGCGTCGAAATCCATTCTCATATTTTATTTCGACGTGAAAGTCAGCAAAGGAATCACTTGAAACCACCTCAAAATCAGTGTACATCAGGGAGATATTTTCAAGCAAACCAGGCACATTTGTTTTAATGCGAGCCACAAATGGCCCCAATGGTAGCAACAATTCGCCACGTCTTAGTAAAGCCGCCAGCTCGGGATGCGTAAAGTTGGAAACTTTCAAACGTAGGTCTCAACAATAAGTCCCACATCGCACATATCTCGCAAAATTGTAGGGATGAGATCAATAATTGATACGTGATCCTCTTGCGCGTACAAGGAGAGCAGTTTTAAACGTATGGATTCAGTGGTGCCCGGCTCATCTCTTAATAAATACAAAACTTCGCGACCAAGCGGCTCGATCAAATGCGTATCACCTGAACGAACATCGTACACTACAGCAGCATCCTCGCTCTCCCAGGTTCGAATACAAAACCGCGCGGGTGAAACAAGTGACCACAAAGGAGATAGTGTTGGATTTTTTTTTATGATATGCGACAACGACTAGCGTGCCATATAGTTATCATAAAGGAATTTTTTAATTTTTGCAGCATCCCACGTCTGACCAGAGCCAGAAGGACTATAACTACCTGTAGCCATTTGTTGCAATGCGCTAGAAGGCAGACACTTTTCCATTTGATTCGTCAGCAAAGGAGACAGTATCAAATAATTGAGCTGCGCGACTATCGTTGATTTCTGCAGATCAGTCCCGGACGTCAACACAGATTTGACAGTGGCGGACGGGCTTGCTCCAGCCACTTTTAATCCAGCTACAGCAGCCTGTAATTCGGCAATCGTGCACAGTTTGTAATCGAAAGAAGTTTTCGTCGTCTTATTACTCGGTGCGTTGTTTTTCAGCGCCGTGAATTTTGCCCTCAAGGCCACCCAAGGCTGACTTGCATTGCCTGTAGTGCTCCGTGCTGTGTTATCGCACCAATTTGAGATATACCATGTTTCATCTGGATAAGATTGATGCCCCGCATTGGTTGCTAAACTTGTTTTTGGATTCAAAATTTCTGACCCCCATGCGGAAGGACTTTTGCAATGCCAAGCGAGTGCGGGTTTACTGACCAGGGTGGCGACAATCGGCGCCGCAGTCGTGCCCAATTTAATTAGCCTTCGTCTCGAGCTTGAGGCAACAGCCATGGCAGGAGCAACGAGCGTTTTCGCTTCGCTATTGCTTGCCTCTGTTTGTTTTTCAATTTCACTCATGAACTCACCTCAAATATAAATGCAGACCAGTAAAACCAACATTAGTCCTTTATTGCAGCATTGGAGTAAACTGTATCATGAATTTCTGCCAATATTGTGCAGAGATTATTTTGATACCAGAAAAATATTCCGTCCTTGACATGTACGAACAAAAGCAATATTTATGCCTACTATTTAAGTCATTGATTTATATGTTATTTATTTATTTTCAATAAGAATAAACTGACTAGTGTAAAAAAAATCGACACACTTCGTACAAAAATGCATTTTTTCTTTGGAATCATTAAAAACCACTACTCACTTCGAGTTAGGCTCTTTATCAACTCAAGTTTATTATGTCACTAATATCAAATAGGTGGCAAAATCGGATTAAGCCAGAGACAAACATCTCATAAAAACTACCGCAATCAAAATACTTTAACATGCTGACAGCTCCATGAATTCTATCGAAACTGTAAAACAAATTATTATAGAAATACTTAAGCTAGGTAGCTCTGGGCAGACAATGAAAGCAGAATCCCACTTGCTGGGTGCCTATGCCGAGCTTGACTCAATGGCAGTAATCAGTCTCGTCAAAAAACTTGAAGATCACTTTGGTTTTGAAGTTGAGGACGATGAAATCAACGGGCAAGTGTTTGAAACGCTGGGTACACTCAGTGCTTTTGTCGATAGTAAGCTCAATTAATGGCTACAGTTTTCATAGAATCATTTTTCCTTGATAGCAATTTAGGAAAACGATTTTGTGTCTACCACAGCATTGAAAATAAAGCGAAAGTGCAACGGGCGATTCTATTGGTGCCACCGTTTGCCGAGGAAATGAATAAATCCAGACACATGCTAAGCAAGTTGGCCCGCACTTTGGCATCGCATGGATATGCTGTATTACTAATCGACTTACAAGGTTGTGGCGACAGTCAAGGAGAATTTCGGGATTGCAGCTGGGAAAATTGGCTGCATGATTTGGCCATGGCTTATATGTACCTCTGCCAACGCACGCAACTTCCAATTAGCTTATTAGGTGTGCGCTTAGGAGCATTACTCGCGCTGGATTTCTTAAAAGTCGGCAACTACCCGATTGATCAACTCATACTGTGGCAACCAGTGATTAATGGACGCCAATTCCTGAATCAATTTTTGCGCCTACGCTTAGCTGGCGATATGTTAAGTGGAAAACAGAATCCAACAAGCGGTACTCAGGCAATCCGTAACGCTCTTTTAGCGGGCGAAGTGATCGAAATAGCAGGATATGAATTACCTCCCCACCTGGCTGCTGCGATTGACTCACAAAAAATTTCCGACTATTTACCTTTAGATTATCGCCTCGATTGGATGGAGATTCAGTCCACTGCAAGCGTAGATATTTCGCCCCTAAAGAAGCAAGTCATCGATGCCTGGGCGCAGAAGGGGGTTAATAATAAAACGACGCTAATTACTGGCGTGGAATTTTGGGAAACTCAAGAAATCGAAAATAATCCGGAACTCATTGCCAGTACTCTACAAGCTTTCATGCAAGGAAATCGCTAAATGCAATACGAGGATATTGCATTAACCTTTAACTGTCAAAATGCAAGACTGACCGGCATACTCAGTAAGCCACAACAAGCAACAACGCACGGCGTTCTATTCGTTGTCGGTGGCCCGCAATATAGAATTGGTAGTCATAGGCAATTTACCTTATTAGCACGACAATTGGCAGAAAATGGCATACCTGTTTTTCGTTTTGATTATCGGGGCATGGGCGATAGCGAGGGAATGCAACGAAATTTTACTCAAATTGACGATGATATTCGCGCCGCACTCGATTGTTTTTTTCAACAAGAGCTGCAGTTGCAAAAAGTGGTGTTATGGGGCTTGTGTGATGCAGCTTCGGCCTCACTGCATTATTCCCATCAAGATCCTCGTGTTAGTGGCCTAGTCTTAGTCAACCCCTGGGTCAGGACTGAACAAGGAATGGCCAAAGCCTATCTCAAGCATTACTACTTGCAGCGCCTACTGAATTTATCTTTGTGGAAAAAAGTGGTGTCTGGCCGTTTTAATCCATTTGTCGCGCTAGGCTCCTTAGGGCAGCAAGTGGCAAAGCTAGTTTTCAATCGAGAAAATGCAAAAATCTGCTCACAAAACGGCCCAGAAACCGACATAAATCTTCCAGAGAGAATGCTTCGTGATTTGCGACAATTCAAAGGTAAGGTCTTGTGCATTCTCTGTACCAATGATCTCACCGCGCAAGAATTCTCAGATTTAAGCAGCTCGTCGCCCGAATGGAAGGAATTGATGTCGGCGGAACGGATAACTTACCTGGAATTGGAGGGAGCCAACCACACCTTCTCTCAACGTAATTGGCGTGAGCAAATTGGGGCATGGACTATCGATTGGTGCAAATCAAAGTAAGCACCAGACTATGCTTACGCATATTGTAAATTCGCAGAAGCTCAATTACGACAATCTGCAACACCGATTTTCTACGCAGGCTCGGCTATAATAACCAGCTTAAAAAAAGGGGACGAATTGTCATATAAGTATTTGATCACAAATTTGATACTCCTAACAATTTCATCCATTTCAGTAACGGTTCACTCATTTATTATTACCATGATAAAAAAAACACCTATCGCCTTAGCCGCATTACTGCTTGCTATCGGTACTGCTACGCTCGCCTTAACGCCGACCTTAGCCTTGGCTGAAACACCGCCAGTTGCGACCGCCAAACAGGAATCAGTACGCGCAGAAATGGGAAAACCATTTACTGAAATTCAAACCTTAATTACGAGTAAAGATTATCCACAAGCATTGACCAAACTCGATGCAATTGAAGCCTTTGAGAATAAGACGCCTTATGAGCTATTCGCGATTGCCCGCATGCGTGCCGTGATCGCCTCAAGCATGGGTGACAATGAGATGCTGGCAAAAGCTTTTGATAGCATGATCAAGAGTGATTTCATCACCGCTGCGGATAAAATTAAGTACACAGAAGGTATGGCGGGTACGTTTTACAACGAAAAAAAATATGACCAATCCAAACAATGGACCATACGTGCATTAGCACTGAATAAGGACAGTGTCGCGATGCGCGACCTGTTAGCGCGCACCATGTACTTACAAAATGACTACACGGGCGCAATCACAGAATTGAATAAACAATTGCAGGAAGACGCGCTGGCCAATCGCGTTCCGACCCATGAAAAATTGCACTTGCTGATCAGCTGCTATTTAAAATTGAAAGATAATGTGGGCTACGCCTCAGTACTTGAGCGCATGGTTGAGTTTTACCCGAAAAAGGAATATTGGGGCGATTTGCTGTATCGATTGCCGAACAAGCCAGGATTTTCTGACCGACTCCGCCTGGACTGGTATCGTCTAATGCTGGCGACCGATAATATGGAAGAAGCGGCGCAGTATGTAGAAATGACGGAATTAGCTTTGCTAGCAGGCTTACCGACAGAAGCAAAAAAAGTCACCGATGCTGGTTACGCAGCAAATATGTTGGGCGCCGGTAAAGATGCGGCAAAACATAAGCAATTGCGCGATAAAGTGAACAAGCAAGCTGCAGATGATGCTAAAACGTTAGATGCGGGTGAAACTGCGGCTAAGGCGGCGAAAAATGGTGTCGGCATGGTGAATATGGGTTACAACTATGTGACACTAGGGCAAGCAGAAAAAGGTATAGAGTTGATCGAACAAGGAATCGCTAAAGGAGGCCTGAAAGCCCCAGAGGAAGCCAAACTGCATTTAGGCATGGCGTATCTGCAGGCGGGGAATAAAGCTAAGGCCACGGAGGTGATGAAAAGTCTTAAAGCGACCGATGGCAGTGCCGACTTAGGCAAATTATGGTTATTTGTACGGAAAGAATAAGTCGAATTTGTTCTTTGCAATGAAGGGGCGCTAAATGCGCTCCTTTTTTCTTGATGCTAGTTCAAAATATTGCGTCGAATACCACGTTTGTCATTGACGACTTTGGCAGTTCCCGATCCGATATTCAATTTTCGGATATCCTTGTGTGAAATTGCCCACATTCTTTGTGACGTGAACAGCAAACCACTAAGGATCTCCCTTGAACAAACCAGTAAGCGACCTATTAAAGTGCCGACTCGCACTACTAGCCAGCCCAGCCCATCGTCCATTGCTATCTAAAGGTCTGCGAGGCATAGAACGCGAGACCTTGCGTGTAAATGGTGACGGAAGTTTGAATATTACGGCGCATCCACGTGCGCTCGGTTCTGCGCTAACCAATCCGTTGATCACCACGGATTACTCAGAATCTTTGCTAGAATTTATAACACCCGCCGAGCCAGATATCGCGATAGCACTGGAAAAATTGGATGCAATTCATCGATTTGCTTATACCGAATTGGGCGAGCAGATGTTGTGGAGCCAATCCATGCCATGTCGTTTGCCGTCAGAAGCGGAGATACCCATCGCCTGGTATGGCACTTCGCACATAGGCATGATCAAACATGTGTACCGACGCGGTCTGGCGCTACGTTACGGCAAGAGCATGCAATGTATCGCCGGCATCCATTACAACTACTCGTTATCCGAAGATCTGTGGAAACTGCTACAGGCAGAGGAAAAAACTCCTGGTGAGGCGCAAGATTTTCAGTCGGAAAGCTATGTTGCCCTGATTCGCAATTTTCATCGCTATAGCTGGCTATTGATGTATCTGTTTGGCGCATCGCCGGCCTTATCGACAGAGTTTCTGCGTGGTCGCGCCCATCAACTCGAAAGTATGTCTGCAGATACCCTGTACTTGCCTTATGCAACCAGTCTGCGCATGAGCGACTTGGGTTATCAGAATAATGCTCAGGACGGGTTGGTACCTCCATATAACAGCTTGCTCGAATACATGAGTAGCTTGTCACGCGCCGTGCGTCAGCCCTACCCACCGTATGAAGCACTGGGAACCCAGCGCGATGGCGAATGGATACAAATTAATACCAGCGTGCTGCAAATAGAAAACGAATTTTATGCCACGATACGGCCAAAACGCGTAATTCGCAGCGGTGAGAGGCCAGTAGAGGCTCTCTGTAGCCGAGGTGTTCAATACATAGAGGTGCGTTGCATGGATGTCGATCCTTTCGAGCCATTGGGTATTAGCCTGGAAACCTCACGTTTTCTTGATGCCTTCCTGTTGTTTTGCGCGCTGCAGGATAGTCCATTAACCAATGATGCCGAAGGCCACGAAAACAATGAAAATTTTGCGCTAACGGTAAAACAAGGACGGCGTCCGGAATTGGCCTTACGACGTGGAGGAGAGAAAGTCAGTTTGCAGGCATGGGGCTTAGAATTACTGGAAAAAATCGCCCCGGTAGCAGCCTTATTGGACGAACAACGCGGTGATACCGTACATGCGACCAGTATGCACGCACAAACTGAAAAACTGCTCCATCCTGAGCAAACACCATCCGCACATGTATTGGAAGCGATACGCGCTGAAGGAGGCTCTTTCGCAAACTTTGCACTCAAACAAAGCAAGCTGCTGGCAGACCAATTCAGAGCACGCCCACCTAGCACACAAGAGGCGGAGTATTTCCACCATTTGACACGAACTTCGCTGGCAGAACAGGACGAAATGGAAACCTCACAAATCGGTGATTTCGATCAATTCATCACCGACTATAGGTCCAGAACCTCCAGTCAAATCTGTTGCGACAAATAAAATGCTGCGATGCTTTTTGCTTTAAATGACAAGTCTCAAAAAAGATAAAAGATCCGGCAAGGATCTTTTATCTTTTTTTATTCATGATTTCTCGGTAACGTTTTAACGTTTCATCGTATTGCGCATTGATACGCACTAATTCGGCTTCATACGCGTCATTAATGCTTTTGGTTTTTTTGATCGAACGTTCCATTTCGCTGGCCCGATGTTGAAGAGCTGAAACTTCAGTTGCGGATCTTTTTGCATTATTTTGCTGCTCGGCTTGCAGTTGTGCCAAAATTTGAGTCACCATCGTCATCTGCTCTTTACCCAAACGTATGCGTTCACGCAACTCCTCCAGCGAGCGGCTACGCATTAACTCTATATCTTTTTCGCTACTGTAATGGGCTTGTAAATAACGTTCTTCTTTTTGCTTGAGATCTTCAAGACGCGCCTCGTTTTTTTGTTTTTCTTGCTCTATTTGCGCCTTGCGTTTTTCTTCTTCAGTCGGCGGAGCTGGAATTTCCCTTTGAAACTGGCCGTTATTTCTCAGCACTTTAACAGCGCGTTCGGCGCATTCCGGTATCGGTCTGTCTGAGGTAATAATGCGACCGCTTGCATCTTTGCAGCTATACAATTCTGCATACGCAAAAGAGGAGCTTAAGGCAAAAAATGTGCCGAAAACTGATGCGACGCTTGCTACTTTTAGCTTCATTTTTTTGTATACCCTCCTCATCGATAATGAACTCTGATTAATAAAGTAATGTCCGCTAATACGGTTTTTTTCAAGGAGCGGAAAGAAAACTTCCCCACGCAGAATGTTTCATATTACCTGATCGCCACCCTCAATAATAGTGCAATCAACACCAGAGAATAGCAAAGCGATCCACATATTCAATCTGAATAAGGAGGAGCTTAGTTCTTAATATATTGAACTGTAAACTCTAATTTTGTTTCAAATAGTCGCAACTTGTAATTATTCGTGCATTTTTTTCTCTTAGATTTGCTTTCCTGTTTGGAAATTTGTGTGTTTCAGGGTTATGCTAACGCCCATGAAATCTGACCTGCATCTTGCCTCATTATCCAATCCCGTGCTGATACCCAAAGGCCGTATCGGCAGGTTTGTCTATGAATCAGAAATCGGACACGGCTCGGTAGGCATTGTGTATTTATTTCGCGATCCGCTGATAGGACGCCAGGTAGCGATTAAGGTACTCAATCCTCAACTGTCGATTGATCAAAGGCAGTTATTTGAGAAACACTTTATTCAAGAAGCCAGAGCCGCGGGTCGCCTCAATCATCCAAACATTGTGACGGTGTATGACGCGGATAAAACTGACGACCTCTTGTTTATCGTCATGGAGCGTTTGGAAGGCAAAGAATTAAGCGACATGCTGAAAAGTGGACATCAATTCAGCTATCGACATATTGCTGATCTGGTTGGACGCATTGCCAATGCCCTCGATTACGCACATGAACATGGGGTGATCCATCGCGACATCAAGCCCGCGAACATTTTCATTACCGAAAAGGGCGCTCCCAAGGTACTAGATTTTGGGATCGCCAGCGCTTCACGTCAATTAGCCGATGCCGATTCCACGCTCGATTACGATGATATGCTGGAGCGTCGCCTACTAGGCACACCTAACTACATGTCACCGGAACAGGCCAAAAGCATAGAGGTGGATGCTCGCACCGATATTTTTTCGCTAGGAGTGGTGCTATACCAACTCCTATGCGGTCAATTGCCGTTCAAAGGCAAGGATATTCCAGAGCTGCTGCGTGCGATTATTAACGAACCCGCTATTCCACCGCAAGAAATCAAGCCCGACGTGCCTTTGCGACTGGCGCGCATCGCCGCCAAAGCTCTGGCAAAAAAACCGGAAGACCGCTATCAAAGCGCGGCGGAAATGGCGCGAGATCTTAATCGTTATCTGGAAAAAGAAAGAACCGAGCGCATCATTGCCCGCATACAACAATCCGATCTTGCTAAACCAGGTTCGGAACTCGGTGCGGGCAAACTAGAACGAAATGTCACCTCAGCAATCAAGCTGAGCCAGCGCCAGATAGCCTATTTAGGCGCAGCAGTTCTAATTGTAGGATCGTTGCTATGGCTTACCCTTAAAGCGCCCAAGCACGCCACTGAAATAGCCGTCAGCGCACCGCCGCCAATTGAGCAAACCGCCAGTGCGGTGAACAAAACCGAGCCTGTGCCAGAATTAGCGAAGATATCCGAGCCCGTCGTGGCGGAAGCTGCCAGTCTCCCGGTTGCGGCAGAGCCGCCCGCAAACAAACAGAGTGCCGCGCAAGTCAAAGCTGCCGCCACTTTGCTGGCCAAACAAAACAAAGCCAAGCTGGCTGCCACAGCGAGCAAGCCAGAAGCACCACAGCTCAGCACTGGTGCAGTCTCCATCGCGGTATCGCCTTGGGGTGAAGTCTATGTAGACGGACAGAGTAGAGGCGTGGCACCGCCATTGAATAAACTAAGTCTGCCGGTAGGCAAACACAAAATTGAAATAAAGAATGGAGACGATAATTATGCGGTCACTATCGACGTCAACACCGAAAAAGAGATCAAAGTTGCTCATCATTTCTAAATCTGGCACAGCCATCTTATTTGCATTTTTGGCGATATCGCTGACTGCTTGCGTCGCGCCAGAAGCACAAATCGGCCTGACCGATCTATCCGCTCGTCCGGCAGAAAAAGCACTATTAGCAGGAATCCGTTCGTATGAAGAGGCGCAATATGCTGACGCCGAAAAGTCCTTGAGCACATCCTTAAGCGCTGGCTTTACCGTCCCCAAAGACGCTGCGCTGGCACATAAATATCTGGCATTTATTTACTGTACCAGCTCTCGCATCGAAGAATGCAAACGCGCGTTTACTGCCGCGCGTGCGGTCGACCCCGGTTTTGTCTTGAGTAAAAAAGAAATCGGCCACCCGCAATGGGGCCCTGTGTATAAACAGACTCTGGGAAATTAGTTTAAGCCGGTTTGCGCCAGACACTCGCCAGCCAAGCTTGCTGTTCTAGTGGCAGGCCTGGCGGCCGGTAGTAATGCCCCAATTCGATAAAACCAGCGGTGTGCATATATTCACGCCAGGTTGCCAAATCATAATAGACGCCATAACGCTCACGATTCCAGCCTTCCTGATTATTCCCACGTGGATTGGAGCTAAATAGAACGCCTGCAGGTTTCAGGCTGGCATGCAATTGCCTTAAAATTTTTGGCAGCGATTGACTGGGAATGTGGAACAAAGAAGCATTCGCAAACATCCCGTCAAAATGATTCTCCGGCAGCTTCAGTTGTAAAAAATCCTGATGCAAGACTTCGCAACCGCTATACGAACGCGCCATCTCTGCAAAGCGCGCACTGCCTTCCAGACCAACCGCGACATGTCCCAACTCTGTGAAAGTTTTTAGATCACGCCCGGGGCCGCAACCGACATCGAGAATACGCAATGGGGCCGTAGCCTGAATCTGCGTCAACAAGGCGCTGATATTCTGACGCACATCATGTTCACGCGTCCCGACAAAAAAATCTTCGGCGTTCTGATCGTAGTGCGCCAGGGTACGGGCGCTTAATTCACGTAATTCTTGCTCGCTTAATGTCATGTTCTTATGCTGTCGTTTTCGCTGGGACAGCATAGCATAATCACGTTTGACACTCAGGAGCGTCTCTCGCTTGAATTACAAATATAAAAAAACTGTCGCCGCCAAAGGAGAGAACTTGGCAGAAAATAAAAAGCGCCCACTAAGGGGCGCAGAACTAATTTTAAAACACGCTTACTCTTATTTCAAAGCTTTGATCATCGCCTCGAACTGAGTACGCAGTGATTTATCATGCGGAATAATCGGCGGGATTTCTCTATCAATATTGAGCAATTGATACACCGCCATCTGTGCTGCGCGCACCGAGTATTCGACCGTAAACACGACATCATCGGCGATCTCAACAAACTGGCTGATGAAGGCCAGATTTTTAGATCCCTCAGGGACCGGCAACGGGCGATCACTATGCTGGCGTGGCATGAACATGCTAGTGATATACGGCATGGCGCAAGGGATACAATTTGCCCCTTCCACAATATCGAGATCGAAGCGCAGATGTCCACAAAGTTCAAGTAAAATTTCTTCACCGCTGCAATCGGCCATCGGTTTGGCGACAAAATTACCGATACGATCAGGGAACAAGGCGTAACCCCAGAACACTTGCACATCGGCCGGTTGATTTGCGAAATGCGGTTGATGTGCTAACACGATAGACATCAACCAGTTAGAATCCTTGAAGGTCACCAGCCCGCCGGTGCCAGGCTCATTACCGCTAAATTGCTGCATCTTGTCGAAGAAAGCCGGGTTCTTCAAGGTCACAGTGAACGACTCCCAATTAGATTCGGCAATGCTACTATTGAAGGCTGCAGGATTACCAAACTCAGGGCGATCCTTTGCCAGTTTTTCCCACAAGGTCCAGCCACCACTATCGACTTTGCTCAATTTTTTAGGGGCAGTTTGCATACTCCCTATGCTGGAGGCATCGGTCATAGAGCCATTTTGGAAAAATACCAAATCGTCTTGATTGACTGCAATAGTTTTAGCGACACCCTGTTGCAAGCAATGGATGGCACTCACGACAAACTTACCGTTTTCTATTTTATGATCGAGATCGGTGACCTTGGTATCCATCTGAAATTGCACTCCCTGCGCCAGCAACCACGCATGCAAAGGACGTACGAAAGAGTCGTATTGATTGAAGATAGTACGCTTCACTCCACCCAGAGTTTCTATGCGCGAAAACTCCAACATAAAACGGTGTAGATAGCGTTTGAATTCAACCGCACTATGCCAAGGTTGGAAGGCAAAGGTAGTGGCCCACATATACCAAAATTCTGTTTCAAAAAACTCAGGCGACAGGTGATCGGTAATGCAACTTGCACCCAAGCTTGCCTCATCGGCGTTGCTCAGTTTCAGTAATTCCAGCCTGTCATGCATAGAAAAACCCATAGAGCTTACCGGCACCTTAGCGCGACGTTTATCGACCAGGCGCGCCATGGAATTGGCCTTATGTTTTTCGTTAAATTCCAGGGTTTCATCAAACACTGATTTTCCATCCTGAGTCAGCGATGGAATCGACTTGAATAAATCCCAGGTACATTCATAGTTATCGGTGGTGAGCATGCGCCCGCCACGTAAGGAGTAGCCAGTATCGGGATTGCCAGCACCATCAAGGCTGCCACCCATCAATGGTGAGGCCTCCAGTATAAAAATATTTTCACCGGCCATTTGACCGTCACGCAGCATAAACGCAGCCGCTGCCATCGCGCCTATTCCACCACCTAATAAGTAGGCTTTACATTCAGCTTTTAATTCGGTTTTTGTATTCTTCGTCATGTCATTCTCTACAAGATATCTCGATTGATCCAGGCATCTCGTCGCTGCATTAGCGACGCGATGTGTTTGACTAAGCTTCTCACGCAAACCGAGAGTAGTTAAATGATCCGGATCAATTGAGCCCGCAGGAAAATCTAAAGACGGAGCAACTTTGCGTTAGCGCAAAGCCTGCAGCACAAAGCAAAAAAGGGCGAGAACTTCATGCCTGGAAAAATCAGTGCACACTCATTTTTCCAAAAAGATTAAGCACCATCACGCCGCTGACAATCAGAGCGATGCCTATCATCGAGGCCAGATCCAAAGCTTGCCCATACAGATACCAGCCTGCCAGCGAAACCAGCACCACCCCGACCCCGGACCAAATCGCGTAAGTGACACCCACAGGTATCACTTTAAGTGTCAGCGACAGGCAATAAAAGGAAATCGAATAACCTACCGCCACCAATAAGGAGGGGAATAAGCGCGTGAAACCCTCGGAAGCCTTAAGCGCCGAAGTCGCGATAACTTCGGCAACGATAGCGAGAGAAAGTATTAGCCAGTTCATACGCATCCTTTTTGTTGATCTGAGATAGATTTTAACCGTGAACAAAAAATCTAGTGCTTATTGAGCCGCCTCTATGCACGATACCAAATCCCGTAGCGGTGTTGAATCAGCTTTCATCATGTTGGCCAATTTACTGTCACGGTCGACTTTCTTAACGTGGTTCAGGTATGCAGTAGTCGGCCGCCCGCAAACGACCAGTTCTCCCACTGGGTTTCTTTGAAAACCAGCATGACATTTTCTGGCTGTATATTTTTCTTGCTAAATTCTTGCATCAAAAATGACAGAAATTCTTTTTTCACCTTGACGCTACGGCCTAGCGACCAGAGTATTTCTATCAGGACGAAATCTGTGTTGCGCGCTCCTGCGACGTCAGGATAGCCGGTGTCAAAACGAAAATCTTCTGCATCTAATTCCAACACGCGCTGGAACTTGTCAGTGGCCGGCACGCCGACATGCTGCAAAGCCACATGCACGGTATCTAAGATGAGCGATTTAAATTCGGCAGATTTTGGCTTGCAAACGGTAATGGTAACGAGTGGCATGACGAGGCTCCTGTAAGTTTGTAAAGAAAAACTAAACTGGTAGATCTACTTCTACATCAAAAAATCGTCCCTGGGAACTTCTAAAAACCCCATACTCGCGCGCATCGCGGCGTTGCAAATCCTCGCAATACCGACGTATTACTCCGGTTTGCGCCTTGCGCTGCATCCCGATTAAAGGGTTTTTATAAGTCCCCCCTGCCAGCGCGCATATTCCATGCGCTTCTTCGGGCATACTGGCTGGAAACCCGCATAGCTATTGCGCCTCCGGCCTGTGCTCATAATTTTCTATTATGCCGCCAATTTGGCAGCGCGATAACCCCACCAGGCCGCTTCTTCAAAGACCGAAAAACCGGACAGGTCGGCGTGCGCGAACAGTATAGGGCCGTCTAATTCCCGTAAAGCTTTGAGACCTGGATTGCTGCGAAACCCAGGGCGCGGCGCTGCCATGGCGTGACCACGTAAAGTGATGTCGACGCGCTCTACGTTAGCGGCAAAGCGCCAGCCGTAGGCAGTCTTCAGGTCGGCGCTGGCCAGAGCTAGTAATTCTTTGGGGCTGGCCGTCTCCATCCATTTGCGCGCCTGCTCAGGGCTGCGGTCGGACAGCGCAACGTAGGCGCTGAACACGGTTTTGTCTGGCGGGGTTTGCCGTATGTCCTGATGGGTAGAGACCACGTAACCGAGTCCCGGTTCCTGATACACCACGTTATCCCAAGACAGCGGCGCTTCCGGCAATTCCTTAGGGAAGGCTTTCATGAGGAAGTTTGCCACCATCCACGGCGCATAGACCGGCGTATGCAGGGCAGGATCAAAGCCATACTGTTGGATGTTGTCGACCACGCGTGCCGCCACATACAGCGGCATGGCGCAGATGGCTTTGCGGGCGCGCACCGTGTAGGTCGTGGCGACGCCATTGATCAGTTCAAAGCACAGCGCCTCCACCCCAAGTGGCGTGGTTTTTAGCGAAATGGCGGTGCCGTTTTTACGACCGCCCCCGGCCGCTTTATCCATTGCTTCTGCTACTGGTTGCATGCCACCTGGCCATGTCAGCCAGGCGCCGTTGCCGGCGTTCTCAGCCTGACCCCAGCGGCTGCAGTGGTAGTGCAAGCCGGCCCAGGCCGAGACCTGGTCGTATCGCGTACCATAATCGTCACGACAGCAATAATTCAGATACCAGTGCAGGCTGGGTGCGTGATAGCCGTTTTGCTCTAGCCAGATTTTCAGCGTGATCTGATCCAGCGCCTGCCACTCGGGGTCGCTAGACGAGTGCATAGTCGGGAACACAAACACGCGTTTGCCATCGCTGCCATGCAAATTGCGCAGCCGCTCGACTTCGGTAAAGAAGCGCTTATGCTCGACCAGATCTTGCGGCGGCACGCCTGCTGTGGGGATAAAGCCATCCTGCCATTTACCATGGATCAGCAAACGCTCTTCTGGCCCGTGCAACAGGTAGCGCTCATCGTAGTAAGGTTTTTCGCTCAGGGGATTGCGCAGGATAATGCCCAGATCACTCAAAATTTCGCGCACGTGCACAGACTCGGGTGAAGGCAGCGGCAGATAATGGCCGCCAGTCGGGTAGGCCAGATCGCCAAAATGGCCACCGGCCGCATTCCCATACGGTTGCGGCCCCTTGATCATCAAAAAATCTTGCTGCCCAAGTTTGTTCAGCTTCCATGCTGCGGTCAGCCCGGCGATGCCTGAGCCCAAGATCAACACATCGGTATTGATGATTTCTGAAGGGGGCGGCAGGGCGCGGTGATCGCGTAGGCTATTACGTAAAAAATGCCCTTGCTCGCGGCCGGGGAAGTTCACGCTGCTGTCTATCTCTTGCCAGCGGCTAAATCCGGCAGCGCTGCCTAGCGCAGCCGCACCACTGGCAGCGCTCCAGACCAGAAAAGAACGGCGCTTCATCTGAACCTCGTCATCAGCGTATCACCTGACGCCAATCCTGCTCAAACTCATGAACCAATGACTGGGTATTGAGGCGATTGGCCGGCATCTCCTGACGCGGCATATCCGGCGGGAAGCTAAACATTTCGCGCGTGGTTGCGGCGTTCAGATAGCGCATAGGCAGACGGTATTCGGTCGGCGGGGTATACGCCTGTTGCGGCGAGGCCAGCACAAAACCCCATTCGCCAAACGAGGGAACATAGGCGTGATACGGATAAGTGCGCATACCGACTTCGCGCAAGGTAGCATCGATAGTCCAAAAGGCGTGCGGCGCAAAAAAAGGTGAGGTCGCCTGCACCACCATCAAGCCGCTGGCAGCCAGGTGTTTTTTTAAAATGCCGTAAAACGGTACCGAATACAACTTACCTAAAGCGAAGCTAGAGGGATCGGGGAAATCCACAATGGCGGCATCAAACATGTCCTGGGTATTTTGCAGCCAGATCGCGGCATCGGCATTCACCACTGTCACCCTAGGGTCACTGAATGAAGCATGATTGAGTTTTACCAGTTCCGGACGTTGGGTAAATGCGGTCGTCATGGCAGGATCAAGATCGACCAGCGTCACCTGTTTGACGTTCGGATAGCGCAGCACTTCACGCAAGGCCAGACCGTCGCCACCGCCGAGTATCAGGACAGAGCGCGCCCACGGCAGGGTCTGCATGACCGGATGCACCAGAGCCTCGTGATAACGATATTCGTCGCGTGAAGAAAACTGCAGATTGCCATTGATATACAGACGCAGATCGTCCTTCCAATGGGTGATCACCAGCCGCTGATACGGTGTGCTGGTGGTAAATACAATCTCGTCGCCAAACAAGCCGTGTTCACCCCAAGCCACCAGCCTATCCGACATGATAAAACCAAACACCAGAAAACACATGACGCTGACAGCGCGCAAAAAGCGGCCGGTGATGTTTTTCAGTTCGGCCTTAAATACGTGAATAGTCCACAGTGCCACCGCCACATTAAGCATGCCAAATAAAAAGCCGGTGCGCGCCAAACCCAGATATGGCGCCAGCACCAGAGGAAACAACAGCGATACCGCCAGCGCCCCCAGATAATCAAAGGTAAGTACGCGGCTGACCAGCTCATTAAACGCCGTATCGCGCGCGTTCAGGGCACGCATCACTAAAGGCACTTCCATCCCGACCAGCGCACCGATTAAGAACACCAGCACGTAAAGCAAAATGCGAAACGGTGCGGCCATCCAGGTGAAGGTCATAAACAATAAAGCGGCGGAAACGCCGCCGATCAAACCTACCGCCAGCTCGATATCGACAAAGCGCGACAACACGTCTTGGTCTTTGACATATTTAGAAAAATGCGCGCCCACCCCCATGGCAAACAGATAGCAGCCTATGATGGTAGAAAATTGTAAGATAGAATCGCCCAGCAGATAGCTCGATAAGGCACCGGCGATTAGCTCATACGCTAAACCGCAGGAGGCGACCACGAAGACGGAAAGAATCAATATTTTTTTGTTCATAGGCTCACTTTTGGACTAGTATACTTTCTTCATGCCACATTGGTAATTTTCTTTCCGCAGTTTTCTGAATTTTTATAGCGAGAGCGCCGTGCCTGCCATCCTCAATTACCTACTCCATCTAGCCTTAGCCAGTGGCCTGATCGCACTGTTTTTGTGGGTGTACACCGCCATCACGCCTTTTGACGAGTTTCTGTTAATACGTCAGGGAAATAACGCCGCCTCGCTATCGCTGGCGGGCAGCCTGATTGGCTTCTCCTTAACCATCGCCTCTAGCCTGATCCACACTGCCGATTACCAGCAGTTTGCGGCCTGGGCCTTTGGCGCGCTGTTGGTACAAGTGCTGGCGTATGGCGTCACCACCATGATCTTGCGCAATTCTAAAGAACATATCGAATCCGGCAATACTGCCTATGGCGGTTTATTGGGCGCGGTCTCTTTATCCATAGGTGCGGTCAACGCCGCCTGTATTTCCTAAGAAGATATTTACAGCTATTTTTAGCGTATTTATTCAGCATTTTTTTTACCAAACATCACCCCACTTTCTCCGGAGACCATCATGAGTATCGGTTCATTTATCAAGAAGCAGTTTGTCGACGTACTGCAATGGAATGAAGACACAGAAGGCGTACTGGCATGGCGTTTTCCTATGCAAGATTTTGAGATACAAAACGGCGGCATGTTGACCGTGCGCGAATCGCAAGTGGCGATTTTCGTCAACGAAGGTGTCGTAGCCGATGTTTTTGGGCCAGGTAATCATAAACTCACCACCAACAATCTGCCGGTGCTGACCAATCTTAAAAATTGGGACAAGCTGTTTGATTCCCCGTTTAAATCGGATGTGTATTTTTTCAGTACCCGCATCCAGACCGGGCGTAAATGGGGCACCGTGCAGCCGGTCACTATCCGCGATAAAGATTTCGACATGATCAGAGTGCGCGCCTTCGGCATGTATTCGTATCGCGTCAACGACCCTAAAAAATTCTTTACCGAAATCAGCGGCACCCGCGATACTTACACACGCGATGAAGTCGAAGATCAGTTGCGCGGTATCACGCTCGCCACCATGGCCAATTCTCTCGGTGGCGCGAATGTCTCCTTCCTCGATATGGCGGCCAATCAAACTTTGATGGCGCAGCAAATTAAAGGTGAACTGGCGACTGCCTTTGGCAAATACGGTCTGGGTCTAGATGAATTTAATGTCGCCAGCGTCAGCTTGCCGGAAGAATTGCAAGCAGCCTTAGATGAGCGTATCTCGGCGGGTATGAAGGGTGGCTTGGGTGCCGACAAGATGGCTGGCTTTACCAAGTTTCAGGTGGCAAGCTCAATTCCTCTAGCGGCGCAGAACGAAGGTGGCCTGGCCGGTCTCGGTGCAGGTTTATCCGCTGGGGTAGGTTTTGGTCAGGTCATGACGCAAGGCTTGAGCGAGGCCATGCATGCTCAGCCTGCAGCAGTGGCACCCTTGGCTACCGCTGCGGTAGTGGCTACAGCAGCAAGTGCAGCTGCCCCCTCAGCCGAACTAGACATAGAAGCGCGCCTGGCTAAGCTCAAAGGCTTGCTCGATAAAGGCCTCATTAGCGCTGCCGACTACGATAGTGCCAAAGCCGAAATGCTCAAAAAATTGATAGGCTAGATCGCACCATCCATGCAAACTGTTTCTTGTCCCGGCTGTGGTGCAGCAGTCGTTTTCCGTTCGCACGCCTCCGTCATGGCGGTCTGCGAATACTGCAAAACCACGGTCTTAAAAGATGCCGACAGCGTCAAGGATTTCGGCAAGATGTCGGCTGTGCTGGAAGACTATTCGCCGCTGCAGATAGGCAGTTCCGGCGTATTCGGCGGGCGTGCCTTTGATGTCATAGGCCGCATCCAGCTGCGCTATGCGGCCGGCATGTGGAACGAATGGTATCTGCTGTTTGAAGATGGCAGCGCCGCCTGGCTAGGTGATTCATCTGGCCAGTACACACTCACCACAGAAAAAACCGCTAGCAACAAGCTGCCGGCCTTTGCCGACATCGTGGTGGCGCAAACTTACGAGATCGCCGGCTTATCCTATCTGGCAGCAGAAGTGCGGATCGCCGATTGCATAGGTGGCCAGGGCGAGCTGCCGTTTAAAGTCGGGCCGGGCTGGCAAGCCAAGCTGGCAGACTTTCGCCATGGCAGCAATTTTTTGACGCTAGATTATTCCGATGTAGTCCAAGCTAGCGATGACAGTAAGGTGGATCAGCCGGCGCTGTATATCGGCAAAGCAGTCACGCTAAGCGAACTAAAATTCCAGTTATTGCGCGATGAGGATGTGATTAAGGCGTCTGCCGGAAAATTTCGCGGCAAGATTACTAGCCTCAATTGCCCCGCCTGCGGCAGCAATATGGACTATCTACCCGGCCTCACCGCCAATGTGATTTGTTCACGCTGCCACTCGCAGCTAGACTCCAGCGGCACTGTGGCGCAAGTGCTGGCCAGCGCCGACCGCATGAGCAAACTCAACACCACGCTAGAACTCGGTGCCAAGGCGACGATTAGCGCCAACAGCTACCAGATCATAGGCCTGATGAAGCGCAAAGACGATGAGAATACCGTCTGGACCGAATACCTGTTGTACAGTGCCCGCGCTGGCTTCTTGTGGCTGATAGAAACCAATCAAGGCTGGGCTAAATCCCAGGTACTGGCCGACTGGCCGCTCTGGTATCACGGCGAGAGCGCCACACTAGCGAATAAGAGCTATGGAAAACTCTATGAATACCAGGCCAAAGTGATCTACGCCGCCGGAGCCTTCAATTGGCGGGTAGTGGTGGGCGACAGCCTCAAGGCGATAGAGTTTGGAAATGGAATAAGAAAGCTGGCCGCCGAAATCAGCGCAGATGAAATCACCTGGTCATTATCCACCCCGGTGGCGGCCGACCAGATCCGCGCCTGGTTTGGCGACAACATCAAGGCCGACAAAGCCGGAAAATTCGCAAACGCCGAGGAAACTATTGCTACCCTCTCGCCGCAGTTTATTTTTTGGCTATTGCTGTTCAATGCAATCCCCTTGCTAAGCGATTTTGAGAGTAACTGGTGGGTGGTTGGGCTAGGAGTAGCGGCGATTTATTACCCGGCAAAATTTTTAGGGCCAGCCGGCAAGGGCGACGAATGAAGAATACCTATGAAAACTAAATTTTTTATCTACGCGATGCTAGTGACGCTACTCACTTCTGGCGTGAGCTGGAGTAGATTCCTGTTCTCTAGCCGCAACGCCGGCAGTGGCAGTAGCTGGAGCTCCAGTTCAGGTAGTAGCGGCGGCTCCTGGGGTAGTGGCAGCGGTGGCGGTGGTGGCCACAAGTGATCTCTGCACCCGTGACTGAGGCTAGCTATCGTCCTAGCGGCCAACATTTAATTGCTGATTTATATGGCATCGCGCCTGACAAATTGCGCGACGGCCTTAAGCTAGAGGCCTTGCTACGCGCCGCTGCCTTAGCAGCCGGTGCCCACATCCTGTTTAGCCACTTCCATAGCTTCGATGCCGGGCAAGGCATCACCGGCGTGGTCTTGCTGGCCGAATCGCATATCACTATCCACACCTGGCCAGAACACGGCTATGCCGCGCTGGATATTTTCATCTGCGGTCAGGCGCAAGCCGAACACGCACTACAACACATCAAACAGACTCTGCAAGCGAGCCACTGCGAACTAAACCGCATCCAACGCGGCCAAAGCAAAGTTTAAAGGCACTAGCCCAGCGCGCATATTCCATGCGCCTTCCCAGCCTATATTGGCCTGCAAGCCGCATGGAATATGCGTGTCTGACATGCCGTTTTGAAATAAGTTTGGAAAAACCCTAGCTAGCAAAAGCGCGCTGCCTTTCAATAAATAAAGCCCTAACCAGAAGGCGCTACGCTTTTTCTAGCAAGCTTACAGATAAGACGTGTTTTCTTCCGCTTCGATTTTTAATCCTTAGCGTAGGCGCTGTTACTTATTTCGATTTGCAGAAAATTTTATGGAAAACGGAAAAATCATTGCACAAGGTGTGCCTTCACATTTGCCCGGTTTGTACTTCTCGTTCATCACGATAATCGACGCTACCTTGGTCATCTCCGGACTAGGAGAGCCAAAAATTGTCACGGACTCAGCATTGCCATCACTACCGACGTAAACGTGCAAAGTCAGACGGCCATCGATATGAAGTTTATCCTCAGCATTTGTGAGCCACTTATAGATATTTTGCGTTCCATTCAACGGGTAGGGCGGCTCGTCGCCTTCGTCCATCAATGGATATTTTGACTTGACCGTGCCCCTCTCGTCCGCCGTAAGCTGCTCATAAGATTTATCAAACGGAACGTCGCTACCAACGACTCTGTCAAACTCCAGCCGGCCCGTATTTATATCACGCACATTCATACTATACTGTTTGTCGGCCCGTACTTTCTCAATTGGCAATCCCAGTGGTGCACCATTTTTGAACTCGCCTTCGACACGTCGTCCTCCAGGATAAACGACGATCCCTTTCCCATCGTACTTGCCCGCTTTCCATTGGCCATCATAACGTCCTCCCTGCGCATAAATGATGCTTCCCACGCCGTCGTAATAACCCGCTTTCCATTCACCTTCATAGCGCGTGCCAACCGTATCTACGAAAATGCCACGTCCTTCCTTTAAGTCCAGCTTAAATTCACCCTCGTATTGCGCCCCAGTGTATTTGGCGCCGTCTGAATATTTCAAGAGTCCAAGGCCACTGCGCTGACCATTTTTAAAGCTACCAACATAGCGCGCACCATCGTTATAGGTCATTTCCCCTTGGCCGTTACGTTTGCCGTCTTTAAAATCACCTATGTAGGAAGCACCATCATTGTAGATAAGTTTCCCTTTACCTTCGAATTGACGATTACTATTAATTTCACCGGAATATGAGGCCCCATTTTTAAACCTAATATCGAAAACACCAACAGGAATTTCGTTTTCGAATAAACCGGAAATCGTGTCACCGTTCGGGTTAGTCATAATTCCTTGACCCTTCTTTTTCCCCGCGAAAAATCCACCTTCGTAACGTGAATTATTCTCGTAAATGTAGGTGCCAACACCATGCGGACGCCCATGTTCTAACCGACCTTCAAAACGCGAGCTGGCAACGTCGCCAATGTACCACTGCAGGACACCGTTACCATCGGCATAGCCATCCTTGCATGCCCCACTCCATGTAATCCGCTCATTTTGACGTGGGCTAGAATTCATGACACGACAATCAGATTCTCCAATAGAAAATGAATTCTGTTCATCAGCTTTTGCGGACGTCAGTCTTAGTAGCGTTAGAATCAGAAGAAGCAAATATTTCATAAAATACTCAGGAGAGATCAAGGTTTCGCATTGTATCTTCAAGCATATTGTTATTGCGAATATATGACACTAGTGAGCGGAAAATTAGAAAAATTTTCTTAAGTTTTCTAAGCTTTATTTTTGTGCTTCGTCACTTTTAATGGCGGACTGAATTTATTATTTAATAGCCTCTAAACTAACCCGCACTTGTCAGCCATGGCTAGGCCATCAGGGCCATGCTTATTTTCAAGTAAAGTAAGTTTGATGTAGCCATATTGAATTGAACATTTGACTTCCTGTGTTCCGTAGATGACTGTCATCACTCATCAAAAATTTATGTGCAGGAAATTGACATCAATACTTAGAACTAGCGAGATGACCTGCTGGTCGTCAGAATTATAAGGGCAATTTTTTAAGATAGGGACACGCGCCAAAATCGTCTAAACATGAAGCATCGCATGATCTGGCCCGCGCAGATAGCCGCTATTTCGCATACCGAAGCGGCGATGTTTTTTAAAAGCACCTAGCCGCTCACGCATATCCCATGCGGCTTTGCAGCCATATGCCTTGAGAAGACGCATGAAATATGCGCGGGGGCGGAGCGGTGTTTATAATTTTTTTCTCCTACCACAAATCGTTAAATAAAAATTAAGTTGTGACTGATAGTCCGTAGACCTATAAGTCACATCGACGCATGCTTTGCCCAACAAAAATACTTGGGCGGGCACATGATTAATCCACAATTGCAAGAGTTTGGACTTCATCTCAAAAAGCTACGTCTAGAACGTGGACTGAGTCAGGAACAACTGGGCTTGATTGCAGAATTAGATCGCACCTACATCAGTGGTATAGAACGCGGTGTGCGCAATGTCAGCCTGACCAATATCTTGCGCATTGCTCAAGCGCTTGGTGTGCCGCCCGCAGAGTTGTTCACTGCTGGTGATCAATAAATGTCAAAGCGCGCCTACTACGCAGCCACCATCGCTGACTTTCTCACTGCATCGCCCGACGCCATCATTGGCCAAATTACTCAGCATCACTCCCAAAACTTAGAACACTTGCAAACCGGTGCGTGGGCCAGCCAGATCGATATTCTGCAGAGCGCATTAAAAACGCTTAATGCTGGTCACATTTTGTTTGAAGTGCAAATTCCACGTATGGGTAGACGCGCCGATGTGGTCTTGATTGTTCACGACATTATTTTTGTGATCGAATTTAAAGTCGGAGCCAAACACGCCACGCCGCAAGATCTTCGGCAAGCGCATGGCTACGCCATCGACCTACATCACTTTCATGAAGGTAGCCACGACAAAACCATCGTGCCACTTCTGCTCGCGACTGAAGCTGCTGCCAAAGTATTCTGTCTGCCAGCGCAGCTTGAGCATGTGTATGCGCCACTGTGCGCCAATGCCGGTAACTTGTTGGCGCTAATTACTTACTGCGTGAGTCACATCCCAGCACCGCAGGCGATCAACTATCAAGCTTGGCAGCAATCTGCCTACAAACCTACGCCAACCATCATAGAAGCAGCGCAGGCCTTATATTCAAATCATAACGTGGCCGACATCGCCCGCAGCGACGCGGGTGCGCAAAACCTGCATCTGACATCGCAAGCGATACAAGACATCGTGCACGCCGCTCGTATCAATCGGCGCAAGACTATCTGCTTTGTTACGGGGGTACCCGGTGCCGGTAAAACTTTGGTCGGCTTAAATATTGCCACCTCTAGCACCCATCTGGATGATGACGAACACGCGGTATTCTTGTCTGGCAATGGTCCCTTGGTAGAAGTACTAACCGAAGCGCTGGCGCGCGATAGCGTACAGCGAGACCCCGGCAGCACCAAAGCGCATCAGCTAAGAAGCGCCGAAGCCAAAATACAAAACATTCATAAATTCAGAGATGAATCATTAAAGGATCTAAACAAAGCGCCGCCAGAACGTGTCGTCATTTTTGATGAGGCGCAACGCGCTTGGGATCTAGAGAATACCGCTAAATTTATGAACCAAAAGCGCGGGCAAAAAGGCTTTAATCAATCCGAACCCGAATTCCTAATCAGCGTGATGGATAGGCATACCGACTGGTGCGTGATCGTCGCGCTGATCGGCGGCGGGCAAGAGATCAACACCGGCGAGGCCGGTCTGCAAGGCTGGGTCGATGCGCTGGCAACGCAGTTTGCCGGTTGGGATGTGCATTACTCAGACAAACTTACGCAGATTGAATACGCTGGTCGCAATGTCAATTTCGGCGCCATCGCACACGCAAAGCAACTAGCTAGCCTGCATCTGGCCACAGCGATGCGATCATTCAGAGCAGAAAAACTCTCGCACATGGTGCACTACCTGATTCACAATCAACCGATAAAAGCGCGGGCGTGCTACCAAGAATTCAAACATAAATTCCCGATCAAGATCACGCGCAATCTAGCCACCGCCAAAGCATGGATCAAGCAGCAAGCACGCGCCAATGAAACCAAGGGCATGATCGCCTCATCCGGCGCAATACGTCTGAAACCTGAAGGCATCTTCGTAAAAAATAGATTATCCGCCGCCGACTGGTTTCTCAATCCGCAGGACGACATACGCTCTTGCCATTTTTTAGAGGACGTCGCCACTGAATTTGATATTCAAGGCCTAGAACTAGATTGGTGCCTGTTAGGCTGGGACGCCGACTACCGTTACCACAAAACGGATGGCACGCAAGACGGCCAATTCGAACACTGGAAATTCACTGGCACCAGCTGGAAACGCAGACAGCAAGAAGAACAACAGCGCTACCTAGAAAACGCCTACCGCGTGCTGCTGACTAGAGCTCGCCAAGGCATGGTGATCTTTGTACCGCAAGGTGATGCAGAAGATGCGTCGCGCTTGCCGGAATACTTGGATGGGACTTTTGAGTATTTGTTGAGTTGTGGGCTTGAGGTTCTGGGATAAAGAAATTAAAGACGCAATCGCCATGCGGTGCTTGGCAGGATATTGGCTTGTAGGTCTCAATCGGTTATATCTATTGCCCCTATTTATGACGCCTTACGGCAGCGCCATGCCTATCCTGAAATTTGTCAGGGTTTGCCTGATTTTTTGCAAATCAAGGGCTTGGTCGGTAGAGATGCCTAGCATATTGATTTCTAATTGCTCGGTAAGAGTGGCATCGTTCAAGATGTTGCGCAGTTTTGTCATGGTCTCTGGTTTTGCGAGTCGTGCCACGTCGTAGCCCAACAGGCGGACTCCGGCAATGTCGGGGTCATACCCGACAGCGGCTAGCAGATCCATGCCCTCATCATACAATCGGTCAATATGTCCGGCTTGCGCATAGTTAAGCATGATCTGATAGATGTCTTTGGCATCTTTAGCGTTCTCGCGACCTCTATCCATCCACGCAAATATTTTCAAGATGATTAAGCCCGCTAAGCTGGCCACGTGTACGGTCTGGCCTGTTGCGACTTCGACTTCTTCACTGGCTGCAAAGACTTCTTGATAGCCAGTTACATTCATCATCACTGCCATATCTAGCGGCCATGCAATGGTTTGGTCTGCTTGCGCTACTCCGCCGAAAGGCAGCAGATCAAAGGGGTAGCCATTTTCGTGTTCGTTCGATTTTTTTCCGTAATGTAGCCGATGTTGCTGTTTCTCAGATAGGTAAAAACCATCGATACTCGCGAGTGTGGCCTTAAGATAATCGAACTGCGCCCAGTCTTTCAATGCGATGGCAAAATCAACATCCCTGGTAGCGCGTTAGACGGGCAAACCATAAACATGCGTCAGCAGAATATCGCGCGCAATAGCGCCCACGATCATCGTGGCAATGTTAGTTTCTTGCGTCGCACGCTTGACTGCTTGCAGTATCGTCAGGGCGATGGGATCTAGCGGTCGTGCCGGATTAATTTTGAGCATGATTGAGATATTTTTCCTTAATCATCTTCGCTACTTCTGCATTGCGTGGGTCGCGTGATGCGAGCAGATCGGCATACACTAACAGTGGTGGTGCGATACCGGGCGGCGTTTCTGAGGTCGCTAAAGGTGCAAATTGCCAGAATTTTTCCAGTATCTGTATCGGCCCTTCCGGGTCTGGTCTGAGTCTATGCTGCTTGACCAGATCGTGCACACCTGCTGCCATCTGTTCTTTCGCGAGATACAGGGTTTGGGTGGCAGGCTTAAGGTCATTTATCAGTTTTTGCGCCGCCACTTCTCCACCCCACGCCATATCGACGCCATCTGGCTTCAGCGCCTTCCACCAATCTGGATCTGGTGCACGAAACTGTCTCGCCTTTAGTTTTGGCCGCAGGATAATTGGATAGTTAATTACCCATTCACTGCGTAACTGCGAGGGCTCTAGCAGCCGGCGCGCACTTTTTTGTCCGGCATAGATTAAAAATCCACGTTTGCTCAGATCAAGAAAGTTCGTGCCGACCGTGCCAAGGGCTATGCCAGCTTGCGCTGCGATCTCTCGATACGAGGCGGTGACAGCCTCCGGTTGGCAAAGTAAGGTGAAGATCATACGCATTGCCGTTGGATTATTCGACCCGCGCTCAGCGCGTGTGTTGAATTGTGCATTGCTACCAGTTTGGCCCTTGACGAAGACATGTAGGCCAGGGCGACTCAAATAGGCGTTGCCAACGGTATCGATAAATTCCAGAGCGATGCTGCGGCAATGTTCAGCCATTTCTGCGCTGAGATAAGAGCTAATCAACAAGCCTGGCGAGGCAATCGCTTCAAGCTGTGCTTTGATGTGAGCGAGCGTTGATTTTCTATCCACCACCGATTTACATTTCACCTGATAGTCAAAACTCTGCCCTGCGGTTTGTAGAGTGATGGCGGCATCGATGCGGTGACTGGAATTATTCGTCTCTTCAAGGGCAGCCGCTTGCGCTGTCACTCCAGTATTTTTTTTCAGGGCAGAAAGTGCCGTAGCAATTAGTTCGGCTTGTAGTGTGTGAAAAGTTTGATCGTCAGACATAGCGCACCTAGTGTTCGGATAATTTTTATGTTCACGTAACGTGAACATCTGAATATTACGAACAATTTCGGTTTTGTTCAAGCTAAATCATGTTCACGGTACATGAATTTTAGAACACCATGCCGCCAGCGCGCATATTCCATGCGGCTTAGCGGCCAGTCTGGCCTGCGGGTCGCATGGGATATGCGCGCTGGGCTTGCTGCTTTTTTATTTTCTATGGGGTGGCATGGGCTAACTGCCGCGAGCGCTCTTACCAGCAATTAAAAAGGCAGCATCGATTTAATGTTCATCGATGCTGCCCCCGTCTATTCGCCTAGCCACCTAAGCACGCTGGCGATTACATGCCCAGAGAGCGCAATAGTTCGTCGCTGTCGTTGTCGGCGGCAGGTGCCGGGCTTGCGGGTTTGGCTGCATTGCCTTGATTTGCTTGTTGCATGTCCATAAAGGCATCGGGATCGATGATTTCGCTGGAATCAAAATCGTGCAGTTTGATGAACTCGGTACGGTCTATCGCCAGTTCCAGATAAAAAATATTATTCGCCTCCGTGAAGAAGGAGACGCGCCGCATTTCCGGGCGATCGAGCGGGGTATCGACGCTGAGCATGACTTGCTTGGTCAGTACCAGCATTTTTGGTTGGTTCTGGGTGATATTGGTTTGCAGCTCGCGCCGCACCTTACCGGTAAAATCGCCGACGATCTGGTTCATCAGTTCGCCCAAGATATTCGAGACTTCATCCGAGGTGAAGGTGGTAGCCAGTTCAGACTTAGGCATGCCCATGCTGAGCATGTATTTTTCATAGATTTCTAGCGCTGCGTCGCCGGCAAAATTGAGCACCACCAAACCAGAAAAGCCGCCATCAAACAAGACGAAGCAGCCGATATCTGGCTTTAAGCCAGTCTTGGTAATACGTTGCACCATGCCTGAATAATGGATTTTGGTTTGGGTCGCCACGTTCAAGACCCGCGTGACTGAATTGCATAAACTGGTCAAGACATCTTCTGTTCCGTACACGACACCGTTTTCTTTATTGCTCATGACCAACTCCTGAAAATATTTCTTGAAAAATCATTGGGATCTAGGTATCTAAAGTTCTTATAGGGGCAGTGCACACTAGCTTAGCCCTGTGCAGGTGGATCGTCCAGCGCCACGCGTATTAGCATGATTTTGCTGCACAGCTTGGGCACCTGGAACTGTACCAACAAACTTTGTTTCAGCGCGTCGCTCGCTGCGGGTAAGGCTTTGCTAGCTATGGCGTTCTCCTGTGCTTGGCAATTTACCGGGGACGGGAAGCGGAACCGCCCTTAGCGTGCCCGGATGCCTGTCCATGGGAATAGTGAAAGAATATGCAATGGGACGCGTGGCGTCCAGCAGTTTCACGTTTTCCGCACAATTTGTGGGCACTAAGCCCGCACCGCCAGGTGTGATGTTGTTTAAACCGAGATTTTTCATTGGGCGCACCCATCCAGCATTGTGGATGCGGGCGATAACTGCGTGGCGTCATTGCTTGCAATTTTAATCTCCAAAATCCAAGGCTATACAAAAACAGACAGGCCCAGCACGCATATCCGATGCGGGCTGCAGACCAGGCAAGCCGGGGAGCCGCATGGGATATGCGCGCTGGCACTGCCACGATTGAATTTTCCGGCAGCGCTAGGTATTTGTTACTCAAGTTACAATTGCCGTATTGATATCCCAATTTTATTGCGATAAAATAAACTTTACTCGGATTAATTTCTTTGTAAATTGCATGCTTGTGAAGTAACTCTAGACAAATAGATGCGCTTCACCTGCTAGCCAAGAGCTAGCCAGAGCGTGGCTAAAAATCAAAAAAGCTTATTTTTTAAGGGAAAATGGAATGAAAAAAGCATTGGTTTTATTACCTATTTGTTTCTTGTTTGGATGCGCAGTCCGAGACAGCGTGAATGATCTCCGCACCTCGGTGAGAAACGGTTTTCAAGAAATGAAAATTGAGGTCAGCCCGGAAGTGGCTAAAGAAGCGACCCTGGAAGAGTTAAAGTTGCAAGCAAGTCTGGACGACAGATTCGACTTAAACGGTTATGTGACCTATAAAAAATCCTGTAACTTATTTCTGACTATGGACGTGCGCTACTACAGCGCAAACGGCTCCTCACTAGGCAACAGTACCGCGATGGCAAAAGCCTATAAAGCGGGAGATAGAGCTAAATTTAAATCTTCATTCAAACAAATCGCACGCGACAAAAATGAGCTGATCAGTAAAGCCGTGATCGAAAATCTGAAGTGCATGTAGTTTTAAGCTGAGTTCGCGTCTCGTCCAGCTTTTTTTCGATCAGGCCTATTTGCCAAGAAAAAAACTGAAAGCGGCCGGTCTAGCACCGGCCGCTCATCTCGCAGCAATCCCCCCCAAAAAAAAGCACTCAGCCACAACGCATATCCGGTGCGGCTTGCAGCCCTGCCTGCCCGAAGAAGCGCATGGAATATGCGCAGTGGCGCTGCCTTGTGTTGCGCATCGCCTACACAGGCCTGGGCAAAACCCGTAACGACAGCTAACTGAAAGCTAGTTTTGCCTACCATAGCGGCAGATTGGTAGGGGGTGCACGCTTGATCATAGCGAGCCCTACGCTTTGCCACATTTTTTTGTATCTCAAAAAGGTGAGCTCAAGGCGTCTCGCCTGGCCAATTAGCACAGCACTATCTTTACTACTTTTGGAGACTCAAAAAAATGAAAAAAAGCCTGATCTGCGCTGCGGCGCTGAGCATGATTGCCAGCCTGGCGCATGCGCAATCGAATGTGACTATTTATGGTTTGATCGATGCCAATCTGACCTACAACAACAACGCGAATGCGGCCAAAGATGGCCAATTCAAACTCAATAGCGGCGGCATGAATACCTCACGTCTAGGCTTCCGTGGCACGGAAGATCTGGGCAATGGCCTGAAGGCAGTAATGCAACTGGAAAGCGGTATCTTGCTCGATACCGGCGCTTCTGACGGCGATATGTTTGGCCGTCAAGCCAATGTCGGTCTGCAAGGCGAGTTCGGTAAGTTGATCGCTGGTCGTTCGTATAGCACGACGTATGATTTCATTTTGCCTTTCGACCCTATGGGTTATGCGCCTCAGTATTCGTGGGCGACTTCGGCCGGCGCTACAGGTTCACGTAAAGACGGCATGCTGACTGGCACTTCAAATATGTTGAAATACCAGTTCGACAGCACCAGCTTTAAACTCGGTGCTACCTATGGCCTGGGTGAAGTGGCAGGCGATAGCTCGTCTAGCGCGAAGCTGGCTTTGGCTGCGGCGTTTATGGCTGGCCCGTTTGCCGCGACACTGGCGTTTGATCAGGTCAACGGTGTGGCGACTGCAACCGGTGCCATGGATAAAGCCAAGACTATTCACGCCGCGGCCAACTATCAACTCGACAGCGTTAAATTGTATGCAGCGTATCGCAATTACAAAAAGACTCTGGCTAGCGGTGCAGCTGATTTGCGCAGTGATTTATTCTGGGGCGGCGTCGACTTTAAACTCAGCCCGGTGTGGACACTGACTGGCGCTTACTACTACCAGGATATCAAGAACCTGGCAGCGGCAGCAGATGCCGATCCTAGTATGTTCGTCGCGCGCGCCAAATACGCTTTATCCAAGCGTACCGACATCTATGTTGCCGGCGCTTATGCCAAGGGTCGCAATGACAAGATCGTTGGCGTGTCACGCGATGATGCGGCTTTTGGCACTAGCCAAAACTCCTTCACGGTGGGTATGCAACACCGCTTCTAAGCTACGTTTTTGAAAAAAGGCCAGCCCACTGCAAATCGCAGGGACTGGCCTTTTTTAGACTTGTGCGATCACCTCGGGCAAGGCTTTCGACCAATGGTAAATCTCCACACTCTGGCGCAATCCTTGCTGCCAGAACGGATCACTTTGGAATGCCGCCTCGACTGCGGTTTTGCTGTCAGCCTCAACGATCCACAGCGCGCCGACCGGAGTTTCGCCCAACTCATGGCGTAAAGACCCAGCTACCTTGATCTGCGCTTGCCGTTCGGCTAGCCAATCTATGTGCTGCTGCAAAAATTCGGCTCTGATTGCGCCCTGTCCTGGCAGGTCGGTGAAACGTACGACGAACAGCATGACTATCCTCTACATAATTAAATTAAGTGTTCAAAAAAATGCTTAGATAGGATAGCGCAAGCCTGAGCGCTTGTCTGTCTGTGCTAAGCTAATGCATCCTCTTTTTTCCTGCTCCTGACATGTGCCAGTTACTCGCAATGAATTGCAATACTCCGACCGACATCATGTTCAGCTTTACCGGCTTTGCGCTGCGTGGCGGCAATACCGACGAGCATAAAGATGGTTGGGGCATTGCGTTTTTTGAGGGCAAGGGTGTGCGCCATTTTGTCGATCATCAGGCCGCGGTCGATTCGCCGATTGCGGGGCTGATCAAGAGTTATCCGATTAAATCGAAAAATGTGATTGCGCATATCCGTAAGGCGACTCAGGGCGTGGTCAGCCTGGAAAACTGCCATCCTTTTGTGCGCGAATGCTGGGGTGTTTACTGGGTATTTGCCCACAATGGCGACCTGAAAAATTTCGCGCCTGTGCTAGATGGTGCATTCCATACGGTAGGCAGCACTGACAGCGAATGGGCCTTTTGTTATGTGATGCAAGAGATGCGCAAACACTTTGGCGATCTGATGCCACCAATGGCCGAGATTAGCCGCTTCCTGCGCCAGATTTGTAGCGAGATTGCCGCCTACGGCACCTTCAATATGACGCTCTCGAACGGCGAGGCGCTGTTTGTCCATTGCTCGACCAATTTGCACTATATCGTGCGCCAGTATCCATTTTGCGAAGCCACTTTATCCGATGAAGATATCGCGATCGATTTTGCGGCGGTCACCACGCCGCAAGATAAAGTGGCGCTGATCGCGACCGCGCCACTGACCTGCAATGAACATTGGACGCCATTTGGGTCCGGCGAATTTAAGGTCTTTGTCGATGGCGATGTGCTGGCCGCGGAGGCCGCATGACTAAGCTCAAACAAGATCAGCTCGACACCCATCTGCTACGTGTTCTGCTGACCTTGCTGAACGAGCGCAGCGTAACGCGCGCCGCCATCAAACTTGGGCAATCGCAACCGGCCGTCAGCAACACCCTCAAACGCCTGCGCGAGATTACCGGAGATGCGATCTTGGTGCGCGGTAAAAACGGCATGACCGTGACGCTGCGCGGCGAAGAATTATTAGTGCTGGCGAAGCAGGGTTTGCAGATTATCGATAGCATCGCCAATCCGCCACCGCTGTTTGTGCCCGCCAGCACGCAAAGGGTGTTTAATCTGGGTGCGCCGGATTATCTGAGCGTCTTGCTGATTCCCTCGATCATAGAAAAAATTCGCACTCAGGCGCCGCATGCCAGCCTGGTGATCCATGCCTTGAATGCCGGTTTTGATTATGTGGCAGCACTAGAAAACGGTACGCTCGATTGCGTGATCGGCAACTGGCCGGATCTACCTGCACATCTACATCTGACCCAATTATTTGAGGATGAAGTAGTCTGCATGATTCATCAAAATCATCCGGTGGTGAAGCATGGTTTGTCGCTGAAACACTACGTAGAGATGGAACATCTGGCACCGTCCCCGTATACCTTGGGACATCGCAACATCATCGACAATGCGCTTACGGCACTCGGTTTAAAACGCAAGATACACATGACCATCCCGTATTTTGGCATGGTGCCGCAGATCCTTGCCAAGACCGATCTGATCTTTACCACTAGCCGCAGCTTTGCCCTGCAATGCGCCAAAGACTGGCCGATCGCAGTACTGCCGGTACCGCTGGCGATACCGAAGATGCAGTTCTTCATGCTCTGGCATGAGCGGGTCCATGCCGCAGCCGAAGTGCAGTGGTTACGCCGCATCGTGGCAGAAGCGGCCAGCGCGGTGGTCGCGGTTTAATCTAGCGAGCTTAAAAAGTAAGCAGGCCCAGCGCGCATATTCCATGCGGCTCGCAGGCCATGCAGGCTGGGAACCCGCATGGAATATGCGCACTGGCGGGGGTACTTAAAAAAACCTAGCCATCAGGACTTGGGCAAAACGCTTCCGGCCTGGCACAGCGCCACTGACAATTTTTTTTACGAGAAGGCGCGTACCACAACGCTGGGGCGGTTTGCGTTAGTGTCAGGTATAAAATGACTAGCTCGCTACCGAGCTTAGTGCTAAGGTTTGCGAAGAGAAGGCGTAGCTATCAAATAACAAAATTAAAATTTCTCCCTGGCCGCCTAGTCCGTTGCCAGGTCTGTGAGTTTTTTGTTCCCCTGTCTGAGATCTTTGCGATGAATCTTGATCCACGCACCCTCATCCTGATTACCATCATCGGCACTTTTCTCATGAGTGGCGGTCTGTTCGCGGTAACGCGCGGCTATTTAGGGGCGATCCCTGAGCTCAATCGCTGGGCCTGGGCAACGCTACTACAAGCCCTGGGCTGGACTATCTTTGGTGCCTTGCACGGGGTGCTTCCCGAGCTGGTTTCTATACTCGTCGGCAATTGCTCGGTGATGTTGTCACTGGCCTTGTATCTGCGCATTATCGGCAGTTTCACGGGCCGCCCGGTAGGGTCGATTTGGCCCTATCTGATCGTGCTGATGCAAGCACTCTTATTACTCTATTTCAGCCTGTACCAGGCCAGCTTGGGCGCGCGCATCGCGGTCAACTCGCTGGGAGCTGCGATCTTGATGCTCACTAGCGCTTATCTATTACTGACGTCGGGCGACCGCAACTACACGGCACCTGCCGCCAGCCATCGTTTTACTGCGGGTATTTTTACTTTCTGCGGTGCGTTTCTGGCGCTACGCACTATGTATTACCTATTCTGGTTTCAAGATGTACAGCAGCAACAGCTTGGGCTAAGCCTGATTAATGATGTCTCGTATTTGTGTTTTTATGTGACCGCGGTACTGATCACTTTTGGCTTCGTGCTGATGTGTACAGAACGCTATATCCGGCAGCAAAAACAGGCCGAGCAAGCTTTGCAGAGCAATCATGCCTTGATTACCAAGATGGCGGCACAGGTGCCTGGCACTATCTATCAATTTCAAATGTTTGCCGATGGCCGGGCCGCTTTCCCTTTCGCCACTCTGGGCATACAAGATATCTACGAGGTGAGCCCGGAGCAAGTACGCGAAAACGCAGAGATAGTCTTTAGCCGCATACATCCGGACGACAAGGAGGCAGTCCGTGCCGCGATCGACGCGTCGGCCAGCAGCATGCAAGCCTGGGTGCAAGAATACCGCGTGATTTTGCCGCGCCAGGGCCTGCGTTGGCGTTTAGGTCAGGCGCAACCAGAACGGCTGGCCGACGGCAGCATACTCTGGCATGGCTTTATTTCCGACATCACTGAACAGGCCATGGCGCGGGCCAAGCAGCATGAACTAGAACAACAAGTCAGACTGGCTTACGACGCCTTATTACTCAATGAAGCGAGATTGCGCAAATTAATGAATTCGAGCTTGATCGGCATCGTTCAAGGCGATGCCTCGGGCCAATTACAAGAAGCCAATCAAGTCTTACTAGAAATGTTGGGCTATCCGCGTGAGGCGCTCACGCAAGGCAAACTCAACTGGTTCGATTTAATATCGATCGCCGGTGCGCTCAGCTTTAAAAAATCGCGCGAAGAGTTGGCACAACACAGCACCAGCGCACCGTTTGAAACCCAAATGATTGCGCAAGACGGCAGCCCGATACCGGTCACATTGGGCTTGGCGCAACTAGAAGGTGCACCACATCTATGGGTAGCTTTCGTGGTCGATCTGCGCAAGCAAAAACAGATAGATCAGATTCAATCCGAATTTATCTCTATGGTCAGCCACGAGCTGCGCACCCCGTTGACTTCAATACGCGGGTCGCTAGGTTTGCTAGAAGCCGGGATAGGCGGCGTACTGCCACCCAAAGCGCTGCAATTGGTAGAAATTGCGCATAAAAACAGCCTGCGCCTGGCGAGCCTGGTCAACGATATTCTGGATATGGAAAAACTGGCGTCTGAAAAATTAGCCATGAATCTACAAAGCCTAGATCTGGTAGCGCTGGCAAAGTCGGCGCTGGAGGCCAATGCCAGTTATGCACAAGCGCTACAGGTTGAATATGTTTTAACGCAGCATCCTGAATACGCTTATGTGATGGCAGACAGCGACAGGCTGATGCAGGTGTTTGCCAATTTATTGTCAAATGCGGCAAAATTTTCGCATGCTCAGGGTAGGGTAGAGCTACGCATTAACGTCGTAGATCAGCAGATTAGGGTAGAAGTGGAAGATCACGGACGCGGAATACCTGAGAGTTTCCGTCAACGTATTTTTGGTAAATTTGCGCAAGCCGATGGCACCGACACCCGGCAACTGGAGGGCACAGGACTGGGGCTGCACATTACTAAAATTTTGATAGAAAAAATGGGCGGAGAAATCAATTTCGAATCGGAAGAAAATTTGAAGACGGTATTTTGGTTTTCACTACCATCGAAGCAAGAGACAGAGGCGTAAGTTTACCGATTAGGTCGGATTTTCAAGCAAAAGTTTGACCGGAAAAACTACGCCAGACCTTAGGCATAGCTATTAATGTGCGAGGCGTCACCATTGCCACTATCAGAGACCGCGGCGTAGGCAGCTGCGGCTTTAGCCGGCGTATGTTGCGACTGAGTGGCCGCCTGCCCTTGCGGCTGCGCTGCCAGTGCACTGCGGGCTTTTTGTTCCATCTGGCTGGCCTGTGCGGCGACCGCACGATCCGGGCCGGAGGGATCGACCGGAGCCAGGGCGGCGGCGCGGATGGTGATGGCACGAGCGATAGTTTCTTGAGGGGTGCGACCAGGCGAGACATCGATACTCACTTCGCCACCGACCGCGTAACGCGCCCCGTCCGGACCTTTTTGATAGGTGTATGAAGCACCGGTAGTGGCCAAGCCGCCACTGGCCGCCAGATGCGCCTGCTCATGCGCACGTACCTGCCGGTCGCGCGCCTGTAAGCGCTGCACGGTGGCCTTGGCTTCGTCACTCAGTTGCACCGTAGAACTGGCACTCTTGGCGGGCGCGGTTGAAGCGTTTGGCGGGTCTGGTGTTTTTGAACTGCTAGCCGGCAGCGCGCTGCTGTCAGCTTTAGCGGTTTTATTGCCTGTGGTATCGACCGATGGTTTCCCTAAGGCATTAATCAGGGCAAGCCCAGTCTGCCTGGCATCCATCACACCAGTACTAGACCCGATACCTGCACCAGAAACAATACTGCTCATCAGACACACCACAACTAGATAGAGATAATTTCATAGTAGTCGTTAATTGGTCTGAAATAAAGTGCTAATTATTTAAGCACATTGAACAAATAAAAATAAAAAAAGCCGGGCACTCTTGCCCGGCCTTTTCCATATTTGCCTATCCTAAGCTGAACTTAACTTTGCAAAGTCATCAAACTGGCGTTGCCACCGGCTGCCGTGGTGTTAATGCATAAAGCGCGTTCTGCCACCAGACGCCACAGTGGTGCTTCGTTGCTTTCTTGCATTTCTATGACGCAGACGATCGCCTCGTTTTGGGCTGCGAACAAGGTTTTGTAGTCGGCTAGCAGGCTGCCTTCGACTAAGGCAAACTGGGCTTGCGCCTGATCTGCTTCAGCCTGCAAGATACGATCACGCACTAACAGCGGCAAACCGCTAGGTAATAAGGCGATACTTTGCGCCGGTAGCACTGGGGTATTGCCGGTTGCCAGCAAAGCAGCGATTTGGTTCAGCAAGCAATTGACCGTGCTGGCAGCACAAAATACGCGACCGCGCGGCGCAAATGACAAGGTATTGCGCTCGCCGGTAGGACCAGGCAAGACCATCGTCATTTTGTAAGGGCTACGATGCGCGTATTGATCCGCCAGTTCGGCAATTTTTTCATGGCCATGGGTTTTAGCCCAAACCAGCAAGGCATCCAATGCACCCGGCGCCTGACGCTCGTACACGCTATGTCCGGCAATCGTGGCGACTGGATTTCTTTGCAGACGTTTCAGATACAGGGGGCCGCCAGCTTTCGGGCCAGTACCGGATTTGCCTTCGCCACCAAAAGGTTGCACCCCGACTACGGCACCGACGATATTGCGGTTCACGTAAATATTCCCTACATGCGCGCGTTGCGTAATGAAATCGATGGTTTCATCGATGCGTGAATGCACGCCCAAAGTCAAACCAAAGCCGCTGGCATTGATAGACTTTAACAATTTAGGCAGATCATCGCGCTTGTAACGCAGGACATGCAAGACCGGACCAAACACTTCTTTTGTCAGCTCCGACAAAGATGAGATCTCCATCACAGTCGGCGCGACGAAAGTGCCGTTCTCGCAAGAGACTGGCAGATCGAGCGCATAAAAATTCTTGGCTTGCCCGCGCATTTTATCGATATGCGCTTGCAACGCTTGCTGCGCTTCGCGATCAATCACTGGCCCGATATCGACAGCCAACTGATTTGGCTTACCGACGCGCAACTCTTGCATCGCGCCTTTCAGCATTTCCAGCGTCTTGTCGGCGATATCGACTTGCAGGCAAAGCACGCGCAAAGCAGAGCAACGCTGACCGGCGCTATCAAAGGCGGAAGAAATGACATCGTTCACGACTTGTTCCGGCAAGGCACTGCTGTCAACGATCATGACGTTTTGCCCGCCAGTTTCGGCGATCAAAGGGATATCGATATGCTCGGCCACTGAACGCTTGGCCAGAGTGCGATTGATTAGATGCGCCACTTCGGTAGAGCCGGTAAAAATCACGCCTTTGACACGCTTATCGGCCACTAATTGGGCACCGACCACCTCACCAGTACCCGGTAAAAATTGCAATGCTCCACGTGGAACACCGGCGTCGTGCAGCAACTGTATGGCCTTAAAAGCGATCAAGGGCGTTTGTTCGGCTGGTTTTGCCAGCACCACATTGCCGGCCGCCAGCGCCGCGCTGACCTCGCCGATAAAGATCGCCAGTGGGAAATTCCAGGGGCTGATGCAGACTACCGGTCCCAGCGCCTGGGTATTTGGCAAAAACTCGACTTGTGCCGCGTAATAACGTAAAAAATCCACCGCTTCCCGCACTTCGGCCAAAGCATTCGGCAGGGATTTACCGGCTTCGCGGATCGCCAAGGCCATAAAATCGAGGGTCTGAGTCTCGAGTAAGTCTGCCGCTTTTTTCAGCACAGCAGCACGATCAGAAGGCGTCACCGTTTGCCAGTCTATCGCATAATTTTCGGCAGCCAGCAAGGCCATTTGTACATCCTGCGCGTCGGCCTGTATCACATGACCCACTACATCTTGATGATCGGCTGGATTGATGACAGGCTGTGAGCTGGTAGCGGAGACTTGCCCATACAAGAGTGGCAATGCGGTGATGACTTGGGCGCTGCAGTTTGCGAAATGCGCAGCGATTTTTTGTAGTTCCAACTCATTGCTGAAATCCAGGCCGGCCGAATTTTTACGCTCTATCCCAAATAAATCTGCCGGTAAAGAAATCCCGCTATGTGGCTTACCGCCCAATTCGGCTGCAATACTGAGCGGATCGGCGATCAGCGAATCGATAGAAATCGCCTCATCGACAATTTGATTCACGAAAGAAGAATTAGCACCATTTTCGAGTAAACGACGTACCAGATAGGCCAACAAAGTTTGATGCGAACCGACAGGTGCGTAGATACGGCAAGGCTTGTTCAACTTGTCTTTGCCGACCACCTGATCGTACAGGGTTTCGCCCATACCATGCAGGCACTGGAATTCATAATCGGTAATATTTGCTTGCTGCGCCCAAGTGTAAATGGTTGCCAGAGTCAGTGCATTATGGGTGGCGAACTGTGGATAAATAACAGCCGTGGCGGCTAACAATTTTTGCGCACACAATAGGTAAGAGACGTCGGTGTACACCTTGCGGGTATATACCGGGAAGCCACTCATGCCATCGACTTGCGAACGCTTGATCTCGGAATCCCAATACGCGCCCTTGACCAGACGCACCATAAATTTGGTGCCGCTGCGCTGCGCCAGATCGATCAGATAATCGATCACATATGGACAGCGTTTTTGGTAGGCCTGCACCACAAAACCTATACCCTCAAAGCCCTTCAAATCGGCGTCGAAGGCCAAGGCCTCCATCAAATCTAAGGACAGTTCCAGTCTCTCGGTTTCTTCGGCATCGATATTGAGACCGATGTTGTAGTGTTTCGCTAGCAGCAGCAATTTTTTCAGTAGCGGCAACAACTCGTTCATGCTGCGCGCTCTTTGCGCACGCGAGTAACGCGGATGCAGGGCCGAGAGTTTGACCGAAATCCCCGGGCCGTCCTTAATACCGCGCCCGTTCGAGGCCTTGCCTATGGCGTGAATCGCGGTTTCGTAGGCGCTAAAATAAAAGGCAGCGTCATGCGCAGTCAAAGCCGCTTCACCCAGCATGTCGTAAGAATAGCGATAGCCGCGCTTCTCGTTGTCCTCGCCGTTTTTTAGCGCTTCGGCTATAGTCTGACCAGTGACAAACTGATTCCCCAGCATGCGCATCGCCAGATCTACGCCTTTGCGGATTAAAGGTTCGCCGCCTTTAGTAATCAGGCGACTTAAGGCCGAACCGAGACCCTGATCGCTATTGGTGCTGACCAGTTTGCCGGTGACCAGCAAACCCCAGGTGGCGGCATTCACAAACAAAGAGGGCGATTCGCCCAGATGTTTGCGCCAGTCACCTTTACTGATTTTGTCGGCGATCAGACGATCTGCAGTGGCATGATCGGGTATCCGCAACAAGGCTTCGGCCATACACATTAAAGCCACGCCTTCTTCCGAAGATAAAGAAAATTCGTGCATCAGCGCATCGACACCCGATGCGCGGGTGCGCTGCTGACGCACAGCACTAACTAATTGATGCGCCAGAACTTTGATATTCGCTTGTGCACCAGAATGGGGATTTATGTTGGATAATAACCACTGTACCGAAGTTTGTTCGTCGCGCCGATAAACCTGTGTAATGGCATCGCGAAGAGGTGTAGCATGTGGCAACAGTTCGGCTTGCAAAGCTTGGAAGGGCGTAGGCGTAGGTCTCAGCATTATTATCTTTATAGTTTAAATCAAGGTGCGCTTTGAATGGTTTACCTCAAAGCAAATTTGATTTAATTGTATAGGTGAACGCCTATGATTAATTCTGGAAATATCGTCTTATGGCGGAATTTTATATTTCATGAGACAATTACACCGAATATTATTAACCACATCTCTGACTTCTTATGCTAGACAAAATCAGTAAAAGAATATTGGCCGAATTACAAAATGATGGCCGTATCAGCAACGTAGAATTAGCCACCCGCGTCAACCTTTCGCCTGCTGCTTGTCTCGAGCGTGTGCGTAAATTGCAAGAATCGGGTTATATCTTAGGCTATACCGCACAACTCAATCCGCACCTGCTCGATGTCGCGCTTTTGGTGTTTATCGAAGTAGTTTTGGATCGCACTACCGCCGATGTATTTGAAGCCTTTAAACGGGGCGTACAGGCTATCCCAGAAGTATTGGAATGCCATATGGTCGCAGGCGGTTTCGATTATCTGGTCAAAGCCCGCGTCAAGGATATGAATGCCTACCGTGACTTTTTAGGAAAATCCTTATTGCAGCTCAATGGGGTGCGCGAGACGCATACTTATGCCGTGATGGAAGAGGTAAAAAACACCACTAGCTTGCCTATCAAATAGTCACTGCTGGCGCCCAGGCAGAAAATATCTTTGTTTGAATAAATAAGGACATTTATGGAAAATCGTCTGCATCGCCTGGAAGCGGTACAGGCGATATTGTTGGAAATCGGTCAAAAAGCGACTGCGTGCCGCGATATCACTGAATTTCTGAGAACCGTCCATCTGGCACTAGGCCGCATCATGTATGCGGCTAATTTTTATGCGGCCCTCACTGACGGTCACAACAAAAGCGTACGTTTTACCTATTTTGTCGATGAAGCGGACCAGACACCTGATCCCGACGAATTATTTGCCCTACCGCCGACCAATGAATCGGCTACTTCCTGGGTAATACAGAATCGCCAGCGGCTAATACTGACGGCCGCAGAATTCTCAACCATGATCACCACGGCCTGGAATGGCACTCCCGCCGAACACTGGATGGGTTGCCCCTTACTCGATCAACAAGGGCAAATTTTGGGCGCCATGGTGATCCAGAGTTACCATGCGGAGAACATGTACGGTGAAGAAGATCAGGCCTTATTTACCCTGATCGCCAGCCACGTCTCGATCGCCTTGCAGAGTCTGCAAAGCATGAGTAGCTTAGAGCTTGCTGTCAAAGAAAGAACCGCGCTACTCGAACATGAAATCGCTGAGCGCCGGCATGCCGAAGCACTGCAACGTGCACTGTTTGAGATCGCCGAATTGTCCAGCTCGGTAGAACATGTTAACGCCCTGTACGCCAGCATCCATAACAGCATCGCTAAATTGCTGTTCGCGCGCAATTTTGTGATCTTGCGGTTTCATGCAGAAAGCAATGAAATCAGCATAGAGTATTTTGTCGACGAGACCGAAGCGATGCCCGCCGTGAACAGATTCCCTTTGGGGGTGGGTTTAAGTTCTTACGTGATACGCAGCAAGCAAGCGCAACTGATCGATCATGCGCGCTTTGAGAAATTGATAGCCAGCGCAGAAATTCGTCATGGACTTGGCAATTTGCAGATGTCGAGCTGGATGGGTGCGCCTATGCTGGTGCATGAACAAATCATCGGCGTCATCATCTTACAAAGCTACGACCAAAAAATTCTGTATTCAGAACAGGATCTGAATTTACTCGCCTTTGTCGCCAATCATGTCGCTAGTGCGCTATCGCGCTTTGATGCAGAACTAGCATTACGCATCACCAAGAACGACCTTGAACAGCAAAACAGCGCACTCAGCCAGGCTTTGCAAGCGCTGCAAGAAGCCCAGAGTGAATTAGTCAGACAAGAAAAGATGGTGGCGTTAGGTGGCTTGGTAGCGGGCATCGCACACGAGATCAATACCCCTTTGGGAATATGCGTGACCGCCACCAGTCATCTGGCCGAAGAGCTGAAACTAACACGCCAGGAACTAGCCGAAAACAGGCTTACCGAACAAGGGCTGCAACAATTTTTCGAGGTACTCGATCAGGCTCTGCGCATCCTCGAAAGCAATACGCACCGCGCCGCGACTTTGGTACGCAGCTTTAAGCAAGTAGCGGTCGATCAATCCTCGGATCAATTGCGCGAATTTGATTTACACGACTATCTGGAAGAAATCCTGCACTCGCTGCAACCCAAATTTAAGGGCAAGAAGATCGCCATCACACTCAACTGCGCCAGCGGCATACTGGTGACGAGCTTTCCCGGGGCTTTATCGCAATTGCTGACGAATATGCTGATGAATTCGCTCACGCATGGTTTCAATACTAACGCCGAGGGTCAAATTTATATCGCGGCATACTTAGACGCGGATCAGGTTTGCCTGGAATACAGTGATAATGGAAATGGCATGGATGCACAAGCACTGACAAAATTATTTGACCCTTTTTACACCACCAAACGCGGGCAGGGCGGTAGTGGTCTGGGCGCACATATTATCTTTAATCTCATCACTAGCGTACTCAAAGGGACGATACAGGCGAGCAGCGAAATCGGCCATGGTCTGCGCTATAGCCTGCGTTTTCCGCGCCTGCTGCAAGAATAAAGCAAGGCGTTCAGCGCCAGCTTAGAAATCCGGAAAGCGTGCATTGATCGCCAGCGCGGCATCAATATTGGCGATCAATAAATCGACATACTGCGCATCCAGATGAGTGCCACTCACATTTTGTAAATGGCGTATCACATCGTCCAGGGCCCAGGCCGGCTTATAGCAACGGGCATGCATCAGCGCATCAAAAACATCGGCCACGGCCACGATACGCGCGTAAGGATGGATGAGATTTCCGACCAAGCCCTGTGGATAACCAGAGCCGTCAAATTTCTCATGATGTTGATGCGCGATAATCGCGGCCGCTTGAAGTATCGGTCTGTGCGAACCATCCAGTATCGACAGGCCTATGCCGGGATGCTGCTGCATGACCGCCCACTCTTGGGGATCGAGCTTACCTGGTTTTAGCAGCACCGCATCGGGGGTCGCGACTTTACCGATATCGTGCATAGGTGCAGCTTGCTTGAGAATGGCTGCTTCATCGGCCGGCATATTCGAAGCAAGTGCTAATAAATAGCAAACTTCGGCCATGCGCCGCACGTGATTACCAGCCTCATGCGAGCGTGATTCGACCACATCACCGAGGCGCAAAATCAATTCACTCTGGGTTTCGGTGATTTCATTATTGAGCAAAATATTGTCAAATGCGATTGCCACGCCAGAAGAAAAAACCTCAAGTAATTTGGCATCGATCTCACCCACATCGGCAACGCCTTTTAAGACCAGCAAAGAGGCCTTGCCACTACTATTAGGGAAGTAACCGACGTAAGTATCGCCATGCAGGCGCGAGACCCGCGTAGTGCGCGCCTCATCGAGTTGCGCTAGCAGTTCAGGTGAGAAAATATGGCTATCATCTTCTACCTCGCCGACGCGTGCCAACACCTCATATTTTTGTTCGCCCGAAATCCCGATAGCGCCACGCAGGCGCACCAGCATACTTTGTTCTAGGCGTAATAAGGCGATCACCTGTTGCAGCAAACCATTGGCGAAATCGATCAGATTGCGTTGCTGAAAAATCTGTGCCGAGGCTTCGATGACACGCTCCAGACCTTCGCGATAACTCATCTGAAAACGACGTGCCTGCTCCACTTCCATAATGTCGCGATAGGCGCGCAAAGCGGCAAAGGTGGTGGTAAACAATTTCTTGCGGTCGAGCTCGGTTTTTTCTTTGTAATCATTGATGTCGTAATCAACGATCACTCTTTCTTCCGGTGCTTGGCCGGGCTGACCGGTCCGCAAAACGATCCGTGAAAATTTATTCCCCAGATCCTGGCGCATCCAGCGCGCTACCTCCAGACCACTGTCCTCAGCCTCCATCACCACATCTAAAAATACCAGTGCGATATCGGGCTCAAGGGACAAAATTTCTTTCGCTTCGCGGCCACTGTAGGCATCTAAAAATACCAAACCACGACCGTCTAAAAGAAAACGGTTGAGTGTCATTTTGGTGATGGTGTGGACATCGGGTTCATCGTCCACCAACAGAATTTTCCACGGAAGAAGTTTGCTTGCACTAGTAGCTAGGAAGGACATAGGATGAATTCCGTATCAAGAAGATTTCTATCGGAAATAAACTGCCAAACCCATTGTAGCCCTAGCCGCTACACATAACAATCAAGAATCCAATTTACTGTTTTAGCTCCTGTTCGCCAGCGCCAGCTTAATCCCAAATGAGACAAACATCAGACCTATCAGGCGATTCAGTAGCGATGTCAAGCCTCGGTTCACGCGCAGTTTCTGGCTGGCGTAAGCGCTAGTGAGTGCTAAAAAATGGCACCACAGCATGCCGTTAAAATTAAAAATACAGCTCAAAAAAATAAATGCCAGCGCTTTATCCGGTGCACTGGCCGCGATAAATTGCGGAACAAAGGCGAGGAAAAATACCGCGACCTTGGGATTCAAGAGATTGGTCAGAAAACCTTGCAAAAATATTTTACGATAACTCAGGCGCGTCGCGAGCGTGGCGTCCAGTTCAGTATCCTTAGCTGATTTTTGCTGGCTCAGCAATAACCCCAATCCTACGTACAACAAATACGCGGCGCCGATTAATTTTACGATCAGAAAGGCGGTTGCCGAAGTCGCCAGCACAGCCGACAAACCCAGCGCGGCGGCGAAAATATGCACAAAAGTACCACTGCCTATACCTAGCGCTGCCGCCGAACCGGCGCGCCAGCCCTGACTGGCGGCACGTGTCATGATCAACAGAGAGTCGGGGCCGGGAGCCAGATTCAATAACAGGCCGGAGATAACAAATAAGGTCAGATCTTGGGTACCAAACATGCTGAAAAGCTCCAAAGTAAATGGAAATAGTGTGTGCGAACGACACTGGTCACCGGTGTTATTTGAGACTAATTTTTACTGCAGGTTGAGAAGATAGCTGTATGCAAAAAAGCTATTTCTAAAAACCAGTACGCATACCACATGCGGCTTGCAAGCCAAAATGCCGCCAGCAGGCGCATGGAATATGCGCCTTGCGTTTTCCAAATTCGCCCTATGCTTAATTTGGCCGAAAAAAAACGCTGCGTGCAGACTTAGCTGTACCCAGCGCTGTTTAGCTCCTGACGAAGATCGAAACCTCCGTCAAGTTAGCATTAATTAAAACGTCGATTGCGCGCCAAGTGTAATCGTAGAAACATTACCGGTCGCGTTCGAAGTATTGGCTACTTTTACCTTGCGATAGGTATAGTCGGCGCGCACATTGACGTCGGCGTTAACTTGATACATGACGCCAAACCCTAACACCGGTTGTACCGAATATTTAGAGCCGGAACCAATCAGGCTACCGACGCTGCCAACCACTTCACCTTTGACATATGCCAGGCCCATCTTGGCAAGGCCAACAAAGCCCTTCATCGCCGGCGTTTTGACGACACCGGCCACATCAACGCCGCTAGATTTAAACGCACCTGCGACACCGGCACTGCTGGCGGAAGTTTCGCCTAGTGAAAAAAAACTGCCTTCTATTGCCCAAGTTGGCGAGAAATTGTAGCCAGTCAAAATTTGATAACTGGTGTCAGTTTTATCGCAAGCGGTCGCGCCTGTGCAATCAATATTCCATTTGGCGGTACCGATAGCCGCGCCTAAATAGCGTTGTTGGGCCGAAGCATGTGCGCTTAAGGCGAGACCGGCGATCAGCAAACTCATTGCTAACAGTGATTTTTTAGACATGGTAGTGTAAGCCCGTGATAAAAGTGTTATAGAATTTTTTAACAATCAATACTGGAGCAGGTATTGATGTCGGATGCTTCGCATTTTACCGTTTGCACGTGAGCCTTGTCATAACAAGTTTCCCAGTACAAGTTGCTTTTGACGCTAATTGAAACAAACCAAACTACCTGATTGCCTTATGCAAGGACAGAATTCATGCTTGAAAGCTTAGAAGGGCAATGCCAATGCGGCAAAGTACATTATCGCGTGCAAGGTGTCTCGGCGGCCCTGTTCGTCTGCCATTGCCTGGAGTGTCAGCGCCAATCAGCCAGCGCCTTCGGCATGGCATTATGGATTAATGATGCCAAGTTGCAGCTACTTAGCGGCGAACTGAATCAATGGGTACGCGCTACCCCATCCGGCCAGCAGATGCTGTGTCGTTTTTGCCACACTTGTGGCACCCGTCTATTTCATCAGATCAAGGGACAAAATCAACTCAGTATTAAACCGGGCACCTTGAATGAGCCGCGCCAGCTTCAACCAATCGCGCATATCTGGACCAAGAGCAAACAAGACTGGATCAGTATTCCCCCGAATATGCTGCAGTATCCAGAAAACCCGCCCGCTTTCGATACCCTGTTTGCGGCTTGGGAAGCACAACATAAAGACCAAAATACTTAAGCCAAATGCAAGCCCCATCCTCGCACTCATCCATCTCTGAAATCACGTTTTGGCAAGCTCTGAAATTTTGGTTCAAATTAGGCTTCATCAGTTTTGGAGGTCCGGCCGGACAAATCTCCTTGATGCACCAAGAACTGGTAGAGCGACGCCGCTGGATTTCTGAGCGACGTTTTTTACACGCTCTCAATTACTGCATGCTCTTGCCTGGGCCAGAGGCGCAGCAGCTCGCCACTTATCTAGGCTGGCTGATGCATAAAACTCGTGGCGGGGTCGCCGCTGGCGTCTTGTTTGTACTGCCGTCGCTGCTGATATTGATCATACTGTCGTGGCTGTATATCGCCTTCGGTCATCTGTCCTTGGTCGCTAGCCTGTTTTATGGGATCAAACCAGCAGTGACGGCGATCGTGCTACAGGCGGCACATAGGATTGCCGGACGTGCGTTGAAAAATCGCACTTTATGGTGCATCGCAGCAGCCTCCTTTGTAGCGATCTTCGCCTTGAATCTGCCCTTCCCGCTGATCGTATTGAGCGCCGCTTTGTTAGGGTATTTCGGTGGGCGCTATTGGCCGCAAAAATTTTCTAGTCAGGCCGGGCATAGCACCAGCCAAAAGTCTTTTGGACCCGCTCTCATCGATGACGATACCCCGACCCCACCTCACGCACGCTTTAGCTGGTGGAAGCTAAATTGCGTCTTACTCATAGGCGCAGCCTTGTGGGCATTGCCGATGGCGGCCCTAAACTACGTCTATGGATGGGATCACACCCTGACTCAGATGGCCTGGTTTTTCACCAAGGCCGCCTTACTTACTTTTGGCGGTGCCTATGCGGTACTGCCCTACGTGTATCAGGGCGCAGTCGGCTATTACGGCTGGCTCACACCTACACAAATGATAGACGGTCTGGCCTTGGGTGAAACCACACCCGGTCCCTTGATCATGGTGGTGGCCTTTGTCGGCTTTGTCGGTGCCTATGTGAAAGCGGTATTTGGTCCTGAGCAGCAATTTTTGGCTGGCACGCTGGCGGCAATTATCGTCAGTTGGTTTACTTTTTTACCCTCGTTTATCTTTATTTTAGCCGGTGGGCCAGTAGTCGAAGCGACGCATAAAAACCTCAGCTTTACGGCCCCCTTGACGGCGATTACTGCCGCAGTGGTGGGCGTAATACTGAATCTGGCGCTGTTCTTCGGCTACCACGTATTGTGGCCACAGGGCTGGAGTGGCCAGATAGACTTAATTGCAGCGTTAATTGCGGTGCTCGCCTGTGTCGCCCTCTTTCGTTATAAGCGCAGTGTGATGCAGGTGATCGCGGCCTGCGCGATTGCTGGCTTACTGCTGACGCTGTTGAAATAATTGGGTAAGCCGTAAGCACGACTGGCTAGGCGAAAATGGCATAATTTTTAGCATATGTCAGCTTGACCTGAACAACCGGTCGGTCGACTAGCACTTTTTTAAACAAGCTCTAAGGTAAAAAAATGGACAGTCAATTTGAAGATGGCTTGCGCATACGCAAGCAGGTGATGGGCGAGGCTTTTGTCGAAAAAGCTTTCAGCAATGTCGATGCGTTTACCGCGCCGCTGCAAGAATACATCACCCGCAATGCCTGGGGCACGACCTGGTGCCGCGATGGCCTTGATCTAAAAACCCGCAGCTTGATTACGCTCTCTATGCTCACTGCGCTCGGCCGCGCGCACGAGATCCGCGGCCATGTGCGCGGTGCGGTCAACAACGGTGCCAGCATGAAAGAAATCCAGGAAGTCTTATTACACGCCAGCGTCTATTGCGGCATGCCTTTGGCGGTCGATGCCTTCCGCTCCGCGCATGAGGTATTGGCGGAGATGGGCCAGATCACTCAAAGCTAATACGCAATAGCCATGCGCCTTACAGCCCGATAATGGCTGGTAAGGCGCATGCTTATTGCGTGATCGATTTTGGGTAACCTCTACATTTGATTTAAATCAAAATCTGAATTTGAGCCTGAAACTAAGCCATACAACACCGACGATACAGCCGGTGTATTCGCTTACACTGCTAACTCACCTTCCTTAAAGACCATCATGCTTATTCTTCGTCAATGCTGTTTGCTGGGCGCTATTGCGTTAAATGTGTGTGTTGCAATACCGGCCCAGGCTGTGGATAAAGTTGTTGATAATACGAGGGATAAGCAGAGGGATAAGCTGGTTGATAAGCCTAGTGATAAGTATGGTGGTAAGTCTGTACATAAGGATGTTGATAATTCTATAGACGGGAATTTACCTGAACTCATCAAGAGCAAAAAACCTGAAATAAAACAAATAGTTAAAGAAATTTCTGCCAGCCGTATTGATGCCTACATACGCAAGCTAGTGAGTTTTCAGACCCGCCATACGATGTCAGATACGCTCTCCGAGACCACAGGTATAGGAGCAGCGCGGCGTTGGATCAAGGCCGAGCTGGAGCGTTGCGGCGGCGGTCAGCTCGATGTGAGTTTTGACAGCTATCTGGAACCGGCAGGACGCCGCCTGAGCCGCGCTACCGAGATCGTCAATGTCGTCGCCAAGCTCAAGGGTATCAGCGCCCCTGATCGTTACTACGTGGTCAGCGGCCATTATGACTCGCGTGCCAGCGACGTCATGGACGCCACCTCCTTTGCCCCTGGCGCGAACGATGACGCTTCTGGCACCGCCGCCGTGATGGAGATGGCCTGCGTGATGGCGGCGCATCGGTTTGACGCGAGTATTATTTTTATGGCGGTGGCGGCCGAAGAACAAGGTCTGTACGGTGCCAACCACTGGGCGCAGCAAGCACGCGAACAAAATCTGAATATCGAGGGCATGTTTACCAACGACATCATAGGCAGCTCGCGCTCTGAATATGGCGAAATCGATAATCGGCAAGTACGGCTATTTGCCGAAGGCATCCCTGCGCTAAAAGAGATGCCGGAGGCGCTGCGTACCCTGATTGCCACCGGCGGCGAAAACGACAGCCCCTCGCGCCAGCTAGCGCGCCATGTAAAGCAAATCGGCGAACTGTATGTGGCGGATTTTACGGTGAATGTGGTGCACAGACGCGACCGTTATTTACGCGGTGGCGACCATATTCCCTTTTTAGAACGCGGCTATGCGGCCTTGCGCTTTACCGAACCGAACGAAGATTTTCGCCATCAACATCAGGACGTACGGAGCGAACAGGGTGTGCATCTAGGCGATCTGCCCGAGTTTGTCGATCCAAAATACACCGCCCAAGTCACGCGGGTCAACGCGGCGGCATTGGCGAGCTTGGCGCTGGCACCAGCGGCGCCTGCCAGGCTGCAACTAAAAACAACACAGTTGGAAAACGATACCCGTTTAATCTGGGACGCCAACCAGGAAGCCGATCTGGCAAGCTATCGCGTGGTCTGGCGCGAGACTGGCAGTAATCTCTGGCAGGGCAGCGCGCTGGTCGGCAAAGTCACTGAATTTACGGTCAAGGGAAAATCTAAGGATAACTATTTTTTCGGCGTACAGGCTGTGGATAAGTTTGGCAACGTCAGCGTAGCAAGTTATCCTTTGCCACAAAAATAGACAGCGCAATATCCATGCGGCTTACAGGCCAATATCAGGCTGTAAGCCGCATGCATACTGCGTGAGGTATTTTGAATTTTTTGTAATATCTATTTGGGCAAAACACCCGGCTTGACCAACTCATCGACGCTCTTGCCCTGCTGCTGCAATAACGCTTCCAGAGCAGGTAGCAAAGGGCCTAGGGTTTCTTGCAGCATGTTGCGCACGGTGTCGACGATCACCTGGGTGCTGCGCTCGATTTCTATGTTCAGACTGGCTCCGGCCTTTTTTTCAGAAAACACCGTCATGCGCAGGGTTTCCGGTATCAGCCAGACTTCAAACCAGCCTTCCTGACGGTTCACTTCTGCCACCGTCAAGCTAGCGCCATTGATGGCAATATAACCTTTGGCAAAAATATAGCGCAGCCATTCTGGCGGCACGGCGATCCGTATCACATAGTTGTTTTCTAACTCGCGTATCGCCGCGATCTGCGCGGTGAAATCGACATGCCCGGACAAAGGGTGACCGCCGATCTCGGCCCCGTCACGTGCCGCTCGCTCTACATTGATGCGACCATGCTGGGCATAACCCCCCAGGGTGGTGATCGCCAGACTTTGCTGCATCACGTCAAACTCTGCCATGTCGGCATCATGCAAGCTGGTCACCGTCAGGCAAACACCATCTACGGCGACACTGGCACCGATCTCCAGATCTTGACAAAAACCCCGAGGAAAACTGAGCGTAAATGTACGTAAGCCTGGCTTGTCGGTGATGGAATTGATACTGGCGATGCCCTGGACGATACCTGTAAACATGGGTGTTTCCGCTAAAAAGTGAAGTGCCGAGATTGTAAATGTGTTTTAGATTTTGGTGCAGCCTGCAGTCTGACTAGGTGTCTAACTGCTTATCGTGCCCAAGTTGGGCGTCCAAGGTATCGTTGGTCATCTTGACCAAATTATCTCTCAACCATTTATGCGCTGGATTACGCGCATCACGCTCATGCCAGAGCATGTCGATATGCACCTCGGGCATGGCAAACGGTAATTCTTTCCAGATCAAGGCATCGGTCATCCCGGTAGAAGCAATCAGATGATGTGGTAAGACCGTAATCAAATCAGAATTGGCCACCACTTTGCCACCGGTAAAAAATTGATTCACGGTGAGTAAAATACGCCGTTCACGCCCCATCTGCAGCAAGGCTTCATCCACCAAACCATGCGCACGTCCCGAAAAACTGACTAAAAGATGGCTTGCATTGCAATATGCATCGAGCGTCAGCTCTGTTTTTGCCAGTGGGTGATCCTTACTCATCACGCACACATAATGGCCTGAATACAGGCGTTCATGCCGTATCGGGCTACGCGCCGCGCCTTGTCCGCCTATCATTTGCGCCACTACACCAGGGAAAAATCCGACTGCGATATCGATATCACCCCGTATCAGCAAAGGGCGAGGTTCACGCGTAGTCAGCGGCACCATACGGGCATTGATGCCAGGTGCATCACGTTCTATCGCCCTGACCAGGGCAGGCATCCACAGCGCGGCAGTGGCATCGGCCATCGCCATCCTAAACGTGGTTTGCGCCTTGGCCATATCAAAACTGGTCGGCGCAATTGCCGCCTCTAGGGTCGAAAGCGCCTGGCGTATCGCTGGCCACAGGGTTTCGGCACGCGGAGTAGGCTTGACCCCATGTGCCGTACGTATCAGGAGCTCATCGCTAAACGAAAAACGCAGGCGTTTGAGCGCATTCGAGACCGCCGGTTGGGTCATCGCCAGTTTATCGGCAGCACGGGTCAAATTTTGTTCGACCATGACGGCGTCAAATACCCTGAGCAAATTTAAATCTAGGGTGAGGAAGTTCATACGATGATCTCCTGATGTTTTAGTCAATTATTCACAAATACCATATTAGATATGATAAATCAAAATTAGATTTATATATTGCACTGCAATATAGTGATGCTACACAAATTAAAATTGAAAGATAGAGGAAATCATGAGCTTTCTCAATATCGCCTTCCCAGCTGCCAGCGCATTGCCAGTAGCCCAAGTTGCCGTTACTAGCATTATCGCCGCAGCCCGCCCATTATTAGGCTTGGGTATTCTGGCAACCGTATTGATCGTATTTAAACCTTTGATCATGGGTATGTTGCGCGCTGCCTTGTTGGTATTGCATCCAAAAATGACTCGCGATCAAAAAACTGCAAGCCGTAATCTGCTCAATATGTTGACAATTCGTCGTATCGCTAATGATCTCGACTATAGTTCGCCAAATATGGCTGCCGAATTGCGCGCTCTGGCAGCACGCGGCTAAACACCAAGTAAAACTTAGGGGCTCATCATGCAAACATCTGCGTTTACCCAAGCTAGCCACGCAACTTATCGTGACCCGCAGGCTGCGCTCGCTGGCTCCAAGAGTTTGGCATCGATGTTGCCTACTATTCTAACCACCGGCGTGATTACGCTCGTGGTTACGGGTGTTTTACGCTTGCTTTGGGCAGGAATGAGCAATGATTTTTTCTCCGCCTGGATGGAGGCTTGGTTCACTACCTGGCCTATCGCTTTTCCTATCGCCTATTTGAGTAAGCCAGTAATACGAAAAATCAGCCAGAGCCTAACCAGCAGGCCGTTAGCGGAAAATACCAGCTTAAGTCTGGTCAACATAGAGTCCGCATCGGACGACGCGACGAAATCGAATCGCCTAAAGGTACAGCGCAGTAGCTATCTTCATAAATATTACTAAGCCAGACTTAAAAAAAACCGCAAACACTTGTTTAGCGGTTTTTTTTTGCCTGTCTTGTTAAGACTAAAGCGTATATTCCACAAATCATGTATCGCCTCTTGGTTAATTTAACCGAGATTTTAGAATAAAAAAAACGCAGCTGACGCTGCGTTTTTTTTGACTCTGACTTAAGAGCTTAAGAAGCCAGACGTTTTCCTAATGCGACACGAGTCGCTTCCAACTCAGCTGGCAAATGATATTCCAACTTTTCAAACAGTTCTGCATGTAATTTCAATTCCGCTTCCCATGCTGTTTTGTCGATAGAAGTGATGGTATCGAATTGCTGCTGACTAAACTCCAAGCCATCCCAAGTCAGGTCGCCAAATTCTGGTGTCACGCCGAAAATATTTTCTACGCCTTTACCTGTACCTTCAATACGCTCTAGCATCCACTTCAGTACGCGCATGTTGTCGCCAAAACCAGGCCAGACAAACTTGCCGTTTTCATCCGTGCGGAACCAGTTCACGCAATAAATACTAGGTTGCGTGGCGCCTGACGCTACAATTTTTTCACCCATATCCAGCCAGTGTTGGAAGTAATCGCTGACGTTGTAACCAGTGAAAGGCAACATCGCAAACGGATCACGGCGCACGATACCTTGCTGGCCGACAGCCGCAGCAGTGGTTTCTGAACCCATGGTGGCAGCCATGTAAACGCCTTCTACCCAGTTACGCGCTTCAGTTACCAATGGCACCGTGGTAGAGCGACGGCCACCGAAAATGAAAGCAGAAATAGGTACGCCAGCCGGATCGTCCCAAGCGGCATCGAGTACCGGATTTTGAGTTGCAGCGACTGTAAAGCGTGAGTTAGGATGGGCTGCTTTGCGACCAGTTTCTTTAGCGATTTCTGGTGTCCAATCCTTACCTTGCCAGTCGATCAGGTGACTAGGGATTTCTTTGGTCATGCCTTCCCACCAAACATCACCGTCATCTGTCAAAGCAACGTTAGTGAAAATAGAATCACTACGTACTGATGCCATGCAATTGAAGTTGGTATTTTTATTGGTACCAGGTGCTACGCCGAAATAACCCGCTTCTGGGTTAATCGCGTACAAACGGCCATCTTTACCAGGTTTGATCCAGGCAATATCATCACCAATGGTGGTAACTTTCCAACCGCCAAAGCTAGCGGGTGGTATCAACATGGAGAAATTAGTTTTACCGCAAGCCGATGGGAAAGCGGCTGCGATGTAATGCTTTTTACCTTCTGGCGATTCAACACCCAAGATCAGCATGTGTTCTGCCAACCAGCCCTGATCACGACCCATGGTAGAAGCAATACGCAATGCGAAACACTTTTTGCCCAGTAAGGCATTACCACCGTAACCAGAACCATACGACCAGATTTCACGAGTCTCAGGGTAATGCACGATGTATTTAGTCGCGTTACATGGCCAAGCTACGTCTTTTTGACCAGCAGCGAGCGGTGCACCGACCGTATGCATACAAGGAACAAAATCACCATCAGTACCAAGCACGTCATACACCGCTTTGCCCATGCGGGTCATGGTGCGCATATTGACGGCGACATAAGGAGAATCAGACAGCTCAACCCCGATATGGGCGATAGGCGAACCTAATGGCCCCATAGAGAACGGCACCACGTACATGGTGCGGCCCTGCATACAGCCATCGAATAATGGATGCATGGTGGCACGCATTTCCGTAGGTGCCATCCAATTATTGGTTGGGCCCGCGTCTTCTTTCTTTTCCGAACAGATATAGGTGCGGTCTTCTACGCGTGCGACGTCAGTAGGATCTGAACATGCCAGATAACTATTTGGACGTTTTGTCTCGTTGAGTTTTTTCATGGTGCCGGCAGCGACCATCTCGGCGCACAGACGATCATATTCTTCGACCGTACCATCACACCAATAAACGCTGTCCGGTTTAGTCAGCGCCGCCATATCGGCGACCCAATTGATCAATTTTTGTTGCTTAACGTATGCGGGAGCATTCACTGCCGCTACGCCCTTCATGATAGGTTGATTCACGATACTATCTCCAATGCCATTTCAATAAAAAAATCGGTGTAGCGGCACGGCAGTATCATCGTTAGGCTTATTTGCGATGCGAGCCTAACATCGGCTCAAGCAAGAGTAGATAATTTGCACAGCAAGCACATTAACGATGGTTCTGTCGGATAATAGGAAGACAAGGATGTCTGCTTCCTAACTTAAGCCCGGCGTTATAAGGCGGGACATAAGAATCAAAAAGCTACGTAGCCGGATATTCTACACCTGCAAATCCATATAGGCTAATTTCACTTCAAATTCATTATCACAGTGGTACGGTTTATGAAAGTGAAAATTAGCCTATTTACTCAAGAAAATTATTCATGAAAATTGCGATACTCGATGATTATCAGGATGCCGTGCGCCAACTTCCTTGTTTTGACTTATTACAAGGACATGAAGTTAAAGTTTTTAATAGCGGCGCGGTAGGTATAGGCCAGTTGGCGATACGTTTAGCGCCGTTTGATGTTTTAGTTTTAATCCGTGAACGCACTGTCTTATCTGCAGCCTTACTCAAAAAATTACCTAATTTAAAATTAATTTCTCAAACGGGTAAAGTTGCCGGGCATATAGCTTTAGCTACAGCTGCCGAATGCGGGATCAGCATCGCAGAAGGAATAGGCGATCCAAGCGCACCGGCAGAATTGACCTGGGCCTTGATTATGGCCGCGACGCGCAAGATTATTCCTTACTCAAACAATTTAGAAGACGGTTTATGGCAAATGAGTTCCATCCACCCAGAGAATAATCGCTTGGGCCGAGTATTAAAAGGACGAAATTTGGGAATTTGGGGTTACGGAAAAATTGGAAAAATTATTGCTGGCTACGCTAAGGTATTTGGCATGCAAGTTACCATCTGGGGAAGTGAAACGAGTCGGCTTCAAGCAATACAGGATGGTTATCAGGCAGCACTGACGAAAGAAGAATTTTTTAGTTTGAATGACGTCATTTCTATGCATCTCCGTTTAAATGATGTCACTCGTGCCATTGTTACCAAAGCCGATTTGGCATTAATGAAAACTGATGCCTTATTTGTCAATTCAAGTCGCGCGGAATTAGTCGAGAGTGGCGCGCTAGAGATTGCGTTAAAGAGTGGCAGGCCAGGCTTTGCAGCGATAGATGTATTTGAAAATGAGCCTATATCGCTTAAAAATCCTTTATTGATTATGGAAAATGTATTAACGACGCCGCATTTAGGATATGTAGAACAGGATAGTTATGAAATATACTTTCGTGCAGCATTTCAAAACATTGTTGATTTTGCCAATGGAAATCCCAAAAATATCGTAAATTTGAAATAATCAAGAGAGCTAATGTGTTGGCTGTGAGCTTGGATTTAGCAATAAAACTTCCATAGGTGCAGGCTCATTTGCTAGCCATTTTTGATGTATTTTTTGAAAACTACCATCTTTCTTAATTGCCTTTAAAGCCTCTTCCCACGCTCTGATTATCGTAGGTGAACTTGCTTTAGAAAATGCCAGATACAATTCTAAGTTATCTAAGACCATCACTCTTTCTACTTCATCCGGAGCATGACCAGTCTCTTTGACGATGGATGGAACTGCCAGGCTACCTTCTACCCAAAGTTCAAAACGCTTAGCAAATAACATATTCGCGGTAATTTTTGGCGCTGCTGCTAAATCTAATTTGGTGAAACCTTTTTTCTTCGCAGTATCAGCAAAAATACTCCCACGATAAGCACCGACTGGTAATTCGTAGATTTTATCGCCCATTGCCAACAAACGTGCAGCATTGCCTCTCTGGGTGTAAAGCGCGGTGCTCGAAATAGCAATTGGGCCCAATAAAGTCATGAGCTTTTCACGCTCCACAGAACGGCCTACGCTAAAAAGCATGACATTTGCTTCTTCCAATAAAGACTTGTAGCCCCTCGCCCATGGAACCATAGTGATAACTTCCGTAGTTCCAATTTTTGCCTGTAATGCCTGAACAATTTCTACTCCCATTCCCTCCATTTTAGAGTTAGCTTGATAACTAATAGGAGGCCAATCTTCGGTATAGATCGTCAGCGTCTGGGAGTAAACAAGATCTGGGAGTAATAAGAGAATAAATAAAAAAGCAGACATATACAGTATTAATGTCTGCTTTAAGTAGTTTATACACTGCTTTAGTGTTTTCATTACTGGTGCCCTCTGTATTCTAAAATAGTCCAAGAGCACAGCAATCACAAGAATATTTAATTGTCGATCTTAAATTTTTTAATTTTTAATTTTTAATTTTCTTCAGATCATCCAACATTTCTTGGTTTGCTTGTTTGAGTTTTTCTAACATTGGTGGCATTAATTTCTGAACTGTTCCCATTGTTTCTTGCATAATTAATGGCATTTTATTCACAAATGATTGACCCGCTGTCGATTGATAAAAATTAATGATGCCGGTAATGTCATCCTGGCTCAGAGTTTTCGCATAAATTTCGACAAAAAGTGGTTCTAATTTCTCCCAAGACATATTTTCTTTGTTTAAAACAGCTACTTTCTCACGAAAATTATCCAGAACTTTTTGCTCTTCCGGACTAATCGTTTCGCCTTTTAAGGCTTGCTGCATCATATTTTTGGTAAGCATCTCCATCTGGCCTTCCAGACTTTTCAACATTTCACTAGTTTTGGTTAACTCAAAAACTTTTTTTATTGATTCATCGCTAGGTCTAGTTGTCGCAGTTTCAGCAAATGTTGGCGTATTCACTAAAAGAAGTGACAAAGATAAATAAGTAAGAAAATTTTTCATTTTAGAAGTTGCTGCAGAGACGCTTTTTTAGAAGTTGTTGCATTCTAGAGTAAGAATTTGAATTTGCGGAAATTTCTTTTTTTGTATTTTTTTTGTTCTGTAAAACAATAATAAGAAGTTTATATATATAAATAGTAGTAATAGTTAAGCTCAAGAGGTTTCTGTGGATAACTAGGTTTACTCTTTTAAATACAATCGATTAGAAAAAATATAAAGCATAGAAGAAGTTTTGTATGAAGGAGTAATAGATTTTGGATAAAATTTTCTATCTTTCGGAAAACTGAAATTCTTCACATTTAGACCTGTGGATATCCCAAAGCTTATCCACAGAAGAAAATATAAAATAATTCGCTTTTTGTCGTTTTGCGACCTTCTTAGATGGAATTAATCTTTGTTTAGTTAATTTTAAATAAAGCTACGCATCATTAATTATTTGATCTATTCAATTATGCTTAGGCAATAGATAATTTTTTTCGTTTCCAGGTATTTCTAGTCTTATTTGATTGGTTTTCTTTCGCAGGCATAAACGTATAAATTTTTTTGACAGACACCATAGCTTTCACTTCTAGCTATTACGGTCTTCTTTTTTATAGTTCTATTTTTAACAATCAACCATCATGAATTTATAAAGTTCAGGCGCAATACGTCTGCATATATATTTTTTTACATTGGAAGTAGTCGTCAATTCAGAGATAGATCTTTGATGATCTGTCTTAACTTAGTTTAGTTTGAGTAAATTTCTACTTGAATTAATTCAATTGCTTTAATCAAACTCATTTTTTATGGTTTTTGATTTAAGTTTGAATTTTTTATAAAAGCCTAAGAGCTTTTTGTATTTTCTAATATTTTTTGAAAAGGAAAGAAGGGTTTGTTGTATACAATAACTTTATATATATATAGTAATAGTAGTTAACGGCGACGTTTTTTGTGGATAACTGATTTATCTGTATATAAATCAAGCTCTTGCAGTAATCATAAATAGACTGACATTGCTTGTACAGAAAAAGGACAGATTCTGGACAATAAAACGGTGTAATGGAAAAAATACGTTTCTTCACAGTTCATCCTGTGGATATCCATAATCTTATACACAGGCGTTTTTCTTGTAGATATTTTCTTTTTTAGTATTGTTCTGCTTTTTTTAGTATTTTTGGAGCAAGATATTGCAGTGTTTTTGCAAATAGTTGATTGAACAATTTTTTTCTAGTATTCAGATGTTGGCTATAAATTGCTGTGTATTCAAGGCAGGCTTGCCCAGCACGTGCTTGTTTGAACTTACTTGCTCCAGAGCTGTAATGTAAACGCTTGTTTTTTTGTTTTGCTATTTGTAAAAGTAAGGCCATCAGACGACGGTAAAGCCCTAGTTCTTGTGCCATTGTGGTGTCGTAACCTATCAAGGGAGTCGTTAGCCAGTCGCTGCCCTGATATTCATATATTCCCAAAACACCGACGATCTCACCCTTGTCGCGTAGCCCGTAGAGTTCTAAGAATCCGCTTTCCAGGCAAAACTCAAAGAATTCATCTGTGAAATCTGGATTCAGTGATGAGTGTTTATCCATGAAAACTTGACGAAAAAGATGACGCATTCTTGGTAAATCGCTAGGTTTTATTTGCTCTGGTGGAACTACTTGTATGTCATCGCTATGCAATAAGCGTGCGTCCTTTTTTACATGGTTGTGCTTCCATACGGCGGGGTTTTGCGGGTCACAAAGATAAATCATGCGCGCTGGTACCAAAGTCCAACCACATTTTTGTAAATAGTTGCAAAAATGTGGATTTACTTCTGTGCATATATTTCTAAAAATATAGGGATAATCGGGATATTCAGAAACTAATTCTTCAGTCAGATTTTGTAGTTCTTGAAAGTTCCAATCCGGATATAGATTGGTGGAAATAAGTCTATTACCTACGCTTACTGCACTATCTAAGCCGGATCCGCGAAGTAACATAGAGAGAGGAAAAAAGAGGCAATCGGCGCCTATTTTGGCCAACCATTTAAGTTTTACTGGAACATGCCGGATGGCTTCGTCTTTAGCATAAGTTATCCATGCTGAACGTGGACTCAGGACATAGCTTTGATTGCAGCTAGGTAGTATTTGTACGCTAATTGGTTGTGTTTGTTCTGCGATCGTTATAGATTGAAATTCGCAATTGGCGTTTGTCAGCCAATGTTTTCCACCCCTAGTGCGGGCGCTTAACATCCATAAAGTATGCGCCAGGGTCGGGGATGCCGCCGCGTACTTCAAAGTACGTCGTTTTTTGAGTAAAGATGCATACCGCCGTAGATCGCAGATCGATCAGTCGCATACAGTCTGCGGTTATGTGCAGTATCTGTGTGCCATGCCGACAATAGCTGTGGTGGTAGCATATTTTCTAATGGAGATTCACTACCGCCAGTGCGAAATACCACTTTTGCTTGCGGTGCCGCTGTACGCGTTACCTGCTCCCAAAGTTCAGTTAACTGTCGTTTATCCATCCAGTCTTGCGCATCTAAAAATAGATAGGCATCCATCGAGGCTCGGGGTTGCTGACGCAGGAAATCGGTGAGGTTGGTGTGGTGTGGATAAATTCTATCGATGTTATTTCGTAGCGATGAAAAATAGCGTTTTTGTAGATACATCGGTAAAGCTGTTTGGGTACTAGTGTCGTAGCAGCGGGCAAAGGCTTGATGAGCGAAGCAGTTTTGGTCTAAAGGAAAATCGCACGCCAAATGGCGCATGCGTTCTTTAAACAAATTCGGCAGACCCTGTTTTGCATCGTCTTTTAAGGCGGCGAATTGAGAGGGAGGGATGCCTAGGCTATACAAAGCGATAGGTTGCCTGGCCAGAAATTGAAACAGCTTGTTTTCAAATACAGGTTCCAGATATGTTTCAAATAAAGAGGCTTGCTCTTCCATACTGCGGGCTGTTGCTAGTTTTTTTAAATCGCCGCCCATGAGTTTTACCAGACCGTGCGCGAAGCCAATAAAATCTCCTAACAAACCATGTTGATAGGCGTTTTTGCTGAAATAGTGGAAGCGAGGTTTACCAAATTTTCCAAAAATTGAACGGCTTTCCCAAAAGTCGCTGGCGTCTTGCGATAAATGTGGGCGTATATGACGTTGATAGCGTTTGATATTATCGGCCTGGCTGGCGTTGCCAAGAAAATGCAAGACAGAGTCATAGTCAGGCAGATGTTTAATTGCTTGTTTTTTCATCTCCAGCATGGCTAAATGCGCGCCATTCAGGTCTACCGCGTGCACTGCCGCCGGATCTGTGGATAAGTAGGCCAGGGCATTACAACCACCCGAAGAAATAGTTAGTATGTTAGCGCCAGGTTTGAGTTGCAGCGCGTCAATATCGGATTGTGGATCTTCCCATATTTGGGCATACACCAAGCGGCTGAACCAATGGGTAAATAGACGATCAGCAAAGCCCTTACTACCTAAGGTGCTAGAGCTAAATACTGCATCGTCGATTAAGGTTTTGCTAGTCATCATGCTCTCCATGTAGGTCACTACTTCTTGGCTTTGCTAGAAGTAGAGTAGGGGATACAAGTGACAAGCTTGTGACAGTTGAATGAAGCTTTGATGAAATGACCACAGCGATTGCGGATAGAACCAGCGCGACTTTGAAGCAGATGTAAAAAAAAGGGAGCCTAAGCTCCCTGACGTTCTTGCTACTATTTTGGTTTAACCTTGTTGCTTACGCTTACTAGCGACGCTAGCAATCAGACCTAATCCTACCAATAGCATTGCGTAAGTTTCTGGTTCTGGTACCGCAGGTGTGAAGTTGACGATAGATAATTTGGCACCGTCGCTAAAACCATCGGCGTTAAATATCACTAAATTGACTGCGCTTGGATTGATCGCGATATCCTTGTAGTGGTTGTATCCATCAGGAACCACTTGAGTGAAATCCAATGTTTGTTTAAAAACCTGTACGCCGTTAAAGTAACCGGTAGCGTAAGCATAGTTGTAACCCTCCCATGTTTTCCACAGATTAAAACTAAGTGTGCCTAGATTGAATGCAGCGCCATCAGTTGACGCTAATAATGTATCTGCATGGTAAAAATCTGTACCATTTCTGACTGCGTCGAAATGGCCAGTCGCCTGAATATAATGACCCCCTACGCTTGTTTCAAGTTTGATTTCTGCCATAGCAGGGAAAGAAGCGCTGATAGCGGACAGTGCTAGCAATGCGCTTGTAAAAAGGGATTTTAGTTTCATTGTTTATCTTAAGAAAATTAAATAGCATAAATTATTACAGTGTTAAATAAATAATTAAATATAATTATTGTAAGTTTTTGTAATAACTTGAATTTTCTTATTGCTCGATCGATTGCGGCTGAGTGTTTATTAATTGTAAATTGAGCTTGCTACTAAGTTGTGCAAAATTAAATTATTTTCTAGGACTGTTCTACAATTTTTTTAAGTCTAAGCAGCCCAGCCTCAAAATCTGGCCCCAGCATTTTGTCCATAAATGGCGCGAACAGTTTCATCATTAGATTGCCTTCTGAGCTGCCTTGCATAGACCACGTTACTTTGGTAACGGCACCTTGATTTTCTAATACGAAATTTCCTACTGATGGTTTTCCCATGCCTTCGAAATGGAGTTGGTAACTAATCTTTTTAGGCGGATTGACATCGTTAAACTTCATACCACCGTTGCCCTGGCTCTTGCTTTGCCATTCCCAAGCTGCGCCATTTCCATTTTCTGGTCCTGAATAGCTCATCTGCATAGCCGGATCGCGTTGATTCCAGACGGACCAATTTTTCCATTCTTTGGGTGCTGCGATCAATGGGTAGATTTTTTCAGCGGGCGCATTAATCACGACGCTGCGTTCTACTGCATACTCATTCGGTAATAGCAGAGCGATCGCGATGATCAGGCAGGCCAGAGCGAGCAGCGTACCAATTAGCCATTTTAGGATTTTCATCATGTACTTTCAGAAAAAAGGGTGAGGTAAACAAATTTAGATTTATTATTCCTTAACGTACCCGGCCAATGGCAATTTCCCATTCTTGCATCAAGTTTAGTGCTTGATCGCGGCTCATGGTAGGTAGAAAGCGCCGCTCCTCCTGCCATTGTTGGGCACATTCTTCTAGGTTTTGATACACGCCTACCGCTAATCCGGCCAGATAGGCCGCGCCTAAAGCCGTGGTCTCGGTGACTTTTGGGCGTAGTACTGGGATACCTAATAGATTTGCCTGAAATTGAAGCAGTAGATTATTCGCGGAGGCACCGCCATCTACTCTTAACTCGGTAATCGGGGTGGCGGCGTCGCGGTTCATCGCTAGTAATAATGCGGTGCTCTGGAAGGCGATCGATTCTAATGCTGCGCGCGCAATGTGTGCCACCGTGCTGCCGCGTGTCAAACCAAGTATTGCACCCTTGGCCGATGGCACCCAGTAGGGTGCTCCCAGACCCGTAAATGAAGGAACAAAAATGACACCGCCAGAATCTGGCACGCTGGCGGCCATATCTTCGACATCGGTGGAGTTTTGGATCGCTTTTAAGCCATCACGCAGCCATTGCACCACCGCGCCACCAATAAAGACACTACCCTCTAGTGCATATTGGGCTTGATGGTCAATCTGGCAGGCGGCTGTGCTGATCAAACCATTGTTAGAGCTGGCACACTGGCTGCCTGTATGCAGGAGCATGAAGCAACCCGTACCATAGGTATTTTTTGCCATTCCCGGTTTAAAGCAGGCTTGTCCAAACAACGCTGCTTGCTGGTCGCCGGCGATACCAGCCAAAGGAATCGCTGCACCGAATAAAGTGGTGTCGCCAAAGCGGTGACTGGAGGGATGAACCTCAGGCAGGATAGCGGCAGGAATTTGAAATAATGCTAGTAATTTTTCATCCCAGCATCCTAGATGAATATTCCATAGCATGGTGCGCGAAGCATTGCTGACATCGCTGACATGCAGGCGACCCTCACTGAGTTGCCATGCCAGCCAAGTGTCTACCGTGCCAAAAGCTAGTTCGCCGCGGTCGGCTTGTGCGCGCGCATTTGGTACATGGTCGAGTATCCATTTTAGTTTGGTGGCCGAAAAATATGGATCGAGTATTAAGCCTGTCTTTTGCTCTATGCTGCTTGCATGCCCTAGGGCATGCAATTGCTCACAGTAGTCCGCGGTGCGTCGATCTTGCCAGACGATGGCATTATTAATTGGTATGCCGGTTTTTCGGTTCCAAACAACGGTAGTTTCACGCTGATTGGTAATGCCTATGGCGGCGATTTCGCTTGCGCCTATCGCCGATTTAGCCAGCACCGCGGTGCTGGTGGCTAACTGGCTTTGCCAGATTTCCATCGCATCGTGCTCTACCCAACCTGGTTGCGGAAAAATTTGTCGAAATTCTTGTTGTGCCGAGGCGACTATATTTCCACTCAGGTCAAAAATGATGCTGCGGGAACTGGATGTACCCTGATCGAGGGCCATTAAATAGGACATGATGCATAGCTATTGAACGTAAAAGCTCAGTGTAACTCAGTGCATACGATGCAGATTAAGTGAGGTAAAAAAGAACAAAAAAACTACATATTTTTTTGTTCTAGCGTCCAGAGTGCACCGCCAAAAAGCTCGATCTGGGTTAAATACAGACGCAGATCAAGTTCGTATTGATGGTAGTTGGGCTCCATATAGCTGCACAGTTTATAAAAGGCCTTGTCATGTTCTTTCTCTTTTAGATGCGCCAGTTCGTGCACGACTATCATCTTGAGAAATTCTTCTGGTACTTGTTTAAACAGGCTGGCAATCCGGATTTCATGTTTGGATTTGAGCTTATTGCCCTGAATCCGAGAAACATAGGTGTGGGTGCCTAGGGCATTGCGGATCACGTGCAGTTTATTGTCGTAGACGATTTTGCTGATTTGTTCGCCGTTGCGCAGATAGCTATTTTTGATCTCTTGCACATACTGATACAGGGCTTTATCGGTGCGTATTTCATGCGGTTTTGCATATTTTTTTAGCAAAACCTGACCCAGCTTTTGTGTCTCTATGAGTTGCTTAACCTGGGCCTGCAAAGGCTCAGGATAAGCTTTGAGATAAGTTAATTCGATGGACAATTACTTGACGTCCAATAATTCGACATCGAAGATCAACTTGGCGTTTGGTGGTATCACGCCACCGGCACCACGTGCGCCATAGCCTAATTCAGCCGGAATAATCAGAGTGCGTTTGCCGCCGACTTTCATACCGGCGACGCCTTGATCCCATCCTTTGATGACTTTACCTGCGCCTAAAGGAAATTCAAAAGGACCGCGTCCTACCGAACTATCAAAGGCTTTGCCATGTTGATTCACTGCTTTTTCATCAAACAACCAGCCGCTGTAATGAACAGCGACGGTAGCGCCGGCAAGTGCCTCTTTACCACTACCCACTTTGCTGTCTATCTTTTGCAAAGCGGATGGCGCCCCGATGATGGCAACTCCGTTAGCGGTGTCATCCGCCAAGCTGTAGGTAACAGGAAATGCCAAGCTTAAGCCCAGGGCAACAGAAAACAAAGTTGATTTCATTCAAAACTTTCTAAAAGGAGCAGACGGGTGAAAAAAATGATAAAAACTGCATCATAGCGCATCGCATGACTAAGGATCTTATTCTGGCTTTTTGCCTGAACGTTGTAATTTTTCTTCGAAGGCCAGATCAAACTTGCTGGCTTTTTTCGGAGCTTGCTTACTCACGCTGTTAACAAAGCTAACGAAGGCATCGATCTCTAGCGGCTCATTGAGTTTGACTACACTTTCTTCGCCATTGGCCAATACCAGATAAAAATGGCCGTCTGAGGTGCTGACCATAGAATAGGCGGCTTGTGCGCTACGTTGATTCAGCCTTAGTACAGCATTACTGGCTTTGGTTGAGCGTGCCATCAACGGGCTCCGTACTTGTGTGAAATTTTATCCATAGTGCCGTCACTGTCTAACTCTTTGTTATAGCGGTTAAATTGAGCAATGCGATTTTTTTCCATCGCTGGATGGCACAACATATACAACTCTATGGTTTTGTATTTGACCGCTCTCTGCAGGTCTTTCCAATAGCCTTGCTGTTGCGCCATATACATGCCATGCAGTTCCGATACTACCCAAAAGTCGATACGACTATTGACCAATAAACGTGGATTTTCATCGTCTTCGTTGGCAAATTCTATCTTGTAGCCTTGCTCTGTGAGCTGCAAGCCGGTGGCCGCGTTTTTATATGAACCTATACGGTAAGGCTTGGCATCTTCAAAATTTTTGAGTTTAACCGTACTGTCTTTTTTACTGTAAAGCACCCAGTCATCAAAAATTAAAGGGCCTACCCATTTAAAAGAAGACTCGCGTTCCGGAGTGCGGCGCAGCCCTATCATGCAGGTATTTTCTTCGTTTTGAGTCGTTTGTAAAGCGCGCGCCAGCGAGGTACTTTTGATGCTGGTGCTTGCTCCGGCACGTTTCATGATTTCTTGAATTTTGTCACTTAAGACACCCTCAATCTGAGCCGTTTTTGGATTGGTGTACGTGAAGGGGGTGAATTCCTGTATCAGCAATTTGATATTTTCGGCATGGACTGAGGCAGGAATGCTGCTGAGCATGCAGATTACACCGGGCAATACAGTGGTAAGTTTGGTCGTGAACATGCGAGGTAAAGCTTTTCGATTAAACAAATAGCAGTGTACCTCGATTTCAGTGCTAGAAAGAATTTACCGTTGTGTGGCGCTAGTCCATAAATAGCAGCGATTTTTGAACATTAAGCTAATTTGAAGATGCTCACAGTCTGGGCCAAATTAGCTGCCTGATTTTGCATGCTGGCGGCGGCGGCGGCGGCTTGCTCAACTAGCGCGGCATTTTGTTGCGTTGTTTCATCCATCTGTATTACCGCTAGATTCACTTGCTCGATGCCGTCGCTTTGTTCATGACTGGCGGCGGCGATTTCACTCATGATGTCGGCTACTTGTTTAACGGACGTGACAATTTGCGCCATGGTGACGCCAGCGCTATCGACCAGACTGCTACCGGCATCGACTTTGCTCACCGAATCATCGATTAAGCTCTTGATCTCTTTGGCGGCACCGGCTGAGCGTTGTGCCAGATTGCGCACTTCGCTGGCGACGACGGCAAAACCGCGTCCTTGTTCACCAGCGCGGGCGGCTTCTACGGCCGCGTTTAAGGCCAGAATATTGGTCTGGAACGCGATGCCATCGATGACGCCGATGATATCGACAATCTTGCGTGAGCTGTCCTTGATCGAACCCATAGTCTGTACTACTTCACCCACCACCGCTTGACCTTTGACAGCATAGTCGTTGGCTGCCACCACTAACTGGTTTGCCTGCCCGGCATTATCGGCATTTTGTTTGACGGTGGAGGTGAGCTCCTCCATCGCGGAGGCGGTTTCTTCAAGGCTGGAAGCCTGTTGTTCTGTGCGTGAAGACAGATCAAGATTACCGGCCGCAATCTGGCTGGAGGCGGTGGCAATGGTGTCGGTGCCTATCCTGACTTCACTGACGGTTTGTATTAAATGTAGGTTCATATTGTCGAGCGCTTGCAATAGTTTGCCAGTCTCGTCGCTACTTGTGACTTTAATCTGTTGGGTTAAATCACCATTTGCGATATGTTCGGCGATCGACACCGCATAATCGAGTGGCCTGGTGATGCTGCGTATTAACCAATAGCCTATCAAGCTGCCTGACACCAAGGCGAGCAGGATAATGCTGATCGAAAATATCTTGAATTTGTCGAAAAAATTTTGCGACTGATCGTACTCCGACTTACCGACATCAAGTTGTAACTGGATCAGTGAATTGAGTAGCTCACGTACTTTCTCGAAGCGTTCCGTCATTTTTCCGCTGAGAATCTCACTTGCCAGTTTGATGTCCTGGGCGCGCGCCGCTGCCATCGCTGGTTTTAGACCTTCCTCAAGAAATTCTTTGCGGGCCTGGGAAAATTGATCCGCGAGTTTTTTTTCTTCAGGGGTCAGGTAGGTTGCCATGTATTCTGCCCACACCTTACTCGCGGCCAGGATATTTTTATCTACCGTATCCATTTCTTGATTAATTTTTGCCGGGTCTCCCGCGAGCGACCTGGCAACTGTCAGTTGATTGAGCATAATATATCTGATCACCTGGTCGAGTTGGCCGACTGCGACCAAGCGGTCGTCATAGACCGTTTTAAGAGAGTTATTGATACTGCCGAGGCCAAAAATTCCGACTCCGCCTATGAGGATGGTCATCAGGGTCAGTAAGCTGATCATGAAAATCAGACGGACTTTGATCGTTAGGTCTTTTAACATGATATTTTCCTCGCAAGGATTGCAAGCGTAAGCAGAATTGTTGAGTGCTTCTTTTGACCATTTAAGTATAGCGTCAAATATTTTAGAGTTTTATGCTATTTTTCCTGAGTGAAAATAAAACCACATATTGAAAGAAAAACTGCTGTGGCTAGCGGCATTTTGCGTATGTTCAGTCTGGCGTAAGGGAAGTTCGGCAAGATGAAGCATGGGAGATCTTGCTCAAGAAAAATGCAGAATAATTAGTAAATTTTTCACCTGATAAACCCGCCGATGTTATTGGCAAGCACTACATTTATTTACACTTTTAATGAAAAATAAGGGAGTATCTGTAGCGATGCACCAAATGCGCATACAGTTATTGCGCGATTCACATTTTAAACCTCATACTCACCCCTAGTATATAAAATATGAAGATTCTTTCCCTGTGCCAATACCCGATTATTCAAGCACCAATGGCTGGTGGTATCACGACGCCAGAGTTGGTGGCCGCGGTCTCGAATGCGGGTGGCCTCGGTAGTCTGGCTGCACCCTTGTTAGCGCCATTGGCGATCATAGAGCAGGCCGAACATATCCGCCGCCTCACGGATAAGCCGTTTGCTATCAATCTTTTTGTGCAGAGCAAGCCACACATCGATTATGCCGAAGTGGCGGCCGCCAAGCTGCTGTTGCAACCGGTGCTGGCTGAATTGAATATCGATGACTTGGCGACGCCGACTCGCTGGTGCCAGGATTTTGAAGAGCAACTCGATGCCCTGATCATTGCCCGTCCTGCGGTCGCCAGTTTTACCTTTGATGTCTTGCACGCTAGCCAGATCCAGCGTCTGCATGAGGCTGGCATTCTGGTCGTCGGCACTGCTACTAATTTGCCTGAGGCGATCGTCTGGCAAGCCATGGGCGCTGATGCTGTGTGCCTGCAAGGGGTAGAGGCGGGTGGCCATCGTGGTACCTTCATCGGAGCCCAAGAAGCATCCACTTTGGGCGCGCTGGCACTATTGGCGCAGTGTCGGCCACAACTCCAGGTACCGCTGATACTGGCCGGTGGCATCATGGACGGTGGACAGATCGCGGCGGCACTGGCAGCGGGTGCGCAAGCGGTGCAAATGGGTACGGCATTTTTGACCGTGAAAGAATCTGGCATAGCGGCGGCGTATAAACAGCGCTTGTTGCAGGCCAACACCGATAGCACACGCCAGACCCGTGCGATTTCCGGACGTCTGGCGCGCGGTTTGGATAACAAATTCATGGCCTTGATGGCCGCAGTGGAAGCGCAAGTACCGGCTTATCCTATCCAAAACGCCTTAACCAGTAGCATCCGCGCGCAAGCCGGAAAATTAAATAATACCGAGCTGATGTCACTCTGGGCTGGCCAGGGTGTGGCCAAAGTGCGCGATCTGAGCGTGCGCGACTTGATGGCAGCTTTAGTTGCAGAATGGCATAGCTAGAACTTACGAAAAACTGTTCCAGCTAGGCGTACCGCCGAAGACAGCACTTCAGTACTTAAATACAACGGGCGGATACAACGATGCTGGGGCGGTTTTGCGTAAGTCCTAAGAGTCGCTTAATTAAAAAGGTTTTACATGGAATCAGCAGGTCAGTTCGATTACATCATCATCGGTGCCGGTACAGCGGGCTGTGTGCTCGCTAACCGGCTCTCTAAAGATCCAAATAATAAGGTTCTACTGCTCGAGGCAGGCGGCAAAGATGATTACATCTGGATCCATATTCCGGTTGGCTATCTGTATTGCATCAATAATCCGCGTACCGATTGGATGTATCGCACCGAAGCCGAAGCCGGTTTAAATGGTCGCAGCCTGATTTATCCGCGTGGCAAAGTGATGGGCGGTAGCTCCTCGATTAACGGCATGATTTATATGCGCGGTCAGGCCCAGGATTACGATCAGTGGGCGGCGCATAGCGGCGACGATAGCTGGTCTTGGGATCAGGTATTACCTCTGTTTAAACAGAGCGAAAATCATCATGCTGGCGCCAGTGAATTTCATGGTGTCAAGGGTGAATGGCGGGTAGAAAAACAAAGATTGTCGTGGGAGATACTCAGCGCATTTCGGGAGGCTGCCAAACAGACAGGAATTCCGAATACCGATGATTTTAATCGTGGAGATAACGAGGGTTGCGGCTATTTTGACGTGAACCAAAAACGTGGAGTACGCTGGAATGCTTCCAAGGCTTTTTTGCAGCCAGCGGCAGGGCGCGGTAATTTGACCATCATGACCGGTTGCCAGGTGCAAGCTCTGAGAATTGAAATTATCGATGGTGTGAAACGCTGTCGTGGCGTCGAGTTTATTGGCGGCGGTAAACAGTGGATGGCAGAATCGCACAAGGAAACAGTGTTGGCTGCCGGTGCGATCGGTTCGCCGAGTATTTTGCAGCATTCGGGTATCGGGAATGGCGCGCATTTACAGGCCGCTGGCGTGCCCTTGCTGCATCAATTGAGCGGGGTAGGCGAGAATCTGCAAGACCATTTGCAGATACGTTCAGCATTTAAAATTAGCGGCGCAAAAAGTCTCAATACCATGGCCGATAGCTGGCTAGGTAAGGCCAGGATAGGCCTGCATTATGCGTGGTCGCGCAGCGGACCGCTGTCTATGGCACCCTCGCAACTGGGGGCCTTTACCAAATCGGATGCCAGCCAGAAAACCGCGAATCTTGAGTATCACGTACAGCCTTTGTCGTTGGAAAAATTCGGCGATGCTCTGCATTCTTTCCCGGCCTTTACCGCTAGCGTCTGCAATCTGCGCCCGACTTCCCGTGGCCACGTGCGTATCGCCGGTAAGGATCCTATGGCGGCACCGAAGATCACCCCGAATTATCTGAGTACTGCGGAGGATTGCAAGGTCGCCGCCGATTCACTGCGCCTGACGCGTCAAATCGTAGCGGCACCTGCGCTAAAAAAATACGCACCGCAAGAATTAAAACCAGGCGCACAATTTCAAAGCGAAGAAGAATTGATGCAGGCAGCGGCCGAGATCGGCACCACGATATTTCATCCTGTTGGCACTTGCAAAATGGGACGTAGTGACGACAGCGGTGCGGTGGTCGATAGCCAGTTACGGGTGTTGGGGATTAGCGGTTTGCGGGTGGCAGATGCCTCTATTATGCCTAGTATTACTTCCGGCAATACCAATTCACCCACCTTGATGATCGCCGAGAAAGCGGCACTAGCGATTTTGGCTAGCCATAGATAAAATCGTTTAAATATCAATACGGTATTCGCAATTACCGTAGTTATACCGTATTGTTGAAATGTACTGGCAATGAGTACTATACAAAAATTAGATCTTTTAGAAACATTTTTTTGTGTTTCTAAATTAGGGTTTACGCCAAATTGTTCCAGCTAGGCGTGCCGCCGACGACAGTACACTAGTACGGCAAGGCGGATACAACGACGCTGGGGCGATTTGGCCTAAGTCCTAAAATAAGACAAAGAACAGACTAGCAATTATCCCTAGTAGTCCACAGGAGATTCGATGAGCAATGTCATTCTGGAGACGAAGCACTTGAGCAAAGAGTTCAAGGGCTTTACCGCCGTCAGCGATGTTAACCTACAGGTGCAGCGCGGCCATATCCATGCCTTGATCGGTCCTAACGGCGCCGGAAAAACCACCTGTTTTAATTTACTCACCAAGTTTTTGGTGCCCACTACCGGCCAGATTTTATTCAATGGGCGCGATATTACCGCCTCCCAACCGGCCCAGATTGCGCGTCAGGGCATCATCCGCTCGTTCCAGATTTCTGCCGTGTTCCCTCATCTTAGCGTGATGGAAAACGTACGCATAGGTTTGCAGCACAAGCTGGGAACCTCCTATCATTTTTGGAAAAGCGCGCGCAGTCTGAATCGTTTGAACGAGCAAGCCATGGCATTGCTGGAGCAAGTTGATCTACGCGAGTTTGCCGCCAGCATGACGGTCGATTTACCGTATGGTCGTAAGCGTGCGTTGGAGATCGCTACCACGCTGGCGATGGAGCCAGAATTAATGCTGCTCGATGAGCCGACTCAGGGCATGGGGCACGAAGACGTCCATCGCGTCACTGAGCTGATCAAAAAGGTGTCGGCCGGGCGCACCATTTTGATGGTGGAACACAATATGAGTGTAGTGGCGGGCATCTGCGACAAGATTTCGGTGCTGCAGCGCGGTGCCATGCTGGCTGAGGGAAATTACGATGAAGTGTCGAAGAATCCGAAAGTGATGGAGGCGTATATGGGGACCACCGCCGGCGAACTGGAAGGGGCGCACGCATGAGTGGCCAACATCCGGCATTAGAAATCAGTGGTCTGCATGCATGGTACGGCGAATCGCACATTTTGCATGATGTGAATCTGGTGGTGCAAGCGGGCGAAGTGGTGACTTTGCTGGGCCGCAATGGTGCCGGACGCAGCACCACGCTACGCGCCATCATGGGACTGACAGGTACGCGTAAAGGTTCGATCAGGATCAATGGGGTCGAGGCGATTAATTTACCCACTTACAAAGTGGCGCATCTGGGCGTGGGGTATTGTCCGGAAGAGCGCGGCATCTTTGCTTCCCTCTCTACCGAAGAAAATCTACTCTTGCCGCCGCTGGTCTCTTGCACCCATGCGGGCATGTCGGTCGAAGAAATTTACGCAATGTTCCCCAATCTGGCCGAGCGCAAAAACAGCCAGGGTACGCGCCTCTCAGGTGGCGAGCAACAAATGCTGGCGGTGGCACGTATCCTGCGCACTGGCGCACGCCTGCTGCTGCTTGATGAGATTTCCGAAGGCCTGGCACCGGTCATCGTGCAGGCTTTGGCGCGCATGATACTGACCCTGAAAGCCAAGGGCTATACCATCGTCATGGTGGAACAAAACTTCCGCTTTGCCGCGCCACTGGCGGATCGTTTTTACGTGATGGAACACGGTCAGATCGTCGAGAATTTTGCAGCGTCTGAATTGACGGAAAAGATGCCGGTTTTAAATGAATTGCTAGGTGTATAAGTCGTTGAAGTGGCAGCGGACGTAGCAGTAGATGTAGAAACAGAAGCAGCGACCGAACAGAGAGGCGGCGCGTTTTTGGCAATGATAGTTCCCTTAGTTTTTTCAATAATATAAATTGGAGTAGACACATGAAGACAACATTAAAAGCCGGTGTTTTTGCAGTTGCTGCTGCCCTGACGGGGTTTTCTGCCAATGCCAGCGCCCAGGTTTCTGGCGATAGCGTAAAAATAGGTTTTATCTCGGATTTGTCCGGTTTGTATTCGGACATCGATGGCCCTGGTGGCGCCGAAGCGATCAAGATGGCGATTGCCGATTTTGGCGGTACGGTCTTGGGTAAAAAGATAGAACTGGTCAGCGCTGATCATCAAAATAAGGCCGACATCGCGGCCAGCCGCGCGCGTGAATGGTTTGACCGCGATGGCGTTGATATGTTGATCGGTGGCACCAATTCGGGTACTAATCTGGCAATGTCCAAAGTGGCGCTCGAAAAGAAAAAAGCCTTCATCTCTATCGGTGCCGGCACCGCCAGATTAACCAATGAAGAATGTACCCCTTACACCATTCACTATGCTTACGATACCGTGGCGTTGGCCAAAGGTACCGGTTCTGCGGTGGTCAAGCAGGGCGGCAAGAGCTGGTACTTTCTGACTGCCGATTATGCCTTCGGTGCTTCACTGGAAAACGACACCACCACGGTAGTCAAAGCAGCGGGTGGCACGGTAGCCGGTTCGGTCAAACATCCTTTGTCGGCCTCGGATTTTTCGTCTTTCTTGCTGCAAGCTCAGGCTTCCAAAGCGCAGATCTTGGGCCTGGCCAATGCCGGTGGCGACACCATCAATGCGATCAAGGCCGCCAATGAATTTGGCGTGACCAAGACCATGAAGCTGGCGGGCTTGCTGATGTTCATCAACGATGTGCATTCTCTGACGCTAAACCTGACGCGCGGCATGTATCTGACCGATAGCTGGTATTGGGATCAGAACGAAGAAACTCGTACTTGGGCGCGGCGTTATTTTGGCAAAATGAAAAAAATGCCTTCAAGCTTACAAGCTGCCGATTATTCGGCCACCCTGCAATACTTAAACGCGGTGAAAGCGGCTGGCTCTGATGATAGCGATAAAGTCATGGCGAAATTACGCGGCATGAAGATCAATGACATGTATGCCAAAAACGGCGCTATCCGTGCCGATGGCAGCATGATCCACGATATGTATCTGATGCAAGTGAAAGAGCCGGCCGAAGCCAAATATCCTTGGGATTACTACAAGATAGTGCAGACTATCCCGGGTGATACGGCATTTACTACCAAGGCCGAAAGCAAATGCGCGCTCTGGAAATAAGACCTTAGCTATCCAGGTCTATCTAGCTTAGATGCGCGGCCGTGACGGCGCGCATCTCTTCATTGAACCTCTGCCCACTTCGGGCATTTATGCACAAGCGCCATGGAAATATTCGGTATTCCGCTACAAGCGATGCTCAGTCAGCTACTGCTGGGCCTAGTCAACGGCTCTTTTTACGCGATCTTGTCGCTAGGTCTGGCGGTCATCTTTGGCTTGCTCAACGTGATCAATTTTGCGCACGGTGCGCTGTACATGATGGGTGCTTTTCTGGCCTGGATGGGGATGAATTATTTTGGCATCAACTACTGGCTGATGTTGCTGATCGCCCCGCTGCTGGTCGGCCTATTCGGCATCGTCGTCGAAAAGACCATGTTGCGCTGGCTGTATAAGTTAGATCATCTGTACGGTCTATTACTGACCTTCGGCATTACCTTATTGCTGGAAGGCGTGTTCCGCTCGTTTTACGGCGTTTCCGGCCAAGCCTATTCGGTACCGGATGCCCTGATGGGCGCGACCGATCTGGGGTTTATGATCTTGCCCAATTATCGTGCCTGGGTAGTGGTGGCATCGCTCACCGTGTGTTTCGCGACCTGGTTTGTGATCGAGAAAACCAAATTAGGTGCGTATTTGCGGGCCGGCACCGAGAACCCTAAGCTGGTCGAGGCCTTCGGTGTTAACGTACCCCTGATGGTTACCCTTACTTATGGCTTTGGCGTGGCGCTGGCGGCCTTTGCCGGCGTGCTGGCGGCACCGGTAATACAGGTCTCACCCCTGATGGGTTCTAACCTGATCATCACGGTGTTTGCGGTGGTGGTGATCGGCGGCATGGGCTCGATCTTAGGTTCGATACTGACCGGTCTCGGACTGGGCATCATCGAGGGACTGACCCGTGTGTTTTATCCCGAACTATCTGCCACCGTGGTGTTTATCGTGATGGCGATTGTATTGATGATACGTCCGGCCGGTTTGTTCGGCAAAGAGAAATAGGCCATGCGGATTACGGAGATGGGTATGAATAAAAAACTTGGAATAGGGCTGGCGCTGGGCGCCTTACTGCTAGCACCTTTGATCGTGTATCCGGTATTTTTGATGAAGCTTTTATGCTTTGCCTTGTTTGCCTGCGCCTTCAATTTACTGATCGGTTTTACCGGCTTACTCTCGTTCGGGCATGCGGCATTTTTTGGCGGTGCCAGTTATGTGACTGGCTGGGCCTTGAAGCAGGCCGGCTTACCAATGGAGCTCGGCTTATTGCTGGGGATGGTGGCAGCGGGTGGAATTGGTTTGCTGATGGGGAGTTTGGCGATCCGCCGGCAAGGGATTTACTTCACCATGATCACGCTGGCGTTGGCGCAAATGCTGTATTTCGTGTTTTTACAGGCTAAATTTACCGGCGGCGAAGATGGCTTGCAAGGAGTGCCTCGCGGCAAATTGCTGGGCATGCTAGACCTTAGTTCTGACCTGAGTTTGTATTACGTGGTGCTGGCGATTGCCGTGGCTGGTTTTGCCCTGATCGTACGCACCATCCATTCGCCGTTTGGGCAGGTGTTAAAGGCGATCAAGGAAAACGAGCCACGCGCGATTTCTCTCGGTTATGACGTAGACCGTTATAAGTTGCTCGCCTTCGTGCTGTCAGCCTCACTGGCAGGCTTGGCTGGTGCCACCAAGACTCTGGTGCTGGGCTTTGCGACACTGACCGATGTGCACTGGACTATGTCGGGTTTGGTGGTCTTGATGACCCTGGTCGGCGGCTTAGGCACCATCGTCGGCCCGGTGGTCGGCGCCGTGATCATCATCCTGCTGGAAAACAAGCTAGGCGATATGGGTAATTGGTTGGCCGATATCAGCCAGGTCGAGTGGTTTAGAAGCTTAGGGGAGTCGGTGACGATGGTGACAGGCCTGATCTTTATTATCTGTGTGCTGGCGTTTAGACGCGGCATCGTCGGCGAATTGGGAGCGCGCTGGGCGCTGCTAAAAAAATAGGCTGTGCGGTAAGTGGCAAGTGCAATCAAAATACCCCTGAATAAAATCCGGGGTATTTTTTTGCACATCAAAATTTTTAGACCCTTGCCAGCGCGCATATTCCATGCGCTTCTCCAAGCAATATCGGGCTGCAAGGCCCATGGGATATGCGTGGTGGCAGGGCGCCTGAATCATCAAGCTATTTCGGTTAAGATGGCAAGATCACATCTAATTTGTGCATGTCAAACCGAGAGTTCAAATGAAGCCAGCCAATTTAATGACGTCGTTATTTAAGTATAAACAGTGGGCCAATCAGGAGTTGTTCGCTAGCATGCGAGAGCTGGATGTCACTCAGCATCAAACTGAGCGACACAGTGCGATCCGAATTTTGAATCACGTCTATGTGGTTGACAGCATATTTTGGGCGAATTTGCATGGGCTTCCACATCACTATGTGGCGACCAATACGGAGCAGACGCCGGCGCTCGATCAGCTGTATGCGGCGGTCTGCAAAACCGATGCTGCGTATCTCGCTTACCTTGAGATGCTAGATAGTGCCGGTTTTGATGAGACCATGCATTTTGTCTTTACCGATGGCGGCCACGGGCAAATGAGCAGGGCAGAGATATTGATGCATGTGATTACCCATGGCGGATATCATCGTGGTGCAGTGGGAAGAATTTTGAGCCAGTTGTCGATAGCGGCGCCGCGCGATATCTACACCAAATTTTTGCATGAGTCTGAACCTGGCCGACGGGCAGGCTAACTCTGCTAGATGTCGCGTAGTTAGTCGCTTAGCCTATTTGGGACTACTGTTGAAAAAATTATTCAAGGACCCTGCCAGCGCGCATATTCCATGCGCCTTTCCGAGCATATAGGCCTGCAGCCCGCACGGGATATGCGCGGCAGGGTAGACCTTATTTATTCCTCCCATCCTTTATTGCATTTACAGCGCCGCTTTATAGATAGCTCTGGCGTCGGCCAGAGTCAGCTCGCGCGGGTTATTCGCGAGCAAGCGGGTTTGTTGCATGGCCGCTTGCGCTAAATTGTCCAGATCGTGTTCGGCTATGCCAACTTGACTCAGGCGGGTGGCGATACCGACGCGCTGCGCTGAGGCGGCTAAGGCATCGATCATGGCATGGCTACGCGCTTGCTCACTGCCGCTGGCCTGCGGGACGATGATGCTGGCGAGCTCGGCATACTCGGTTGCTGCGAACGGTAGATTGAAACGTAGCACGTGCGGTAAGACTAGCGAGTTGGAAAGCCCATGCGGCACATGAAAGATGCCGCCTATCGGGTAGGCCAGCGCGTGTACTGCGGCTACCGGCGCGTTGGCGAAGGCCTGTCCGGCTAGCATCGCGCCGACCAGCATGGCTTGGCGCGCTTCTTTATCTTGTCCGTTGTCGCATACTTTCTCCAGATTTTCCCAGAGTAATTGCAGTGCCTGGCGCGCCAGCATATCCGAGATGGCATTCTTTTTGTGCTTGCTGGTGTAGGCCTCGATGGCATGCACCATGGCGTCAATGCCAGTGGCGGCGCTGATGCTGGCGGGTAATCCCAGCGTCAGTGCGGCATCGAGTATCGCGATATCGGCATATAGCTGCGGCGCGACTACGCCCATCTTGCTGCTGGCACCGGTGGTGACGATGGCGATAGGCGTGACCTCTGACCCGGTACCGGCAGTGGTGGGTATCTGGATTAAGGGCAGGCGCTTGCCCTTAATCTGGTCTATCCCATACATTTGGGATAGGGGCTGATTGGTGTTGAGCAAGATGGCGATCAGTTTCGCAACATCGAGTGAGCTGCCGCCACCCATGCCTATGACTAACTCTGCTTGCTGCTGGCGCACCGAGGCGACGGCTTCTAGTATCAATTGCTCTGGGGGATCGGCTTGTACCTGGGCATAGATGGTGACGCTCAGTCCTAGGTTTTCTAAACTCCGAATAGAGGGTTGGACTAGGCCAGTTGCGAGAAATCCAGGATCAGTGACGAGTACACAACGGCGTACGGCGGGGTAATGCTGCTGAATAATTTCACCCAGTTGCGCGCTTGCTCCATATCGGTTGATGAGGGTGGGGACGGTGCGAAACTCAAAATTGTTCATGGTATCTTTACTCCAGGTTGTGCTGATTGTAGCAAGACTTGTTATCCTGTCAGCTTGAATAAATTTCACTAAGAAAAGTATGGATTTTTTTATTTTGGCAGTTGCTGCTTTCTTTGCTGGTCTGGTCGATGCGGTGGTGGGCGGCGGGGGTCTGATTCAAGTGCCAGCCTTGTTTTCGTTTATGCCGGGCACGGCACCTGCCACTTTACTTGGCACCAATAAATTCGCCAGTATCTGGGGCACTTCGGTGGCAGCGGTAAATTATCTTCGGGTAGTCAGCCTGCGTTGGTCCATGGTGTTACCTGCAGCGGCGATGGCTTTCCTGTTTTCGTTTGGTGGTGCGATCCTGGTGACGCATATCCCCCCGACTTATCTGCGTAAAGCCTTGCCATTAATCTTGCTGGCGATTGCTATCTACACTTTCAAAAAAAAGGAGTTAGGCGTAAGTCATACACCCCTATTCCAAGGTGACAAAGAAGTCGCAATGGCGATGTTGGCCGGTGGACTAATAGGATTCTATGATGGATTTTTTGGACCTGGCACTGGTAGTTTTTTCGTTTTTATTTTTGTGCGCTTGTTCGGTTTTGATTTTTTGCGCGCATCGGCAGTAGCCAAGGTATTGAATGTGGCTTGCAATGGTGCCGCCTTGTTGTGGTTTGGCTTTAGTGGTCATGTGATTTGGCAACTTGGCTTGGCGATGGCGGTGTGTGGCGTGCTCGGTTCTGTTACCGGCAGCCGTCTTGCGATCAAGCATGGCAGTGGGTTTGTGCGCAAGATGTTCTTGCTTGTTGTTGCTTGCCTGATAATTAAAACAAGCTTTGATGCCTTTTTTAAATAGGCATTGTTTCACGTGAAACAGGAAATTTTATCCTTGCTAAATCGGAAAAATCTGCTGTTCCACGTGAAACAAACGTTCTAAACTATTTTCTTGTCGGGGATTGGTCCTGAAAAACCTTTATAATCTCCACCTTCCAGAGCAATCCTTGAGTAAAAGTAATCCATGTTTTATCCAAAAGAATTTGATGTAATCGTTGTTGGTGGTGGTCATGCAGGTACCGAGGCTGCCTTGGCTGCCGCGCGCATGGGTCAAAAAACCCTCTTGCTTACCCATAATATCGAGACCCTGGGGCAGATGTCTTGTAACCCCTCGATAGGTGGAATTGGTAAAGGCCATCTGGTCAAAGAGGTTGATGCCATGGGTGGTGCGATGGCGATTGCCACCGATGAGGCCGGTATTCAATTCCGCATTTTGAATTCCTCAAAAGGCCCAGCTGTACGCGCCACACGCGCACAAGCCGACCGGATTTTATATAAACAGGCGATTCGTAGTCGTTTGGAAAATCAAGAAAATCTGTGGATATTTCAGCAGGCAGTAGATGATTTGATGGTGGAGGGTGATAGAGTTGTTGGTGCTGTCACTCAGGTTGGGGTGCGTTTCCGCGCCAGATCTGTGGTGCTTACAGCCGGAACTTTCCTTGATGGGAAAATTCATGTTGGTTTGAATAGCTATGCGGCTGGCCGTGCCGGCGATCCGCCTGCGATCTCCTTGTCGTCCAGACTCAAAGAGCTCGCCTTGCCGCAAGGTCGCTTGAAGACAGGTACACCACCGCGTATCGATGGTCGTAGCATTGATTTTTCTGTCATGCAGGAGCAGGCGGGGGATCTTAATCCTATCCCTGTGTTTTCTGTAATGGGCAATGTAGGTATGCATCCGCGCCAATTGCCATGCTGGATTACGCATACCAATGAACGCACGCATGACATCATTCGTGCCGGTCTTGATCGCAGTCCTATGTACACGGGCGTGATCGAAGGGGTGGGGCCACGTTACTGCCCGTCTATCGAGGATAAAATCCATCGCTTCTCCGGTAAGGATTCGCACCAGATATTTTTGGAGCCAGAAGGCCTGACTACCAATGAATACTATCCGAATGGTATCTCGACCAGCTTGCCTTTCGATGTGCAGTTGGATTTAGTCCGCTCTATGCGCGGCATGGAAAATGCGTATATCTTGCGTCCTGGCTATGCAATTGAGTATGACTACTTTGATCCGCGTGGTTTAAAGACGTCGTTGGAAACACGTCAAATCAAGGGTCTATTTTTCGCTGGGCAAATTAATGGCACTACCGGGTACGAAGAGGCTGCTGCACAAGGGATGCTGGCAGGTCTAAATGCCGCCTTGCAAACGCAGGAGCGGGATGCTTGGGTGCCGCGCCGCGATGAGGCTTATCTTGGTGTGTTAGTTGATGACCTTACGAGTAAAGGCGTGCAAGAGCCGTATCGCATGTTTACCAGTCGAGCCGAATATAGACTCAGCCTGCGTGAAGATAATGCCGATATGCGCCTGACCGAAATTGGCCGTCAACTCGGTTGCGTCAGCGATGCGCAGTGGGCCATGTTTGAAATCAAGCGTGAAGCTGTTTCACGTGAAATGGAAAGACTCAAGTCAACGTGGGTCAGTCCGCGTCTGGTCGAAGATGCCGAAGCCGAGCGGGTAGTTGGCAAGGCTTTGGAGCGCGAATATTCCCTGGCGGATTTACTGAGGCGTCCGCAAGTCACTTACGATAGCTTGATGAGTTTGTCCGGTAAAGAAGGCCAGACTCTGGCAGGCCCCGGTGTCGCAGAAGATGCAGTGAAAGAGCAGGTCGAGATACAAGTTAAATATTCTGGCTATATAGAACGTCAGGCCAAAGAGGTTGAGCGCCAACTGTATTTCGAAAACCTGAAAATGCCGGAGGATTTTGATTACCTTGAGGTAAATAGCCTATCGGTGGAGGTTAAACAAAAATTGAATAAGTTTAGGCCTGAAACCTTGGGGCAGTGCGGCCGGGTTTCTGGCGTAACGCCAGCGGCGATTTCCCTTTTACTGGTGCATCTGAAAAAACGCGGTTTTCAGCAGTTTGCCAAAGTTGAGATAATTCCAGCGGTTATAGAAAATGAAGGTGACTTAGCATGAGTGTATTTAATACTGCTGAATTGAGCACGATGTTACACGACGGTGTTAAATTACTCCCGCTTGCTTTGAGTGATGAACAAATGGCAAAAATGATTGCCTATTTAGCATTGTTGCACAAATGGAATTCTGTTTATAATTTAACATCTGTGCGCGATCCTAAGGAAATGGTCAAGCAACATCTGCTCGATTCACTTTCTGCCGCACATGCTTTTAAGCACGCGGAGAATATTTTGGATGTGGGGTCAGGTGGTGGTTTGCCAGGTATGATCTTGGCAATTTGCTATCCAGGCAAACGCATTTCCATGATCGATACCGTGAATAAAAAGACCGCCTTCCTGAATCAAGCCAAAGCTGAGTTGGGATTGAAGAATGTCACGGTGTACACGGGCCGGGTAGAAGCCTTGCAAGTAGTAGAAAAATTTGATGTGATTACTTCGCGTGCCTTTTCTGAACTGTGTAATTTCATTAACTGGTCGGGCCATCTGTTAGCAGATGGCGGTCAATTTTTCGCGATGAAGGGCGTCAATCCGAATGAAGAAATTGAGCGCATGCCAAACGGCTGGGAAGTCAGTTCGATAGAAGTACTGACAGTACCGGGTTTGGCCGTAGAGCGGCATATGATCTACATCAAAAAGGCTTAAGTGAAATCCCGTTTAATGTTGAACACCAAACAAGCAAAAACACCAACCAACACGCACCATTTACTTAGAGCAAAATGACAAAAATATTTTGTGTTGCAAATCAAAAAGGTGGCGTCGGCAAAACCACGACCACGGTCAATCTGGCAGCGGGTCTGGCCAAGCTCGACCAAAGGGTGCTGTTAGTTGATCTCGATCCGCAAGGCAATGCCACCATGGGTGCGGGAATTAATAAGGCTAAACTGACCAGTTCTATATACGAGGTCTTGCTGGGGATGGCGGACGTGAAAACCGCAAGGCAGCGCTCAGAAGTGGGTAAGTTTGACGTCTTGCCCGCCAATCGCGAACTCGCCGGTGCCGAGGTAGAGATGGTCGCCTTAGAAAACAGAGACAAGCGTCTGCGCGACGCCTTAAAAGAAGTGAGCGCAGACTATGACTTTATTTTGATCGATTGTCCACCAGCCTTATCGATGCTGACCCTGAACGGCCTGTGTGCTGCGCATGGTGTGATTATTCCTATGCAGTGTGAATATTACGCGCTCGAGGGTCTGTCGGATCTTTCAAATACCATCAAAAAAGTAGCGGTCAATCTGAATCCGGATCTGAAAATCGTTGGCTTATTGCGTGTTATGTTTGATCCGCGCATGACACTGTCGCAACAGGTCTCTGATCAATTAGAGCAACATTTCGGCGACAAGGTGTTCGCCACGGTAATACCGCGCAATGTGCGTTTAGCCGAAGCGCCTTCGTATGGCATGCCGGGTGTGGTGTTTGATCCCTCCTCGAAAGGCGCGCAAGCCTATATTGCCTTTGGTGCCGAGATGCTCGAAAGAATTAAACTATTGGATGCAAAATAATGGCAACAAAAAAACAAAAAGGCTTAGGCCGTGGGTTGGAAGCGCTATTTGATGGTGCCGGTGATTTCGCCGAGGCGGTAGCAACCGTGGCGGGAGCACCGACCAGTCTGCACGTCAGTTTGATGCAGGCCGGCAAGTATCAGCCTCGTACCCGCATGGATGAAGGCGCGCTGACTGAGTTAGCCGCATCTATCAAGGCACAGGGCTTGATGCAACCTATCCTGGTGCGGCCTATTGGGCAAACCAATGGTGTTACCCGTTACGAGATCATCGCAGGTGAGAGGCGCTACCGGGCCTCGCAGATGGCTGGCCTTGAAGACGTGCCTGTACTGGTGAAAGATGTAGACGATCAAGCGGCAGCGGCCATGGCCTTGATCGAAAACATACAACGTGAAGACCTGAATCCTTTAGAAGAGGCGCAAGGCATACATCGCTTGATTTCTGATTTTGCATTTACCCATGAGCAAGCGGCGAATGCCGTTGGTAGATCGCGCAGTGCTGTGTCTAACTTACTGCGCTTATTGAATCTGGCAAAACCGGTACAAACCATGCTGATGGCAGGTGATATAGACATGGGGCATGCGCGTGCCTTATTGGCTACTGATGCTGCGACGCAAATTCAATTGGCGAATGAAGTTGTGGCCAAGCGCATGTCAGTACGCGAGGCCGAAAAATTGGTCCAACGTACCACCGCAGAATTGAATACCCCCGCCAAGACCCGCGATAAACCGGAAAAATCCCGAGATATTACGCGTCTGGAGGAGGAGTTGTCGGATATGCTGGCGACCCAGGTCACACTCAAAATGGGCACTAAGGGACGCGGACAAATGCTAATTGACTTCGCTGACTTAGATTCACTCGATGGGGTTATTTTAAAAATCCGCGGGCACTAAGCAAGGGCAATATGAAGATACTGCTATTACCGGGCTTATATAACTCGGGTCCGGCGCATTGGCAGAGTCTTTGGGAGTCCTCACTGCCCAATGTAAGTCGCGTGCAGCAAGAAAATTGGGATCAGCCAAACTGCCAGGATTGGTTAGCCAGTCTTGAGCAGCAGCTTTGTGATACTGATGAGCCCGTGATCATCGTCGCGCATAGTCTGGGATGTGCCTTGCTGGCGCATTGGGCGCAGAGCAGTTTGTTGATAAGTGCAGACCAGGACAAAGTTAGAGGGGCTTTACTAGTTGCACCACCCGATGTCGCAAGAGCAGAATTTCCCGCTCCAAGTTTTTCGCCTATGCCAACTACACGCATGCCGTTTCCTAGCAAGGTAATTGCTTCCGACAACGATCCGTGGTGTGAACTAGGCTTGGCTCAGCTCTGGGCGCAGGCCTGGGGTGCTGAATTTCACTGTATTGGTGCGCAGGGTCATATCAATGGCGAATCTGGTTTAGCCGCCTGGGCGCAGGGCCAGCAATGGCTGGCAGAGATAATGCAGAAGCCTAAAACTCTGACGATTTGCACCAGATAAGTACATGTCTCATTTTGATGCAGCACATCAAACGTTTGACGATGGTGGGAACAAGCACGTATAATTCCGTGGTTTTGGTTGGCCTGCGTTTATTCTTCGGTTGGAAATATGACGGCAAACGCAAGCAGTTCAATAGCCAAGGCTAAAATTTAAGAAATGAATAGTGAGGAAATCGCATGGCGCGTTTAGTTCTGTTGCAATTAGCAGCAGCTTTGGTCGTCGCCCTGATCGCTGGTTTGCTTGCTGGTTCTGCGGCTGGAATTTCAGCCTTGTTTGGCGGACTTTGTTGTGCAGTCCCTAATTCCTTGTTTGCTTTGCGCTTAAATTCCAGCGCGAAAAAACCGGGAGGCGCCAACCCGATGAGTTTTTTTATCGGTGAATTTATAAAAATTGGGTCAACAATCGCATTAATGATCGCGGTTGTTTGGTTGTATCACGATTTGCATTGGGTAGCGTTTATCGCTGGGATCGTCGTGATATTGAAAAGTTATTTCATTTTACTATTTAGACACTAATTATGAGCGCAACTGAGCACGCAGCACCCACAGCGTCAGAATATATATCCCATCATCTGGGACATTTATCTAATTCGCACGAACAACAAGTCGCCCTGGTGGATATGTCCATCCTCAATTACGATACACTGTTTTGGTCTATCGCTTGTGGCGTCATCGGTAGTTTATTGATGTATATGGCCGCGCGTAAAGCGAGTGCTGGCGTACCAGGTCGTTTCCAGTCGGCAGTTGAAATGCTGGTTGAAATGGTTGATAACCAGGCTAAAAGCATTGTTCACGGTAATACCAGTTTCATCGCGCCTATGGCCTTAACCGTTTTTGTCTGGGTAGCGTTGATGAACTCACTGGATTTTTTACCGGTCGATTTGTTCTCGCAATGGATTTTTCCTGCTTTAGGAATAGATTCTGGTATTCATCATCGTGTTGTTCCTACTGCTGATTTGAATGGCACTCTTGGTATTTCAGTCGGTATTTTCGCCTTGATGATGTACTACAGCGTGAAAATCAAAGGTGCTGGCGGATTCGTAAAAGAATTATTCTCTGCACCATTCGGTCCTATGATGTTCCCAGCCAATCTGGCATTGAATCTGGTGGAATACGCAGCGAAAACCTTCTCTTTGGGTATGCGACTTTTCGGTAACATGTTCGCCGGTGAGTTGTTGTTCTTGCTGATCGCCTTATTGGGTTCTACGGCAACAGTATTCGGCGGTATTGGTCATTTGTTTGCTGGTTCTATATGGGCAATTTTCCATATTTTGATCGTGTTCTTGCAAGCATTTATTTTCATGATGTTGACACTGGTATACATGGGTCAAGCTCACGAAGCGCATTAATTTAGTAATAAAGTTTTGTTGGAATTTGTTTTGGGTTTTTGTTTTTTTAATTTTTTAATTTTTAATCTTTGAAGGAATTGTTATGACTAACGTCGCTATGGTTGCATTGGCTTGTGGTTTGATCATCGGTTTGGGCGCTTTGGGTGCATGTATCGGTATCGCTCTGATGGGTGGTAAATATCTGGAAGCATCAGCACGTCAACCAGAATTGATGGAAAAATTGCAAGGTAAAATGTTGTTGTTGGCTGGTTTGATCGATGCTGCTTTCATTATCGGTGTTGGTATCGCTATGTTCTTCGCAACTGCAAATCCATTCAAAGGCTAATTAGCTTTCCTTTTTCTACCGTAAGCAAGTCTGCTTACGGAACGATAATTTCTAGAGGAAAACTACTGTGAACCTTAATCAAACTATGTGGTACCAGGCTGGGGTGTTTTTCATCCTGGCACTCTTCACGATGAAATTCGTGTGGCCACCGTTGATTGGTGCGATCGATGCTCGTAGGCAAAAAATTGCCGACGGCTTGGCTGCTGCTGATCAAGGTCAGGCAAAGATGCAAGATGCTGAAAAACGTGTACAAGCCCAATTGGCTGGTGCTCGTGAAGAAGGTCTGACGCATGTTGCCAATGCTGAAAAGCGCGCGCAATTGATATTAGAAGAAGCCAAGAATGTTGCCAATGCAGAAGCTGCGCGTATCATCGCTGCCGCTAAAGCAGAAGCTGACAATCAAGTCACCAAAGCACGCGAAGAATTGCGCGACCAGGTTGCCGTATTGGCAGTCAAAGGCGCAGAGCAAATTCTCAAGCGTGAGGTTAACGCATCTGCTCACGCAGATATGTTGAGCCAATTGAAGACTGAGCTGTAATCATGGCTGAACTCGCAACGATCGCTCGTCCTTACGCCGAAGCCTTGTTCCGTGTTGCCAAATCTGGCAACCTATCCGCTTGGTCGGATTTGGTTGCCGAGATGGCGCAAGTCGCGGCGCATCCCGATGTACTAGCTCTTGCACACAATCCAAAAGTCACAGCGGCGAAAACTGCTGAGGCTTTCTTGTCCGTGTTGAAGTCCCCAGTGACTGATGAAGCCAAAAACTTCGTCACTACGCTCACTGATTATGGTCGCTTAACTTTACTACCAGAAATCGCCAGTCAATTTCATGCTCTGAAAAACGCCGAAGCAGGCGCTGCAGATGCAAAAATTACTAGCGCATTTGAAATGACGGCAGAGCAGATTAGCGATTTGACGACTACGCTGGAAAAGAAATTTGGCCGCAAGCTGCACTCGACCGTGAAAGTGGACGCCGCCCTGATCGGTGGTGTGCATATCGTGGTTGGTGATCAAGTACTGGATACTTCCGTGCGTGCCAAGCTGCAAAGAATGCACGTCGCTTTGACCGCGTAAATAGCGGACGTAAGTACTGAATTAATTTTAGGAGTTAGTATGCAACTCAATCCATCAGAAATCAGCGAATTGATCAAGAGCCGGATCCAAGGCCTTGGCGATAACGCTGAGATTCGTAATCAAGGTACGGTTATTTCCGTTACCGACGGTATCTGCCGCATTCACGGTCTGTCTGACGCGATGCAAGGTGAGATGCTGGAATTTCCAGGCAATACATTTGGTCTGGCATTGAACTTGGAACGTGATTCCGTTGGCGCCGTTATTTTGGGTGACTACGAGCACATTTCCGAAGGCGATACCGTTAAATGTACCGGTCGTATTCTGGAAGTGCCTATTGGCCCAGAACTGCGCGGCCGTGTTGTTAATGCACTGGGTCAGCCTATCGACGGTAAAGGTCCTATCAATGCTAAATTGACGACACCTATCGAAAAAATCGCACCGGGCGTTATTGCCCGTCAATCAGTTTCCGAACCTCTGCAAACTGGTTTGAAGTCGATTGATGCGATGGTTCCGGTTGGCCGTGGTCAACGTGAATTGATCATTGGCGATCGTCAAACTGGTAAGACTGCGGTAGCGATTGATGCCGTGATCAACCAAAAAGGTCAAAACGTTACTTGTATCTATGTAGCGATTGGTCAAAAAGCGTCTTCCGTTAAAAACGTAGTGCGTGCTTTAGAAGCGCACGGCGCAATGGAATACACGATCGTAGTTGCCGCTACTGCAGCTGAATCGGCTGCAATGCAATATGTTTCTGCATACGCTGGTTGCGCAATGGGCGAATACTTCCGTGATCGTGGTGAAGATGCCCTGATCATTTATGATGATTTGTCCAAGCAAGCTGTTGCTTATCGTCAGTTGTCCCTGTTGCTGCGCCGTCCACCAGGTCGCGAAGCTTATCCAGGTGACGTGTTCTACCTCCACTCCCGTTTGTTAGAGCGCGCGGCACGCGTGAACCCTGAGTACGTTGAGAAATTCACCAACGGTGCGGTTAAAGGTAAAACAGGTTCATTGACAGCATTGCCTATCATTGAAACTCAAGCAGGTGACGTTTCCGCTTTCGTTCCAACCAACGTAATTTCGATTACTGACGGTCAGATCTTCTTGGAAACATCCTTGTTCAATGCTGGTATCCGTCCTGCGATTAACGCCGGTATTTCGGTATCTCGCGTTGGTGGTGCTGCTCAGACTAAGGTCATTAAAAACCTGTCCGGTGGTATCCGTACCGATTTGGCTCAGTATCGTGAATTGGCTGCGTTTGCGCAGTTCGCTTCGGATCTGGATGCGGCAACACGTAAGCAGTTGGATCGTGGTGCACGCGTTACAGAACTGTTGAAACAAGCTCAGTACGCTCCATTGTCGATTTCCCTGATGGCAGTTACTTTGTTCTCAGCGAACAAGGGTTTCTTGGATGATGTACCTGTCACGAAGGTTTTGGCTTTCGAAGCTGGCATACATAATTTCATGAAAACTAGTCATGCTGCTTTGCTGCAAAAGATAGAAGAAACCAAGCAACTGGATAAAGATGGCGAAGCTGCCATGTCTGCCGCTATTGCTGATTTCAAAAAATCCGGCGCCTATTAATTTACTATAGCTAGAAGGAGTCAATACTCATGGCTGTAGGTAAAGAGATACGTGGCAAGATCAAAAGCGTAGAAAATACGAAGAAGATCACTAAAGCGATGGAAATGGTCGCTGCTTCCAAAATGCGTAAAGCGCAAGACCGGATGCGTGCGGCTCGCCCGTATAGTGAAAAAATTCGTACTATCACTGCTAACTTGGCACAGGCAAACCCAGAGTACTCGCATCCTTTCATGGTTCAGCAAACTCAGTCCAAGAAAATTGGACTGATACTTGTTACAACTGACAAGGGTTTGTGTGGTGGCTTGAATACCAACGTATTGCGTTTGGTCACCAACAAACTGCGCGAACTTGATGGGTCGGGCGCTACATTTGAAGCGGTCGCAATTGGTAATAAAGGTTTAGGTTTCCTGAATCGGATGGGTGCACGAGTCGTGGGGCACGCGGTGCAACTCGGCGATACTCCCCATCTGGATAAGTTGATTGGTCCAGTGAAGGTTATGCTGGACGCCTATCAGGAAGGCAAACTTGATGCAGTCTACGTTTGCTACAACAAGTTTGTTAACACCATGAAGCAACAGCCAGTGATGGAGCAGTTATTGCCCCTGCAGGCTGATCAGCTCGAAGTAAGTAAGTCTTCCCATTCATGGGATTACATCTACGAGCCAGATGCGAAAACGGTGATTGACGAATTGTTGGTACGTTATGTTGAGGCTCTGATTTATCAGGCTGTTGCTGAAAACATGGCATCTGAACAGTCGGCACGTATGGTGGCGATGAAATCAGCTAGCGATAACGCAGTCAGCGTAATTGGTGAGTTGAAGTTGATTTACAACAAAACACGCCAAGCTGCAATTACCAAAGAGCTTTCCGAGATCGTCGCCGGCGCGGCAGCGGTCTAAACTGAATTTAATTTATTGAAGGAACGAACATGGCTGATGGCAAAATCGTTCAGTGTATCGGCGCTGTTGTGGACGTTGAATTTCCACGCGACGCGATGCCTAAGATCTACGACGCCTTGAAAATGGAAGGCTCAGACCTGACTCTGGAAGTTCAGCAGCAATTGGGCGATGGTATCGTCCGTTGCATCGCGCTGGGTACTTCCGACGGTCTGCGTCGCGGCATGATCATGACCAACACTGGTAAGCCAATTATGGTGCCTACCGGTAAAGCAACACTGGGTCGTATCATGGACGTATTGGGTAACCCGATTGATGAATGTGGACCGGTTAGCCGTGAAACTACAGCATCAATCCACCGTAAGGCTCCTGCGTACGACGAATTGTCGCCATCGCAAGAGCTGTTGGAAACAGGTATCAAGGTTATTGACTTGGTTTGCCCGTTTGCAAAAGGTGGTAAAGTTGGTTTGTTCGGTGGTGCCGGTGTTGGTAAAACGGTTAACATGATGGAGCTGATCAACAACATCGCTAAAGCACACAGCGGCTTGTCCGTGTTTGCTGGTGTTGGTGAGCGTACTCGTGAAGGTAATGACTTCTACCACGAAATGGCTGACGCTAAAGTAGTCGATCTGGAAAATCCAGAAAACTCCAAAGTTGCCATGGTTTACGGTCAGATGAATGAACCACCAGGTAACCGTCTGCGCGTTGCTCTGACTGGTTTGACTATCGCTGAAGGTTTCCGTGACGAAGGTAAAGACGTGTTGTTCTTCGTCGATAACATCTACCGTTACACTTTGGCTGGTACTGAAGTTTCTGCCTTGTTGGGTCGTATGCCTTCCGCTGTGGGTTACCAACCGACTTTGGCTGAAGAAATGGGTCGCTTGCAAGAGCGTATTACTTCGACCAAAACAGGTTCGATCACTTCAATTCAAGCCGTGTATGTTCCAGCGGATGATTTGACTGATCCATCCCCAGCGACTACTTTCGCCCATTTGGATTCTACAGTTGTTCTGTCACGTGACATCGCCTCTCTGGGTATCTACCCAGCGGTTGATCCACTCGATTCGACTTCACGTCAATTGGATCCACAAGTGGTTGGCCTCGAGCATTACGAAACTGCCCGCGCTGTACAAGGTATCTTGCAGCGTTACAAAGAATTGCGCGACATTATCGCGATTCTGGGTATGGACGAATTGGCTCCTGAAGACAAGCAATTGGTTGCTCGTGCTCGTAAGATGCAGCGTTTCTTGTCCCAGCCTTTCCACGTTGCTGAAGTATTTACCGGTGCACCAGGTAAATACGTTTCACTGAAAGACACGATCAAGGGCTTCAAGATGATCGCTTCCGGTGAACTCGATCACTTGCCAGAACAAGCGTTCTACATGGTAGGTACTATCGACGAAGCAATCGAAAAAGCGAAGAAAATGGCTGCCTAATTTGATATGGCTTCTGCGGACGATCGTGGTCGTTTGCAGAAGTAATCAAATACCAAGCAGTGCATTTTTTGAACCTTTGACGAATCAGAAAGTTTGAATATGGCACATACTATTCACGTTAACGTGGTTTCTGCAGAAGAGTTGATCTTCTCCGGTGAAGCTGAGTTCGTGGCGTTGCCGGGTGAAGCTGGTGAGTTGGGTATCTACCCAAAACACACTCCGCTGATCACGCGCATCAAGCCGGGCGCAGTACGCATCAAGGTTCCAGGCCAGGCGGAAGATGAATTCGTATTCGTCGCCGGTGGTTTGCTTGAAGTGCAACCTGATACCGTCACAGTTCTGGCAGATACGGCAATACGCGGTAAAGATCTGGATGAAGCTAAAGCGGCTAATGCTAAGAAATTGGCAGAAGAATCTTTAGTTAATCGCGAAGCTAAATTTGACTATGCGAAAGCACAAGCCGAATTGAGTATCGCGGTCGCGCAACTAGCGGCAATTCAGCGCTTACGTAATAAGTAAGCCTCAATTCTGCCTAGGCATACGCCGAGTTGGAAATATTAGCATTAGAAAAAGAGGCAGCTTAGGCTGCCTTTTTTTCTATGATTTTTCTATAATGATCTATGACTGGGGAAAGTATGACGCATGTTGACATACCAAAGTTGCTGAAAAATGCAAAAACTATCGCAGTCTTTGGTTTATCTGCGAAGCCGCATCGTGCCAGTTATGAGGTCGCTAGCTATCTGCAGCAAAATGGCTACCGCATCTTACCGATTAACCCTAATGAAGCCGGCAATCTGATTCTTAGTGAATTTTGCTATGGCAGCCTTCCTGAGGCCGCCAAAGCCAGTGGCTTAGCCATAGACATTGTTGTGTGTTTCCGTAAGTCGGCGGATATCCCCGAGATCCTTGAGCAAGCTATCGTGGTCAATGCAGCTTGTTTATGGATGCAATTAGATATATGCAATGAGGCCTGTGCCAACCGCGCCGAGCATGAAGGTATGCTCGTGGTCATGGACAAGTGTCTTAAAATTGAACATGCAAGGTGTCAGGCAAGCGCTGCACATATTCCCCATATTTGATAGACGAGAGATCTTTATGGCCAACCACATCGGTGAAAAATTTCGTGCACCTGCTCATTTGCAATTGAAAGATAGCGATGCAGCCCTGCGCACAATAGCTTCACAGAATGAAAACAAGGCTGAGGCCAAGGCAGCCGATAAACTCAGCACGCTGGCGTTAGCTGAAAAAATTTCGGAATACCAAAACATTCTGTATGGTCAAAAGCAGCATAAGGTGCTGATTATTCTGCAAGGCATGGATACTTCGGGTAAAGACGGCACGATACGCGGCGTGTTTGGGCAGATTAATCCGCTGGGCGCGCATACGGTAGCATTTGCAGCTCCGAATAATCTTGAGTTAGCGCACGATTACCTATGGCGAGTTCATCAAAAAATTCCGGCCAAAGGTGAGCTGGTGATCTTTAATCGAAGCCATTACGAAGATGTTTTGATTACCCAGGTGCGTGGCTGGATAGATCAGGCCGAGTGCCAGCGCCGCCTTGCACATATACGTGATTTTGAGCGTATGTTGAGCGAGACTGGCACCGTCATTTTGAAATTTTTTCTGCACATTTCCAAGGCAGAACAAAAACAAAGGCTAGAGGAGCGCTTGTCCGATTCGGATAAAAATTGGAAATTCGATCCAAATGATCTGGTTGACCGCGAGCATTGGGACGAATTTCAGAGCGCTTACTCGGAGGTTGTAATGGCGACTGATAGTCATCACGCACCCTGGTACATCATTCCAGCCGATTCTAAGACACAAAGAAATTTAGCAATCGCTCATATCGTGACGGAAAAACTGGAGAGTATGAAATTAGCCTATCCCCCTGCTAATCCAGCGCTTAGCAAGATCAAAGTGATTTAACGGAGCTAGCTTGTCCTATCTGGCGGCAACTTCAGTCAAAATTTCATGAATTTCGCTGTTTCTCATTTTTTAAGTGAATTGAGCGTAAATGTCGTCTCAAAAAACTTACTTATGCACAAAAAGCTTAGCTGTTCTCTTCTTACCTAAGATTCGTGCATATAGAAATAAAAATGAATTAAATCAAATGCTTATAAATTTTCATGGAATTTTTCTGGAAATTATTCCTGTTAGAAATAATTTCCCAGGATTATATCCACAAAGTTATCCACAGTTTCTTATGGTTAATTTTTGTCGGGAAACCCGCCAAATTGCGCCAGATCAGATACCAGGCTTGTCTGCATAGGCGATAATAGTGCCTTGTCGTCGTACTTAATGAATATCACCGTGTTTTTGAAAGTCACTTATGTCCACCCGCTTTGCTCCGCTCAAAAATGATACCTTCCTACGCGCTTTGTTACGTCAGGAAACCGATTACACCCCTTTGTGGCTAATGCGCCAGGCGGGTCGTTATTTGCCGGAATATAAAGCAACGCGTAAAGGTGCGGGTTCTTTCATGAGTTTGGCGAAAAACCCTGATTTTGCGACCGAGGTCACGATACAACCCTTGGATCGTTTTGCACTGGATGCCGCAATCTTATTTTCCGATATTCTGACAGTGCCAGACGCCATGGGCCTGGGCTTGTATTTTGAAGAAGGCGAAGGACCAAAATTTGAACGTCCATTAAAGACCGAAGCCGAGGTGTTGGCACTAAAGGTACCGGAAGAAGGTAGTCTGCAATATGTGTTTGATGCAGTCACCCAGATTCGTACTACGCTCAATGGCCGTGTTCCGTTGATCGGTTTTGCCGGCAGCCCATGGACTTTGGCTTGTTATATGGTAGAGGGGCAGGGCTCGCGTGAGTTTCATGCAGTCAAGACCATGATGTACAAGCGGCCTGATCTGATGGAGCACATCCTGCGCACCAATGCCGAAGCGGTAGCTGCCTACTTAAATTCGCAGATCGATGCCGGAGCACAAGCTGTGATGATTTTTGATAGTTGGGGTGGGGCCTTGGCCGATGGCGCTTATCAGCGCTTCTCGCTACGCTATATGCAGGACGTGGTAAATAAATTGCAGCGCGAAAAAGACGGTAAGCGCATCCCTGTGATCGTCTTCACCAAAGGCGGTGGCTTGTGGTTAGAGCAGATCGCCGATATCGGTGCCGACGCTCTAGGCTTGGATTGGATGGTTAATCTTGCTCAAGCACGCGCCAGAGTCGGCGATAAGGTTGCTTTGCAAGGCAATCTCGATCCAGCCGTCTTATTTGCTGATCCAGCCCAGATTCGTGAGCAAGTTACTGCGGCTTTGCAATCATATGGAACACCAAGTGCCGGACACGGTCATGTGTTTAATTTAGGTCATGGAATTTCTCAATTTACCTCGCCCGATGCGGTCAGCGTGATGGTTGATACGGTGCACGAAGTGAGTCGTAAAATGCGCCAGAATGCAGCATAAGTTGCACCATTAAGTGATCAATAAATCGCGTGCTAAAGCTTGAACTAAGGCATCTCCCCAGCCAGCCCCGTAGATTCGTCATGTTGCTATGCACAACGCAGCAGCCATGCGGATCTCAAGGCAGAATGGCTGGGAAAGTGAATGAATTAGCCATATCAAATTTGCTGCATTTTGGCATCGTTTTTGTTACTTATGCACAAATTTGGGGAAACAAAAATATACCCGAAAATTTATTTTCAGTATTTTAGTTTGATTTGCAAGTCATTGTTTTTAAACGAACTTTTTTTTGCTTTTAGATTGAGCATTCTGTTGAGACCCGCATAAAACCTAGCATAAAGGGGTGTCAATAGATAGTTCTCCACAAAGTTATCCACAGAATATGTGGATATGTCAAAAAGCCCTTATAAAACCGATAGTTAGCTCACTTCTTCAAGGTCTACATTAAGTTCGTGGAACATTGCATACTCAAAGTCGCACTTGACACGCCACTAGATCGCTTTTTTGACTACCGCTGGCCGACATCTGCTGTGGCAAATGCAGACGGCGAGTTCGTGACGCCGGCTCTGCCGCAAATTGGGCAACTGGTGCTACTGCCGTTTGGACGACAGCAGCTGATGGGCTTGATAATCGCGATCAGTGATCATACCGACGTGCCCGCGGCTAAATTGAAAGATGCACTGGAATTACGCAGCCAATTGCCTAGTTTGAGTGAAGAGTGGATAGCGCTGTGCCGTTTCGCTGCGGATTACTATCAAAGGCCCTTAGGTGAAGTTGCTTTGCCGGCCTTGCCACGCAATTTACGGGTAGGCAAAGCCACTACCCTGGAACGCAATCTTAAAAAACTCGCGAAACTAGCGCCCGCACTCGATGCCAATCCGAATCCAGAACCAGCACTCAATCCATCCCAGAAAGCGGCAGTTGAAGCGATTGCTGGTGTGACAGGTTTCGCACCTTGTCTGTTGTATGGGGTTACTGGCAGCGGTAAGACCGAAGTCTACTTGCAATCGGCGGCAAGAATATTGGCGCAGACTGAGCAGGCTCAGGTACTCATTTTGGTGCCAGAAATCAATCTAACTCCCCAGCTGGAAAACAATATACGCAAGCGGTTTTCTGGCATACAGATCGCCACCTTGCACAGCGGCATGGCGGAAGGCGAGCGGCTGCAACATTGGCTGGCAGCACATCTGGGGCAAGCGCGCATCATACTCGGTACCCGTCTGGCGATACTTGCCTCGCTGCCACATCTGAAAATGATAGTGATCGATGAGGAACACGATCCTTCTTATAAGCAACAAGAAGGTCTGCGTTATTCAGCACGTGATCTGGCAGTCTGGCGCGCCCATCAGCTGGCGATTCCCGTGGTACTAGGCTCAGCCACCCCTTCACTAGAGAGTTGGCAGCACGCCAAAGTAGGGCGCTACCGCAAACTCGAGTTACGCGATCGGGCCGTCAAGGATGCAGTTTTGCCGGTGGTTAGACTCATCAATCAAGAGCACGAAAAACCCAAAGATGGTTTAACCACGCCACTTATCAATGCGATATGGCGACGTCTTGAGAAAGGTGAGCAGTCACTTCTGTTTCTCAATCGGCGCGGTTATTCGCCCGTGATCGCCTGTGATGCCTGTGGTTGGATTAGCGACTGCGCGCGCTGCACTGCGCATCTGGTGATGCATAAACTAGAAAATAAGCTGCGCTGCCACCATTGTGGTTACGAGCAACGGATACCGCGTCATTGCCCCACTTGTGGCAATATTGATCTGCAACCTCTGGGGCGCGGCACCCAAAGATTGGAAGAGGGTCTGAAATTAATCTTCCCTGAGGCCAGGGTATTTCGTATTGATGCCGATTCCACCCGCTTAAAAGGCAGTGCCGCCGCCGCTTTCGATACCGTGCATAAGGGCGAGGTGGACATCCTGATCGGCACCCAAATGGTTGCCAAAGGACACGATTTTAAAAACCTGACCTTGGTCGCTGCCCTCAATCCCGACAGCGCCCTGTTCTCACAAGATTACCGCGCCAGTGAAAGGTTGTTCGCACAATTGATGCAGGTGGCAGGCCGCGCCGGCCGCGCCGCGCAAAAGGAGGGCGGTAACATCAGCGAAGTACTGATACAGACCCGTTATCCCGATCATCCTTTGTACCACGCCTTGATGGCACACGATTATGATCGCTTCGCCAATGATTTGCTGGACGAGCGCCAACATGCCTGCATGCCGCCGTTTATGTATCAGGCACTATTGCGGGCCGAAGCCAAAGAGCTGCAAAGCGCCCTCGATTTCTTGCATCAGGCCGCCAACTGTTGTGCTCATGTAGGCATCACTATCCATGAGCCGATACCGATGAGCATGACTAGAGTGGCGAATGTGGATAGAGCGCAATTATTGGTAGAGTCGGTCTCGCGCCCGGCCTTACAGGCTTTTTTGAAGGAGTGGATAGCGACTCTACGCGGCTTGAAGAGTCGCCTCAAATGGGGCGTAGAAATAGACCCCGTGGATATTTAAAATACCGCAGCCCGCTGACTCAACTTCCATGTACCTGTTGCAAAACCGGATAGAAGGCGCGGCAAAAAATTTCCGATTTGCCGGGCAGGCGATGGTCGCCGCCAGCCAAACTTCGCTTGCTTGGCCAGGTGTCCGGTTTGATTTAAGCCCAAAACTCCTGCGCTGAGGCTAGATTAAGGCTACATCAAGTATCGATTGCCAATACTTGATATTTGTTGCTAGCAAAAATTGATACCAATCCCCTAGACTGGCGCTGCCTAATTGGCAATGCGTACAGAACAAGATCTTGCTTGAATGTACGCTTTCGGACTTACTCTTACTCTAGGAATAAATTTTATGTTGAAACTCAAAGCTAGCCTGACACTGACCGCGCTGTGTGCCGTATTGTCCGGCTGCTACGTGGTGCCGATACAATCGTATTCTAATGGCAATAACAGTCTGAACTCCCAAAATGCCGCAGCCATCGCTGTGCTGCCGCCGTTACCGCGCCCTGTATACACCGCACGTCTGTACCCGGTCAACGAAGCAGCGGCGGCGCTGGGGCGTATCACTGGCACCATCAGCAATCCCGAGCGCGGTCATGGTGAATTTAGTTTCACTGCAGGCAGCGAAAGTTTCGTCGGTGAAGCCACCCGTGAACCAGGTTCATCCAAAGGGCATGCCAATGCCAGCGGCAATCGCGGCGGTTTTGTAAAATGCGATTACGCCATGAGCAGCAGTTCTCTGGGCACCGGTAGCTGCCTGTTCTCTGGCGGAGCACGTTACGATATGCACGTTTCTCTTTAAAATCGGCCCAGGCTGGCGCTATTTGCGTCAGCCTGGAGATTACAGTATCGAAGGCGCTACATTCGGCTTTGCCTAGGCTGAAGAGTGCGGTTTGGCAGCAAGCTTAGTATAAGGAAATACCATGCCCCATCTGACCATAGAGTATAGCGATCAACTTACGGGCTTTGATGCCGCCGCCGCATTACTAAAATTCAATCGTGTCTTGGTCGCCTCAGGCGAATTTGAAGAATTAGACATCAAAAGCCGTGCCATCGCCTTTTCCAGCTATCTGATTGGTACCCAGACTCATGGGCGCGCTTTCGTGCACGTCAAACTTGCTTTATTAAGCGGCCGCAGCGCTGTCATCAAACAGCAGCTTTCTGAACAATTATTGCAGGCATTACAGCAGGCCAGTGCTTGGCCGCCAGCCATCCAAGTGCAATTGTGTGTTGAGCTGATCGAAATAGAGCCTGCCTTTTACTGCAAAATTGCCATCACGAACTAGTTTCTATTTTCGCATTGATGCCAGTCGATTTGGCTAGGATGCATTTTTATTATTGTAAAATACATCAAGTTTTTACCTCCTTGTGCGGATTAAGCTCGTCTAGCGCGAGATTGCGCGCTCCCGCCTTAGCTCAAACTTCCATTTTTTGGACCTCATCATGACATCACACGCAGCATGCACTAGCTACAGCCGCCCACTCAGTTTACTGACTTTGGCCAGCAGCCTTTGGCTGACCGGCTGTGGTGGTGGCGCCGACGATATCATCAAGAAATTAGGTGAAGTCACTAGCTGCAGCGCCAAAGACTGCAAGGACTCTAGCAGCTTGCGTACTGAAGATATACGCGCTAACTATTTGATTACCCAAGACGCAGGTACGGTCAGGGTCGAAGCCAGTTTCAGCCAAAGTGCGAATCAGGCGCTTGTTGTGTCCCTAAATGGTAACGACCATCTCAGCGCCAACATCGCCAGTCTGAGCAGCGCCTTGAGTGATACCGATGGTCTTGGTACAAAATACGCCGCCAATTTATCAGATGCCACGCCACAGCCCAGCGTTAGCGTGAGTTTTTTTCGCGGCAATGACGCCTATGTCAGTAGTGTAAGCATGCCTAAGCAATTTACCATCGTCTCTCCTAACGAGCCGATCGCACTCGGGCGTTCGACAGGAAAATTGTATGTGCAACTCGATGTCGTGAGTGATGCGGTGATCTCGGCCAGCACCAAGATGCGCTGTCAGCGTGCCGATGCTAGTTTGTTCGAAGCCACTGCGGCGCTCATCTCTGTGTATGACGCCAGCGCTCCGGGCGGTGCCGCGTATCGCATCGACACCCTGGATTTGGATCAGGCTCTGAATCAGGCTAGCAAAGCACTCGACGCGAATTTATCATTAGTGCGCAGCTGTGATCTGGAGCTGATCTGGACTCTGAGTCAAGGCGGCCAGACCTCTACCGCGATGTCCAAGAACAGCAGCATCAGCGCGCAGCGCAGTGCAAGCCATTTGCTGCAGTACGACGCAAGAAATTAGGGCCGGACTTTGGACGATTATGCGAGTGCATAGATTGCGCGGAATCGGGATACTTCCAGAAAGTTGCCGCGCTCGCTTCTGATCCGCACAGCCTCACCTCACGAAGCCGCGCATCGGTCTTAAAATCATTGAACTTTTCACATGGCTTTTTGTCACAGCACACTATTGCTGAAAATTGGCAAATCACCATTGAAATTTGATTTTTTTAAGGCACCTCATGACGATATTGGTAACACAGGCAAAGGCCGCTGGCGGCATCCGGCAACTCAGCTATCTGAGTCTCATTAGCACCTTATTTCTCACCGGCTGCGGGGTTGGTTCCGATGTCGCGCGGGATATCAGTGACGCGATAGTCTGCAGCGTCAGCAATTGCAAGGATTCTGGCTCGCTCAAGCCCGAAGACATCCGCGCCAGCTATCTCGTAACGCAAAATCTGGGTACGGTAAGGGTAGAGGCCAGTCTCAGCCAAAGCGCGAATCTGCTGACCGTGGTTTCACTCAGCGCTGGCGATCATCTGAGCACCAATATCGGTAGCCAGAGCGCGATTCTGATCGATACCGATGGACATGGCAGAAAGTACGCCGCCAATCTGGCTGATGCCAGTCCACAGCCTAGCGTGAATGTGAATTTTTATCGCGGCACCGATGCCTATGTCAGCAATGTCACCATGCCCAAGCCTTTTAGCATCGTCGCGCCTAGCGGCACGGTTGCCTTGGGGCGACTGGCTGGCAAATTGTATGTGCGACTCGACGTGGCGAGTAATGACGCCGTTACGGCTAGCACCAAGATGCATTGCCAGCGGGTTGACGGTACGCTGTTCGATGCCAGTGCTGCGGTCAATGCCGTGTATGACGCTGCCGCTCCGGGCGGCGCTGCGTATCGGGTCGATACTTTACTATTGGATCAGGCACTCAATGTGGCCAGCAAGGCGATCGGTGCACCGAACAATTCGAATTTGTCGTTGGTGCAAAACTGCGATCTTGAGCTGATCTGGACCCTGAGCCAAAGCGGCCAGAGCTCGACCGCCATGTCGAAATACAGCAGCATCACGGCACAACGCAGCGTCAGCCATCTAGTCACTTACGATGCCCGCAATTAGCGCGCCTACTTCGCCTGATTAATAAGCGCGTAGCGCAATTTAAAAAATTTCAAACATCCCGCCAAGCCGCATATTCCATGCGGCTCTCAGGGCAGATGCCTTGTAGACCCGCATGGAATATGCGCGTTGGCCGGGGGGGGGGGTAAAACTTACTTGCCACGTTGCTGTTCGGCCCGCTAGGAAAACTCCCGCGCGCAGTGGTTTGCGCGAGACGCGGATTGGCGTCCCGCTGAATAGGCTTCAGCGCAGCTCAGAATAGTCAGTTGATCAAGGCAATATGATGCTCTTCACACCAATGGCGTAAGGCTTTTTCGGTGGCCTTGGCTTGGTATTGATGCCAGGCTTCAAGCAGATTTTTACCTTGTAAAAACGCTTTGAAACGGGCGTAAGCGCCTTTGGTGTGAAAATCATCGGCCAGGGCCTGATAATGCTCGGGCAGCTCTTGCTCGGCAAACGCCAGTGCGAGTGCATTGCCCAAATCAAAATCATTCTTATGCAGTAACTCCAGATAATGTTCTGAGCTATTCACGTCTTCCGGCAGCTCGTCTTCATCCTCATCACTGTCGGCCAGGGCGACATATATTTTGCCGCTGTCTTTGCAGATATAGGCGTTATTCGTATATTGCGGTGCCGCACTGATGAGCTCGAAGGCATTCAGAAGTTCGCTGAATTTAACGGCGGGTGATGAGCGTTTGGATGGCATACGAAACTCGCTGGTGAGGGAGAAGGAGTGCTAGGGATATTTATACGCCTACTGCGAAAAATGTAAATATCAATCTTATAGTTTCGCTGATGGCGATCAAAATATATCAAAAATAGATCAACGCTGGCATGCAGATAGGCTTACGTAGGTGCGCCACGCGCACCTACGTCGTTGTACCGTAAGGTATTTAAAAGCCAAGCCTGCCAGCACGCATATTCCATGCGCTTCTTCGAGCATGTCGGCCTGCGAGCCGCATGGGATATGCGCAGTGGCAGGGTCGGTGTTTTTGTTGTCTGGCCTTGTTTTCACTTCGGTGGTTGTTGTGCGATTGCAGGCCGGTGGTAGACCGGCAGCTACTTACTTTTCTTGCTTCGCCAAGAAGAGTAAGCAAAAGAAGGCGACGCAAAGTCGCTGCCCTTCGGGTGCCCAATTATGCAGGTCAAAAAATGGGAAAAGTTCGAAACTCGCTACGCTCAAACACGAACCTTTCTAATCCATTTTCTGCCCCGCACAATTGGCAGCGCCACATGCGAATTCTAGTCAAAAGCAGAGTCAAAACCCAGGTCAAAACCCAGGTCAAAACCCAAGTCAAAACCCAAGTCAAAACCCAAGTCAAAACCCAAGTCAAAACCCAAGTCAAAAACAGCTGATTGCCGTAGCTCGATGTGCTTGGGCGTTGCTTGTGCAGAGCAGCGGCGGCAGCACCACGGATGTTTTGACGTTCGCTTTCCGCATGTGGCGCTGCCGCTTGTGCATGGCAGAAAATGGATCAGAAATGAAGCTGTTTGAGCGCAGCGAGTTTGCTTCATTTCCCATTTTTTGACCTGCACAGGCGGGAACCCGAAGGGCAGCGACTTTGCGTCGCCTTCTTTTGCTTCCGTTTCTTGGCGAAGCAAGAAAAGGGAGTAGCCGCCGGTCTACCACCGGCCAGCAATCTCACAACAACGAAAGAAGTACGAACGCGACCTAGCCACAACAAAGCAAAAACAGCATGCCGCCAGCGCGCATATCCCATGCGGCCTACAGGCCTATGTGCTTGAAGAAGCGCGTGGAATATGCGCGCTGGCAGGGCGGGCAAATAGAATTCCACGCGGCGTGGCATGCGTAAGATTACGCTGCGCTTAATCGTTCCTACGCGTGCTTGCTCTTGTAAGATTCATTATTCCAATAATTAGAAATATTGAAAGTAGACTTATGAAAAATAAATTTCCGTTTATGTTTGATTCGATTGCATGCAAATCACATGAAGAATTATTTGGATTATTGGTTGCATAAATTATTTTAAGACTATCGCCTACAGTACTTTCTCTACATGAAGGCGCACAGCTCCTTCCAGATCCTGCTCCATCGAAAATTTTTCCGTTAACTGGAAACTGATAATATATTTTTCCATGGTTATTACATTGTTTGTCAGAAACTGTTCCCGATATCACTTCACCATCGTTAATTAAATCTTGATATTTCTGATAATCGTAAAGAATGACTCCACCAAAAATCATAATGATAAGCAGTGCGACGAACCCGAGCACAACGCGAGTCGCCGTTTGTGAACTTTCGGGAGCGTCATCCATCACAAATTAGGCGCCAACCACCGTTCAACCTCATCCTTGTTCACACCTCGTCGCACCGCCATATCCGTCACCTGATCATCAGCAATCTTACCGACGCTAAAATACTTCGATTCAGGATGGGCGAAGTAGAAGCCTGATACCGCTGCACCAGGAATCATGGCCCATGATTCTGTGATATGCATGTCGATTTCTTCGCATTGCATTTGCTTAAACATCTCGGTTTTCACCGTATGCTCAGGGCAGGCCGGATAGCCTGGTGCCGGACGTATGCCTTGGTAGCTTTCTTTGATCAGGTCGGCATTGCTTAAGGCTTCATCGCTGGCATAGCCCCACAGGTCTTTACGCACGCGCTCGTGCAGGCATTCGGCGAAGGCTTCGGCTAATCGGTCTGCCAGAGATTTCAGCATGATGCTGCTGTAATCGTCGTGTGCGTCTTCAAAACGTTTTTCGTATTTTTCTATGCCTAAACCGGAGGTGACTGCGAACATACCTATGTAGTCGGCTACGCCGGATTCTTTAGGCGCGATGAAATCGGACAGGCATTGATTCGGCCTTTGTACGCCATCGATCAAGGGTTTTTCGGTTTGCTGACGCGTGCCGTAATAGGTCAGCGCCACTTGCGTGCGCGTGTCGTCGGTGTAGATTTCTATGTCGTCATCATGCACGGTATTGGCAGGTAGTAGCGCGATAACGCCATTGGCCGTTAGCCAGCGGCCAGCGATAATTTTTTTCAGCATGGCCTGGCCTTCTTCGTAGACCTTGCTGGCCGCTTCACCGACTACCGGGTCAGTCAAGATTGCGGGGAAGGGACCGGCCAGATCCCAGGTCTGGAAGAACGGGCCCCAATCGATGTATTGTGCGATGGTGGCAAGATCAAAATTCTTGAAGATGCGACGGCCGATGAACTTCGGTTTGATAGGTGTATTTTTACCGTCAAAACTGAGCTTCATTCTATTTGCGCGCGCTTGTTTTAGCGTCAGCATAGGCACGGCTTTTTTGTTCGCGTGTTGCACTCGGATGCGTTCGTAGTCGGTTGCCAGTTCACTCATGTACTGGTCGCGGCTTTCCGGCGTGAGTAGCGATTGCGCCACCGAGACCGAACGCGAGGCGTCGGCCACATACACCACCGGGCCTTCGTAATTCGGTGCAATTTTGACGGCGGTGTGGGCGCGGCTGGTGGTTGCGCCACCGATCAGCAGAGGAATTTTTAGCATGCGGAAATGCGGATCGCGCTGCATCTCTTTGGCAACGTAGGCCATCTCTTCGAGTGATGGCGTAATCAGGCCAGAAAGACCGATGATGTCGGCGTTTTCCAGTTTGGCGCGTGCCAGAATTTCTGAGCAAGGCACCATCACGCCCATGTTGACCACTTCAAAATTATTACACTGCAAAACCACGGTCACGATGTTTTTACCGATGTCGTGTACGTCGCCTTTGACGGTGGCGATGACGATCTTGCCTTTCGGTTTATTGTCGCCGGACAGACGTTTTTCTTCTTCGATAAACGGCACCAGATGCGCTACCGCCTGCTTCATCACGCGCGCTGATTTAACCACTTGCGGCAAGAACATTTTGCCCTGGCCGAACAGATCGCCGACGATATTCATACCGGCCATCAGCGGGCCTTCGATCACGTGGATAGGACGGCCGCCGCTATTGAGCACGTTCATGCGCGCTTCTTCGGTATCTTCCACTATCCATTGCGTGATGCCATGCACCATCGCATGCGACAAGCGTTTTTCGACAGTATCGCTACGCCATTCCAGCGTGGCTTCTTCTTTCTTGCCGCCGGCTTTGAGCGTGGCGGCGATTTCTATCATGCGCTCAGTAGCGTCCTCGCGGCGATTGAGTACCACGTCTTCAGTGCGTTCGCGCAGTTCGGGATCGAGCTCGCTATACAGGCCCATCATGCCGGCGTTGACGATGCCCATGGTCATACCAGCTTGAATCGCGTGATATAGAAATACCGTGTGTATCGCTTCGCGTGCCGGGTCATTGCCGCGGAAAGAGAAACTCACATTCGAGACGCCACCGGAGATCTTGGCACCAGGCAGATTTTGGTGTATCCAGCGCGTCGCGTTGATGAAATCGACGGCGTAATTATTGTGCTCTTCGATACCGGTAGCAATCGCGAAAATATTCGGATCGAAGATGATGTCGTAAGGATCAAAATCGCATTCGGCGATCAAGAGATCGTAGGCGCGTTTACAAATTTCTATCTTACGTTCGTAAGTGTCGGCCTGGCCCTTTTCATCGAAGGCCATAACGATCACTGCAGCACCGTAGCGCTTGCACAGCTTAGCTTGGTGCAGAAATTGGGCTTCGCCTTCTTTCATCGAGATCGAGTTGACGATGGCCTTGCCCTGCACGCATTTCAGGCCCGCTTCTATCACCGACCACTTGCTCGAATCGATCATGATGGGCACGCGTGCGATGTCGGGTTCGGAGGCGATCAGGTTCAGGAAACGTGTCATGGCAGCGAGCGAATCGAGCATCGCTTCATCCATATTGATGTCGATGACTTGCGCGCCGTTTTCTACCTGCTGGCGCGCTACGGCCAGCGCTTCGTCGTATTGCTCGTTCAGGATCAGGCGGGCAAAGGCTTTGGAACCGGTGACATTGGTGCGCTCGCCGACGTTGACGAATAAGGAGTCGGCATCGATCGTGAATGGCTCTAAGCCGGACAGGCGCATGGCCGGTGCGATTTCGGGAATCACACGCGGCTTTTGGTTTTGTAGCAGATCGGCAATCGCCTTGATATGCGGTGGCGTGGTGCCGCAGCAACCGCCGGCGATATTAATGAAACCCGCCTCGGCAAATTCTTTCAGCAAGGCAGAAGTATCGGCTGGCAATTCGTCAAAGCCGGTGTCGCTCATGGGATTGGGCAGACCGGCATTCGGGTAGATACAGACAAAGGTGTCGGCAATTTTGGATAACTCTTCGGCATACGGGCGCATCAGGGTCGCTCCGAGGGCGCAGTTCAGACCTATCGTGAGTGGTTTGGCGTGCCGCACTGAATTCCAAAAGGCTGGCACAGTTTGGCCAGACAAGATACGGCCAGAAGCGTCGGTGACGGTGCCGGAAATCATGATAGGCAGTTTCTTGCCGCTTTCTTCGAAATACGTGTCGATGGCAAACAGCGCAGCTTTGCAATTGAGTGTGTCGAATATAGTTTCTACCAGTAGCACATCGGCACCACCATCGACCAGACCGCGGGTTTGCTCCAGATACGCCGCCACTAACTGATCAAACGTCACGTTACGCGCCGCCGGGTCGTTGACATCCGGTGAGATCGAGGCAGTCTTAGGCGTAGGACCGAGTGCACCGGCGACGAAGCGTGGTTTATCAAAGCTGGAATATTTGTCACAGGCAGCGCGCGCGATTTTGGCCGACGCGAGGTTCATCTCGTAGGCCAGATGCGCCATGTGGTAATCGTCTTGCGCTACCGTGGTGGCACCGAAGGTATTGGTCTCGATTAGATCGGCACCGGCGGCCAGGTATTGCTCGTGGATTTCTTGAATAATGTGCGGCTGGGTCAGCGAGAGTAATTCGTTATTGCCTTTGACGAACAGTTCGCGCACACCTTCTGGCCCAGAAAAATCTTTAAAGCGCTCGCTACGGTAATCTTCTTCGGTCAGCTTGTATTGCTGAATCATGGTGCCCATGGCGCCATCGAGTATCAGAATACGGCGCGCCAAAATCTCGCGCAAGATGGTTTCGGTACTGAGGGCGGTGTTGGTCTGGGTCATGATGTTCTGTCTCTAAAGCAAAAAACCCGATCAAACACTCGCAGGCGGGATCGGGTAAGAAGTAAGCGCAATCTGGGTCGTAAAGCTACGCTGGAAGGCATAAATTATACGTCAAAGCCAGAACTAAGACGCCCGATACTGCGCGATCGCGGCGATTTTCTTAGACTTTGTGGTTAGATGTTTATGCCTGGTCGCAGCGCCTGATGGTACTCAAGTATGCAGAAAGACAAAAAAAGACGCATCCTCTCGCGAAAGATGCGTCCAAAGGGGGAATTCATGTACTGGCTTGTGTCTGTGTTTAGTCTTTCTTACGGCTAGCGATCAGACTGGCAATAATCGAGCTCGCTAACAGCGTACCTATGACTAATAAAGAAATGCTGGTCGGGACATGTATCCATTTGACAATGAGCATCTTGATACCGACAAACATTAAGACAAAGGCCAGGCCAAATTTCAGCAAGTGGAAGCGATCCGCCATGTCGGCCAGCAAGAAGTACAGTGCACGCAGACCCATGATGGCAAAAATATTCGAGGTAAAGACGATGAAAGGATCGGTCGTCACCGCAAAAATCGCCGGTATCGAGTCGACCGCAAACACCACATCGGATATTTCTATCAGTATCAGTACCAGAAACAGCGGCGTAAATACACGCTTGCCGTTTTCTATCACGCTGAATTTTTCATCACGGTAGCCTTGGGTAAAAGGCAGCATCTTCTTCATCAGACGCAATACCGGATTGGCTTCCAGATCGGGCTCTTTCTCGGCCGCGACCAGCATGCGCATCCCGGTGAACAACAAGAAAACGCCAAACAGATACAAGACCCAGGAAAACTGCGTAACTACCCAGGTACCAGCTAAGATCATCGCGATACGCATGACGATGGCACCGAGTACACCGTACAGCAAGACCTTGCGCTGATATTGCACAGGTACGGAAAAATGACCAAAAATGAGCAGAAACACAAAGACGTTATCGACCGATAGAGATTTTTCTATCACATAGCCGGTGAGAAATTCCATCGCCTTGGTATTCGCAACTTCCAGGCTGACAGTTTCTTTCAGGTAAAACCATAGGCCATAGTCAAATAGCAAGGCCAGACTGACCCAAACGCAGGACCAGATCGCTGCTTCTTTGACGCTCACTTTGTGTGCTTTGGAGCCACCCAGGGCAAAGACGTCGAGCAAGATCATGCCAAGAACAAAGGCAATGAAAGCGGCCCACATCCAGGGATGTGCGATGGTGTGTAACATGGTGTTCTCTTCCTGAAGTGAAATGCGGGGCACGCGCCCCGCATTCCTTGTTTTGTAAAACTATATTGCTTTACTCTTTATCTATGAAGCCGAGCAATTGCAATAAGCTGGTGAACAGATTAAAGATCGTGATGTACAGGCTGACGGTGGCCATGATGTAATTGGTTTCGCCGCCACGGATGATGTTGCTGGTTTCAAACAAGATCATGCCGGACATTAACAACACCATGACTGCTGAGATGGTCAGCGACAAGGCTGGAATCTGGAAGAAGATCGCGCCCAGACTCGCCACAAAGGTGACCAGCATGCCTATCATCAAGAAGCCTGCCATGAAGCTGAAATCACGTTTGCTGATCAAAACGTAAGCCGACAAACCCATAAAAATAAGGCCGGTCAAACCCATCGCGCCCATCACGATACTGCTGCCGCCCGGCATTGCCAGATAACGACTGATGATAGGGCCGAGCGTAAAACCCATGAAGCCAGTTAAGGCAAATACCGAGGCGATACCCCAGGCGCTGTTACGCAACTTGGTGGTGAGGAACAGTAAACCGAAATAGCCGACCAAGGTAATGATCAGACCCGGATTCGGCAAGGAAAATGCCACACTGGCACCGGCAGTCAGAGCTGAAAACAGCAAGGTCATGGACAGCAACATATAAGTGTTGCGTAATACCTTGTGGCCAGCGCTGGCGCTGCTGTCAACATAATCGACGGTTTGTGCATCGTGCACGGTAGAACGGCTTACTATTCTCATACATTTCTCCTGAAATATTAAAAACACAGATCTCTATCCTATGCTCTCGCCTTCGCAACAGAAGGTGGCATCAGTGTAGTCGCTCTGTTTTAACAATAAAAGTCGAATATAATTGATAAACACATCGTAATTTTCGACGAATACCTTCCTATGTCCCAGCTTAACTACAAACATCTGCATTATTTTTGGGCGGTCGCCAAAGCTGGCAGTATTGCCAGAGCCAGCGAGCAATTGCATCTGACGCCACAAACCATCAGTGGCCAGTTAAGTCTGTTTGAAGAAGTGCAGGGTGAGAAGCTGTTTAAAAAGAGCGGGCGCAATCTGGAGCTGACTGAGGCAGGGCGACTGGTGTTGAGTTACGCCGAAGAAATTTTCTCGCTAGGGCAAGAGCTGGAACAGGTGCTGCATCATCGGCCAACCGAGCGCACCGTACAATTGCGGGTCGGGGTCTCGGATGCGGTTGCCAAAGCCGTGGCGTATCGTCTGCTTGAGCCTGCTCTGGCATTGCCGCAAACGCTGCGTATCAATTGCCGCGAAGGTAAGCTCGATTATCTGCTGGCTGAACTGGCGATGCACAAACTTGACATCGTGATCACCGATACGCCCATGCCACCGACCGCGAAGGTGCGCGCATACACCCATCAGTTGGGTGAGTGCGGCGTTAGTTTTTTTGCCACCAAGGCGCTGGTGCAGCAGTATCCGGCAGACTTCCCCGCTTGTCTTGATGCTGCGCCGCTCTTATTGCCAGGTGAAGATTCTGCCTTGCGTTCCAAATTAATGCATTGGTTGAGTACGCAGCAATTACATCCGCGAATTGCCGGTGAATTTGACGATAGCGCCTTGATGAGCGCCTTTGGCCAGGCTGGCGCTGGGTTTTTTGCCGCGCCATCGAGTATCGCCGATATGGTGACGCGGCAATACGATGTAGCGCTAGTCGGATATACCGAACAGATTCGCGAGCAGTTTTATGCGATCTCGGTGCAACGAAAATTAAGTCATCCGGCGGTGCTGGCGATCAGCCGCGCGGCGCAGAAAAGCCTGTTTGGCGCTGAGGGTGATCACCGCCAAAATGCACAAAAATAAGGGGTATAGGATATCTATGTTCTATTGCGCTTATGAATACTGCGCAATAGAGCATAGATACCTCATACTAGGAGGGAGTATATTGGGGCGGTAGGTGTGTTCCTAGCGGTTTCCAACTGAGCTCAGTGCGAGAAAACCTGTCCCGAAGTAATTGCAAAACCCTTGAGAAATTCAGCCGCTGGCAAGCGTTTGCCGCCTGGTTTTTGTAGCTCTAGCAGGCGCAACACCGATGCACCGCCATCGCAAGCGACTAGCACGCCATCTTGCGCATTGGCGGCCAGCACCAGGCCCGATGCAGCAGCGCGGCATTGATCGACGACCCCTGTTACATTTTCGGCGCGCCAGATTTTGACCACCGTGTCATTGAGTACCGCGTGTGCCCCGGGAAACGGATTGAAAGCGCGAATTTTTCTGTCTAACGCCAAGGCGGATAGATTGAAATCGAGCGCCGCTTCTTCTTTACTGATTTTGGCCGCGTAAGTGACGCCAAGTTCTGGCTGCACAGTGGCGGGCAGCGTGCCTTGCTCCAGCTGACGCAGGGCTTTGACTATCATTGCTCCGCCCAGAGCTGCCAGTTTATCGTGCAGACTGCCGGTACTGTCTTCATCCGAAATCGCGATATTCTCGATTGCCAGCATGGGGCCGGTATCGAGACCAAGCTCCATCTGCATGATGGTAATACCGGTCTCACTATCGCCGCTTTCTATCGCGCGGTGGATAGGGGCGGCACCGCGCCAGCGCGGTAACAGGGAGCCGTGAATATTGATGCAACCGAGACGCGGGATTTCTAATGCGGAGAGCGGTAGGATCAAACCGTAGGCCGCTACCACCATGACGTCGTGCGGAGTCGCTTTAAGCAAGGCATGTGCTTCTTGTGCGATCTCGGGATACTTGCCGTCTAGTTTCAGGGAGATAGGTTGAGCAACCGGAATATTGTGTTCCAGCGCAAATTGTTTAACCGCGGAGGCGTGCATTTGCATGCCGCGCCCGGCCGGCCGGTCTGGCTGTGTCAGTACCAGAGGAATCTCAAAACCGGCATCGTATAGCGCCTTGAGCGCGACTGCGGCAAATTCCGGGGTGCCGGCAAAGATTACTCTCATCGGCGACCGCGCTGCTTGTCGTATTGCTCCTGGCGCTCTTCTTTCAGCATCTTGGTTTTAATCCGATTGCGTTTGAGCGGCGACAGATATTCGACAAACACCTTGCCGATCAGATGATCCATCTCATGTTGTACACAGACCGCTAGTAAGCCATCGGCGTGCAGTTCAAATGAATTACCTTCCAGATCTAGTGCGCGTACTTTCACTTCGGCGGCACGTTCCACCCCATCATAAATGCCTGGGACCGACAAACAGCCTTCGTCATACACTTTGCGTTCGGGGCTGTACCAGATAATTTCGGGATTAATCAACACCAATAAATCGGTATTTGTTTCAGATGTATCAATCACGACCAATTGTTCGTGCACATCAACCTGCGAGGCAGCTAGCCCTACACCAGGGGCTTCGTACATGGTTTCGGCCATGTCAGCGACCAATTTTTTCAGGCGAGCATCAAAAATTGTAACTGGCTTGGCAATTTTGTGCAGACGGGCATCAGGATAACGTAGAATATTAAGTATAGACATAGGGCTTTTCACAACAGGCTTAGGCTGTTGTAGTGCGTTTTCTCTTGCTAGTTCAAGGATTTATGGGCAGAATTTGATCCAAATTGGTAAGTTTGGCAAGTGCGTGCTTGCCTGTGCAAAACAATATGAAGATGCTACAGCCTTGTTTTAACAGTAGCATTATGAAAAATCAGCATCATGCATCGGACAAATTTCATGAAAAAGTTTAGCACAATCGCTCTGCTCTTTGCTATCGCCTTTCCGGCGCTGCAAGCATTGCCAGCCTACGCGCAAGAGCAAAAGGCATCCCCACGCAGTAATAAATGTGCATTTTTACCGGATGCCCCGGATAAACATGTAGTCGTAAAAGGCGACACCTTGTGGGGTATTTCCGGAAAATTTTTACAAAATCCTTGGTGCTGGCCAGAAGTATGGGGCATGAATCGCGATGAGATTCGCAATCCGCATTGGATTTATCCCAACCAAATCGTGTATTTTGACCGCACGACTGGTCGCTTGCGTTTAGGCAGCCCAGTTAATGGCGCAGGTAAATCAGGTACCACCCATCTGACGCCGCAAATACGTTCTGAAAGTATGGACAAGGATGCTATTTCCGCTATCCCTGCGAATTTAATTGAGCCATTTTTGTCGCAACCTCTGATCATCGAACTCGATGAGATGGCAACCGCTCCGCGTATCGTCGCGGCACCAGAAGGTCGCGTTACCATGTCCAAGAGCGACAAGGCATACGTACGCGGCGACCTGCAAGGCGGTACCTCGTTTCAGGTATTCCGCCCGGGTGTCCCTCTGAAAGACCCTGAAACCAAGGCCGTGATAGGCTACGAAGCAGTATTTCTGGGTACGATGAAACTAGAACGTACCGCCAAGACCCCGGATGGCGTCGATACCTTTATGGTGGTCAGCTCAAAAGAAGAAATGGCTGTTGGTGACAGATTGAAACCGACACCGCCTACACCTATTTTTAACTACATGCCACATGCTCCTGAGCAAGCAGTCAATGCTCGCGTGGTATCGATTTACGGCGGCGTTAATCAGGCAGGTCAAAATTCTATCGTGAGTATTAATCGCGGTAGTGATGCTGGTCTCGATGTTGGAACCGTGTTGGGCTTGTCGCGGTACGGTCAGGTGATTGCTGACCGTACCGATAACAAAAAGATGATACGTTTGCCGGATGAGCTTTACGGCAGTTTGTTTGTCTTCCGTGTGTTCAAAAACATTTCTTACGGTCTGGTGATGGAAGTCACCGATACCGTAGTGGTTGGCGATCTAGCACAATCGCCTGAGTAAACAAGCCGCTCGGGCTAGGGAATAGCTTGATGGAAGCATGGTTAGACTGGCTGCGCTTGGAGCAAACCGCTGGAGTCGGTCTAGATACTGCGCGCAAGTTGCTGGCCGCCTTCGGGTTGCCAGCAAATATTTTCCAGGCAAGCCATCTAGCCCTGGCGCAAGTTGCCTCGGAACGTGTGGCGCTGGCGCTGCTAAATCCTGATTTGGCCAGACTTGAAATTCAAATAGAGCGTACCCGGACATGGTGTCAACAAGCCGGCAATCAGGTCTTGACACTGATAGATTCAGAGTATCCGCCTACTCTTTTAGAAATACCCGATCCTCCTCTCCTGATTTATGTCAAAGGCCGTATAGCGCTATTGACTGCACCCAGTATTGCTGTTGTCGGTAGCCGTAATGCCACGGCACAGGGTCTAAGTCATGCCGAAAAATTTTCTGAAGCTCTGAGTCATGCTGGTTTGACTATCAGCTCTGGTCTGGCGGCTGGGATAGATGCCGCGGCACATCAAGGCGGCTTGCGTGGTATTGGTTCAACGATCGCCGTGATAGGTACAGGTGCGGATATCGTTTATCCTGCCCGCAATCGAAGTTTAGCGCATTTGATCGCTAACGAAGGATGCATAGTCAGCGAATATGCACTAGGGATGCCGGCGCTAGCAGCGAATTTTCCGCGTAGAAATCGATTGATCTCTGGCTTGGCCAAAGGTGTATTGGTGATTGAGGCTGCAGCGCAATCCGGATCTTTGATTACTGCGCGTATGGCCGCTGAACAGGGGCGAGATGTCTTCGCTATTCCCGGCTCGATACACTCGCCACTGTCAAAAGGTTGCCATCAATTAATTAAGCAAGGAGCCAAGTTGGTCGATGCTGCGCAGGATATTTTAGATGAATTGCGGTTATTGCCAATGATGAGCGCAACACCGCTCACTCAATCAGAATCGATGACGGACCTCGTCACTCAGGATCCGTTATTACTTGCCATAGGATTTGATCCCGTCCATATTGACACGCTCCTAGCGAGAACTACTTATGATATCGCCAGTTTAACGGCGCAGCTCCTTGAGCGCGAACTGGCAGGACAAATAGAGAGCTTACATGGAGGAATGTATAGACGGTTGGGTTAATAAATGTATGTATGATAATTTTTTTATAAAAAGTGCCTTCAAGACTTGTTTCGTATCCACCTAAAGGCTAAAGTGACACTATGTTTGATATCCTAGTCTACCTCTACGAAACCTATTACCGTCCGGACGCCTGTCCAGAGACGGCAGTGTTGGCTAAAAAACTTTCAGCTGTTGGCTTTGAGGAAGATGAAATTTCTGAAGCACTAGATTGGCTTACGGTGCTGGCCGATACCACCAACGACATGCTGAAACAAGATTCGCAAATGAGCCCAGGCGCTGATTTGTCGAAAGGGTTTCGTATCTATGCTGAGCAGGAAATTTCTGTGCTCGGGACAGCTGCAATGGGCTTTATCCATTTTCTAGAATCTGCCGGATTAATTGATTCTAGACAAAGAGAGATTGTGATTGAGCGCAGCTTAGCTATTCATGAATCACCGGTCCCTTTGGATAAACTGAAAGTGATTGTTTTGATGATGCTTTGGAGTCAAGGTAAAGATCCTGACATGCTAATGTTTGACGAAATGCTCTTATCGGACGACGAGAGTGAGCTACGGCAATTGCATTAAGAAATTTTTATATGGCAACATAGTTTTAAAAAAATTAACACTTGTTGCTGTTTTTAACAAATCTCTATTATCATTCCCCGCCTTGCCCTTGCATTTAGGGTAGTCTTACGCTTATATGCTCAAGCAGCCTCACTTGTGTTGCCGATTGCCCGCACACAAGGCTAAAAAATCAATTTAAGAATAGTAAACCTATGACAAAAACTCTCATCATCGCTGAGAAACCCTCGGTTGCAAATGATATCGCCAAAACTTTGGGTGGTTTTACCAAGCATGATGATTACTTTGAATCGGATGAGTATGTACTTTCGTCCGCGGTCGGTCATCTACTGGAAATTGCCGTACCGGAGGAGCACGATGTTAAGCGTGGCAAATGGACTTTTACCCATTTACCGATGATACCGCCGTATTTTGCCTTGAATCCTATTGCCAAAACCGAGTCCAGACTGAAGGTTTTGAACAAATTGATCAAGCGTAAAGATGTTACCGCACTCATCAACGCATGCGATGCCGGGCGTGAGGGAGAGTTGATTTTTCGCTTGATTGCACAGCATGCAAAAGCAAAACAACCGGTTAGTCGTTTGTGGTTACAGTCGATGACGCCGGGTGCGATACGCGAAGGTTTTAAAAAATTACGCAGTGATGAGCAGATGATGCCCCTAGCAGATGCGGCTCGCTGTCGTTCTGAGGCCGATTGGTTGATAGGTATTAATGGCACGCGTGCCATGACCGCGTTTAATTCGAAAGAAGGCGGCTTTTATTTGACCACGGTGGGTCGAGTGCAAACGCCGACACTTTCTATCGTAGTCGAACGTGAAGAAAAGATTAAAAATTTCGTCTCCCGCGATTTCTGGGAAGTCCGCGCCGAATTTATCTGTGCCGCAGGGATTTATGAAGGCCGTTGGCTGGATCATCAGTTCAAGAAAGACGAAACTGACCCCGAGAAAAAAGCCGAACGTTTATGGGCGAAAGCTGCTGCTGAATCTATCGTTGCTGCTTGCCGTGGCAAGCAAGGCAATGTTCGCGAAGAGTCTAAACCGGCCACACAGATGGCACCAGGCTTATTCGATCTGACTAGCCTGCAGCGCGAAGCCAACTCTCGATTTGGTTTTTCCGCGAAAAATACCCTAGGGCTGGCACAAGCTCTTTATGAAAAACATAAGGTGTTGACCTATCCGCGTACCGATTCTCGTCATTTACCCGAGGATTACTTAGATACCGTCAAGCAAACTATGTCGAGTTTGTCTGAAACGAATAATTTTCAGCAATTTTCCTCACAAATTCTGAAAAATAATTGGGTGAAACCGAATAAGCGAATTTTTGATAACACGAAAATCAGCGATCACTTTGCGATTATTCCTACTGGTCAGGCACCGAAAAATCTTTCAGAGCCAGAGCAAAAATTGTATGACATGGTGACGCGTCGATTTATGGCCGTATTTTTCCCTGCCGCAGAATTCCAGGTCACTACCCGAATCACGGAAGTCTCTGGCCATCAGTTTAAGACTGAAGGCAAGGTAATGACTAATCCAGGTTGGCTGGCAATCTATGGCAAGGATGTGCAGGATGACGCTGATCCAGAGAATAGCGGCAATTTGGTAGCCGTCGCTTCGGGTGAAAAAGTTAAAACTGAAAAAGTGATCGCGAATGGATTGGTTACCAAACCCCCGGCTCGTTATTCTGAGGCGACCTTGTTGTCTGCTATGGAAGGTGCTGGTAAATTATTAGATGATGGTGAATTGCGGGAAGCCATGGCTGGCAAGGGTTTGGGGACTCCAGCAACGCGCGCTGCGACAATCGAGGGTTTGATTTACGAGAAATATCTTCTGCGTGAAGGTCGTGAATTGATCCCTACCGCTAAGGCCTTTCAATTGATGACTTTATTGCGTGGTTTAGGTGTTGATGAGTTAACTTCCCCAGAGTTGACGGGGGAGTGGGAATATAAGCTTTCACAAATGGAGCGTGGAAAGATCAGTCGCGAAGAGTTTATGCGAGAAATCGCTCAGATGACCCAGATCATTGTCAAGCGCGCCAAGGAATACGATAACGACACTATTCCTGGCGATTATGCGACGCTGACTACACCATGTCCCAATTGTGGTGGTGTGGTTAAAGAGAATTATCGACGTTTTGCCTGCACTAAATGTGAATTCTCAATGAGTAAGACGCCTGGTAGCCGTCAGTTTGAAGTTGCCGAAGTTGAGGAAGTATTGAGCAAACGCGAAATTGGCCCACTGCAAGGTTTTCGTTCGAAGATGGGGCGGCCTTTCGCTGCAATTCTGAAAATTGTTCGCGATGAAGAGCACAATAATTTCAAACTTGAATTCGATTTTGGCCAAAATCAAGATGATGAAGATGCTGAACCAGTTGATTTTACTGGACAGACTGCGTTAGGCCCATGCCCGAAATGCGCCAGTGGTGTGTATGAAATGGGACTGGCCTACGTGTGTGAAAAGACTATGGCAAAGCCGAAGGCATGTGATTTCCGTAGCGGACGCATTATCTTGCAGCAAGAGATTTTGCCTGAGCAAATGGCAAAATTACTTAATGATGGTAAAACCGATTTGCTGCCCGGATTTATTTCGCAACGCACCCGCCGTCCATTTAAGGCCTTTTTAGTGAGAGGAAAAGATGGAAAGGTCAGTTTTGAATTCGAGGAGCGCAAAGCGAAGGTTCCGGCGAAAGCGAGTGGAAAATCTAAGGTTGTCGAAGACACGGTTGCTCCAGTAAAGAAGGCTGCCGTGCGGAAAAAGAAAGCAGCTTAATGTAAGTCTGACATGGTTGTTACAGTTTACTTACGATAATATATTGAGCGTTCAAAAAGTGAAAAAAAATTTATCCGTTCGATAATTTTTTTTCATTTTTTGGAAAAGACGCTATTATTTTATCTATTAGTAAGTGCTTCAAAGAAGAGTTCGCCTATGCTAAAGACCGGAGTTGGTTCATAGTTTTTGCAATTTTTCAGATGTGATGCATGACAAGGAAAAGTATGGATCCGAAAAAATTGTTAGCAACCGCCCGTACAGAATTTCTCCTCGCTGTTTCTGAGGCGACCCAAAAGACTGTTCCACGCTGTCTAGAAGATTTGTTTAAGAAGGCCGATGCGAGTTACTCGTCGGCCGAGCAAGGCCGTTTGTTGAATGCGCGCTCTATCCTACAAGAACAAGCAAATTCTCTGAAGCAGCAAATGAGTAAAACGATGGAAGGTTTGCTCACACGTAGTTTTCAAACTACTTATAACACCTACAGGCCTAGTGTTGCTTACTCTCTTGATGCCACTAGTCTTTCCCTAGTAGATGCTACTGCGTTTGAAGATGAACTTCGTATCGATGACGTTACTAAACGTTTTAGAAGTGAAGCCGAAGAGCAATTGCGCGATTTAAATATTCGCATTGCATTGCTATTTGAGCAAGATGTTATCAAAGAACGAGAAAACCCATTTCGCCCTTATCTATTAGCGCGCTGTATTTCTACTACAGTCGAAAATTTCGGACTTAGCGCCGACATCAGCACTTGTTTGATTGAGCAATTTACGGAGAACTTCGCGGCGCATATTGCACCAATTTACAATGCAGTTAACTCCCATCTGGCGAAGCACGGTATTGCAGCCCAATTGCAATTAAAAATAAAAAAATCGCCAACGCAATCTGCAGCACTCCCCCTTGCCGCTGAAGATGGCCATGAAACCGACGAGTTGGAACAAGTCTTTCGCAATAGTCAGCAGCATGGGTTTGAGCACAGTCGACCAGGTTTCGGATCTGATTATCAAAATCAGCACCATGCACAACAACATAGCCAATACCAAAACACAAATCAAAGCGATTACCCAACTGACGGCAGTAAAAACAGAGTTGATCAATTGTTAGACAACGTGCGTGGCGCAACATCAGGCCTGACGCAGGCGGATACGATGCTGCAAGAACCCGGAACTGCTCCTCAATCTAAAGCGGGAAAACCGTCGGGATGGCTGACTGGCGGGCAAACTATGGGAGGTGTGCTGAGAAAGTTTTTTGGCAGCGATAGAAATAGTTCAGAAGTTTCTTCAGTATCCGATCAAAATTCTGACGGTACCTATTCGCAAGTTGGGGCCGGTGGCCACGAGGCATCGCGAAAAGCGCATTATTCTGATGGCCCGGGCAATTCCTCATTTTTTTCAGAAAACAGTAGAAATGAAGCAAATGATGGATTTAGCGCTGGGGCAGTTGGAAATGAAGGTGGTTTTTCATCGGGTGGTGGGCAACTAGCAAGTACCGTATATGGGATGCAAAGGGCGCATACCCCGGTGACGGCCGAAATGTATGATAGTCAGGGCGATGTTCGTAATCTGATTCTCGAGCAAAGAGCCGCACTGAATGAAATGACGAAAAATGTTGATGAGCTGATGACCATCGATATTGTTGCAATGCTGTTTGAGTTTATTCTGCGTGATAATCAGGTCCCCGCAGAGGTGCGTGCCCAGTTGGGGCGCTTGCAATTTATGGTATTAAAAATTGCTTTGCGCGATACCAGTTTGCTGACGCAAAAAGGGCATCCTGCACGTATGCTGGTTAATCGCATAGGCTCGATTTCTTTGGGCTTGAAGCAGTTAGATCCGAGCGGAGTCCAGATAACCGAAGAAATTTGCCGCATAGTTGAAACTTTGCTGCATGACGAAAGTGAAAATCCACAGTTATTTTCCAAAATGCTCGATGAGTTCGATGCGTTTATTGCAAGAGAATTGCGGGCTGGAGATAAAAATATTGAACGTACCGTTGAAGCTGTCGAGGAAGTCCAGAATCGAACTTTGAGATTCGCGCACACTACCGCTCAAATGAGTGAAGCGCTGTCAGGCTTAACCATTGATGCTTATTTGCAGGAATTTTTACAAAGCGTTTGGGTGCTTGCGGTTGAAATGGCCGATCGCCAAGATGAAAAACGTGCGCGCCGATATCGCCTATTGGTACCAGATTTGCTTTGGAGCATAGTGCCAAAACTCAAGGATGATGATCGCACTCAATTGTTTGCGTTGCTGCCGATTATTTTAAATACGTTGAGAGAAGGTCTTGCGTCTATCTCTTGGGATGCTGCGCGCCAGAAAGATCTGATGAATTGGTTAGTGGATGCCCATACTAGCGCACTTCGCGCAAGTCATTCTGCAACCTTGGTACATATTCCGTCACTACCCTCTATTCACGAGCATTTTGAGATATTCGTAAATACTCCGGAAGCCAGTCCGAATGCCGAATTTTCGTCAAAAATAGTGTTGGACTCGCGGAAATTTCTTGAGGACGCTATTAAGGAACTAGATATCAAGGTGCAAATGCTGGATCAAGTATTTGATCAAGAGCTTCCTGATGAGCGTGCTGACGAAACTCTTCCCACGGAGCCAAATTTAGATGGTTCAGAGAGTATTGAAGAGAGACTTAGAAGTGGCGTAGCCATGGAAATTAACTTGGGTGGCAAACCAAGCACTGGGCAACTAAAATGGGTTGATCCTAGTGTTAGTAATCTGGTACTTAGTCTAGATGGTCAGGATCAACCATCGGTGGTAAGTGTTCGTATGTTCCGTCGTATGATTGCACATGGGCGTGTCAGGTTTATAGAAAGTGAACCTTTGTTTGAGCGGGCGGTTCAATCGCTGCTGAAGTCTGCCGATAATGTAGACCAAACCGTTTTAGCATAAAGCATGAAATTGGAAAGGCTCTTGTCAAGAGTATTCTTAATTTTCTTAGCCACATTAATGCGAAGTGACCCACCTGCTAAATCATTTAAACAAAAGCTTGCCAAGCGAGAGCAAGCTTTGCTATAGTTCGCCTCCCGCAGAAGAGCGGGGCGAAATGAAGAAAGTAAGGCAGGCAAAGCAGTCCCCGGTTTGAATTGAGAACTACATTAAATTCAAACGCTAGTAAAACAAGGGGTTGACGAGCAGAAGGAAATGCCGCATAATCTCATCTCTCTGCTGCTTACAAACAAAACGCTTTGTAGCAATCTGGCAGAAAAGCAACGCAGTCGGTGCAAATCGATAGTGAAGCGAAAAATACAGAATAGTGATCTTTAAC
>NZ_JBMPPB010000011.1:0-185206 GCF_049340485.1 Undibacterium sp. Ren11W
GACCATCAGCTGCGGAGCAAACCAAGATTGCGCCGTCCATCTGAGCAGCACCAGTAATCATGTTTTTAACATAATCAGCATGGCCTGGGCAGTCAACGTGAGCGTAGTGACGCGCTTCTGTTTCGTATTCTACGTGAGCAGTATTAATTGTAATACCGCGCGCTTTTTCTTCTGGTGCCGCATCGATTTGGTCGTAAGCTTTAGCTTCGCCGCCAAATTTTTTGGACAATACTGTCGCGATCGCTGCAGTCAATGTAGTTTTACCATGATCCACGTGACCAATTGTGCCGACGTTAACGTGCGGCTTGGTGCGTTCGAACTTACCTTTTGCCATTTTATTCTTCCTTCAAAAAGAACGATTAGAGTATGTGCCCGCCCTTTATAAGAGCGGGCGTTCCGTTTTTATTACTTAGTTTTTGCAGTCACGATTGCATCGATGACATTCTTTGGCGCTTCAGCGTAGTGCTTAAATTCCATAGTATAAGTCGCACGACCTTGCGTAGCTGAACGCAGTGAAGTCGAGTAACCAAACATTTCGGACAAAGGCACCTCGGCTTTAATAATCTTACCGCCGCCACCAGGAATCTCATCCATACCCTGAACCATACCGCGACGTGAAGACAAATCGCCCATTACAGTACCGGCGTAGTCTTCTGGCGTTTCAACTTCAACCGCCATCATTGGCTCGAGAATTACTGGGCTAGCTTTACGGCAACCATCTTTAAACGCCATTGAACCCGCCATACGGAAGGCGTTTTCGTTGGAATCGACGTCATGGTAAGAACCGAACGTCAAAGTAACTTTAACGTCAACAACTGGGTAACCAGCCAAAACACCAGATGCCAAAGTTTCGATAACACCTTTTTCAACTGCAGGGATATATTCACGAGGAACAGTACCGCCCTTGATCGAATCAACGAACTCAAAACCTTTACCCGGCTCTTGAGGCTCTAGTGTCAATACAACGTGACCATACTGACCGCGACCACCAGATTGCTTAACGAACTTACCTTCAACATCGACGGCAGTCTTACGAATAGTTTCGCGATATGCAACTTGCGGCTTACCAACTGTCGCTTCAACGCCAAATTCACGACGCATACGATCAACGATAATTTCCAAATGCAACTCACCCATACCACCGATGATTGTCTGACCAGATTCTTCGTCTGTTTTTACACGGAAAGACGGATCTTCTTGCGCCAAACGATTCAAGGCCAAGCCCATTTTTTCCTGATCAACCTTAGTCTTAGGCTCAACAGCCTGAGAAATAACTGGCTCAGGGAAAACCATGCGCTCCAGAGTAATGATGGAACTAGGATCACACAAAGTCTCACCAGTAGTTGCGTCTTTCAAACCGACGGCAGCAGCGATATCACCAGCATGAACTTCTTTAATTTCTTCACGTTGATTTGCATGCATCTGCAAAATACGACCCAGACGTTCTTTCTTGTTCTTATTCGGGTTATAAACGGTATCGCCTGACTTCACCATACCAGAGTAAACACGGAAGAAAATCAACTGACCAACAAACGGATCAGTCATGATCTTAAACGCCAAAGCTGAAAACTTCTCAGTATCTTCAGGCTTACGCGTAGTAGGAACATCATCTTCATCCAAACCAGCAACTGGCGGAATATCAACCGGTGACGGCAAGTACTCAATGACTGCATCCAACATGGCTTGAACGCCTTTGTTTTTAAACGCAGTTCCGCACATCATAGGAACGATTTCAGCAGCAATCGTACGAGCACGAATAGCTATCTTGATTTCTTCCTCAGACAAAGTACCCTCTTCAAGGTACTTATTCATGTACTCTTCATTGTACTCAGCAGCGGCATCCAACATCTTTTCACGCCATTCTTGTGCAGAAGCGGCCAGCTCAGCAGGAATTTCGCGATAGTCAAATTTCATACCCTGAGATGCTTCATCCCAGTAAATCGCTTTCATCTTGACCAAATCAACAACACCCAAGAAGTCTTCTTCAGCACCGATAGGTATTTGCATCAAAATTGGATTCGCCTTCAAACGTGTACGCATTTGCTCGTAAACTTTGAAGAAGTTCGCACCAGTACGATCCATTTTATTGACGAAAGCCAAACGCGGAACTTTGTACTTATTTGCCTGACGCCATACGGTTTCAGACTGAGGCTGAACACCACCTACCGCGCAGTAAACCATACATGCACCATCCAAAACGCGCATGGAACGCTCAACTTCAATAGTGAAGTCAACGTGGCCTGGAGTATCAATAATGTTGATGTGATGCTCAGGGAAATTGTTCGCCATGCCTTTCCAGAAGCATGTGGTCGCAGCAGAAGTAATGGTAATACCACGCTCCTGCTCTTGCTCCATCCAGTCCATGGTAGCCGCGCCATCATGCACTTCACCGATTTTATGATTTACACCGGTGTAGAACAATACACGTTCAGTTGTAGTTGTTTTACCAGCATCAATGTGAGCTGAAATACCGATGTTGCGGTAGCGCTCAATGGGGGTCTTACGGGCCATAGCTAATCCTAAATCTTTTAATGGACAAAACCGAGCGCAATTTATAATTAAAATCGCGCCCGGTCTGATTCAAAGTACTTACGGAAATCATCACATAAAATTCATGCAACGACCTCTCACTGTCTCATTTTCTCAATGAGTTAGAAGCGGAAGTGAGAGAAGGCCTTGTTGGCTTCAGCCATACGATGCACTTCATCACGCTTCTTCATTGCGCCGCCGCGACCTTCTGCGGCTTCCATCAATTCACCACCTAAACGCTGTGGCATGGATTTTTCGCTACGCTTGTTAGCCGCTTCACGCAACCAACGCATAGACAAAGCCATACGACGAACTGGGCGAACCTCAACTGGAACCTGGTAGTTAGCACCACCAACACGGCGAGATTTAACCTCAACCAATGGCTTAGCATTACTGATTGCAGCTGCAAACACTTCCAACGGATCCTTACCGGATTTTTGTTGGATATGATCAAACGCACCATAGATAATGCCTTCAGCAACAGACTTCTTGCCAGACAACATCAATACGTTTACAAATTTTGATACATCTACATTACCGAATTTTGGATCCGGCAAAATATCCCGTTTCGGGACTTCACGACGACGTGGCATTTCAATTCCTTTCAATCTTCAGTTGAGCGGGCCGATAATAAATTTATCGACGCTCGCGGCAAACCATCATAGCTAGCCACTTACTCGGTCAAATTCCGACCGACACTTTCTGAATCATTAAGATTACAGAGGTTAAATTACAAGCTGATTACTTCTTAACAGCTTTAGCGCGCTTCGTACCGTATTTGGAACGAGATTGCTTACGGTCTTTAACACCTTGAGTATCCAAAGCACCACGAACCATATGGTAACGTACACCCGGCAAATCCTTTACACGACCACCGCGCAGCAAAACTACGCTATGTTCTTGCAAGTTATGGCCTTCACCGCCGATATACGAAATAACTTCGAAACCATTGGTCAGACGTACTTTGGCAACTTTACGCAAAGCCGAGTTAGGCTTCTTTGGAGTTGTCGTATAAACGCGGGTACATACGCCACGTTTTTGCGGGCTGTTTTCCAGCGCCGGCGATTTGCTTTTCACACGTACAGAAACACGTGGTTGGCGAATCAGTTGATTGATGGTTGGCATCGTTTTTAATCCAACAAAATACAACGTTAAACACAAACCCGGAAACGGTTGCCCGGGGACATAAATCTATATTTGCCATTAACCGAAATTAATAGCGTCCCGACGATAAAGAATCAAATTAGCAAGCCCAAAAGAGGAAACGCAGAGATGAACCATATAAAAACGAGAACTCGCGAGTGTACACCCAAAAATCTGACGAAGTCAACAAAAGAAGATAACCAGCCGCATGCTATTGTTCGAAGAATAAGTGTCAGCACGGTTAACTGATCTGGGCTTCTTAGTCTAGAAAACATTCCTCCTTTGTTCAAGGCTTGATCGTTGATCGAGATGAAATGATCCGCATGCTAACTAGCTATTTCTGCACTTATACGTTTCGTTTGTGTGCAGTGGGAGGCGCATACTCTTAACAGCAATGACGGGACTAAAATATTTCTGCGATAGTGCCTACGTCGTCACAAGCTACCTGGCGAGCTTCCTCTTGCGCATTTTTCCGTTTGTATAACAATGACTTTATATAGCCAGCAGTTATATAAAATAGTGCATCTTAAAGGCGATGTTCGGTCGCAGTTCGATTACTTCGCTGGCGACCCGCATAGAATATGCGCGGGCGGCCTTTGCATTATGACGAGCACGTGGCGTTGCGCAGTCTCAATCTAGCCGCACTAAACTAGGCCAAAGCATGCGATAGGGACTAGATTCGTTGATGGATAAGCATTTCTCCCTTACACTAACAACATGCTTAGAGAGACTCTTCCCACCCTGACACTCAATCAAGACCCAGTCGCTAGCGCCCATGTAGCGGGCGCATGGCTAGTTCATGTGCTATCTGCTGAAGCGGAGATGGACGCGCTGAGTACCCAATTGAGTGAATTAAGCGGCAAGAAACTAAACTGGGATTTGACAGGCATCAGCGCACTCGACCATATCGGCGCGCAGATGTTATGGCAAGCCTGGGGCAAGCAACGTCCCGAGAACTTGGTTTTACTACCAGCACACATAGGGATCTTCGAGCGTTTAGCTCAAGTGAGTAAGCTAAGCGTACCGACACTCCCCAAGCCGCGGCTGACACGAGTGATGCAATTAGGGACTGTGATGCTAGGGTTTTTTGAGCATCTGTTCAGCTTTACTGCGTTATTAGGGCAACTGATACTCGATATCGGCTTATTCATACGCCACCCAATTAAGGGGCCGTGGAAAGAACTATCCGCCAATCTATTTCGGACTGGTTTTCAGGCGTTGGGGATTACGGCTTTGGTCGGTATGTTGATCGGGGTGGTGCTGTCTTATCTGTCGGCGCAACAACTGGCGACCTTTGGAGGAGATCTATTTATTGTCAATATTCTCGGAATGAGCATAGTACGGGAACTGGGGCCGATGCTTGCAGCGATCCTGATTGCGGGCCGCTCAGGCTCTGCGATTACCGCCCAATTGGGCGTGATGCGGGTCACCGAAGAATTGGATGCCATGCGCGTCATGGGAATCCCGCAGGGCTACCGATTGATCATGCCAAAAGTTTTGGCGCTGGCACTCGCCATGCCGCTGATCGTGATCTGGACCGATGTCATGGCTTTAATCGGTGGCATGTTGGCGGCGCAAGCACGCCTGGGCATGTCTCCAGGATTTTTTATACACAAGCTGCCGGAAGCCGTCTCACTGGCAAACTATTGGATAGGTTTGGGCAAAGGCGCTGTATTTGGCATATTAATAGCCTTGGTGGCCTGCCACTTTGGGCTACGCATCAAACCGAACACTGAAAGCCTGGGACAAGGCACTACCAGTTCAGTGGTTATTTCGATTACGGTTGTAATTATCGCCGATGCCATTTTTGCGATTATTTTTAGTAAGACAGGCTACTAATGGCGGCCACTAGCATCATAGAGATCAACAACTTGCGCACCCAGTTCGGACGAGCGGTGATCCACGATCAGCTCGATCTGCAAGTCATGCAGGGCGAGATACTTTCGATAGTCGGAGGCTCAGGCTCGGGCAAGACCGTACTGATGCGACAAATGCTGGGCTTAGAGCAACCCGCACGCGGCAGCATTAAAGTCTTTGGCGAAGATTTACATGGCCCCAATAGCGAACATCTTATTTATTTACGCAAACGCTCGGGCATGCTGTTTCAACATGGCGCACTGTATTCGGCTCTGACCGTATTTGAAAATGTGGCCCAGCCTATGCGCGAACTAGGCACTTTGTCCGAGGCACTGATCACGGACCTGGTCCATCTGAAACTCCACATGGCCGGTATCAATCTTGAACACGCGAGCAAAATGCCGGCGGATTTATCGGGCGGCATGATCAAACGTATCGCGCTAGCGCGTGCCTTGGCGCTCGATCCAGAACTACTGTTCCTCGATGAGCCGACTGCCGGGCTAGACCCTGATCGCTCCGATAGTTTTGTCAGCCTGATCAAGTCCCTGCATCAGCAATTGGGTTTGACCGTGGTCATGGTCACACATGATTTGGATACCTTGTTTGCCTTGTCCAACAGAATTGCAGTGCTGGCCGAAAAACACGTCATTACGATAGGTCCGCCCGCCGAAGTCGTCGAATATCAGCATGAATTTATTCAGAAATTTTTTCTGGGCGGACGCGGCTTACGCGCCATGCAAGTATTACCTGCCAAGCCATTGCCACAAACCATAGATGGCCAAAGCACCGACCTAGCTTCGACCTATCAATATCCATTGCCAGACCCAGCGCGCTACGCTAAGGAGTAATACACGTATCATGGAAAGCAGATCCCACGCCTTGATGGCAGGTTTTTTCACCATCGCCCTGATAGCTTTGGCCACCGTATTTGCGCTGTGGCTAGGGCGCGACCGGATACAAAGAACGCCATATCTGATCGCGACCAAATTGTCGGTTGCCGGCTTAAATTTGCAAGCAGCAGTACGCTATAAAGGCATTAAGGTAGGCAATGTCACAGACATCGATTTTGATGACAATAATCCCGGTCAGATTTTACTTAGGATCGATGTTTTGCCGGACACCCCAGTGACACCGGCAACTTTTGCTACTTTAGGCTACCAGGGCGTGACTGGCATCGCCTATGTGCAGTTGGATGAAGACACTTCCCTATCGACAACGCCAGCGCCAACGCCAGCTATAGAAAAAATCAGTGGTATACAACGTATACCACTACGCCCGGGCATGATGCAAAATTTAGAGCTACGTGGCATGGCGATTCTGAACCAGACCGAAGAACTCAGTAAGCGCCTCAACAGCCTGCTCGATCCTGATAATCGCAAATCGCTGGTGACTGCAGTGGATAACATCGGTCGCGCCGCCGCAGCATGGCAAACAGTACCTGGCAAGCTGGAACCGACACTGGATAAACTACCCGCCTTAATTGAACAAGCCCAGGGCAGTGCTGCTGCGTTTAAGGTGTTTTCGGCCGATGCCAGTCGCATGAGTAATAACTTCAATCTATTGGCAAGCAAGCTACAGGCTAGCGACGGCACAATTGTCAAACTCAATCTGGCGGCTGACTATATTAGTGAAGGCGTAACGCAAGAGACGCTACCCGCCATTAACTCATTGAGCCGTGAGGCGCGCAGCTCTATGCGTTCGCTAACACGTGCAGTAGAAAATCTTAACGACCGGCCGCAAAGTATCTTGTTCGGTAATAACGCAGGGCTACCTGGCCCCGGTGAAGCTGGCTTTGTCGCCCCCAAATAAACGGAAGAAACTGATGACACCCACCCATCTAGCCAAACTTTGCCTTAGCCTTGCCTTAGTTGTACTGCTACAGGCTTGTGCTGGCAGCCCAGCAGCGCCACGTTTTAACTATGACTTCGGCGCACTCCCCGTTAACAGCCAACCCGGCAGTATAAAAATCGCCATCAGCCTGGCCGATGTCAGTGCCCCCGCCGCGCTCGATAGCAATGCCATGCTATATAGACTGGACTACGACAATGCACAAATGCTGCGTCCGTATGCCCAACATCGCTGGAGTATGCCGCCAGCGCAGCTACTCACACAAAGAATCAAAGCAAGAATGGCCGCCGCCGACGCCACCGTGGTCTCTGTGGCGGATGGAGTGAGCGACCTGGCCATCTTAAAAATTGATATCGATGAATTTACACAGATATTCACCAGCACCAGCCAAAGCCATGCCCAGATCAGCTTGCGTGCCACTCTCATGAAGAGAAATAAATTAATCGCACAACGCTACTTTAGCCTGGCAAGTAAATCAGCCAGCGCGGATGCAGCGGGCGGTGCCAAGGCGATGCAGATCGCCGCCGACAGCACCGTTAGCGAGATCATGCTCTGGCTACAGACGAACGCAGGAAATTAGTTTAAAAACATTATCCGCCTTACAGAGCAGACAGTATGCCAACGACTCCCGCCATAGAAGCCGCAGCATCACCGTTTTCGCGCGCCACTTTAGTGGCTTACCTGTTTCTGATTATGTATGCCAGTTGGTACCCGTTCTCAGGATGGCAAACGGATAATCTGGTGACCTTACTTGAAGTCGCCAAACAGTGGCCACGCTACTGGACCTTATTTGACGCCACCATGAATGTGGTCGGCTACCTGCCTCTGGGCATTTTGCTCGTTTTTGCCCTATATCCCACGTGTTCCAGAATAGTCTCAGTATTGCTGGCAACTATTGCGGGCACCCTATTATCCGTTGCAATGGAAGGCGTGCAGTATTTTCTTCCCAGTCGGGTGACTTCAATTTTAGATGTCATCACCAATAGCAGCGGCACCTTGCTCGGTGCACTACTCGGTGCCTTATTGATACCTAGTGTGTTGGAGAAAGGCCGCTTGCACTTATTACGCAGACAATGGCTACACCATGAGGCCAGCCGAGAAATGCTGGTATTGGGTTTATGGCCATTGGCGCAAATCTATCCTCAAGCGTATTTATTCGGGCTGGGTCAGATTTTGCCGCTAATATCACTTTGGCTAGACGAGTATTTCTCTATCGATATAGATTTGAGCGCTTTCTTATTGCAAGGCATAGAGCTCGATGCCGCCGAATACCTACTCTCAGAAACCATCATCACGGCCTGTGGCGCAACCGGTGCCGTCTTAATTTGTCTCTTCATACTGAATAGGCATGCGCCTAAATTTTGGTTATCTAGTCTTTTGCTACTCGCTGCGGTCTGCACCAAAGCCTTAGCCAGTGCCCTATTATTCAAACCAGAATATGCCTTCGGCTGGCTAACACCAGGCGCGCGTGGCGGCTTACTGATCAGTGTCATCATGCTATACGGTTTTTCATTCGCACCTTCGCGTGCGCAACGGCGACTGGCAATTTTGATGCTCTTGATTAGCCTGATACTCATTAATCTGGTACCTAGTAATCCGTATTTCTTGCTCAGCATGCAAAGTTTAACGCATGGGAAATTTCTTAACTTTTACGGGGCGGCCCAATTTCTCTCGATATGCTGGCCACTAATCGCGCTTTGGTATTTATTTGACCGGCCTATACCTGACTCGAATGCGGACGAACTACAGCCAGACGATCTGGACAACGATACCGTGACTATTCCCGATCAACCCAAACAAAAATAAAGCCTAGACTGCTGGCGCATGCTGCAAGCTGAACAGCGTGTATCATACGGGCTCCCTCTGGCAATCAAAGAAATTACCATGTCTGACACCCCCTATTTTCAAAAACATGTGTTCTTTTGCATGAACCAACGCGATGACGGCCGCCCTTGTTGTGCCGAACGCGGTGCACAAGCGGCCCAGGAACACGCAAAAAAACGCATCAAACAACTAGACCTAAACGGTCAGGGCAAGATACGCATCAATAAGGCTGCCTGTCTCGATCGCTGCGACGAAGGCCCGGTACTAGTGGTCTATCCACAAGGAACCTGGTACACCTATGTGGATCAATCCGACATAGACGAGATCATCGAAGTCGATCTGGTCGGCGGCGGTGTCGTTGAACGCCTGAAGATTTAAACTGAACCAGCATGAATGCACAAACAGAGTATTTTTTCATTCCCGGCGGCGCCGGCCAGCTTGAGTGCGCACTCGATCTGCCTGATCTTGAAAGTTTAGCTGCGCCACGCGGCTTGGCAATGGTCGCCCATCCGCATCCGCTGTATGGCGGAACTATGGACAATAAGGTTACGCAAACGCTGGCACGCACCTTTGTGTCACTGGGCTACGCCACAGTGCGCATGAATTTTCGTGGGGTTGGCAAATCGGCCGGCACGCACGATGCCGGCATTGGCGAAACCGATGATATGCAGACGCTGCTGAGCCATATGCGCCAGCAATATCCCGATCTGCCACTGGCATTGGCTGGCTTTTCTTTCGGCACCTTTGTCCAGGCTAGCCTGCAACAAAGGCTGGCGGCACAAGGGGACACAGTGCAGCGCATGGTGCTAGTCGGTGCCGCGGCCGGTAAGTGGGCTATGCCCGATATCCCAGCCCGCACAATTTTGATTCATGGCGAACTCGATGACACGATACCCCTGCAAGCCGTGTTTGACTGGTTGCGTCCGCAAGATATTCCTGTGGTGGTGATACCCGGTGCCGATCATTTTTTTCACCGGCGCCTGCAACATATTAAGAATCTCGTGGTCAATATGTGGGATTAGGTTTTTTATCTCTTCACCATCGTATCGCCCTAATCGTTTTTTTACCCGGATTGTTACCAAAGTTTACTAATGAAAAATTTCCTCTCCAAAATTGTACTGACAGCGGTTTCTCTGCTAAGTATCTCACTGGCGACAGCACAAAGCTTACCTGCGCCGACCATCGCGGCCAAATCCTGGCTGTTGCTGGACGCCACCAGTAATCAGGTGATCGCCTCGCAAGATCCGGCCCTGCGTATAGAACCGGCTTCATTGACCAAGATCATGACCGCCTATCTGGTATTTTCGGCACTGAAAGACAAGAAGCTCGACCTGAATCAAAAGATCAATGTCTCTACCCGCGCCTGGAAGGTCGATGCCAGCAGCTCTAAAATGTTTATCGATCCAGCCACACCGGTCAGTATCAGCGATTTATTGTACGGTCTGATCGTACAGTCAGGCAACGATGCCGCGGTGGCACTGGCAGAAGCAGTTGCCGGCAGCGAAGAGGCCTTCGTCGTGCAAATGAATCGTGAAAACGAGCGCATGGGGCTGAAGTCCAGCCACTGGGGTAATGCACATGGCCTGCCTAGCGCAGAAAACTATTCTACGGCGCAAGATTTGTCTACCCTGGCATTACGCCTGATCACAGATCATCCTGAGTTTTACAAAACTTACTACTCAACTAAAAGTTTTACCTACAACAAAATCACCCAACCTAACCGCAATCGTCTGCTGTGGTTAGACCCGACAGTGGACGGCATGAAAACCGGCCATACCGAAGCGGCAGGATATTGCCTGATCTCGTCAGCGATACGCCCTAATGGCAGCGGCCAGCGCCGTTTGATTTCTGTGGTCACCGGCACCAGCAGCGACCAGGTACGCGCGCAAGAAAGCCTGAAACTGCTGAACTGGGGTTATTTGAATTTTGACACCGTAAAACTGTATGCCAAAGGCCAGGCAATCGCCACACCGGAAGTCTGGAAAGGCACCCAGGCGCAAGTCAAAATTGGCTTTAGCAACGATTTGTATGTGACCTTGCCAAAAGGCGCGGCCGCCAAGCTGAAACCGGCGCTAGAAAGAAAAGATCCGCTGGTCGCCCCTATCGTCGAAAACAGCCGGGTAGGCTCGGTAAAAATGATGCTCGACGGCAAAGCCATTGCGGAGTTTCCTGTCGTCGCTTTGGAGCAAGTCAATCAAGCTAGCATTTTTGGGCGCGCCTGGGATTCTATCCGCCTGATGTTTAAGTAAGCCAAAGGCTGGCGGCCCGAACGTCCGCTCTAGAAATGGACAAAAAAACGCAAACAAAGACCCACATTTAGGGTTTCTTGTTTGCGTTTTTTTATGTGTATTTTGCATAAGCATGATGGCCAAACTGTGTAAGAATGAGCTTCCTGACTTCTCTCTTACCGACACTCATCATGAACGATCCTCTGGTCTACCTGAACGGCAAACTTACCCCACTTTCTGAAGCCCATATCCCGGTGCTGGACCGCGGTTTCATTTTTGGCGATGGCATTTATGAAGTGGTACCGGTGTATGGCCGTAAGATGTTCCGCGCTGAGCAGCATCTGGCACGCCTGTTTCGCAGCATGGCCGCCATCGGCATTCCCAATCCGCATACGAAAGAAGAATGGCTAGCACTGATTCAACAAGTAATGGATGCGCATACAGCCGACGATCAGATGGTATATCTGCAACTGACACGCGGTGTGGCCAAACGCTCGCATGCGTTTCCGGCCGAGATGGTACCTACCGTCTTCATCATGACGAGCCCTATCCCCGTGATTAGCGATGCGGTGCGCAACACCGGCGTGAAATGCGTGTCCATGGTAGATCAGCGCTGGTTGCATTGCGACATCAAGTCGATTTCTTTGCTGGGCAATGTATTGGCAGCACAGAATGCGGCCGAAAACGATGCCATAGAAAGCATACAATTTCGCGATGGCTTTCTGACCGAGGCCTCGGCCTCGAATGTCTGGATAGTCAAAGATGGCGTCCTGATGGGCCCGCCGAAAGACAATTTAATCCTCGAAGGCATACGCTACGGGCTGATAGAAGAGCTATGCGCGGCGCACGGAATCCGGTTCAAGAGCCACCGCATCAGCCGCACCGAAGTATTTGAGGCCGACGAAGTATTGCTCTCGTCCGCCACCAAGGAAGTGCTTGCCGTGGTACAAATTGACGAGCAGACTATAGGAAAAGGCGTTCCCGGCCCCATCTACCATCAACTGTATGCCGCTTACCAGGACGCCAAGGCGGCAAGTATCTAAAAACTATTGATAAATGCAAATACCGAGAACGCTATGAACATGCCAGAAATCCCCCACGATCAGAGTCTGATCGAATACCCCAGCGATTTTCCCATCAAGATCATGGGGATCATGCAAGAATCATTTGCCCAGACTATCGTCGAAGTGGTGACCCTGCACGACCCTACTTTTCACGCTGGCAAGATGGAGATGCGGCCTTCCAGCAAAGGCAACTATCTGTCGCTGACCGTGACAATACTGGCAGTAAATCGCGAGCAACTCGATAATCTTTACCGTGCGCTGTCGTCCCATCCTATGGTGAAAATGGTGCTATAAATACGGCAATGGGTGCCACTGACAAGCACGGCAGCGGCACCCCAATTGCAATGCCCCGCCTTATTTGATGCCAGATCCGCGCTATTTCCTGGCAGCACTCACGCCGCCATATTTTGGCTAGCGACATATACTCCCACCCAGTACATTTTTGATACGCAATGAATATATGCGCAAACCGCTTATTTTTTTATAATTAAGGGGGAGTATATAAAAATCCAGCTTCATTGAACTTGCGTACCGGCGATTTCCTGCAATAGCCATGCGCGAAATGCGCGCACTTGCGGCAGCTCCAGACCCCGCTCCGGATACACTAAATAATACGAAGATGGACAGGGCAAGGCGATCTCAAACAGACGCAGCAATTGGCCGCTCGCCACCTCGCTTTGCACTATGCTATGGCGTCCCAGCGCGATACCGCGTCCATTGTGAGCGGCCCGCGCTAACATCGACGAATCCTGATAGAGCAGACCGCCGCTAGGCTCGGGAAGATCCAAGCCCGCCAAACGAAACCAGCCCAGCCAGGGCTCATCATGGCAACGCAGTAATTGCGAGGGCAGCAGCTCTTGCGGATTTTTTGGCAAATCCCCACCGTTAAAGTGTGGGCTAAGCACCGGATAATACACATCATCCATCAGATGCTCACTGCACAAACCCGCTTGTTTCGCGCCGACACCGAAACGTATCGCGATATCCACGCCTTCCTTGGCAAAATCGACCTTATGGTTGCTCGAATGCAAACTTACTTCCAGATCCGGGTAGATTTCAATAAAGCGTTCCAGACGCGGTGCCAGCCAGCGCGCCGCAAAGGACGGCAAGGTCGTGATCGTCAGGCGCTTTGGACGCCGCACGTCTTGCAAGACGGCGGTGGCCTGCGCGATCTGGCTTAAGGACGTACGGATTACTTCGGCAAAGCGCAAGCCGTCCGCAGTGACCGCGATTTTTTTGCCATTGCGGGTAAATAACTCTACCCCTAGCTCTTGCTCCAGCGCCCTTACCTGATGACTGATAGCGCCATGCGTCAGATGGATTTCTTCAGCGGCGCGCGAAAAATTCTGATGTCTGGCGGCAGCCTCAAAAGCGCGCAAGGCTGCCAGATTCGGCAAACGGCGAAAGTCAGACATAGAAGCAGCCCCTTTTTAAAGAATAGTGATGTGATAAATATTAGCAAGACTGAAGAATATTACTCGTTTTGCAAGCACCGTGCCTTGCTCTAGAATGAATTCATCAAGTAGGCAAACCACCCATCTTATGCGCACAGCAAGGAGCAATAAAATGTTAATAGAATTCACAAAGGATGTCCATCAACTGGCGCCTGGCGCGCTCATTTCCTTTCAACTTAAGCATGCACAAAATCTGCAGATAGCAGGAGGCAGGGTCTGGCTGACCATAGAAGGCGACGCCAGAGATCATTGGCTACAGGCTGGCGCTAGCCTGGTTTTGCCCGCTGCGCGCCTGATCGTGATCGAAGCAGAGCGCGCCGGCAGTAGCTTGCATCTGCAAAAACCGCAAAATAGCGCGTTTACCACAGACGATATCGCGCTTTCTGAGGAAACAATGGCCTAGCATTAAGCCCAAGCGTAGAAAATTTGGTCAACAAAGCGGTATCATAGCGCCCTCGGCAATTGCTACAACTCGTACAATTCGTAAAGACTAGGGACACTATGGCAAGCTTGGAAGAAATCGTCAGCAAACAAAAACTCGGTGCCAAATTTGTACTGTCCGCCCCCATGCTGGGCATGGATATTGCCACCTTTGATACGCAAGCAGCGCTGTGGGCCGAACATGGCGGCCCAGGCTTTGAAGCGGCTGGCGTACCTTTTCGCAAAGTCATAGACGGTCAGTTCCTGATACAGCGACTTACCGTCGTCAAGGTCTAAGCAATTGTCAGTGTCTGCTCCGTCCCTTGCTTCGCCTAGCCTGCCGCTGATCGTACAGCGCGGGCGCGAAGACTATCAGCACACTTTTGATGCGATGCGTGCCTTCACCGATGCGCGCGATCAAGACACGCCCGATGAACTCTGGCTAGTAGAACATCCGCCGGTGTTTACCCTAGGGCTGGGCGCCGACCGCTCGCATGTGCTGGCAGCGCACGATATCCCTCTGATCCAAACAGATAGAGGCGGCGAAGTGACCTACCATGGCCCCGGCCAAGTGGTGATTTATCTGCTGATCGATTTACGCCGCAGCCATAGCAAAGGCAAACTGTTCGCACGCGAATTCGTGCAACGCATAGAGCAGGCGCTGATAGAAACCCTAGAGGCGTATAATCTGCCCGGAGTAAGAAAAGCAGGCGCGCCCGGCATCTATCTATCCGATACCGCAACACAGCAAGACTGGCGCGGTGCCAAGATTGCCGCATTAGGCTTGAAAATTCGCGGCAATGGCTGTACTTACCACGGGGTATCCCTGAATGTGTGTATGGACTTACAGCCGTTCTCTTGGATCAACCCTTGTGGCTATGCCGGCCTTGCCACCGTAGACATGAAAACTTTGGGCGTCTCAGTCGCACTCCCGGAAGCGCAATTGGCGCTTGCTCACCGACTACAACATTTATTGACAGCAGCATAACTGTTCGAAAACCATGACCACCGCAAATACTCCGCTCGATCCTAGCGCACTACCCGTCACTGAAGCGACCACTTACGACGCCACCGAGAAGCAAAAAGGCGCCAGCAAGACTTCACGTATTCCTATCAAGATCATTCCGGCAGAGCGTCTACCTAAACCTGACTGGATACGCGTCAAGGCCGGCTCGCCAACCACGCGCTTCTACGAAATCAAGGATATTCTGCGCGCCAACAAACTGGTCACAGTATGCGAAGAAGCCTCCTGCCCGAATATCGGCGAATGCTTCGGTAAAGGTACTGCCACCTTCATGATCATGGGTGACAAGTGCACCCGCCGCTGCCCGTTCTGCGATGTCGGCCATGGCCGCCCTGATCCACTCGACGTCAATGAGCCGCTCAACTTGGCGAAAACGATCGCCGACTTGCGCCTCAGTTACGTCGTGATCACCTCGGTCGATCGCGACGATTTACGTGATGGCGGTGCTGCTCACTTTGCCGAATGCATTAGCAAGATCCGTGAACTCTCGCCAACGACACGCATAGAAATCCTGACCCCGGATTTCCGTGGCCGCATGGACAGAGCACTGGAAATTCTAAACCTGGCACCACCGGATGTGATGAACCATAATCTGGAAACTGCACCGCGCCTGTACAAAGAAGCACGCCCTGGATCGGATTATGAATACTCTTTAAATCTGCTCAAACGCTTTAAAGAAATGCACCCGAACACCCCGACCAAATCGGGCATCATGGTCGGTCTCGGCGAAACCGACGAAGAAATCCTGCAAGTCATGCGTGACCTGCGCGCCCACAATGTCGACATGCTGACCATAGGCCAATATCTGGCACCGAGCGGCCATCATTTACCGGTACGCCGTTATGTCCATCCGGATGTCTTCAAGATGTTTGAAGCCGAAGCCTACAAAATGGGTTTCGCGCATGCGGCAGTCGGCGCAATGGTGCGTTCCTCATACCATGCGGATCAGCAAGCACATGGCATAGGATAGTAAAAAAAATTGGAAAATTAACTGGTTCGGCGAGATTGCTTTTCCGAACCGGTTAATACGCCGCACACAAGCCTCCGTTCCAGTTCATTTGCGCATGTCATTAACGATCGCCACAAGATGACCCATCGTTAGCGCCTTCCCCGCAAGCGAGCACTCCCGCAAAATCGCAACGCACTGTAGCGATTTCAGTCAGCACCATGCCTAAGTCGCGTGCTCGAGAAAAACGCATTTGCACTTCGGCAAAGCGACACCGATACGCCCATCAGCCTTATGCAAAAACCAAAAGACAAACCGATTGTCTAAGCTTTTTTTCCATGACACGCCTGATCTGCACAAAACCTGTATCCTTAGCAAACAGATTTTGTCTTTTAACCTACTCTAAGGACTATCATGAACCAGACCCATCATCGTTTTCACCAACTTTTTGCGCAATTAGGTTTAGCCGAAGACGCCGAAAGTATCTGTCAATTTATCAATAGCCACACTCCGTTGGAGGAACACGTCAAACTACAGGATGCCCATTTCTGGAGCGCTGCACAGGCTGCTTTTTTGCGCGAAGCCTTATTGCAGGATTCTGACTGGGCCGAACTGGTCGATCAGCTCAGTTTGGCTTTTCGTGCCGAGGTCAGCATAAATCAGCAATAATTTGCCTGAGCTGGCAGCTCAAGCTGAGCAGCAACAAAAATAAGAGCGGCGATACCCGTATCCCTGCTAGCTGTGCGATCATGCGCACTATAAAGTTCAGCCTTAAGCTGAACAATACACTGTGCAATACACTGTGGATACGCGCTATCACAGCGCACTACACCTGCCCCTCCTATAAGAAAGAAATTATGCCTGAACTGAAATTACCCCTGACTGTATTACTCTCATCCGTGCCTCAAGAAGGCGCTGGCTGGCTGCCCTTGAAACAACATGTTTGCGGTGGCTTCAAGCGCAAAACTCTGGACGCTTACGCCTACGGCTTGACGATACTGCCAGGCATGCAAGAAATGATCGACGACATCTTATTTGAGCAATTTTTGAGCGATCTGAGCAAAGGTCTGGACGATGGCGTCAGCGACAAACAGCGTGCCGAATACCGCGGTTTCTTACTGCGCCATGGCGTGGCCGTCAACGACAGCAATTTAGCCGCACTGACACAGGCTGTTTACCCTATGGATGCCAGCGAAAAAAACCTGCAGGCACTGACCGGTAAGGCCAGTATCAAGGGCGTCAATCTGGACGGTTTACAGATTGCGGTACTGGGCGATAACTGCAATTAATGCCGGCCTCTGAGCGCTAGTCAGACGGGCGTAAAGACGTGACACTCAACAATTTTTTTACGCCCATAATTTTTTCTGACTGAATTTAACAAGCTCGCTTTGTCTTTTCGCCTTACATTTGACAGCGAGAGATTCGCCAGCAAAATTAATCATAAAAAAAAACCGCCATCACACTCCAATATCGAAGAAAAAAAACGCGGAGAAACCAAGGTAAAAAACACCTAAGTTGTAGAAAAAACCCACATATTTACGCCTCGTTTACACTTTCCCTTAGTTATTTTTAGAGAATCTTTACGTCTCAGCTGCTAATCTTTAACTGTGTCAAACAGCCAGAGATTACTCATGAAGCAGCACACTATCAGATCATCGTCGCAGGCTTACAATTTATTACCAGATGAATTTTCAGAGGAAATGCTCTCGTCCAAACGAGAGAAATTCTTGTTCGAGAATAATTTGAACAAGCACTCCGGGTCGGCATCAAATCAGCCCTTTGTGAGTTATCGCAGCGCCCCCAGAACTTTGCCTAACGATTTCATCATGCGCATCACGGTCGATGCAAGCGCAGTGACCGAACTACGCCACGTCATACTCGGAACTTGCGGCGATCTGGTGCTGTATATGCGAGTAAAACCGGTAGATCACGCAACCAAAATGAAAGTCTGGCTGTGTCTCAGTAAGTCCTCGATCGACACCATGATCAGCAATATCATGCGCGCTTTACCGCAAGCTGAGTTCGGCAAAATCACGCCCCTGGTATCAGCTTAAAACACGGCAACACCTATTCTCAACTAACCAAACCGAGAAACATCATGTCCATCTATGAAGGCATCTGGATTCCGCTCGTCACGCCATTTAAAAACGGCCAACCGGCCTACGATCAGGCTCAGCAACTTTGCTTGAAATTGTTCAATGCTGGCGTCCACGGCATCGTCGTATGCGGCACTACCGGCGAGGCTGCCACTCTCAGCGACAGTGAACAGCGTCACATGTTATCCGCCATTCTTGAAGTGCTACCCAGTACTTGTCCGGTGCTGATGGGTATCAGCGGCAGCGACACGCGCGTCCTGGCAGAAAAAGTATCCGGCATCAGAGATAGCGGGCTGTCTGGTTTTTTAGTCTCGGCACCTTCTTATGTCCGCCCCTCGCAGGAAGGCATACGCCGGCATTTTGAAGCCATCGCCAACGCCACCGACAAGGCTATCGTCCTGTACAACATTCCAGCCAGAACTGGCGTGAATATTGATTTGAGTAGTGTCATTGCACTGCAAAGACTGGCCAATATCGTCGCCGTCAAAGAGTGCGGCGGCAATCAGACCCAAATGACAGGATTGATAGACTGCACCGATTTGAAAATTATGTGCGGCGATGATGCCATGCTATATCAGAGCTTCTGGCTTGGTGCTCACGGCGCAATTTCTGCCGCGGCCCATATACGGCCAGATCTGTTCGTGCGCTTGTTTGAATTGATGCGCGCCGGCGAGATCACCTTGGCACGTGCACTATTTGAGAACTTACTGCCTTTGATACAAGTCCTGTTTTGCGAACCGAATCCAGCCCCCGTCAAAGCGGCGCTGGCAATGCAGGGACACATCCGTGAAGAATTGCGGTTACCGATGACACCTATGTCAACAGCGGGCCGAATCAGACTGACCGATACGATGGAAAAAATTATGGCGCTACCAGCGGCAAAAAAAACAGCGCCGTTACGGATCCCGTTTGAACAGGAAATTCGTACACTCAGTTTGACGTGATGGGATTTTTTTTAAACAATCTGAGGGCTTCGAACATATGATCATCACTATCGCCAATGAATCTGGCGGCGCGACAAAATCCATCCTGGCCGAAAATCTGGCAACGATACGCACGCTGGCGGGTCGCAAGGTACTATTGCTAGATAACGATCCGCAGCATCCTTGTGTCAACTGGAGTTACGAACGTCAGGTCAAAGGTCAGCATCCGCCAGTAGCGGCGCGCACCATTACTGGCAAGGGTTTGCAACCTGAACTGGAAAACCTCAGTTATCGTTACCATGACATAGTGATCGATACCGAGTCACGCGACTGCATGGGAAGCCGCTCGGCATTAAGCGCGGCGCACGTAGTGATTATCGCCATCGACCTCGATAGATTAGACCATTTGCATGCCAGCAAGCTGGCGGCGCGCATCGCAGTTGCACAACTATTCAATTCACGGGTTCGTATCCTGGTCGTAATGATAGGCAATGAACCCGCTCAGATGTCGGAACAAATGGCGGAAAGAATGTCGGCAATAAACAGCTTTGTCAGCAGCATACCCTCAGCCCGACTGTTCCCAACCACGATACATTCTGGCAGCGCATTGCGACAGGCGTATCAGGGCGGCTTATCGATTTGCGAGGCGCAACCTAGCGATCCACTCGCTATCAGCGAGATGGAAGGTCTATGTGACGAAGTGTTTAGGAGCCATCCTAGCAGTCGTCAACATAACGACTATCAACATCAAGCACGATAAAAACTCACACCCATCTGAAAATCATGGACAGTCATTTTTTTCCCGCATTTGTGATCTTGCTATTTGTATTTAATCCACTTGAATGTCTGTATAAACTGCGCTCGGGCATCAGCCAGACCGCCGCAGGCAGCAATCACAAAATCATTGCGAAGACCTGCATCTGGTTCTTATGTATCTTACTCGTCACCATATGGCTAGGCCAGACACTCATGGATCGCCTATCTGTATCTCTGGCAAGTGTGCAAGTAAGTTCCGGCCTGTTGCTATTCCTGCTCGCGGTCCACATGATATTTTCGGCACATGCGCCCTCGCCCGGTGACGATACTCAGCATGGAATGAACGCATTTATCGCCAAACTCGCCTACACCACCGGCCCGATTGCACTCGCGAATGTGCTGCTGTTGAGCGCCAGCCAAACTGGCCATACTCTGGCATTGGCAACTGCAGTTAGCTGCGCCCTGTTTGCCTGTGTATTGCTGATCCGTCTGTGTTACCGGTTACAAGGAAATTTTGGCTTTGTGATGGCAGCCAATGGCGCGCAAAAACTGATGGGTTTGCTACTCACGGCCATCGCGGTAGACAAAATTTTGATCGGCTGTCATCACTATTTTTCAGCATAAAAAATGCCACTAATGTTCCTTGAGTACTTGCCTGCACTCATACGTCAGAACTGTTCTCCTTAAGTAAATAGGATATTCAATGATCATAACGATAGCTACTCAAGATTATGTCGGCACAGCGCATTTTATCGCCACCACGCTGGCACGCCGGCGCGCCAATGCAGGTCGAGATGTATTGCTGCTTAGTCAAAAAATTTTGCCGGAGCACGCTAGTCAAAATCAAGAGAAGGAAAACCAGGCCTGGTTTGCGACCGAAATGAAAGCCGGCGCCAGCTCATTTAAATTAAACGCCGACCAGCTTGAGCAAGAATTAGCGGACATCCAGAGCGTCCATCGCGACATCGTCGTCGACCTGCCGCAAGCAACGCAAGCGAGCTCGCTGTGCGCTTTAGCAGCCAGTAGCTTTGCCGTTTTTATGTTAAAAACGGCGGACTGGCATGCAAACAGCGAAAGCCTGCTGATACAACAGATGAAGGCAGCGCGATCCGCCAACGCCAAGGTGCCGGTATTGCTCATCGTTGATGAAGCCACCAGCCCGGCCGGCCGGGCAATCATCGCCACGCTTACCGCAAGCGTGACAGATTTACGCATACAAGCGCTAGCAACAGACCAGCAAGCGACGCTGGCCTATCTGTATCGAACCATCTTCCAAACCTGGCGGGCGCAGTAAACCTACAACCAACCGGATTTTTTAAAACGATAATACAGATAGCAGCACACCGTGGTGACTACCGTGAGCGCCAGCGGATAACCATATTTCCATTGCAGCTCTGGCATATTGGTGAAATTCATGCCCCAAACACCGACGAAGGCGGTGGCCACCCCAAAAATCGCCGCCCAGGCAGCCAGACGCTTGTTGACTTCATTCTCATCGATACTCACCATCGACAAATTCACCTGGATCGCAGTGCCTATGGTGTCGCGCATCGAATCGATAGAGGCGTTGATACGGTATAGATGATCTTGCACGTCGCGAAAATACTCTTTGGTATTGACAGCGATAGGCGGGACCCGGCCGCCATCGAGTTTACCGACCGCTTCCATCAAAGGCGCGACCGCATGCTTGAGCACCAGTGCTTTACGTTTTAGCTGATACAACTGCTCAATGTTGGCACGTTGCGAGCCCTTGGTAAAAATGCGCTCCTCGACCGCTTCCAGTTCTGACTCCAGTGCATCGACTACCGGAAAATAGCGGTCCACCACCGCATCCATCAAGGCATACAGCACAAAGGCCGGGCCTTGCCGCAGATGATGCGGCTCGCGTTCGCAGCGCGCACGCACACCCAAAAAACCTTGCTGACAGCGATTACGCGTGGACAGTACATAATTTTGACCGACAAAAATATCTACTTCGCCCACCAGTATTTCGCCGTCCAGTATTTCTACGGAATGGATCACCGCAAACAAAGAGTCGCCATACTCTTCAATTTTCGGGCGTTGATGCCCATTGCGAGCATCTTCCACTGCCAGCTCATGCAGGCCAAACTCTTGTTGCAACTGATCTAGCTCGGCCGGCTCCGCTTCTTTCAGCGCCACCCAGACAAAGCATTCGGGGCGTTGTACGTACTCGCTGATATCCTCGACCGGGATGTCGCTAAGTTTTTGCCCCTCTTGATAGACGACGCAATTGATAAGCATGGCTTTTCTCCAAAATGAGGCCAAATGTGGCTGTACAAGCAAGCTGCAAGTTTACACCTTGTCGCCAGCGCTATGCCAGCCCTCAATACCCAGTCTTAATCACTGCACCAAAATCAGCACAAGGTCGGCGATGGAAAAACATCTGCGTCAGCCCTGGATAAAAAAAGCCTGCACGTATTCAAGATACGTGCAGGCTTTTGATTACCGGTAAAGCGCCATGAAAGCGCCAAGACCATTAGAAGGTTTTGCTGATCGTAGCGACCACGGCTGTTTTACCCAAAAATTTTCCGTTGGCTGGTGATGCGTAAGCCACTTCACTCGCATTGGTGCCGATCACGGCCAAAGCGCCGGTCACGATACCGAAATCTTTGGTGACGCCGATTTTCCAGTCAGTGTAGCTGGCCACATCGGTATTTTTTACCTGCTGACGACCAGCGTGCAGGTTCAAAGTCAGACCAGCGGCAACTTCGATATTCGCACCCAGATCAAGATAGCCACTGTTTTTACTGTCGGCAAAACCGAACAGATTCGTCACTGCATACGAGTACTTAGCATAGGCTGGGCCGTAGCCGATCTGGCCATATACTTCTGTCGTATTGGCATCGGTCGCCAAGCCGTTCGATGGGTAGACATAGGTCAATACACCAACGTCATAGCTGACGTCCTTGGCGATTTCACCGCGTTTGCCGGCATACAAATCGACTTCTACATCACCGCTGCCGCCCGCATCTTTGGTCCACTTGATGTTTGACAACCAGGCACCCGCATACAGGCCGCTAGGATTATGCGTGTAATCGGCACCGCCTTGCACTGCCGGTTGCAGACGCGTTTGTGAAATACCGCGGTAACGGTAATCGGAAGTCAGTGCCGCATTGAAGCTCACTTCATGGTCCGGTTTAGCTTCCACTTTGGTTTCTTCTGCATACGCAAAGCCGGCTGAAAATGCGGCGGTGACGGCTGCTGCCAAGATTAATTTTTTCATGCTACTTCCCTTTTAAAATAACGACAAAGTCGTTCTTGTGAATGCCCTTGTTAGCTGAAAATCCCCCTCCAGTTAACAACAGGCACGTAAATTTAGGCGTACAGAAGCCCTACCTGCGTGCCATTAGGCACACAGGTTTTTTAAATTTTTATGAATTAACTAGGTAATAAGAGCCGGTAGCCGACCGCGGTCTCCGTCAGCAAATAACGCGGCTGGGTAGGATCATCTTCCAACTTTTGTCGCAAATGTCCCATATAAATACGCAAATAATGGCCGCTCTCGGAATGCGATGGTCCCCATACTTCACGCAGTAATTGCGGGTTGCTCACTACCCTCCCGACATTCGCTACCAACACCATCAACAAGCGAAACTCGGTCGGTGTCAGGTGTACCATTCGTCCCGCCTTGGTCACCATGCGCGCTTTCATATCGACCTTAACATCACCAAATTCGAGGATGCCATCGAGGCTGATATCAGGTTGACGCTGGCGTCTTAAAGTCGCCCTGACCCTGGCCTGCAGTTCACCGACGCCAAATGGCTTACTCAGATAATCATCGGCACCGGCGTCAAGCGCCTTGATCTTATCTTGCTCACTGACTCTGGCAGACAGCACGATGATCGGCACGCCCGACCATCTGCGTACATCCTTGATGAAGTCTATGCCATCGCCATCGGGCAAGCCCAAATCGAGCACGATCAGATCAGGCTGACGCGTTCCAGCATCAATCAAGCCACGTTGCAGCGTGCCTGATTCAAAAATTTGCCAACCTTCTTGCTCCAATGCGCTACGTACAAAGCGACGGATTTGCGGCTCATCCTCGACCAGCAAAGCGGTCGGCGCAGTGACTGCGGGAGCGCCCGGCACTAATGATTTTGTCATAATTTTGTTGATCCATTTGTTGACTCATTGCTTGACTCATTGCGTGACTCAATAGCGCTGCTACCAAAGGACAAATCATCGTCCTGATCCAGTGCGTTCATTAAATCCATATCGGGCATGGCAGGTGGTGAGCCAAGTGGCAGCGAAAACACGATGCAGGCACCGCCATCGGGCGACACGCCGGCCGTTATCGTGCCTTTATGTGCTTCTATAATCGCCCGGCAAATCGCCAGCCCCAGGCCCACACCCGGCTTGGCAGATTCACGTTCGCCACGGGTAAATTTTTCGAAAATAAGTTCTTCTCTACCGACCGGTAGTCCAGGACCATTGTCATACACCATGACATTGATAAAACTGCCGTTAATTTCTGCGCTGAGAGTAATGTGCGATCCTGCTGGCGTATATTTGGCAGCATTTTCCAATAGATTGCACAAGACTCTTTCCAACAAGATGGCATCAAAATGTAGCAAAGGCAGATCACGCGCCAGTCTGGTTTTTACCAGATGCTCCTTGAGTTGCATGGCGCTAATGCGCAAGGCACTGCCAACCACTTCTTCCAACGGTTGCCATTGCAGATTGAGCTTCACTTCGCCACTTTGTATCCTTGCCATATCGAGTAAATTCGCCACCAGAGCACTCATACGCAAGGTCTCATCATGCAGAGCATGCGCCATTTGCTGCTGCGCTTTGCTTAAAGCTGGCGTCGACATAGTCAGCGATTCAGAGATTCCCACCAGTGAGGTGAGCGGCGTACGCAAATCATGCGACAGCGCGGCTAACAAGGAATTACGCAGGCGTTCCGATTCCATATGGATCAAGGCGTCTTGCGCCACCTCGATGTAATGCACGCGCTCCAGCGCAATCGCGGCCAAGGCGGCGAAGGTATCGAGCTGTTGTCTTTGCTCGGGGACCAAAATCCAGCGCCGGTTCTCTGGCTGTATCGCCAGCAAACCGCGGGTGCGCATCGGTGCCACTAAAGGCAGGTAAAAGAAATTGCTGGCCGGCAGAGTATCGGTGCCTATGCCAGCTGTTTCTACCCGATCGAATGCCCATTGCGCGATTCCCATATCGAGGCCAGCTACCGCCGGTTCTGGCGCTTGCAAACGGCCATCATCATCTGGCAACAACAGCGTGGCCTTGGCGCGAAAGGCGCGCTGTATGATGGCTTGCGTAGTTTCTGAAATCTGCTCACCTTGCAAGACGCCGGACAGATCGCGGGCAAATTCATACAGCGCGCGCGAGCGCGATTCGCGGTGCGAAGCGACCTTGGCCTGATAGCGCAAACCTGCCGTCAGATGGCCGGTTATCAAACCGACGGCTAACATCACGGCAAAGGTCATCACATATTGCAAATCGCTGACGGCGAAAGAAAATCTGGGCGGGACAAAAAAGAAATCGAAGGCCAGCACGCCGATCACGGTCGCCACTACCGAAGGTCCACGACCAAAACGTACCGCCACCAGCACCACCGTGAGCAAAAATAGCATCGCAATATTGACCAGATTGATCATATCAAGCAACGGTGTCGCGATCAGTGCAGTGGCGCCACTGGCGAGTGCGGCAAATAGATAGCGCAGATAACGCTTGGGGGCGCGTGAAGTACTGCGCTTTTCGTGCACGTCTTTGCTCTTGAGGGGCTCGCTAACGCTGATGCGCGGCCCTGCCTCGTCATCCTGCGATGCTGCCCGCCCGATTTCTATCAGGTCTACATGCGGCGCCAGGGCAGCGACGCGTTGCATATGCGAGGCGCGCCAGGGCAAATTGAATGACTCGCGCCCCATCACAATGCGCGAAAAATTCTGGCCGCTGGCATAATCGACGATCGCTTGTGCGATGTCGTTACTGAACAACACGGCAGTATTCGCCCCCAGATCCTGCGCCAGTTTCAGGCTCTTCAAGATACGCTCACGTTGCGCTGCCGGCAGTTTTTGCAACGCCGGTGTTTCTACATAAATTGCATGCCAGACCGCATTCATCTGGCCAGCCAATCTGGCTGCACTGCGTATCAAATGGTCGGCTCCGGGACGTGCGCCGACACAGGCCAGCAGTGCCGCATCGGTCTTCCAAACAGCACTGATGGATTTTTCTATGCGATAAGCCTGGACATCGTCTTCCACCCGGTCGGCGGTGCGCCGTAAGGCCAGCTCGCGCAACGCGATCAGATTACCTTTACGGAAAAAATTCTTAGCAGCGCGCTCGGCTTGCTGCACTTTGTAGACCCGCCCAGATTTCAGGCGTGCTAATAATTCATCGGCGGGAATATCGACCAGTACCACCTCATCGGCTTCATCAAATACGGTATCGGGCAGAGTTTCTGCCACGCGTATGCCGGTGATACCGCCGACCACATCGTTCAGGCTTTCCAGATGCTGCACATTGACCGTGGTGTAGACGTCGATGCCGGCGTCCAGCAATTCCTCTACATCTTGCCAGCGTTTTGGATGGCGCGAACCGGGCGCGTTTGAATGCGCCAGTTCATCCATCAGTATTAGTTTCGGTTTCAGCCGCAACGCGCTATCGATATCAAATTCGGTTATCGTTTTTTCTCGATAGGGTATGTGCTTGGGCGGCAAAACCTCCAGACCATCGACCAGGGCGGCAGTTTCGTCACGACCATGGGTTTCTATCACTCCGACCAGGACCGGCTGACCATCTGCAATTAATTTACGCGCCGCAGTCAGCATCGCATAGGTTTTTCCTACGCCAGCCGAAGCGCCGAAATAGATGCGTAGCTTGCCGCGCGTAGCACGCCGCTCTTGCGCCTGCACGTGGGCGAGCAAGACATCGGGGTCGGGACGCTGATCGTTGTTGATGGCCATAGTTTTCTGTATTGTACTTATTTTAAACAACCGACCCGGCCAACGCGCATATTCCATGCGGGTTTCCAGCCATATGCTCTGGAAACCCGCATAAACAGTGCGTGTTGGGCTGCCCGGTTTTAACTTTCTCGATTCTACGTGTTATTTCTTACTACTTATTTCTTACAACACATTTCTTACAACACATTTCTTACTGCACATTTCTTACTGCACATTTTTTATTTCTTATCCAAGGCCAGATTCAAAGCCAGCACATTCACACGGGGCTCACCAAACAAGCCCATCACAGGATGCTCAGCCAGCTGATCGATCATGGCACGCACCTGATCGACGCCCATTTTGCGCTCACGCGCGATCCGTGGCAGCTGATAATACGCAGCCGCCAGGCTGATCTCTGGATCGAGGCCACTACCAGAGGCAGTCACCAGATCCACAGGGATCATTGCCGTATTAGTAGGATCAGCCGCTTTCAGCGCATCGATACGACCTTTAACCGCATCGACTTGCGCAGGATTAGTCGCGCCAAAGTTAGCACCGCTGGAATTGACCGCGTTATTTGGCATAGGGCCAGTAGCCGACGGTCTGCTCCAGAAATACTGGGGCGAGCTGAAGGCTTGTCCTATCAGGGACGAACCGACAGTTTTGCCATCTCGTACTACCAAGCTGCCTTCTGCTTTATCGGCAAAAGCGACTTTGCCTATGCCGGTCATGGCAATTGGATAAACCACGCCGACCAGCAGGGTCAGGCCGGCAAACAGCACGACAGCTGGGCGTAGGGTTTTAGTAATTGAACTCATTTTGCATTCCTCAATTTTCTAGATTATGTTTTGCGTAATTTTCGACATTAAGCCAGATGCAACAGAGTCAAAATGACGTCGATCAGCTTGATGCCGATAAACGGCAAGATGATACCGCCAACACCGTAGATCAGCAGATTACGACGCAATAACAGCGAGGCACCGATGGCACGATATTTCACGCCTTTAAGCGCAAGCGGGATCAGGAACACGATGATCAGGGCATTAAATATCACCGCCGACATGATCGCCGATGAAGGGCTGGTCAGGTGCATGATGTCCAAGGCTTTGAGCTGCGGATAAGTGGCAACAAAAGCGGCCGGGATAATCGCAAAATACTTGGCGATATCGTTGGCGATAGAGAAGGTCGTCAGCGAACCGCGTGTCATCAGCATCTGCTTACCGATCTCTACGATCTCCAGCAATTTGGTTGGGTTAGAATCCAGATCGACCATATTGCCCGCCTCTTTGGCGGCCTGAGTACCCGAGTTCATCGCGACCGCTACGTCAGCCTGAGCTAGCGCTGGCGCATCGTTAGTACCATCACCGGTCATCGCGACCAGACGGCCTTCAGATTGATAGCTACGTATCAGTTTGAGCTTATCTTCCGGTGTCGCTTCTGCCAGGAAATCATCGACCCCTGCTTCCGCCGCAATCGCTGCCGCCGTCAATTTATTATCACCGGTGATCATGATGGTCTTAATACCCATGCGACGCAGTTCGGCAAAGCGCTCTTTAATACCGCCTTTGACGATATCTTTGAGCTCGATCGTGCCCATTACTCGGCCATCATCCACCACAACCAGGGGAGTGCTACCACGACGAGAAATATCGTCCACCGTTTTCGCAACCTCAGCAGGGAAAGGACGTCCCATAGCTTCGACATATTTCTTGACGGCATCAGCTGCTCCTTTACGAACAATGCGCTCCCCAATATCGACACCACTCATGCGGGTTTGCGCGGTGAACTGGACAAAATGGGCATTCAATGTCGCCATCTCACGCTCACGCAAATTGAAGCGCTGCTTGGCCAGCACCACAATACTGCGCCCTTCTGGTGTTTCATCAGCTAATGACGCCAGCTGTGCGGTATCAGCCAGTTGCGGCTGAGTCACGCCAGGTGCCGGGAAGAACTCGGAAGCCTGACGATTACCCAAAGTAATCGTACCGGTTTTGTCTAACAATAAGACATCGACGTCACCGGCAGCCTCTACAGCGCGGCCAGAAGTGGCGATCACATTGGCTTGCATCATGCGGCTCATACCTGCCACACCGATCGCCGATAACAGGCCGCCGATGGTGGTCGGAATCAAACAAACCAGCAAGGCGATCAGCACCGTAATCGAAATCGGTTGCGAGGCAATGCCTAGCGCCTTGGCGGCATCTACGCTAAACAGCGAGAATGGCAACAAGGTCACCGTCACAGCCAGGAAGATGATGGTCAAGGCGACCAGCAAGATCGTCAGCGCAACTTCATTCGGCGTCTTTTGGCGCTTAGCGCCTTCTACCATGGCGATCATGCGATCGATAAAGGCTTCACCAGGATTACTGGTAACCCGCACCACCAACCAGTCGGACAGCACACGGGTGCCGCCGGTGACGGCAGAAAAATCGCCGCCCGATTCACGGATCACCGGTGCCGATTCGCCGGTGATGGCGCTCTCGTCAACGGTCGCCACACCTTCGATGACTTCACCATCGATCGCGATGACGTCATTGGCCTCTACCAGAAACACATCGCCTTTACGCAACTCTTCTACGTAAGCCGGCAACCAGCTGCTGCCATGTTTAGGGGTAGCCAGTTTTTTGGCGATTACCGATTGCTTCAGGGAGCGCAGCGAAGCGGCTTGCGCCTTGCTGCGGCCTTCTGCCAGCGCTTCGGCAAAATTGGCGAATAGGACCGTGAACCACAGCCAGATTGAAATCGCCAGAATAAAGCCCGGACTTTCCTCGCCCTTACCCAGCAAAGACTGCACGAACAACATACTGGTGATAATGCTGCCGATATACACGACAAACATCACCGGGCTGCGTAACTGCGTACGCGGGTTCAGTTTCCTGAACGAGTCGATAATCGCCGGTTTGATCAGGCTGGCATCAAACAGCGGCAGACGAGGTTTGCCACCGTTTTGTCCGGTGCTAGCAACAGTTTCAGCATTGGCCTTAGCCGCCTCAACTTTGCTAGCGACACTTTTTTGTACACTGGTGTTCATATTCTTTCCTTAAACTTAGCGTGGTGCAACGAGTTGCAGATGTTCAACTACCGGACCCAAGGCCAGCGCTGGCACATAGTTCAGCACACTGATCAAGACCACAGTACCGGCCAGCAGCGCAATGAACATAGGTCCATGCGTAGGCATGGTGCCGGAATTAGCTTCCAGACGTTTCTTGGCTGCCAGTGAACCGGCAATCGCCAGCACCGGAACTATCATCGCAAAACGACCAAACCACATTGCAATGGCCAGCATGATGTTGTAAAACGGCGTGTTGGCACTGACCCCGGCAAACGCACTACCGTTATTATTCGCAGCCGAAGTAAAGGCGTATAAAACCTCAGAGAAACCATGCGCTCCAGGATTCAAGATCCCGGCTCTACCGGCATCCGTCATCACCGCAATCGCAGTACCGGCCAATACCAGGATAGGTGTCACCAAGATCGCAATCGAAGTCATTTTCATTTCATATGACTGGATTTTTTTGCCCAGATATTCTGGCGTACGACCTATCATCAAACCGGCAATAAACACGGCCAAAATCGCGAAAATCAGCATACCGTACAGACCGGAACCGACGCCGCCGAACACGACTTCACCGAATTGCATCAAGACGATAGGCACCAGACCACCGAGTGGCATCAGCGAATCATGCATGGCGTTAACCGCGCCGCAAGAAGCTGCCGTGGTAACTGCCACGAACAGGGATGAGGCGCTAATACCGAAACGAGTTTCTTTGCCTTCCATATTGCCGCCCGCTTGCAACGCGCTGCTGGCCTGATCAACATTCAATGTAGCCAGAGCCGGATGGGTTTGCTGTTCGGCAAACATCACAGTCACCGTCATGACGACAAATAATAATGTCATGGTAGCCAGCACTGCCCAACCCTGACGCTTATCGCCGACCATGCGGCCAAACGCGAAACACAGAGCAGCAGGGATCAGGAAGATCGCTATCATCTCGAAGAAATTCGACAGTGAGGTCGGATTTTCATAAGGATGTGCTGAGTTAACATTAAAGAAGCCGCCACCATTGGTACCGAGCATCTTGATCGCTTCTTGCGATGCTACCGGGCCCATCGCCAGCGTCTGGGTTTTGGTCGTCAGGTTTTCCATCACCGGCACGCCTTTGTCATCTTTTAAAGGCTGAGCATCGGCACCGAGTTTAGGCACGCTATAGGCGACGGTATCCATCAATTGCACATCTTTATAGGCCGAGAAATTCTGAATCACGCCCTGACCTATCAGGAAGGTCGCGAAAATAACCGACAAAGGCAATAATAAATACAAGGTTGAGCGTGTGATATCGGTCCAGAAGTTACCGATGGATTTGGATGAATGACGCGTAAAGCCGCGTATCAAGGCAAACACCACGGCAATACCGGTAGCCGCAGAGAAAAAGTTCTGACCAGCCAAGACCAGCATCTGAGTCAGGTAGCTCATGGTGGCCTCACCACCATAACCCTGCCAGTTGGTGTTACTGACAAAACTGACCGCGGTATTAAATGAGGAATCGCTACTGACATTTGCCATTGCCTGCGGGTTCAACGGCAACCATGCCTGGATACGTTGCACCAGATAAACGGCGACCGCACCCAAAGCATTAAACACCAGTAAAGCTACGGCATAGGCCTTCCAGCCCATGCCGTCATCAGCACCTGCTTTGACGCCAGCCACTTTATAAAGTCCTTTTTCCAGCCAGGCCAGCCAGCCGAAACCGGGTACAGCTGCCTTGTCATCGGCTATTTTGGCAATCAATATGCCTAGCGGATACGATAAAACTAGCAGCACCGCTAAAAATGCCACTAAGAGAATAATTGCTTGCGTAGTCATCACAGCTCCTCAGCTTTCAACAATGCCACTACCAGATACACCAGCAGGCCAGCCGCAACTACGGCGCCTATCACATAAAATGTGTTCATGATTTAGCTCCCAATTTGTCACAGGCTTGCGCCAAGGCCCAGACCAGCAGGAAAAACCCTGCTATCCCGCCTACATACAAAACATCCGTCAACATATCCATGATTTCCCCCGTTGGTTTTTTACACTGAGAAGAATAGCCAAAAGCCTGTAAAAATTTTGTAAAGACTAATAAAGACGCTGTAAACAAACTGTAAAAATTTCGTAAAAACACACAATGAGCATGTGCATGTCATAAGATTAACAGTGTAGAAATCAATGACTATGCGTTGAATCAAATTTACCGGAGCTAGTCCTGCGAGAAACCACATCTGATCAGGAATTTTTTTAAGGCATAGCCAGCAGGCGCATATTCCATGCGGGTTTCCAGCCATGCCAGGCTGCAGGCCGCATGGGATATGCGTACCAGCTCAGTGGCAATTCTTACAAATCGAAGAAATTTTCTCCGCGCAGCAGATGAAGAGTGGATCTTGAAACCTCCTAGACTGGCAAAAAAAAAGCTAGCCGTATGACAGGCTAGCTTTTTTTTCAACACGGTCGCTACTCAGCTGCGTCTTATCGGCTTCTGCAATTTCAGGGCGAGTGTTCCAACCCCGCCGCCGTTACTGACGTTGAGGTAACCCTGGGCGGCCAAGATGTTTTTGGCCGACGATGAGCGTGCGCCGGAACGGCAATACACGATGATGTTGGCGGCCTTATCCGACACAACAGTGCTTATACTGTTGGCGATGCTATCTAACGGCAGCGAAATGGCACCCTCAATATACCCAGATGCGTATTCGCCCGGCGAGCGAACATCGATCAACAGAGCATCTTCCGCTAAAACCTCAGAAGCCGCTCCGCTCAAACCTTGCATTATTTTGCCTAAAAAATTCATCCTACTGTCCTTTTTTCATGATTAGATTGTCTTGATGCCTGCCGCTCAGTGTTTATCCAGACGCTCTATGCCCAGCAGTTTCAGCACGTATTTTTCATAGATAGGTTCGGAAGTACCCGCCTTCATTTTATGCATGAAATATTTTTCAAAAGCGACCTTTGCCAGGTGCACCCATTTACCTTTTTTAAACCAGTTCACATTACGTGGCGGGATCTGTGGCAAGGCAACGAAGGCGGCACCGGTGTCCCCCATATCAGCGAGGCAGATGGCGTTCCAACTACCTTTGGCCGTGGCTGGTTTTCCGGCCAATTCGGCAGCGATGTTATGCACGATCGCTGTGATCATGGTCTCTATCATATAACCGGTTTTCGGTGCACCGGTGGGTACTGGTGTCACCTCCACAGGAGGAATGGCGACGCAAACACCGGCAGAAAAAATGTTCTTAAATTTCTTGCTGCGCTGATGATCGTCGATCAGCACAAACCCGCGTGGATTGCATAAACCATCGACCGCAGCGACCGGATCGACACCACGGAAAGACGGCAGCATCATGCTGTACTTGAACGGCAATTCATGTTCTTTTTTGAGATTGCCCATGTCATCCATTTCGCTGATGAACATTTTGCCGTCTTCGACCTTGGTGGTTTTGGCGTTACAAATCCACTTGATGTCATTATTGCGAAACTCACTCTCAAGCATAGACTTGGAATCACCGACACCGCCCAAACCGAGATGACCGATATACGGCTCGCTGGTCACATAAGTGATGGGCACCTTGCTACGCAGTTTGCGACGTTTCAGATCGGTATTGAAGATGAAGGCAAACTCATACGCAGGGCCGAAACAGGAGGCACTAGGCATAGCACCGATGATGGCAGGCCCCGGCTCATCAAGAAATTTTTTGTAGGCAGAAAAAGCGCTCTCAGCGTGATCGATAGAACAGATAGAATGAGTAAAGCCATTGATCGGTCCTGCACCAGGCACTTCGTCAAAAGCCAGTTTAGGCCCGGTAGTAATAATCAGATAGTCATAGCCTATGCTATTGCCGTCGGCCAGCGTCAGCGAGTTTTGCTCTGGCTGCAAACTGGCCACCGGTTGTGCGATGAAGTTGATGCCCTTTTTTTCGAGATAGGGCCGGATCTGAAACGTAATGGCATCGCGCTCACGCCAGCCAACGGCAACCCAGGGATTGGATGGCACAAATTGAAAATAATCAAGCGCATTGATGACGGTAATGCTGTGTGACTGATCGAGCTTTTCTCGCAGCTCATACGCAGCCGGCATACCGCCGGTACCTGCGCCCATAATTACGATGTGTGCCATGGTGTCTCCTCCAAGTGATGCATCATCAAAAATATTCGCTGTTCTTATAACTAATCTTATTGCTATTCTTCAGTACCAACTCTTCTAACTTGATTTCTTATTTGCGTGTCGCCAGCAGACTACGCGCCCATCCCAGCAATTGCGACGCTGGCATCACGCCGCTTTGCCGGCCTATCTCTTTACCACGATGAAACAGCAGCAGCGTAGGAATACTGCGTATGCCATACAACTGGCTCGCACCTGGCGCCGCATCGCTATCGACCTTGATGAAGCGGATCTCAGGAGCCTGCTTGGCCGCAGCGTCAAACTGCGGTGCCATCATGCGGCAGGGGCCGCACCATTCAGCCCAAAAATCTATTAACACCGGCGCTTCGGTATTGGCCAAAAACTTCGGCAAGGCCTGGTCACTGATGGCGACTGGCTCGGCCGCCATCAAGGCATGAGCACATTTTCCGCAGACCGGCGCATCGGCCAGACGCTCCTCCGGAATACGATTGGTTGCATTACATTTTGGACAAACCAGATGCATGGCATTCTCCTGAAAATTAATCGTCGAACTAGGGTTTTGGACTACGTACCGGCCGTAAAACCCAGTTTGCGCATGATGTTTTCCATCAGACACCATTTGGTAAAGCCGCTTTGCAGCAAATTGATGCCGACAAAAGCGGTGAAACCCAACCACCACTGGTTGACGAAAATAGGGCTGCTTGGAATCCCCAAGGCCAGACTTAACAGGATGAAAAAACCTGCGACTATCCTTACCATTTGCCAGCTAGTCATGATGAAACTCCTTTTGTGTATTTTATAAAAATTGATACTCTTAGAAACCGGTGTCGGGCTTTTCAGGACTTACGCAAAATTGGTCCAGCTAGGCGTGTCGCCGAAGACAGTACCTTAGTACGGCGAGGCGAGCACAACAACGCTGGGGCGGCTTTGCGTAAGTCCTATTTCTTAAACATTTGCTTGCTGCAGCGCTGCATATTTCTTGTGATACGCCATGTAGTACAAAACCGGAATAATCACCAGTGTCAGTAAGGTAGAGACAAATATTCCGAAGATCAAAGAAATCGCCAGACCGTTAAAAATCGGATCATCGAGGATGAAAAAAGCTCCCATCATCGCCGCCAAGCCAGTCAAGGCAATCGGCTGGGCGCGAGTAATCGCGGAACTCACCACCGCCTCTTTGAACGCCATGCCGCTGGCGACCTGAACGTGGATAAAATCAACCAGCAAAATAGAGTTACGCACGATAATCCCGGCCAGGGCGATCATGCCTATCATGCTGGTGGCGGTATATTGGGCGCCGAGCAAAGCATGACCGGGCATTACACCGATGATGGTTAGCGGAATAGGTGCCATGATGATCAAAGGTGTCAGATACGAGCCAAACTGCGCCACCACTAGCAAGTAAATCAGCACCAGACCGACCGCATAGGCTGCGCCCATGTCACGGAAAGTTTCGTAAGTCACCTGCCATTCGCCATCCCACTTCATGCTGTAGCCACGATACGGATCTAGCGGTGCCGAGATGAAAAATTCCTGTAGCGCGCCACCTTCCGGCGTAACGATCTTGGCGATCTCGGAACGCATCACGAACATGCCGTACAGCGGGCTGTCGATGGCGCCGGCCATATCGGCCACCACAAAATTCACTGCCAGTCCGTCCTTGTGATACAGCGGCTGCTCGCGCAAGCTGTCGCTGACGGTGACCAGTTCGCGGATTGGCACTATGCCGCCCTGCGCATTCTTCACACCCAGCGCCAGCAAGGTATCGAGATTGCCCTGATCAGCCACCGCCAGATGCAAATTGGCAGCGGCCGGATATTTACTCTCGTCATGCAGATAGGCCACCGCATCGCCCGCCAAACCGGTGCGCAGCGTGGCCACAATGGCCGACTGCGACACGCCCAGCAACGAGGCTTTGCGTTTATCGACCAGCAACAGCTTGCGCGGCGCATCGACGATACTGCTGTCATCGGCATCGACCACGCCTGTGGATTTTTCAAATACCGCACGCACCGCCTTGGCGACCTGGCGACGGCCTGCGTCGCTAGGACCATACACTTCGGCGACGATAGGAGCCAATACCGGTGGTCCTGGTGGGACTTCTACCACTTTGACATTCGCACCAAAACGCTTAGCGATCTGCTGCAAGGCCGGGCGCACGCGGCTGGCGATCACATGGCTTTTTTCGGACCGATGATGCTTATCGACCAGATTAACCTGAATATCTCCGACCTCGCCGCCAGCACGCAAATAGTATTGGCGCACCAGACCATTAAAATTAATCGGTGCGGCAGTGCCTGCATAGGCCTGATAGTCACTCACTTCGGGCACTGTCGCCAGATAGGCCCCCAGCTCATGCAGCACCGCCGTAGTTTTTTCCAGCGGTGAGCCGGCAGGCATATCAACGATCACCTGAAATTCTGACTTATTATCAAACGGCAGCATCTTCAATTGCACCAGACCCAGCACCGGCAAGGCGACCGACAAGGCGATCAGCGCGGCCACGCCCAGTCCGAGTTTTTTACGGTTACGGCTACCCGATTTATCATCCAAAAACGGGCGAAACACGCGACCGAACAAGGGTGCAAGTTTAGCGGCCATGCCGCCTTCGGCATGATGGCCTTCCTTCATCCAGATACCGGCTAACCAGGGGGTAACGATGAAAGCGATCGCCAACGACAGCAACATGCCCATACTGGCATTGATAGGAATCGGGCTCATATACGGCCCCATCAAACCGCTGACAAATGCCATAGGCAATAGCGCCGCAATCACGGTCAGGGTTGCGAGTATGGTAGGGCCGCCAACTTCGTCGACTGCGCCGGGAATAATCTCTTTGAGCGTTTTCCCGGGAAACAGGGCCTGATGCCTATGGATGTTTTCCACTACCACAATCGCATCATCCACCAAAATGCCGATAGAAAAAATCAGGGCAAATAAAGACACGCGATTAAGTGTAAAGCCCCACGCCCAGGAGGCGAACAAGGTTACCGTTAAAGTTAAAATCACGGCAGTACCGACGATCGCCGCCTCGCGCCTACCCAAGGCGAGGAACACCAGCGCTACCACGGAGGCGGTGGCGAACAACAATTTGGTAATGAGCTTTTTCGCCTTATCGTCGGCAGTCTGCCCGTAGTTACGGGTGGTGCTGATTTCTACATCGGCCGGTATCACGGTGTTCTTCAAGAGCTCGGCACGTGCCACCACCGCATTGGCGACATCAACCGCATTTTGTCCCGGCTTTTTAGTGACCGAAATAGTGACGGCAGGATATTCCGCCGCCTGCTTGCCACTTGTGCCACTAGTACCGCTAGTGCCGTGCCAGACATAACGGGCGGCTGGCAAGGCACCGTCCTCGATTTTGGCGACGTCTTGCAAGAACACTGGCTTACCCGCTTTGACGCCGACTACCAACTCGCCTACCGCTTGCGCATCGCGTAAAAACGGGCCAGCATCTACCGCTACCGAACGATTACCGGCAGTCAGCTCGCCCGATGGCAAACCCAGATTGGCCGATGCCAGCGCGCCTTGCAAATCGACCACGGTTAAGCCTGTTGCGGCCAAACGTGCAGGATCAAGCTGTATATTTACGGCGCGGCCTGGGCCACCGATGGTGGTGATTTCACGCGTGCCTTTGACACGTTTCAGATCGGCCTCTATGCTATGCGCGACCCGTTCCAGATCGTAAGCGCCGGTGGCGGTATTCTTGCTCCACAAGCTCAGCGAAACGATAGGCACGTCGTCAATTCCCTTGGGTTTGATCAAGGGCTCCAGCGTACCCAGATTGGCCGGCAACCAGTCGCGATTGCTATGCACGGTGTTATACAAACGCACCAAGGCTTCGGTTTGCGGCACCCCGACTTCAAACTGAACCGTCACTATTGCCAAACCCGGACGCGACACCGACATCACATGCTCGACATTGGCGATCTGGCTCAAGACCTGCTCGGCCGGGATTGCCACCATCTGCTCTACGTCTTTGACGGATGCCCCCGGAAAAGGAATCAGTACATTGGCCATCGTGACGTTGATCTGCGGCTCTTCCTCGCGCGGCGTCACCATCACAGCAAACACGCCGAGTAAGAACGCCACCAACGCCAGCAAAGGCGTGATCTGCGCGCTCTGGAAAAAAGCGGCGATGCGACCCGAAATGCCCAGTTTGGCAACTGCCATCTCTTGATTTTTATTCGTAGTCATCTGCTAGTCTCTCGCTTGGTAGTCACTCTTCATCGCTTATTTTGAGCTGTCTTTGGCAGCTGGGACGATACCCACTTTGGCCGCCGCCGCCGGATCAAGCGCGACTTGCTCGCCGTTAGACACGCCGCTCAATATCTCCTGTTCCATACCAATCACTGCGCCTGCCTTAACTTGCCTGAGCAGAGGCTGACCTTGCGCGTTGAGCACATACACGGCGCTCAATTCGGCACGGCGAAATACCGCTTTGGCTGGCACATACAGGCGCACCATCTCAGTTCCGGCATTGGCCTTGCTACTGTCGTCGAATGCCAGATTAACGCGGGCAAACATGCCAGGTGTCAGGCCGCTTGTCGCAGCAGGCAAATCCAGGCGTAACTGCACCGTATGGGTAGCCGCATCAGCGACCGGCAAGACCGTCAGTTTGCCTGCAGTGATCCAGCGCTGCGCTTCTGGCATACCAGGAAACTCTATCCTGACCGCCTGCCCGGCGACCAGGTTTGCCACTCTTGCCTGCGGCACCGTGGCCGTCACGCGCAAGCTGGCAGGGTCATACACGGTCATCAAAGGACGCCCCGGCATCGCCATATCACCCAGCATCACCGGCACCTCGGCCACTACCCCAGCGTAAGGCGCGTTCAAGACATAAAAACCTGATTGGGTCTGCACCGCGCCGGCTTGGGCAATCTGGGCATTGGCCTGAGCGCTGGCCGATTTAAATTGCGATTCAGCGCGCTCTAGCTGCGCTGCGCTGATGTACTGCTTATTGAATAAGAGCTTCTGACGTTCATAATCTTTGGCTGCCAAAATTAAGGAAGCGCGTGCCGCCTCCACTTGTGCGCTACTCGCTTTGGCTTCCTGATTGGCGGCACGTGCATCCATGCGTAGCAGTAATTGCCCAGCCTTGACGCTATCACCGACCTTGACCGGCAATGCTACGATCGCCCCCGACACCTGGGTTGCAATCACGCTCTGACGCACCGCCTCGACCACCCCGTCCGCGCTATATAACTGCGCCGCACTACTGGAGCGCACCGTCGCCACCGCCAATGATTTTGCCGAAGCAGCGGAAGTTACCGGAACTGGTGCATCTGCACGCGCCGCAGCGACTAGTGTGGCCAAAACGCTAGCCAACAAAAGCGCAGGAGTGAAGGCAGCGGTGATGGCCACAGTGCGGTGAACAGAGCTAGTCAGCATGATCAAATTCTCCAGAGACGTTAATTCAGATAAATATTTATTCATTGCTTTGAATATGAAAGGATAATATACTTATTTGCGCACACATGCAAATAGTAATTTAAATGCTTGCGCAAATACGCAACTAGCGACAGAATCTCAGCTGACAAGGTATCATCATGCTTTTACCATCGGAGCCCTGCCCTCATATGGAAGGTTTGTCTGACCAGGCGCTAATACAAGTAGCGCAATATTTCTCGGCGTTGGCCGAGCCTACGCGCTTGCGCATATTGAATAGTCTAAGGGATCACGAGCAAAATGTAGGCGAACTGGCCGAACATTGCGCTTGCTCACAAGCGAATGTCTCACGCCACCTCTCCACCCTGGCAAAACATGGCCTGGTGGCCAGAGAAGCGCGTGGCACCTCGGTGTATTACCGTATCGCTGATCCGACTATCTATGCACTGTGCGATCTGGTCTGCGGCAACGTCGCGCGTCAGCTAGAAGCGCAGGCGGCAGCTATCAGCCCGCGCTCCAACGCTCGTTCAAAAATTTAAAATGGCAGCTGGCCCAGCGCGCATATTCTATGCGACTGCTGGCGGCATCACCTCGCTAAGGCGCATGGGATATGCGTGAGCGGAGAGCTGGCGCATGAATTTTTACGCAGCAATTGGTAGCACTGATCGCGGTTTACAGTGTGAATGTCACATGTAGGACTTTATACCCGCATCGGCACTGAAGAAGTTTACTACTGAAGTGTCGAACACGTCCGGCTGTTTCGATTCGCCTGTTGTTCTAAACAAATTGCTTAATAGTGGCGCGCTATCGGTCAAACCAGGCACACTCCCTATATCAGACAGCGCCATCCTACACGCGCGTCTATGTTGCGAAAGCGTAACTAGCTTTTGCTACTTTGGCCTGATACATTGCCTGATCTGCACTTTTAATCAGCGCCTCAACGGTCAAGCCATTTTTTGGAAAAATAGCTATTCCGATACTGGCGCTAATTGATGGAATTTTGGCAGATGTCAATTCTTGCGCTGCAATAGGTGCTTCTATTGCAGCCATAATTTTATCGGTGATTGCTGCAATGTGTTCCTCGTCCCCAACCTCTAGCAACAAGTAGAGAAATTCATCTCCCCCGTGTCTGCAGAAAGTGTCATCGTTGCGTATCGTCTCTTTTAGTCGCTGAGCTACGGTCTTTAACACGTAATCACCAGTGGCATGTCCTAAGGTGTCATTGATAATTTTGAAATTATCCAGGTCAACAAACAAAACGGCTAACGTCCAACCATGCCGGTTTGCCTGCGCTAGCCCATGCTCTAACCTGTCATAGAATAACAATCTGTTCGGCAGTCCGGTGAGAGCATCATGCAGCGACGCGTGTCTAGACTCGTCAGCTTGAGTTTGCGCAGTTTCCAATCGTTGCTCTAACATCTGACGTTCCACGACTTCGTCTCCAAGAGCCTGATTGACAGATGATAGCTGGGCGGCCGCATCCTGCACCTTTTCCTCAACCGATTGACTGGTTTGCAGTGCATTTTCTACACTTAAAGCACCGACATCATTCGCCAACTTCTGCTTCAAGGCAATATTGACTGAAGAAAGATCATCGGCGCACTCAATCATTACATCTTTGATCCGTTCACTTTGATCAAGCACCTGGGTCAAAGACTGGGCATCGGCACTATTTATTTTGAGCTCTGAATTAGACATAGGTGACCTGAAGGAATTGCTATATTGGAAATATAGGATACTTAAATTACGTCGTCGCGACTGCGCGCTAGCGCACAGACAAGGCGTTTATTGGATTAATTTCCGCCAAAAAAAAGAACGAATCTAATCGTTCAAAACGCTACCGTGACAAATGCCACAAATCACAAACGATAGTAGCGACGATGTAGCTCACTTGATAATCACCAGAGGCGACTTATCCCGCCTCGTCGTAAATTTAGGAGCAGAAAGTAAAGTATCGATTTTATAATTCATGCTTGCCTGTGATCTGCCGAAAGATTGCGGATATATTTATTAATCGTCGAGAACGCCAAAAACTATTTGGTCACTGATTTAGAAGCGTGAATAGAAGCATGAATACATGCACTCGCAGGCCAAACACCAGCCAGTAGCAAGCGGAGGGCGCGGCCTGGCACACACTCGAAAATCTAAAACACTACCTAGCCCAGCGCGCATATTCCATGCGCCTGCTGGCGGCATCGCCTCGCTAAGCCGCATGGACTATGCGTGAGCGGGCATGCCGTTTTTTAAAAGCAAAAAGCTGACCATTTAGCGACACAGAAAGCGCCACTGTCTGGCGTGTAGATTGTTTAATTTGCATTCCCTGTGTAAGATGCATTGCGAATAATTTCGCATTGGAATACCCTTTTTACTGCAGGCATTTTGATAAAAAACAAATTTAGCCCAGATAAGTCCGTGTTTCAGCTGATCAGCCCTGAAGTCTTTGTTGTTTTTCGAGACGAATTAGACAAATTTGCAGATTGACCGTTTTTTACTTTGAGATTGAACCCATGAAAAATCAGCGTAGCAAAAGCCCGCTTACTCAGCATCGCCGCCAGCTCTTCAGTCTGGCGCTCTTGGCCGGACTGATCTTGCCCTCGTCGGCCTGGGCAATGGCCGGTATGGAAGAAAAAATCGCCGACGTCATGACCTGGGTCGTGCTGCTGGTGATGCCGGTGGCCGCTCTGTATCTGTTTTGGAAGCTGCACGTGTTGCCGGAAGTATTTGCCGAGAAACATCAACATCCGCAAAAACATGCGATCAATATACTGTGCTTGTTGTCGCTGATGGTGGGAGGTTTGCTCTGGCCTTTGGCCTGGCTGTGGGCCTTCACCAAGCCGGTCGGCTATAAATTGGCTTACGGCACCGACAAGCACGATGATTATTTTCTCAAGCCTGATGGCGAGCATGGAAGCAAACCCATGGATTTGGCGGTGCTCGATGACGAGCTATTACTGCTGCAAGAAAAATTAGCCGGTTTGAATAAAAAGCGCGCCTTGATACTAGAAAAACAGCCACTGACCAGCCCGCTAGCCAACAAGACTGAAGGAAATAAAAATGCTTGAGATTATTATCGGCGGTTACGCTTTCCTGGTCTGGCTGTTTTGTATCAAGCTTAAAATTATTCCCTGGAATATCAAAACCCAGGTCGGGGCAGTGGCCGGTGCCATAGGTTTAGCAGCGACCATCATTTTTACCATCAATGTCATCACACCGATATCGAGCGATGTGCGTGTGATTAACTACGTGGTAGAAGTGGTGCCGCGTGTTTCAGGCACGGTGACCAAGGTTGCAGTTGAAGGCAATCAGTTGATCAAAAAAGGCGATATTTTGCTAGAGATAGACAACACAGTCTATCGTTTGAAGGTCAAGGAAATCGAAGCTAAATTGGCCGACGCCACTGCCTCGGCCAAGACTTTATGGCAAGACCTCGATAGCACAAAAACCAATGTCATCGCAGCGCAAGCGCAACTCGATCTGATGAAAAAACGTCTGGCCGAATCGCAAGAACTGGCCAAGGCCGGTGCCGGTAATCAATACGATGTCGAGAGCTTTACGACAGAGGTCAAAAAAGCCGATGCCGCCGTCGCCAGCGCCAAAACCGCGGTAAGCAAAACCCAAACCAAAATCGAAGGCGTGGTTGGACCAGATATCGCCAACGTGGCGCAAATCAAAGCACAACTGGAGGCCGCTAAATATGATCTGGACTCGACCATAGTGCGCGCGCCCGCCGACGGTTATGCCATCAATGTCGCTGTGCGCCCGGGGAATTTTTTAGCCTCTATGCCATTTCGCCCAGCCATGAGTTTTGTCGAGCAAGAACAAAGGATACTGGCGTTCTTTGAACAAAATGAATTACGTTATATCAAACCAGGTAACAAGGCCGAGATCGCCTTCCTTAGCCTGCCCGGCGACATCGTGCACGCTAAAGTGGATTCTGTCGTATGGGCCAATGGCCAGGGCCAAATCGCCCAGGGCGGTATCGTTCCGAACGCGCCGGTTGAACATATGCGGGCGCCGCTGGCACAGAAATATGCGGTAAAACTGATCGTCGATCAGGCCGAAGGTGAAGAAAAATTATTTATTGCAATGGGCGCACGTGGGGGTGGAGCTGTGTACACCGAGTATTTGACACCTTTACATTTATTGCGCATGGTGATGATACGGATACAGTCAAAACTGAATTATCTTGTGCTGAAAATGCATTAAGGACGATGACATGATCCTTATGCATACACGACGCAATTGGCGTATGGCAGTTGCTCTGCTACCGGTTTTGGCAGGCTTTGCAGGACTGGCGACAATCTCGGGCTGCGCCAGCAAAAACCCGCCTAACCGGGCCGAGTTGAGCCAGCAAGCGATGCAACAAGTACAGTTGCCAGCTCACTGGGTCAGCGCCAAAACGGCAGGACAATTCGATGCTGAAGCCCTGGGGTTTGAGCTACCCGCAGAGTTGCAAGCGTTGATTCTTGAAGCGCAGGCGAATAACCCTGATCTGCGGCTGGCGGCTAGCCGTGTGGCGCAATCACAAGTGGCCGCCAAAGCGGCTGGCGCAGCACTACTACCAAGCTTGGGCTTGGGCGCGCAAATCGGCGAATCGGTGATACCGACCTCATCGATGGCGGTGAATGGCTTGGCCTTAGTCGTCAATTGGGAAATCGACATTTGGGGTAAAGTACGCGACAGCCAAACCGCAGCCACAGAAATATCGCTCGCCTCTGAGCTCGACATTTTATATGCCAGACAGTCGATCGCGGCCGCCGTGGTGAAAGCATGGCTGGCAATCGCCGAAGCCAACAGTCAACTGCGACTGGCACAAGAAATGTCAGCACTGTCGCAAAAGCAACTCAAGCTGATGTTGCTGGGCCAGCAAGTGGGACGCAATACCCAGTTTGACGTGGTGAACAATCAGATCAGCCTGAAAGTCTATCAACAGCAAGTCATACAAAGCGAACAAGCGCTCAGCTCTGGCAAACGCGCACTGGAAGTACTGATAGGTCGCTACCCCGGCGCAGAAATCGCTATCAACGCAACGCTACCTGCTTCACCTAGTCCTATACCGGTCGGTCTGCCATCCGATTTGGCCGAACGCAGACCGGATATGCGGGCCGCCGAGGGGCGTTTTAGAGCCGCATTTTACAACGTAGAAATCGCAAAAAAAGCCAAACTTCCTTCGATTTCTCTGAAGGCTGGGTTAGGGATACTCGATAAAAACGTGCTCGCCTTTCAGCAAGATTTGAGCAATCCCGTCACCGGCATTAGTGCCGGTTTCTTGGCCCCGCTATTTACCGGTGGTGCTCTGGATGCACAAATCGAAGTAAAAACCTTGCAACAACAAGAAGCCACGGTCGCTTACGCCAAGAGCATGTTAACGGCGTTAAGTGAAATCGAGGCGGGTCTATACGCCGATCAAAAACTGGAGGATCGATACCGTCTGCTAGAAGCACAACTAGGCGACCAGCAAAAGCTAGTCGAATTGCAGCGCGTGCAGATTAAAGTCGGCAAGGGCGATATGTATCAGTTGCAGATGCAAGAACTGGGTGTGGTAAATAGCCGCATCAACCTACTACGCATGCAAAACGAACGCTTGATACAAAGGGTAAACTTGCACCTGGCTTTAGGTGGCGTCTACAAAATATAAGATTTTTATAGCGTAAAAATCCCGGAAAAAAATCCGGCAGCGCCACAGCGATGCCGGATTTTTTTTCTTAAACCTGCTTACTCTCGGTGCAGGTTTTTTTTGGTTAATTCAATTTCTTCACAGCCTCTTTCACATACGCGGCATTTGCACCGTTCGGGGCTAATTCCAGATAACTGAGATAGGCTTTTTTCGCCTTATCATTCTCATTCAAGGCTAGCCGTGCATCGCCCAAATTAACATAGGCGATGGCGCGGGATGGATCGATTTGTACGGTGTTTTCAAACCAGCGCGCCGCTTCCGGATATTTTTGCTGCTTCAGATACACAAAGCCTAAATTATTCGCAGCTAAAGCAAAATCGGGTTTATGTTTAAGTGCCTCAGTGAAAGCGCTTTCAGCCTCGGCATAGCGTTTTTCGCGGTAATTGAGTAAACCCAGATCATTGGCGCGTTGTGCCAGCTGTCTGGAAGAAGCATCGACCAATTTTGGCACGGCGATTTTTTGCTCGCCACCACTTAAGTTTTTAATCACGATAGGCGCACTACTACCGACTTTAATACTGGCATCATCAAGTTTGCTATTTAAAGCGATCGCATCGGCCGACAGTTGATTAGTCCCTGCATTGAGAAATTCGCCCTCGCCTTCTTTGCGCATCTCAAAAATAAATTCGCCCCCTTCCGAACCCGGCAAACTGCCGAAGGCTGGCGTTTGTTGCGAGACACTAGAGACCGCCGGCGCGATATACGCCGCCAGTTCGGTCGCGGTAATCATGCCATCGCCATTTAAATCGGCCTTGCCGCTGAGTGCCTGTAGCAAAGTCCAGGTAAATACCGAATGCCCATTGGGGCCGCCATCGGCCACCAATTGATCGGCACCACCGGCGGTCAACATCTGGCGTCCCATGCGTTTGGCGTTTTCACGCAAAAAATTAGAACTGCCGCCGCCGCGCGTTAAGCCTAAACCGCTGTAGCAGGCGTCCATCACAAACAGCACGTGTTTGGCGTCCAGATTTTCGGCAATATTTTGCAGATCGGTCATAGGGATGGCATCGACCGAAACTTGTTCCGGATCAGAATCGACCGGAATGATGTAACCGAGGTTGCGGCCAGAGCTTAATTTGCGCGTGGCACCGTGGCCGGCAAAGAAGACAAAAACCCTATCATCTTTTTTCAATTGACCATGACCCAACTTATCGTGAAATAAGGCCAGAATATTATTCCGTGTCGCTTCGCCATTACTCAGCGTCAGTACCTTCTCATTAGAAAAACCTAAGCGATTAATCAGGGTCTCGCGTATCGCCTTGGCGTCTTGTACCGCGTACTGCAGTTTCGGCCATTTTGCGTAATCATTAATGCCGATCACGATGGCCCAGGAGTTTTGATAATCGCTAGTGACCACACTTTTTTCTGGTTGGGCATTGGCGCTTTTGCTGACGCTAAATTCGCTACCGTTCCAGCTGGCAAACTTATAGCCGTCAGCGATTAATTTATCCAGTATCGCCGGCAAGGCTTTCACGGTACGTTCGTGAATATCATGGAATAAGACGATGCCGCGTTTCTCTTTTTCCAAACTGCCCATGACACGGGTAACGATAGAGCTAGGTACAGGATCGGCCCAATCGAGGGAATCAATATTCCACAACACCGAACGCAGGCCAAGCGTAGAGAGTATCTTCATGCCCTCGGCATTTTTGGCGCCGTAAGGAAAGCGAAATAGCGCCGAGCGTTGCGGCGAAATCGCCTTGAGCAATTGATCGGTCTGCTCTATCTCTGCATGCAAATTATCGCCGCTTTGCTTAGACAGCAGAGCGTGACTAAAACTATGGTTGGCTAAGACGTGGCCAGCGCCGAGTAAATTTTTACTGGTCTGGGCATTTTTATTCAAGGTCTGTTTGCCTTGCGCGTCGACCGCACCCACATTTTTGCCTACCTGAAAAAATATGGCGGGCACATTGTATTGTTTAAGGATGGCAGCGACTTCCTCGGTGTAGGTGGCGTGCGGTCCATCGTCAAAAGTGAGCACTATCGTTTTAGGCGGTAAGTCATAGCCGAAAATGTCTTTTTCGGCGGCTTCTGCTTTTTCCGGATACGGCAGGATGACGCCGTAGTCTTTCAGTATCTGCTCGCGGTTATACAGTTTTTTGAGTTTAACGATGTAGTCATCCCAGCGTTCGCGCTTCAAATCGATGGCGCGCGTTTCGAAACGTGAGAAGACTTCTTTTAACTCTTTGTCGTATTCTTTTTCTATCTCGCTCAAGGCCGCCAGATCTTCACCGACGCGCTTATGCAGCTTAATCGCCGGCAGGGTCTGTTCGGTGGCGATGGCTTTTTGCAAGCGCAATAATATTTCGCGAAAGGCCAGACGATCGGCATCGAAAAGATCAGGATTTGATTCTATGTAAGTGAGCATGGCATCGAAACTTTGTTCGCGCTCAGCAGGCTTGGCGGCCATCAACTTTTGCAAGATCAGATCGAAGCTGGCAAGACGATTTAGATTCTCATGAAATAGCGCCTGACCAACGCGATTGGCCTGCTCAAATTCTTTCGCACTTAGCTTTTTTTCGTCAGCAAACAGCACAATAATTTTGCGATAGGCGAGCAGCAACTCATCAAATTCTTTGGGGACGCCAGCTACGCTGTTGGCGCTAGCGGGCTCGACGCTTAGCACCGGACTTGCCAGTGCTTTAGCCGACTTCGGCAACCAAATTGCATAGGCCGCGCCTAGCAATGACAAAGCCGCCAGCACGACGAGTATCCAGTGTTTTGTTTTCATAGAGAGAGGTGAAATTAAATCGTTCAAGAAGCTGAGTGCGTAATCCGCGCAAGGCGACATGATATTGCAATTATGCAATCACTGGATAAAAACTCGCGCCAGCATGCACATTTGCTCAAACCATATTCACGCGGGAACTAAGCGCCAAACAGATATTTGTAACAGAACATTAGACAAATAAACTACAGTTTATTTCGGTACAGCAAGCTGATGTATTTTCGTACGGGCTAACGCCAAGCTCCGCAAAGGCGCATGGGCTCTGCGTATAGAGCGCTAGTCTTAGAAATATTTGGTGGTAAAACTCTAATGTGACGGAGGCTACCCTCGCGCATTCACGTTACAATTTATTAAGAATTTATCTCCAAATAAACCCTTCGATGTCCGCCCGAAAAACCCCAGGCTGACGTCACGCTTAGATCAGATCATGAAATTAATCCTGCAAGCTAGCCTAATCCTCACTGTCCTCTTGAGCTTATCCGGTTGCGCCTCGCTGATACACGACAGTGAGCAAGCCGTACGCATCACGACCTATGATGAAAGCGGCAGCAAAATCAAGGGTGCAAGCTGCAAGTTGAGTAATGATTTCAGATCCAATACTTTCGATAATCAGGAGTTAGTCAAGGTACACAGGTCGTATCGCGACCTGCTGATAGAGTGCAAGAAGAATGGCTATACCGACGCTACCGCACGGGTAGTCTCCAGCGTCAACGCGGGCATCTATGGCAATGTCGTAACGGCAGGAATCGGTGCCATATTTGACCATGCTCTGGGTTCGGCCTACACCTATCCGCAGCAATTGGATCTGGTGTTTGGAAAAGAACTGACGCTCAACAAACACAGTGAATCGGCTCGCCTGGCTGCCGATAACGCCAGCACAGTCAGCCTGCCGTTGAAACCTAAGCCAGTCGCCGCCGTTCCGGTGCCTACGCTTGCCGTTGCGGCCCCGGCAAATCCAGCCGTAGCCAGTATTCCTTTAGCGAATCGCGCAGCTAGCAATTCGGTTAGCGATGCAGCTAGCAATGCACCTAGCAACACTGGCAGCAAACCAGAATTAGTGGCGGCACCAGCCTCAGAATTACCCGCTTCCAGAACTGCCGCGCTGTATGCCTTATCGAAGTGGCGTAGCGCCTGGATCAGCCGCGATCCCGCTACTTATTTTGGTATGTATGCAAAAAATTACACCAGTAGTAGTGAGTGGACAGCGGCGCGTCAGGCGCGCTTATTGTCGGCCGAAAAAATTACTTTGGAACTCAGTAATATCGAGGTCAAGTTACAAGACGCTAAACATCTGACGATCAGTTTTCATCAAGACTATCGTTCTGCTAGCTACCAGGATGGCTCAGAGAAAATTTTGTATTGGGAAAAAATCGATGGCAATTGGCTCATCGTCAATGAAACCCTGGTATCCGCCCCGACCATCAAACTCAACGTCAAACACAATGTCAAAGACAACCCGTCCAATTTCCGGCAACAGAACGCCAAGTTGTAAGTTTCTACAGCTAAGTTTTTAAGCATGCCGCCAGCGCGCATATTCCATACGGCTTACCAGCCTACCTGCCCGCAAACCCGCATGGGATATGCGCAAGCGGGACATGCTATTTTCAAATGATGATAGCGGCTATCTATAACTGTCGGTTTGATGTCTTAGTGTCCCAGTAGCAGATCAAACAAGTGCGCGCCGCCTGCGCCGCCTAGCGGCACCAATAATGCGCGTAACAATGGTTGCTCAAACAAGGGGACGAAGGCGCCGGTCTGATTGGTTTCTACCGACACGATAAGGCGTTTGAATGGATCAACCAGTTTCGCCATTTCGGTGCCGCTGCCCTCCAGCCAGCGCAGGTCGGCATTCATGCTGATCAATGCCCTGCGCTTGGCCTTTTCTGCCGCCAATTTAAGCAGCAAGGCCAGCAGCACCAACCACACCAGATAAACACTGATTGCGATAGCGATAGCCGGCGTCAGCGACCAGTTGTCGAACAAGCGGCTGCGCGCGATCACTAGCAGCGCAAGCACGGCAAACGGGCCTATCACCAGACGGGAGACGTATTCGGTGCGGCGCGCCACCACTTGTACGTCTAGCCAATCATCCAATAGGCTATGCTCGACGCTGGCGGAATCGTCACCCTTTGGAGGAATCAATAGCTGTTTTGATGCATCTAAATGGCGTGCGCTAGGTTCAGCCGCGAAACGGCGCTGCCACAATTGCGCGTGTTGCTCGCCTAGAGCATCCGCAAAATGTTGAATGGTGCGGATGGGATAGATAGAACGTCCGCAATTTAAATGACTGATAAACCTTAGCGCCAGCAAGGTGGCGTCAGCCACCGCCACGATTAGCAATGGCAACAACAGCAAGATGACGTACAAGGTCGCGCGCACCAAATAACGATGATCAGTGCCGCGCACCGGCACCTCCGGTACCTGTCCTTCGCTTAGACCGAAAAACAGCAAACTGACCAGTAGAATGGTACATAGATAGCTAAAGACCGTGCGCGCTGCGCGAGGCAGGCTCTCACCACGCTCGATATAGGCTAACCATAAGGTTTGAAAATCATTACTGCTGCCAAGTTTTCGCCGCCAACTGAAGATGCTGATCCGACTGAACCAATCACGCCACAGATTTTTCATGCTGCTACGATTCAGCGGTCTAGTCAGTGACAGGTCTAACGCCATCCATTTCGAATCTTTAAACTGTAAGCGCAACATGTCGCACCAGGCGATATCGAGCAAGCAAAGTATCGTCATTAGCGCCAGTAAATGAAGCAAATGTGAGGGCCAGGCACTCACCCCTTCCAACCAGGTTACCGGTTCGCAATTGAGACAAATAGGCCGTAGTGAACCGGGCCATGCTAGCCAGGCCCACACTGCCAAAACTAGTATCAGGATCCCGACGCCGAGATGACCAATACTAGATTCGAGAACATCGCGCGGCTCAGGCAAATTGCGCCGTTTTGGCAAAATCACTAATAGTACAGCGATGGCTGATAACATAGTCAGCATGAGCGTTTGCACAAAGCTGATCCGGTTGGGGTAGACGAACTCGACTAAGGAACACAACACAAAGGCGCACAAAGCGGCATGCAGGGCGATCAATACTTCACTTGGCATCGTCATTCTTGAGGTATCAGGCGGCATAGGCAATTTTAAACAGAGGCGACGCGCATGCCGTATCGATGGCGTCGATGGCCAGACAAACAAACCAAGCAGCATCAACAGGGCGATGCTGCTTGCCACCAGCATGCGCGGCATCAGCGATTGTTCAGGAAGCATGGTTAAGGCATAGCCTGCCAGTGGTACTGCATTCTTGCGACCGACTTCATACACTGATGGATGTTTCAAAGCAGTATCGGCTGCGTCTTGCTCACTCTCTTTGCAGGCGCTGCTGCGACAGCCCGCGTAACGTGCCGCTAAATAATTAGCGCTCTGATAGACATCGCGTAACGGTGGTGTGCCAGCTTGCAGATCTATCGTGTCAGCACCGACTGGCGGATAAAAGGCCAATGGAAGACTGCTGGCCACTATCAGATTGCGGGTAAAGGTTTGGGTTTGCGGATGCAAATAGCGCGCATCCATATCCGTGGTAAAAAATACCTTATCTGAAAACGTGTCGTGCAAGGCCTGCATCACCAGTAGCTTGTCATGGACATCGTTTCCCAAAATCCCGATCGCTCCGATAGGACCAAGTTCAGCGGCAGCCTCACTTTGCTTGAGCGAGATCGCCAGACGGCGCAAATAGTCCAGCTGATCGCGCGACTCCGGCCACTCAAGCTGTACCTCTGGTGCGTTGGCTTTGCCGGTATTTTTATCGCGATCATCACGCATGGCATCGCGCGTCGTTACACCATCTAAGCCGCGAAAAAAATACACTTCTTCGAACTTAAGATGACGTGAATCGCGCAGACGATATTCCAACTCACTGACCAGTGACTGCGAATACAGAGAATCGCGCTCAGCCACGACCACGATACGCCGACCTGATTTGGTGGGAAGACGCATTTTCAGCTCAGTCACCAAGTTCTTGATCAGCTCATCATCAGTAGTAATCGTGCGGCGAAAATCTATTTTTGGAGGCGGCTTCCCGCCCAGCATATGCTCAAATTTTTCATTGAGAAATGCTTCAAGATCTTGTTTCTTAAGTTCATCCAGCATCTTGCTGGGAGCTGTTGCGCTGGCGTCGATTAACTCTGCTTTGGCAAGTAAGCGATAGCCGTCTACGGCGGAACGATCTGCAATTTTTCTTAATTCTGCAATCTTGTTTGCTTCAGTATTTTTGTGTGGTTCACCGTTGGCTACATCGAGAAATTCACAATACTCCATCGGCTTTTTGTTGCCTTCTACAGAGAACTTATCGCTGGCCAGTCGTAATTCGGTCAAAGCTCTGCGCAAGGCATCGGTAGACGACGGGCCTATCACCACTAGTCTGGGCACCTGCTTTGTACTCTGCAAATTTTCACGAGTGAAAACATCATCTTTCAAACTAAATTTTTTTATTACGGCACTCGTCCCCTTATCATTTTCCTGATTGTCATTCTTGATGCACACTTTGAAAGGGTTTTTTTCGTTTGCACTATCCAAAGGTGTATTTTCTTGAATACTCTCCGATTTTTTCTCGACATCTGCTAACTTCCTGGCGTCATCTATCAAGGAATTTGCCACTCTGTACGGCCCGAACATCGCATCGACCATGCGTGCCAATGATGTTAGTTTGGACGGTGGCAAGGCTGACTCATCCACCCATAGCAAAGCGACTTGCTGATACAAGCGCTTCTCTTCTTTGTTTTTGCGTTCGTTGTCATTCTCGCGATGCAAGTGCCGCACTGACAGCATCTCAAAAGGCACGACAAAAGTAGGCTTTTTTTCATCCAAAAAAGTCACTTTTTTTTCATCGCTTTTTGACGCGAGAGGAACGGCGACCGGGGTCTCTTGATCGGAGGCGGTCAGGTCGTCAAGTTTGAACTCCAACAAACCGATACGCTCGGCATTGTCTGGTACGTAGCCCTGTGCCTGCAAACCAGCGAGAATGGCGTAGCGGGTGCGTCGGCGCGCCTCTTCGGCACCGACGAAAGGGTTACCTGGCACCAATGCCAGCAACACCATGGAGTTACTCCAATCCTTATCTCCATCCCTATCGAGCTTTTTCCGGAGCAACTCTGGCCCGCGCATTTGCGCCTTATCTGGCGAACAATCGGCAGTGCTGTTGGCCTTACGTAGTTTCTCGCAGCGCTCGGCTTCGTATCGTCGCATTGCCGCAAACGGGTCTTCCCACAGTCTGGCATCGACTTCCAGTTCTGCACTCAAGCTAGGCTGAGAACGTTCCTTCTCAGGTGGTCGGAGTTGCTCAAACGCATGCGGTACCAACTGGGTACTAGTCACAAATGCGACCAGCACCGCCAAACCGGCCCAAGGGAAGCCAAGATTGTTTGAGTCTGCCACGCCAAACTCTCAAATAATTAATTAATTGAAATTACAAATTTATAACATGCAGCATAGTTCAAGATTTTTACGATAACAAGTTTCATTTTTGCTGTTTTGCAAAAAAATGAGGCTAATCACGCATGCAGTCTTTACAAAATTGTTCCCAGCCAATAAGCCGCGCGAAATATGCGCGTACGGTCTATGTCTTGAGATTATTATTTCTATTTACTTAAGCTAGAAAAACTTTAAGCATCATGCTGGCTGCGACCAAGAGCAGCAACATGGCGAATAGGATTTGTACCGTCCTGGCAGGCAGATACGTGATCAGGCGACGGCCCAGCAACATGCCGAGTATGGTGGCGGCAATGAAAATAATACTAAATGCTTGTGGCAGATCTACCCCATGCAGCAAGGCACTGGAGACGCCGACGCTGCCGACTAAGCCTATCGTCAGTAGCGAGGTAGCAATCGCGCCATGCATGCTGAGATTGCTGTAGTGGCGTAATAGCGGCACGATCACGAAGCCGCCCCCGACTCCCAGCAAACCGGTCATAAATCCGGCCACGCCACCAATACTCGCAATCACAATCGCTGTTTTCTGGCTCCAGTCAAAGCGACCGGTAAGCGGATTCAGGCGTGCCATCGCATGTGCGTTGCGGACATCTTCGGCTTGCGAAGTTTCCGCGGTGCGATTCGCCTTCAGCAGGCGACTCGCCACCCACAGCAAAACTAGTGCGAAACTACCCATCAGCCATTGTTGCGATACCACCCGTGCCACTTGCACCCCGAGCACCGCAAACGGTGACCCCAGCATGGCCATCAACAACGCAGCCCGATAGCGCACTAGCTTCTTGCGTAAGCCATCGATGGCGCCGATAAATGCGCCGGCGGTAACCGCCATCAAAGCCAGCGGTGTGGCTTGTGCCATATTCCAATCGAGCAGCAAGACCAAGGCAGATAAGGCTAGCATGCCACCGCCAGCGCCAGTCAAGCCCATGATCAGGCCGACCGGGATACCAATGAGCAGCGGCACCAGCCAGATCACGCTGTTACCCAGATCAAATGGCGAAGTAGTGTTTGAAACCGCAGCATGCGAACTCCAGTCTATTGGATAAATCTTCAGTTTTGCGGGCAATACGCGATATGCATGGCACTCAACAATTCGAGCACACGAGTATCGGCCACCGCGTAATAAATGCGTTTACCATCACGCCGGGTATTGACCAGACCTTCAGTGCGCAGTACCCCCAATTGCTGTGACAAAGTGGGTTGACGTATATCTAAAAGTTGCTCGAGCTCGCTGACCGATTTTTCACCCAGACTGAGTTGGCACAGTAATAGCAAGCGGTCTTCATTGGCCAGCGCACGCAAAGAGCTGACGGCGATTTTTGCCGAAGCACGCATTTGCGCCATATCAAAAGGAGTAGGATATTCCATTATTAAAACTTAAAATTCTCTTGCGATCATTCTACTCTTTGATATTATGTAAGTCGATATATTGTATTTGCCTATTACAATCTATTACAGTCTAAATTGCTAGCAGCATTTCTTACGGGTAGCTCATGCAGCCACAGATACAAAGTTTCTTCGATCCCGACACCAATACTGTCAGTCACGTGCTTTATGACAGGCCGGGCGGGCATGCCGCGGTAATCGATCCTGTGCTCGATTTCGATGCTCAATCGGGACGTACCAGCACTCTGGCAGCCGACCGGATTGCGCTGTTTTTACGCCAGCAAGAGTTGCATTTAGTCTGGATACTTGAGACCCACGCACATGCCGATCATCTGTCATCTGCCAAATATCTGCAGCGTCTATTCGGTGGGAAAATCGCGATTGGCGCGCACATCGGCCAGGTGCAAAGCGCCTTCAAACAGCTATTTAATCTGGAGCCGGAGTTTGCAGTGGACGGATCGCAATTCGATGTTTTGCTGCAGGACGATGAAGTTTTCCAGATCGGCGACCTGCAGGCCAGAGCCTTGTTCGTGCCCGGCCACACACCGGCTGATATGGCGTATCAGGTCGGCGATGCGGTGTTTATCGGCGACACTTTATTTATGCCCGACACCGGTACCGCACGCTGTGATTTTCCTGGCGGCGATGCGCAGCAACTGTATCGATCAATCCAAAAAATACTCGCCTTACCGGCAGCAACCCGGCTGTTCTTATGTCATGACTATCCGCCGCCAGGCCGATCGCCACAGATGCATTGCACGGTGGCCGAACAAACAGCAGAGAATATCCATATCCACGCAGGCATAGACGAAGCCGCATTTATTCAGCTGCGACTAACGCGCGATGCGACTCTGGCAGTGCCGTTGCTGATACTGCCAGCGGTGCAGGTAAATATTCGTGCCGGAGCTTTCCCTGCGGCCGAAAGTAATGGGATCAGCTATCTAAAGATTCCACTCAATACACTTTAAAACCAGTTTTTTTACAGCAAGAGGAGAGCAAAATGAACTTCAACGTAGGTAGTACCGATCGCGTCATACGCATCGTCGTAGGCTTGGGTTTGATAGGCGCCACCTTAGGTGGCTTTATCGGTGCCTGGGGTTGGATAGGCGTGGTCCCCGTATTGACAGGCACTTTCCGTTTTTGCCCGGCTTATCTGCCATTTGGCATATCGACCTGCAGCATGAAGAAATAGCGCCATGACCGCGACCCCGCAACGCATCGCGATCAGCACCGGCGGCGGTGATGCGCCAGGTTTAAACGCCGTAATCCGGGCAGTCGTAGTGGCGGCCGCGCAGCGCGGCTGGGAATGCTATGGCATACGCGAAGGGTTTAACGGCATATTGCAAAGCGATCGCTACCCCGTCGATGGAGTGTTTCGTCTCACTAGCGAGATGGTGCGCGGCATCAGCCATCTGGGCGGCACCATCTTAGGCACCACCAACCATGGCAATCCTCTGCGCTATGCGATGCGTATGCCAGACGGCAGCATGCAAGAAGTGGACAGAAGTGGCGAGATTATCAGCCACCTCAAAGCGCTAGGCATCGATGCCCTGATCTGTGTCGGTGGCGATGGCACCCTAAGCATCGCGCATGCCCTACATCTACAAGGCTTACGGGTGATCGGCGTGCCCAAAACCATCGATAACGATCTCGACAAAACCTTTACCACCTTTGGCTTCGATAGCGCTGTCGCCTTTGCCACCGAATGCGTCGATCGTCTGCACAGTACTGCCGAAAGCCACCAACGCATCATGGTGGTTGAAGTGATGGGACGTTATGCAGGCTGGATTGCGCTTCACGCGGGCATCGCCAGTAATGCGCATGCCATCCTGATCCCGGAAATCGCTTACGACCTGAAACAAGTCGCCGCAAAAATCATGCAACGTGATGCGGCCGGCCGTCATTATTCCATCGTCATGGTGGCCGAAGGTGCCATCGCCGCGCATGGCGCTCACGCACTACAGGAAACTGCCGGCGTCGGTAGCGTGGAGCGCTTAGGAGGCATAGGCGAAAGAGTGGCGCAAGAGCTGCAAATCCTGACCGGCAAGGAAGCCCGAGCCGTGGTACTCGGGCATTTGCTGCGCGGTGGTAGCCCGACTGCCTTCGACCGCATCTCGGCACTGCGCTTCGGTGCTGCCGCAGTGCGCGCCCTGGATCAGGGTTACTCCGGCATCATGGTGGCCTTGGCCTTCCCGAACGTGAATTACGTAGCGCTGGAAGAAGTCGCTGGCCGTATGAAAGGCGTACCTTTAGATGGCGACACCCTACAAACCGCACGCGATCTGGGGATTAGTTTTGGGGATTAATGTGTCAATTAGTGCCGGCCAGACGCGCATATCCAGTGCGGGCTGCAGCCAGGCATGCCCTGTTAGCCGCATGGGAATTGCGCGTTGGCGCTAGCTGTTTTGAAATTCCATACCGCGCCCTGCCAGTGCCGTTATGCCGCGTTGCTGGGCTGCGCCGAGATCAAGTCCAGGCCCAAGAACTTTGTGCCCGGCACGGGATTAAACGTTATCGGTGCTGACGGTAGGAAGCCCAGCGACTCATAGATGGCTCGCGCGGCAACAAACTCGGGCAATACGTCAAGGCAAATGCGCGAGTAACCTGCTGTTCGTGCTTCCGCGAGTATACTTACTATCAGCCGTCGACCCAGGCCTTCGCCTCGCGCTACTGGTCGTAAGTAGACTCGCTTCATTTCGCACACGCTTAGATCAACTTTGCGTAGCGCGGCACATCCGACGACGGCACCATCTTTCCAAGCAAGCAGCAGGCGACCTTCGGGGGCAGAATATTTGCCAGGAAGAGAAGCGAACTCCGGCTCGTAGTCCTGAAAGTCTAGACTCACGCTTGGGCTGGCGACGTATTCCCGAAAAATGTTGATGACGCGTTCTAAGTCGTCCGGGAAGTGTGCGGGTTTGATCTCTATCATCGAGTAATTTTAGCTTATGAAGAAAGCGTAGGTGCAGGTGGTGGCTGGTTTACAGGGATTTTTCTTTGCTAGGCAAACGCCGAGTTCAGCGGCAGTTTTCAAGTTGTGGTTTTATGGAATATTTTTTGCGCAGAAAAACCATAAAACCGCGACTTAAAAACTGTCCAGCACGCGTAGCGTGCGAGCTGCAACGACTTGTTATGCTGTTTTTTTACTTTTACGTGTAACACAACGACCTAAAACCTTCTAACGGCGAAAATAGTTATGCCTAAGTAATTTGTTGTGCCGGAGTTTCCTTTTGACATAAATACACTTCATAACTCGCTAATAGAAGACTAACAGACCAAGTATAAGCCCCATAAGAAAACCTAAAATCTTCCACACCACGCGAAGCTGGGCTAAAGCGATAAAGAATAGTAATACTCAAGGCAGTAAATAGCAAAAACAGCAGAGTAAAAGAAGGCGCTCTTATTTTAGTACTTGAAGCTTTACATAAGATGACATAGAAATACGCAATATTTGCGAACCAACGTGGCTCAGCAAAAATTATTGCGAACCAACCTACTGCTAAAACTTCTATGCCGAGAGGCCCCTTATCTATAGGCCAGGCATGTGATTTATATGCAGGCAGAAATAAGCTCACGAGATAAACTAATATTGATGCCTTCCAAAATATATTTTTGCCCATAAATTTCCTTAGCATAACTTGATATTTGCGTCACCGTGACGGGCGAATCGGACGGGTGACGCATAAAACGTTAAGAAAAAACTCTCGAAACCCGCTAGCAGACTAGCTTTGGAGAGTTTCGCTAGATTTTCAATACCACTAAAAAAACTGAAACCCGTCAGCTTATTTTCTTTCGATCATATCAATTAAATTAATGAAATTGAAATACTTTCTAGCTCGGTAAGTCGCAATCTTTGCGTAGGGCGTCAATTGCCGCAGGCGTATTGCGCCGTAAGCAATCTCAACAGGCAGCGCCACTGCGCATATTCCATGCGCGTCTTCAAGCACATAGGCCTGTAGGCCGCATGGGATATGCGTGCTGGCGGCATGCTGTTTTTGATTTGCTTTTGCCTGGTCGTGTTTTTACTTCTGTCGTTGGTGTACGATTGATGGCCGGTGGTAGACCGGCGGCTACTCCCTTTTCTTGCTTCGCCAAGAAAAGGAAGCAAAAGAAGGCGACGCAAAGTCGCTGCCCTTCGGGTGCCCGCCTGTGCAGGTCAAAAAATGGGAAATGAAGCAAACTCGCTGCGCTCAAACAGCTTCATTTCTAATCCATTTTCTGCCATGCACAAGCGGCAGCGCCACATGCGGAAAGCGAAAGTCAACACATCCGTGGTGCGACTTCCATTCCTCTAAAAACGCAATTCCAACGCACATCGAGCTACGGCAATCCGGTGCTTTTGACTTGGCTTTTGACTTGGCTTTTGACTTGGCTTTTGAATTGGCTTTTGAATTGGCCTTTGACGTGGCTTTTGAATCGAATTCGCATGTGGCGCTGCCAATTGTGCGGGGCGGAAAATGGATCAGAAGTGAAGCTTGTCTGAGCGTAGCGAGTTTGCTTCATTTCCCATTTTACGACCTGCACAATTGGGCACCCGAAGGGCAGCGACTTTGCGTCGCCTTCTTTTGCTTCCTTTTCTTGGCGAAGCAAGAAAAGGAAGTAGCCGCCGGTCTACCACCGGCCAGCAATCGCACATCAACCACAGAAGTCAAAACAAGACCAAGCAACAGCAAATAAAAACACCACCAAGCCACTGCGCATATCCCATGCGGGCTACAGGCCGACATGCCCGCAAACCCGCATGGAATATGCGTGAGCGGGCATGCCATTAAAAATTTTCGGTGTTATTTTAACTGTTCAGTCCGCTATGAAACGACACCAAACACAATCGCTATCGTCATACCGGACTTGATCCGGTATCCAGAATTCACCTTCTGGGGTGTCAAACTGGATGCCGGATCAAGTCCGGCATGACGGTTAAGGAATATTTTCATATTCAAAATATGCTCGGTCCGTAAAGGACTGAATAGCTACCAGTTATTCCAGATGCTTAGGATGGATACGTACCAGCAGGATACGTGGGCCGTTCATTTTTTTAACCACGGCATCAAACTGCGGGAACGCTATCTTTTGGCCTTCTACCGGCAGATCGCCCAGCTTAAACATAATCAGACCGCCTATCGACTCTACCTCTTCGCTATCGAGATCGATGCCCAATGCGATACCTAAGGTAAACAGCGGCAAACTACCCTTACCGATCAGGGTGCCATCGTCTAAGGTGGTCCAGTCATTTTCGTTTTGGCGGAACTCATCGCGAATCTGTCCAACTAAGGCGCTGAGTAAATTATCCAGCGTCAAAAATCCTACCGGTTTGCTGCCCTTATAGCCGACCATGGCGAAATGCGGTGCGCCCTTGCGGAAGCGCCGGAATAATTCTAATGCCGGCATATTCGGCGGCACATATTCAACATGGCGTAGATGCTTACTCAGATCACTGAGCGTCTTACCGCCTTGCTGAGCGAAGAATAAATCCTTCAGATGCAACATCCCCAACACAGTTTCATCATCGCTATCAAAGTAGGGATATCGGCTGAAACGGTTGCGGGTCGCGGTATCCATGTTTTCTTGTAGCGTAGCATTCTTATGCATGGCCACTACTTCATTGATGGGACGCATCAGATCGGAGATTTCCAGATCTCCAAAATCGAGCATCTGTGCCATGATGCCCCACTCGTCCGGCGTCAGATTTTTACTCACATGGCTGCCACGCAAAATGAGCTTGAGCTCTTCTGGCGAATAATGCGCATCGCCACCGTGCGCGGCATCCAAGCCAGCCCAGGATAATATTTTATTGGCGCTGTTATTAAGTACCCAGATAGCCGGATACATGGCCCAATAAAACACATACAGGGCTGGTGCGGTCCATAAAGAGATTTTTTCCGGCTGGCGTATCGCCATTGATTTCGGGGCTAACTCACCGACTACGATGTGTAAAAAAGAAATGGTGAAGAAAGCGAAAAAGAAGGAAATACCATGTACTAATTTAGGTGCGGTGACCCCCAAGGCGGTCAATAATGGTTCGAGCAATCGGGCAAAGGCCGGTTCGCCTATCCAACCTAATCCCAACGATGCAAGCGTAATCCCCAATTGGCAGGCGGATAAATAAGCATCCAGTTTTTGATGCACGGTCGCCAGCAAGCGCGCGCGCATACCACCAGATTTCGCCATACTGCGAACCCGGGTCTGACGCAATTTCACCAGACCGAACTCGGCCGCCACAAAAAAACCATTCAAAACCACCAAAAACAAGGCGGCAATCACAAGCAATAAATTATCCAACTGTACACTTTCTTTTTTGAGAACAGACGCTACTGTAGACTACATCGGCTCGCAGTGCAGCATAATTGAGCCGGGTCGACCAGACAGTTAACCAAAATATGCCAAAAATCCCAGACCGAGACGCATAGGTTTTCCGCCTGACACCATTGTAAATGAGTACATTATCCCCATCTACAACAATCGATACTAAGGCCACATCGCCGATACCACACAGCCGCCGTGAATAATCTCCGCGCGCAAAAATCGAATAAAATCCAAACTAGCGATGAATGGCAAACAATTGGAGAGTCCCTTGTCAATAGACACTATTCTGGAACGTATCACCCTCGCGACACAGCAAGACCCACACTACCGCGAGATAAGTTTATTACGCGAATTAGTGGCCAGCCTGAGGCCCAAAAAAAGCGATGATATAGCACAAGCGAGCGACAACATTCGCGCCCTGTGCTATCTGCTGGAGCAACAAGCAAGCTACAAAACCGCGTTACGCATGTATCTGCTGCAAGTGTGCGTGTCACGCAAATTATTGCATCTGCTGACCGATACTGGTATCACGCAAAATAAGGGCTTCTGGGGCGCCGCATGGCAAACCATCATGGATAAATTTTTACCCCCGCTGATCAATGATGATTACGTCAAAGACATCTTTGGTCAGCTGTTTGATCACAATCAAGATTATCTTTGGGTGCGTGGGGTCGAGGATAAAATCTGGCTAGATCTGATCAAGATGCTCGATTTTCTTCCGCAACGCGCCGGCACCGCCTACTCTAGCTTGACGCAGGAAACCTTGAGCGCAGTACAGGTCTTATCGTATCGCATCAGCGCCATCGGTCTAGAATCAGAATTAGTCAGAAACTATCCTGACATAGAGCGCTTCGAGTCGCCCTTCCTACGTCAGAACGATGAGGTGAATAATTATGTGATTCGCTACAGCGAGTCATTGGTGGACAACGCAGTGCAAGCAGACGATGCAGACCAAATTGAAGTACTGCTGCTGCAATGCGAAGAGGTCGTGCAAAAGATACGCCGCGTCGCCGCCGTGCAAGGGGTCTCTATCAGTCTGACCCGGCTACTGCTGCGCCTAACCCAGAGTATAGACAGGCTGCGTCATTTGCTCACCCTGCTAGACGCCCAACACTCAGGCGAAGCCGCGCAAATAAGTGTAGGCCTGCTTAAAGAGCTGGTATTGGCCGACAACCAGCGGCATAGTCTGCGCCAATTAATTCGGAGTAATACCGAGTTACTCTCTCTGCAAATGACCGAACGCGCCGGTAAAAGCGGTGAGCACTATGTCACCGGCAACCGTGCTGAATGGCTGGCGATGTTGTACTCCACTATGGGCGCGGGTTTCATCGTCGGCTTCATGGCGATGATCAAACTACTCTTCGGTAAATTAGCCCTGGCACCATTTGGCTTCGCCCTGCTGTACAGCCTGAATTATTCCACCGGTTTTATTTTGGTACACGTATTACATTTTACGATCGCCACCAAACAGCCCGCCATGACTGCGGCACTGATAGCCAAGTCTATCGATGACGGCAGACAGAAACTGGAAGAACTGATTGAACTGATAGTGCGCGTACTGCGCTCGCAATTTATTGCCATCATCGGCAATATCGCGCTCGCCATGCCGACCGCTTATGCCATCGCCTGGGCCTGGTATGGCATCTATGGTACACATCTGGTCAGTCCCGATAAGGCGGCACATCTACTACAAGACATCGATCCGCTCAGAAGTCTGGCACTACCGCATGCCGCGATCGCCGGTGTCTGCCTGTTCTTGTCCGGCTTGATTTCGGGCTACTACGACAATACCGCCAGTTACGCCAATATCCCGGCCCGACTACGCCAATTAAATTGGCTGAAACGTCTGCTAGGTGAGCGTCGCCTACTCACCATGACCACCTACATAGGAAATAATTTAGGCGCATTAACTGGTAACCTATTCTTTGGCATCATGCTAGGTACCATAGGCCAGTTAGGTGTGTTTTTCGGCCTGCCTATCGATATCCGCCACATCACTTTCTCCAGTGCGAATTTCTCCTTCGCCCTGGTCGGACTGGATCATCAGATGAGCTGGAGGCTGGTAGTCAACTCGCTGAGCGGCATACTCTTGATCGGGATGGTCAATTTGGGTGTCAGCTTTACTCTCGCGATGCTGGTAGCACTACGCTCACGCCGCGTCAGCCTGGATCAGGAAAGAACCATTTCGAGAATGATATGGCGACGTTTCCTGTCTGCTCCCAGAGATTTTTTCTTCCCGCCTAAGTCTGAAACGAAGAATGACACACTGACACGTTAAAAAAAAGATGACATATTTTAATAAATTTATGTCATCTTTTTTTCATCTGCCGCGTTGTTAGCTTTATGGCCTTAAAAACTAAGGGCTAGTAAACCCAGACACGCCTATTTTGAAAGCGAACCATGACATTTCCTTCTAAGCTCAGCATCGCGCTGTTGACCCTAACATTGGGCCACGCCGCTTCTGCGCACGAATATTCGGCACAATTAAGGGCTAAAAAATATGCCGAAGTAGAACAAGCAGTGGGGGCAAAACTTGCTGTGGATGCCCACAACCTTGATGCCCTGGTAGCGAAAACTCAGTTGATTATTATTGAGGGCAAAGAAAGCCGCCTGGATGAAGCTGCCAAAATTGCGGAAATTTGTATCAGCGCGCATCCGCAAAGTTCGGATTGCCATCAAGCCTTAGGCAATGTGCTGGGTACCAAGGCAATCACCGCTGGCATCATGTCGGCCATGAGTTATGCCGGAAAGGTAAGAGACTCATTCCTCAAGGCGATAGAACTAGACCCGCAAAATTACAAGGCCAGGGCATCGCTACTGCAATTCTATTTGCAAGCGCCCAGCTTTGTAGGTGGTGGCAAGGGCAAAGCCCAGACTTTAATTGCCGAAACCAGCAAACTTAATCCCACGGCAGGCCTGCTAATGCAAGCCAATTTCGATCTCAGTGATGAGAAAAATTCACAGGCAGAAGCCTTAGCCTTAAAAGCCAATACGACCGGATCAGATGTTTTTCAGGATATGCAAAGAGATGTCTTGGTGAGCATAGGGCATAGCTATATACAGGATAAAAAATTCGCCGATAGCGAACGCGTGTTTCGTGACCTGACACTACGTTATCCAAATCAGGCCGTAGGCAGTTACGGCATGGGAAAATCCTTGCAAGAACAAGGCAAACATAAAGAAGCAATCGCCTATTTAGAAAAATCCATAGGCATAGAGGCGAGTGCTTATGCCTACTATCGCGTGGGACAATGCTGGCAAGCGAGTAGCGACAAATCCAAGGCCATCCTTGCGTATGAAAAAGCGCTGACAATCAAACCTGAATTACGAAAAAAAGTAAAAACGGATGTGGAAGAACAACTGAAGAACTTAAAAACCTGAACCAGGGTAATCGCGAAGCATGACGTACAACTGGACGTAAAAAAAGGAGATGAAAATCTCCTTTTTTTATGCGCAGCAGCGAAAAATATTAAGCCATAGTACGATCAAAGCTGGGGATCACTATATGCCTGAATTTATTCGAAAAACGTATCTGTTTGGGCGCATGTTTTTTGGCAATCTGACGTGAGACTTCACGCAAAGTATGACTACTCATCCTATCAAAAAATTGCATTAATGATTTTTTCTGAGTTTGCGCATTAATCAAAGTAATTAGTTGTTCAGGACTAAGAAAATATTCATACCCCTTGCCAAGTCGATTCGAGAGCACCGCCTGCGAATCGAGCACCACGTAATTATGAAACACCGGCTGTAGCTCACGGCCAAAGCGGGTAGGCAAGTCCAGATACCTGAACAGTCGCTTCAAGGCGACTTTATTCCGTTTCAGCTGCTGAATTGGGGATGGAATGGCGCAGGACTCAGAGCGCTCATCGGTACTGGTGAAGTGCCTGTCCATACTGAGTGTGAGTTTGCGTTCGGCAGTTCTCGATTCCACAATAAAGATATGGAAATTATCTGTAATGAACAAATGATCAATATGCAGATGACCTTCATTCACAGAAAAACGCAGGTCATGCAAAACTGCCACATCCTGCCTGTCTTCAAAAATGGCATTAAAATCATCGGCCGTCACATAGGTGGCATCAATCGCACTTTGGGTCTTTTTTTTGTCCAGAAATAGTTGACGCTGATCGGAATTGGCCACCAGTTTCAGGCGCGACTCGGCATAATCTAAATGGGTAGGGACTGGCTGTAGACGTTTAATAAGCACTTGAATATTCCTGTAACTATGTTGCGGCTGCGGTATTTTTTACGCGGCACTTTGACAATATGTTAATCATAACATCAGATATTCCTTGTAATACTTAGTTACACCTATCGGTAGTTAGTAGAGTTTGTCTAAAGAATATCGATTAGCTGCCGATTAGTTGAGAATTTCCTTTCTGATTGAGAATTTAGCGGCAAGTAGTCCTAAGCCGCTATTTTATGTAGCTAACTTGCATCAAAACTACGCCGCAAGCATGACCGTAGTCCGAATAAGGGCTATTGTTATGAATGCACAACAAGCTATAAAAAAACCATGGCTTTACGTAAGTCTAATGGCATACGCCCCCGCACTTTCGCTGCTATTTGTCTGAGCGGGCTGCTGCTTGGCTGTCGCTCTTTGCCGGATAATCCGGAGCGCAGCATGTTGGATAAAGCACCTGCCGAATGGCAAAGCACACTGCCAGTAGCTGAAAATGCTACAACGTTGAACACCTGGTGGGCTAGTTGGAACGACCCTAGCCTATCCGCACTATTGAATCTGGCACAAGAACACAGCCCTACTATGGCGCAGGCCAGCGCCCGCATCGCGCAGGCACGCGCCAGTGCCAGTGCTGCCGGAGCCCGCTTATGGCCCAATATTGATCTCAATGCCAGCTATATTCGCGGTCACTATCCGCTGCTACCTCAGAACTTAGACCAAACAGTACTGACCACAGGTCTGGACGCCCGATGGGAACTTGATCTGTTCGGCGCCAACGCCGCCACCCACGACAGCCTGTTGGCGCGCCTCAGCGCACGCGAATACGAATGGCATGATGCCCGTATCAGCTTGGCCGCAGAGGTGGCCAATACCTATCTGGCCTTACGCAGTTGTGAGGCGCAGGCGCAAGACGCTTATGCAATATTAGCCTCGCAGACAATCAGCCAACGCATGTATCAAGAAAAATTGACAGTCGGTTTTATCTCTGCCAATGACTTGGCGCAACAAAATGCAATCCTGGCCGCCAGCACCGTGCAAGAGCAACAGCAACAAAGCGAATGCGCTATCTTGTTGAAATCTCTGGTGGTCTTGGTGGATATAGCCGAACCAGAATTGCGCGCAAAACTAGCGATGGGCTACGCCACCTTGCCGCAATCCGGCAATTTTATTGTCGCCAGTCTCCCCATCGAGGTTTTACTCAAGCGCCCGGATATGCGCGCCGCCATGCAAAATCTGATGGCAAGCGCGGCCGAGATCGATGCCGCCGAGGCGCGGCGTTATCCGTCAATTTCCCTACTTGGCTCTATCAATTTATATGGTGTACAAATTTCAGGACAAACTGCCAATCTAAAAGGCTGGTCGTTCGGACCTAGCCTGAGCTTGCCATTGTTCGATGCTGGCGCCCGCAAAGCTGATGTGCTGCAGGCACAGGCGCGCCATGCCGAAAGCCAAGCTGGGTTTCGGCGACAAACGCTGATGGCTGTGCAAGAAACGGAAGTCGCCATGCTCAGACTCGATCTGGCGAATCGTCAACTGCAGCAACATCAGCAGATATTGGAAGCGAAAAACCTTGCCCTACAGGGCGCCGAGGCCGGCTGGAAATTCGGTAGTGTCAGTCTGCTAGAACGAGAAGAAAGCCGGCGTCAGCAACTGGCAGCACTGAGCACGCAATGGCAATTGCAGCGTGCACGCGGCAGTGCCTGGATCGCTCTGTATAAGGCGGTGGGCGGTGATTGGCAAGCGCCCGCAAGCCACGACAGCGATAACAAAAAATAGGCGGCAAAATAGGCGGCAATACCCGCATCAAGTACACCCATCATTGAGCTGGTCACCAGAATGTTCTGGCAGACCAGCCCACAAAGAAGTGGAGCAGGATAATGAAAGCTGGATTCGACAAACGCATCATTTTTGGCCTGGTGGCAACGCTGATCTTCGTCGGCATGGGGATCTTGCTATTGTCCAGCAAAAATGCCGAGACCGCCGATTCCGGCAAAACGCAGACTGCCAGCGCGGCGAATGCGGGCAATCCGGCGTTGACAGTCACCGTCTCAACACCAGTCAGCAGCGCCTGGAATACCAGCCTGACTGCCACAGGCAGCGTGGCGGCATGGCAAGAAGCCATCATAGGCAGCGAACTCAATGGAGTACGTCTGCAAGAACTACTGGTGCAAGTCGGCGATCAGGTAAAACGTGGGCAATTACTGGCCACGTTTTCTACTGACTTACTCGGCACCGAGCAGGCGCAACAGAGCGCGGCGCTGGCCGAGGCCGAGGCGATTTTTGCCGAAGCCAATAGCAATGCCAGACGTGCCATGCAATTGAAAGAAAGCGGCTCTATCAGCGACCAGCAAATCAATCAATATGCGACCTCCAGAAATACCGCGGCGGCGCGCGTTTCTGCCGCCAAAGCCAGCCTGCAAGCGGCCGCATTAAGGCTGCAACATGCACGGGTGCTGGCCCCCGACGATGGCATCATCTCAGCGCGCAGCGCCACCGTAGGCGCAGTACCACAAAATGGTCAGGAATTGTTTCGTCTGATACGCCAGGGAAAACTGGAATGGCAAGCTGAGCTTAGCGCAGATGAGAGCATGCGCCTGAACCTAGGACAAACCGTCAACATTTACTACGGAGAACGCCAGAGCGAAATGATCAAAGGCAAACTCAGAATGCTGGCACCGACGCTCGATCCGCACACCCGCAAAGCGTTAGCGTATGTCGATCTGGAGGCACCAGCCAACAGCAAGCTCAGACCTGGGATGTTCGTCAAAGGTGAATTTTTTATGGGTGAGAGCACTGCGCTGTCCGTGCCTGCCAGCGCAGTGCTGATGCGCGACGGTTACGCCAGCGTGTTCGTGCTGGAAAACGCCAACAAAGTGAAGCAAGTACGTGTCAGTACCGGCCGTATACAACAGGGCCGCGTAGAAATTACCAAGGGCATCAGCAGCAGCGCCAAAGTGGTCGACAGCGGCGCTGGATTTTTGGGCGATGGTGATACCGTCAAATTAGTCAACGCCCAAACTAGCACCAGCCAAAACGCAGGCAACGGGAAAAGCGGCAACATCAAAGCGGCATCAGGAAAATGACATGATCAATTTTTCTTCCTGGTCGATCAAAACACCGATCCCCGCTCTGCTGTTATTTATACTGCTGACGCTGGCAGGCTTAACGGCCTTCCACAAGATGAAGGTGCAGGATTTTCCTGACATCGATCTACCCATGGTGACCGTGGCCACCGCGCTTCCAGGTGCGGCACCGGCCCAGATAGAAAACGAAATCACCCGCAAACTCGAGAACGCCTTCGGCACCCTGCAAGGCATCAAACACATCTATTCCACGGTGCAAGATGGTCTATCGATTACCACCATCGAGTTCGTCATGGAGAAGCCCGTCAACGAGGCCGTCGACGATGTGCGCAATGCGGTCAGCACCGTCAGAGCTGAGTTACCGGGCGATACCAAGGACCCGATTATTAGCAAAATTGAGTTTTCAGGCGTGCCGTTTTTGGTGTACACGGTGGCCTCTGGCAAACTTGATGAAGAAGGTCTGTCCTGGTTAGTCGACAATCAAGTCACGAAGGCTCTGATGTCGGTACCAGGTCTGGGAAAAGTAGTCCGGGTCGGTGGTGTCAATCGCGAAATACGGGTAGAACTGGATCGCGAAAAAATGGCGGCCTTAAATGTCTCGGCGGCCGAAATATCGCGTTTGCTTCCCCAGATACAACGCGACGCCTCTGGCGGCCGCAGCACCGTAGGCAATACCGAGCAAGCGATACGCACGCTGGCTGGTGCCAGCGATGCTGAACAACTGAGCCAGCTAGAATTAGCGCTCAATGATGGACGGCGTTTGCAACTACGGCAGATTGCCAGGGTAGTCGATACCGTCGCAGAGCGGCGCTCGATCGCCCTGCTTGATGGCAAGCCGGTGGTTGGCTTTGAACTCACGCGCAGCCGTGGATCGAGTGAAATTACGGTCGCCAACGGCGTGCATGCGGCACTACAAAAACTGCAATTAAGCCATCCCGACGTTAGGCTCGACGAAGCCTACAATATGGTCGATCCGGTACAAGAGTCGTTCAGCGGCTCCATGTATGTCTTGATCGAAGGTGCCTTGCTGGCGGTACTGGTGGTCTGGTGGTTTTTGCGCGACTGGCGTGCCACACTGGTCTCGGCTGCGGCCCTGCCGCTGTCGGTGATCCCTACTTTTTTGGGCATGTATCTATTTGACTTCACGCTCAACACGATTACCCTACTGGCGCTGGCCCTGGTGGTCGGGATACTGGTGGATGATGCGATTGTCGAAATCGAAAACATCGTGCGCCATCTGCGCATGGGCAAGACCCCTTATCAGGCGGCGATGGAAGCGGCCGATGAAATAGGCCTGGCAGTAATCGCCACCACCTTCACGCTGGTGGCGGTGTTCTTGCCTACCGCTTTCATGAGCGGCATTGTCGGTAAATTTTTCAAACAATTTGGCTGGACCGCCGCGCTGGCAGTCATGACCTCATTAGTGGTAGCGCGCTTGCTGACACCGATGATGGCAGCGTATCTGCTCAAACCGATACTGCACGAGAGCGGCGATGGAAAAATCATGCAGCAGTATATGCGGCTAGCCAAATGGTGTCTGGAGCATAGACTGATGACGAGTATTTTTGCCGGGCTGTTTTTCTTTGGCTCGCTGGCTCTGGTGCCCTTATTGCCTACCGGCTTTATCCCGCCCGATAATCGTTCCCAAACCGTAGTCAGAATAGAGCTGGCACCGGGCGCACGTTTTGATGACACTATGGCGATGGCCGAACTGGCCAGTAACCTACTCAAGCAGCGCAAAGATATCAGCAAAATTTACACCACCATAGGGAGCGGCAATGCGGGTTCCGATCCGTTTGCACCGTCTGGCAATAGCACGGTGAATAAGGTCAATCTCACCCTCACCTTGTTGCCGCGCTCAGCGCGCACTTTCACCAAGAGCGAAATAGAAAACCAATTGCGGCAAACCCTGCAAGTCTTGCCCGGCGTGCGGATTACCATAGGCATAGGCAATGCCGGCGAAAAATTTCAACTGGTCTTGACCGGTGAAAATCCCGACACCTTAAGCAGCGCCGCAGAGGCGGTACAACGCGATCTGCGCACCCTGCAAGGTATAGGCGCGATTAACTCCAGCGCCAGTCTGCTGCGCCCCGAAGTCATCATCAAACCGGATTTGGCAAGAGCGGCCGACCTGGGTGTCAGCACCAGTGCAATTGCCGATGCCATACGCATTGCCAGCATTGGCGATTTTGATACCAGCCTGGCCAAACTCAATCTACCGGAACGTCAACTGCCCATCGTCGTCAGGTTTTCAGAAAATGCCCACGCCGATCTGGCCCAATTGGCGCGACTCAATGTCGCCGGAAAAAATGGCGATGTGATGCTGGGCCAGGTTGCCAGCCTCAGCCTCGGTAGCGGCCCCACCCAGATCAGTCGCATGGACAGAGCGCGTAATGTCAGCTTCGACATAGAGCTGAACGGCAAGACCCTGGGGGAAGTCAGCGATGCTGCCGACCGCCTGCCCAGCCTGAAAAATCTACCGGCCGGCATCGTCCGGCGCGAAGTGGGCGATGCCGAAGAAATGAAATCTCTGTTCGCCAGCTTCGGTCTGGCCATGTTCACAGGCGTGCTGTGCATCTACATGGTGCTAGTCTTACTGTTCCATGATTTTATGCAGCCTGTCACGATACTGGCCGCGCTACCGCTCTCAATAGGCGGTGCCTTTATCGCCTTGTTAGTGACTGGTAGCGCCTTCTCTATGCCCTCGCTGATCGGCCTGATCATGCTGATGGGGATCGCCACCAAGAACTCGATCTTACTAGTTGAATATGCGATCGTAGCGCGGCATGGCGGCATGTCGCGCAAAGCCGCCTTGCTAGACGCCGGCCATAAACGCGCCAGGCCGATAGTCATGACCACCATCGCCATGGGCGCCGGCATGCTACCTATCGCATTAGGCATAGGGATAGATCCTAGCTTTAGAGCGCCGATGGCGATCTCGGTAATAGGCGGCCTGATCACCTCCACCTTCCTCTCGCTGCTAGTCGTACCCGTGGTGTTTACTTATGTGGATGATGTAGTGCAAAAATTTTTAAAGAAACCGAATCAACCGCATTGAGGCAGGCAAACTAGCGCAGCCTATCTGCTCCAAGAACAAGCCGCCACACTTATTTTAAATAGTAGCTAGCCCACCGCGCATATCCCATGCGCCCTGCAGGCCAGATAGGCTGGAAACCCGCATGGAATATGCGCCTTAGGCCTATGCTTTGCATCGATTTTGACGCTTCTACAGACAAACTCCTTGCGCCAAACATCGGCCGGCCAAGCGCAAGTTCAGCCAAAAATCACGCGGATCATTGATAGCGATTCCAGCGCAAAGTTCTTTCGTCGTTGGCCTCTTTGATCAAATGGCGCGCTTCCAAAGAGCGCGTCCCCTCATGATCTGGGCCGCCGCTCAAATGTAAGGCCAGTTCATGGATCGCCACCGGATATTCGGCTTCGGCCGATTTTTCTAACCAACTTTGTGCCAACGCTGCGTTCTTCGTCACACCCTCCCCAAGCGCGTAGGCGTTGGATAATAAAAACATCGCTTGCGCATTGCCGCCCGAGCTGGCCTGCTGTAAATAGTGCACAGAGAGCGCCAGATCAAGTGGCACGCCTTCACCGTACTTAGCCATTCTGGCCAACATAAAACTGGCCTTGGTATTCCCTCGCTGTGCTGCCGACACATAGTATTTCCAGGCAAAAGCATAGTTCTGCGGCAAACCCATTTTTGCTTTGTAATGCGCCTCGGCCAGGACAAATTGTGCCTCCTCATCTCCGGCCAGCGCTGCTTTGTTTAGCCAGATAACTGCCTGAGAAAAATCCGCGCCTGCGCTGGCTAATACCAAGCCTAATTCACGTTGCGCCACAGGCTGGTCTTGCTGCGCCCACTTAGTCAAACTTGCGATTGCTGTTGGCGTCTGGGTGTTGAGAGCGAGTACACCCAGGCTTTCGATTTGCGCGGAATTCGGTACCGGTTCCGCTCCTGTCAATTTTACGGCAGCCAAACCTAGTCCCAACATACACAAGACAGCCATGGCGATAGTCAAGGTGGTAGTCACGACGATAGACATAGGCTGTTTTAATAAAGCATTACGATAATTCAAGTTCATGTTCTTCAAAGGTAAAAATGCTACTTCCGGTCGACGGAAGTAGCACTGCATTAGCGCCCAGGAAAAAACGCAGATTGATTTGCTCCGAACTATTTGTTCCGAACTACTTGTTCAGATCTATCGCGTATTTAGCAAAACCGCTGGCATCTAAACCACCTTCGGCCTTCACAGTCGTCAATCCCATACTTTGCGCCAGACTTAACTTGCCCGGTGCAGAACGTAAAATCACCGGACCTTGCGTGGCGACTTTCACGAAACTCCAGCTTCGCGCAGCGCCATTTGCTGCGGCCGTGACTTTGCCTTGCTTTTTCAGGAAGTCACTGACCACAGCCTGATTCGCATCGGGCGACTTGATGATGGTTTTACTACCGTCTATACCCGGCACTTTGCCCCCGCCACCGGCGCGATAATCGTTGGTGGCAACGATGAAGTCATCGCCGTCAGCAATCGCCTTATCCATATAGCTCAAATTGACGATACGGCTACCGGCTGCTTTGGTGACATCAATCTGGTACTTCAATGCATTGTTCTCGGCATAGAACACATCGTAGTTATAAATGGTTGAATAGCTAGGCACCAAATCTTGTTCGCTAGTGAGCGCAGGGTCGATTTTTCCAAATTGTCCGGCCGCTGCTTCTAACCAATTTTTCAAATCTGAACCTTTGATTTTTACCGCTTGCAAATTATTATTTCCGTACAAGTACAAGTCACCCGGGTGTCGCACTTGCAAGCCAAACGGCGTCGCCAATGTCGCAGTCGGGGCCACATCGGTAAAATCTGTAGGGCCATTGCGACCAGCTTTAAACGGTGCGCTGCAAGAGATCACAGGGATAGCTTTATAACTGGCGATGGTGGGGTCGGTAGAGGTCGCGATGAAGCTTTTCACGTAGGCTATCTGCGCCTGATTCACGATCTGGATCGCGCTGACATCGCCGACCAGAGCGAAGAAGGCCGACATCTCAAAATCTGTCGTCGTGCCTAAGGCTTGCGTGGCATACGCCAGCGTTGCCTTATGCTCGGCATCCACCAATGGCGCGATACTAGGATCGGCCGCCACGATTGCTGTGCCATCGGTATATTTAAAACCGCGCGCTTCAACCTTAGTTTTGTCTTTTTGCACTACCCATTTACCCGACTGATAAATCAGCGTCATCTGGATAATACCCAGACGACGGCCCCAACTTTGCGCCATCACGGCAGGGACACCATTGACGAAACCGTTGATGCTATCCACCTGTGGCAATTTATCCAGTGCTGCATCGAGTGCCGGGCCACCGGTTTCTTTCGCCTTAGGGAAAATCAAATGCGCATGGCCCAGCATCAGGGCATCGATGCCAGTACTGGCCAGATGCAGGCTGCCGTTTTCCATCTTAGGGCTATACGGCGAAGCATCCAGACCACCATGCGAAAGCGCCACGATCAAGTCGGCACCTTTGCTGCGCAACTCTGGTACATACTTGAGCGAGGATTCTTGCACGCCATTGACCATGACTTTTCCAGCCAGGTGTTTTTGATCCCAATCCATCACTTGCGGCGGTACAAAACCCATGATACCCACATTGAGTTTTACGCTCATGCTAGTGCCATCAGGCTTGGTGGCGGTGAATTGTTTAGGCAGTATCGAATAAGGATTAAAAATAGGCTTCTGGCTAGTCACGCCGACCACATTCGACAGCACCACAGGGAAATTCGGTGCGCCGCAATTGGCTCCCTTTTGCACGCCCTCAACACCAAAATCGGTATTGGTGATCTGACTTAGGAAATTCAAGCCATAATTAAATTCATGGTTACCGACGCCCGCGCCATCGTATTTCAGCGCGTTCATGACCTTGTGCACCGCCAGCGTACCGCTGCAAGTAACTGGCGCGGCAACCGCTTGATAGTCACCCAGCAAAGTGCCTTGAATCACGTCACCGTCATCGAGCAAAACGTTATTTGGATTTTCGGCACGGGCAGCGCTGATCAGGGTGGCAGTGCGCTCCAGACCTAAGCTGGTGTCGGCTTTCAAGCCGTAATAGTCATAGCTCAGAATATTTTGATGGATGTCGGTGGTTTCCAGCAAAGCCACTTTCAGAGTGGTGCCTTCTGGCACCGCATTCGGGTCTTCCGAGGTCTTACCACATCCGGCCAGACTGATGATTGCCAGGGCCGATAAGTAAATTTTTTGTTTCATTATTATTCCGGAGCAGCGCTCTAAGCATCGTTAATCAAGATATACATGCACAAATAGTAGGCGAGCAAAATGCAGCCTCAAATTTACATTTGCAGAATTATCAACATTAATTGTGTCGAGAGTATGACGAAACAGAATAAGGGCTGGGAGGCGGTGTCATGAACTTAGCGACCGCGTAGGTCGGAAGGCGTAGCGTCTTCCGACCACCATCAAAATTTATGCAACGCCAGCGGCGGCATCGTGCTCCAGCTTACCCAGCACATGAAAGCATAGCCAGACTCCGGCTACGCCAAAAAACACAACGCCCAGGCCATAGCCAGCCAGCACCCCAATGGCGCCATACCAGTGGCTGCCCAGCCAGACAAAAGGGATCACGCCTAGTGTCGATCTGCCCCAGTTAAGCATGGTCGAATACAGAGGATAGCCGAGATTATTGAAAGCGGCATTGGCGACGAACAGGCAGCCGTTAAACAGAAAGCTGCCAGCCACAAACAGGCAAAAGAACACGATGATCTCGCGCCCCAAATCGAGCGCACCAAAAGCGGCGGCGATATGGCTGCCAGCCAGCGCCAGCAAGGCCCACATCACGCAGACATAGATCAGCGTAAACTTCAGGCTGTCGCGCATGGTGCTGCGCAAACGATCATAACGCTTCGCGCCCAGATTTTGCCCGAGGATAGGGCCGACCGCACCGGACAGCGCAAACAGGCCAGCAAACGCCACCGGTATCAAGCGCCCCACTACCGCCCAGCCAGCTACCGCATTGTCGCCATATTTGGCAATCGCGGCGGTCACCGCCGCATTGCCGACCGGGGTTGCTACCTGGGTCAAAATTGCCGGGATGCCGATGGCAAAGAAAGGTTTGAGGCCCTGCAAGAAGGCGGCGCGACTTGGTTGGGCATACAGTTGATGGATTTTCAGCACGCCATGCAAGCCTATGCTAATCAGGACCAAGCGTGCGCAGATATTCGCGTAAGCGGCACCATCGAGACCCAGTCCGAAGCCAAAAATAAACAGCGGATCGAGCACCGCGGTGGCGGCAGCAGCACCGAGCGTCACATACATGGCGCGTCTGGCATCACCGACCGCGCGCAGCAAGGCGCTCAGACACATACCCAGCGCCAGCAAGGGGATAGACGGCAAGACGATAGCGCAAAAGCGTTGTGCCAGTCGTGCCGTTTCACCCTGCGCACCCAGCATCTGCAACAGACTAGGCATCAAAGGATACGTGAGTAAAGTGAGCAGCAAACTGACCGCGCCTATGATGAGCAGCGCCGTGCCAGCCAATTGTTTAGCGGCAGCCAGGCCACCAGCACCGATAGCGCGCGACACCAGGGCGGTGGCGGCGATGGTCAGTCCGATTGCAATCGAGGTGTGGAAAAAAAGCAAAGTGCTGGCATAGCCTATCGCCGCCGCCAATTCTTGCTGGCCTAATTGCGAGATATAAAACAGATTTAAGACATCGACCAGAAACACCGCGATCAAGCCTATGGAACTGGTGGCCGTCATGGTGACGACATGACGCATGGTCGAGCCAGTTGTAAATTTACCGACGATAGCTTGCTGGGTGGCCATGTTGTTCGATTCAGTGAAGTCTTGCGGACGTTGGGGAAAAGTGCAGGCGCTATTTTCACCGCTTTTACTAAGTTTTGCTGATAGAACGCAATTCTATTTTTATTTCAAACCAGTTCCAATGAGCAAAGCAGCAAGCTTAGAAAATTTACTTTGCAAAATACTTACACTTTATTTGTTCTAATAGCTAATTAACAATGCTATGTTAGGCATATTGTTAACTTTTTTGAGATAAAAATGAAACTACAATCATTATTTCGCGCAGCGATGTTAATGCTGTCACTGAGTGCAATTTGTGTTCCGGCTAGCGCGGAGATACAACTAGAACAGTATGTCTGGGGTAGTTGGGACGGCTCCGAGTATACGCAAGCGAGCCGCAATGCGACCTCGTTCGACCATGCAGACACGCTTATGGCATCCACCGATGGCGCGCCATTTAGTCTTGCCGCGCTCCACCTGAATCTGAATTTAGGATGGGCCAATGACAAAATTGGGTATGCCACCGGCTACCTGAACGGTAAAAAGATTTACGAATATATTTTGGATTTCAAGCAAGCTAGCCCCACTGACGAGAATAACTTCAACCTAAAACTGAAGATGAATACTAGCCCGGTCAATTTGCTGATCTTTAATGCTAGCGGCTATCCCGACGGCGATCATCTATCGGTGCTCAACTATACCTTGGCGGTGCCAGAGCCCGAGACTTACGCCATGCACTTAGTTGGCCTGGCTTTGATCGGCAGTCTAGTTCGGCGCGCTAAGCAGCAGGCTTAGTTCAAACCCACGCTAGCGAGCGACGACGCTGGCTCTTCCGTTTTATCCAGTTTTATCCTGTTTTATTCAGTAGCGCGCAGGAGTAATGCTGAGGTTTTGCAAAGCACCCTGCCCGCCGCGCATATCCCATGCGGCCTGCAGGCCGGCATGGCCTCAAACCCGCATGGAATATGCGCGCTGGCAGGGGTAATGTTTTTTATGCGCGCAACTCCGAATTATAAAACAGGCAGTGTTCGCTAGAGATGCGGTTACGGCCCTGAGTCTTAGCATCGTACAGACGTAGATCGGCGGCCTTGATCAAATCTTCCAGACTGTGCTTGTCGGCGCTGCCCGCTACCCCGAAACTGGCGGTCAGCATGATCGATTTCGATTCTACCGGCAGCCCCAGTGCCTCCAGGGAGCCGCGTATGCGCTCGGCGAACAGACAAGCCTGATCCATATCGGTCTCTGGCAATAAGATTAAAAACTCTTCACCGCCCCAGCGCGTCAACACATCGCCGGCACGACAGGCTTGCTCGAATAATTCGGCACTGGCTTGCAGAGCACGATCGCCTGCATCGTGGCCATGCTGATCATTGATACGTTTGAAATGATCCAGATCGATCATGATCATACTCAGCGGGCGCTGATTGCGCTTGGCGTTGCTCCACACCGGTTTGGCCATATCCAGAAAAGCGCGGCGATTATATAAGCCAGTCAAAGAATCGTGACAAGCCAGATGCATCGCCCTGGCACCGGCAAACTGATAGCGGCGCGCTTGATGCGCCAGCGCCAATCCCAAAAACGTCAGCTCGGCAATCAGGGCCAGCGCCAGCGCCTGATAAGTGGCCGCATTTAAAGGCAAGTGATTCAGGGCCACCACCGCACAGACCCCGGCCACCACCAAAGCCGCTAACGTGGCGAGTAAAAAATATCGCGCAATCGCGCCCAGACTGACGATACTGCGCAGCGCAATCAACACTCTATAACCCAACCACAGCGCCAATAAAACCAGACCAACATTGGCTGCCGCCCGGTCACGCCCCAAGGCCACATACACCAGCACAATACTTAAACCGAGATTGCTGATCACTTGCACGGCCTGGCTCAGCGCCTGCGCGGGACGCTGCAATTGCAGAAAATGGCTGGCCACCAGCAGGCCAGTACAACTAAAGCCGACCATCAAACCGAGCATGCCGTACAAGGACCATTCTTGCCTAGTCCACAAAAAGCTCAGTTGATGGCCGTTATAGTCAAACTTCAGCAAGATCAGACCCAGCACATAGATCGCATACAAAAACACGCTAGGTTGCTGACGCCCGGCCTCAGACAAGGCCTGCCACAGTGAGTCACCCAGTCTATGCTCGGCATGGATCAGATCAAATGCGCCGACCTCGTCATTACTGGCCGGGTCGTAGGCGTTATGCACAGGCAGCTTGATTTGTTTCATTGCAAAAACCTCATGACGCGATGATGTTACTAAAGGAGAACTCGAAAATACCAGATGCTGCAAACACAATGTCTTTGCATTCGCAAGTTACATGCCAGCAAAATGACAGGGTATAAAAATTACTCGCCCCCTAGCCAAAGTCGATTTAGCCGGTTTTTTACATGTAAAGACTAGCGCTCTTTACACGACTTGCTTTTCCTTTACATGTCATCGACAATACGCCACAGTAAGATTTCGTAAACATTACTTTTTTCGACAACAAGGCAAGCCAGGCAATGAGCGTTTCAGCTTCAAATACCGTAGCGAACCCGGCAGCGTCTGACCTCCCCACGCTCAGCCATTACCAGATCCGCGCTCAGCTTGGCGAAGGCGGCTTTGGCGATGTGTACGAGGCCTGGGACAACAAGCTACGTCGCAGCGTCGCCATCAAGCGCATGAAGCATGTGCAGCATGCGCCAACTAGCCTGCTCAAAGAAGCGCGGCTGGCGGCGTCGCTACAACACGCCGCCTTTGTCAAAATATTTGCGATAGAAGAAGATGGCGACAGCACCGCCATCGTGATGGAACTGGTGCCCGGCATCACCCTCAGAGTCTGGGGCCATGGCCAGCCGCAAGAGGTTGCCCAGGTGCTGGAGCTGATACGCCAGGTGGCCGATGCCATGCAAGAAGCACATGCCGCTGGCCTTACCCACGGTGATTTAAAACCATCGAATCTGATACTCGAACCTGGCGGCAAGCTGCGCATCCTCGATTTTGGTCTGGCCACCCAGACCGATAGTCAAGCTACTGCCTCGGTCAGCCAGCTAGACCCGCAAGGCACCATCGCCTACATGGCTCCCGAACTAATGCTGGGCACGCTGGCCAATGCCAAGAGCGACATCTATGCGCTGGGTGTGATCTACTACGAACTGCTCAACGGTAGCCGCCCGCATGCCCATCTGAGCGGGCTGGCACTGGCAGCCGCGCATATGCAAGCGAGTTCAGACGGTTGGGATTACCCCGCCAATTTACCGACCCCGGTGATCCAGCTGATTCGCGCCATGACCGCCAGTAAGCCCGAGCTAAGACTGGCCAGCATGGCCGCCGTAGTCGAGCAGATCAAGGCGATTAGCCAGCGCATTAGCGACAACCCGCACAGCGCCAGCATACCAGCGCACGTGAGTAATCCGTTTGCAACTACGCTCAATGCGGCAGCCGGTAATCCGGTCAGCGTTACGCTCAGCGCCCCGCTCAGCATTGCAGGTTTAGCCGTCACCACATCAGCACCAGCAGCGGCTACTAAGCAGCCGCTCAGCCAGCCGCTGCGCTGGGGCATCGCGACCTTCAGTCTGACACTACTGACAGGATTACTGGTCTGGCAAATTGTTCCGCGCCTCAGCACCGCAGACAGCATTGCCAAGACCAGCGCCAGCAGCCCAGCCCTCAGCTCACCAGCCGGCCCGTATTCAGAAGCGCTAGAGATGCAGCAAGGTCTGGCCGCCCTCAAGCTGTTTGATCGACCAGGCAGCCTGGATGCAGCAGATAAAAATTTCAACACCATACTCAGCCACAACCCGAATAATGCGGCGGCCGCAGCAGGTCTGTCGCTGCTCTATAGCTTTCGTTATCAGAGTGATGAGCAAGATGAGGTTTGGCTGCAAAAAGCCGACGCCAGCGCCCAGCAAGCCCTGAAACTCAATGAGCAATTAGCCCTTAGTCATGTCGCCAAGGGTGTTGTACTCAATTTACAAGGCAAATCGGAACACGGATTAGCGGCGCAAGAACGTGCGCTGAGCCTTGATCCGAAAAATTTCTTCGCCTGGAATGAAAAAACCAACGCCCTCAGAAGCCTGCGGCGCTATGCCGATGCCAAAAAGAATGCCGAATTAGGACTGCAGCACTTCCCGCAGGAAAGAATCTTCGCCGACCAGCTGGGCACCATCCACTACGCGCAAGACGACTACAAGGCGGCCGAAGCCGCCTTCAAGCTCAGCATACAATTGCAACCGGATGCAGTATTTTCCTACGCCAATCTGAGTGCCGCCCTGATAAGTCAGAACCGCAACGACGAGGCGCTGGAAGTCTTGCAACAAGGTCTGCAACTACGTCCAAGCGCCTTGCTGTATACCAATCTCGGCAATGCCCAATTTTTACGCGGCGACTATGTGGCCGCCGCTACCGCCTTTGAATCGGCGGTATCACCAGACAAAGGCAATCCTGTCGATTATCTGGGCTGGGCCAATCTGGCCGATACCCTGCTATGGATACCCGGTCGCAAAGAAGAAGCACGCCAGGCCTATGACAAGGCCCGCCTATTACTGGCCCCGCGCTTAGCGCGCAACCCGAATGAGATTACCCTTGTGTCGCGCATGGGCCTCTACGCAGCACGTAGCGGCGACAAGGAGAGTGCGTTGGAATTAATCCAAAAAGCCATGACACTGGCCCCGAAAGACCCTAGCGTGCATTTCCGCGCGGGTCTGGCTTACGAATTATTGGGCAAGCGGGCAGAAGCGCTGACGGCAATCGGTAAGGCCAGGGAACTTGGCTACCCTGTCGGCTTCATAGAAAGCGAACCAGATTTGCTGGCACTCAGGCGCGATGCGCGTTATTCAAAAAAATAGTTGAGACAGGCATAAACATTGCTTAATACATAGCGATGCAAAGTTGCAAGTATCGTTACTAGCAAGTACTAACACAGGTAAGCTCACGTAATTTTTTATCGGTGTAGCAGTAAAACAAAGCGGTGTAATCAAGCAGTAAAGTTTTTTGGTCATCCTTTAACGCGCACTATCCAATTCTAGGAAATTTTATGTCTTCCAGCTCTAACTCAGCCAAGCCTATCTATACCTGTAATATTATTTATCATCCTTTACAGATTCCAGCACCTGCGGGCAATACGGCCAGCTATACATTTAATCCGCCATTGCCGGCGGATGGATTAAATCCCGGCGATCGTCTGCACTTCACTTTTAGCCCTGCCCCAGATGTAAAAACCCCAGGCAAACTAGACCAAGCCGTTTTGATCGCAGGCTATAAAGATGCACAGGTCTCTACCGACAGTTCGCCTTTTTATAATGATGCGAATAATATCGATATCCACTCCTTCCCCACCCTGACCATAGGCAAACGACCAGGCACCTGGGGCTTTACCGTGGCCTTTTCTCTGATCGTCCCCTCTATAGGGGCTAGCAAGACCACTACCCACTTCTACTTCCTGCCGGATCCTGAGCTCGTCGTCAAACCCCAATAATCCCCTCACCCCAGCAAACCCAAGCCCCGCAGATGTCGTCGTAAGGCTTCGCTCGGGGTTTTGAGTAAGGCGGCGCAACGTTCTACGTCGCCGCCACTGTTTGCCAGTGCCGCGCGAATTTCTTCCAGCGCGATTTGTTCTACCCTGCGTATCTGGCTATGCGTCTCTAGCAGCTTATACATAGAGGGACGCGAGACGCCCAGTTGTTGCGCGGCGGCCTGGATGTACCAGTCGTTTTCTTCCATCGCAGTCAGCACTTCGGCCTCGCTCAGTTCGGTGAGTTTTTTGCGCGCCGGTGCTGCTGACGTGGTCGCGGTGCTGGCGGTGCTAGTGGCGGTGCTGGTGGTGTTGGCAGTGTTGTTGCTCGCTGCAGGCACTGCGCTCGCGCCCAGCACGGTACGCGCACTGAGGCTTGCGCTAGAGAGAAAACTACTGGTGATACGCTCGGGCGAAATTTTTACCAGCGTCTCGAACAGTGGCACCTCGCCCATTTGCAGGGCCAGCATCACGCGCTTAAGTACATGCGCCAATTGCCGGATATTACCGGGCCACTCATAACGCGCAAAATCGGTAATCAAAGAGTGCGGCAATGTCAGGCTCAGTTCTGCCATCTGCGGATTACTCTTGAGCAGATGCTGCATCAAGACGCCTATATCTTCACGGCGCGCGCGCAGCGGCGGCAGGTGGATCACAAAACTTTCCAGACGGCGCAACAGGGCTTGATTGAAATGATCGCTATCGAGATCCTGATCGGTAGCGGCGATCAGCCTGGCGCTAGAGTGCTGATCGTGTTGCGCACCGAGCGGACGATAATCGCCGCCCTCTAACACCCGCAGCAGCATGGGCTGCACACTGGCCGGCGTATTGCCGATTTCATCGAGAAACAGAGTGGCGCCTTCGGCTTCGGCAAACAGACCTTTGCGGCCGGTTTGCGCGCCGGTGTAGGCACCCTTAACCGCGCCGAACAGATCGGCGGCGGCCAGCGATTCATTCAGTGCCGCCATATTCACGGTGACTAAAGCACTCTTGGCGCGCAGACTTAAGGCATGCACGGCACGCGCCGCGATCTCTTTGCCGGTGCCGGTTTCGCCCAGCAGCAAGACCGGTAAATCAGTACCGGCGACCTGACGAATCTGGTCGCGCGCCACGATGGCATGGCTGCCGACACCGAGCAAACCGGCCACAGGATTATTCTTGGGAAGGCAGCGCATCCAGTGCAGACACAAGATGATGCTGCGCCCCAGACCGAGAATCTGACCGCCTTCGATTTGCTCAGCACTCAGGCTGTGCGGTGCCAGCAACTCTTCGCCATTCAGTTCAACCACCATGCGGCTGGCCGACGGTACGATTTGCAAGCCGTTCTCGGCATCGCGCACCAGCTTAAGCGGATCGCGCGAAATCCCGCCATGTCCAAGCGCCAGGCCCTCTGCACCAGGGCGGCGAAACAGCGGCAAGTAGCGACTTACTTCCAACACCCCCGCTCCGCTACCGGCGATAAATTGCTCGCCGATGCGGCTAGCATCGGGATGCCAGACTATCGTCAAGCCCAGCAAAGGATTGGCATCCTGACTGAGGGTAGACAAGGGCGAGGTAAGGGTGTGCTCGGTATCGATCATGGCGTCGCTGTAGGCGTAAAAATACGTAAGCTGCTATTTTCACCGTTTTTGTGGATTTACGCTGGAATGCTTTGGGCAGTGTGGGTATTTTGAAAGTGCCTGCCCGCTCGCGCATATCCCATGCGGCTTTGCAGCCATGCTGGCCTGCAAGGCGCATGGAATATGCGCGCTGGCGGCATGCCATGTTGCGATCGCTGTTGCAATCAAGCGCATTCTCAGTCGCTGCTTTGATACAACTCTAAGGGCAAGCCATCCGGGTCGGCAAAAAACACGAAGGGCTGGCCGGTGTACTCATCGATGCGTACTGCTTCGAGCGCAATCCCCTTAGCCTCCAGCATGGCCTTGCACAGTGCTACATCGTCCACCGCAAACGCCAGATGCCGCAAGCCACGCGCCTCTGGGTAGGAGGGACGCGGCGGCGCATCCGCAAAAGAGAATAGCTCGATTTGCGACCCATCGGGCAAAGCCAGATCGAGCTTATACGATAGTCTTTGCTCACGATAATGTTCGGCCAGTACGCGCAGACCGAGTAGCTCGGTATAAAAATGGCGCGAGACCTGGTAATCAGAGCAAATGATGGCGGCGTGATGCAAGCGTTTTAGCATGGTCGAGCTTAAGCTGAGTGGACCGGCATATCGGATCGCGCATAAGGCGGCCCCTTGAGTTCAACCACATTGCCCTCTGGATCATTGAGGTACAGCGAGGGGCCGTCGCCTTCGGCACCATAGCGGGTCGCCACCGCACCAACCGTTATCCCCTTGGCCTGCAAAAATTCGCGTATCGCGTCGGCGTCGAAGGGCTCTAGGCGCAGACAAAAATGATCGAGATTGCGCCCGCCAGCGCCAGCAGCGGCACCGCCGCCCTTGCCCAGCACGCCATCTACCGGCACCAGATCAATTAAATGCTGGCCAGCGCGCAATTGCACCAGGCCGATATCGTCTAGTCGCCGCTCTACACGACAGCCCAAAACGCCACAGTAAAAATTGAGCATGCGATCGAGATCGCTGACGCGTAACACCAGATGATCTATACCAACAATATGTATCATATTTTCTTTCTAACGACGCCGGTACATGGCGGGGGTTTCGCCTACTTGTCTGACAAATAGGCGGGAAAACGTGGCGACGTCAGTGTAGCCGACTTGTTCGGTAATGCGCGCGATGCTCATGCGGCTGCTATGCAGGAGCTGCTTGGCCTTATCTACGCGCGCCACTTGCAATAGGCCTAGCGGCGTTTGCCCGGTCTCGGCTTTAACGCGCCGTAATAAGCTGCGGCTGCTGACATGAAAAGCTTGCGCCAGCGTCGCCAGATCGTAGCGATCAGTCAATCTTAGACTAAGCCATTGCGCCACCGACTGTGAAAATGTAGGTAGGCGTGCCGGCAACAAACTGCTATCGAGATACGGTGCCTGACTAGTACGCTGATTCGGCAGCAGCGCGATACGGGCCGTGGCGCTGGCGATTTTTGCGCCCAGTGCGCGTTTAACCAGATGTAGCGCCAGATCAAAAGTGCAGCTGACCGCGCCGCAGGTGATGATGCCGCCATCGCTGACCAAAATGGCATCCGGGCTGATCTGCGCGGCCGGGTAGCGACTCGCCAATTCAGCCGCAAACAGCCAGGCGGTGGTGGCTTTACGTCCCGCCAGCAAACCGGCCCCGGCCAATAAAAATGCACCGACACAGACCGCGGCGACCTGCGTGCCGCTAGCAAACAGTCGCTCAATTAAGGCCAGCTCGCGCGCCAGCGCCGTCAACCTGGCATCCCAATCTTCATGCTGCCGTATATCTAAGCCCGGTACGATCAGCACATCATAAGCCCCCTGTGCGCGCGTCACAGCTAGCGCGACGCCACCCGCCACCGTCACAGTACGACCGGCCACGGCGATCAGTGCTATCTCAAAAGCCTGACACCCTCGCTGCGCAAGAGCGCTGGCGATATTACTGGCGATACGCAAGATATCGGAGACCCCGAAGATCTCACTAGCCATGCAATTCTCATAGGCCAGGATGGCGATACGCAAGGGCGGCTGGGCGCGTGCCGAAGGTCGAGTTGGCATATTCTTTGAGCGTGGCGAGCTTACACACGATTTGGCGATAATCACCTCATAATAGGCGATATAGCCAATATCTGGCAAGTGCACTCAGAGCCAGAATGGGGCTTCCGATTTCACCAGAAAGCCTGTCATGAGTCACTCAAGTTTAGCCCTATTATTGTATGGCGCATGGTCGTTGACCCTGCTGTATGGCATTGCGATTTTGCGCGCCAGCATCACCATATCTGGCCAGCGGCGGCCGAATAATTTTGCAATATGGGGCGAGGATATTTCGCCGTTTTCCTACCGTTTATGCCGTGCGCACGCCAATTGTTACGAGAGCCTGCCGGGCTTTGCGGCGATCCTCTTGGTCGCCATCACCTCCGGCCATGCGCAGATTACTGACAGCCTGGCGCTATGGGCAGTAGCCGCCCGCGTCTGCCAATCTACGGTACATTTAATCTCGACCCGGCCCTACCCGGCCATCGCCAGATTTAGTATGCAGTGTGTGCAGATAGCGATACAAACCGTGTGGGTAATCGCCTTAGTGCGGCTAGCAGGCTGAACAGTAACGCTATTAGTGGTTTTTAGAAGTTCCCTAGCGATGTAGTCCTTTGTGCATAGACATAAAACTCTAGCGTAACAGCGACACCGTGCGCAGCGGTCGCACTACACTAGAAGGTGTCATGCCAAAAGTAGAGCGAAACATGTTGCTAAAGTGCGAAGAGTCTGAAAATCCGGCGTCCAGCGCGGCATCGGTCAGACTTGCTTGCGTACTTAATGCCAGCATGGCGGCGCGCACCTGGGTCCAGACCCGATAACTACGATAACTCACGCCCATTTCCTGACGAAACAGATGATTAAAACGTGAGCTCGATAGCTGCGCTATTTGCGCCACGCTGTCGCGCTGCATACCACGCTGCATGCCAGCGCCCAGGCTGGCTGCGCGCATGGCCTGCACACTGCGCAGCACCCGCGCATCGATAGAACCGGCGGTATGCATATCCCAACGCAACAGCGCCGGCAAATCAAAGTTGTGTAAATAGCGATCCATGCTGCTACGGCAAGGCGTATGGCTTACCGGGTCCAGCACTACAGTGCCGAGCCGCCCAAAGTGCCCGCGCAAACTGAGTGCTTGCGGCGAATCTGGCTCCAGGTACATGAGCGCAACATGCTCTCCACATGGGTCAAACATATGTTCGACACTGGCGTCTATCAGGGCACTGCGACAACTTGCAAGCTGGCCACCGGGCAGGTGCAAGCCAAAGCGCCCCGACAGGCCCAGTAGCAAAACCGGCGCGGCATGCTGATGCCAGCCCGTCGCCGGGATCTCGCCAAGATATAAAGCCCGGTCCCTGCCTAGCGTAAGTGTGTTGAGTGCGCGCATAGCCCAAACCTACAAGTAGTTAATCAAAAACACAGTTAGCATGCCCGATTCAAAGCTTATACGGAGATCATCTTGAAAAAAATTTTACTCGGCGTTTCCCTGATCGCACTGGCCGCTTTGGCCGCGCTGGCAGGCGCGTATTACCTATTGCCACAGCATTTTGTCGCTCCCTTGATTGCGCTCAATCGCGCCAGCGCCGGTTTAACAGAACACACCGTGCAAGTCGGGCCACACCGCCTGCACTATCTGGCCGGCGGCAGCGGAACACCGGTAATCCTACTGCATGGCATTTTTGCAGAGAAAGATCACTGGGTCGATTTTGCGCGGGCAATGAGCGGCCCCTATCAGCTGTTACTGCCCGATTTACCTGGTTTTGGCAGCAGCGGACCGGTGGCCGGCCAGACCTATGACTATGCGGCGCAGGTGGAGCGGCTGCGTGCCTGGATGGATGCCATCGGCGTTCAGCAAGCCCATCTCGCCGGCAGCTCGATGGGCGGCACCATCGCCGCCCTGTTTGCGCAACGCTATCCACAACGTGTGCTAAGCGTCGCATTTATTGGCGCACCGCACGGCATACGCACCCCCAGGAGCAGTGTGATGGACGGTCTGATTGATGCTGGTGCCAACAGCCCGTTGATCCCGGAAAACGAACAAGAGTTTGAGAAAATGCTCAAGCTGCTATTTGCGCAACGTCCATTTTTACCCTACCCGATTACCCAGCGGGCGCTGGCAGACGCCTTGCGCGACGCACCAGGCAAGCTGCGCATATGGAATCAACAGCTCGCCGACCGCTATCTACTCGATACCCGGATAGCCACAATAGATCAGCCGGTCTTGGTACTATGGGGCGCGCAAGACCATCTATTCGATGCCTCTGGTGCGGCGGTTTTGCAGCGACGCCTGCCAAGGGCAGAAGTTCAGTTGATCCCCGATGTCGGACACTTGCCTATGATGGAAGTGCCACGCGACAGCGCCCAAACGTATAGCCGTTTTCTCGGACAAAAATAAATTCATCCTGGTTGCGGGATCTTAGCGAAAGAAATTCTGAGGGCTAGTCAGGTATTTCAGATCACCGGCACATCTGAGCAAGCATCGTGTCGGGTGCTTGCGCGGTAGCCGGCGACTAGCTTCTTGCGGGGTTTTCCTCACTCACGACGCTGCATCATTTGGCGACGCAATCGCAGACCTCATTCCCTTTATCAAAAATGATGCGCCAGGTACCCGGCGCTTCGAGCCGCCAGATAGACGAAAAGCGCGCGATCAATTTACCTCTGGCGTTATACACTGGGCCAGAACTGTGCGCCAACGTGCCACTGTCCAGCACTTCTATCTGATCCGCTGCCCAGCTAAACGGTGGCTCCGCTTTGAGGTAAAACGGCCGCCACCCCTCAGCGACCTGCTGTTTGCCGCGTAACACCTTGTCGTTAGAAAAAAACACCGCTTCTTCCGATAAAAACTGGCTGAAAGCAGCATGGTCACGCTGCGCCATGCTGGCAGCAAAAGCCGTTTCGGCGGAGCGTACTTGCTGCTGCAGTTGCGCCAGATTTTGCGGCAGATGTTGAGCTTGCATTGGCGACATGCTGCTGCAGCCAGCGACTTGCGTCAGCCAGCAGAATAGCAACAACAGCGAGATGAATTTAAGCTTAGGCATAGCGAACTCCTTAGAAAACCACAGCCTAGCATAGGCAAATCTTCTTTTGCTTATTTACAATTAAGCGCCTAAGCAGCACCATTGCCTGATTTTAAATCAGCATAGGCCAGAGGCGCAGTATCCATGCGGGTTGGCAGCCATGCATGCTTGAAGAAGCGCATGGAATATGCGCGCTGGCAGGGGTGCTTGTAAATGATCAATTCAGCTTACCCAGCCTAGCCCAATTTGATACGCGTCAACAAAAGCGTGGCTAAATTGACGGCTATGGTTTTGTGGCGCAAGCTGGGCTTACAATCCGCGCGTTCACTCAATCTTCACCGTCACTCTACACCGCCATGACCACTGTTACGCCGCCTACCGTCCCTGCCCCGATCGCACCGCATACCTTGTTTGAAGACATGTTGGCCATTTTTACCGGCACCCTGTTTGTCTCACTCGGTGTGGCGATGTTTAATCAGGTCGGCTTACTCACGGGCGGCACTGCGGGTCTGGCATTTTTGCTGCATTACCGCACCGGCCTGTCGTTTGGTCTTTTGTTCTTTTTGATTAATCTTCCGTTTTACTGGCTGGCCTGGCGCCGCATGGGTTGGCGCTTTACGCTAAAGACCTTTTGCTCGGTGGCGCTGGTGTCGGTCATGGCTGGCTTGCATCCTAAACTGCTGTCGCTGGCGACGCTCTCTACCATCACGCCGTTTTATGTCGCCATCATCGGCGGCCTGATGATGGGGGTGGGCTTTATTGTGTTGTTCCGGCATCAGGCTAGTCTGGGCGGTATCAATATTCTGGCGCTGTATCTGCAAGACAAGCATGGCATCCGCGCCGGCAAACTGCAGATGGGCATGGATGTGCTGATCGTGATGGCCTCGCTGTTGGTGGTCAGCCCGCTGGCCTTAGCGGCATCGATACTCGGTGCGGTGGTCTTAAATCTGGCGATTACCCTCAATCACCGGCCTGGTCGCTATATGGCGCTGTCTTAATTTCGTCCGCATGGAAACATAGGAAGTTCAGCAGAGCTGGCAAGCTTCATAGATAATAGCTTTTTTATTATCCGTCCAAGAGAATAGCTCTATGAAAACCAAAGCCGCAGTTGCCTGGAAAGCCGGTGCCCCACTGACCATAGAAGAAGTCGATCTGCAAGGCCCGCAAGCCGGTGAAGTCTTAATCGAGATCAAGGCCACCGGGATTTGCCATACCGATTATTACACGCTATCCGGTGCCGATCCTGAAGGCTTGTTCCCGGCGATACTCGGGCATGAAGGCGCCGGCATCGTGGTCGATACCGGCCCCGGCGTAACTAGCCTGCGTCAGGGCGACCATGTGATTCCGCTGTACACGCCAGAATGTCGCCAGTGCAAATACTGCCTGTCACGCAAGACCAACTTGTGTCAGGCGATACGCTCTACCCAGGGCCGCGGCTTGATGCCAGACGCCACTTCGCGCTTCTCGCTGGATGGCAAGCCGCTATTCCATTACATGGGCACCTCGACCTTTTCGAATTACATCGTGGTACCCGAGATCGCGGTCGCCAAAGTGCGTAGCGATGCGCCTTTCGACAAGATCTGCTATATCGGCTGCGGCGTGACTACCGGCGTCGGCGCCGTGGTGTTTAGCGCCAAGGTCGAAGCCGGTGCCAACGTGGTGGTGTTTGGTTTGGGCGGTATCGGTCTGAACGTGATCCAGGCTGCCAAGATGGTCGGTGCCGACAAGATCATCGGTGTCGATATCAATCCACGCCGCGAAGCGATGGCGCGCAAATTCGGCATGACGCATTTCATCAATCCGAATCAGGTTGAGAACGTGGTGGATCATATCGTGCAACTGACCGATGGCGGCGCTGATTATTCGTTTGAATGCATAGGCAATACCAAGGTCATGCGGCAGGCGCTGGAATGCTGTCACAAGGGCTGGGGCCAATCTTTCATCATCGGCGTGGCCGAAGCCGGTGCCGAAATCAGCACGCGCCCTTTCCAACTGGTTACCGGGCGCGAATGGAAGGGCTCGGCCTTTGGCGGCGCTCGTGGCCGCACCGATGTGCCGAAAATCGTGGACTGGTATATGGAAGGCAAACTGAATATCGACGATCTGATTACCCATCGCTTACCATTAGAGCGCATCAATGAAGGCTTCGATCTGATGAAGAGCGGCGAATCAATACGTTCAGTGGTGTTGTTCTGATGAGTCAGCTCGAGTTACTTAGCGAGCACCGCTGCCATGGCGGTGCGCAGCGCTTCTACCGCCATGCGTCAGAAGAAATCGGCTTGCCTATGCGTTTTTCTGTGTATCTGCCACCGCAAGCGTTGGCGGGAGAAAACTGCCCGGCCCTGATGTTTTTGGCCGGGCTAACCTGCAGCGAAGAAACCTTCATGATCAAGGCTGGAGCTCAGGCTATCGCAGCCAGAGAAGGCATGATCCTGATCGCGCCGGACACCAGTCCGCGCAACGCCAATTTTCCCGGCGACAACGAGTCCTGGGATTTTGGCGTGGCTGCCGGTTTTTACCTCGATGCGACCGAGCAGCCGTGGTGCCGCCACTATCGTATGCATAGCTACCTGACGAAAGAACTGATCCCCTTGCTGATCACCGAACTAGCGGTCGATGCGCAGCGTCTCGGTATCATGGGTCATTCTATGGGCGGCCATGGTGCCTTGGTGTTGGCATTGCGCCATCCCGAGCTGTTTAAAAGCGTTTCAGCCTTCGCCCCGATTGCCGCACCGATACAAAGCCCGTGGGGTCGTAAGGCATTTAGCGCGTATCTGGGAGCGGATCAAACAAGCTGGGAAAATTACGACGCAAGCGCCTTAATGCAAGCGCAAAGCAGTGTGCCTTTTCCGGAGGGAATTTTGATCGACCAGGGTTTAAACGATCCCTATCTAGCAGAGCAACTGCACCCGGAACTGTTTGCACTCGCCTGTAAAAATCTGGGGCAGCCGCTCAATTTACGCCAGCATGAAGGCTATGATCATGGTTATTATTTCATCACCAGTTTCATAGAAGAACATTTATTGCATCATAAAAAACAGCTTTCCTCTTCTTGATTTTATATTAAAACTTAATAGCGGCATAAGAAATAGAAGGTGCGAGCGCCCACTCACACCTTCCGAATAAGTACTCTATTTGCGCGCTGATTTTTATTTGCCGTAGACAATTTTGTGTAAAATTGTGCGACATGGTCGCGCATCGCGCCCACCCCGATAAGAAAGTATCAAGATGAGCAAAGTAGTCATCAGCGGCACCGGTCTGTACACCCCATCCAACTCCATCTCCAACGCCGAACTCGTCAGCAGCTTTAACGCTTACGTGGCGCAATTTAATCTTGATAACGCCGCTGCAATTGCCGACGGCTCGGTCACAGCCTTAGAAGCGTCGAGCGTAGAATTTGTCGAAAAAGTCTCGGGTATCAAATCGCGTTATGTGATGGAAAAACAAGGCATTCTGGACATCACGCGCATGGTGCCACGGATACCGGAACGCAGCGATGACGAACCTTCCATCATGTGTGAAATGGCAGTTGCCGCATCGCTGCAGGCACTAGAACGCGCTGGAAAAACGGCGGCCGATGTCGATGCCGTGATCGTCGCCTGCAGCAATCTGCAACGCGGCTACCCTGCCATTGCGGTAGAAGTGCAAGGCGCACTGGGCATAGAAGGTTATGGCTACGACATGAACGTGGCATGCTCATCGGCTACCTTCGGCATACAAGCGGCAGTCAGCGCGATACAAAGCGGCCAGGCGCGTGCCGTATTAGTGGTCAGTCCGGAAATCACCAGCGGCCATCTGAACTGGCGCGATCGCGACAGCCACTTTATTTTTGGCGATGCCTGCACTGCCATCCTGTTAGAGCGTGCCGATCTGGCCACCTCCAAGCATCAGTTTGAAGTAGTTGCAGTGAAATTAAAAACCCAATTCTCGAACAACATCCGCAATAACTTCGGTTTCTTAAATCGCGCCGACGAGTCCGGCATAGGCAAGCCAGACAAACTATTCCACCAGCAAGGCCGTAAAGTCTTTAAAGACGTCTGCCCTATGGCCGCCGCCATGATCACCTCGACCACGGCCGCCGCCGACATCCAGATCAGCGACATCAAACGCTTCTGGCTGCATCAGGCTAACCTCAACATGAACCTGTTGATCGCGCGCCTGATCTTGGGACGTGACGCCACCACCGAAGAATCGCCAACGATTTTGGACACTTACGCCAATACCTCATCGGCCGGTTCCATCATCGCCTTCCACAAGCATCAGGAAGACCTGGCCATTGGCGCGATTGGGGTGATCTGCTCGTTCGGTGCAGGTTACTCGATAGGCTGTGTGGTGGTGAAGAAGCTGGGGTAAATCCCGCAGCTGTTTAAAAAAGCTCGCCGCGTGCGAGCTTTTTTATGTCTACCCGCTTGATGCCTAACAATGGGCGTCCAGCACAAGCATTAAGGCTACAGATTAGCGCCTTCTTCGGCGAAAGGAAAAAGCTAAAAAAAAGATCCAGCGCCGTATTATTGCAAAACGATGCTGAACCATTTACTTGAGCTTATTTATTCAGGCGCTAAACCTGATTCGATAAACCGATACTAATACTGCCCCTAGCTTAGTGCTGCATTTGCACCATCTGACTAAACAGACTTGCGGCGCCCTGCAATACCAAAACCAAGCAGACCCAGACCCATCAGGAATAAAGTCGCTGGCTCAGGAACTTGGCGCACAGAGACCAACACATCGACAGAGCTGGTCACACCTTCAGCGGTGTAGACCAGATTAGGACCAACAAACATGGCATTAACGAAATTACCCAGCATAAAATCAACAATCCAAGTAGTGTTGTCATTCGCCGTGAATGTTACGCTCTTTAATGCTTCTATCTTAACAGCGTAAGAATCATCGCAAATAGAACCATTTGGATTTGGAACTGGGCACGGCGTTGTATTCGGAGTTTCTGTGAATGCAATTTCAACCGGATTAGTATTATCCAAAACTACGGACGCACCACCATTACTGTCGGTAATCATGAAGCGATCAAGGATGGTCTGATTAGTCCAGCTAATTGCGTCATTAATCACATTGTTAAAGTGTGACAATCTAGACATCGTCGTCCAGGAAGTGCCCAGTGCGCCGCCGAATGTCTGCAAATTCATACCGCTACTCGAAGAGCCTGCGCCGTTACCCACACCCCAGCTAATGTCATGGTAGGTATCAGTTGAAGTAGGATTAACGCCAAGTGTGCCATTCGATCCAGTAGTATTGCCCGCCGTATTAACTCCATAATGAATAGCCGTATTGGCTGGGTTCTTTACAAAGCCACCCGCCTCAGTAAACGTAAACAGAGGTACCGCGCTAGCTGCCATGGAAGTAAATGCCGCCGCTGCGATAACACATACCGTTAAAGCTTGTCGTAATGTATTGAGTTTCATGATATCAATTCCTTTCGTTACACAATAAAGATGAGGTATCCAATCACTAAGTCGTTCAATTTAGAAACAAGATACGTGAACGCCTTCACTTGACATTAGCAATGAGCGTGCCACCAGCAAATAAATCTCGTAGGCTATTGATATCTATATTAAAAAAAATATAACAGGTTTATAAAATGCAAACAAATGCAAACAAATGTAAAAAATGTAAGATATTTCGACAAGTATTAAATGGCTGTGTGCATTAAATCCAGCTATCCGATTATTCAGGATAAATGCTGATGTTTTAAGAATCTCTGAATTGCCTTGAACCGGCGGCATCAGACAATAAACCATTGCCACTCTGGTAATCGTCTGATACTTGGCGCAACGCCTTTATGCTGCAGATTGACAGGAAAAATACGGCAGCGGCGCAATTTATTCTCTACTGGCAAGTATCCCACCTGGCTCCCCCTACCGAAGAAAATCCCCGCTCAGGCCCTGGGATTTGATGCGTGAATGCAATACGTTAAAAAATCAAAATCTCCTGCAAATACTCACGCGCTTATTGTGTTTGGGGAGCTAAAAACCTATGAAGAATATCGAATCATCAATTCCATATGAGATTTCAAAGCACGTTATGATGTGAGAAATATATTGTCATAAATTACATTAATGCCTATGATTTACACGGATCAGTGGATTTTAGAAGATAAAGGACTTACGCAAAATCGCCCCAGCTTCGTTGCATCCGCCTTGCCGTACTAAAGTAAGTCTTCGGCGGTACGCCTAGCGAGAACAATTTTGCGTAAGTCCTAAGATAAAAAAGAGAGATCTTGCACTGATCAATTTTAGGTATCGCCCGGAGAATTTTCCCCTTTTGCAACAGAAAGTGAACTCCTCCCAAAATTTGCCTTGTTTAACGAACGCGACAGAACCGTAATTCGTAGAGTCTCCGCATTAACACGATGTAGTGCAACATATTGGGGCTAGGCAATGGTAATCCAGAGACTGTTAGGCAAGCGGGACTTATTGGTTCCTTATTTTAAGTTCCGTAAAAAACTGCAGAACGATTTACAGTCGGCATTACTCAATGAAATTTTTGCGCTTCGCTATGAAGTATATTGCCTCGAGTGTCACTACCTCCCTCCAGAGGAGTTTCAGAATGGTTTAGAAAGCGATGAATATGACGCATGTTCAGTGCATTTTGCGGCGTTTACGCTTGATGACATGATCATAGGCACAGTCAGGCTAGTGCAACCGGCCGACAAACAAATCTATCCATTCGAAAGCCATTGCAGCGTTTTTGACGGCTATGTAATGCCACCAAGGGAGCAAGCTAGTGAAATTTCCCGATTGGTCGTCAAAAAAACCCACAGGCGCCGGCGCGGCGACTCCATGCAAGGGATTTCGGAATCCTTTGCAAAAAATGGCAAAACTGCCGCGATACAACCGCATCACGGCGGTGATAGACGAAAGGGAAATAGCCCTATGCTGTTACTCGGCTTATACCGGGAAATGTACCGGCATAGCCGTCAAAATGGCATTCGTTTTTTGTTTGCCGCCATGGAGCGATCATTAGCGCGTTCACTGGACAAGATGGGCTTTCGCTTCGTACCGATTGGCCCCCAAACCGACTACTATGGTCCGGTGACCCCATTCATTGTCGACCTCGATGAGCTCAATGAGCGATTAACCCGGGAGAATAAATTTCTGGCCGCCTGGTTTAATGACGAGCCGATTCCCATGTCGGTAATAATCAAAACGCTAGCCGAAAGTTTATGGGACAAGTGGACGAAAAAAAATCTCCCCTAAAAAAATAAATAAACCGTTAAAAATCATCAATGACTACGCTCCCCCCCAGATTTGCCCGCAGCCTGATACCTTCGCAGTGACAAAAAACCAGCACGAAAAAACTATTTCGCCTCGGCGAAATAACTCTTGCAGGCTTTTCGCCGGGCCGCAAATAAGTCTCCGGCCTATCGCGTGTTGCTGGACGAGCCCAGGGTAAATAGCAAATCAATTATGACCGCGCGCGATTTCGTGCAGCTTTGTCCTATACTCGAAAAGAGCAATACCTTTCAGCGCGTTCCTCTCGATACGCTAAATCAACGAAGCGTTCGCATTAGCTTCGGTTACTACCAACGATAGCGCGGTGGCCGACAAAGCGTGATCTGCTCGTTCGCAGCAGCTTACTCGATCGGCTGTGTGGACGTCAAAAAACTGGGATAAATCCCGCCGCTGTTTTAAAAAAATCTCGCCGCGTGCGAGCTTTTTTTATGCGCGCAGCCAATGCGGGCAATGACCAGCGCTGACACCGAGAGTTATAAAGGATACAATGCTTTAATCAAGACTTTGCATCAACCTTAAACTCACCCCTCCTATTTATGCAGCACGCCATGCTAGATCTACAGCTGATCACACAATTGGTTTTTGATCCAAACAATTTCAGCTACAGCGCGCCACAAAAAGAAGCGGAAAGCGCAGAGTACGCAGCTGCCAGCTTCACCCTAAACGGCAAGGCGATACGCTTTCGGCTATCCAAAATTACCCCGACCAAGATCGGCCAATTTGTCACGCTGTGGAAGCGTATAGGGCAAAGCACGATACAGCCATTTGATGCTGACGACCCATTAGATTATGCGTTGATCGCATGCCGTCATGCAGAAAATTTTGGGCTGTTTATCTTCCCGATGGCGCTCTTGCTACAACAGGATATCGTGGCGCAAAACGGGCAAGGCGGCAAGCGCGCCATCCGCGTCTATCCGCCCTGGGATCAAACGCTCAACCGGCAAGCGCAGCGCACGCAAGCCTGGCAACTACACTACTTTCTAAATCTTAGCAGCAACACGCCTATCGATATGCAGCGCGCCCTCAAGCTATTTGCCTAAAGCCTCAGAAAAACAGGAAACCAGATGCCGGCACCAACGACAATAAACACGACTGCAATCAAAGAACAATCCAGAAATTTATGCGTGGTGTTTGTACACGGCTGGAGCGTGACCAATACCGATACTTACGGCGCCTTGCCAGAACGCTTGCGTCTGGAAGCTGCCAGCGCCGGACTGGTGCTACAAGTTGAAGATATTTTTCTGGGGCGCTATATCAGCTTTCACGATGAGGTGCAGCTCAGTGATATTACGCATGCCTTTGATTGCGCCATCCACGATCAACTGTCCGCGGTACTGGCCGATGGCACGCGCTTTATCTGCATCACCCACTCCACCGGCGGCCCGGTAGTACGCGACTGGTGGCATCGTTATTACCAGCAACGCGCTAGAGCCGGCATCTGCCCCATGAGTCATTTGATCATGCTGGCACCTGCCAATTACGGCTCGGCGCTGGCGCAATTGGGCAAGCAGCGCATAGGCAGATTAAAGGCATGGATGGGCGGCGTAGAGCCTGGTCAAGGCGTACTCGACTGGCTAGAACTAGGCAGCAATGCCTCCTGGGATCTCAATACCGACTGGATTATGAGCGACGGCAGCCAGATCGCCCCAGACGGTTGCTTCCCGTTTGTGCTGACCGGGCAGAGCATAGACCGCGCCTTTTACGACAACCTCAATACCTATACCGGCGAGATCGGCAGCGATGGCGTAGTACGTACCGCTGCAGCCCATCTGCAAGGCGCTTACTTGGGTCTGGTACAAGAACCGCCCAAACCCGACCCCGCCCAGCCAGGCATGTACCTCGCCGCGACGCTGGAAGTGGGTAAGTATCAACAGGCACCGCAAAGCGCCTTACTGGTGCTGGCCGGGAAATCCCATTCCGGCGAAAAAATGGGCATCATGCGCAGCGTCCAGGCAGCTTCCAGCGATACCCAAAGCGCGGCCACCGTGGCGGCCATACTGGCATGCCTGCAGGTACAAACCAGCGCGCAATACGCCAACCTGTGTGCCGAATTTGCGATTGCGACTGAGCAGGTACAAGCGCGTAAAGTACTGGAAACCGAAAAACATTTTCTGATCGCCGACACCCATTTTTTCCACGACAAGCATGCCATGTTGATCTTTCGGGTGCGCGACGACCAGGGCCATGCCATCAGCGATTTTGATTTACTACTGACCGCCGGACCAGAGGCCGACCCGAATCATTTACCCCAGGGATTTTTTGTCGATAGACAGCGCAATCAGCGCAACCCGGAAGTGATCACCTATTACTTCAACCGCGACGTCATGAAGGGTTGCGATGCGATTGTCGATGACGAAGGAAATATCCTGCGCGCAGCGCTGCCGGGTGCCGGCATGCTAGGTTTTAAGATCATCGCCAGACCCGATACGGGCTTTGTACACTACCTGCCCTGCGAGATCAAGGCGACAAAGGAAATGCTGGAATCTGCGCTGCGCCGCAACAGCACCACCCTGATCGATATACGCTTACGCCGCATCGTCCACAAAGAAGTATTCCGCAGCGGCCCGCTACTGGCAGGCGGACAATCTGTGGACTTTGCCAACGTCCAGCCTGGACCCGAGATCGTCGACACGAAATAGGAACACAACGAAGCCTGCATCAATCTTAAAAAACGACTAGCCCAGCGCGCAATACCGGTGCGGCTTGCAGGCCGGCATGGCCTGCAAGCCGCATGGGATATGCGTGGTGGCCAGGGGGGGCGGTCTAAAGTAACAAGTGCAACACTTCTGTACACTTTCAAAAAGACAGGAGTGAAATATGAGCTACACACATTTAACTGAGTTAGAACGAGAATTTATCGCAAGGCAGTTACAGGAGAAGCAAAGCAAGCGAGAGATAGCCAGGCAACTGGGGCGCAATGTCACCTCGATTTGTCGCGAGGTAAAAAGAAGTTGCGATGAGCATGGCCAATATAGACCCATCCATGCGCACCAAAGAGCGCATCAGAAACGTCATATTGCCAGACGACAGCGCAAATTGGCCTCGCGCTATGCGGAAGGATTATGGGCGAAAGTCCGGTTTAAACTAGAACGGGCCTGGTCACCGAATCAGATTTCTTTATGGTTGCAAAGAGCATTTCCAGATACTCCGGATTATCACGTGTCACATACAACGATCTATCACCATATCTACCTGTTGCCTAAGGGCGAATTAAAACGCCAGATAGTGAGCAACTTGCGGCAGGAAGGTAAAAAACGTAAAAGCGCACGCAAGGCAATGGTAAACCATGGATTAAAGACCTGGTGCACGCGCGCCCTGAGGAGGTGGAATTACGTACGCGTCTGGGGCATTTCGAGGGCGATTTACTACTGGGCAGCATTCATTCGCCCGGTGCCGTTGGCGTCCTCTACGAGCGGACCAGTCGCCGCGTGAGTCTGATTAAATTAGAGCGACGCGACGCTTATTCTGCCTACCAGGGTTTTGCCTGTGTTTTATCTAAAATGTCGCTCGGAGCCTGTCTCACCATGACCTACGACCAGGGCTCAGAGATGGCAGAGCACGAACGGATCACGGATGCCACTGGAATCAAGGTCTATTTTTGCGACCCACATAGCCCCTGGCAACGTGGCGGCGTCGAGAATACCAATGGCTTATTGCGTCAATATTTACCGAAAGGCATGGATATGTCAGCGCTCACGCAATATCAGCTCAATCGCATTGCCATGAAATTAAATGAACGTCCTCGTGTCACGCTGAAAGGACGCACACCAAATGAGGTGTGGACACACATGCTTGATGGCTTAACATTTGAAGAGGCTACCAATCAGCCTCTTCTAAAAATCTAGTGTTGCACTTGGAACTTTAGACCGCCCATTTTTAATTCAATTAGGATGGATGCAAGCCGCGTTTTTACATAACTTCGCTTTGCATCTGCCCCTGCTTGTGCTCACTAAAGCAGCGAATTTTCTCTCAGCACACGCTCGACTTCGTCCAAACCACAAACATGAAATGCGCGTATGCCTAGCTTGCGTGCGGAGTAAACATTCTCTAGCGAATCATCGAAGAAAATCGTTGCGTCAGCGTCCTCACCGCATTCATGAAGTGCGCGTACTAAGCATGCCGAATCCGGCTTGATAAACCCCAGCAGGTGCGAGGAAAGCGACAAGTGAAAATACTCACGAAAGCCATTGAAACGCTGCCAATGGATGGCGTTCGAATTACTTAAACATGCCACCGTATATTGCTGACGCAGCTGTTTTAGTAATTCGATTGCGCCCGGGTAGAAAGCTTTCGGCCATGTAGCAAACTCGGCGAGGAAAGTGCTAACGTCGAGCGGAAGGCACCATTCCTCAATCAAGCGCGTCGCAAATATTTGCGGCGATGTGATACCTAGTTCGAACTCTCTGACTATAGAACTAGCAAGCCACTTACTCTTAATTTCCGTGTTGGACAAATTTGATGGCAAGAGTTTGTTTAAGCGCTCAAAGCAAACGTTCTCTACGAGCACGCCACCAAGGTCAAACAAGAGTAAGTTCGGGCGTTTCATATGTGTCTTAACTAGCGTATATAAAAACCCCGTTTTGCAAGCGCAAGGCAAGCAAGCTGGAAAAGCTTGTATAAAATTGATGGGAAATTTGATTCATTTAACAAGTGTGCCGTATTTACGAGGCTTAACGCAAGTAAAGCGGCAGTATCCAGCGACGTTTTAACATCGACTGGCCTAGGCACCCGTCCTCCTAGGGCGATCGCCACCCTGCAAATATCCAAGTATTAACACAACTCATCCCCGCAATTTGACGCTTCATCCCATTAAAATCGCCATTCAAAACCTTGGCCCTTGAAGCGCTTGGCTTGCTCAGTGATACTCCAGCATCCGTATTTCCTACAACAATGCTGCAAGCCCAGGGATCTATCATGTTAGCTAAAACACTCATCGCACTCGCCATCACCGCCACTCTGGCGGCCTGTAGTCATGACAAAGAGAAAGATGCCAAAAGTGGCGAGGCGGCTACCAGCGCCAGCGCGGTAGCAGAAAAAGTCAGTGACGATAAAAAGAAGAACGAAAAGCCAGCGCCCAAATTACTCATCGCAGCCGAAGACATCCTGACAGTGCAAAGCAATGCACTCGCTTCCGGCCCGGTGATCACCGGCTCGATACAGCCTGAGCGCAAGGCCGATCTGCGTTCTGAAGTGTCGTCCGTGGTACTGCAGGTGCTGAAAGAAAATGGTGAAACCGTCAAGCGCGGCGATGTCTTGGTCAAACTCGATGAAACCTCGATCCGCGATAATCTCAACTCTGCCGAAGACAATGCGCGCAGCGCCGCCATGTCGCTAGACCAGGCCGAGCGCGCCTTGCAAAGACTCAAAACCCTACGCGCTTCGGGCATGGCATCTTTGCAGGCACTCGATGAAGCTGAGGTGCGCAAGAACACGGCGCAGAGCGAACTCTCGGCCTCTAAAGCACGGGCCGCGGCAGCGCGTCAGCAATTGCAACGCACAGTGCTGCGCGCGCCGTTTGACGGCATCGTCAGTGAACGGAAAGTGTCGGCCGGTGACACCGCCTCAATCGGCAAGGAAATGCTCAAAGTGATAGATCCTAGCAGTATGCGTTTTGCCGGCCGCGTCTCTACTGACAAGATTGCCATGGTCAAGGTAGGGCAGTCAGTGAGCTTTCGCATCAATGGTTATGCAGGACAAGAGTTTCGCGGCAAGGTCACGCGGCTAGACCCGGCCGCCAACGATGTCACGCGTCAGGTCGAAGTCTTGGTGGCGTTTGCCGATGTCGCACAACCGAAAGTCTCGGGCCTGTATGCCGAAGGCAATATCGAGGCGCAGAGCGTGAATGCCTTGACACTGCCGGAGGCGGCTTTGGTCAAGGTCGGCGATAAATCTTACGCCTGGCAAATCAAGGGCAAGAGTCTGGCACGCGTCGATCTGCAAATCGGCAGGCGTGATCCGCGCACCGGCGATTTTGAAATCCGTAGCGGTTTGGCTGCCGGCGACATCGTCATGCGCAGCCCTAGCTCTAGCTTTAAAGATGGCCAGAGCATAGAGCTGGCAGTACCTAAATTGGCAGTGCCTAAGCTGGCACTGGCTGACAACGCTGCTAACGCTGCTGCGCAAGGAAAATAATCATGTTCCTCTCCGACTTCAGCATTAAACGACCGACGGCTACTATCGTCCTGATCCTGGCCCTGATGGCGATGGGTTTGCTGGCCATGACAAAACTGCGCGTGAATCAAAACCCCGATGTCGAGGTGCCGGGTCTGGAAGTGTCGATCGCCTATCCCGGCGCCTCACCCGACACGGTAGAGCGTGAAATTATCAACCGCATAGAAAAATCCCTGCAAAGCATCTCCGGCGTGACCGAGGTGTATTCCAGCTCAAAAGAGGGTAGCGCCAGTTTCGAGGTCTTGTTTTCCTTCAAGAAAAACATGATAGAAGCTAGTGACGAGGTGCGCAATGTGATCTCTAGCGTGCGCTATAAACTGCCTAGCGAAATGCGCGAGCCGGTACTTACGCGCTTTGATCCGTCTACCCAACCGATCATGAATATGGCACTGTCTTCCAGCAGCCAGACTCATGCAGAAATTTCGCGTCTGGCCGAAGACACACTTGCAAATAAGCTGCGCGGCATCAGCGGCGTCGCCACCGTAGTAGTGAACGGAGCACTCAAACGCGAACTATCGGTACTTTTACGGGCAGAAAAGCTGCGCGAATACAATGTCTCGGTAGGCGAGGTGGTCACCGCTTTGCGCAACCAAAATACCAATGCGCCAGTCGGCAAAGTGCGCGGCGCACTCGATGAGGAAAGCATACGTCTGGTTGGCCGCATAGAATCACCGGAAGAATTCCAAAATATTGTCGTCAAGCGCAATGGCGAACAGATCGTGCGTCTGGCGCAAGTGGCCACCATCCAAGACGGCTTTGCCGACCTGAATGGAATGAGCATACGCAGCGGCAAACCGAATGTCGGCATACAGGTAACCCGCTCACGCGATGCCAGCACGGTCAGCGTCGCCACTGCAGTGCGCGAGATGGCCAAAGAAATCAATAAAGATCTGGAAAAAACTCAGCCCGGCACCAAGCTGGAAGTGACCCGCGATGGAGGCAAAGATGCGCAAAATAGTCTGAACAATGTGATCGAATCGCTGATTTTCGGTGCGGTGCTAACGATTTTTGTGGTGTATGCCTTTTTAAATTCCTGGCGTTCTACCCTGATCACGGCACTGAGTTTGCCGACCTCGGTGATCGCAGCTTTTATCGCGGTCTGGCTATGCGGTTTTACTCTCAATTTTATGACTTTGCTCGGGCTGTCGCTGGCGATAGGGGTGCTGATCGATGATGCGATCGTGGTACGAGAAAACATCGTCCGCCACATGCAGCGTGGCTCGGACCGCCGCACGGCAGCACTGGAGGGTACCGCTGAAATCGGCATGGCAGTGGCCTCGACCACCTTTTCCATCATCGCCGTGTTCATCCCGGTGGCTTTCATGCCTGGTATGCCAGGCGAGTGGTTCCGCCCGTTTGCTCTAACCGTGACTTGCTCAGTACTGGTCAGCCTGGGAATCTCCTTTACGCTCGATCCTATGCTGTCGGCTTACTGGGGCGACCCGGCCGACCACCATAAAGCGCCAAAAAAAGGCATCAGCCTTGTATTGGCGCGCTTTAACGACTGGTTTGATCATCAGGCCGACCGTTATGGCAATGTGATCGCCTGGGCCTTGCATCACCGACGTGCCATGGGTGCGATTGCCTTAGTCAGTCTGGTCAGCGCACTGGCCCTGCAAGTGAAATTCGGCGGCACCAGTTTCTTGCCAGTGGCCGACTCTGGCAACCTGATGATAGAGGTGCGCACACCGTCCTCGTCCTCACTGGAATATGCACGTCTGAAAATGGAAAGAGCCGCCGAACTGGCGCGTACTCTGCCGGAAACCAAAGACACCAATAGCAATATCACGACCGCCGGTGGCCGCATCTATGTTGATATCGGCAAACGCAATGAAAGAAAACGCAGCGCCAAGGAAATCGCGGTTGAGCTGCGTGAAAAAGTGCGGGTACTGGTCGGTGCCGAATATGTGGTGCTCGATGATTTGAACAACGGTGCCCGAAAACCGGTACAGATAGAATTTACCGGTCCCGATTCGCGCAAACTGCTGGAAATCACCAACGCCTATATGGAAAAACTGCGCATGGTGCCGGGCGCGGTCGATATCGGTCTGTCTGAGCAAGATCCTAAAAAAGAGCTGAAGATAGAGCTCAATCGCGGTCTCGCCAACTCCATGGGAATCTCGGCCAGCGATGCGGCGCAAGCCCTGCGCGTGGCGTTTGCTGGAATAGAGGTGGGCGATTGGGTAGATCCTACCGGCGAAGCGCGTGATGTGGCGGTACGCCTGCATCCGGATGACAGGGTCAGCAAAGAAAATATAGAACGTCTGCCGATTGCCGTCACTGGCACCAATCAGATGGTGCCGCTAGACCAGATCGCAAGCCTGAGCATGGGCAAGGGTCCGTCCGGCATAGAACACGCCAACGGCAAACGCACCATTACGGTCTCAGCCAATGCCCAGGGCCGCTCTAACGGCGAAGTGATTGCTGACGCCATGAAACTGGCAGAATCCTTTAACTATCCACCTGGTTATGGTTTGTCGCTGGGTGGTTCGGGCCAGGATCAGCAGGAAGTGTTCGGTGCCATGCTAATTGCCCTGCTGTCAGGTATAGGTTTGATGTACCTGATCCTGGTGATACAGTTCGGCTCCTTCACGGCACCGCTGGGTGTGATGTTGTCTTTGCCGCTGTCACTGATAGGCGTCGTGCTGGCTCTAATGCTGACTGGTGGCACCCTCAACCTGATGAGCTTCATCGGCATCATTATGCTAATGGGTCTGGTCGCCAAAAACGCCATTTTGTTATTGGATGCGGCACGCAAACAAGAAGCCGAAGGGGCCAGCCGCGAAGACGCCTTAATGCATGCTGGACGCATGCGCCTGCGCCCTATTCTGATGACCACCTTTGCCCTGATCGCCGGCATGATGCCAGTCGCGATTGGCCTAGGTGAAGGCGGCGAGTTTTACCGTCCGCTGGCGATTGCCATCATAGGCGGCACCATCACCTCGACCATTCTGACCTTGCTGGTAGTACCGACCTTCTACGACAGCATAGAAATAGCGCGTGACCGTATGATGGAAAAAATGCGGCTGCGCATGGAACGCACTAACCCGGTAGTCGGATTTTGTTTGACGATGCTGGAAGCCTTGATGACCTTGATTTTCCTACGCTTAATTTATCGCGCAGCCAAGAAAGCGTTTCAATTGCTTGCCAAGCGCAGCAGTAAGATCAAATTGACAGCAACAGTACCGATCGCCAGCGAGTAAGTTAGCCTCGCCAGACGAGCAAACATGATTTCCGTTTTGGGCCTGCGTTTGCAGGCCTTTTTTTGCGCACAGCGAATTAACAGGCGCAAAGGCAAAAAAAATCGCATGAATTAATCACGCGATTTTTGAATCAGCGATTAAACTTTTTGAGCTTAATCGGCTTGTTCCACTTGCTTTCTTTTACGTGCGATCCCGGCGAACAGACCCAGGCCCGCCAATAACATGGCATAGGTTTCTGGTTCTGGTACCGGTGCCGTCATACTTGCCACTTGGCTGGCATTGAGTGCATGGTCATAAGTGCGGATGTAGTCAACTGCGCCAACGCCAGCTTCAGCTTTATTGGTGGCGACGTCATCCATGAAAAAATGCGCAGGATTACTGCCGAAATTTGCATGATTGCTGCTGTCGTTAAAGCTAGCGATTTGCGCGCCATTGACATACATGGTCACCATAGAAGCTGCGTCACGCGTCAAGGTCAATCGTGCATCGACGCCATTGGCGAGACTGGAAAGCGCAGCGGCGTCAGGGTAAAAACTCCATTTTGTGCCATAGGCGTACATGCCAGTGTCGCTCGCCAGATTACTGAAGTCGACTATCTTTTGATACCCACCCAGATTATTCAAATGAAAGCTCATATCAACGGTGTACACGCCGCCCAAAGCCACATCCATCTTCAGCCCCTGGTTTTTTCCAAAGCTGTAGTCGTTAGCGCTCAGGCTACCGCCAGCACTCACCAGAGCAGGTCCGCCGAAATCGTCATTCAGATTGCCATTCAAACGGTATTGATGAGATTGAGCAGCAGCGCTACCAGAGATTGCCAATAACAGCGCGGTGCTCAGAACATATTTCAGTTTCATGAGAGTCCTTCAGATGGATTTAAAAAAATAAGTCCCGAGTATCCTGATCTAAGCGACGGCAGTCAAACAAAATTTTGTAAAATACACATCTAATTCTGTAACAACTGGAGCAACATTTGCATGTCGCCCCACAAACAGCAAGCGAAGCGCATTCTTCAATTACTTGGCGTTGACGATGCCCCGGAAATCGAAGGGCACTACGATGGTATTGACTTTGCCGTTGGCGACGCCTTCGGCGATTTTCAGGTTGGCCATCGCGTTCATGTAACCTATCGCTCCGGCATTGGCATTGAGTGCGGCAATCCGTTCCGCTTCTTTTTTAGCCGTCTGCACTTCTACTTCCTTGGTCTTGAGTTCATTCTGGGCGCGTACCAATTCATTGGCGCTATTGACGATGATGTCGGCGGGAGTGATTGCACGCACCTGTATCTGCGAGACCGTAATTTTGTCGGCCAGTTTTTCTTCGGTCAACGTCTTGATGATGTTTTCGCGTATCTGCTGCTCGATCAATGGGCGATTATCGGCCATCTTGAGCGATTCATAGCCACGCGCCACCTTGTAGGCGGCATTGCGCGCACTCAGGGCAACGTAATTTTGCATCAATAAAATGTCTTTGTCTTTTTCTGAGATTCCATGAAAAGTACGATTTTTGGTGGTCCATAACTCAGATACCGCGCTAGGGTTAATGTTGTACACCACCGTCATATCGAAATCCTTGATGGTCGAATTATCCGAAGCCAGCGGCGTCATATTATCGACAGCCACCGCCACATCCTGGATCTTGAAAGTGAGAATATCGCCGATGATGGTTTGATTAAAGGTGCCCGGCAAACGCTCGGCAGGATCAGTGGTTTTATCAAAATTAATCCGCAAGCCAACTTCGCCGGTACCGATGCGAGTACAGCCGCTGTTCAGCAAGATCATCGCAGTCAACAACGGGATAGAAATTCGGGTAAAAAGTTTTTTCATTTGCAGTATTCCTTAGGCGTTTTAATGTGGGCTCACCGTCAGCTTGACGCTCAGCTAGATTGAGAAGCTGGTGGCAACAGATACACGCAAGAGAATAACTCAAAATGGGATCAGTCTTTGCCCCAAACTGCATGAGTTGAAGCACGAATGATCAGCGGAGAAATTATGCCCTGCCCTGACACGCAATCCCCATGCGGGCTGCAGGGCAGGCAGGCCGGAGAGGCGCATGGAATATGCGCACTGGGCCTATTAAAATTCAAACAAGAGTAATCAGGATACCGACTACTTATTGATTTTTTTCTGCTCGGCGAGCGTCTCTTCATCCATTTTGCGGATGAAAAAACGGATGAAAAACACGCCCATGCCTATCATGAAGGCGATACCGGCAATACTTGCACGACCGTAGTCAGTGGAAAAAAGATCGCTTAACAATTTCATGGCTTACTCCTAAATAGTCAATCGCCTCAGTATGCAGCGCTTTAATTTCTCCAGCCTTGATGTCCATCAAACGCGGCTGTTTGCGCTTACTATCGTGCTCGCAAACACCTAATGGCTGGTGCCGGCCGAGCGCGTAATTTTATTGAAGACATTATATTTACCGCTAGGCTTTTTCATAGGAAGACGTTTCACCACCTGCAGGGTTTTGGCATCGTAAATCACCAGTTCGCCATCGTTCTCCCAGATACTCACCAATGCATATTTGCCGTCGCGGCTGAACTCGGTGTGGGCGGCCACCTTGCCCGGACTGGGGCGTAACTGGGCGATCACTTCGAGTTTTTGTTTGTCTATGATCTGGATCACGTCACGGTCTTTAGTGCCGTTAAATACATCGACCCAGGCGTAAGGCGTATTTTCGTGGCTGCGCATGAAAAAGCCAGGCCCCAAGGTTGGAATTTGCTTTTCGATTTGCCAGTTCGTCATATCGACGACAGTGACCACACCTTCTTTTAAGTTAGGTGTGGCCAGCACAGGCTTGCCTTGATATGCCCAGGTAATGCCCGAGCCCAGATGCGGCATACCGGGCAGCGCCACCGTGGTGATTCTTTTGCCGGCATTCAGATCGATAACCTGACCCACGCCACCACGCGAAGATCCTATCAAATGGGTGTAACTGCCATCGAAGAAAAAATCATCGACGTAGTCATCCAACTGGATGCGGCGTGGCTGAAACGATGGTGTGCCATTTTTATCGGTATAGCTGAATTCCCATACTTCTGGGATATCTTTCAATGCGGCGATAAAACTATTGCGCGGGGCCGCGTCATACACGGCCGACACGCGTGAGGATTTACCGCTATCGTCTTTGACGTCTATGATTTTGACCGGCCTCAGGTCTTGGGTGTCTAGCACTACCATACTGTGCGGCAGATAATTGGCAATCATGGCGTAACGACCATCGCTGGAGATGGCCAGATTGCGGGTGTTGATACCGACCCGTATTTCGGAAATTAATGTCAGATTCCAGATATCGTATTTAGCGACCCAGCCATCGCGCGAGGCAAAATACACATAGCGCCCATCGGGCGAAAATTTAGGGCCGCCGTGCAGGGCATAACGGGTGGCAAAGCGTGTAATCGGTTCAAACTTGTCGCCATCCAAAATCGTCGCATGATGGTCACCCAGTTCAACCACGATAAATAAATTCAGCGGATCGGCCGTGAACACCGGCGTATCCGGCAACTTGTTGGTCTGATGAGCTATGCGCGAGGCTTGCATCTCCTTGAGACCCCAGACTGGCGTGCTTGCCAGCGGTGTATAGATCAAGTCAGTCAGCGCCTTTACTTCGGCGGCGTTGAGCTTATCGCTAAAGCCCGGCATCTGGGTCGCGATGCGTCCTTCGGCGATGGTTTTGATCGCCTCCGGACGGCGCAAACGTTCCAGATTGCCCGGCAATAAGGCCGGGCCGTTCAGTCCTAGTCTATCGGCACCGTGACAGGAAGCGCAATTGGTCTGATACAGGGCATTGCCGTCTATCTTGGCCTCGACCACCGCAACAGGAGCATCGGCAGCAGCGGCAAATGTGGATGCCGCCAGCAAGCCTAACAACAAAGTATTCAGAGGCCAGGGCATCATGCTATTTTTACTCCGCGGATAGGAATATAAGGCGATAAGGTGACACGCTCGCGTTCGCCGCTGACTCCTATCTCTTGATCAGACAGATAACAAGCCGGATCTTCCTGCCATGGGTCGTTAGTCAGTTGCAAGGCGCGCACCCGGGTATTGCCGCCGCAGACATCAAAATAACTACACTCACCGCAGCGCCCTTTAATTTGACGTGGCACTGCTTTCAGGCCTGCCATTAAAGGATCAGAAACATCGGTCCAGATATCAGAAAATTTGCGTTCGCGCACATTGCCCAGCGGATAATGCCACCAGAAGGTATCGGGATGTACCACGCCTAGATTATCGATATTCGCGACATTCACGCCTGAGGAATTGCCACCCCACTGCGCTAATTTGGCACGCAATGCCGCTTCACGTTCCGGAAAGCGGGCGCGCACCCATTGCAATAGATAGACGCCATCAGCATCGTTATTCCCGGTGACAAATTCTTTTTCCAGACCGCGCTGTAAATACGACCAGCAGGTATCAAATAACAGATCCATGGCGTCGCGCGTAGTCTGCAAAAAGGCATCGTGGGCGCGATTTTTGTTGCCACGCCCCGCGTAATTCAAATGCGATAAATAGAATTTATCGATGCCTTCCTCCTCCACCAGTTTGAGCAAAGCCGGCAGATCGTGGGCATTGTCTTGCGTCAGTGTGAAGCGCACACCGATCTTGATACCAGCATCGCGGCACAAACGCACCCCATGCAGCGATGCATCAAACGCACCTTGCTTACGACGAAATTCATCATGGGTGGCACGCATGCCATCTAAGCTGATGCCGACATAATCAAAACCGATCTCAGCGATTTGCGCGATATTGCTTTCATCGATCAGGGTGCCGTTGGTGGACAGGCCGACATAAAAACCCATCTGTTTGGCGCGTCTGGCGATCTCATAAATATCCGGGCGCAATAAAGGCTCACCACCGGACAAGATCAGCACCGGCACCCCGAAACTCTTCAGGTCGTCCATGGTGGTAAACACTTCGGCCGTGCTCAATTCTCCGGCAAAATCCTTATCGGCAGAAATCGAATAGCAGTGCTTGCAAGTGAGATTGCAGCGGCGTATCAGATTCCAGATTACTACCGGCCCGGGCGGATTGCGCTTAGGTCCTAGTGGAGTTGGTGCGGCGATTTCATGCATATATTGGCTGATACGAAACATGATTTTTTCCTCTATGCGGTAGGCTGAGTTAATGGCTTAGGAGCGTTTTTGGCCCTATTTTTTTCTGATAATCTCAAACCAGTTTTTTTCAAAATACGGGTGCTATACAAAATCTCATGCGCGCGCACTTGCGCTCCCAGTAGTATGCCAATCTGCACCACCTGGACTTCCACTTCTTCGCGGCTCTTACCATGCACCATGGCAAACAGGTTGTACGGCCATTGCGGCAAATTGCGCGGGCGGCGGTAGCAATGGCTGACGAAAGGCAGCTTGCCGACCTGCTCACCGAGCTGGTCTATCAGCTCATCAGGCACATCCCAGACCGACATGCCATTGGCGCGATACCCGAGCGCGTAATGATTCGGCACCACGCCTATGCGACGTATCACGCCGCTACCCTGCATCTGGCTCATGCGCTGCATCAATAACTCAGGGCTGATCTGCAATTGTTCCGCGATCTGATGGTAGGGCCTTGGCACCAGCGGCAAGCCGCCCTGGGTGGCGACGATGATGGCGCGGTCAAGTTCGTTGTGATTATTTTGATGGTCGTTATTCATAAGGTTCAGGCGCGTAGCTTTAGCTCGACAAAATATTCCTTAGTCTTAGGAAAATTAAACACTCTGCATCCGGTTTCTTGCTCTATCACTTTAATGACGTCAAAAATCTGCGCTGGGGTTTCAGTGGCGACGACAAACCACATATTCAGTGCGTGCTCGCGCTCATAGTTGTGCGCCACTTCGGGCAAGGCATTGACTTTGGCAGCGATCACTTCGTAGTGGTCGGCTGGCGCATGCAAGGCTGCCAGAGTAAACGCGCCACCGGCTTTTTCGATCTGAAACAGCGGGCCAATACGGGTCAGGATGCCGCGTTCTAGCAGGCTGGCCAGACGCGTAATCAGCGCGTCTTCGCTGATGCCTAGTTCATCCGCAGCGCGCTGATACGGGCGTTCGCACACCTGCAAGCCGCCTTGCAAATGATTGATGATGGCTTTATCTATCTCATCCATGGGCTAGCTCTTTCATTTTTTCCTGATCGGCGCTGGCGTTCATGTAATGCGCACCGCGCTGCTTGAAGCGGCGTTGGCTAAACAAGTTCGTATGCGGATAGTGATCCAAACCGCAGGCTTGCGCTAATGCGCCTATGCGTGCTTCCACTTCGGCGCGGTCTTTGCCATGGATCATGCAAAATAAATTGTAAGGCCAGTGCGGCAACTGCCTTGGCCGGCGATAGCACAAGGTCACTCTGCCGGAGGCGGCGATGCGCTGCCCTACCGCGCTGACCTCGGCATCCGGCACATCCCACACCACCATGGCGTTAGCGTTAAAGCCCAGCTCATGATGACGTACGATGACACCGAAGCGTTTGATCACGCCTTCTTGAGACCAGCGCTGCAGCGTCGCCAAAGCAAATTTTTGCGGCACGCCTAATTCGGCGAACGGTAGCGCCACCAGGGGCAAGCCGTGTTGCAGCGCCGCCAGCAAAGTTTTTTCTGTCTGGTTCAAGGGCTGAATTTGCTTGCAATGAGCTGGCAGTTCACAGGCGTTCGGTGCCAGCTGTTCACGATAATGCTGGCCGGATGCACTCAGATCAAAGCCCAAATCAATATGAAAATCCTCCAGCATAGGCAAGATTAAAACGGCACCGCATTCGCAGGCCAGTTCTATCTGATGCAAGGCGGCATGCAAATGTTCTAGCGTGGCGGCGGTGGCGACAAACCACAGGTTGTAGTGATGCTCGCGTTCGTAATTGTGATTGACTTCGGCGCGGGCGCTGACGAAGGCGGCCACTTCGGCCAAGCGTTCGGCCGGCACCGCCAGGGCTGCCAATGCGCTGGCACCGAGCACATTCGGGCGGAACACGGCACCGACCCGGCTGATGGCACCGCTGTTCTGCAAATGACGCAAGCTGGCGATCACGCTGGCTTCATCGCTAGCCAATTGCTGCGCCAGCGCGGCATACGGTCTGGCCAGCAAAGGAAAATCGCGCTGAAAGCTATTTAACAAATTAAACTCAAACGCAGTTGTAGAGCCGCTGCTACGGAGATCCAAAGGGGCATTCATCTCAAAACCCTATGCGCGCAGCGCGATTGGTAAAGAAGATGCCGCTCGGTGCCTGCGCCGCTAATTCTTTGCGTACTGCAAAATTACTGGTGTCGTAGATCACCACGCGATTGTCATCCCGGGCCGAGATCCAGACGGCTTCGCCACGTGGGGTAAATTCCATATGCAATACCGCTTTACCTGGTTCCAGATGTTTGATCACGCTGCGTGTTTCCACATCGATCACTTGAACCTGGCCGTTGTCCGGGAAGGCAAAATTCACCCAGACCTGGCGGCCATCGGGACGCGCAATCACAAACACTGGCTGCCCCGCCACCTTAACGCGCGCCACTTCTTTCCAGCTTTCGGTATCCATCACCAGCACTTCATGGCGACCTATCGCCGGCACGTAAGCGAAACGCCCAGCCACCGCCCAGCCGCGCAAGTGCGGCATCTTGTACACGGGAAGTTTTTCACTGCCCTTGCCATAACCATCCAGGATACGGCGCACGCCTTTTTCCGGGTGCCACATATCGAGCAGGGCCATGCCATCTTCGCCGAACAAACCGGCCATATAAAAACGACCGTCAGGCGTGATCAGGCCATCATACGGCTCGCGCCCTATGTTCTTAAATTTTTCTACGCGTGGATTTTTAATATCGCTAAGGTCGACAGTCCAGATTTCACCGGCGTCAAACAGACTCCAGACAAAGCGATTGCCCGGCGCATCGGCCAAGCCCACCACTTTAGAAAATTTGCCTTCGCTGCCATATGCGGCCGGAATATCGGCCACCAGCTCCAAAGTATCGGACTTGAAAATTTTCACGCCGCCCGGTGTGTAATTTTGTGCCGCAACAAAGCGGCCATCCTGCGAGATCGCGCCGCCTATGCTGTTACCTGCCTGCATAACGCGTAAGGCGATTGCGCCTTTCAGCAGATCGACCTTGCTTAAGCCGCCGTCGCGCCCGAACACATAGGCGTAACGGCCATCGCGTGAATACACCAGCGAGGCATGCGAGAGGTCGCCCAAGCCAGTTACGCTGGCGATCGATGTCATACGGGTGCTTTCGACGATCTGTACGCTACCGCTGGCGCGTTCTATGATCACGCCCAAGTCGCCAGTGCCGCGTAATGCAGATGGATGCGTATTGACTGAGCTAGCGCAAGCACCGAGTAAAGCCACGCTAGCCACACACAAGATACGAGCAAATCTATTTTTCATCGGGAAATCCTTTTTGTAACTGCGCCACTATCCATGCCGCTTCGGCCTCACTCAAAAAACGCTGCCAGGGCGGCATCGCGGTGCCGGGTCTCCCAAACAAGATGGTCGCTTGCAGGCTGCTGGCCGGCTTATCTTTAAGCGTAGCGGGCAATAAGGCAGGTCCTAGCCCGCCTTTCAGGGTCAAACCATGGCAAGAGCCGCAATCCTGACGGACCAGAGTAATCAGTTCGGCGCGGCGGCTTGGATTGGGTTGCTTTGCAGTCGTTTCGGCCATAGGCGAAGCCGCCAGTGCCAGCGGTATCGTCAGCAAAGCGCCCACGCACAGGCAACAAAGCAGCAATAGTCTTTGCAATGACGCAAGCGCCCATCTTGCGGGAATGCCGGCGGGTATTTGGGACGTTTCCAATCAAGCACTCCTTTCTCAAAGTTGATCGCCAGGGATTCAATGCCGCAACCATGCAGGGAAGAATTCGACAGTGCCAAAGCACCAAAATCTTTGCCGCGAAGCGCGCCCTCAGCTGCATCAGCGAGTGTCACAAGATTACTCTGCGCAAAATTCTTATTCATTGATAGGCGTCAACGATTTTCTAGCTACGCCTCTATAAAATCAATTTATCCCGAACAGCAAGCAGAGAACCCCTCATGAGCCAGCCGCCCGCCTCCCCCGCCATTAGCCCACGGCATACTCAGGGTAGGGTTTATCTAGTCGGCGCTGGCCCTGGCGACCCGGATCTCTTGACTGTACGCGCAGCCAAATTACTGGCACTGGCCGATGCGGTGGTGTACGACCATCTGGTCAGCACAGAAATCCTGGCGCTGATTAAGGCCGATGCAGAACTAATCTATGTAGGCAAGCAGGAAAGCCGGCACAGCCTGCCGCAAGACGGCATCAATGCTTTGTTGGTGCGCTTGGCTAAGCAAGGTAAAAATGTGGTGCGTTTAAAGGGCGGTGACCCTTTCATCTTTGGGCGTGGCGGCGAAGAGGCCGAAGTGCTGGCGACTGCGCAAGTGCGCTTTGAGGTAGTGCCCGGTATCACCAGCGCCAGCGGTGCCTCAGCCTACGCCGGGATACCTCTGACCCATAGAGACTATGCGCAGTCTTGCATCATCACCACCGGTCACCTGAAAGATGGCAGCCTCAATCTGGCCTGGGATGCGCTGGTGCAGCCGCGCCAGACGGTGGTCATTTACATGGGCCTGGGTGCCTTGCCAGAAATCAGCCGTCAACTAATCGCGCATGGTAAAACACCAGTCATGCCGGTGGCCGTTATAGAAAACGGCACGACCCAGCGCCAACGCGTGATTACCGGCAATCTGAGCGACATCGCCGCCAAGGTCAAGGCAGAAGGATTTCTATCCCCCTGCCTGATCATCATCGGCGAAGTGGTTAGCCTGCGCGAGAAATTACAGTGGTTTATCCCTGCCGAACCAGCGCCCGGTGGAATTGAAAACGCCATCGAAAACCCCATAGAAAAAGCGCTCGATAAGCCAGCTAAAAACACCGCGACATTCGCCTACGCCTGAAAAAAACGACAGCTAGCCGGAGCCGCATACCCCATGCGGGCTACAGGCCAGACAGGCTGGGAACCCGCATAGAATATGCGCGTTAGCCGGGTCGCCAAAATTATCCTGGCAGATCGATGACCGTTTAATTCAGTAGCTGCGATGTGCTTCGCGTAATCGCACGCAGCTCATTATGCCCTGGCGTATCCGCTGGCTAACGGTGCACGAAAAACCAGGCCAGCTAACGGAAAAATACCATCATGCCCTCACTCAGAAATCCACAAAAACATATACTCCCCAATTTTTAACATCAAATAGACCTATTTGCGCATATATGGCCTGCGTACTTAAAAAACACTAGGGGGAGTATGCTATGCAAGTGCCTAAAGCTTCGTATCTAAGCTGTCAATATCCACGGGCGTATTGCCCCGCATAGCATGTTTAAGGAACAGTGTCATACGCAAGTTCACACCTTAGTTACCACACCGTACAACCTCTCAGCCCAAGACTTATTTCCCACGTAGCCTGCAGTCTGGGCATACTGAGAACCAGCAAAAAGTATGCGCTAGGTCATAGAAAAAGATTCCGGCAGAGCTTAAGCTAGTAAAGTCACAAAAGCCTTTGGCGATCCCATTGACCACTACGCTACGCCGCTCCGCTGCACTAAGCCCAGGCCTGTTGCATGTCGCGGCATTTATCTGAGGTAAGCCCCGCAATGAGTCTAAATGTAGCCACTCCAGCTGGACCAAGCGAACCCGACACCACCGCCGGTCTGAGCGCGCAAGCCGCTGCCGCTCTGCTGGCCAGCGATGGCTACAACGAACTCCCTTCGGCAAAGCCGCGCCGTATCTGGCACATTGCTCTGGGCGTCATTAAAGAGCCCATGCTGTTGCTGCTGATTGCCTGCGGTGCCATTTACCTCTTGCTGGGCAACCAGCAAGAAGCGCTGGTTTTACTCGCCTTTGTATTTGTCATCATCAGCATCACTTTCTTTCAAGAGCACAAGTCTGAACGCGCCCTGGAGGCGCTGCGCGAGCTTTCCAGTCCGCGCGCTTTAGTGTTGCGTGATGGCGTTCAGCAACGCATTGCCGGGCGCGAAGTAGTACGCGGCGATCTTATCTTGCTGTCCGAAGGCGACCGGGTTCCAGCCGATGCTATTTTGCTGTCTTGCCTGAATATGACGGTCGATGAATCGCTACTGACAGGGGAATCCTTGCCGGTAAATAAGGCCTTGCTAGACCCAGCGCCGAGCAAGATGGAAGTGGCTGGCGGCGACGACCTGCCCTTTGTATTCGCTGGCTCGCTAGTAGTACAAGGCAAGGGTATGGCGCGCGTGATCGCCACCGGCAGCGATAGCGCCATCGGGCGCATAGGCAAGGCCTTGTTTGCACTGGAGCAAGAGCCAACCCGGGTCCAGCTCGAAACCGCGCGCGTGGTCAAATATGTCGCTAGCCTAAGTATCGGTATCGCGCTCCTGTTGGCACTCTGGTATGGCTATAGCCGGGGTGACTGGCTAGCGGGCATTCTGGTCGGGATTACCTTTGCAATGGCATTGATACCGGAAGAATTACCGGTGGTACTGACCTTGTTTTTGGGTTTGGGGGCATGGCGTCTGTCACAAAAAAATGTCTTAACGCGCCGCGTACCCGCTATAGAAACCTTAGGCGCAGCGACCGTCTTATGCGTCGATAAGACGGGCACGCTGACACAAAACAAAATGGCGGTGGCGCAGATTTTTTGTGGCGATCAATATCATCATCTGGGACACGCGGACCAACAACTGCCGGAAGACTTTCACGAAGTCCTCGAATACGCGATTCTAGCCAGCCACCGCGATCCTTTCGATCCTATGGAAGTGGCGATACTTGAGGCCGGGGTGGCAACGCTCACGCATACCGAGCATCTGCATCAGAGCTGGAATCTGGTCAACGAATACCCGCTCTCGAAAGAATTACTGGCCATGTCGCGGGTCTGGGAATCGAAGGATAATCAACACTATGTGATCGCCACCAAGGGCGCGCCGGAAGCAATCGCCGATCTTTGCCATTTACCCGCAGGCGCGTGCGCCAAGCTGATGGCAGAAGTAAACGCCCTGGCGGCACAAGGTTTGCGTGTGCTAGGGGTGGCCAAAGCGATCTTTAAAGCACGCGATCTGCTTGGCGATTTACCACCAATACAGCATGACTATGACTTTGAACTGGTTGGCCTGATCGGTCTGGCCGATCCGATACGGCCCGCGGTACCGGCCGCCATCAAGGAATGCCAGAGCGCAGGCATACGCGTCATCATGATCACGGGCGACTACCCCGCCACCGCCAACAGCATTGCAAAATTGTGTGGTTTGTTATCGCCTGGCGGCATCATGACCGGGGCCGATATGTCGGCAATGAGCGACGTCCAGTTACAGCAAAAAATCCGCGACATCAACATCTTTTGCCGGGTGCAACCCGAGCAAAAACTGCGTTTGGTAAATGTACTTAAATCGAATAAAGAAATCGTCGCCATGACCGGCGACGGCGTCAATGATGCCCCGGCGCTGAAGGCTGCACATATTGGTGTGGCGATGGGCAAACGCGGTAGCGATGTAGCACGCGAATCGGCCGCGCTGGTCTTGCTGGACGACGATTTTTCGTCGATAGTGGCGGCAGTTAAGCTGGGGCGTCGCATCTTCGATAATCTCAGAAAAACCGTGAGCTTCATCGTGGCCGTACATATCCCGGTGATCGGTATGTCCTTGATCCCGGTGATGCTGGGTTGGCCTGTCTTTTTAATGCCGGTGCATATCCTGGTCTTGCAGCTCATCATCGATCCGACCTGTTCCCTGGTATTTGAAGCAGAGGCAGAAGAAGATGAGGTGATGCAACGTGGCCCGCGCGCCACCGATGCCAGCATTTTTGATCGCAAGATTCTCATCAAAGGCCTGCTACAAGGACTGGCACTACTAGCGGTGGTGTTGGGCAGTTACGCCACGTCACTGTATCTGGAATTAGGCGATCAGCAAGCGCGGGCACTGGCTTTTTGCGTCATGGTGCTAGGCAATATCGGCTTGATTTTCGTCAACCGCTCGCTCTCGCCCAAGCTACTCAAGTCACTGACGCGGCCCAATCCTACGTTGTGGTGGGTGGTCGGCAGCGCCTTGTCGATTTTGGCGGCAGCACTCTTTATTCCGGCACTCAATACCTTGTTCTACTTTGCGCAGCCCAGCGCACTCCACATCACCGTCAGCGCAGCGCTGGCCACAGTCTGTATCACTGGTATTGCACTAGTAAAATCACGCGGGCTACTAAGCCTGGACAAGCACGCCTAAACTTAGCAGTGAGATTCATCACTCTTGATTGTGACTCAAGCGCTTGTGGAGACAGGCAAAAAAGCGTTTCCCTGCGCTGACATTCACACAGAGCCGCACCGCGCACCCGGTCATTTTTAGGACTTACGCAAAATTATTGAAGCTAAGCACAAAACCTTAGCTACTAGCGGCTTTGCCTAGGTCTCATTTTTTGATATCCACGACTTATCTTAATCGTCGTATGGCAACTAGCGCGCCCCGCACAAATCGAGATTATTGTATCTGGCCGCTTCTTGAGCATCTTCTATGGCGCGTCTTAACTTGATCTGTTTGCGCAGTATCTGCGCGTGAAGTTCCTGGTCCATCGGTGCGGCGGTCATTAACTGCTCTAAGTCTGCCGTATTGTGAGTGTGCTGATTGGAACGTCGATACATCATTTACTTTCTAAAAAGTGCAAACAATTATCTTTACAGATCGAAACGAAAAATGTTGGATTGCAGCGCGTGCAGCATGCAAACCGCTATTTTCTTTAGCTTAACGCTTCTATAGCAATTTATACCAAGGATTTGTGACTATTTCATGTCTATTTACAAAAATTCGTCTATTTGCAACAAGTTGCATTGCTTAGTAAAACGCATGAACTGTGCAGCACTGACGCTATTTTTTCCAGCAAAGGGGGGAGTTTTTCAACTCGTCTCGTATTTTTAGCTCGCGCCCCAAGACTTAACTTAAGCTCTTTGACGAGCAAATCAAGTTGCTGTCGGTGAGCAGGTTTTAAAACTTTTATTCGATTTCTTGAAGTTTACTGATAAATAACAAATCATTGTGAAAAATATAATCGGCGCAGCAAATAAGCTACTTACACTCAATAGGTAACGTCTAGGTTACGTATCCAGAATGCCCCCTCTTGCTACCCGCACATTTTCCATCGAAGGAATCGCAATGAAAATCACCGTATCTGATTTACAAGCAGCACTTCTCGAGAAAATCGAGCCACATCTGATCAACAAAGGGGGCGATTTTGGACAAAATTTAAAAATACACAAGCAAGCCTCACTCTCGCAGCGCCCCGTATTGCTTGCAATGGGCGCCTCACTATTGCTTGCCGTGAGCGGCTGTGGTGGTGGCAGCGGCGGCGACAGTTCTCCTGTCAGCGCCGCCCCAGCAGTTTCAACGTTTACGACGACAGGCAGTGTGGTCGATGGCAATTCTGTGGGAGTCGCCGATGCAAATATAGTGACCACGATAGGCGCACAGAATTATGGTACGAGCACCAAAGCAGATGGATCTTTTGAGCTGACGCTGCCAAAAAATGCGCCCTTCCCAAAATTTTTTGAGGCCACCGTCATCAAGGACGGCAATGTGACTGGCGTCATATTATTCACCTCGGATAATGGTCAAGTGAGCGTCATCAGTCCTACCAAAATCGTCACTCCTGTCAAAAGCATTGCCGATCTGAGTTTTCCTAATCTCACCAATCTTTTTCATTTAGGCGATGGCACTTTTACCGGGGTGGCAAACAGCCAGCTGCAGATAGCGCTGACCGGCGCGTCGATAGAGAATCAATTCACCTTAAGTGCGGAACAGTTGGCGCAATATGCCAGTTTGAACATCTCTTTCTATGGTCGCGGCATTCAAACCGGAACAGTCCAAAATTGCAAAGACTATGCGATATTACTCAAACTCGATGACAATGGCCTGCCCAATCCCTTGGTGAGCGCACTAAGTATTTCCTTACCGGCCTCACCTGACGATGGCAGTTTTTTGAAATCGACGATTAACTTTTCCTTAGCTGGATACGGGGCAGGAAAATTTAGTCTGAAATTTGTGGCAGGTGTGTGCGAAGGAGCGTCCACAGATTTGGACGATCTGGAAATGGTAGCCATCAGCGGTGTCTTACTACATTGAGCCGCAGCATAACAAAAGGGCGGGCCGAACAAGTATAATGTACTCACTTGTCGCTTTTAAGCCAGCCCTCGTTTTACGACCACATGAAAATTCTCGCTCTCCCGGGCAGCCTGCGTGCTGCCTCACTCAACTCTGCCTTGTTACGTGTCATCGCACGGCTCGCCCCCGCTGAAATTAGTATCCGCCAGTTTGATGGCATGGCGCATTTACCCTTGTTCAATCCTGATCTGGAGCATCTCAATCTGCTCCCGGTGCAGAGCTTGCGGGAGGCCATACGCGCGGCCGATGTTTTGCTGATCGCCAGTCCGGAATATGCACACGGCATCACTGGCGTGATGAAAAATGCGCTGGACTGGATGGTCAGTTGTGAGGTGTTTGTGAATAAGCCGGTAGCGATCTTAAATGCCTCGCCACGCGCCACACATGCGGATGCTTCATTGCGAGAGATCATCAAGATGATGTCAGGCGATATCATTGCCGACGCATCGATTACTTTAGCGATAGTCGGCGCGCGGCTAGATGAAGAAGGGATGCTTGCAGATCCCGGCATCACCGCTGATCTGCGCGGAGCACTGGCGGCGATGCAGGCGCATCTTAGCAGTAGGGCCGCAGTATAGTTTAAGCCGCCAGCGCTTTTTCCAGCAAAGCGTGCAGTTCTGTGAATGAAGGCTGACCCACATAGCGCTTAAGGATATTGCCCTGTTTGTCGATTACATAAGTAGTTGGCGTGAGCTTGACGTCGCCAAAGGCTAGCGCCAACTTGCCCTGCACATCAAGCGCCACATGGAAAGGCAGTTGCCGTGTTTCTGCGTAATTGAGGACGTAATTCGGTGGGTCGTAACTCATCGCCACCGCCACAAACTCCAGACCTTTGGCGTGAAATTGATTATAGGTGGCGACCATCTGCGGCATCTCGGCGACGCAAGTGGAGCACGAGGTGGCCCAGAAATTGACCATCACGACTTTGCCGCGCAAGCTCTCACTGCTAATTTTTTCGCCCTTGAGATTGACGTAACTGACATCCGGCGCTTTCTGTTTTCCGGGTAGCGACTGATAAAACAAACTAGCCAAAACGATCAGAAAGCCAGCCGCCAACAGAGCGAATAGTAAAAACTTGCGGGGTGCGGTGGGTGCTAGCATGAGAGATCAATGTCAAAATAAGGGCGAAAAGTACGTCTATTATACGGTCAAGCACTAGAGAATATGAATCCTGGCAAGATCGCGTCTGCGATGTGGCAGATTTTAAAATGGCATAGGCCTGTTGCGCATATTCCATGCGGCTTTCCAGCCATGCAGGCCTGTAGGCCGCATCGCAGTTACGTCACAGCGATGCGCGCTGGCAGAGGGTATTTTAAAAACCCGGTATCACCCTTACCATAGTTTCGCCACCGGCAGCACGATACCGGCGAACAGCGCCAAGTCTGGTGAGCTGGTAGTCAAGCCTTTGCTCACACCGATATCCATCGTCATGCGCTTGCTTGGGCTGTAGCTAAATGCAAACAAGGCGAGACCTTGCGCCTTAGTACCATTGCGGCGTGAGCCCGACCATTCGCCGGTGATGCCCCAATGTTCGCTGAGCACAGTAGAGAAAGAAGACGACAGGCCGGTTTGCATACGCGAAGTGTCGGTCTCCGCCACACCTAGCCGCGTCAGATTCAGATTGGCATCCATGTGTAGCGCACCAAAATCGCGGCTATAAATACTATTGATCGCATAGTCAGCACTACCCGAACCTAGCGCCTTGACAGCGGTCGGCGCCTTAGCTGACAACTCCAGCCCAAAGGCGCTCTGCTCATCCACAATGAAAGCACGTTTTAACACCAGCGAGGTATCGCCATAGCCGCGATCAACTTGCCCTGCGCCATCGTTGGCGACCACCAGCAACTCGCCCCCCACTAGCACGCCCCACTCTTGGGAGAACGCCAGTTTTAATTGATACGGCATGCTATGCCTACGCGCCTCATCGCTGCGGCTACTTAATCCGCCCAACTCCAGCTCCAATTGCCCGGCCAGCGGCAGTTGCGCCGGGCTAGAAACCGAGGGTCGATATGGGGTGATCGCGTCATCGTTATCCGCCGCCAGCACTTGCAGCGGTAGGCTAATTATTCCTAGCAAAAGCACTAGTTTTGAGATCTTTAGCAAGTCGGACATATTATTCCTTGTATTTGATTATTCGAGATCTTAGTACAAAAAAAACCTCAGTTCGGCCCACCTCAGCGGCAGATTACTCGCACCTGGCATTGCCAGCTTATTCAGTTTTTTTCATACTGTTAAACAAAGACCAAGCCATCCCCGCCAGTAACAACAAACCTGCCGCCAACGCCGCCCATAACCAGAATTTATTCTCTGATTTCGATAATTTTTCTGCTTCGCCCAGTGTCTTGTATTTTTCGGCAATCGCGGTGACGCTGATCAGCGCTAGCGGTATCTCTACCGTTGCTACCTCCGCGTTGACCGCCTGCTCTGACTGGTAGCCTGGCATTAGCGTGCTCAATGCTAGTGCGCCGCCCGTGGTCTCGTCAGCTCCCCAGCTAAGGCTAAAAGGTGAAGCTCCGCGCCCCAAAAAAATAAGGCTGCGTGGCATGCTGGCGACTTCTATGCTGGGCGCGGTTTGCCCTAGCATGCTGATAGGTCCCTGCGTTTGCAGTCTCAGGTGGGTGTAGATCGCGCCGTCCATAGACAGATTTTCCGAACGCGCTTCGCCATTGCTTAGACTTAGACGATAACTGACGGTTTGCGCCAAAATGGTTCGAGCGGCGCTATTATTCTCTGCCGCCGCTCGCTTATGCCTGAGCACATACAGAGGATGATGGCGCAATGGACGAACATCCTCACTGCGCGCGGGCCTTTGCCCCGACACTGTGACGCTCGCCAAGGTATTGGTCTCGCTCAGATTGATGCGCAAGCTATCGAGCGGGGTATTGACTGGCAGTGGATAATCGCAGTAATTTTCTGAGCAACTTGTCGCCTTGATGACTGGCGACCATTGCAGCGGAGCTGGCACTTCATTCTGTTGCAGGCTGTCTATCGTGACAGATTTGATGCTAATCGCTGCGGTCGCATCATGCCAGTGAAGGCGCAGAAATTTGCCTCGATTGCCGTACAGATCGAGACTGAGTTTTTCTATTTTCGCGCCTTGCCGTTTGAGTACAACAATTTGCTCGTCGCTACTAATGCCACGCCAGTGTTGCAAATCGTCGCTGGCGTCTATGCTTAAAGGAAACAGGCCTTCAGCATGTTCATCGAGCTCTAAACGCGCCTGCAGCAAGCTACCCTTGATCTGACTGACATCGATAATACTGTCGGCGCCGGCGCCCGTAGTCAGTGCGGTTTTTGTCTGTATTCTCAGCAGAGAACCGTCTGAGTTTTGCTTAAACTCTAGCGATAAATTACTCGCTTCGGTCGCACTACGATTGCCGCGTGGCGTCAGAGGGTAAATAGTCGCAGCGCTAGAAAGTATTTGCGGTGCAGCTGTCTCATGTTGCAGCCAGGCATACGGGACCAGATCGCCGCTGGCATTGCGAATACGCACATCGCGTAAATCGACATGGCTCGCAGTCGGATAAATCGTCACCGGCAGGTTCAGTCGAAAAAAGGGCCCGCTACCTTGGCTGCGTATAGTCGCTTGTTGCCCGGTGCTTTTCACATCTTGCGCCGATAACGCATGACTGGGTTGCATGAGCAGCATAGCCACGCCAAGCCAGCCGCATCGCTGAATAATTTTCATATACTCTCCAACGATTCGCTATCCTGTTTGCGTAACGCCGCAGCGTCGACTTTCAACGGTACCGGTGCAAAATAGCCGACCACCAGCAACAGTACACCGACTCCGATAAAGGAAACGATTTGATACAGACCGCCGCGATCCGCTAGCTCAACCACAAACAACTTGAGCACCACCACCGCTAGCAATGCTGCACCGCCTGCCCATACGGTACGTGAGCCGCGGCGGTTACCGAACAACATGGAAAGCACACCCAAGCTGGCCCAGGTAATAGACAAAGCAGCTTGGGTCAAATGGGAAGAAAACAGTGCAGAGCTGTGCCATGCGACACCGGCAAAATGGTGGCAACTGCGCAACACCATTCCGGTAATTAAAGCTAAACCCAAAACCGCGCTGATTGCCTGTAACTTGTCAGGTCTAAGTCTGACGCCAGATTGTTCTGGCAGCGCGCGCCACCACAACAGCAATGCCGCCAGCACCAGCCACTGCCCAAGTTCTAAGGGGTTAAGCAAAGGCAAATAGGGCAAAGGTGCAGCATCGCCGGCGCTGAGGATATTACTGAGAAAGCACCAAGCCAGCAAATACACGGCGACTGGCGTACAGGCAGTCTCCAGATAGCCACGGCGAAATTCAGTCAGTGGCCAACGTTTCGCTAACCAGGAAGAGCGCAGCAGCCAGAAACTGAGCGCTGGTACCAATACCCAACCGAGCAATGGCCAGCTTGAAGTAGACTCGCCAAGAAAGCCGAAGCGGGCCTGGCATTCGCGCGCCGCCAGGAATAAATAAAACCAAAACCCAAACACGTGCAGGGTGTTGCGCTGCTCTTGAGCACACCAGCGCGCTTGCATATGCAAGAGGCAAAAATGCCAGATCAATGCTAAAGGCCACAACACCCAACCGAGATAGGCCGAGGGTAGAAACGGCAAGCCAGATCCAGCCAAACCAAGATAGCTGCAGATCAGCAAGGCGGGCAAGGTGAACATGCTGGCCACACCCATTTGACGCCAGTCGCGCCAGCGTGCAATTGCACTTACTAACAACGATGTAAGCAACACGATCGCGCCCATCGCGCTGCCAAAATATTCGGGAATAAGACGAAGTTCTAACACTCTGCTGCTTTCTATACCCCAGGCACTTAGCCACCAGAACAAGCCCCAAAACACCGGCAAGTACAGCGCAATCGTTTGTGTACACCATGGGTTAAACCAGCGCACGGGCTTAACTAGCGTGGTATAGTCACTCTCATTTTTTTCAAGCAGGCTGGCAAGTAGACGTTTGGCTTCTGCGCGAATACTATCGCCGCTTAACCAGGCCACCACAGCAAATGTTAAGGGCGCAAAAAAGTGCAAATGCGCAAACGGCGCTAAGTTGACCAGTGGTAGTTGCGCGCCGATTGCGGACATATGATCCATCTCAAACAAATCGGGTTTAAAGACAAACAGTACAACCGAGATCAATTGTAAAGCCGCCGCTAATCCAGCTAGGGCAATATGCGACATACGCAATGCAACCCACAGGACTAAGTAAGAAGTGATAGGCCAAATCACGATCGCCTGTTGCAAGCTGACCGCAAATAGTAGCGCCAGATGCAACAAAGCAGTACCCACTACCACTGAAATAGAATTGATACGTGACCATGCCGGAGGCAAGCCATTCGCCAGCGCGGTTTTGCGCGCCTGCGCCATGCTCCAGCCAGCGGTCAATAAAATACTCGCGGCAATGACGAAAGCCGCGAGCATCCCTTGCAGGCCACTCTCTAACACCGCGCCTGCGGCCTTAGCCATCTCATCGGCAGCTGCGGGAGCGCTATGCAGGGTAAAAATAAAACTGCCTACTGCCAGTGCCTGCAAGCTTAAAACGATAGGCTGTAGAGCCTTCAGATCCCGCCGGCGTGCGACAAAATACGTGATGACCGATAACAGCGCGCTAGCGGCGGCCGCCATCGCTGGGCTAAACCACTGCCACGGTAAAATCGTCAGCGCGGCGATGCCCAACCAGGGCAGACATTTGCCTGGCAGATATTCCGGGCTGATGGCGCTGTCAAGCTTACCGCCCCGATGCTGGGTCCACATAGCGAAGGCACTGAGGACGAGTAACAGCGGACCTATACTTGAGCCCTGCAACAGCGCTGCGGCGGGTGCCGCGTTGATACCGATCGCATGCAGCAATTTATAACTGGCCCCAACTAGCACCAGGTAAGCAAAGGCGCGTGCATATGGCCGGTGCTGGCGCACGCCCAGCCAATACATACCTGCGCCCTCGACGGCCCAGGCAGCGCTAGTCCATACCCCTTCCAAGCCCAGCGGTATCGCTAGAGTGGCGAAGATCACGCCGACGATTGCATACGCTTCTGCCAGTAAGGCCATGCCCTTGCGTTCGCGCGAAAAAATCAGACGCGCCAAAATGAAATAGAAAGCGGCAAGCGCCATGGCAGAAAATGCCGGGCCAAACTCCCACTGCTTACTCAAAATATACTGCAGACCAAAAGCGGTTAGCGGAGTACCGAACACGAGCGCGCTATCGACTCTGCCGACCTGCGTCAAAGCCGCAGCTGCTTGTTGCGCCAGACCACCAGTATTGTCCAGCTTGCTCTTGGCATCGAGCAAAGTACGGCGCGCAAAAAACACCCCCGTCGCAGTGAACAGTAAGAAAAATAAGATCAGAAAAGCTTGTACCGGCGCATATTGCGCATCGCTGTAATACTGATTCGCCCAGCCGCTGGCCAAAGTAAAGGTGCCGACAAAGCCGATTACGTTCAAAATACGCCAGGCGTTAAACCACGCGACCAAGACTATGCCCAGGTCTAGTATGCTCAGGTAAGTAAACAAGCCCAGCATATGATTGCCGCCAGTAGCCGTGAGTATAGGAGTGGCAAAACCTTCCAGCGCTGCGATGATCGCCAAACTTGGCGCCTTTTGCAAAATCGCTAAAACGGCACCCAGTAATGACACCACAAACATAAAAACAAAACCCATCTCACTGGGGATCAGGGCATGAAATTTTATCGCCGATAAAGTAGTTAAATAAAATACCCCTACCCCCATACCCTGCATGATCAAGGCGTAATCAGTGCGGCGCAAACGCAAGAACCAGCCCAAGCCCAGTAAAGCGACGCCCGTCAGAGCCACACCGGCGTAACGCAATTCGATAGGCACGGTAACGCGTTCAGCGGTGTAACGCAGCAAGAAAGCCAGACCGAGAAATAGTATCAAGACACCCATCTTGACCAAGGTATTACCACCGTAGATGAAATTTCTGATCGGTGCAGGTAGACGCTCTTTAAAAGGAATAATCGGTTCTGCTGGTTTTGCTGCAGGTCTGGGTCTAACCAATGGTGCAGCAGGCGCGGCTACCTTAGCGGGCGCGACCTTAATCACTTCAGGTAAAATTTCAGGTGCTTTCTGAGCTGGCATAGCCAGCACCGGGTCTGGCGTTTTGGCCGCCGCCATGACGAACACGGGAGCCACCAAGTCAGGTCTGCTTTGAGGCTGAGAGGCGCTAACTTCGGCCTCGTTCGGTGCGGCGACCGGGGGTTGAATAGGCTCATTGATTTCAGGCCGCGCCGCAAGCGGTTCCACGCCAGCCACGACGCGCTGCGCCAATTGGCGTTCGACCGAACTCAAGCGCGCTTCCATCAAGGCCAGTTTTTGTCGTAAATTTTGCACCGAATCGCTCTCGCCCAGAGGCAATACTTGGCTGCCACGATCGCGCTTAGATTTACTCAATTGATGAACGACAACACCACCAATAATCGCCATGAAGAAAGCGCCAGGAAAGGACTGAAACCCAGCGCCTATCATTAAACCTAGAATTACACCTAAAAACCACATATTCCATCCTCACACTTCGGTAAACCTGAAGACCTTGGCAAACGCAGGATTTAATTCCTAAATCTTAGGCATGAAGCGAGGATAGTAAACCAAGATGCATATCATCCCAACAATTATAAAAAATAGAATTGAGGTGGCGATAAACGCTACTGCTGGTGTTATTTCACCAGCTTAAATAACACTCAAAATCAGTCGCGCAACTAATCTAATTCTTTCGGCACCGAGATAGGCTTGCCCGCCACATGGGTGGTCAGTACGATGGCAGTAGAGGTCGAGCCGTAGGCGTTAAGCGCATTGATGATGCGTTGCAAATGCTCGACATCGGTGGCCAGCACGCGCATCACGGCACCATCTTCTCCGGTGACGGTATAACAGTCTATGATCTCGGGGCAGGCAGCAACAAACTCAGCATACGGTCGGCCTTGCTGGGTAGAGATGCGTATCATCGCGGTGATCTGGTAACCCAAAGCTCTGGGATTGATATCGGCGCGGTAGCCGCGGATCACGCCAGCAGCCTCGAGGCGCTTAATCCGCTCAGAGACTGCGGGCTGGCTCAGATGCACCTTGCGACCGATCTCGGCATGCGAGACACGGGCATCTTGTTGCAATAACTGCAGGATATTTTGATCGAACTGATCGATTTTTTGATTCATAAGCATTTCGCCTCAATTTCAATTCAATTCACGAAAAATACGCTTTATTACCTATCGTATCAGCTTCATTTTACGCCTTAGCCTTGTTACAGTATAGGTCAACAATATCCATTCCGGATTCCGGTAAGCTGCAATTGAGAAATACTTTTAAGAATCGAAACGACCATGAGCAATGCCATCACGCCGTCCCAAATCGCCCAAATCGCACGCGAATTTGCTACCCCTTGCTGGGTCTATGATGCGCAAGTGATACGCAGCCAAATCGCCAGATTGCGTCAATTTGACGTGATCCGTTTCGCCCAAAAAGCATCGAGCAATATTCACCTGCTCAAGCTGATGCGTGAAGAAGGCGTGATGGTTGATTCAGTCTCGTTGGGCGAAGTAGAACGTGCATTGGCGGCTGGCTATGCGCCGAACGCGCAAATCAATGGGGCGGCGCATGCTCCGATAGTTTTCACCGCCGATCTGTTGGATAAAAATGCTTTGCAGCGCGTGGTCGAACTGAATATCCCGGTCAATTGCGGCTCGCCGCAGATGCTAGAGCAACTCGGTCTGGCCCATCCTGGCCATCCGGTCTGGTTGCGTATCAACCCAGGGTTCGGACATGGTCACAGCCGCAAGACCAATACCGGCGGCGAGCAAAGCAAGCACGGCATCTGGCATGAATACTTGCCGCAGGCACTAGCGCTGATCAAGCAATACGGCTTGCAGTTAGTCGGCCTGCACATGCACATCGGTTCCGGGGTTGATTACGCCCATCTGCAAAGCGTCTGCGATGCCATGATAGAACAGGTGAAAATCTGCGCCAGCGATCTGCAGGCGATCTCTATCGGTGGCGGTTTGTCTATCCCTTATCTGGAGGGTGAAGCCGAGGTCGATACCGCACACTACTTCCAGATCTGGGATCAGGCACGGCAAAAAATCGAAGCACACCTGGGTCATAAAATCAGCATGGAGATAGAGCCGGGGCGTTTTCTGGTGGCGCAAGCTGGCATCTTGATTTCTGAACTGCGGGCGCAAAAACAAGTCGGCAACAATTTCTTCGCCATGGTCGACGCCGGTTTTAATGATCTGGCGCGTCCCGCCATGTATGGCAGTTATCACCGCATCAGCACCCATGCACCCGACGGTACGCTGCGTACCAGCACACCGCGTGCCACCGTGGTTGCTGGTCCTCTGTGTGAATCGGGCGACGTGTTCACCCAAGAAGAAGGCGGCGTGGTCACCAGCCAGAACTTGCCGGCTTGCGAGATAGGCGATTTATTTGTCTTTCACGATACCGGTGCCTATGGCGCCAGCATGTCGTCCAATTACAACTCACGCCCATTGATACCGGAGATACTGGTCGATGGCGCGCGAATCAAACAAATCCGCCGCCGTCAGACGGTACAAGAATTGATTGCGTTGGAGTTGTAATTTTCCAGCAATTTGCAAAAAAATAAGTCATTCTCATGACATGCAACATGCTATTCTTCTTGAAGTAGTTTCATTATCAACATTGCTTGCGCTCATCTATTATTCTCAGGAGTATAGAAATGCCTTTGCACTACTTCAAGAACTATTGCCTGCTGCTGGCCTTGGCTAGCAGTCTGTTTGCGAGTGTTAGCGCATGCGCCGCCACTTACAGCATCGCGGTGGTACCGCAATACAATGTGGCTCTGCTGCATGCCGAATGGCAACCGCTTTTAGAGCGCATTGCACGCGATACCGGTGTCACGCTAGAACTGATCTTGCAATCGTCCTTTCCCAAATTTGAACACGCCTTACTCAAAGGCGAACCCGATTTTGCCTATGCCAACCCGTATCATGCGGTGATGGCGAAAAATGCTCAGGGCTATCTGCCCTTATTGCGAGATAGCAAATCACTGACAGGCATACTGCTAGTGCGCAATGACAGCCCATATAAAAATCTGGCTGACTTAAACGGCAAAGACCTAGGTTTCCCCGCGCCGAATGCCTTTGGTGCTTCGCTGTATTTACGCGCCTTGCTGAAAAAAAAGGACATTAAATTCGAGCCAAAAATCCTCAATAGCCACGGTAACGTATTTCGTAGCATACTCAATGGTAGTGTCGCCGCTGGCGGTGCAGTCAACAGCACCTACAACGATGAAAAACCGGAAATCCGCGATCAGCTAAGGATCATTTTCCAGACACCGGGCTCAGCATCGCACCCGCTACTGGTCCATCCACGTGTGCCAGAAAAAGTACGCATGGAGATAAAAAACGCAATTTTGGAACTACAAAAAGACGCTGCCGGTTTGGCCCTGCTCAAGGATGTACGTTTGTCGCAACCGCTAAGCGCCGACTACAAGAGTGACTATCTGCCACTTGAAAAATTAGGCATAGAAAAATTTCTCGTACACGAAAAAGAATAAAGCATGCGCCTAGAATTTAATTGGCGTCGTTGTTTGCCATACCGTCTTCGTAACCAATTGTTGCTATTTATCGGCATCGCGGTAACGCTCGCCGTACTCATCGTCTCTACCGCATTTACCTACCAATCCATAAAACGGGAACGCGCTCAAATCAATGAGAATGTCGATTTTTTGGTCAAAAATATTGAGGCGGTCAGTGCCAGCTTAATCCTGAGCAAAGACAATGAAGCCTTAGAACAAATACTGTTAATGAACGCGAAATTTCCTTTGGTCGACGGCATATTAATCGTCGATACAAAGAATCGTGTCATGAGTGAAGTAGTTAAGGTAGACGGTTTCCCAGAGCCGATATTTAGCACCACGACCATCATCCCTCACTTGATCGACGATGCGCTCGACACCAAGACCGGCAAACCTGCCGAAGCTGACTGGTTCTCGGTTCTATTGCCACCCGATGTACAGCTGGAAAATTGGTATCCTATCCAGGCCGGCAGTTGGCTGGCCTCGATCCGCATCCGTTATAGTCTGACAGAACTGCACGACAGAACAGTCAAGCAATGGCAGCACACCTTACTGTATGCCTTAGCCGCAGCGCTGGGTAATTTTTTTGTTCTGGTATGGATGTTACGTACGCCGATGCGTGTATTGCAGCAAACTACCACGTTTGCCGAACATCTTAGCGAGCATATAGGCGAAAAAACGCCGGTCTATCATGGCACGCGGGAATTCTACGCATTGGGCAGCGCACTCAACGGTTTATCCGAACAACTACAGTATCAGGGTCAAGCACTGAATGAACAGGCGGCACACACCCAATCGATACTCGACAATATTGTCGATGGCATCGTCACCATCGACACGCTGGGCACCATACGCTCATTCAATCGGGCTGCCAGCCGCATCTTTGGCTACGCTCAGGACGAAGCGATTTCCAAAAACATCCGCATGCTGATGCCAGAGCCACATCGCAGCGCACACGACAGCTATTTAAAAAATTATGCCGATGGTGGCACCGCAAAGATTATAGGTAAAGGCCGCGAGGTAGAGGGTATGCGTAAAGATGGCACGCTGTTCGCTATGGATCTGGCAGTCTCGCGCGCACTTGATCACGACGAAGTGATCTACATCGGTGTGGTGCGCGACATTAGCGAACGCCATCGTCTGGATAGATTGAAATCCGAGTTTGTATCCACTGTCAGCCATGAATTGCGCACCCCCTTAACCTCGATTCATGGATCACTCAGACTGCTGGAAAGCGGTGTCGTCGGAACCCTGCCGGCGGCGGCCTTAAAACTAGTCAACCTGGCACAAAAAAATAGTCAGCGCCTGATCTTACTCATCAATGATTTGCTCGACATGGAGAAATTGGCCGCCGGGAAAATGGACCTGCAGTTGAGTATGGTCGATCTACTCAGCATCGTGAAACAGTCGATTTTAGACAATGGCGGCTATGGGCTCAATTACCAGGTGCAGTATGTTCTGGATGCTCATCCCGAGTCCTGCTTCGTGATGGCCGACGCCGCGCGTCTACAGCAGGTTTTGGCCAATCTTTTATCCAACGCGGCAAAATTTTCGGGATCGTCGCACCAGGTGAATATCCAGATAATTCTGCTCGATGGCAAAGCCAGAGTGCAAATAGAAGATCATGGCGCAGGGATCTCCGAAGAGTTTAAGGGGCAAATATTTGGCGCTTTTGCGCAAGATAACAATGGTAATACCCGCAAACAAGGCGGCACCGGACTAGGCTTAAAAATCACGAAATCGCTGGTACTGGCGATGCAGGGCGAAATCGGCTTCGACACCAAAATCGGCAGCGGCACCATCTTCTGGTTTGATCTGCCGCTGGCCGCGCCTGCAGCATAGTAAACTGCCTAGCAGTCGGCATGGGATTGACGCCATCGCGGCCTTCACTTAAAATCCGTCACACAGGTGTGAAGGGACGCCTGCCCGCAGAAGAGGCTCTCACCCTGATTCATATCTGTACCATCAATGATGGCATGAAAACTTCATTCGTACCTTAATTCGTTAGGCATCAGCGGGATGCCCGGCATAACGAAAAAGGAAGCTTTTATGTTACATACCTTGCAGACGTTTTCCCCCGTCACAGAATTAAAAACCCGCGCCCGTTTGCTGTTAAATGCCTTACGCGCCGAATCTCCCACAGTCATGCAAAACAGCGCTCGCATCGCCCGACAACAAGGCTGGCCGGTGCCGCAAGAGTGGAGCTTACACCACGCTCTCAATCTGGTTGCCTGTGAAGCCGGGTTTAGCCAATGGGAACATGCGCGTCAGACTCTGGAAGGCTCAGCGCCAGCGCCGCAGGACATGGGTACTTTCTGGTACGACAAGCAGGCACATGGCTACACCAATCACTGGTTCGCCAATTATGCCGACGCCAGGCAGCAATTAGATCTGCATCCCGACAGCTATCTGCTGCCCTACAAAAATCAATTCTTTGTCGCCGAACTGCCCTGCGTAGAGCAACTCGGTCTGGGCCAACATCCGGCTTTGTGGCAAGCGATCTCACATGATCTGGTGGCAGGCTATGGCAGTGCCGCATGGCAAACGCTGTGCGCATTGCGCTTCAAGGCAACGCGGCGCGACACTTCAGCATTGAAAAACTAAACAGAAATTTTTAAAAAGCGTGGCGCATATCCGGTGCGGCTTGCAGGCCATTATCAGGCTGTAAGCCGCATGGAATATGCGCTTGCATTCTTCAATTTAGCTGAGAACTAAATCGCGATCTCAGGCAAGCTGGCCGAACGCGTGCCGGCTAGCGGCGCATTATCGCCAGCGCGGTAAGTAAACACCATAGAGAACTTAGTCTGCGTGGTCTGATTGCAGCCAGCCGCATGAAACAGATTACTATGAAATAACAAGGTATCCCCCTGCATCAAAGGTACCGAAATCGCCTGCTGCAGCAAGGCTTGATTTTGCCCCAGATCGGCACGTAAAAACTGCGCCGTATCGAGTTGTTCGGGCTGGATAGTCCAACGATGCGAACCTGGCAGCACCAGCAAACAACCATTCTCAATAGTCTCATTGCGCAAGGCTAGCCATGCCGAGATCAGCTCGGCGCGTTGAAATTGCCAGTAACGGCTATCCCGATGCCAGCCGGTAATGCTGGAAAAACGCGGCTGTTTAGTCATGATGCAGTTGTGATGCACTTGCGACAGTGCCGCGCCCGCGCCCAATAGCTGACGCAGGGCCGCTGTTAGTTGCGCACCGCGTGCCCAATCCGCCAGCAAGGGGCTGCGTGCCACCGCCTGCAATAAACGCCTGGCAGTGCGGCCGCCTTCGGCGTCGCGTGAAGCTGGCGCGCCTGGATAGCGGGTATCCGCCTCGTACTCGATAGGGCCGGCTTCCGCCGCTAATTCCTGCTGGGCAAATGCGACCACGGCCTGGCAATAAGCGGCATCGGATAGGGCTGGCAATACCAGATAACCGTCTGTGCGAAATTGTTGTATTTGTTCAGCTGTGAGCATGGCAAAAAAAGTAAATGTCGAAACGCTATTGTGACATGCGGTCTGGATAAGCAAACAGATACAGTTATACAAAAATCGACCATAACAGAAGGCTCACCTAGCCAGCGCGAAAGCGCTTGCCCGCCAGCGTATCAAGTGGCACCATGATGGCAACATGCGTGGCAAGAGACATAACATCACCCTACAATCTAACCTCAGGAGATCAGCATGGCATCTGGAAAAATCTTGGTAGCGCAAGGCGGCGGCCCCACTGCGGTGATAAACCAGACGCTGGCCGGAGTAGTGCTGGAGGCGCGCCGTTTTCGGCAGGTAGAACGGATCTACGGTGCCCGTCATGGAGTGCGCGGCATCATCGAAGAAGACTTCGTCGATCTGACCCAAGAGACCAGCCACAATCTGGAACTAGTCGCGAATACGCCCTCGTCCGCGCTCGGTTCTACTCGCGACAAACCAGATGAAAAATATTGCCAAGAAATTTTTAAAGTCTTGCGCGCGCATGAGATAGAACACTTTTTTTACATAGGCGGCAACGACTCTTCCGACACCGTACGCATCGTCAGTCTGGAGGCGCAAAAAGCCGGCTATCCGCTACGCTGCATCCACATCCCCAAGACTATTGATAACGATCTGGTGGGCAACGACCATACCCCCGGTTTCCCGTCTGCTGCACGTTTTGTGGCACAGGCGTTTGCCGGTGCCAATCTGGATAACGCCGCCTTGCCCGGCGTCTACGTGGGTGTCGTCATGGGGCGGCATGCCGGATTTTTGACGGCGGCCTCGGCCCTGGGTAAAAAATTCCCGGAAGACGGCCCGCATTTAATCTACTTGCCGGAACGCGATTTTTCGATAGAGAAATTTCTCACTGATGTACAAGCCACCTATGCGCGCTATGGTCGCTGCGTGATTGCCGTATCGGAAGGCATACACGATGCCAGCGGCACGCCTATCCTGAGCTTATTGGCCAAAGATCTGGAGCGCGATGCGCATGGCAATGTGCAACTCTCAGGCACCGGTGCGCTGGCCGATTTACTCTGCGAAGAAATCAAAGCCAAGCTAGGCATCAAACGTGTGCGCGGCGACACCTTTGGCTACTTACAGCGCTCCTTCATCGGTTGTGTCTCGGACGTCGATCAGCGTGAGGCGCGCGAAGTCGGCGAAAAAGCGGTGCAATTTGCCATGTGGGGTAAGTGCGATGGTTCGGTGGCGATACGGCGTACCGGCTTTTACTCGGTCGATTATGATTTACTGCCTTTAGAAGCAGTGGCCGGCAAAACCCGCACCATGGAAGACGAATTTATCAGCGCCAATGGCACCGATGTGACTGACGCCTTTCGCATGTATCTACGTCCCTTGCTAGGCTCGGCCATGCCGGATGCTTTCCGTCTGCGTTTTAGCCCGGTAGAAAAAGTATTGAAGCGCTCTTAAGAAACGGCGCTGCTCTGCAAAGCAGCGCAATTTTGTGTAAAATTTGGCATTAATTATGCACCACCATAGAACTTCCGCAAAATTGTTTCCGCCAGACCTAGTGCCGCAGACTTACTTGAGTACTCATTGTACGATTGGGCGGATACCAGGAGGCTAGAGCTATTTTTGCGAAAGCGCTAACCATGCAAGGTTCACATCATGTCATCACGTCGTAGCGTCCTAAAAAAATCCCTGATACTGAGCGCAGCTGGTCTTTTCATGGGAGTGCGGACAGCGCTGGCACAAGAGCCTGACAGCAGCGAGAACACGGCCACCAAACACAAGCCACTGACACCGCCGCCCGATTTATTTGATTCGCAGGCGCTTGATCTGGATTTTTGGCTGAAACCGCGCACTCTCGATCTGGTACGCCCGGCCAGCGGCGAACGGGTGCAACTCTTGTACTGGAAGGATGGAGAAATGCTCGATTCGGCCTATCAGCAAGTCTGTCATTTATTGCGCGACGTGAATGGAAAAAAAGCCGCCGCCATCGACCCTAAATTACTCGAAACCTTATGGGCGACCCAGGCCTTCATCGCCCGCTTAGGCATGACCAAACCCTTAGAAATTTTGTCCGGCTATCGCACGCCAGAATCGAATCAGCGCCTGATCGAAGAAGGGATACCGGCGGCGCGTAAATCCCTGCATCTGGAAGGGCGCGCGGCGGATATCCGCATCGCGCATTTACACGAAGAAGTTTTGGGAGAATTAATCCAGAGCTTCAGACAAGGCGGCGTCGGTTTTTACTATCGACCTAGCGCCAAAGGCGGCTGGATCCATACCGATACTGGCCTGCAAAGGAAGTGGAAAGGCTAAACCGCAGCTGGCGCGGAATAGACCGAATTAGCGGAATTAGCGTTTTTTGCGACTGCGGTCAGCCGAATCGCGCAAGATCGTGAAGTTCCAGTCATGCTGATTATTGACACCATCACCGCTGACGATAATACGGAAATTATCATCGGCATCCTTAAGTCTCTGTCCCTTGGCGATTAATTTCTGACTCACGTCAGTACGCGCATACACATCTACTTCTACTTCTGATCCGTCAATCGCGGCCGGTGACAGCACTGCTGCGATCGTCTTGGGAGTAAAGTCGACCATATAAACCGGCATAGAAAATGCACTCATATTGCCTCCGAGAAGAGTTGATCTAATCGATTCTACTCGCCTCACCAGCTCATTTGCCACAAATTTGTGGGGGCTGATTAAAAAATTTTACGACCCTGCATAAAAAAGGCCACGCTTACGCATGGCCTTTTTCAAATAAACAACAAGCGGCTAGGCTTTAGATCATATTTGGGCTTTTACCCAGGCATGAATACGCTGCTCCAAGACATCCAGAGGCAGCGCACCCGCACCTAAAACTTCATCGTGGAAAGCGCGCAGATCAAACTTCTTGCCCAGCTTTTGGGTCGCATACTCACGCAGCGCAACGATCTTCAGCTGTCCGATTTTATAACCGAGTGCCTGCCCTGGCCAAACGATGTAGCGATCGGTCTCGCTTTGTACATCGACTTCTTCTATGCCAGAATGATCATGGAAAAAATCCACGACTTGCTGACGGTTCCACTTTTTGTAATGCAGACCGGTATCGACCACTAAACGTATGGCGCGCAGCATCTCGTCTTGCAGATGGCCGTAATAGCTATACGGCTCCTGATAAAACCCCAGCTCTTCACCGAGACGCTCTGAGTACAGCGCCCAGCCTTCGGCATAGGCGTTGTAGTTACCTTGCTTGCGAAACTCTGGCAAGCCCTGCAACTCTTGCGCAATGGAAATTTGCATATGGTGACCCGGCAAGCCTTCATGCAAGGCCGTGCTTTCTATCGGCAAGGTCAGGCGTTCGGTAAAATCACTGGTGTTGACCATCACGTGACCAGGCCGCGATCCGTCCGGGGTGCCGTTATTGTAAGAGGCACCGGCCGCTTCTTTTTCGCTAAATTCAGGCACTGCCATCACGGTCATTTTTGCCTTCGGCAAGCGACCAAACAATTGCGGCAATTTGGCTTCCATCTGCTCTGTGTACTTGGTGTACAGGTCGAGAATTTCCTGGCGTGATTTCGGATGCAGATCCGGGTTCTTCAACACGCTGGCGTTAAAACTCTTGAGATCGGCAAAACCGAGTTTTTGCGCTGTGCCCAACATCAGAGCTTCGATCCGCGCCACTTCGCGCAAGCCTAATTGATGAATCTGCTCAGGATCCATATCGGTCGTGGTCGAGGTTTTGACGCGAAATTTATAGCGTTCTGCGCCTTCCGGCAAGGACCAGATACCAACATCCTGACGCCCGTGCGGGGCGTATTCGGTCGCCACAAACCCGGCAAATTTCTGATAACTAGGCACCACCTGCGTGACCACGGCGGCGCGAATCGCTGCGCTCAGGTTTTGCTTGTCCGCCTCAGAAAAACTGGCGGGGAATTTTTTCAGAGGCTGCGTAAACGGCGAGTCGTCCAGATTAATGGCGGCGATATCTTCACATTGGCGGGCAATTTTTGTGAGCAAAAATTGCGGCGGCATCAACTTACTTTTTACGCCATTTTGCATCTGCACGGTGATCTGCTCAAAGGCCAGCGGCAAGGCTTTTAGCCTGGCCAGATAGTCTTGATAGTCTTTGACGCTAGTAAATGACAGGCGCGCCACCATTTCTGGCGCTTCCAGATGGAGTCCAGAATTTTGCAACACTGGCATCTGCCATTCTTTAAATTTGATGCCTTCTACACCGATGGCGAGCTGGCGCACCATCAAGTCTTTATTCAGTTGATCCTGAGTACTAAAACCTGTGCTGTCTATCGCCATGAAGCGTTTTAAGAAGACCGCTTCGGCGCGGGTCTCTTCATCGATCGCCGCTTGCGAAAAATCGCTGAGCTTATCGTTGTAACGCTGGTCGCCTATCATCGAGGCGAACTCAGGATTCTTGCGTAGGTTGTATTCCCACTGCTCTTTGAGCAAGGCGTTCAGCGCCTTGAGTTGGGTCTCGACCTTGCTCACTTTGCTGCTGGCTGCAGCACTAGCGGCAAAGGCCGGGGCGGATGCCTGGAGCAAGCCCAGGCTGGCAAATAAAAGGGCAATACTGGCAGTTTTTTTCAATCTCATCACTCTGTCTCCTGAATTTTTATTGACACATTGATTGCATTAGTCGAACTAGTGTTTTTATAACACCTGCCCCAACACGCAAGCCCCATGCGGCTTTGCCAGCATCGCCCTCGGAAAGGCGCAGCGCTATTGCGTATTCGGCAGGTCTATTTTTTTATTGGCAAAGTACACACAATTACTCGTCCACTTGCACCTTGGACTGCACTAGGACTACAAATAGAGCGGCAATCTCCTTATTAGTTCATTTTTTGACTAAACCTGAAACCCACAGCGGCAGACGCCCAGCCATCTCAAAAAACATTTGCTGATGCAACTGGATCAGCCAACTGCGACGGCAGAGTCTTTTAATTACAAGAGGGCAATTGTACAAGCAAACAAAAAGCTAGCATAATGTGGCTAAAATTATCCGCCCTCCTCCTTCTCTGCTAGCTGCCCGCCATGAACAGTCCCGATCTAGAAAATATTAATGTTAGTTCCTTCGATGCCATGCCGACCCCGGTCGATCTGCATGCACGCCTGCCGCTGTCTGAACGTGCCGCCAGCGTCGTCAACGAGGGCCGCGAAGCCTTGCGCAATATCCTCGATGGCACTGATAAGCGCCTGTTCGTGGTAGTTGGCCCTTGCTCCATCCATGACCCGGTCGCTGGTTTAGATTACGCGCGCCGCCTGCTGGCTCTGCAAGAAGAAGTCAAAGACACTATGCTGCTGGTGATGCGTGTGTATTTTGAAAAACCGCGCACCACCACCGGCTGGAAAGGCTATATCAACGATCCTTATATGGATGATTCTTTCCGCGTCGATCAGGGTATGGAGCTGGCGCGACAATTTTTACTCGACGTCTGCGAACTCGGCCTGCCCACTGGCACCGAGGCGCTAGACCCGATCTCGCCGCAATATCTGGGCGATTTAATTGCCTGGACCGCGATCGGCGCGCGCACCACAGAATCGCAAACCCACAGAGAAATGTCGTCCGGATTATCGACACCGGTAGGTTTTAAAAACGGTACCGACGGCGACATCAGCATTGCGATTAACGCCATTTTATCGGCCTCGCATCCGCATTCGTTTTTGGGCTTAAACGACCAGGGTCGCGTGGCTATCGTACGCACCCGCGGTAATCAATATGGTCACGTGGTGTTGCGCGGCGGCGATGGCCGCCCTAACTACGATACGGTGTCAGTAGCGATGGCCGAACAAGCCATGCAAAAAGCCAAGCTGCGCCCGAATATCGTGGTCGATTGTTCGCACGCCAATAGCTATAAAAAACCAGAATTACAACCGCTGGTGATGGCCGACGTCATCAACCAGGTCGTCAACGGCAACAGCTCGCTGGTCGGTCTGATGATAGAGTCGAATATCGTCGCTGGTAATCAAAAAATCCCAACTGATTTGAGCCAGCTTACTTACGGTTGCTCGGTGACCGATGCCTGCGTCGATTGGGCCACCACCGAAAAAATGCTCAGAGACGCAGCTGCCAGATTGCGCAGCCGCTAATCCACTGCGCTGCCGGCAGAAATTTAGTCGGCAGCAATCCTCAGGTTTTCCTCAAAGCTGGCGCGCTGCCAGCTGCATCTTCAAGCCCACCGGCGTCATGGTAAATTTCAGTAACTCTCGGGCCGGTTGACCGTCCGGCGTGCTGACGTTTTGTATCTCAAAATTGAGCAGCAATGTGGCCATCGCCATCTTCATCTCCAGCAAAGCCAGATAACGTCCCGGACAAATACGCGGACCCGCCCCGAACGGCATCGCGATGCGTTTCGCCGAGCTGGAGCTATGCGCCAGCTCGCCCTGTCCCAGCCAGCGCTCCGGTGCAAAGCGATCGGCCTGCGCGATATGCGCGTCGCTCACAGAATCGGTGCGCATCAGGCAAATCACGATGGTGCCAGCTGGCACCATCACATCGCCGACCACCGTATCTTTATGTGCCTGCTGCGGAATTTGCGGTGCCACCGGTTTTAAGCGCATGGTTTCATGCGCGCAGGCTTCTACGTAATCGAGCTGGCTCAATTGCTCTAGCGTAGGCATGCTGCTGCCAGCGCAGACGCGCCGCACTTCTGCCGTCGCCAGCGCCAGCGTCGCCGGGTTCAGCCACAGCAGATGGATCATCCACGCTAGGGTGTTAGCGGTCGTGTCTTCACCGGCCAGTAACATAGTCAAGACATTGCCGGCCACCTGGCTGTCGTCGATCCCGCTATCGGGCTGATCAGCGGCGGCGATCATCGCCTCTAATAAATTAGTCGGATGCTGATGCAAGCCAGCATCTGCCTGCATGCGCACCCTGGCCTGCGCCACAAAGCCATCGACCGCCTGCATCACCTCATGCACACTTTTCTCTAACTGCTTATCGCTGGCAGAACGCCGTATGCGCCACACCGGGACCACCGCAAAAATGCGACTGAACAAAGCCGGGAAAATTTTATCCAAATGCTGCTGTATCACATCCTGATCCGACTCCAGCGTATTCACCTCGGCCCCAAAAGCTAAGCCGGCGATGGTATCGACCGTATAGCGCATCAGATCGGCTTGCAGATCGATCGCCTGCCCGCCCGCAGCCGCTTTTTGCCAGCGCCCGCACAAGCGCTGCGCCACGCTCTGCAAAACCGGGAAATAATTTTTAACGTGGGCCGGATCGAAGCTAGACAAAACCATGCGACGCTGCCGCTTCCAGATCTCGCCATTGGTACTAAACACCCCGCCCGGCAAGCCCATCTCATGCCACATCTCTTGCAGGCGATCACTGCGCCCAAAACCCTCAGGTCTATCCCGCAAAATTTTCGCAATCAGTTCATGGTCGCCCACCACCAGCAACTTACGGCTGCCCATCCTGACCTTAAACAGCGCGCCATATTCGCGACACCATTGCTCAAACTGCAGATGCGCCTGCGGCATATCAATTTGCAAGGCATTTCCAAACAGCGGAACCGCCCGCGGCCCGGGTAAATCCTCATAGCTGCGTAGCGTAACAGGGGCAACAGGCGCGGCGGTAACGGTAGGAGCGGCGGTAGCCGCTGGGTGCATTTGTGTAGTTTCCATACATGTCTCGGTCTAGGTTTTTTTTTGTGCCCGGGCGTCTTGTTATCCCCGCTAGCAAGACCTCAGTCTAATCCTGAAACCTGACAAATAGATGCTTTAATTGCAAAATAAATTAGAGGAATTCTGCCATTACAACAAGGCCCAACCCAGCGCTATACACAATTGAAGCAAGGCATGCCCCAGCGCGCATATCCCATGCGGGTTTGCGGGCAAGCAGGCTGGAGAGGCGCATGGAATATGCGCGCTGGCAGGGTCGGCAAATGGAATTCCACACAGCACTGCAAGCAAACGATTGGGTTTAACGTTTAAAGCGCAATCGGTACCGGCCAGCGATAGCCCAACACCGACGCTGTTGGATAGAAATGCTCGCGCACTTGCTCCAGCTGATTACCGCCCAACAAATGTATCTGCTCTTGCTCTAAACGTAGAAAAAAGCCGACGTGGCCCTTCCAGCCAGCCGGGTCATCGCGCGATAGAATCACGATGCACCCCGGTATCGGCTCGCTCAAGACCTCGCCCCAGTCCAACCATGATCTGGCCAGAGCGGACTGGGTGCCAGCGATGCCCACCTGTGCGAGCGACCAATTGACAAACGAAGAGCACCACGAAGCCTTGTCATCGTAGCCTCGGATATTCGTGTGGGCGTGGTACTCGGTAACGCGCGGATTGCTCTGCCCTGGCGGGTAAGCGCTAACGCCTACTTCCGCGTAGGCGACGGACATCCATGGAGAGTGTGGCATAGGTGATTTAACGCCGAGCTACCCGGAACTGCGCACACCAGACGCAAACCAAAGAGCAAAAGATTGAAAATATACTGAACGTCAACACGCCAATATGCGCAGTTTCCGAGTTAAGTATCATGTTAAAAAATTGGATATATTGAACGCACTAAATATCATTAGAAAGGCCGTCCATATTCCTTTATTTGCCTATCAAAATCAGTCTGTAGCTCGGGGAACTCTGCAAATATTTTGCTTAAAACTTCGATTTGAATTGTTGCAATTGCAGTCGCAATAGCTATCCCATATAATTTTCGTTCTTCTTCAGAACAATGCTCTTTAAGTAGAGTTACCAAGTGTCCCATGTCGGCAGAACTTCGAAACGCTGTCACTCCAATAATACGAGCCAATTCTTTATTCAATTTATTCTCCGTGACGCGATTTTTAACGTGTTTTAATTTTCATTTTGAAAAATTAGCCGATAACTATAACGCTAGTCAAAAGTTGTTTTTCTCTGGAAAGCCTTATGCAGACTCGCTCTTATCGCGTCTAGCTAGCAAACACCAGAGACAAAAAATCGACGAAAGAGGCGCAGAGATTAAATTGCATTTTACCAATAAACTTGGCAAATTTGAATTTAATTTTCAGCCTTAAGCCTATGAGCCGCACTACTTAAGATCACCCATTGCCGCCCACGTATTGCGCCGAAAAAATTCCCGCAACAGGCAAGGCTAGCGCGCATATTCCATGCGCTTCTTCAAGCATGTTGGCCTGTAGGCCGCATGGAATATGCGTGATGGCGGGGTCGGTTTTAGATACTTGATCCAAATAAGCGACCGAGATCCATAGGAGTGCGGCGCGCCAAGTTGCCGCTGAGCTGCAGAGCGAGGCTGACCGGCAAGCGTTCAAGCAAGGCTTGAGACTGCTGCTTACACGTGGGGAAGGAAGCCCGTGACTTTAGCATGCAGCAATTTCACCAGCGTTGGCTCCATAAATCGGTAGTTGTCGGGGATATTCAGGCACAGCAGGCGCTTATCCCGCAGGTAGGGCTGGAATTCCTTGGACAGCTTGGTCTTGTGATCGCGTTCCATCACAAAGATCAAATCAGCCCACTCAACGAGTTCGGGCGTGAGCGGATTTTCTGCCCCTCGATTTAATCCGGCCGACCGGCACTCAACACCCGGATGTTCTGAGAACACTTGCTCAGCGGTTGGACTACGCCAACGGTTCATGCTGCAGATAAAGAGGACATGTTGCAAAATAGGAAGCGCTTTCACGAAAGTAGCTAACTGGGCGCGCCTGCACCGGGACGATGAACCAAGCCGCGAAAAATTAAAAAGAGCCACAGTCTATGCAGGCGGCGGCCGAATTGCGCGAGAGTTTAGTCGCTGCTGTGGGTGGCAATAAATTCACCATTGCCTATCGGGACTACCACCGACACGTAGTCTGGCAGGGACGATACCAGGGCGATGAATTCGGCAAGCTCTTGTGCATGGGAAGTCGCATTGTCGACAACCAGGCTACCGCCGCGCCGCAATACTCTTTTAATTTCTGGCCACCATGCGAGGTATTCGGAGCGCTCGGAATCAAGGAAAATGAAATCGAAACTCTCTGAGTCGGAGCTAGCAAGGAATTGCCCCGCCTCTCCATGAAATAGGTCGATAACATCGGCGAGCTCGGAGCGTCCGAATGTCGTCCTGGCCAATTCAACTTTCGTATCGGAGAGCTCGACGGTGGTCACCTTCCCACCGACAGATTTGGCGGCTTGCGCCAGCCAAAGGGTCGAGTAACCATTCGAGGTACCGATTTCCAGCACCCGCTTGGCTAGCGAAGTACGAACCAGAAAGGACAAAAACAAGCCTGTGTCGTGCGTGATGTTGAGCATACGCTGTGAACGATCTGAAGTTGAGGCATCATTCGCGCCTCCAAATGCTTCAAGTTCAGTAAGCAAATTTTGTAGCTGCTGGTTCATGGAGATTCCTTGCGTTTAAGGTTGAGGTGACGGGGTCGAAGCGTCCACGTCCGATGTTGAGTTAAATGCCATCATAAAACGTGCAGAATTAATAGATATGAGACAAAAATTGTGATCGGTATGAGAGCACGATATTTTTCAGCCGCATCACGTAAAACACGGTCATTCGTTTCACCAGTTCTCCAAATTAAGTTGAAAATATCTAGGACTCCAAAAAAACCATACCGAAACCCCGCGGTAAAAGCGTATATAGCGACTAAAAGTATCCATGCATAAAACATGGGCATCACAAGCACACCGGTAAGCGGGAAAAATAGGAGAAATTTAATCGGAAATTTCCACGCTAATATCCAAGGAGCTGCCATAGCAGTAATCCCAGCGAATACAGAAGCCACTATGGCTCCAAACATTCGTTCAATTGTTGATGGTGTTTCGTCGATACGCTTCATTTGAAATTTAACGTCGAAAGTGGGTGGACCGCAACGGCGCGCTCAGCATTGAAGAATGGCGACAACTATGGAGCCGTTGTGGGTCCATTCGACGGCCCCGTTAGATGCTCCATCAGTAGATACACAAAGACTTAGAAACACTGCTGACTACTCCATCTTTTATTTCCACACCGCATCGGCAAATTAAGTTCAACCCACTTACGCCCACTCTAACCCGGTCTTCAATAGAAGCACGATACCAGCCGCCACTCTCGATGACCAATTGTTCAAGTTGTTGTCTCGCCATTCCAACATGTACGGCACTACATATCTTTTCGGACTTCGACGATGCGAACGCATCAGTCACGGCTCCAAAAATGAAATAGCCTATGCCGATAGTGCAAAGAGCGATTGCGACGCAGATAATCGACTTTTTCACCGGCACCTAACGTTGAAATAAGCGAAGGGCGAAGGGCAAAGCCCTTTGACTGTCCGCTTAATGGAAGGGTTAGACGACACTTGGCAGAGCCTTAATCTGAACGAGCACAAGTTGCGCCAGCTCGTCATCGTGTGCAACCTGCGTGACTCCAATAACTGCAAGCGAGCCTATAAGCTCGGCAAAGAACAGAACTTGCGCAACTTCTTTCGGTTCGTATGAGGGCTCGATAGAAGTTTCAGTATTCCATCGCTGAACTTGCAGCCCTCCTGTATGGGTAAAGCTGCAGAGGGCGCCCCAGTGTTCGCGCTTGATTTGTGAAAGAACTCCTTCTGAGAAGCTGGGTGTACCCTCAAGCTTCTCAAGCAGGACATCGATTCCTGGAGGATTGTCTCCGGCCCAGAACTTTGCTACCTGCTCATCACTGGCACATAGCGCTAGCCACATTCCTCTGACATAGCTCTCCAACGAGACGCGAAGAAGCGCGTAGGCGGATGCGTTCAGCTTGTGGTCGATTAACAAGACGATGGAATGATGGTGCTCCTGTGCGATCCCCAAGCAGGCAACTGCAGCACGAATCTTCGGTGCGGCAGAGATCTCTTTGTTGTGAAGTGCGGCGCGCAGCCACTCGACATGGTTGAAGGCGATTTCGATTCGCTCAGGTGTAATCATGTGGGGACTAACTTGTTCTAATTTTCATTTGGAAAAATTAACCGATAACTATAAAGCTAGTCAAAAATTGTTTTTCTCTGAGGAGCTGCAAACTAGCTCTTATCGCGTCTAGCTCGCAAACATCAAGGACAAAAAATCGACGAAATAGGCGCAGAGATTAAATTGCATTTTACCAATAAACTTGGCAAATTTGAATTTTATTTTAGCCTTAGGCTGATGAGTCGCGCTACTTAGGATCGCTCATCGCCATTGGCATATTACGTCGTCAGAAATCCCACAACAGGCAAGGCCAGCGCGCATATTCCATGCGCTTCTTTAAGCATGCTGGCCTGCACGGCGCATGGGATATGCGCGCTGGCGGGGTCGTGTTTTTTGGTTTGCTGTTACTTAGTCTTACGTGTACTTCTGTCGTTATTGTCCGATTGCCGACCTGAAGTAGCCCGGTAACTACTCTGTACACGCAATACTCAGGCACTTCGAGTTACGGCAAACCGGTGTTGTTTTTGATTTGGTTTTTGATTTGGTTTTTGATTTGGTTTTTGATTTGGTTTTCCGCATGTGGCGCTGCCAATTGTGCGGGGCAGAAAATGGATGAGAAATGAAGCTGTCTGAGCGCAGCGAGTTTGCTTCATTTCCCATTTTCTGCCCCGCACAATTGGGCACCCGCAGGGCAGCGACTTTGCGTCGCCTTCTTTTGCTTCCGTTTCTTGGCGAAGCAAGAAAAGGGAGTAGCCGCCGGTCTACCACCGGCCGGCAATCGCACAGCAACCACCAAAATACAAACAAGACCAAGCCGCAGCAAACAAAAAAACCAGTCTTGCCAGCGCGCATATTCCATGCGCTTCTTCAAGCATGCTGGTCTGAAAGGCGCATGGACTATGCGTGATGGCGGGGTCGAAAATAGTCCATACGGCGCAATACGCCTGCGGCTATTGACGTACTTAATGCGGCTCGCGGCCTTATTCGATCGCTAAGCATGCGCCCAATTACCTTGTGTAATCAGGCCTACGCAGGCCGTCTTATTCGCCCAAAGCCGATAAGGTAAAGATTTCAAAGCCGGTTTCGGTGACGGCCAGAGTATGTTCAAACTGAGCTGACAGCGAGTGATCTTTGGTGACGGTGGTCCAGCCGTCGCCCAGCACTTTGACTTCAAAGCTACCGGCGTTGAGCATAGGTTCGATGGTGAAGAACATGCCTGGCTCGAGTACGGTGCCGGTGCCGCGTTTGCCGTAGTGCAGTACCAGCGGCGTGTCGTGAAAAACTTGCCCAACGCCGTGACCGCAAAAATCGCGCACCGAAGAAAACCTTTCAGCCCTGGCCACCGCTTCTATCGCTGCACCGACATCACCCAGAGTTGCGCCGGGGCGCACTTCCTTAATGCCTGCCATCATCGCTGCATAGGTGGTGTCCACCAGCCGATTGGCCAGGATAGACACCGCGCCGACCTTGTAGGTACGGCTGGTATCGCCATGCCAGCCGTTGATCTTCGGCGTGACATCAATATTGAGGATGTCGCCGGTTTTTAAGATTTTGCTGGCCGAGGGGATACCGTGCGTGACCACATGGTTGACCGAAATACAGCTGGCATGCCGGTAGCCGTGGTAATCAATGGTGGCGGGAATGCTGCCGGCGGCACGCATAAATTCTTCGCACAGCCGGTCTAGCTCGGCCGTTGAAACGCCGGCTTTAACGTAAGGAGTGATGAAGTCCAGGGTTTCGGCGGCGATCTTGCCGGCGATACGCATGGCGATAAAATCGTCTGCATCATGCAGGCGGATAGGCTTGCCGTGTTCGGTTTGGGTAGAGTAGCGCATGGTGTCAGGTATCAGGTAGTGAGGGCTGGTGTTAGTGCTGGTGCTGGCCTTGCCCATACGCACAGCGCATCATGGGAAGCGCGCAGCATGGCATCAATGCTGGTGGGAATAGGACGGTGTTGGATCAGGTAGGGCTTGACGATGGCGCTCGGTGCGTCGATTAATACGAAGCGCATGAGTGTCTCTATGTCGTCGTCGCGCAGCTGCTGTCTGGCGCTTTGCAGGGCCAACCCAAAGCAGGCGTCGAGCGCACTTTGCTCGGCTTCTAGCTGGGCATGTAGCTCGGGCGACAGGCTTTCATTGAAGACTGTGTTGTGTTCACATTGCACAAGAAACTGTGCGTACACAGGATTGCTGCGGCACCAAAGCAGGAAGCTGGCCACCGATTGCCAGCTATCGCCGAGCGCCCATTGGCTGGCGACGCTGAGGCGGAAATCGTGTTTGACTTTAAGCCAGGCCCGGGCCAGTATCGTATCGCGTGACTCGAAGCGGTGATAAACCGAGCCTACCGGGGCCCCGGTTTTATTCGCAATCGCCGCGATAGAAACAGCCGCGACGCCGCAATGCGCGGCGATCTCGATAGCGGCGTCGATAAAGTGATCTTCGTTGAATTTTGCTAGTCTTACCATCCAATTAGAATATCAGTTCCAATTGTATCGGTCAAGCGCGCAAGGCGTAGTGGGCTAGCGCAATTACGCGGTAAAAAATCTCACAAGCGGCAAGGCCAGCGCGCATATTCCATGCGCTTCTTCAAGCACTCTGCCCTGCAAGGCGCATGGAATATGCGTGATGGCAGGGGCGGCTTTTTGTTTGGGTTTGTTCGCTTGGCGATGAGGTTCTGCGATTGCTGCTTGATAGTCCGGCCTGGCTTGAGCTACCAAAATCGCAGCTCGATAAATTTAGCGTTAAGCCTGGATTCGACTAGGGGGCCTGTATGTGCACAAGCCAAATATTATGCACAGCCCCTCACCTTTGTCACAATAAAGCCCGTCGCGACCAGAACGCAAACACCCCCGACTGCCACCATCAAAAAACAAAATATCCACCAAATGTGGCGATAGGATGTCGGCGAATAAAAGCCTGAGCCGTAACGACGAGGAAATGGCCAAGAAAACAAAAAGGAAAAAACACCAAAAATTACCCAGGCAAACCCAAACACGCCGACAAAGAGGCGAACAAGTCCGCATCGCCATCCAGGGACAAGAGATGCGCCAATAAGAAGGGCGCTGAGCGAGAACAGACACTGCACCACACGCCACGCCCACGTCGGTGATTTCATCAACTGCTGCAACGAATTATTTGTTTTCATAAAAAATGTGCGCGGCGCGATTACGCGTCGGTGTTCAAGATTGAATTATGTGGACGCATCTACTTTAACTTCAACTTCAACATCAACACCACTATTACCAGGACAAAGATGAGTAGCAGCTGAAACATGATCACGATAGGTGCCGCCATACCCCATTCAAAATACAGCGGGAGATCCATGCAGATAAACCAGACAGCAAAGACGATGGCGGTTCGCCTAATGAATGGTCGCACATTTAACCAATAAATCAAACCCAGGATCACAAATTGCGAGCCTAGCCATATCCCGCCAAACGCCAACGGCAATAAGAAGAGATACAGCACAGGGGGAAATTCTTTGTATTCTTTCATGCCCTATATAAATTTAAAGGTTCTATTTCCGTTCATCTCTATTTTCCTCGTTTAGGTGAGTATTCATCCTATTGAGGTGCCCGTAAACATGAGAGCATGACACTGTACAGTTCCTTTACTCTTTTAGCGATGAGGTTCTGCGATTGCGGCTTTTAGATTTAATCATCAAGCCGAAGGCGCTACCGCCAGAAGCTAGTGCCAGCCAGGTATCAAAATAGTTAGCGATGCTTGTTTAGCTAATGCAAAAAGAAGCCCACAAAATACCTACACAAAGCAACATCGCAAGCGCCGCGATTTTCGGTAACAAGATCTGCCATCCTTGATGCTGACGCAAGCGCGATGCTAATACGATGATGCCTGAAAAATAAAGTAAGTTGATCAGCTCAAAACCCAATCCCAAAGAAAAAAAATCTCTGCCAGCGTAATTGATCGGTAAAAACAAGGGAAAGAATCCGGCGAAAAACAAGATAGGTTTGGGATTGCTTAAGGTCAGAAATATACCTTGCACAACACCTGTCTGACGCCGCTCAGCCGGACCCTCTACGTGGGGTTTAAATGCCGGAGCGTGCCAATACTGCCATGCCAGATAGAGTAAGTAAGCGCCGCCAAACACGCGTAAAGCGAGATGCAATTGCGGGTAAACATGCAAGGCCGTGGCGACACCCAAGTAAGCCATGCAAATCAAGATCAGGTCACCAAAGACGATGCCGCTCAGTGCGCGCAAGGCCAGTGCACGGCTGGGCTGGCTGAGCACCAATAGCGTGGCGGGGCCCGGCACCACAATGACCAGACTGGCTGCCCAAAAGAATCCTAGCCAACGATACGCGTCTGTCATAGCACACCAAACATGCGCGTTAATTGCGCCTGATTATCTGCAAAAACATAGCCTAAATTAGTCGCTCGCTGAGTCGATACCACATAGTCGTGGGGATAATCGAAGGGGCTTAAATTACTCGGCGCATGCGCGTCTAACTGCGCTTGTAGCAGATGTGCTGGCGGGACAGTTTGCCCACTGGCTATCTCGTATAAATCTAAAGCGCTAAAGCAGCCACGCCCTGCCGCATTGATCGGACCTACAAAATTTTGCTCACCTATCCAGAGTAAATACGCGGCCAAATCAGGGGCAGAAATAAACGAGGTTTTACCCATGCCGGCAGAGTAAGCAAATGGCGCTTGCTGTTGCACCAGCGCGGCGTAGTGCGCAAAGCGTCCGGTAAATTCGTCCATCGCGGCATACACATGCGCACAGCGCACACTGACAAAAGGAAAGGCCGCGTTTTGCGTGAAATAAGCTTCTGCCTGATGTTTGCCATATCCATAGTTGGCCTCGGCAAACGCGGCATCGCGCCACGGAAACGCTAAGGATATGTGCTCGTCTTGCAAATCTATCAGGTCTTCCTGCGCCGACGCGGTGCCTTGCGGATACTGATCTGCATACACTTCTATGGTCGAGGTCATGATGTAGCGACCGACTTTGCCCAGAAAAACCTGACAGGCGATCTGCGCATCGAGCGGGTGGTAGCAGACTTGATCGTAGACAATATCAAAACCCGCGCTGTCAGAAAACGCCGCATGCATGGCTGCCGCATCGCCGCGATCGACCTGAATATGCGCTAAGCGCTCATTCAAATCGACTGGCATTACGGTATTGCCTCTAGTCGCCAGTGTGACATGATGGCCGCGCTGCAATAGCTCTTGCACCAGTATTTTCCCAAAAAAACGCGTGCCACCGATGACTAATATTTTTCTATGCATGATGCTCACTTTATCCAAAAAATTGTATGACAAGGAAATTTTAACGAGATAAACTGAGCGCGACAAACTAGTTATTTTTGATGGATGAGTAAGAAAAACTTAGTCTACTGCTTTAATATTTTTCTTATTTATCGTAATTATTCAGTGCGCTATATAAGTCCTTCTCCTGCTTGCGGGAGAGGGAGTTTTCCTAGCGACCAGAACAGTTACTATTTATCTCATTTAACAAGGGCAGCGATGATGGCAAACTTCTTATTGCGGCCATCCCTGAGTGACACGGCATATCAACATCTTGAAACGCACACCTTCAACTGTTTTACAGAAAGCTATGCATAAAAATTTACACAGAGTCTCGGGCTTATTAGAGTTCGCCACCGTTGCCAGATTAGGCAGCATTAAACTGGCGGCTTTAGAACTCCATAAAACCCCGGCAGCAGTCAGTTTGCAAATGAAAACGCTGGAACATAAGCTGGGATTCGAGCTATTAGAGCGGCACGCACGCGGTATCAAAATTAGTACTAAGGGGCGCGAATTAGCCGGGCTATTGCAAACGCAATTAGAACAATTGAGCGCCAAAATAGCGGCCTTGCAAAGCAAAGATGCTGAGCACGTATTGCGCATTACCAGCACCCACTCTTTTGCCATGAAATGGCTGGCGCCAAGGCTGGGCAATTTCACGCTCGCCCACCCAAAATTAGATTGCCATTTATCGTCTTCGGATGCGCTGGAAAGCGATTGCGACATTGCCATTCGCTACAGCGCCTATCAGGCAGGTGAAACTTATTTGTATCGCGAGCATTTGGTGGCGGTGTATAGCCCCAAGCTGCTTACTCGCGGCAAATCGACTTTAGAAACTTTGGCGCAGATTGCGCGTTACCCACTGCTGTATGAAGGTGATCAAAGTGCCTGGAATCGGCTGTTTAAAAGCGCCAAAATAAAACACCCGCTGCACTTCGCACAAAATTTTAGTCACGCGGGAACCCTGGTGCAAGCAGCGCTGGCCGCGCAAGGCGTGGCACTCGCGCCCTTTAGCATCGCATCTCACGACTTAGCGCAAGGAAATTTACTTCGCGTAGCCAAATTCAATTTAGCGCACGATTACGGCTATCAACTAATCGTGAGCGATACGCGGTTAGAAAAAAATCAGCAATTTTTCGCCTGGATGCAGGATGAAATCGAGAAAATGAAGCAAAGCATAGGATAAGGAAGACGATGGCCTTAGCGTAACAATCTAGAACGGTCTGATACGAAATATCCTAAGGTATTCAAGCATTCCGGCTACGCGGATCTGGGCCATTCACCGTGCCTTCGCCCGGCGTAATGAAGAGCATAGTACAGCTGGCCTTGACCTTGGCCGTGTGCCAACTACCTTTCGGGATGATCACAAAGCTGCCTGGCGTATCGAATTCTATCTGCCGCTCTAGGCCATCGGCATACAGATGCAAGCTAGCTGCACCGGCAATCAGATACAGGGTTTCGTCGCCGTGCGGATGCATTTCCCAGCTTGGCCAATCTGCGGAAAACGCATATTCGGCGACCAAAAAACAGCCGCTGAAATTACCGAAGCGGGTATCTAGTTCTTGATAAATATCCGGTGTCAGCGGGACGGGCGTGGCCGTCTGTAGTGCGTCGAGAACGATAAAATTAGAGTTGAGTTTGACTTGTGACATGCTGCCTCCTCGTATCGGTGATATGCATCTATAGTCGCAGGTATTATCCGCCTGCGGCTGTTAGTTTTGTCGGTATGGCTAAGGTGCATGCCGACGCGACAGGAATTTTCCAAGTTCTGTCTTCTCGAAGAAATGATTTTTCGGCCACAGCAAGCTTGCCTGTTCGCCCCGCCATTGCACCTCGCCAACTGGCATGCCTCTGTGCGTGGCGGCCCACCAGCGCCAAACCGTAACCCCCACTGACCACCAGGTCCACGCCAATAAAAAGCCCAATGCAAGGCTAGATGCTGAGGCGAGCGGATCATGCACCTTAAAGACATACTGAAGCAATGCCAATGGCCCAATCATGAGGGGGACAACGGGCCCGTTAACCGCGATTACGCCAACCAAAGTAGTCACCCGCGGTGACGCCGAGCCAGGAGCAGGTACGGAGTAAGCAATTTCAGGAGAGAACTCAGCGAGAGCTGCTCTTTCTGCCGCAGTCATTTTTTCTACCCGCTTTCTCAAGCGATAACGAAATACGCCTAGACATGCGGACACTAAAAAATACGCAAGAATTATTGTTAGCAGTAAGGCGATCTTGTGGCTCACCGCAAGCAGCGCTGCCAGGAACCAGGCCACGCCCCCGCATGCGACCAACAAACCAGGGATTAACAAGTATCGACCGATAGCTTTCATCTTGTACTCGCTTTTGATGCACTCTGTTGAGCGTAGAGGCTGCGCGTATTTGCGCAATCTCTGCGCGTAAGATTAGGTATTGGTGGGCCCTGCCCCAGGAAACCACTCAATATGCTGATCACCGCCGCGGCCCCAGTAAGTTACCCGTTTGCCACGCAAAAATGCAATGTAAGCCTGAACTCCAGCACGCATAGCACGTATTGTGAAGTCTCTATAATGCTGAGCATTTTGTTGACTATCGAGAATAATTGCTCGAAGCGCGTCAACATCTAAATCGGCGGCAATAGAAGGTAGGTTTTCATAATTAATCGATGTTTTAATTATTTCACCAGAGGCACTGTAATAAGTTTTTTGCAGCGCCACATAGTCGACGTGGTAGTACTCCACACCAGTTTCAACTAAACGTCTAACGACTTCTGGAAAGGGGATACGTCCATCAAGGGTAGCGCGAGCTACTTCAGCGACAATTTCAGAGTTCATTGCTAGCTTTCGATGTGAGTGCGGGATATTGCCAACGTTGAAATGACGGGCACGAAGCGTCCGAGCCGATTGTTCAGCTAGGGTTTTGTCGTAAGAGTAGCAAGGTCTTTTTGCTCGCCCCAAACAAAAACGACATGCTCTTTATAAAAAATGCTTTTCAATTCATTCAATCGATCTTCAACAATTGACGGTGGTGCCTTTGTATATATGACTATGATTTTCATCTTTTTTCCTTGTAATTCTGGTTTTTGCTTTACCAAACTTTCAGAACTAATTGCAAGCGCATAGAAGGCGATTTTTTTATTGAGTAGTTCAATTGATTCTTCATTCCACGGCCTTGATTGATGAAGAAGTAGTAATGCCTCTTGCTGGTCAGGTTTTGTCGCGATCGCATCAATGACGTTTGTTTGTCCAACTTCTGCGTGAGCTGACAAAGTCAGAAGGCTAAATAAACAGGCAGCTAGAATTAATATTATCTTCATTTCAAACTTTTTTTATGGTTTTAGGATTGAAAAACGCAAACACTCTAGGTGTGGTGCTGGTAGCGAACAGGAACGTCGCGTGCGCAACGCCGCTCTCAACTTCCGTGCTAGCCGTACACGTAGTAGTGCTAATGTGTATTGTTCTGAGCATTTCTTTTGCTTGATAACTACCCCAGATGGCCAATAGAAGTGAGGGCAGAAACGCCAATAGATGTATGTAGCCAATTAATTTGGCTTTCGCCCCCCTGCGGACTTTAGTTGGCCGATAAACTTTCTCTTTGGCGAGTGGAAATTGTCCGTCGCGGATAATTTTATAGCCACGCCAGCCAAATATAGAGGTAATCAGAATTGTGACAGCCACTGGCATGCCTACAAATAAGCCATACCAAAGAGCCTTAACACCTTCAATGCCGAAAATGTTACGGCACGGTGCGTTGCTTGCGAACTCTCTAAACCAAGGGAAAAGCCAAGATTTTCCGATGAAAAAAACTAACGCACCAGTAACTACGCCAATAATTACGATCCTGATGCGCTCTGCAGGTGTGTGTTGTTCTGCATATTCCGGTTCTTGATACATATAGATGTCAGCGTAACTAGTTATCTCCGTCACCGCGACGGGCGAATCGGACGGCACATAATACTTTAAGAAAAAACTCTCAGAACCCGCCAACAGGCTGGGCTTGAAGAGTTTCAGCGCATCTTTTATACCAGTAAAAAAACCTGAAAAGCACAGGCTATTTTTTCCTTGATTATACTAATGAAATTATCAAACCAGAAATATTCGCTCAGAAATACTTACACTGATAAGCCGTACTCTTTGCCTAGGGCCTGAATCACCGCAAGCATATTGCGGGGTGCTGGCTGCGGCCTTTACACACCCAACATAGGAAGATGTTTTCTATCGTGATAAGTGAGGGACAATAAGATGCAATGCTTCACTACATCCACGGGGATTTCATCGTTTTTATAGAACACGATGGCTCGATTACCTTCGAATTTAAGCGTATCGCCGTACAGCTCTTTAAACGTATCAACTAATTTTGTTTGGCAGTGAAAATACAGGGCGTATTGCTCTGGTGCAGAATTTTTCCAATCGATTCTGATGGTGCTGCCATTCTTGATCAGATAACTTGGCTCGCCCCATTTTAAAGTTTCTTCCAGCGTATCCGCTTCCTTACATTCGGATGCAGTATCGAGTACCAACTGACGCAAGAACATCATTTTTTTACGCATAGGCTGAGGGTAGTGATTAAACACCTGGGCAACCTGAATGCTCTCAATTTCAGTCACATCAACCTAGCTTTCTAATAGCCCTGATGAATAGCGCCTATCGGCCGCACCGCAAAAAAAAATCTGCGAGTGAAACAAAGCGAGCGGTTTACGGCGAATCGCCATACTTAAACTGTAGCGACTTCTTGACGCTTTGACTGGGAATTGTAAGCGATGCGCGGGTCGTATGCTAGCAATTTAACAAGTAGCCGTAAGCCAGCGTATGCGCCGTCTATTGCGCTGCATGCGATTTCAAATACAGGCAGCGCCAACGCGCATATCCCATGCGCCCCGCAGGCCAGTGTGCTTGAAGAAGCGCATGGAATATGCGTGATGGCAGGGGGCGATTGTAAACTCCACAAAAAAATCCGCCCGATGACGCGGCGCGAATCGGATGGATTTTCCATTTTTTAAATGCCCGCGCAGCGACCCGCAAGTGCGGCTAGCCGCTGCGCGCAGTTTGAGTTGAATTGAAGCAAGCGACACGCGTGCTGTTTACACATGTCGCTTGCGCCTTCTGCGGTTAGGCAGTGAGATTTGCGCTCACTGGCGTTGCCTGATTAAACTTGACTCCGGCAATCACGGTGCAGATCCCGATCAAGGTTTGCCAATCGGTATTCGAGGTATTCAGATCGGTTTGTAATTGAGTCAAGTTCATGTTCGACACATCGGTCTCTGCGTTTGAGAGGTCGGTGATGACTGCCGTCAGATCTTGTTCCAAAGCGCCCCAAGCACTGGTGACCAAGGCGATTTGTGCACTGGCTGCAGCCGATTGTGTGATCAAGGTATTGAGTTGTCCGCTTAATAGTTTTAAGGCCGCAACTTCTTGCGTCAACACGCCCATATTCGACATATCGCTGGTCACTTGTGAGGTCAATACCTTAATCTGGTTATCTGCAACGATCATCATCGTGATGCCGACCGCAGCACCGACAATACCAAATGCCAGCCCGAAACCAAACGAAAAAATCGCAATAACAGCACCAGCCCAAAACGCCACGCCAGCGGCGATTGCCGATGCGGTCAGTACGGTTTGCCAGGTCGAAATTTTAGAACGCAATTGCGCAACGTGTGCCTCAAGCTCGACAATTTTTCCTTGATCAACGCCTGCCTGCGACAACGCGCTAGTCGATGCGGTTTGCATAATCGCGGCGTCGGCGGTCAGATTATTGGCGAACGTCGTGATCTGTGTTTGCAAACTCACCGCCGCCTGCGAGTAGCCCTTGACTGAGGAGCGCATACTCTGCAGCGTGCTCTTTAAGGCAGCGATGGCCTGGGTATTGGTAGGGTCCGCTTGTAGTACCGTAATCAAACTATTGATGGTACTCATGCTGCTATTAAAGACGATACCGTAAGAGACTATATTATTCGGAATACTGACCAGACTGGTGGCGATTGGGTACCAGGCGTTGGCGTGAATTTGCGCATCGCTAAACGCGGTCTGGAAACTGCTGTACCAACTAGGCGGCGTTGTGATCACCGGTAAAGTTGTGCCAACGATGCCAGAGACATAGGCAACTACATTATTGCTGGCATTAAAGGCATCGGCCAATTGCTGCTCAATCGGGATAGTGCCGCTGGCGTTGGCGGCCGCCAGATTATTCGACACCAGACGCAAACCTCCTGCACTCATAGGCTGGCTCGCAGGCATAGTTTGAAATGGGGTAAAACGCTTTGCTTGGCTACTCATGATAATTCTCCTAAAGATAAATACGGACATCTGCAATATCGCCCCGGCCTTGTTGCACTCGCCTTACCGTACTTGCGTAAGTTGTTGGCGGTACCCCTCACAGGAACAATGTTGCCTAACTCCTCTATGAATAAATCGATTTTAGAAAACCTCAATAAATCGACGACTTTACTCACACCAATGTCAGGATGGGCATCGATTAAAGTAACAAAATAGATAGAGCAAATTGCATGCCAAATTTTAAATTTTGACGTTTATCTTATGCTCGGAGTGGCCACGCCGGTGCGGCCTTCAGTATTCAGATGCAAAGCGGGTTGAGAGACTCAGTGAAGTGGCATTTACGTGTCAAAGCGTATTTTTACGTGCATGATTGACGTGTAAATTAAGCATGACTAGGGCGATTAGCTCAGTCTAGCGGTAGGTTTGCCGCTTGCGAAGGCGTACGCTGCCTGGGCAACTACGCCGTGTAAAAATTCAAATGCAGACAACGCCAGCGCGCATATACCAAGCGCTTCTTCAAGCACATTGGCCTGCGAGGCGCATAGAATATGCGTGATGGCTTAGGTGGTTTTTAGATACTCGTTAGGAAGGCTATGCGCAGACGATGAGCTTAGGCTTAGCTCGGCACTGCGACCGGGCCGAGTCGTCGTTCTGCTTGGGTTCTGTGGAGAAATTTCGTCAGAGAATCCGGCGGAGAATCAAGGCCCAGGTCTTCCAGCATTTGCCCAACGCTGCCACGGTGATAGCCAGCATGGGTAATAACGTGCAACAACATCTCTTCGCAAGACATGGCACCTTGGTCCCCGTCTACAAATCTGAAGTGCACACACTGTTTTAAGCGCTCGGCGCTGACGCTAGACGCAAACCGCAGATACCAGTCGTCCGTGTCGCGGACGACATCGCGTAATTCGCTAAGCTCTGGCGTTTTTTCGCTATTGGTCGCCTTAAAGTGCAGCGTATCTACGCCCATCAAATGAGCTTGAAAAATTCTATCCACGACATTGGCGTGATCGAGTAAATGCAGCATGGCAGAGAATTGAGCAGGGTGCTGCTGCGCATCGAACTGGGCGAGAGCAGCGTGCAGTTCGGTATTCGTCCAAGCTTTGTATCCGAATAGTGAAACGAGTATGCTGTTCACGGTCTTAAACTCCCTAGTTTATATCTGTTGATATGACGCAAGCGATGCGTGACGATATGGCCAAAAGATTGTAAGCGAAGTATTTGTCGAATTGCTAGTAATTTAACAACAAAATAGATGGGCAAGCATGTCACGCATTGCTAGTATGAAATGTCAAAAGCGGCAGCGCGCATATACCATGCGGCTCGCAGGCTTGTGTGCTTGAGGAAGCGCATCACATTAGTTCACCGCGATGCGCACTGGCAGGGGCAGTTTTGGATACGCCAGGGTAAGCGCAGCTACCGGGCTACGCTGATGCGCGGGGTAAAGCTCATTGGCTAGTCTGCTCGACTAGCGCCATGCGTCGGCGCAGGCTTTGCGCTTCTTGTAGCTCGCCGGATTTTTCGGCACGCATTGCTTGCACAGCCAGCCATGCCAATAAGGGGCGTCGCCAGCCTTGGCTGGCGGCGCTGTCGACCGCTAACGCCAGCAAGGCCGGATCGGCGCGGCCGCTACGCATCAGTACTCCAGCCGCGACTAAACGAGCAAACGGATCCTTGATGGCCGCCACGTTCGCTGTCAGCGCGCTGACCGAACTGGTGGCGATGGCACGCTGCGTTTCGGGTAAGAGTGCGACATCTGACGGCTGGGCGCTGCCGGCCAGATAGGCGGCATAGGCCAGCTCGGGCGCGGCAGCATCTACTCTGAGCGACTCAAAACCGGGACAATCATTGAACACCAGACTGGCGACCTGGCTGGCACAGCGCATCAACTCAGCGCGCGCCACCAGCGTCGCCTGGCCGGTGCTGGCCAACTCGTTGCGCGCTCTGGCAAACTCCTGATCCGCGACTCTGTCCTTGCCGGACAAATAGGCGGCGACGCTGCGCTCCAGACTGGCTGAAGCAGTGAGCTGCCAATCCGGCGTGAGCGGACCGCTGGCACAGGCGCACAGCATCAGAACCCATGCGCTAAGTCCTGCATTTGCAAAAAGTCGGTTTAATTTCATGGTAGTTTAATCTCCGCTTCGCGCTTGAAAGGCCACTTACGATTGATCTCGTTGACCAGTTGTTCTAGCTTGCGTAAATTGCTCTCTAGCTCAGCGCGTAAGGGTCCCAGATCAGTGGTGGCAACTTTGACGTTGGCACCGATGGCCTGTGCCTCTAGCAAGACCGCATCGACTTTTTTCAGACTGGCTCTGGCCTCGTTGAGTAGGCCTGTGAGCTGCGCTAAGGCTAGCTGGGCTTCGGGCAAGGCACCATTTTTGCCAAATACCTGGCTGTCGGCTTTCAGCGCCAGCGTGTCTACGCTGGCCAACAATTTGTTCGCACGGTCTAGCATCAGGTAGATTTTTTTGGCGTTCTCATCGCTGCCGAGTAAGGCTGGTAGCGCGCCGTCTTTGCCTGCCATTTTTCCGCTCAGGCTACTCAGATTACGCAAGCTTAGATCGAGTGCCGAATCGGTGGCGCTGAGTTGATTCAGATTTTGCAGCAACTGCTTGATCGCGCCCATCATCAAGGGGATTTCTGCCGCGGCATCGCCCACCAGCAGGCTGCGCACCGCGCCGTCTTCTAATAGCGGATCACTCAAGATGCCGCTAAAGGCGCGCAAACGGGTAGACCCAACCAGACCGCGCTCCATGGTAAAAATGCTGGAACTACGCAGCCAGTGCGCATCTTTTTGCGCCACCGCGACGATGACTCTGGCCTTGCCTTCTTCATTGAGCTCGATACGGCTGACGCGGCCAATAGGAAAGCCAGAGAATGTCACATCCATGCCCACCAGCACCCCCTCGGCATCATTGGCCAGTAACACCAAACGCTGGCTAGTCTCAAAAGCACCGCGCGCATACATCAGGTAAAGCACGGTGGCGGCCACCAGGACCAGCATCAAGACCAGCAACAAGGCGGCTTTAAACTCTACGTGCGCGATGGTCTTGCTTAGCGGCGCACTGCTTGATTCACTTTTTGGCTCACTTAGTGGCTCACTTAGTGACTCAATTAGTGGCTCATTTTTACCAGTTTCAGGGATGATTTTATCTGTCATATTCTTTAATAATAATTGCCCATCAGTGAGATCACTTCAATTGCCAGCAGCACCGCAAATAAGCGCACCATGGCAGCTAGACCGGTCGCAAAATAAGTTCTTCTTTTCGGTACGTCTATCAGTTCATCGTAATAGGCTGATGCCATAGGAATAAACGCGACCGCCAGACTAAAGAAGAAAATTTTCAGCGCCAATATCAGCGTCACCGCGCTGCTAAACACCTGGCCGACCACCCGCGTATAGGCCGGCAAACCCCAAGGGGTAAAACCATACATGGCAAAATAGGTTAACAACAAAGTCATGATGCAACTGACAGCGCCCAGCATCCAGACGCAAAACACGCCCGCCAGCACGCGCGGTAAAAATTCTTCGGCGATAGGATTAATGCCTTGCAGACGCAAAGTTTCAAAGCGCCCTTGCGCACTCATCTGTACCAGATCGGCGCTATCAGGCAGGCTACTGCGCAGCGCCACAAATAAGGCGGCGCTCAATGGTATCAGTTCTAGCACCAATACCCGCACCACCATCTCTATGGCAAAGCGTGACAGGCCGTAGCTCAGTGCAGTCACGATCACGATACGGATGATGACCACGCTGATGAGCGCCGACAACACCGTAAACCAGGCCAGATTCAGCACGGTACTGTCGACGATATGATGGGCGCTGGCATGCCGGTTTTTTTTACTCAGGCAAGTTGGCAGCAGGGTCAAGATCATGGCAGCAAACAGCACGATGCTCCACCAACTCGATAAGTAAGAGCTAAAGGAGCTGGCGAGGCGCGTATGCACAGACCGGGCGGAGGGCGGATTCATCAAAATAGCGCAGACGACACTGGTGGAAAATAATTTCTCATGCCGTGGATTCTACGTGCAATCGCTATCCGACGAATCATTCTCGCTATTTTTTTATTTGGACTTTGTGCTGAGGGTTTGTATTAAGTGCGCATGCACCTTGGCGCGGTTTTCGTGATTAGCAGCAACAAGATGTTTCAAGGCACTATCGGGAAGTTTCACATGGCTACGTCGCTCATGCCGCACATTGACGACGCGCCAGTCGGACAACAGCATCCAATCCCATAGCTCCTCGTCTAGCGGCACGGTCACTTTCATGGTGATGCCGTCGCGTATCAGACTAGCACCGACTGCAGGCACAGCGCTAGCGGGTAAGGCTTTGCGCTTCTGTCGTATGCCAAAAATTTTTCTAAGTAGGTCATGCATGTTGGTGCTCCCCTATTCTTGTAAAAAATAGTCTAGCTATGCCATCGCAGTTTTTCTGAGTATCGACTCATCGTTAAGCTGACGGTGCATCAGATGCGCGTCAGCTCGCCTCACTAATTATCCGTGATGCTTATTTGTGATGCTTATTTGTGATGCTCATCTGTGACGCTCACCTGTGTTACTACTGTTGAGTTTCGTATCGGAAATTTCAAAGTAAAAACGAGAACAAATTCCTCCGCAAATGCTCGCCTGGCTTAGCACATCCGTCTATCTGTCAAACCATAGACGTACTCAAAATTCCCCCCAGCGAAGAGCTGCCTCGCTGGGACAATTTTTCTCAAGTCATAAAACAAATTTCTGCACCCAGTCTAGTCATTAGGCGCGAATATTTAAAGTATTTTTTCTCAGTTCAATTCCTAAAAAAACACCCGTTCAGTTTTGTAATTTTCCAGCCCGATAATCATTGATCGCTGCCATGATCTCGGCCTGGGTGTTCATCACAAACGGACCGTATTGCACGATCGGCTCACGCAGTGGCTGGCCAGCAATTAGCAAGACCCGGCTAGCGCCATTGGCACGGAATGTGACGCCATCGCTGCCCGCATCATTGCGAAAAATCGCCATGCGTTGTTGCGGCACTACCGTATCCGCAATCTGCAGCGCGCCTCGATACACATATACAAAGGCGTTGATGGAAGAGGCCATGGTTTGCGAAAACTCGGCACCGTCAGGCAAATGCAGATCCAGATACAGCGGCTGCGTTGTCTCGCGCTGCATGGCTCCGGCCACCCCGTGACTATTGCCGGCAATCACGCGCACGGAGACGCCCGCGTCAGTGACAAATTCAGGAAGGGCCTCATTTTGTATGTCCCGGTACCAGGGCGCACTCATCTTGTCTTTAGCTGGCAGGTTGAGCCACAGCTGAAAGCCTTCCATGCGGCCATCTTCCTGCTCCGGCAATTCGGAATGGATCACGCCCCGACCGGCCGTCATCCACTGCACGCCACCGTTTTGCAGTAAGCCTGAGTTACCCGCACTGTCATGATGGCGCATGCGCCCAGTCAGCATATACGTGATGGTTTCAAAACCGCGGTGCGGATGATCTGGAAAGCCGCCAATATAGTCTTGCGGATCGTCAGTGCCAAAAGCGTCCAGCATCAGATACGGATCGAGTCGCGTCTGCAAACCCTGCGTCAGCACCCGCGTCAGCTTGACGCCGTCGCCGTCCGAAGTCGCATGACCTAGCACCAGTTGCTCGACCGCGCGTGGTTGTATCACGCGTTCTGGGATCAGATGCGAGCTGTTGCTTGTTTGTGCTTGATCTTTCATGATGTCTTGCTCCTGGATAGCGATGCTTACTATGGCGTACGGCGTTTTTATTGCATTTTTATTGTATTTTGATTCAATCAAGCCGCGATCAATTCATGTATTTGCTGCGTGGCGGCGGCAAATGCAGCTTGTTCTGCGTCTGGCCCCATCGCCATACCTTCGGCATACACAAACTCGACCTCAGTGATGCCTAAAAAGCCCAGAAAAGTTTGCAGATATGGCGTTTGGGTATCGCTAGGCATATTGCGATGAACACCGCCGCGTGTCAAAACCACATAAGCCTTTTTACCGGTCAGCAAACCTTCTGGACCATTGGCAGTGTAGCGAAAAGTGACTTGAGCGCGTGAGATCGCATCGATCCAGTTTTTCAATTGCACCGGCACCGCAAAGTTATACATGGGAGCAGCCAGCACCAGCGTATCGGCGGCCTGAATTTCGGCAATCAGTGCATCATCGAGGGCGACCCGTGCTGCTTGCACGGCATTGCGTTGCTCCGCCGGAGTAAACAGTGCCTGTAAAGCGGCCTCATCAAGCATAGGCTGCGGTGTACGGCCCAAGTCGCGCAGATTTAAACTGGCAGTCGGGTTAGCCGCCAGCAAGCGCTGTACGACTTCATTGGCCAAACGGCTGGAGTGCGAGGCGTCGGCACGTACGCTAGAGTTGATTTGTAAGATATTCATGATGGGCTCTTTTCTGATGTGGTTGGTAGGTGTGTACTTTAGACGTTCCATAAACAATGCAGAAGCCCATAATATGGATATAATTATTCCACTGGTGAGACAATATTATGAGGAAGTAAAAAATCCAATGAAGAGAATACGATGAACCTCGAAGCCAATGATCTGCTGCTATTTGCCCGCGTCGTCGATGAAGGCAGTTTTAGCCGCGCCGCCGAACGCCTGGGTTTGCCCAAATCCACGCTATCGCGCCGCATCAGCGGGCTAGAAGCGCAACTGGGCGAGCGCCTGCTGTTGCGCACCACTCGCAAACTCACTGTGACCGATTTTGGCCATGCAGTGTTATTGCACGCGCATCAGCTAACCGCCGAGGTCGAGTCCACCATAGCGCTGGCGCAGCATCGTCAGGCCGAGCCCAGCGGACGCCTGCGGGTCTCGATGCCGAACGACTTTGCCAATGAAGTCTTAGGACAATTGCTGGCCGATTTTATCGCCAGATATCCGGCCATTTCTTTAGAGCTGGACCTATCGGCCAGACGGGTCGACCTGATCGGTGAAAATTTTGACGTGGCGATACGTATGGGCAACTTGCCCGACGACGCCACACTGGCGGCACGCCGTCTGGCGGTATTCTCGACTGGCCTGTATGCGGCCCCCAGTTATCTGAAAAAACATGGCATACCGTATGAGCCGGAAGCGCTGATGGAGCACGACAGCTTACGCATACTCACACGTAGCGGCGAACCGGCACTATGGTCACTCACACGCGCCAGCGCCGGCCAGGGCGCGGAGGAAAGCTGGCAAGGTTCGCCACCGGTACGCGCCTGCGCCAACTCACCCGATACCTTGCTGCATCTGGCACGGCAGGGCTTGGGCATCGTCATGACGAATGAACATTTCGCCTCCAAATTAGTCGAAACGGGAGAACTCCAGCAAGTGCTGGGCGACTGGAATATGCCATCCACCACCGCCTGGGCGGTGTTCCCGGGGCGTCGCCTGATGCCAGCCCGCAGCCGTGTGTTTCTCGATGCCCTACAAGAAGAATTTTCGGGGCCACGCTGTCAAAAAATTGTCGCCGACTTAGCTCAAAAGAAGCCAAAAAAATGAAAAATCCCCTCCTGCTGGATCTGCCTGCCACACTAGAAACCGAGCGCCTGTTACTGCGCACGCCGCAGGCAGGCGACGGCGCTATCTTCTTAGCCGCACTCAAGGCCTCGTTGCCAGAGTTACGTCGCTACCTGGGATTTTTACCCTGGGTAAAACCTGATCCTACGCTAGAATCGGCCGAGCTATATTGCCGCACGACTTACATCGATTATCTCAATCGAAAAAATCTCTTGTACTTTATTTTTGAAAAATCCAGCGGCCAGTTGTTAGGCGCGGCCGGACTGTATCGCATAGACTGGACGCTACCAAAAGCGGAAGTCGGCTACTGGAGCAATAGCGCGACAGCGGGCCACGGCTTTATCAGTGAAGCGGTGCTGAAATTAATCGATTTCGCCTTTCAGGAACTAGCCATGCTCAGACTAGAACTGGTCAGCGATGAAGATAATTTAGCCTCGCGCCAACTGGCCGAGCGTTGCCAGTTCGAACTGGAAGGGATACTACGCAAGGACCGTAAAGCGGAAGATGGGACACTCAGCAGCAGTTGCATGTATGCGCGACTGGCGACGAGATAAAACAGAATTGAAACCAGGCGATAGTTTGAACTTCGTTGGCTCTTGGCTGTCTGGATCTTTATTGAAAAGAGATGTCACCAGTGCCAACAAGCACATCATTTAATCAAAGTGGTTCATAAACTAGTTTTTTTCGCCTGCCCCGTATACCGTTCAAACGTAAAACATAAAGACCAGCATGTCCTATCCCTACTTAAGCGATCTGATCAACCATTTATTCGGCACCAATTGGACTATTCCGATTGCGATGTTCGGCACTTTCGTCGCTCTTGCTATCCTGATTGCTAGCGCGCTGGCAAAAAAAGAAGTGCTGCGTTTTGAAGCTTTGGGTTTGTTGCCACAAGCAAAAAATTCCGCGCAAGCTTTGCTACCTGCACATGCCATTTTGTCGGACTTGGTGTTGATTTCTACCCTGTTCGGGATATTAGGCGCCAGAATTTTTCACATCTTAGAATATCCGTATGAGTTTATCGATCATCCATTAGAGATGATATTTTCTCGCTCTGGACTGACTATTTATGGCGGTTTAATTTTCGGCGCGGTTGCCGGAGCGGTGTATTTAAAGAAGCGTGCTGTTCCGGTGCTCCCCATGCTGGACGCCTTGTCTCCGTCTATTATTTTGGCGTATGCCATAGGACGTATCGGCTGCCAGATTTCTGGCGATGGGGATTGGGGTATGGCGGCGAATTTAGCCCTAAAACCAGACTGGATTCCAACGTATTTTTGGGCGCAAACCTATACCAATAATATTGCTGGCGTTGTGATTGCTAGCCCCGGCGTCTATCCCACCCCGATCTATGAATCGCTCATCGCTTTCGGTATATTTTTGTTTTTGTGGGCGATACGAAAAATGCCCTATTCCAGGGGCGTCATGTTTTCGACCTATTTGCTATTGAGTGGTTTCGCTCGCCTGCTCATAGAAAAAATAAGAATCAACAGCGCATATCACTTTCTCGGCATCAGCTTTACTCAGGCAGAGTTGATCTCAGTGCTGCTGATCACCTTTGGCTTACTTGGTATCTGGCGTTCTACTCATACCAAATACATGTCAAAAATGGCGATTTCTCTCGTGGTTGCTGGCGCATTGACGGCTTGCGTGAAACTTTAGAAAGATTACGGAGCGCTACTAAACCGAGAAAACGCGGCAAGGTTCCGCCCTACAAAAACCATGCTGCCAGCGCGCATATCCCATGCGCCTTGCAGGCCAGCATGCTTGGAAAGCCGCATAGAATATGCGCGCTGGGCCTATGCACTTTTAAAATTGTTACTGCTGCCGACTAGAGCTTTCGCAACTCTCGCATACAGCTGACATAGGCGCTTTGTATGCGCTCTTGATCTACATGGCGGCCGCCCTGCACCACCTGCTGACCGCCAACAAACACCTCGCGCACCAGATTATCGTTGCCAGAAAATATCCAGCTATTGAGTAGCTCAGCCGCAGCTACGTCTTGCAGATTCGGATGCTGCTCGTCGAGCACCAAGATATCGGCGCGCTTACCAATCGCGAGTTGGCCAAGCTGGCGGCCACTGGCCTGCGCACCGCCCTGCAAACAGGCTTGCCACAGAAAATCACCGACCCGTCTTTGCCCGGCAATTTGCGCGATATTGCGGCCCTGCAAGCGCAGACGCTGACCATATTCCAGCCAACGTAATTCTTCTATCGGACTTTGCGATACGTGGCTGTCGCTGCCTATGCCGAAACGGCCATGCTTAGCGATGTAGGCCGGCAGATCAAAAAATCCGTCGCCGAGATTACCTTCAGTTGTGGTGCAGATGCCGGCCACCGCGCCACTGGCGGCGATTCCTGCCACTTCGTGCTTGCTCAGGTGGGTGGCATGCACCAGGCACCAGCGTTGATCGACCAGGCCGGTTTCCAGCAGCAGTTCGACTGGCCGTTTGCCGGTGGCGGCCAGGCAGGCATCGACTTCTCTTTGTTGCTCGGCGATGTGGATATGGATAGGACGTCCGGCCGGCAAGGCCGCCACCAGTTCACGAATCTGGGTAAGATTGGCGGCACGCAGTGAATGCGGCGCGACCCCGACTTCCAGCTGGCCGCTGCGGCTACTCTCTAACTGCTGCACCAACTGCAAAATTTGTTCGACATCGGTACTAAAGCGTCTTTGGTCGACACGTAGCGGTTGATCCTTGAAATCGGCATGACTGTACAAGACCGGCAACATGCTCATGCCTATCCCAGTACGGCTGGCGGCGGCAATCACCTGCTTGGCGGTCTCGGCCATATCCGGATAAAAACTGCCGTCTGGTGCGCGGTGCAAGTAATGAAATTCGCAGACAGCGGTATACCCGTGGCGCAGACATTCTGAATACAATTGGGCGGCGATCGCCTGCATTTGCGGCGGAGTGATGTGCAGGGCATAGCGGTACATCAGATCGCGCCAGGTCCAGAAACTGTCGGGGCCATCACCAGCGATTTCACTCATACCTGCCATGGCGCGCTGGAAGGCATGCGAGTGCAGATTGATCATGCCGGGCAAGACAAATTCGTGCTGCATCTCATGCGCCTGCGGGATCGCATCCGTCTGCACCGCAGTCAAATCACCGCTGGCATCCCAGTTGAGGCGCACATTCTTGGCCCAGCCATCTGGTAATAAGGCATTTTTTGCAAACAGGCTATTCAACATAGTCATACAGCTGCCTCCTTATGTTGCTGCGCCCAATTGATGCAAGTCGCCAATAGTTCACGCAGTAGCGGCTGCACTTGCGCTGCCAGATCGGGACGGTAGCCGTAAGGTGCGGCTTCATCCATGTAAATACACTGGCTCATTTCTAGCTGTACGGCATGGATATTACGCTCGGGCTGGCCGTAGTTGCGCGTGATATAACCGCCTTTAAAGCGGCCGTTAAACACGTGACTGTATGGTGTGCCGCTGTCAGTAAGGGTAACTGCCAGAGCTTTTTGCATATCCGGGTGGCAGGACTTTTGGTCGGCCGTGCCGAAATTGAGATCAGGTAATTGCCCCTGAAAAAAGCGCGGTACGTGGGAGGCGATCGAATGCGCATCCCACAACACGGCAACCCCATGCAATGCGCGCAGGCGCTCTAACTCGCTGTGCAATTGCTGGTGATACGGTTGCCAGTATTGCGTGATGCGGCGCTGTACTTCGGCCGCATCCGGAGTTTGTCCAGCCGGGTATAAAGGCTGTTTAGCAAAGGTGTCTAGCGGGCACAGGCCGGTAGTGTCTTGCCCCGGGTAGAGATTACTGTCATCGGAAGAGCGATTCAGATCGATTACGTAGCGCGAATAATCGGCGTGAATAATCGAAGCACCGAGTTCTTGCGCCATGTTGTAGAGCAGCGGCAGATGCCAATCGGTATCGGCTTTTTCCTGGGCTACTGGCAGTAACTGAGCACTCACTTCCGGCGCTATGACTGTGCCTACATGCGGCATGGAAATGAGTAGAGGAATATGACCTGAATGAAAATGGAAAGCCTGTGACATGGTTGGCACCTATTCTTGAAAGCTAAGTTGTTGGCTGAGCCGGTCGGCCGCCGCTAAAGTCATCTGGATTAATTCTTGTTGGCGCGGCTGTGCTCGGCTGGCGGGAGCCATCAACGAGAGACTCGCTTCTAGCCTGGCATTGGCCGAAAACACCGGAGCGCTGACACCCCAGATCCCGTGATCTATTTCGTTTTCGCTGACAGCATAGCGTTGCTGGCGTATCAGCTCTAATTGTTGCAACAATTCTTGTGTGTTCAGCCCAGCATTATCGGTTTGTTGCGCCAATAAATCTTGACGCAAGTGCTCTGGCAGATACGCGAGCAAAGCCTTGGCCGACGCACCACGTACGCTGGAATTGGCGCGCCCTTTGGCGAACGAACAGCGCAGCGCTTGCACACTGTCTTGCATTGCCAGGCAGATCACCTGGCCATTGAGATACACCATCAAGCCCACACTCTCGCCCGATTTTGCCACCAGTTGCGCGATCTCGGCGTGTGCCTTTTCCATCAGATAAGAATGCTGATCAAAGCCCCATGCCAATTGCACCGCCAACGGCCCCGGTTCGTAGCAGCCGCTATGCGCATGCTCTTGCACCCAGCCCCATTTTTTCAGAGGGGCCAAGTGGCGATAAATGGTACTCAAAGGTAGTTGAGTTTGCGTCGCCAGATCCTTAGCCGAGATGGCGCGACCGTGGCGCGCGATGCAGGCCAAGACCTGCAATACGCGCTCGCTGGTGGGTATCTCTCTGGCAGTAGCTGAAAGCGGCTGATCAATCATAGACAAAAACCTGCGTAGCTGAAGCCTCTATGCTAGCAGTTCATTCTGAGAATTCAAGCAGTGATTCTCGCAGCGTGGGAATTAATTGATATTTTTGCGGTAATTTCTCGGACTAGGGCATGCCGATTGCAGAAAAGGGAATTTCTAAAAACCTTGTGCGCAATATCCATGCGCCTTACAGACCGAATTGGGCTGGAAAGGCGCATGGATATTGCGTCTTTCAATTTATGAGAGCTAAATTTAGCCAGCGTTTGCGTATCAATTGCGACTTAATTGCGACTTTGCGCAGCGACCGCGCAATGACGGCTTTCTTGATTCGGATAGCTGGCCTTGATGGCGTCGAAACGCGACTTCTCGTCAGCGTTGAGCTTACGTAACTGATAAGAAAATTTCGCGGTACTCACTTCGCGTGGTCCGATACGGGCGCTCTTGACGCCTTTACTATTGAGGTTGGCCAGATGCGCTTTGGCCGCCTCTTCTGACTTAAACACGCCCAGTGAGATGGCCCAGCGCAGATTGGCGGGTTCTTGCATGACAAAGAAATCGGTGACACCGATACGGCGTAATTCCGCAGTTTTTTTATCCGCTCCCTCTTTGCTACCTTGCGGTGGAATGTAGACCATATGGCTGGCCACCTCGCTGACATTGCTGCGAGCCTGTCGTTCGCCTAGCGCCAAACTCTTCATTTTTTCTTCAAAACCGGTGGCCTCCGCAGGTAAAAAATTACCCACTTCGAGACAGGCAATGAGCTCTTTGGCTTTATCTTGTGTGGCCTTGGCGCTGTCGCTAGTAGTCTCAGTCAAAGCCAGCACTGCGCTGGCAGACAGCAGTTGTATCTGGTCAGGATTGCGTTGCCCATTAATGCGTTGCGGCTCATGACTGGAAAAAGGCCAACTGCCCAGATAACCTAAATTAAATGCCAGCAATAAACTATTGAGCAGCAATAGTGTCCAGAAAAAAAATCTCAGCATAGTTTTATAGTGAGTGAGTAGACGGCGGGGTCGCGGCGGCCACGACCGCTAAACCGATTAAAACCAAATTGTCGACATGATGACAGCTTATCCCCAGATGCGGTGTCAGGTAACTGGCTGCGCCACCCGAAATAATACAATCTACCGCTTGCTCCTGGCTAGCATGCAAAGCCTCGTGCGCCTGCATGATGGCACCTACTTGCGCATTGATACAGCCGCTGACAATGGCCAGTTCGGTATTGTCAGCGAACAGATATTGCAAAGAGAGACTAGCCGCCACCGAAGGCAATTGCGCAGTATTTTTGGCCAGCGATTGCGCCATCAATTGCAAACCGGGCAGTATCATACCGCCCAGAAAAATCCCATCCGGACTAACCGCATCAATGGTAGTGGCCGTGCCGCAGGTGGCCACTATCAGGGCGCGTTGCGGATACAGAGTGTGCGCCGCAATCGCCGAAGCAAAACGATCGCTGCCTAATTGCGTAGGCTGGCGATAGCCATTGCGCAAGCCAGCACACGCGCCCGAAGACTGAAAACGTTCAGGTGCAATCCCTGGGGCAGCACGCTGCAAGATCTCAACTAAACTCGCTTGCAGCACATCGCCCGCCACATTTGAGATCAGAATACGACGTATCGGCTGGGCGGCCCAGATTGCTTCTAATTGAGCTAACTCTGAATGGCTGACAGAGTCTAATACCTGCCATTGCGGCGCGACACAGCCGCTCTGAGGCGCCTGCGGTATTGCCCACTTGATTCTGGTGTTACCGGCATCGATTAATAAGAGCATGCGTGTGTCCTGATGAAATTCCTAGTCATGGTGTAGCGGCGGCGCGTAAAGAGACATCACCCGAAATGACCGGCAGTGTACCCTGTGCAGTCTGCAACAACAAACAACCTTGCGCATCGACCCCAAGTGCCAGACCTTGTTGCACCACCTGACCTCTATCCATGATCAACACCTCTTGCTGCGTATGGGCATGCAGGCGATTCCAGCGATCAGCAAAAGCTGCGAAACCGTGCTGACGAAATTCTTCCATGGCAGCAGCCAAACTATTGAGTAATTGCGCCACCAACTGATTTCTATCCATTTGCGCCAGCCAGGGTGCGTCCGCCACACTATGCCCTATGTCGGTTTCCAGCGCGTCAGGCACGCTCAGATTCAAACCTACTCCTATCACGGCCCAACTGCCGCCTTGTCTGGCAGCGGCAGTCTCGATCAAGACGCCCGCCAATTTCTTTTTGTCTTTAAGGATATCGTTCGGCCACTTCAGGCTGACCGGCAAACCCAGTGCCAGCAGGCACTCTGCGATCGCAACACCGATGGCCAGGGGCAAGCCCAATAAGGCCTGGCTAGTGCCGGGAAAATACCAGGCCAGAGAAAACGTCAGCACGCCGCCGGGTACCGAATGCCAGACTCGGCCAGCCCGGCCACGCCCTGCAGTCTGATGCTCGGCAATGCGTAGCACGGGACCTTGTAACAGATCCAGACGCGCCATCAGATCGGCATTGGTCGAGCCAGTCTCTGCCACCACCTCAACATCGACTTGCTCGCCTTGCTGCGCTCGCAAATGCAAAATTTTTGCAGTACTAAGGCGCGTCCGGCTCCCGGGGTTTTTATGCTGCTCGCGTATACTATCCATAGGCTTACAAATCCACTTCTTTACTCATTTTAATTCTTCATTCCATTTCCAAATCCTTCTTGTCTAGGCGACGAGTCGAAGACAGTGCTTTAGCACGGCGAGGCGAAGGCAACAACGACATGAATGATTTAGAAATGGAATAAACATAAGAAAACGGCACCGGAGACTAGCTGCGGTGCCGTGGTATTACTTCAGTGTCGATTACGTCAGTACTGCTTTATGAAACTTCGCCATCAATCACGTCGGTAGCGGCAACTTCAGGCATAGGCGCGAAGATTGCTTTTTCAGCTTGCAACAAGGCTGCACGTTCTTCGGCTTCCCAAGTTTCTTTCAACTTGCGAGCGCGGTGGAAAGCCAAGCCTGTCCCGGCTGGTATCAGACGACCAACGATAACGTTTTCTTTCAAGCCACGCAGACTGTCGCGTTTGCCCATGATCGCAGCTTCCGTCAGAACCCGTGTGGTTTCCTGGAAAGACGCGGCAGAGATAAACGAATCAGTAGACAAGGATGCCTTAGTAATACCCAGCAAGATATTTTCATACGTTGCAGGGATACCGCCAGCGGCGATCACACGGTCGTTTTCGCCGAGCAAATCAGAACGCTCAACTTGTTCGCCCAAGATGTAATTCGCATCGCCTGGTTGAGTCACGATAACGCGACGCAACATCTGACGTACGATCACTTCAATGTGCTTGTCATTGATCTTAACGCCTTGCAAACGGTACACATCTTGAACTTCGTCAACGATGTAACGTGCCAGCGCTTCGATACCCAACAAACGCAGGATGTCTTGTGGATCGGCAGGACCGTCGACAATCATCTCACCCTTGTTGACGACTTGACCGTCATGCACCAGAACTTGTTTGTCTTTGGTAATCAGGAACTCATGCTTTTCGCCGTCCATGTCGGTGATTTCCAGACGCTGCTTACCTTTGGTTTCTTTACCAAACGCAACCGTACCTGTGACTTCAGCCAACATACCAGCATCTTTAGGCGAACGCGCTTCGAACAACTCGGCAACGCGCGGCAGACCCCCGGTAATATCACGTGTTTTTTGTGATTCAGTTGGGATACGCGCCAGGACTTCACCGACGTGAACTTGCTGACCGTCTTTCACGGTAATCAGTGCACCAACTTGGAAACCGATCGTTACAGCGTGTTCGGTGCCGGAGATCTTAACTTCTTCGCCTTGCTCGTTGAGCAGTTTAACCTGTGGACGCACTGTCTTACCTGCAGTACCGCGACGCTTAGCATCGATCGCCACCAGAGTAGACAAACCAGTCACATCATCGACTTGACGAGCAACAGTAACGCCTTCTTCTACGTTCTCGAATTTCACCGTACCGGTGTACTCGGTAATGATAGGACGGGTCAATGGATCCCAAGTTGCCAGGTTAGTACCGGCTTTGATGACCATACCGTCTTTAACGATCAGCATCGCACCGTAAGGTACTTTATGACGCTCACGCTCACGACCATGATCATCGGTGATCAATACTTCACCTGAACGGGAAATAACGATCTGTGCACCTTTGCCATTTGTTACATAACGCATGGTTGCAGTGAAACGGATAGTACCGTTAGATTTCGCTTCAACCGAAGACGCAATCGCAGCACGGGATGCAGCACCACCAATATGGAAAGTACGCATCGTCAACTGTGTACCTGGTTCGCCGATGGACTGAGCGGCGATAACACCGACTGCCTCACCCGCATTGACCATAGTACCGCGACCCAAGTCACGACCGTAGCACATTGCGCACAGACCGTAGCGTGTATCACAAGTAAGTGGAGTACGAACTTTAACTTCGTCGATACCCAGACGTTCGATTTCTTCAACCGCATCTTCATCCAACAAAGTACCGGCAGCATACAAAGTTGCCTGAGTTTCTGGATTAACCACTTCGTTCGCAGTCACACGACCCAAGATCAATTCACGCAAAGGTACGTTAACTTCACCTCCTTCAACGATCGCCTTCATCGACGCGCCATTCGCTGTACCGCAATCGTCTTCGATTACAACCAGATCTTGGGTAACGTCAACCAGACGGCGTGTCAGGTAACCGGAGTTCGCTGTCTTCAAGGCCGTATCGGCCAGACCTTTACGCGCACCGTGAGTGGAAATAAAGTACTGCAACACGTTCAGACCTTCGCGGAAGTTCGCGGTGATCGGTGTTTCAATAATCGAACCATCCGGTTTCGCCATCAGTCCGCGCATACCTGCTAACTGACGAATCTGTGCTGCAGAACCACGCGCACCGGAATCGGCCATCATATAAATGGCATTGAAGGATTCTTGTGTACCGTGAGTACCATCGCGACGGATAACGTCTTCGACTTTCAATCTATCCATCATGGCTTTACCGACGTCATCACCGGTTTTACCCCAGATATCGACAACCTTGTTGTAACGCTCGCCGGCAGTAACCAGACCGGAAGCATATTGCTGTTCGATCTGTTTAACTTCGTGTTCAGCAGCTGCCAACAAGGTGACTTTTTGTGGCGGTACCAACATATCATCGATACAGATAGAGATACCGGCACGTGTCGCCAGGCGGAAACCCATTTGCAACAACTGATCTGCAAAAATAACCGTAGCACGCAGACCGCACTTACGGAAAGAGGTATCGATCAGCTTAGAAATTTCTTTCTTTTTCAAGGCACGGTTCAGTACCGAGAAAGGCAAACCTTTAGGCAGAATCTCAGACAGAATCGCACGACCAACTGTGGTTTCGTAGCGGGTAACTGTTTTGACGAATTCGCCAGTTGCAGCATCTTTTGGATACTCGGTAATACGCACTGTAATGCGCGTCATCAGTTCGACTTCCTTGTTGTCCCAAGCGCGAATCGCTTCGGAAACATCAGGGAACATCATGCCCTCGCCCTTACCGTTGATTTTCTCACGGGAAGCGTAGTACAGACCCAACACGATATCCTGGGAAGGAACGATAGACGGTTCGCCGTTAGACGGGAACAGAATGTTGTTCGAAGCCAGCATCAGTGTGCGTGCCTCCATCTGTGCTTCCACAGACAAAGGAACGTGAACCGCCATTTGATCGCCATCGAAATCGGCATTGAATGCGGCACAGACCAGTGGATGCAACTGGATCGCTTTACCTTCGATCAGGACCGGCTCAAACGCCTGAATACCCAAACGATGCAGCGTTGGCGCACGGTTCAACATAATCGGATGTTCGCGGATGACTTCTTCCAAGATATCCCAAACCACAGGCTCTTGAATCTCTACCAGTTTCTTGGCGGCCTTGATGGTTGTTGCCAGACCCATCAATTCAAGTTTATTGAAAATGAAAGGCTTGAACAGTTCCAGCGCCATTAACTTAGGCAAACCGCACTGATGCAATTTCAGTTGTGGACCAACCACGATCACTGAACGACCAGAATAATCGACGCGCTTACCCAACAAGTTTTGACGGAAACGGCCGCCTTTACCTTTGATCATCTCAGCCAGAGATTTCAGCGGACGCTTATTCGCGCCTGTCATGGCTTTACCGCGACGACCATTATCTAGCAGCGAATCGACCGCTTCTTGCAACATACGCTTTTCGTTGCGTGTGATGATTTCTGGTGCGCGCAATTCCATCAGGCGCTTCAGACGATTATTACGGTTAATCACGCGACGATACAAATCGTTCAGATCGGAAGTCGCAAAACGACCACCATCCAAAGGTACCAATGGACGCAACTCTGGCGGCAACACTGGCAACACTTCCATGATCATCCAGTCTGGCTTAATGCCAGAACGTTGGAACGCTTCCAACACTTTCAGACGCTTGGAGTATTTCTTGATCTTCGCTTCAGACTTTGATTCTTTGAGTTCAGTACGCAGAGTTTCGGCATCACGGTCGATGTCAATAGAACGCAGCAATTCGCGGATACCTTCGGCACCCATGAATGCGGTGAATTCATCACCGTGCTCTTCGTATTTGGCAGCGTAATCGTCTTCCGACATGATCTGACATTTTTTCAGCGGAGTCATGCCTGGATCGGTGACTACATAGGCTTCAAAATACAGAACGCGTTCGATATCCCGCAGTGTCATATCCAAAACCATACCCAGACGGGATGGCAGGGATTTCAAAAACCAGATGTGCGCAGTTGGGCTAGCCAACTCGATGTGGCCCATGCGCTCACGACGCACTTTTGCCAGAGTAACTTCGACGCCACACTTTTCGCAGACTACACCACGATGCTTGAGGCGTTTGTACTTACCGCACAGGCATTCGTAATCTTTAATCGGGCCAAAAATTTTGGCGCAGAACAGACCATCGCGTTCAGGCTTAAAAGTACGATAGTTGATGGTTTCCGGCTTTTTAACTTCGCCGTAGGACCATGAACGGATTTTTTCTGGGGACGCAAGACCAATTTTGATCGCGTCGAATTGTTCGTTAGGCTGAACTTGCTTGAATAAATCTAGCAGTGCTTTCATGTCTATCACTCCAGTGTAGCGTGAGAAAACGCTTGGTGATTAAGGTATTACCAGGTTTGTCTTCGCAGTAGACCCTGTTCGCATCAGCGGGAGAGCCCTGTTTTTCAATCGGGTTCCGCTCATACCGGGAACGAAAACTTTCCTAACGGCTATATATACTAATGCCGCCACCCGGCAAATCACCCGGTGGCGGCGTTACTTCAATTACTTTACTATCAGTTACGATCGAGATCGATGTCGATACCCAGCGAGCGAATTTCTTTAACCAAAACGTTAAAGGATTCTGGCATACCGGCTTCAATCACGTGATCACCTTTAACGAGATTTTCGTACACTTTAGTACGTCCATTTACGTCATCTGATTTGACTGTCAACATCTCTTGCAAGACATAAGACGCGCCGTATGCTTCCAATGCCCAAACTTCCATCTCACCGAAACGCTGACCACCGAATTGTGCTTTACCGCCCAATGGTTGTTGCGTGACCAGAGAATAAGGACCAGTCGAACGAGCATGCATCTTGTCATCAACCAGATGGTGCAATTTCAAAACGTGCATGTAACCGACAGTGACATTGCGTTCGAAGGACTCACCAGTACGGCCATCATACAAAGTGACTTGATTCTTGGAAGGCGTCATACCAAGTTGTTTAGCAATCTCATCTGGATAAGCCAGATCGAGCATGCGGCGGATTTCTGCTTCATCAGCGCCATCGAAAACTGGAGTGGCAAATGGCACACCGTTTTTCAAATTGCCTGTCAACGTCAAAATTTCAGCATCGGACAAACCATCGATATCTTCAACTTTGCCAGATTCGTTATAAATCTGCTTCAGGAAGCCACGTAACTCTTCGATCTTGACTTTCGCTTTCAGCATTTCGCCTATACGTATGCCCAAACCTTTAGCAGCCCAGCCCAAATGCACTTCCAAGACCTGACCAACGTTCATCCGTGAAGGAACACCCAATGGGTTCAACACGATGTCTGCTGGTGTACCGTCAGCCATGTAAGGCATATCTTCAATCGGAACAATGCGAGAAACCACACCTTTGTTACCGTGACGACCCGCCATTTTGTCACCAGGTTGCAAGCGACGCTTAACAGCCAGATAAACCTTGACCATTTTTTGTACGCCAGGTGGCAACTCATCGCCTTGGGTCAACTTGGTACGTTTTTCTTCAAACGCCAGATCAAATTGGTGACGCTTCTCAGCGATGGAATCCTTGATGGCTTCCAAAGACTTTGCAGTATCGTCATCGGCAGGGCGAATATCGAACCAATGATATTTATCCAGATCGGCCAGATATTCCTTGGTAACGCTACTGCCTTTTGCCAATTTCGCTGGACCACCGTTAGCGACCTTGCCAGTCAACATACGCTCAAGACGTTCAAATGCATCGCCTTCAACAATACGCATCTGATCGTTCAGATCCAGACGATAGCGTTTCAGTTCATCATCGATGATCTGTTGCGCGCGCTTGTCGCGTTGTATGCCTTCGCGTGTGAACACCTGAACGTCGATAACAGTTCCAACCATACCTGAAGGTACGCGCAGGGATGTATCTTTAACGTCAGAGGCTTTTTCACCGAAAATCGCACGCAGCAGTTTTTCTTCTGGTGTCAGTTGCGTTTCGCCTTTTGGCGTAACTTTACCAACCAGAGTATCACCAGCCGTGACCTCAGCACCGACGTAGACGATACCGGCCTCATCCAGACGGGCAAGTTGATTTTCCGCCAGGTTAGAGATATCACGAGTGATCTCTTCAGCACCCAGCTTAGTATCACGCGCAACTACCGACAACTCTTCAATATGAATTGAAGTGTAACGATCATCAGCTACAACTTTTTCGGAGATCAAAATCGAATCTTCGAAGTTATAACCGTTCCAAGGCATAAACGCGACCAGCATGTTTTGACCCAAGGCCAATTCACCCAAATCTGTCGATGCACCATCCGCCAAAACGTCACCTTTGGTAACCAGATCGCCGATCTTGACGATAGGACGTTGGTTGATATTGGTGTTCTGGTTCGAACGTGTGTACTTAATCAGGTTGTAGATATCAACACCGACTTCGCCTGCAGTCGCTTCCGCATCATTGACGCGAATAACGATACGACCAGCATCGATATAATCAACTTTACCACCACGCAAAGCTTGTACTGTAGTACCAGAATCGACCGCAACTGTGCGTTCAATACCTGTACCTACCAAAGCTTTTTCTGGACGCAAACATGGCACAGCTTGACGTTGCATGTTGGCACCCATCAAGGCACGGTTCGCATCATCGTGTTCGAGGAAAGGAATCAAAGATGCCGCCACCGAGACAACCTGGCCAGTCGCAACGTCCATGTACTGTACGCGCTCAGGAGAGACCAAGATGGTTTCACCAGCTTGACGAGCAGAAACCAATTCATCTGACAGACTGCCGCTATTATCGATAGACGCATTCGCCTGTGCGATGATGTAGCGACCTTCTTCAATTGCAGACAAATAATCGATCTGTGTCGTGATTTTGCTATCGACAACCTTGCGATATGGGGTTTCAAGGAAACCGTATTCGTTCAGACGCGCATACAAAGCCAGCGAGTTGATCAAACCGATGTTTGGTCCCTCCGGTGTCTCAATCGGGCAAACACGGCCATAATGCGTAGGATGTACGTCACGCACTTCAAAACCAGCGCGCTCACGTGTCAAACCACCAGGACCCAAGGCAGAAATACGACGCTTATGCGTGATCTCGGACAATGGATTGGTTTGATCCATAAACTGTGACAATTGTGAAGAACCGAAGAACTCACGAATGGCAGCAGAGATCGGCTTGGAGTTAATCAAATCATGCGGCATCAAGTTATCCGCTTCAGCTTGACCCAAACGCTCTTTAACTGCGCGCTCTACACGAACCAGACCGGCACGGAATTGATTCTCGGCCAATTCACCGACGCAACGTACACGACGATTACCCAAGTGATCAATATCATCGACTTCACCGCGACCATTGCGCAATTCAACCAAAATTTTGATCACTGCCAAGACGTCTTCATTTGACAAAGTCATCGCGCCAGTCAGTTCATCGCGACCAATACGGCGATTGAACTTCATACGGCCGACAGCTGACAAATCGTAACGATCTTCGTTGTAGAACAAGCCGTTAAACAGAGATTCTACTGAATCTTCTGTTGGCGGTTCGCCAGGGCGCATCATGCGATAGATAGCAACACGCGCTGCCATTTTATCGGCAGTATCATCAGCGCGCAGAGTCTGAGAAATATACGAACCCTGATCCAAGTCATTTGTATACAGAGTTTGAATATCGCTGACTTTTGCATCGCGCAGACGCGCCAACAATTCTTCTGTTAACTCGTCATTCGCATTGGCAACTACTTCGCCAGTTTCTGCGTCAACGATGTTCTTCGCCAAAACGCGACCAAGCAAGTAATCTTCAGGAACCGAAATATGCTTGATACCTGCAGCTTCAACTTCACGCACATGCTTGGAATTAATACGTTTGTCTTTAGCGACTATCACTTTTCCTGTTTTGTCGACGATGTCAAAACGGGCAACCTCACCGCGCAGACGCTCAGCGACAAATTCCATCTCTGCGCCATCGCTGTGCAGATTGAAATTATCGAAAACAAAGAAATTCGCCAAGATCTGTTCGTTGCTCATGCCGATAGCACGCAACAATATCGTCACAGGCATCTTACGACGTCTGTCGATACGGAAGAATAAGATATCTTTTGGATCGAATTCAAAATCTAACCAAGACCCACGGTAAGGGATGATCCTTGCTGAGAACAGCAATTTACCGGATGAATGTGTCTTGCCGCGGTCGTGCTCAAAGAACACACCAGGGGAACGGTGTAACTGAGACACGATAACGCGCTCTGTACCGTTAATCACGAATGAACCAGTCGTCGTCATGAGTGGCAATTCACCCATGTAAACTTCTTGCTCTTTCATTTCTTTAACGACAGGTTTAGTTGGCGATTCTTTATCCAAAATCACCAGACGTACTTTGGCACGTAAAGGTGACGCAAAAGTAAGCCCGCGCAATTGACATTCCTTGACATCAAATGCAGGGTCACCTAAAACGTAGGATAGGAATTCGAGGCGAGCGAACCCATTATGCGACACGATCGGAAATATCGACGTGAAGGCAGACTGCAAGCCCTCATTTTTGCGTGAAGACGGTGCATTGTCTTGTTGCAAAAAACTATGATATGACTCGAGCTGGGTCGCCAGCAGGAACGGAACGTTGTGAACGTTAGCGCGTTTCGCAAAAGATTTACGAATTCGCTTCTTCTCAGTAAATGAGTAGTGCATGGACACTCCGTGAGTGACAAAAAAGGATGGAGAATTCAGGATTCAAGCAATAAAATATAATTCATAAAAATCTACAAACTCTATTTTTCCTACATGAAACCTCAAGTCTCAGCCCTTAATTGTTATAACTAAGCTTCAAACCAACGACTGGGCAATTACGACTTTGCCTCAGAAGCAACTAAACAAACCTCAGAACGACAAAGAAGCCAAAGAGGAACCCTCTCTTTGAAGAGGATTCCAATCTTTGACTCTGACGAATCAAATAGATTCGCCATGCTGTATCAAGATTACTTGATTTCAGCTTTCGCGCCTGCTTCTTCCAGCTTTTTCTTAGCTGCTTCAGCATCTGCTTTAGTAACAGCTTCTTTAACTGTTTTTGGTGCGCCATCAACTACGTCCTTAGCTTCTTTCAAGCCCAGACCTGTCAATTCACGAACTGCTTTAATAACGCTAACTTTGTTTGCGCCAACTTCTGTCAACACTACGTTGAATTCAGTTTGCTCTTCTACTGCAGCCGCTGGACCAGCAGCTGGACCAGAAGACATTGCAGCAGCGGATACACCAAATTTTTCTTCGAATGCTTTAACCAGGTCGTTCAGATCCATTACGGACATCGCGCCTACGGCTTCCAAGATATCGTCTTTGCTAATTGCCATTTGAAACTCCAATTTATAAATTACATTGATTCGGTATTGACGAAAAAAATCTTATTCTGCTGCAGCTTCAGTTACTTCAGCTGCTACGGCTTCAACAGCCTCGGCAACTGCAACTGGTGCTGAAGGATTTTCAGATTCTTTCTTAGCTGACAGAGCTGCCAGAGCACGTGCGAAGCCAGATACAGGAGCCTGCATCATACCCAACACTTGTGCCAACAGAACTTCACGGCTAGGAATGCTTGCCAATGCGATAACGCCAGCTTTATCCAGCGACTTACCAGCATAGTTACCTGCCTTAACAACTAGTTTGTCATTGCTTTTTGCGAAGTCTTGTATAACTTTAGCAGCAGCAACAGCATCTACCGAGATCGCATAGATCAACGGACCAGTCATTTCAGAACCGAGGCTTGCAAATACAGTGCCTTCAACAGCGCGACGAGCTAATGTATTTTTCAATACACGCAGGTACACACCTTCAGCACGTGCAGCAGCACGTAGTTTCGTCAAGTGACCGACCTGGATGCCACGGTATTCAGCTACGACGATAGTCTGTGCAGTTGCTACTTTTGCAGAGACTTCAGCGACGACGGCTTTTTTGTCATTCAGATTGAGACTCACGGTCAACCTCCAATTATGATAATTAGTCTTCACACCGGGATGATGTGATTTCCTCATATCGTTTCGAACACGGCGTCCGAAGTTAGGAGTTGCACTGGCGGGCCAGTATGTAACTACAAAACTTGATCGGGTACACCATCTGCGTTGGGTGCCTTAGATCGCTCCTTGGCAAATTAACTTTGTTTATCAAAAACATAAACGCGGCCCAACGGTCTTTGACACTCTGCCCAACCTAAAAAGTCAGACAGCCCAAAGATGCGCTGGATGCTAATTATCAGCATCCAGACTTAATTTTTACTTATGCAGACAAATTAATGTGATCTACGCGCACACCAGCACCCATAGTGGATGAGATGGAAATTTTACGCAGATAAACACCTTTGCTGGAAGTCGGTTTTGCTTTATTCAAAGCTTCAACCAAAGCCAACAAGTTAGATTTCAAATCAGCATCAGCGAAGGACTTACGACCTATCGTTGAGTGAATGATACCGGCCTTATCAGTACGATATTGCACTTGACCAGCTTTTGCATTTTTAACCGCAGTAGCAACGTCAGGAGTTACAGTACCAACTTTTGGATTTGGCATCAAACCACGTGGACCCAAGATCTGACCCAAAGTACCAACGATACGCATAGTATCTGGAGAAGCGATAACGATATCAAAAGGCATGTCGCCAGCTTTGATACGCTCAGCCAAATCTTCCATACCGACGATATCAGCACCAGCAGCTTTAGCTTCTTCAGCTTTAGCGCCTTGTGCAAATACGGCTACACGCACAGTCTTACCTGTGCCTGCTGGTAATACAACTGCGCCACGGACAACTTGGTCAGACTTCTTAGGATCAACACCCAGCTGAACTGAAACGTCGATAGATTCGTTGAATTTCGCAGTTGCGCATTCTTTGATCAAAGCGATAGCATTGTCAAAGGAGTAGGCCTTCAGGCGATCAACTTTAGTTGCAAGCAACTTTGCTTTTTTAGATAACTTAGCCATTACAGTCCCTCTACCGTGATACCCATGGAGCGTGCTGAACCAGCGATAGTACGCACTGCTGCGTCCATATCGGCGGCTGTCAGATCGGCGCGTTTTGCGGTCGCGATCTCTTCAGCTTGCTGACGAGTGATTTTACCAACTTTATCTGTATGAGGTTTCGCTGAACCTTTAGTGATACCAGCTGCTTTTTTGATCATGTAAGTTGCAGGAGGAGTCTTCATCACGAAAGTGAAAGACTTATCCGCAAATGCAGTGATCACAACTGGAATTGGCATACCTGGCTCTACACCTTGAGTCTGCGCGTTAAACGCTTTGCAGAATTCCATGATGTTCAAACCACGTTGACCCAAAGCTGGGCCGATCGGTGGAGATGGATTTGCTTTACCAGCTGGAACTTGCAGCTTGATAAAACCAATGATTTTCTTTGCCATGATGGCTCCTTCATTAAATGAGTAGTAGCGCCCTCCGAAATAATTCCTTATTTTGAAGGGCTCCTCTTTGTTACGCTTTACCGGTTTTTGCTAGACATCAGCATGGCACCAGGCAACCAGAATTTTTTAAACCTTCTCGACTTGAGCAAAGTCCACATCGACAGGTGTGGAGCGACCAAAGATTGTAACAGAAACGCGCACTTTTGACTTCTCATAATTCACTTCTTCAACATTTCCATTGAAATCAGCGAACGGACCGTCTTTAATACGCACAACTTCACCTACCTCATACAAAACTTTTGGCCTTGGTTTTTCAACACCATCTTGCATTTGCTGCAAGATCTTATCAACCTCATGCTGAGGGATAGGCGCTGGCTTATTCGATTTCCCACCGATAAAACCTGTTACTTTGCTAGTATTCTTAACCAAATGCCAAGTATCGTCAGTCATTTCCATTTCGACGAATAAATAACTCGGGAACAATCTACGTTCAGTAACTGCTTTTTTACCGTTTTTTACTTCAATAACTTCTTCCGTCGGAACCAAAATCTGGCCAAACATTTCAGTCATCTCAGCGCGCTCTATGCGCTCTGTCAATGCGCGCTGAACACTTTTCTCCATACCGGAATAAGCATGCACTGCGTACCATCTTTTTGCGCTTTTAGGCACAGAAACCGTAGGCTCTGCGCCTTGCAAATCTTCCTGAATGTTATCGCTCATTATTTTTTCCATCCAAGAAGTACGTCATACAACAAGAAGCCGATCAACTTATCCGCACCCCAAAGAAACAGCGCCATCACCAACACAAAGCCAAACACGACAGCAGTAATTTGCCCAGCCTCTTTGCGCGCCGGCCAAACCACTTTTTTAGTTTCACGTACAGCTTCTTTTGCAAAAACAAAAAATTCACGACCAGCATCTGAGCTCGACGCCAAAACCACTGCAATCAGCAAACCCACAACCAGCGCGGCAACGCGCACATAGGAAGCTTGATTTACCAACATATAATAGGCAGCAACGCCAGCAACCGCAGCGACGATAGCCAAAACAACTTTGTACTTATCTTGGGAGGTGCTTACGGTTTGAATAGGATGGTTAGACATACTTAATTTACTTTCGGTGCCCTGCGACCACGATGGTGGCAGGGGCGGTAGGAATCGAACCTACAACCTTCGGTTTTGGAGACCGACGCTCTGCCAATTGAGCTACACCCCTACGGCTTGGAACTACTAGAATTAATACAGCGACCCGAATGGGTCGCCATATTTACTTCACTTACAACAACTGCTATTAAGCAGGAATAATCTTAGCAACAACACCAGCACCAACAGTACGACCACCTTCACGAATCGCGAAACGGAGACCTTCTTCCATCGCAATCGGGTTGATCAACTTAACAGTGATGGAGAC
>NZ_JBMPPB010000012.1:0-105185 GCF_049340485.1 Undibacterium sp. Ren11W
TGCACCGACTGCGTTGCTTTTCTGCCAGATTGCTACAAAGCGTTTTGTTTGTAAGCAGCAGAGAGATGAGATTATGCGGCATTTCCTTCTGCTCGTCAACCCCTTGTTTTACTAGCGTTTGAATTTACTGTGTTTCTTAATTCAAACCGGGGACTGCTTTGCCTGCCTTACTTTCTTCATTTCGCCCCGCTCTTCTGCGGGAGGCGAACTATAGCAAAGCTTGCCCTTGCTTGGCAAGCTTATTTATTCATGGAATTAATTTAGATTCAATCGATAGTGCCGAACAACTCATTCATTCGGAACTGGCTGATCTTTGACTTTAGCTTGCTTAGAAATGCGGATGATTGTATTGCGGATGGAACTAAGCACGGCGACCGCATTGAACGGCTTAACAATGAAGCCACTAACCCCATGTTGTTGCGCCATCTGTATTAACTCGGCATCCATTTTTGAGGACACCAAAAAAATCAAGGCTCTGGATAATTCTTTGCGTAAATTATCTAACAATGCCATACCGTCCGCGTTATCTTCACCTATATCGACGCAGACGATTTGTGGCTGCAATTTCACCATGCGCGCTAAATTCGACAAGCTCGTATTACTATCACCAACAACCTCATGGCCACCAGTGGTCAATACCGAGCCCAAAAGATTACGTGCAACTGCCTGATTATCGAGAATGACGACCTTCAACATATTTGGGGCCAGATAGTAAGATGAAAATTCATCATAAATGAAAAGCAAAGATTTGTGCCAAAAGATTATAACGAGCCAGATACTAGATAGGAGTATCGATATTCATCCACGAATTGCGCATTAAACACGTGCGCAATGTGATCTGATTATCAGATACTCCCTATATTTAAGTATTTCACTAGATATCAATCAGTCGCCCGGAACAAACTCACTGTGTTTTCCCGCCACGTTATTACTATTTAGATGGGTGTTGAGCCAATTATCCTGTTCCCACAACATCTGTAAGATAGATTCACGGGCGCGATAGGCGTGACTCTCATTGGGCAACATGACTAGACGCGTAGTCGCGCCCAAACCCTGCAGCGCCTGATACATGCGCTCGCTCTGGACTGGAAAGGTGCCACTATTATTGTCCTGCTCTCCATGGATAAATAGAATAGGGTCTTTAATTTGCTCGGCAAAGTTAAACGGTGCCATCGCTTGGTACACTTCTTTGGCATCCCAAAAATTTCTATCTTCAGCCTGAAATCCAAACGGTGTCAGACTGCGATTATAGGCGCCGGAGCGAGCTATGCCGGCGCGAAACAGGCGTGTATGCGCCAGCAGATTAGCCGTCATGAAGGCACCATAGCTATGGCCGCCTATGGCAATTTTATCGGCTTGCGCCACACCTAGTCGCAACACTTCATTCACGGCAGCTTCGGCGTTCATCTTCATTTGCGCCAGATAGGTGTCATTTGGTTCTTGCTTACCCTCACCAACGATGGGCATGGCGGGATGGTCGAGCACGGTATAACCGCGCGCCAACATGACCTGAGGCCCCCAATAACTGATGCGATTAAATCTATACGGCGACTCTTTGACCTGAGCAGCCGCAGCGGCAGTTTTAAATTCTTCAGGATAAGCCCACATCAACATAGGACGCGGTCCATCACGCTGTGCATCATAGCCAGGGGGCAAATAAAGGGTCGCGCTCAGGTCAATTCCGTCGGCACGCTTATAGTGTATTTGCTGTTTTTGCACGCCTTTAAACTGCGGCGTCGGATGGGGAAAGCTCGTCAAGGTTCGCAATTGATCCTGCTCCTTCAAATCGCGCAGATAGAAATTCGGACGTTCATCACTGGCTTCGCGGCTACTGATGAATTGGCTGCCTTCATCATCTAGCAGCGCCAACACACTTTCATAAAAAGGCGCTTGGGAACGCCATAGCCTTTTTGCTTGTTTGCTCGGCAGCTCATAGCGATCCAGAAACGGACGGTCTCCTTCAGCGCTAGCGCCAGCACCTATCAAGAATAAAGCATTACCATCGGTGCTGGTTCGCAATACCGAGCGCCCCCAGACATTCTGGCGCATCGCAGGGCTGCCGGGATCAGCATATCTATCTTCAGACTTATGCGCAAATAGCAGTTCTGCCGGCGCATCGGGCGACGCTGGTTGTATGCGCCAGGTACGCAAGTCGCGGGTTTTCCACCAAAATTCGCTGACTAAGGCTAGGTCATCTCTGCCCCAGTCGATGCCGGCAAAGCGACTGGCCAGATCCATCAACTTACTTGGCGCATCGCTGAAGGGTGCAGCTTGCTGAAACAAACTATCTCTTACTGCCGCCTCTTGATTGGGATCGCCACCATCCTGCGCTTCTACCCAATACAGGGTCGCCGCTAGATCGGCCCGCCAGGCATAGTTGCGCGGCCCGGTTTGTACCGCATCATTGCCAGCTGGCAAGCGCTCACGCAATGGCCGCTCATGGATAGTTTTTATTTTATTTCCGTGTGCATCCCACATCTCGACCAATTGTGGAAAACGAGAAATAGGAAGCATATAAGAATACGGTCTGCGCAATTGCGTAGTAAGTAGGTAACGCCCGTCGGGCGAGGCTTGCGCGCCAATCAACGGCAGGCTAGGACCGATGCGTTTTAATGCGCCACTGACACTCACCAGCGCCAACTGAGTCTGTAACTGCCAGTCCAGCATATCGGCATCAAACGGATTTTTCAGCATATCCGGATAGGTACGGTTCTGCGCCACTTTGCCGCCCTGAGTCTCTTGTACGTTCGGGCCTACCGGTGCGACTGGTGCTTGCGGAATTTTTGCCTGCTTAGCGGGATTCAAGCGTAGCAACAATTGTTGCGTTTGCCCGCCGCCGATTTGTAAACTAGTGATCCAGGAGAAGCCGTTGCTGGTAGTGGCATTGAGATGTTCTTTAATCAAGCGGCGGGCACTGGCTTTTTCTACATCCAACAACCACAGTTCCACGCCTTGCTCACTCCAGCGGCTAAATGCTAACCAGCGCTCATCGCTAGACCATAAAGTGTCGGCGATTCTCGGATTCGGTGGTAAGCCACTGACTTTACGCGTCTTGGCGCTGGCGATATCAAGCAGACTCATATCGTTGGCGAACTCAAAACGACTGGCTGCTCGTGTTTTCCCATTCAATCGCAAGCCTGCCAGTTTCAGTTCAGGCTGAGCAACATCGGCAATCCCTGGCAAACCTGGCATGCTTAGGAGCAAGGCACTTTTACGCAACGGCCCTAATTGCAGCATAGGCCCGCGCGGCGCATCGACCACCGCCTGTAATTCTGGCGCAGGATTTTGATAGCCACTAGCAGAGACAGCAAGCGCAGCAGCCGCATCTGCTGCGACCACGGAAAAAGTACTACCCATGAGGAAAGGGGCGATGAATGTAAGCTTGTTATGCATGAGACGTATTCGCTAAGCCTTGTTGTTACATTGCGTCAAAATTGTGGTGCCAGACTAAAGAATTGAATGACGAGAATAGTGTATTTACAAGGAATCAGTATATTTTTCTGGGTCAGGGCTGTCCATTATTATCTTTACACCCAGTCAAACCACAGAAATTGCTGCCTATCACCATATAAATTTGCTGAGTTTTCCATATTTAACGAAGATTTTTCGGTTGTAATCACTTTGTAAGAACTGAGCACAATGCCATGTTAAGCTTGCCGCCGATTTACCCAGTCTATCTATACACAAGAACCACGCTAAAACGTCCAGACCAGAGACGTGTTCTATCCTAAGGAGAAATATGTGACTACCAGTACCACTGTTAATGCAGCGATCCCCATCAATGCTAATGCAATAAAAGAACGTCAACCTGCCGCATTGCCCATGTTGTTTTTGACGGAAATGTGGGAGCGTTTTAGTTACTACGGGATGCGTGCGCTATTAGTTATTTATCTAGTCAACGCACAAGGCTACGATCGCGCTAACGCTCTCGCTTTATACGCGACCTATACTGGACTGGTGTATTTATCGCCTTTGATGGGTGGGTATTTAGCTGATCGCTATTTAGGAAAACGCAAGGCTATTCTGGTCGGCGGCTTCACCATGGCTCTCGGTCATTTTGCCATGGCTTTCCCAGCTTTTCTGCATCTCGCGCTGGGCTTGTTAATTATTGGTAATGGCTTTTTTAAACCAAATATTGGCTCTTTGCTCGGTTCACTGTATCGCGAAAACGATCCACGTCGCGATGGCGGTTTTACCTTCTTCTATATGGGCGTGAATACCGGGGCATTTTTAGCACCCTTGATCGCTGGTACTTTAGGTGAAAAAGTCGGCTGGCACTATGGGTTTGCTGCGGCTGGCGTAGGTATGTGCTGTGGTTTATTGCAATTTGTATTGGGTCAGAAAAAACTTGGCGACGCAGGCTTTATCGGCGACAAGACCAGACTGGATAAATCTGACTGGCTGCACATTATGCTCATTAGCGGCGGCATGATACCTTTGGTGTTAGCAGTACTGAGCACTTGGTCAATGATAGGTCCAATCTGGAATGGTTTCATGTTCCCTGTAAAAATGGCAATTGTCCTCGCTATCTTTGCTGCCTTGTGGTTCAGCAACAAACCTAAAGAAAATGTTGAAAAATTAACTACCGAAGAATGGCACCGTATCATCGCCATTTTCATCATGGGCTTTTTTGTGATCTTCTTTTGGATGGGCTTTGAACAGGCTGGCGGCACCTTGAGCTTGTTTGCCGATAAACAAACTGATCGTCATGTTGCAGGCTGGGAAATCCCAACTTCGTATTTCCAGGCAATCAATCCGCTTGGGATAGTCTTGCTCGGCCCTATCATGGCCTTCATCTGGACTCGCAACGCACAATCCCGCTTTTCCTTACCAACGCCAGTCAAGATGGCAATCGGGATGATCATTCTTGGTCTGGGTTTCGTTGTCATGGCGATGGCGCAGGGCAAAGCAGATGTCTCGGGCACAGTTGGACCGCAATGGCTGTTCTTTGTCTACTTACTTCATACTATTGGTGAGCTATGCCTGTCACCGGTTGGTTTATCGATGGTGACAAAACTAGCCCCGGCTCGTGTCGGTGCCTTGATGTTAGGCGTTTGGTATTTAGCCAATGCTGCGGCGAATACTTTGGCAGGTTTCCTCGAAGAGATACTGAAAGGTTCTTCTTTCCCATTATTTGGATTCCTGGTTGTCAGTTCTATCGGTGCCGGTATCGTATTATTAATGATTACCCCACTGCTGAAAAAACTGATGCATGGCAAGGCCTAATGAATTGAATAAGCTAGGCTATTCTAAAAAAAACCCGCGATTCGCGGGTTTTTTTTATTCTGTACGCAATGCTTATGCGCTTATGCCTCAGTCGCCAACGACTGCCAACAATAGCACCGCCTACACAGACTAGCCAGAGCACGCTCGGCGTCACATCGCATCACTTCATCGATTAAACTCGGCGAGGCGATGACGACATCTTGCATATAACACTGCTAAAAAAACGTCCATGCTAAACGAGCCTGATGGGGGCGCTGCTAAAAACAGTTGACTTGAATATGCGTCTGCTTTTCACATTAAAAGCTTTAAAAGCTAGCTTAAAATTTCGGCTTAAAGAATTTTAGACAAAAAAAGGCTCCCGCAAAACGGGAGCCTTTTTCAAAAGCATTAAAACCGTAAAAATGGTTTCAGCTTATTTTTTCTTTGATGTCACTTTGTCTGCTGCCTGAGTGAATTGCTGAGTAGCATTCGCCAGGTTTTCTTCTAAAGTTTGTACTGCTTGCTTAGTTGTCTTAGACAATTGCTCGTAACCTGCATTGATGTTACCTACCACTGTTTTCAAGGCAGTAACAGCTTGCTCGGAACCAGCAGGCGCATTTTTTGTTACTTCGTCGATCAGGGAAGACACTTTAGCGTTAGTTTCAGCGATATGCGCTTCAACTGCTTTAGTGAATTCTTGCTGAGTTGCGTTTGTGATGCTAGCCAGATGACGGCCATATGCCAATGCTTTTTCAGCAGTTGGTTTAGCTTGAGCGGTAGTCAAGGAAATAAATTCTTGTGCGTCTTTTACGCTAGCCAATTGCTTAGCAGCGGCTGAGCTTTCTTCGAAAGAAGCTTTAGCAGCATTGACGTTCAAAGAAACGAATTGCTCCAAACCTTCAAAGGCTTTCTTGTTCAATGAAGTCAAGGCAGCAAATTGTGTTTCCAAGCTAGCTTTAGTAGCGGCGATAAATTGTTCTGGTGTTGTGTACATGGTCTTCTCCGGTGTAGTAAAAAATAAACATAAATGGCAGTGATGTTCAAAAATTTACTTGAATAACGCACTGCAACAAATTCCATTCTACGCCTTAATTTGTTCGAGTCAAGCACTTTTTGTGCACTGCACCAAATATATTTATAACATCTTAGCAGTGGACAACAATGTAAATTATTTAAGTAATTTTACTTTTTTCCAGACCTAACAATGCCACTTTATTCGGCAATCCGCCTGCATATCCAGTCAATGCGCCCGAGCTGGCGATTACCCGGTGGCAGGGCACAATAATAGAAATTGGATTACGGCCATTCGCGGCACCCACAGCGCGTACTGCACCAGGCTTGCCTATCTGGCGTGCGATATCGGCATAACTAGCAGTGCTGCCATAAGCTAGCCTACGTAAAGCCTGCCATACCGCTTGTTGAAATACAGTGCCATGCGACAAGTCCAGAGGCAAATCAAATTCTTTCCTTTGTCCATCAAAGTAAGTGCCTAACTGTTCGGCAGTTTGTTGCAACACAGCATGCTTATCATTACGCTGCCAGCCCGCCATGCCTTTGAAATGACGGTGCTCTGCAAAATACACGCCTGCCAAACCACGCTCGCTCGCTGCCAGTAACAATGGACCGCGAGGACTCTGATAATAAAGATACTCAAACATGCTTATTCCTCAGACAAAGATTGCCATAACAAGAGAGCTGCATACGAGCGCCAGGGCGACCAAGTCTGCGCACGCGCCAACAACTGTTTTTCAGTCAGCCTGGTTTCCGGTGCGGTCGCGGCCGCTTTTTGCAAACCAAGATCGCCGCCAGGGAAAGCATCTGGATAGCGCAAGGCTCGCAAGGCGATGTATTGGGCAGTCCATTCACCGATACCGACAACAGTCTTAAGATGCGCGACCATCTCTGCCTGACTCGCTTGCAACGGTGCTTGCAATCCCCCTTCCAGCGTAAACCGCGCAAGATTTTGTATCGTCGCCGCACGTGTTTTTGGCATGCCTATGCTGGCGATCTCTTCGACTGACAATTGCGTGAGTAAGGCAGGGCTAGGAAAATGATGGCTGACGCTGGAAAATGGCGTCTCGATTTTTTCACCAAATCTTTGCACCAGTCGTCCTGACACGGTAGTGGCACCGGCCACGCTGACCTGCTGCCCCAGCACCGCGCGTATCGCCAGCTCAAAACTATCGAAAGCGCCGGGTACGCGCAAGCCGGGATTTCGTGCCATCTGCGCCGCCATCAACGCATCGCTCTCTAGGTGCGACTGAATCACGCTGGGATTGGCCTCCAGATCAAATTGCGTGCGCACTTTCGCTAACAAGGGCATCAATACTGATGACAAACCAGGCGCAACCTGCAGAGCCAATTGTCCGCTTTCGGGCAAATGGCTCACCTTGATCCAGCCGCTCTTGCCGTTCATTTGTACGCTACGCACGTACGCCCCGCTATCCAAAACCGCCTCCAGACCTGGCATGGCGCGCCCTTTTAAATAGACTAGCAAAGCGTTCCAGGCATACGGAGGTCGATATGCCAGACGCAATACCAGACCGTCACTCTCGTCTCTGCGGGCGCGCCGGATTGAACTCGGTGTCATTTGATAACGTTGCTCAAACAAGGCATTAAAACGCCTCAGGCTACCAAAACCAGCGGCATACGCCAATTCGGCCATCGGTAAGCTGGTCTCTTGCAACAGTTTCTTGGCAAACAACAGGCGCTGAGTTTGCGCCAACTCGACTGGAGTTACCCCAAATTCCTGCAGTAAAACACGACGTAACTGGCGTGAAGATAGACCGACCTGTTCCGACAGCTGTTCTATGCTGCCCTCGTTTAGAGCACCAGCAACAATTTTTTGCCAGACACCAAAAGCCAGATTTTGTTGCAAAGCGTAAGGTGCCAGTTCGGGACGGCAACGCAGACATGGTCGAAAACCAGCCGCCTCGGCGGCCGCCGCAGAACTATAAAAAACGCAAGACGAAGCGCGTGGTTTTTTGGCGCTACAAACCGGCCTACAATAAATTCCAGTGGTAGTCACTCCGGTAAAAAAGACACCATCAAAACGGCTATCCTTAGACAATACCGCACGATAATAAGCCTGATCGCGCTGGCTAGAGTAGGGCGATGCCTTGCTCATTGAAGTGATTAATGAGTCCGGTAAGACGTTTTGCTGGGTCAGTTTGCTATCCATATCGAGTACTGGCATTACCTGTTTTGCTGTAAGATATTTATCGTTATACGGCAAACCACAATTGATATCTAGCCATTTTCGGACAGTAAAGCAGCAGCCCAATTACACCAGATCATTGCGACTCAATCAGGAATGCAAGCACCGTGAGAATTAATCTGGACCGCATACAACGCAGCGCACGCCGTCATCCCAGATGGGCGCTGCGTCTGTACGCCGATCTCGAACGCCGCGCGCTGGCAGTCGGCGATTCCAATCTGTATCTGGCCGTTGTATATCAACGTTATTTCACTAAAGAACGCTTGGGTGAAGCCTTAGAGATACGCGACGACTTGTATCGAGGCTTACAAATAGCCGAAAACAAAAATTTGCCACTCGCGGCCGGTCAGATGCTGGTGGCCTTAGGTCGCATCCACTACACGCAAGGCGCTTATCGCGATGCCACGCGCTATTGGACGCGTTGTATTGATTTATGCAAACTTACGGCAGACACCCGCTCTTTAGTAGAAGCACGTATCGGCTTGGGGGCGATTTACGATGCCATCGGAGACTGGGAAACCGGGGCGCGCTTTCACCGGGATGCCGGTGACTTACTGAGTCTATCTGACGATCCCTATTTGCTCAGCAAACAAAGGATTAATCTGGCCATCAACCAGAGAAATATAGGACACATCGAAAATGCCAAAGAACTTTTCGAGCAAGCCCGCGACCATGCTGTACGCGGAGAAATAGCCGAATACGTAGCCGAAGCGCAATGGCATCTGGGTGCTTTGGCTATACTCCGCGGCAAGCTAGACGAAGCAGAGCATGACACCAGGCTTGCGCTGACACTGGCCAATGGCTGCGGCTATCAATGGTTGCAAGGTGCTGCCAGACATACTTTGGCCAACATCTACCAATTACAAGAGCTGCCAGAACTAGCCCTGAACACCTATCTGGAAGCGCTACAGCATGCCACTGAGATCAATTCTCGTACCCAAAAACTCGCTTGTTGCGAGGCCTTGTCGCGGCTCTACGAAAAAACCGGGCGCATCGCCGAGGCTCTCAATTATGCCCGGCAAGCGCAAAGCATTAACGCTCAATTAGCCGAGCTCAGCGCTAGCGATAGCTTTCGCGAACTCAGAGAATATGATTTATCGCACAAACCACCGGTGGAGCTACTACTAGAACTGTCTTCCAATAATCACCTGGAAAACCTCAGTGTAGAGGCTGCCTTACAGCACATCGTCACTGCCGCACTAGAGATACTGCGCATAGAATTTGTCGCGATCTGGCTACAAGATGAGGATTTGCCGCAACTGCGTTGCCGCGCCCTCACAGGTGCCGTCGGGACGACAATCACGAAAGAGAGCGTACTCAGTGCACAGCAAAAAGCCGGATATTGGAAAGTGCTACAACTGAGCCAGAGCCCGATATTAGCCCCGGATATACGCTTACATCCGGCCGCCGCGCAACTCAACAAGCTATTTGGAACCAGTACCGTGCGCTCCTTGCTCGAGATCCCCCTGCGCATGAACGGCACGCAACTAGGCGCGGTCAGTTTTGGGCAAACCGACGGGCAACGTAACTGGTCACGCGAAGATGTTTTGTTTGGCAGCCAGATAGCTAACGTGATCCAGCAAGTACTGGGCTATGCCGAACATGCCAAGGCACAACACGAACTTGAACTGCATGTGACGCGTCGCACTCAAGAATTACAGCGACAGACGGAAAATCTAGAGCTGGCGCACAGAAATATTTATTTACTCAGCGAACTGGGACGTGAAATCACCACCAACCTCGACCGTGAAAGTATCATGGACTGCGTGTATCGACACGTACAGGGCTTGATGCCCGCCGAAGTTTTTGCGATCGGTATCTACCGCGCAGAAAACGGAAGTATAGAATTTCCTTGCAACTACTTACACGGCAAGCGCATGCTGCCGTATCAGCGCGATATGCAAGATTCAGATTTATTGGCGGTCTGGTGCATACGCCATCAGAGAGAAATTTTCATCAATGATATACGCACCGAATATGCCGCCTTTATTAGTGAGAAAGGCTTAAACACGCTAGTGCCAGATGCTGCCTATGTAGACCTGTCGCAAAAAATTATGCCGCTCTCGCACATCTATGCGCCGCTCCGGGTAAAAAACAAAATCATCGGTTTAATTGCGATACAAAGTAGTAAAACAAATGCCTTCCAACGCATGCATGTAGACATGCTGATGTCACTTGCGACCTCAACGGCGGTTGCGCTGGAAAATGCCGATACCTATCTGCAATTATCAAATGCGCAGCAAATGCTGATGTCGAAAGAAAAATTGGCGGCACTCGGCTCGCTGGTGGCTGGCATCGCCCACGAGCTCAATACCCCGTTAGGGAACTGCCTGCTGACCGCCACCACCCTGCAGGAGCAAACCACGCGCTTTATGCGTGAACTAGAAAACGGCACGATCAAACGTTCGGGCTTAAACCAGTTCACCAGCAGCGTGGCCAGTGCCAATGAGATTGTCGTACGTAACCTGGAAAACGCCAGCGAATTGGTGAGTAGTTTCAAGCAAGTCTCGGTCGACCAAACTAGCCAGCAACGCCGACTCTTCAATTTGCTCGACACCAGCATGGATATTATCCGTACCGTGCAGAGCAGCATACAAAAACAAGGTCACCATATCGCCGTCGATATCCCAGCCGAGCTCAATCTCAACAGCTACCCCGGACCGTATGGCCAGGTGATCACGAACCTGATCAATAATGCCCTGCTGCATGCGTTTGAGGGCCGCAGCGATGGGCTGATGCAATTATCGGCCAGGCGACTGAACAATGATCAAGTACAGATTATTTTTTCAGACAATGGGGTGGGGATACTGGCCGAGCACATACGGCGTATTTTTGATCCTTTCTTCACGACCAAACTAGGAAGTGGCGGCAGTGGTCTGGGCATGAACATCGTGCACACCATCGTCACCGATCTGTTAGGCGGCGAGATCAGTGTTGCCAGCGACTACGGACTAGGCACACAAATTAGCTTAAGACTGCCACTACAGTCTTAAGTTTTTTGAACATGGCATAACCCAAGGCGCATATTCCATGCGGGTTTCCAGCCGGTCTGGCCTGCAAGGCGCATGGAATATGCGCCTTGGGCTAGCCTCGTTATTTTTCCATTTCAGCGTGTCTTTAGTCTGCAGCCGTCTACCAGACTTGCTCCAGCGCTGGCTGCTAGCGTTGATCAGACCACATGCAGTTTTAAATTGCGCTAAACTGATTCGCCCAAGCAGTAATGCCTGATTTCCGCTTCACTTACTTCAACTAAAACAACGATCCCATGCGCACCGTTACTACTCCCGATTTAAAAACCGTACTGATCGCCACTGGCTTTATTCTGACGATGGCGATGGGGGTGCGACATGGTTTTGGTTTCTGGATGCAACCGATCGCGCAGGCACATGGCTGGACCCGCGAAACCTACTCACTGGCGCTGGCGGTTCAAAATCTGATGTGGGGCGTGTTTGGTCCGTTTGCCGGTATGGCGGTGGATAAATTTGGCACGACCCGTGTGATTATCATCGGTGCGGTTTTGTATGCGGCCGGTTTGCTTTGGATGTCCATCATCGACCAACCCAGCCTGTTCATTATCGGCTCCGGTATCTTAATCGGTGCGGCGCTGGCCTGTACTGCGTTTGGTGCGGTTAGCAGCATCATTGGGCGCACCGCACCGGAGGCCAAGCGCTCCTGGGCCTTTGGCATGTCGTCGGCGGCCAGCTCTTTCGGCCAATTTGTGATGATGCCGGTAGAACAGCAATTGATCAACCATAGCGGCTGGCAAAATGCTTTCTACTTACTGGCGGCATTGTTACTAGTCGTCATGATACCGATGGCATTGCGCCTGCGTGAACCAGCCATTGTCCATCACAGCGGGCCACAACAAAGCATCATGGAAGCGATCCGCGAAGCCTTTGCGCATGGCCCTTTCCGTCTGCTGTTAGCAGGGTATTTTGTATGCGGATTTCAAGTGGTATTTATCGCGGTGCACATGCCCGCCTATCTGAAGGACAAGGGGATTATGGATCCCAACGTGGCGGTCTACGCACTGGCGTTGATCGGTCTGTTCAATATCTTTGGCTCGTATTATGCGGGTAAGTTAGGCGGCATCTTCCCTAAACATTACTTACTCTCGTCCATCTACATCAGTCGCACCGTGGTCATAGGCTTGTTCCTGCTGGCCCCTCTGTCAGCGTACTCTGTTTATATTTTTGCCGCCGCAATGGGCATACTGTGGCTGTCCACCGTTCCGCTCACTAATGGCGTGATTGCCGGTATCTTTGGGATGAAGTATCTGTCGATGTTGTCGGGCTTTGTGTTCTTCTCACACCAGCTCGGCAGCTTCCTCGGCGTTTGGCTGGGCGGCTATATTTATGCCAAGACGGGCAATTACAATATGGTATGGATGATCACCCTGGCACTGGGCGTATTTGCCACTCTGATCAATTTACCTATCAATGAAAAACCGATAGAACGCCCCCAAGCGCTAGCCACATGAATATCCCTCCTTTACTTGCCAAGCTGTTGTTGTGCGCTCTGCTGGCAGCAGTACTGACGCTGGCGTTTCTGGCCTATCTGCAGCCGGCATTTGTACTTGATCTGGCGAACCGCTTTATTTTGTGCTGAAAATCGACGTGCCCTAGACGCATGCGCCCTTCCTGCCTGCCTGCCCGATAAGCCGCATGGATAGTGCGCACTGGCAGGGGTGCTTGGCGGTTTATTCTTTGATTTGATCGCTACAAACCTAGTCCAATGCTATGATTTTGTCTATGCGTTTTTCAGTTCGGTTCGCAAATAGCTAGCACCGTTAAAACGCAATATTCCCCTAAAAATATCTGGTGCAGCCCGCTGCCCTAACCCAACGTAGAAAGCTACCATGACAAAAACCTTGCTCATGTTGCTGTGTTCTAGTCTGGCTATCCAAACCAGTCTGGCCGCAGATCCGGCCCCAAGTAAGTCGACAGAAAAAATTTCTGCCGAGACTAGTCTTGCGGCGAATATCACTGGCGTCTCTGACCTCAACCCCTTGCTTAGTGCGAGCGCTTTGCAGTACGAGTACCCGCCTTTTGATAAGATAAAAAACGCCCATTTTGCTCCGGCGTTTGCCGAGGCGATGCGTCAGCATACGGCCGAAATCAGAGCGATCGCCGAGAACTCCGCCAAACCGACGTTCGACAATACCGTGGTCGCGATGGAACGCGCAGGCCAGACACTAGGACGGGTTTCTAGCGATTTTTTTAATCTGAGTTCTGCCAATACCAATCCGGTCATGGAAGCCCTGTCGCGTGACCTGGCACCTAAGTTGGCGGCGCATACTGACGCTATTTATCTGAATGAAAAACTGTTTGAGCGCATCGATGCGGTCTATACCTTCCGCGCTAATCTGGCGATGGATGCCGAATCGCGACGTCTGCTGGAGCGCTATTACACCGACTTCGTACGGGCCGGCGCCAAGCTCTCAGCGGCCGACAAAATCAGCCTGAAAAGCATGAATGCGCAGCTGGCAACGCTGGCCACCCGTTTTGGTCAAAACATCTTGAACGAGACCAATCTGTCGGCCTTGATCGTGGAAAACAAGACCGAGTTAAAAGGCTTATCCAAAGATGAGATCAAAGCCGCTGCCGATGCCGCCAAGGCGCGCGGTTTAGACGGTAAATATCTGATCGCCTTGATGAATACCACCGGTCAGCCTTACCTCAGCAGTCTGAGCGATCGCGCGTTGCGCAAACGTCTGTATGAAGCCTCGACCGAGCGCGCCAGCCACGGCGGCGAATTCGACAATCAAGCCACCATATTGAGCATCGTCAAGCTGCGCGCTGAACGTGCCGCCTTATTAGGTTACGCCAACCATGCGGCATACACGCTGGAAGACGAAACCGCAAAAACCACCACAGCAGTAAACCAGATGCTCAGTGATCTAGCTCCGGCAGCGGTGGCCAATGCGCGCCAGGAAGCGGCCGACATGCAAAAGCTAATCGATGCAAAAAAAGGCGGCTTCAAACTGGCGGCGTGGGATAGCGCCTACTATAGCGAGCAAGTTCGCAAACAGAAATATAGCTTTGACGAAGCCCAATTGCGCCCTTACTTTGAACTCAATCACGTGCTGATCGACGGTGTGTTTTTCGCCGCCACTAAACTGTACGGCATCACGTTTAAAGAGCGCAAGGATTTACCGGTCTATCATCCTAGCGTACGGGTGTTCGAAGTATTTGACGTCGATGGTAAATCGATGGCCTTATTCATCGCTGACATGTATGCACGCCAGAGCAAGCGTGGCGGTGCCTGGATGAATGCCTATACGCCCCAATCCGGCCTGTTTGCAGCACAGACCGTCATTGCCAATCATCTCAATATTCCACAACCACCGGCTGGCCAGCCGACCTTACTGAGTTACGATGAAGTACGCACCGCCTTCCATGAATTTGGTCATGCGCTGCACGGTATGTTCTCGAATGTCCGTTATCCGCGCTTCTCCGGCACCAATGTCCCGAGAGACTTCGTCGAGTATCCATCGCAGGTCAATGAGATGTGGGCGACTTGGCCAGAAGTTTTGCAAAATTATGCCAAACACTACCAGACTGGTGTCGCCATGCCGACTGAATTATTCGCCAAGATCGCCGCTACCGGCAAATTCAATCAGGGCTTTGCTACCACCGAATATCTGGCAGCCTCTTTGCTGGACCAACGCTGGCATCAACTCAATGCCAATCAGATACCGTCGGATGTATTGGAATTTGAAGCTCAAGCACTCAAACAAGCCGGCGTCGCCTTTGCTCCGGCACCACCGCGCTACCGTAGCAGCTATTTCTCGCACATCTTTGGCGGCGGCTATTCAGCCGGCTATTACGCCTATCTGTGGAGTGAAGTGCTAGACGCAGATACGGTCGACTGGTTTAAGGAAAACGGCGGCTTGAGCCGTAAAAATGGGGACTGGTTCCGTCAGCAATTACTCTCACGCGGTGGCAGTGTGGATGCGATCGAGGCATTCCGCCAGTTCCGCGGGCGCGACGCCAAAATCACACCACTCTTATTGCGACGTGGACTCAAGACGGAGAGCAAATAGTCCTAGTTGAAGGATGGAACTAATGCAAAAAGGGAGCCTAGGCTCCCTTTTTTATTCTGCACTGATAAAACTTATTCCAGCTTCCAGACGAAATCAACTTTTGACCACAATTGTTCAGCTTTACCGTCTTTGCTTCCCGGTTTAAATTTACACTGGCTTAAAGCACTCAGGGCAGCTTTGTCCAAGCTCTTGGAACCACTCGATTTTTCGACTTTAGATTCGACCACTTTGCCATCGGTGCCAACCAGAAAACCCATTCCCACTGTGCCAGTCTCTTCGTTCATGAGCGCAGCTTTTGGATATTTTGGAGGATCGCAAGACTTACTATCCATCACGGGTGCTACCTCCGCCGCAAATGAAGTCGCAGCGGCAGCCAATAAACACATGCTAGCAATCAGGGATAAACGAGTTTTCATAAATACACTCTTCTTTATTAAATAATTAAAAATTCAGCATCAACATACGGTAACAGCACACTAAGAAACGCGCTATCGATATTCTTATTGAAAGCTCACACAAAATGGTCACTGCTCGGCGCACCACCGAATAGTCGACTTGAATACAGCTAGGTAGAAGCGATCATTCAGGAGCGACTTTGCGTCAGGTTTTATTAAAACTCTTCCCACTCATCAGCACTCGCTACGGCTGCTTTTTTGGGCGTCGCCTTTGCTGCCGGAAGAGACTTGTAGGCGGCTACTTTCGGTTTCGCCTTTGCTGGCAAGCGCGTCACTTCGGCCCGTCGTACCGGTGCCGCTACCGCTGCTTTCTTCATCTGACCACGCTGCTCACCCGCATTGAGCTTAAATATACTGACTACTTTGGCCAACTCGGCCGCCTGATCCTGCAAACTCTGAGCCGCTGCGGCAGCCTCTTCTACCAGAGCCGCATTTTGCTGGGTCATGCCATCCATTTCTATCACCGAGCGGTTAATCTCTTCGATGTCAGCGCTTTGCTCTTGGCTGGCGGCGCTAATTTCCGCAATGATGTCGGTCACATGCTTGACGCTAGTGACGACTTCATCAATCGTAACCCCGGCCTGCCCAACTAACTTGGTACCAATCTCAACCTTCTCTACCGAGATCCCGATCAAGGTCTTAATCTCTTTGGCGGCAGCTGCGCTGCGCTGAGCAAGATTCCTTACTTCTGAGGCAACCACGGCAAAGCCACGGCCCTGTTCACCGGCACGCGCAGCTTCCACGGCGGCATTCAATGCCAAAATATTGGTCTGAAAAGCGATACCATCAATCACACTAATAATGTCGACAATTTTCTTAGACGACTCATTAATCGAGCTCATGGTTTCGACCACTTGCGTCACCACCACACCACCTTGACGCGCCACTTCTGAAGCCGAGGCTGCCAGCTGATTCGCCTCACGGGCATTATCAGCATTTTGCTTGACCGTAGTGGTCAGCTCACGCATGGAAGAGGTGGTTTTTTCTAACGAGCTTGCCTGTTGCTCAGTACGATTCGAGAGATCCAGATTACCGCTAGCAATTTCACTAGAAGCGGTAGCAATGGTGTCGGTACCGACTCTAACCTGACCGACAATATTCACCAGACTGTCGCGCATGGTTTTCATTTCTGCCAATAAGCTAGTCTCATCACCAGCCTTAGTTTCAATCACCGCGGCCAAGTCGCCTGCCGCAATCTGACTAGCAATCTGGGCGGCATAATCAGGCTCGCCACCGAGTTGCTTCAAAATACTACGCGTAATCACCACGGCAGCAGCAATTCCCGCCAGTAAAGCCAATGTACCAAGTACCAACATCAAGGTACTGGCGCTAGCAAATGCTGACTTGGCATCCAGAGCGATTTCGGCATTGAGCTTGTCTTGAACTACCACCAGCTCGTCGAGAGTATCTAACCACTTTTTCTGTATCGGACGTATCTTCTTGATCAAGGCGACAGTTGCCACTTCGGGATTATTCGCCAGACCTAGTTCTTGTGCTTTAGCAGGCAAGGACGCTGCGGCATTTTCTTGCTCCTTGAGTTTACCCAAAAGTGTTTTTTCTTCTGCAGTGGTAGCACTCTCAGTGCTAAACATTTTCGCTAGTTTTTCTTCTGCTTCGGAATATTTTTTAGACTGCTCTTTGATCTTCGCCAGATCCGGTGCCATATCATCGGCATCATTAAGCAAAGTCAAATTACGCAAAGACACCATGCGATCATAGACGATGGCACGCATGTCCATCACCAAGCGTGTCTCCACGTTACTGACACCAACGATTTTTTCCAGTCTATCCTGGATCTGCGCCATGCGCGTAACCCCTAGCAGGGTGACGACGGTCAATAAGAGCAATACCAACGCAAAGCCTAAGCCCAGACGTTTTCCCACCTTCATTTTTGTGAAATTCATTATATTTTGAGTGATATCTAAAATTGATGGAAATTGTGAGTCAGAAACGCTATGAACTTCGAATTTACTTAACGCAATTAAGCCTTTCAATTACCCAGCTTATCGAACAAAGCTTATCGATATTTTTTTGCAGATTCTCTATATTTTTTTATTTTTTTTGTATTTCTAGCGAACCAGAAAATATTCGTCTAATGAATATACTCTATTATTTTTTGAAGGCAAGAAATTTTTTGGCGTCAAAAAAGCAGTTCGATTCATTGCCGACAAGAAATTTTACAATTCTTTCAGTCTTTACGAATTTATCAATTTTTACTTAAAAATAAGAAGAGAGAACTATCGGCAAAAAATAATTCGTATGTCCGAATTTTCTTTGTTGAAAACTCATTCAAACAACGTTTGATATTCCAGATTGAACTATTAAAGTTGGGTTACTACGAAAGACGATAATGTCATCTACAAAAATATGGCAGTAGTAAAATTTGTGTTGTCTGACAACGAAAGTCTAAAATTAACTAAACAAATGTTGCGATCTTAGGGGGGGGGAGAAACGATGTTTTTTTCAGTAAATAAAAACGCCACCCTAAAAGTTCATTAGCGTGGCGTTTTTTAAGTGATAATTAAGTACTCCTACCTTCTGCGTGATTTACCAAAATTTATATTTTGCACGGACATAGTAAACACGGCCCAAAGGATTAGCTAAAGTTGAATCATAGCCAACCTGAAAGCCCGATCCCGATGCTGCACGTGTAGATGGTGGATCTTGATTCAACAGATTTTTTACCCCAACACCGACATCAAGGTTTTTAATGCCAGTCCAACCCAAAGTTGCATCGAAAGTCGAATATGCCTCGACGTCGCGTACCGCTGGATAATTGGGGCTACCAGAGAGTGCTGGATCGGTGTAATCCTGATACGAGCTAGTGTAGTTATGTGTAATCGACGCATTCCAACTATCACGATTAAAGGTCGCCGTGATCGCATGACGCCAGCGAGGTGAAACCCCAAAATCCTTATATTCGCCCAGATCACTTACCGATGCGCCTGTAGGGTATTGATAACCATGTTTGGTATTCAAAGTACCGTCCAGATTTATTCCAAACATACCTAACTCAGAAACTCTTTGTTTGTAATTCAAGTTCAAATCCAATCCTGCCGCAAAATTTTTGGCAAAATTGGTTTTTTGTTCGAGAATATAAGCTAAAGGAAAATCTGGATTGGTACTTCCTTTAATTGGATGCAACTGCGTAGGATCCGCAACCGGATCAAAGCGATAATAAGCATCCGCATATTGGGTAGGATGATTGATAATCTGCGATTCAGCAGGATATTGAATCACATCATTAATTCTGACATCCCAATAATCCAATGATCCGCTGAAACTGGCGGTCGGCTGAAAAACTATCCCGATTGAAAATTGTTTCGACTTTTCTGGTTTCAGATCTTTACTACCCACCTGTGCCACAGTGAGCTGAACATTACATTCGTCCACAACAGCACCCACCGTATTCGGACTTGAGATGGGATGTCCTCCAGGGCAGCGAACCGGATCACTCCAGTTGTTTACGGTAGCACCACCGGCGGTAAATGGATACAGATTGTCATACAAGGTTGGCGCACGAAAGCCCTGGCCAACTGAGCCGCGGATGACTACCGCCTTGGTTGGCTGGTAGCGCAAAGCCAATTTAGGACTGACATTAGAGAAAGAGGTGCCAAAATCATTTTTGTAATTGTCGTAGCGGACTGCTGCATTCAACTCCACATCCCTATACACGGGAATAGTCGCTTCCGCGAACATACCGAAAACTTTACGACCGCTGCTCACGCCTGGAACTGGCCCATTTCCTCCGACTTGGTCACCGCTCGCCAAAATTTCGGAGGAAACCTGATCCAGGCTTTCTTTACGTGCCGATACGCCCAGTGCCAACCCCAAAGCACCGTAGCTCATCTGTGCGATTTCTTTTGAAATACGCAAGTCTGCGGTAGTCGCTTTAGACACTGCGCTGTTTTCCAGACCATTAATTTGTGCACTTTGCAATGCAGCCATACTCGCAGCATCTTGTTGGCCGAAAATATTTATTTGACCTGAATTTAACAAGGGACTTAATTTAGCAAAACTATATTGTCCTGAGCCAAAAGAAACGATCCCTTCGTTCTTCGAAGAAGTTAGTGCTGCGTCATAATCCCATCCCGCCAACGTACCTTTTGCACCGATCAAAAATCGTTCGTTGGTAATATCTGTCAAATCATGACGGCCACCACCCGCTACCGTTCTCCAGCGACCACTCAATGCGCTATTCGGTGTCACTGCCATATCTGCAGCTAACACCGTATCCGCAGCGAGCACTGATCCATTTGGCATGATATATCCAGCAGGCAGGGTCATGCCTTTTGGTAAGGTGATCGTCGCTGGATAGAAACGCCCCGTTGTCGGATAGGACAAGCCGGGAATACCAGGCGGCTGGCCAGCATACGGCGCGGGCGAGTATGCGGCATCAATATGATCTTTGGTTTGGGCGATTTCAGCATATAGTTGATGATCGTCATTTATCTGCAGTACACCACGGGCAATCACATTGTCATGGGTAGATTTTGGAATCAAATCTATGTATCTAACATAATCCGTCTGGCAAGTAGTCTGGTCGGCATTAGCCATCGCGTAACCAGATGCATTGCAATTCAAATAGCGGTTCGGATTAACCAAAGGCCCTACGACAGAGTTTCCTGCATTAATCGAGTCACCATAATTATTACCCATAGTGTCAGAAAACGTCAGATTAGGAATCGCACCTCGTGGTGATGTATGCGCAATACCCAAATCCGGACGAATACCTGTCGCGGCAAAACTACGATCAACCGATCTTAAGGCGCTATCATTTTCATGATTGGCACTAATCATTACGTTGAAGCCTTGGGTCGCTAAATTACCATAACCAGCTAACACATTGTAGCTAGTAGAATCGCCGCCAGTCTGAGTCGGCTTGGAGCCATTTACGGAGGCTTCTATCCCTTGGTAGTCGGTGCGCAAAATAAAATTGATAACACCGGCGATAGCATCCGCGCCATACAGTGCGGATGCGCCATCACGCAAAACTTCGACGCGTTCAATCGCCGACAAGGGAATTGAATTCAAATCTACAGGATTATTGCCCAAAGCATAATTGGAAACACGACGGCCATTCAAAAGTACCAGTGTGTAATTTTGACCGATTCCGCGTAAGTTCGCAGTCGAGGGGGCTCCGACTTGACCGACATTATTAGCGAGCACTTGGCCGCCAAAATTGGAAGGGATCAGATTAACCAAGTCCTGAGCTGTCGTGGCGCCAGTCCGTTCAATGTCGGCCTTTTTCATAATCGTCACGGGCAAGGCAGTTTCTGCTGCAACCCGCTTAATACTTGAACCGGTAATTTCTACTCGTTGCGGTGCGTCCTGCGCAAATGCAGTGGGTTCGAGTGCTGCGGCACCAATAACAACACCACCAACAAACATCAAGCGCACTGAACGGGATAAGATTTTTTCAACCATGAAGTCTACCTCTTTGATTAAGATTTTTATGTGGTATGTTTTTTGTCTCGTGAACGACTCATCAGATCTATGTTTAAAGCTACAGATTGTTGATGTATCTATCAGATCACCTGCAGTCTTTAGGTGTCAATTTTTAAATCCTCTTTTGCAATTGAAAACAACAATTACGATATGAAATTCGCTCTCCGTTTATCTCTACCATTTTTTATTTACTAATATTTCGCTTCATTCAAAACGTATGCTTTTTACTAATATGGCGACACCGGAAAAGTCGATAAAGCTATGCACAATTCCGTAAAAAAATTTAAAAAAAAGCCTCACGATATAAAATCGCGAGGTTTTTTTTTGCGAAAATTCAAGCTATTTCGCTCAAATAGTCAAACTTGATTACTAGAATTTGTAACCAGCGCGTACGAAAATGCGCGGCTGACTGCATCTGTATAACGTGGATCGTAAAGACCCAAATACAAGTGGACGGCGGCTAACGTTCACCAGCCAAGCGAGCAACGGCTGGCACTCCAGCTGCTGCACCTGGACAAAAGCGGTTATTTGAATAAATTATCAATCTGACACCAACCATTGGAGGTAGTTCTACCGCATTGTCACTGGTGCTTTCTACATGTAAATATTCTATATGTTGCAGTGCTCTTTTCACCTAATTTAAAGGACGCCTTAGCTAATAAAGATTTATGCTCAGTCTAAGGGCTATCGTCAATAAATTGAACGTCAAAAAAAAGCCCGGAAAATAAAATTCCCGGGCCAGATATTACATTTCAGCGGTTTAGATCTTAGAAGCTATAAGTGCCACGCAAGTAGTAAGTGCGACCAGTTGGATCCGTGTAACGTGGATCGTAACCAGCTTGGAACGTTTGAGTCTGGTAGCTCAATGGTGGAGTACGGTCAAACATATTACGCACACCGGCTGTCACTGAAAAACCTTTGCCGATTGTCCAAGATCCATAACCATCAAACGTCGTGTAAGAAGCGACATGATGTAACGGATTATCTTCAGTAGGAGAGTCCGTATAGCCCGTTTTATAATGACCAGAGAACCCAACGCCAAACTGTCCAGACGTCCAATTCACAGCACCATTATGCTGCCATTGAAAAATAGGACCAGTTCCAGAATAAATCCCTACGTTCTGAAGCCATTCGCCGCCTTCAGAATTTTGGTATTCATACTTATTAATATAAGTACTATTTAATGAGAAACCAAAACTACCCAAGCCGCTAGTACGCAACTTATACGCCGCGCTCATATCAAAGCCATTAGTATTAACGCCACCCAAATTCTGATTACGCAAGTCAACATAACCACAAGTCGTTGGATCAGGGCACTGAGAGCCATCGGTCGCGAGATTTCCCAACGGGTTCCTATGATAAAGAGCGGCATACTTGGCTGCATCTCCAAAAACGTCATCTTGATTCAGCGTTCCAATAGTGTGCTTAAGGCTGATAGACCAGAAATCTAGACCCAAGGTCAAATTCGCTACTGGCTCAATTACGAGACCCAAAGTCATGTTCTTGGATGTTTCTGGATCCAAGTTCTTGTTACCACCCGCCAAAGACTGGAACTGCTGTTGACAGTTAGCTGCTGTAGGTTTACCAGCAATTGCTTTTCCATCAGGGCAATTAATAGGATCATTTTGTTTTGTCGTATTGCCGTAGGTCTGTGCTGAATTGATTTCATACAAAGATGGGGCGCGGAAACCAGTAGAGTAAGAGCCTCGAACCAATATGCTCTTAGTCGGTTGATAACGGAAACCTACTTTAGGATTTGTAGTATGACCAAAATCACTAAAATTATCGTAACGCAGGGCAGCCGTCACATCAAGATCTTTCAATACAGGAATATTCAACTCTGCATACAAGGCATAAACATTACGTGAGCCTTCATTGCGAGTATCAGGGTCAATACCCGTGCTTGAAACGACTTTTGCAGCATATTCAGGATTTGCCGCACTAACGAACTCTTGCTTAGCCGCTTCGCCACCAATCGCTAGACCTACTGCACGTCCAGCATGGAACCAATCACCCACTTCACGACTAGCGTGTGCATCAATACCTGTGGTAGTTCCCTTAGCATTTTGAATATTGCCGTTCAATGCAGCACTATCGATCAAAGCTGTACCTGCTGCGCTCTGAGGACCAAACGGATTGATTACGCCATTCAACACACCAGCTTTAATGATATTACCATTACTATAACCTGACAGATTTTCAGTAACTTTGTTTTCATTGTAGCTAACGGCCGTTTCATAATCCCAAGCACCAAGAGTGCCGGTCAAAGAAACAATCGCGCGTTGCTGATTATTGATATTTTCATCAGCACGTGGTCCGTTAGGCAGATCGCGCCATTTTACGTGGATGAACCCAGGAAGAATATTTGCTGCGGTTCCAGGTTCCGTGTAAGTAGAGCTAAGCGGGATGTTCGATGCAACTGCACCAGGGTTACCAGGATAAAATGGGTTAAGTGCGCCAGTAGGTGTGACACGATTTTGGTATAACCCACCATATGGTACCGGAGCAATCTGGCTGTTGACCTTACTTTGGCTAGCCAAATATTCGAAGCCCAGCTCGTGGTTTTCAGTTAATTTAAACGTTCCCTTGATCAAGCCAGTGGTACGCTCACTCTTAGGAACGTAGTCGACAAAACTAGAGGTTGTCATCAAACATCCTGTACCGCTACCATCAGGAACCAAGTTAGTACCAGCAGCGCAAGACGGCGCAGTCGGGTTACCTGTTTTATCATCTTGATAGAAATTTGCAGCACTAGTTGTCGGTGAGATACCACCGGCATAACGAGTGTTAAATGGACGATCAGTACCGCCTATGCGATCCTGTTTCTGGAAATCCACGACCGCAAATATGTTGTAGCCGTCTTTACTCATATCTCCAAAACCAAAGCCAAAGTTGGCACTTTGTGTTTTCCCACCTGGATGTTGCGGCTTATCCGCACCGATCGTGACGGTACCACCTTTGAAGTCTTTACGAGTAATGAAGTTAATTACGCCACCAACTGCATCACTACCATACAAAGCTGACGCACCATCACGCAATACTTCTACCCTTTCCAAAGCGGCGAACGGGATCATGTTCAAATCTGGAGCAGAACTATCAAAGGCATTGTTAGCCAAACGACGGCCATTCAAAAGAACCAATGTTTTATTTGCGCCAATACCACGCAAATTTGCAAATGATGCGCCACCAGTACCCAAACCAACAACTTGACTAGTACCCTGTTGCGATTGCACTGAAGCCAAACTCGACATGATTTGCTCAATTGACGTCAGACCTTGTTTTTTAAGGTCATCTGCTTTGAGTACTGTTACGGGAACTGCTGTTTCAGCATCAATACGCTTGATCGCAGAACCTGTAATTTCTACTCGCTGCACAGCCTCTTGAGCTATCGCCTGTTGTGCCAACAAGCTTGCGCTCATTACGACACCGCCGACGAACATCAGACGTACTGATCGGGATAACATTTTTTCAACCATGATTAACAATCTCCGCTTGGAATTTTGAACTAATTAATTTTGCTTTGCGGGCAATATTGCACGCCGACTTTTATAAAGTTTCTCTTCACAAAAATCTACATCCCTCTTACGAATACTTTTTTTCAAATACTTATGCCGCTAGTGCAACAAATGTGTTTTTTGTAATTTTTGTAAACAAGTTCGTTTTTTTGAACTAATTTATGTAAATTATTCTGTCAAAATGTATCCACAGCACATGGAACCATTTTGAATGCGCTAGTGTCAATAAGGCTCTTTTGCGAATTCGCAAAAAAACAACAGCTTTTACTTAGTTGTCTTTGGCTAAGTTTTATGAATGTTCATTTCTTGTGCTTTGCAACAAATATTTTTAAAGAAATGCACTAGTTACTCTCGTATTTCGTTTTTATTTGCCTCAGCTTAGCTCAGGCAAAATATTATTCTTACTATCCCTGCATGTCTTTGTAGAAATTTGCAAGGCTGTGCTGTTTTTTCACATATGAGTTAGTTTTTCCACATTTATGCGTATGGCATAACACAGAAAACACTGTAATTTTCTTACTTAACAAGTGAAAATGCCCAAATTTGGTGCGGAATTTTGTCGTCAGATTTGCGCTAATGTAAAAAAATATTTTTCTACCTTGACATAGCTTTGTCTCAAATTTGCGACTAAAGCGCGCGCTAAGCGCACTTGGCGAATGTGCTTCTCTATTTAGAGTCTGTCTCCTAGCTGGAAATCGACAGCCGTATCCCTGGTTTGTGTATTCTGGCGGCATCTATATCTAGAGGCATACTTCATGACACCGACTTACCCCCATCTTCTGGCTCCGCTTGACCTGGGCTTTACGCAACTGCGTAACCGTACCATCATGGGTTCCATGCATACCGGTCTAGAAGACCGCTTCTATAATTACCCTAAATTGGCCGCATATTTTAGGGAAAGGGCGCGTGGTGGTGCCGGTCTGATTGTCACTGGCGGGATTTCACCGAATCGACGTGGTTGGCTATTGCCGTTTGGCGGCACCATGAATAGTCTGGCCGATATCTGGAATCACAAGAAGGTAACCTCGGCCGTGCATGAGGAAGGCGGCAAGATAGTGATGCAGATATTGCATTCGGGACGTTACGGCTACCAACCCTTTGTGGTATCGGCCTCGGCCAAAAAATCCCCCATATCGATGTTCAAACCCAAGGCTTTGAGCGAAACCGGCATAGAAAGCACCATCAAAGACTACATACGCTGCGCCAGACTGGCCCAGAAATCAGGCTATGACGGTGTAGAGATTATGGGTAGCGAAGGCTATCTACTGAATCAATTTCTGTGTGCGCGTACCAATATGCGTCAGGATAGATGGGGCGGCACGATAGAAAATCGAATGCGGCTCGCCGTCGAAATCGTACGCCGCGTGCGTGCTGCCGTTGGTAGAAATTTCATCATCATGTACCGCCATTCGATACTCGATCTGGTCGAAGGCGGGAATAGCTGGGACGAAGTAGTGCAGGTTGCGCAGGCCTTGGAGCACGCTGGCGTAACGATACTGAATACCGGGATAGGCTGGCATGAGGCGCGTGTTCCAACTATTGTCACCTCGGTGCCGCGGGCTGCCTTTGCCAGCGTTGCCGGGCGACTTAAGCGAGTGCTCACTATTCCTGTGGTGGCCTCGAATCGTATCAATATGCCGGATCAAGCCGAGGCCATCATTGCGAACGGCGATGCTGATATGGTATCGATGGCACGCCCGTTTCTGGCCGATCCTGAATTCGTCAACAAAGCCGCCAGCGGGCGTAGCGACGAAATCAATACCTGTATTGCCTGCAATCAAGCTTGTCTGGATCACACTTTTGCGAATAAGCGCGCATCATGCCTGGTGAATCCACGTGCTGCGTTTGAAACCGAGCTGCGTTTTTTAAAAACGGCCAAAGCCAAGCGGGTAGCAGTCATCGGTGCCGGGCCTGCCGGTTTATCGGCCGCCACGGTTGCCGCGGAATGCGGCCATGATGTGACGCTGTTTGATAGCAGTGACAAAATAGGCGGGCAATTCAATATCGCAATGCAAGTTCCCGGCAAGGAAGAGTTTGCCGAAACCATGCGTTACTTTAAACGTAGACTGGAAGTGACCGGTGTGCGTGTGCAATTGGGGCAAAGAGTCAGCCGCGCTGAATTGCTGGCGCAAAATTTCGACGAGATCATCGTAGCTACCGGCATTGTTCCGCGTACCCCGCGCATCACCGGTGCGGACCATCCCAAAGTTTTATCCTATCTTGATGTGCTGCAACATAAAAAACCGGTAGGAAAACGCGTGGCGATCATAGGCGCCGGCGGCATAGGCTTTGATGTCGCCGAATATCTATTGCATGATCCAAGTAAGCCCTTGCCGATACCGCTGGCAGACTGGCTAGCCGAATGGGGCGTCGACACTCAGGCCAAGGAAAACGGAGGCTTAGTGACGCCAGCGCCGGCCCATGCTTTCCGCCAGATTTACCTATTACAGAGGAAGGAAACCAAAGTTGGCGCAGGTCTGGGTAAAACTTCAGGCTGGGTGCACCGGGCTACTTTGCAGAGGAATGGAGTGGAAATGCTAGCCGGAGTCGCGTATCAGCAAATCGATGATCAGGGCTTACATATCACACTGAATGGCCAAAGCCGCCTGCTGGAGGTGGACAATGTGATTTTATGCGCGGGTCAGGAATCGCTAACCGAGCTAATGCCAGCGCCAGCAGATATCCAGAGCGCTCATGGTGGCCCACGTTTCCACAAAATCGGTGGGGCCGCATTGGCGTCTGAACTAGATGCTAAACGTGCGATACGTGAAGGGGCCGAACTGGCGGCGTCACTCTAATGAATATACGCGCCTAATTTTCGGTAATAAAAAAGCCTGTCAGCGACAGGCTTTTTTATAGGTAGAGAGAACTTATTTTGCGGCTTCGACTTCGGCAGCGGCTACTTTAACTTCTGGCTCTTTAAACTTGGCACCGCCGGCATTTGCCAGGTGCACTACGGCTCTAGCGACTTCAACATCATCCAGATCAGGATTACCACCTTTAGCTGGCATCGCGTTCAGACCTGTCATCGCATGTGTCAACACTTTGTCGTAGCCTTGAGCAATACGTGGGCTCCAAGCAGCGGCATCGGCAAACTTAGGCGCACCAGCGGCACCGCTATCATGACAAGCCGCGCAGACCATTTTGTAGACCGCTTCACCGGACTGCAATACTTTAGGGCCGCTGGCATCCTTGAAGGTATAGCCTTCATTCGCTACCGGGCTAATTCTAGCCACGATCGATTCTGGTGTCTGTGCATTCGATCCGGCACCGACCGTGTCACCACTTGAGACAAACTTTATCAACAGAACGATAATGATAATCGGCACCAGTAAAGCAGCAACAACGGCAGCGATTAATTGGCCAGGGGTCTTGATCGGTGATTCGTGTTGGTCGTGTGCGTCGCTCATGGTTTCCTCGGTGCAGTAATAGTATAGGGCGGGTTGCTGGTCACTCCAATTTCCTGGAGCTAGGCATACAGCCCTCGATTATAGTGGTAAAAGCCCAGGTTTGGAATGAAAAAGCAGAGAGTGCGCTTCTGGTTTGCCTCACAATTGAGCAAAATTCGCCGGATTCACGACACTTTATGGGTATTTTCTGGGAAAACCTGGTAGTTTTAAGTCGCCTATGAAGCGGCAATGAGCAGAATAAGTCGTTTTGCTGCATGCAAACTCGCCTCTAAACAGCTACAATAGCGCTCTGCAAAACTTGCACACCTAAGCGACCGTCTTCCAACGGATAGGATACGGGCCTCCGAAGCCCGCAATACAGGTTCGATTCCTGTCGGTCGCACCAGCCTCACTCCTCAATTTCCGCCCTAAAAGTTGCTGGCGAACTGATTCGAGTCATATCCCTGAAGCAATCTAAGAGTAACATTGCGCTATGGACAGTCGATCTCGTTTAGCCAACATTTGCTTGGTATTGCTTATTTTTCCATTTCTGAGCAGCGCCGCGGCCGAGCTCAATGCGTTCACCGAAAGTCTGCCGCCACTCAATTACGAAGAAAATGGCGTGATCACCGGCTATGCGACCGAGCTTTTACTTGCCACTACTCAGGCTGCCAAGATCGACACCAACATCAGCCTATTACCTTGGGCACGCGCGTATCAAACTGTGTTGGCACAGCCCAATACCCTGATTTTTTCAATTACCCGTACGCCGGAGCGCGAGCCTGTGTTTGAATGGATAGGTCCGATCAGCTCACGCCAGATATTTGTGTATAAGCTACGTGAGCGTAAAGAGATACAAGTTAAGAGTATGTCGGATCTCGCTAAGTACAAAGTCGGGTTAGTACGCGAAATGGCTTCGACCAAGGACTTTATTAAACAAAGCGAGATCGCCGACGACAAAATAGATTTTGCCCCCACCGTAGAATCAAACATGAAGAAGCTGTTCATGAAACGCATAGACGTGATCGTTTCGCAAGACTGGAGCGCGGCGTTTTTGGCCAAATCCCTCAACCGAAAGCCCGATGAGCTAGAAGCGGTACTCTTATTAGACAAGCAGCACAGTTATTATTTTGCCTTAAATAACCAAACCGACCCGGCACTGGTGGCGAAACTGCGTCTGGGCTACGAGGCAGTGCAAAAATCCGGGCAGATGGATAAATTAAAAAACAAATACCTGCACTGAGTCGCCGATCAAGGCGCGCCGTAAAAACTATGGGAAAGATCATATACTCCCCCAAAAATATATAAAATCACTCACTTTGCGCATATGTTTATTGCGCATTTAAAAAATACCCCACCCCAGTATACAAATATACCAACTAAAACGCTGTCGCGCCTTGTGCTCCTATACCAAAGCAGGAAACAAACTCAATTGCATCTCTTCGCGCAAATCCGCCAAGCGGGTGCCCAAACCCAGCAGGCGTACCGGCTGGCTGGCACGCAGATAGCCGGTCTCCAGCAAATCAGCGAATACTTTTTCGTCTAGCGCGCTGCCGCGGCACTCGACCGTGGTTTGGTGAAAATCAGCGAAACGGATTTTGACGTACAGCTTTTGTATGCACTCTTCCGCTTGCGCGCGCCGCATGCGCCCCTGTAAGGAGGTAAACAGGGCGGGTAATTCGGCCTGGCAAGCGGCCAGATCGGCCAGATCTACTGCATAGGTTTCTTCGACACTGACCGACTTGCGCTCAGAACTAGCAATCACCTCGCGCTGATCTATCCCGCGACACAACAGATACAGACTCTTGCCGAGCTTGCCAAACTGGCGTAATAGATCGGGCAAGGACCACGTCAGCAAATCCTGGCAAGTCTGGATACCCAGGCCGTGTAATTTGGCGGCAGTCACTTTACCGACCCCAAACAAACGCGCCACCGGCAGACTGGCTACGAACTCTTCTACCTGACTGGGCAAGATCACAAATTGTCCGTCTGGCTTATTCCAGTCACTGGCAATTTTGGCTAAAAATTTATTCGGCGCTACTCCCGCCGAGGCAGTAATGCCGACTGTTGCGGCAATCCGTGCGCGTATCTCTTGCGCGATCAGGGTGGCACTGCCCTTAAGCTGACTCGCGTCACTGACATCGAGATAAGCCTCATCTAAAGACAAGGGTTCGACCAGGACAGTGTAATCGGCGTAGATAGACAAAATCTGGCGCGACGCAATTCTGTATTTTTCCATGCTAGGCGGCAACACCACCAGATCCGGACAACGCCGTAGTGCCTGCGAGGTGGGCATCGCAGAATGCACGCCAAAGCGGCGCGCCTCATAATTACAAGTGGCCACCACGCCGCGCTGATCGGCGCGACCGCCGACCGCCAGCGGCCGACCGCGCAGGCTGGGATCATCGCGCATCTCGACCGCGGCATAGAAACAGTCGCAATCACAATGGATAATTTTACGAACAGCAGGCTTCACGGCAGCACCAAAAATTGAGTCTGTCTATTTTAAGGCAATCGGATAAAAAACTGTATGCATAATCAGTATTATCCCACGTAAATGGATACGCTTACTAAGCCAAGATAAGCCAAGAATGACAAATTCGTAATTTTGGTTCAGTATCTGGAGATACGCAGTTCATCCGATTTAGCCATCCACTTAGAGCACTCATGAAAAAATTATTCGCTTCCTTACTTATTCTGCTCTGCAGTTACAGTTATGCGACCGTGGCACCGGCGTATCTGGAAACGGCCGATGCCCAGGCCGATCTGAATCATGCCTTGAGTCAGGCGCAAGCCAGCAAGAAAAAAGTCTTGATCGTCTTTGGTGCCAACTGGTGTAAAGACTGCCTGGAGCTAGACAAGTCGTTTAAAGCCGAGAACGCGGCACTGATTGCCTCCCAGTTTGTGCTGGTAAAAATCGATGTGGGGCAATTCGATAAAAATCTGACTATCGCCAATGCTTACGGTAATCCGATTAAAAAGGGCATACCGGCAGCGGTGATACTACGCGCCGACAATACCCTGCTGTATGCCAGCAAGGGCGGAGAATTATCCAATGCTCGTAGAATGGGTGACGCTGGCATCGCCCAATTTTTCCAACAGATACTGAGCCAGCACCCTTAATCGGAGTCGCATCATGTCCGCAGCAGTTGAGCAATCGGCCGTCAGCAACACCGATGCGGCGCTAAGTACCCTCCTGACCGCCATTGGTGAAGCGCTGTGGGACTGGAATCTGTTGACTGGCGAAGTGATATTTTCTAGCCAATACCAACAGGTATTGGGCTATAGCGACAATGAGTTGGGCCATCATCTGGATGAATGGATACACCGTCTGCATCCCGACGATGCCAAACCAGCCATGGCGCATTTGCGCGCGCATATCGACGGCCACGTCAGCGTGTATCAGCACGAGCAGCGCCTACTCTGCAAGAACGGAAATTGGAAATGGGTGCGCGCACGTGGCAGCATCGTTGCGCGCGACAGCCAAGGTCGCCCTAGCCGCATGCTGGGTCTGATTGCCGAAATAAATAGTGAGCATCAGCAACAAGCCAACCTGAATCTAAGTGACACGATGCTGAAGAATTTTTCTCAGCATTTGCCAAACAGTTTCTTTTATCAATTTCAGCGTTTTTCCGATGACCATTTTTGCTTTCCGTATGCCAGCGATGGTGTTATTACGCTGTTTGGGCTCAAGCCTGAGCAAATCAAGGACGATGCCTCGGCGCTGTTCCATCTGATCCATGCGGATGATCTTGAGGCACTGCGTCTGGCTATCAGGATGTCAGCCAGCAGTTTGCAAAACTGGCATCAAGAATGCCGCATCCGAGTCGGCGCAGACGAGCGCTGGATCAGCGGCGACGCCCATCCAGAATCGATGCCTGATGGCAGCGTTTTGTGGCATGGGTTTTTAACCGATATCACCGAGCAAAAACGCATACAGAAAAAACTACAGGATAGCGATCAGCAAATGCATTTAATCATGCGCGCCTCCAATCAGGGCTTGTTTGATTTTAATGTACAGACCGGCCGCGGCACCTATAGCGCCGAATACGCGCGCATGCTGGGTTTCTCGCCCGATGATTTTCCTGATGCCAAAAAATTCTGGCAATTTTTTTGGCAAGAAAGCGTGCATCCCGACGATATCAATACCCTCAGAAACGCCTACAAAGAACATTTTCTATCGCAAGGAAAGATCGAGTTCAAAACCGAATTTCGACAAAAATCCAGATCTGGACAATGGCGCTGGATCATGTCCCTAGGTAGCGTCGTCGAGTGGGATGCGCAGGGTCGCGCGGTACGCATGATAGGCAGCAATATCGACATCACGGAACGTAAAAATGCCGAACAGGCAGCCCACCATCAGCAAGAATTACTCAGTACCAGCCAGGCCAGCTATAAACAGTTGGCCAATGAGCTAGACATACTTATTTCCAATGCGCCGGTGGGCATCATGTTTGTCAGTGACGGCAACATCATTCGCGCCAACAAGACACTGGCGGAGTTGTGTCATTTTTCTGATGCCAAGGCCATGATAGGGATTAAATCGACGTTTTTGTATCAGGATGATGCCGATTACCGCGCCTTTGCAGCACTGGTGGTACCGAAGCTCATCGCCGACGAGGCGGTAGAGCTGGAATGGTTAGTCAAAGGTATCGATGGCAAGTCATTCATGGCGCGCATTGCGGGGCGCTCCCTGCCCTCGCAGCAGTATGTGCGTGGCGCAGTCTGGATGATAGAAGACATCACGCTGCAAAAACAGATGCTGGACGCCTTGCGGCATAGCGAACAAAGACTGCAAAGGCTGATGAATTCAAATTTAGTGGGGATAGCGCAAGGGGTAGAGCAAGCGCGCTTGATCGATGTGAATACTGTTTTCGAGCAGTTGTGTGGCTACCCGCGTGCCGCCCTACTCGGCGATGCAAACGTCTGGAACTCCTTATTGTCGCAGCAAGATCTGGAGACCTTCAAACAGGCGTACACCGAATTGCTCGACCACGGGACAACGCCCGCGTTTGAGGTCATGCTCAAGCATCCGGATGGCGCAGTGGTACCGGTACTAGTGGGGCTGAGTTATCTAGAAAATTCGCATAGCGAATGGGTGATTTTCATCATGGATATCAGCGAGCGACATCGCGTCAATCAACTTAAATCCGAGTTCATCTCGGTCGTCAGCCACGAGTTGCGCACCCCTTTGACTTCGATACGCGGTTCTCTGGGTTTGCTGGAAGCAGGAGTCGGCGGCACGCTGCCGGACCAGGCGCAGCATCTGATCAAAATTGCTCACAATAATAGTCGCAGGCTAGTCGGCCTGGTCAACGACATTCTGGATATGGAAAAACTTGCCAGCGGTAAGGCCACGTTTAAAGCCGAACGGCTTGATCTGGTGCCACTGCTAGAGCAAGCAATAGACGCCAATCACAGCTATGCCACGGCGCTGGACGTACGTTTGCATTTATTCCATCATCCGGATCAGGCCTGGATCAAGGCCGATCCCGATCGCTTGATGCAGGTAATGGCAAATTTACTCTCGAACGCGGCTAAATTCTCGCCCAAGGGTGAGGCCGTCAGATTGCAGATACACCCGCGTCTGGAGCACGAAAAACTGTACTATCGGGTCGAGGTGACAGATATCGGTGCCGGTATACCGGCCTCATTTCAGGCACGTATTTTTGAGCCTTTTACCCAAGCCGATGGCACCGATACGCGGCAACAAGGCGGCACCGGTCTGGGCTTATCTATCACCAAAACGCTGATAGAAAAAATGCATGGTCATATGGGTTTTGTGACTGCAGACGACGAGGGAACCACGTTCTGGTTTCAATTCCTGGCAGAGCCATAAGCCTGGCTTATTTTTGCCTGGAGGCGCGGTATTCCGACGGCGTAGATAAAGTCCAGCGCTGAAAAGCCCGGCGGAAGCTGCGCTCGTCCGAATAGCCCAATTGTTCAGCGACTTGCTCGGTGCCATGCCCCTCTAGCAACAGGCGCTTGGCCCGCCCCATCCGCACGCTCTCGGCAATATGCGAATACGCAGCACCTTCACGCGCCAACAAGCGGTGCAACGAGCGCGGGCTGATCCCCAGTGTGCTGGCCATCTCGGGCACGCTGCGACACTCGCATTGCATCGCGACCAGAGTACGCACCAGACTCTGTTTACCCAGCACACCGATGCTGGCCAATTCCTGGTCACAGGCATGGCGCGACAGCGTGGCCTGCTCGCTCTGTGCCGACAACGGTAGTTCTAACATGGCGCTGGCAAACACCACTTGGCTGACATCGGCACCGACGATCACAGGGCAGGCAAAAAATGCTTCGGCAGCCGAGCGGCTAAGCTGCAGATTGCCGCGCAACTCTAGCCGCTGTGGCTTGAGTTGCGCACCCGGCAAGCTACGCGCCGCATTCATGGCCGTGGCCAGATGATCGAGATCGAGAAAATCTTGTAATTCTCTATCGTCAAACAGCGCATGTGAGACCAGTTGCGATTGGTGTGCCCCCACTTCCAACTCCAGTTGCAACATAGAGCCAGCAATCAATTGGTACTCCAGACCGAAGGCCAGAGCCTGGCCTAAGTTCGCCTGCGCCAACATGCCCTGACCCATTTCGCCCAGGGCGCTCACGCTTTTGCGGCTACCCGACAATATCCCCAGATCGGCACCGCCTATGTGTCTGGCCAACAACAAACTCTCACGCGCCTGGGCATAACTGATGCGCGCGGTGCTGCTAGGCGCGCCATGCTGATCGACAGAAAAAGCCGGAAACATCTCACGCAAACGCCAGTTTTGCTCACGCCCAAGCGCGAACAAACCGCTGAAAGGATGAGCGGGGAAAATGGCGTCTTGCACTGAGAGCAGCGCCGGCATGGTTGGTGCAGTAAGGGAGTTCATGTGAGCGCTGGCAGTAAATGTCCTTATATTTAGAAACTGTGCAGATTAAGATGCCTCTAAGAGCTTAAGCATAAGCCTAGCGAATAATAATATACCGAGAGTGAGACCTAACATGAATCAAATAATTCCTGACTACCTGGTCATAGGTGGCGGTTCCGGCGGCTGCGCGGCGGCCAGCCGCCTCAGCGAAGATATAGCGATCCGCGTGACCGTACTGGAGGCCGGCAATGCCGGTGAGGGCTGGTTGATCAAGACCCCATTTGCGGTAGCGGCCATGCTACCGACCAAGATCAATAACTGGGCCTTTGAAACCACGCCCCAAGTTGGTCTGAATGGTCGTAAGGGCTATCAGCCGCGCGGCAAGACTCTGGGCGGCTCCTCGGCCATCAATGCGATGGCGTATATCCGTGGCCACAAACAAGATTACGATCACTGGGCAAGTTTGGGTAATACCGGCTGGTCATTTGATGAGGTGCTGCCCTACTTCAAGCGCTCTGAAAACAATGCGCGCCTAGGCGGCCCGCTGCATGGGCAAGCCGGCCCTTTGCGTGTCAGTGATCTGCAATCGGATAATCCGTTTCAACAAATCTATCTGAAAGCCGCGCAACAAGCAGGCTTTCAGCTCAATGCCGATTTTAACGGTGAAGAGCAAGAAGGTGTGGGCATGTACCAGGTCACCCAACACAATGGCGAACGTTGGAGCGCGGCACGTGCCTATCTGCATCCGCATATAGGAAAACGCCCGAATTTGACGGTAGAAACTGGCTGTCAGGTTACCCGCATCGTGTTTGAAGGCAAGCGTGCGGTAGGCGTTGAATATCTGCAAAATGGCGAAAAACGTAGCCTGCGCGCCAAGCGCGAAATCCTACTGGCGTCCGGTGCTTTCCAAAGCCCGCACTTATTGATGCTCTCTGGGGTGGGTGACGCCAAGGCCTTGCAGGCACTCGGCATCCCGGTGGTACACGATTTACCCGGAGTCGGCCAGAATCTGCAAGACCATCCTGATTTCGTCTTTAAATACCGCGCCAAGAATCTCGATCTGCTGGGCGTCTCGATCGCTGGCAGTCTGCGGCTGGCGCGCGAGTTGTGGCGTTATTACAAAAAGCGGCGCGGCATGATCACCTCGAACGGAGCCGAAGGCGGGGCTTTTCTGAAAACCGACCCTAGCTTGAGCGCACCCGATATCCAGCTGCATTTTGTGATCGCCATGATCGATGATCATGCTCGCAAATTGCACCTGGGGCATGGCTACTCTTGCCACGTTTGTCTGCTACGCCCAAAAAGCGTGGGAGAAGTCACGCTTGCCAGTGCCGATCCCTTGGCACCACCCCTCATCAATCCGCGCTTCCTGGAGCACACTGACGATCTGGAGAATATGGTAAAGGCCTTCAAGCTCACCCGCAAACTGATGAATGCGCCGGCCCTGATGGAGGTACGCGACAGCGAATACCGAACCGCCGACGTGCATAGCGATGATCAGATCCGTGCCGCCTTGCGCCAGTATACGGACACTGTGTATCACCCGGTCGGCACCTGCAAGATGGGCATTGATGCGATGGCGGTAGTCGACCCTGCTTTACGGGTGCATGGCTTGCAGGGAATACGGGTGGTGGATGCCTCTATCATGCCTACCCTGATAGGCGGCAATACCAACGCACCGAGCGTGATGATAGGTGAAAAAGCGGCAGATCTGATCAAGGCAGAAAATAACTCTCAGAAGATACAAGCCGCCTAGCCCAGCGCGCATATCCCACGCGGCTTGCAGGCCGGCATGGCTGCAAACCCGCGTGGAATATGCGCAGTGGGCCTGTGCGTTTTCAAAATATTATTGGCACATTTAAGCGTCTAACGGTCGAGGCGGGCTTCGTCCATAGAGATCGGCAAGAACGACTAAAATCCCACACATTTTTAATGTGTAGTAAGACTACTGAAAATTACTCACTTTTATCTGATGGCGCTTTGCGTGACCTACGCTTCAGATTTAAAAGGCGCCTAGCAAAAAAGAAGACCGCAAATAGTACATAGAGTGGCCACACTTTCAATAGTGTAATTAGCAAATCCAAGCCTTGATACCAACCGAATGACAAAGAGCTCGCGACGCGCTGGAAGAAGCCAGGACGGTTTTTCAAGATCAAATTGTGCACGTCTACATACTCAAACTTTCTGACTTTATTGGTTTGATAAATATTCAGGGTCAGCGTGCTAAAGGCAACTTCATCTTCGAATTTCTTTTGCATGATGCGTGATTCATCACGCATCGATAGAGTTTCGCCGCGCATCGCGATGACGCCTGCGCGTTGCTCCACATCGGCATTTTTTTGTGGCATTTGAGCCAGGGCGTTTTGCTGTTCTTGTAGACGCGTGATATTAAGTTTTTGCTGTAGCAGTTCAAACTGAGCATCGCGCGCCTCAAAGTTGCGATTATCTAAAAATTCAATTTGAGAGGCGATGGCGCGTAAAAATTCTTGTGTTCTTTGGCTAGGTACCCGCACGATCAGAGTCGCGCTAACCGCATACTCTCTGATGTCGACGATATTGCCGTCGGCGTTTGGATATTTTTCGCTCATTTGTGAAGTGCTGGTGATATTATTTTTAATCACAAAACCAGAATGGGCGGCGACCATATCTTCTAGCGCTAAAGCAGATTGATACACATCCTTGACAGCAAATTGCAAGCTGGCGCTACGAATAAATTTGCGCTCGCTATCGGTATACGTCATCGCATTTGAACTTAGCTGTTGTACCTTGCTAGCAGCGTTGAGCTCGTCATCACCAACGGTGTTTTTTTCCTTCGCTCCTGCGAGTTTTTTACTGGCCGAGACATCGGCAGTGGCGACAGTGGCCATCTCGCCGACTTCATTCGGTGCCTCTTTTCTACTGCAAGCGAGCAAAGTCATGCATAGGAAAACGGTGATCCAGGCTTTAGTAAATTGTGTCATAGGGGCTATAAATAGTTGGTACGAATAATTGCTACGATGAGGAGGAAATAATAAAGCACGTTGGGACTGGCGCTGACGAAAAGCGGCCGTGGATACTAACTCACTTGCCAATTTAATACAATTTTTTACTGATATTTACAAAACAATCGTATGAAAAAATTTGCTCCATGAACGACACTAACAAAGCGATCAAGCCCACCGTCACTGAAGAATGCAAATCGAAAGAACCTGGGAATTTGTCACATCAAAGCTTCAAATTGGAAATACGGCCGGTGCCGCGTGCTGGACGTGCCGCTCATACCTCCGAAACGAGGATAGCGCTGAGCAGTGGCTTTTAAACCGCAACTGCTGCAGTCACTATTTGCACGTTCATTTTCAAACGCACATGGTTTGACTTTTTAGGTAGCCAAACCAGCTCTAGCCCACGCGGAGGCAACAATCATCTGGACGTTTTAAATAGAATTAAAAACCTTCCAATACCAGCTTCCCCTGCGCTGTACCGCTTTCTATCAAGGCATGTGCACGGCGTAGGTTGGCTGCATTAATACTGCCAAAATTGGCATTAGCCGTGGTGCGTATCCGCCCCGCGTCGACCATTGCGGCAACTTCGGCCAGCAGTTTGCCTTGCTCATCCATATCGGGCGTTTCGAACATGGAGCGGGTAAACATCATTTCCCAATGCAAGGCGATCGATTTGGCTTTGAGTGGCATCACATCTAAGCCATCCATGCTATCGATGACGGCGAGATGACCTTGCGGTTTCAGGCTTTCGATAATTTGCGCGTAGTGCTGCGGGGTTTGCGTCAGACTCGCCACCATATCAACTTCATCTATGCCGATTGCTTTGAGCCCGACCGTCAGCGCTTGCGCATGATCGATCACCGCATGCGCCCCTAAATCCAGACACCACTGGCGTGTTTCCGGACGCGAGGCGGTGGCGATGATACGCAATTGTGTCAGCTGACGCGCCAGTTGTATCAGGATAGAGCCAACGCCTCCGGCACCACCGATCACCAATAAAGTCTGGCCCGCGCCGCCGTTCTTGGCAACGCTAAGGCGTTCAAACAATAATTCGTAAGCGGTGATCGATGTCAGCGGCAAGGCTGCTGCCTGTGCATCATTAAGTGAGTTTGGTGCCAGCGCAACAATGCGCTCGTCCACTGCATGCAACTCGCTATTGGCACCTGGACGTGTAATCGAACCGGCGTAATACACGCGCTGGCCCAGCTTAAACTTAGTCACTCCCGTACCGACCGCTTCGACGATGCCAACCGCATCCCAACCCAAAACCTTCAACTGCCCATCGGCAGGCGCTGTACTGGATCTGACCTTGGTATCGACAGGATTTACCGAGATAGCTTTGACGCGCACCAGCAAATCGCGCGCTTGTAGCACCGGGGCTGGTAACACGACATCCTCCAGAGATAAGGGATTGTTAATGGCTAATGGGTAGCGATAGGCGATGGCTTTCATGAATGCTCCTTAAGAATTGCGTGAATATTGAGGTGATGTTTCGTGCTTGAGGTAGACACTGTAAAATATAAATCGCAGATTGATAATAGCAATAAAAAACTATCACTTTCAAATGAAAATTGAAAATATCGCAGACCTTCAAGTACTGGTGCAAACCGCCAGTTACGGCAGCCTGACGGCCGCAGCGGCGACCTTGGGTATCACCCCGGCGGCGGCCAGCGCCACGCTGAAGCGGCTGGAAAATCAATTGGGAGTGCGCCTGTTTGAACGATCGACCAGAGCGATGCGCATCACTTCCCAAGGTCAGATCTTGCTCGACTACGCAAAACGCGCCTTTGACTTATTGGAAGAGGGGGAAGCCTCAGTATCCAGCGACCGCGCTGCCCTGGTAGGTATCTTGCGGGTAGCTGCGCCGTCGGATCTGGCGCGCAACAGCTTATTGCCTTGGTTCAGTGAGTTTCTTGAGCTGCATCCCGGCGTGCAACTGGCGCTCAGTGTCGGCGACAAGGTGATGGATGTGATGCGTGACGAAGTCGATCTGGCATTACGCTATGGCACACTGGCCGATTCACGTTTAGTGGCACGCACCATTGCCGTCTCGCGACCGATACTCTGTGCATCGCCCGCTTATCTGCAGCGCCATGGCGCACCGCAAACTCCGCAAGACTTATTGCAGCACAATTGCATCACCTTCGAGCGCGCCGGCAAGCGTCATCGACTGTGGCGATTTGCACAAAATGGCGTCTGGACAGAAGTGCGCGTCAACGGCGACCGCTATGTCGATGATGCGTCGCTGGCGCGGGAATGGGCTGTAGCAGGCGCTGGCATCTTGCTCAAATCGATGATCGATATCCGGCAAGAACTGGCTGCTGGCACTTTGCTTCCCTTGCTCACCGAGTGGGACACAGAACCATATCCCTTGCACGCACTACTGCCTAGCGGCCGCTTTGTTCCCGGTCGGGTGCGTGCGCTGATCGATTTTCTTGCTGAAAAATTTGAAACGGCTGCGCTAACGCAAACATTTTAAAACGGCATGACCTGGCGGCTGATTGCGACCGCCAGAATATATCCAAACGTCAGCATTGCCCCAACTAATGCATAAGCGCGTATGCGGGCGCTCTTGCCGCGCTTCAGGGCGATCGTGCCGAGTACGATATACGCCAGCAGCGCCAGCACTTTGGCAGTCAACCAGTTTTGTTGAAAAGGATACTGGCCGCTCCAGTAAACCAGGGTCAGGGCACTGGCCAGCAGCAGGGTATCAATCAGGTGCGGCAGTATGCGTACCCAGCGCCTTTGCAGTATGGCAGCGTCACGCATTTTCCAATACGCGCGCAGTATAAAAAAACTGCCGCTGATGGCTGCGCAAGTGATGTGTATATGTTTTACGGCTAGATAACTTTGCATCTTAATCCCGGGTACTTTTTCTAAACGCCAGCCAACCGGCAATTACGGTAAATGTGGCGACGATGGCGGCAACGATCCAAAAGCCATGTTCATGTTGCGCTAGTGGGATGCCACCGACGTTCATGCCCAATAAACCGGCGATGATATTGATAGGCAGCGCCAGCACGGTGACGATGGTCAGCACGAACAGCGAACGGTTGTTTTGCTCATTCACGCTGGCGGCGATTTCTTCCTGCAACAACTTAATTCTTTCTTGCAGCGAGGCCATATCACTGAGCACCACCGCAAACTCTTCGGTGGACTGACGCAGCTCTTGTACATCGCTCTCGGCAACCCAGCGCGGCGGACTATGCAGCAAGCGAAATAAAGCCGCCGGCTCTGGTGCCAACAGTCTTTGCAGACGCACTAAGACGCGTCGCAACTCGCCCAGATTGGCGCGTTTATGGTTGAGTCGATCGGCCAATAAATGGTCTTCAATATCGTCGACTTTTTTGATCGCCTTGCGCACGATGCCGATCAAGACATCGGCCTGATCGCGCAGCAAATGGGTCAGCAATTCTGTAGCGGAGTGAAATACCTCGCCATGATTGACGGCATTGCGTAACCTGTCCACCGATAGCAAGGGGGTACGGCGCGCACTGATCATGAGTTTGCTAGAAACGCTTAGCCATAAGGTGGCGATATCGGAGGCTTCAAAGCTAAAATCATGCAACACATCGTTGACCACCGCGATCAGACATTGATCGGCGTGTTCAATACGGGTAGAGCGCGAGCCTTCGTGCAGAGTTTCGTAAAACTCTTCCGGCAAATCCACATGTTCATGCAGCCATTTTTCGGCAGAGACATTCGATAGATTAAAGTGCAACCAGAGAAAGCTAGCGCTGTCGGTGGTGTCGCTTTGCTGTAGATATTCCAGAGCTTCTTTGGTATGCACGGCGCGCCCGGCCTGATCGTGCGCAAATACATAGCCGCAAATCAAGCCTGACTGATCCGACCCATACGATAAATTATCAATTTGCATCACGTTATCCGGCTAAAAAACTTGCCCGTATTGTAAGTCAGTTGTCGTATAAAAGCTGTTGACTTTCGCTTAGCGCAGGGATTAAATTCGAATATCGAGTTCACCTTTATCTGTCAAGGCAAAGCTATGCGAATCTCCACGATCGTGGTATTGGTCTTAAGCCACATAGCCCAACTGCAGCCGCTACCAGCCTCCGCACAGAATCTGCAACTGACGACAGAAGACTACCCTCCTTTTAATATTATCGATGCCAAGAGTGGCAAAATCAGCGGTATTTCTACCGAAAAAGTCGCAGAACTGATGCTGCGTGCCAAAGAAAAAACCGCACTCAATGCCTATCCCTGGGCGCGCGCTTTTCAAATGGCACGCAACGAGGCCAATACCTGCGTCTTTTCTACCACCCGTTCGCCGGAACGCGAGGGCATGTTCAAATGGGTGGGGCCGCTGGTGAAAAACAATTGGTTTATTTTTGGGCGTGCCGACGATAGCCGCCATCCACGCACTTTAGAAGAAATGCGTCCCTATGTGATGGGCACTTACCGCAACGATGCCATTGGAGAATTTTTGGTATTAAAGGGCTTTAAGACCGATATGACCACCACCGACGCCGATAATCCACGCAAATTATTATTGGGTCGTTTTGATTTTTGGGCTACCGGCGAATTACTCGGTGCCGCGATCTTAAAAAGCCAGGGTTTGGAGGGCAAGATAGTCCCGCTATTTCATTTTAATCAAACTGAGATGTACCTAGCTTGCCATACCAGCATGGCGCAAGAACGCATCGATCTCTGGAATCATCTACTCAAAGAGATGGAGCGCGACGGCACTAATGCGGCGATAGAGAAAAAATATAAGTAAATAGCCTAGCATCAGATAACAAAAAACCTGTTTGCCGCATTCAAAAGCAAACAGGTTTTTCTATTTCTAGCCATCCAAATTTACTTGGCGACAGCCTGCATTTTTGCCACATCGCCAGCCATAAACACACTCAGTTTTTCCGGCGTAATATGGCGACGAAAGGCTTGATTGACTTGCTCCAAACTGAGCGCGGCGATCTTGTCATCGAGAGCCTGACTCCAGGCCCAGGTTCTTTGTAAATACAGATTACTATTCCAACCGCCCGCCAGACTGGCATCACTGCTACGGCCCTGCTGCCTTTGCTGCAATAGACCCGATTTGGCGCGGGCTAATTCTTCGGCACTAAAGCCCTCTTTGAGCGCACGCGCCAATTCTTCCTGGATCGCGTTTTCCAGCTTGCTCAAATTCTGCGGTGCGGCGATTGCGCTGATGCTAAAACTGCCGACGGCATCGATAGAACCGGCACTAAGACCCGAACCACCGCCATACGAGAGGCCGTCTTTCTGACGCAAACGTTCCATCAAACGCGAATTAAGCCCGGAGCCGCCGCCAAAAATATAGTTGGCCACTTGCAGCGCCGGGTAATCGGGATGCTGGTCGTTCAACGCCAGATTCATCATGCTGCTGTAATAGGCGTTCTCTTTGTCCGGGGTATTCAAGATTTGTCTGACCGGTGCGATCTCATCGTAATGGCTCTGCAAGCGCGTATAGGCGCTGTGGCTAGCCCAGTCGCCAAAAGCGCTGGCCACCGCTTGCTGCGTGCTGGCGATGTCGAGATCACCGACGATGGATAGCTCGGCCTTGGAGGCGCCGTAAAACTGCTGATGAAACGCCTTGATGTCGGCCAATTTTACGGCCCGGATGCTGGCGATGCTGTCATCGAGACTTTCTGCAGCACGGCTATCGCCCTTAGGATAACGATCAAAATGCAGCGCCATCGCAGTCCCGGCCACACTGCCAGGTTCATTGCGGCTAGCCTCCAGGCCGACCAGCGATTTTTCACGCAACTGGACAAATTCGCTTTCAGGATAACTGGCATCGCGCAAAATATGCGCCATCAAGGCCAGCGCAGCGCTTAAATTGGCACGGGTGGTCTGGAAGTTATACACCCCACCGCTGATCTTCAGTTTCGAGAATTCATCGGCCAGTTGTGCACGGCTAAATTTGCTGGTGCCCGTGGCTAACAGGCTATCGGCAAACGAGGCGATATGTTTTTTACCGACCAGACTCGCCTGATCGCCCCAATGCAAACGCAGCGCGACATTTACGGTTTCACCACGGTTTTTTTTCGGCAATAAAGTCAGTTGCACGCCACCGACCACGCTGTGCTGGCTGCGCGCATCGATGTTGGCCGGGCTAGGATCAAATACTTCTGCGCTCAGAGTATTGGCCTTGGCGCTGAAACCCTGCATCACCGTAGCGATACTCGGTGCCATCGGAATTTCAGCCCGTTGTGGCGTATCTTCCGGCACGAACATACCTACCGTGCGATTGTCGCGCACCAGATAATGTTGCGCTGCCGCCTGCACTTGGGCTGACGTCACCAAATCGGTACCGTCTCTGTCTTTGAACAAATAACGCCAGTCACCCATGGCAATGTATTCCGACATGCCCACGCCGATTGCTTCATGATTATTCAAGATTTTTTCATAGGTGTTGGCGCTATCGCGTTTGACCCTGTCCATCTCTTCTTTAGTGGGTGGATTTTTTTTAAAATCTTCTATGCCGGCCAATAACAATTCTTTCGCCGCGGCCAGCGATTCACCCTTCTTCACCACTGCGCCGATAATCTTCAAACCGCTATCTACGCTACCCATGCCAGTCGAAAATACCTGCACCACTTTACCCGTTTCTACCAGTTGCTTATGCAGGCGGCCATGCGGCGCGCCGGTCAAGATGCTGCCGGCAAAATCCATCGCTTCGCGGTCTGCATGTAAGGCCGCCGGCACCTTATACGCCATCATGAGTAATTGCAGATCGCCCTTGCGACGCACTTCAAAACTACGCTCGCCATCTTGAGTAGGTTCGCTAGTCCAAAACTCTGGCAGGCTGCGGCTAGGCTTGGCGATTGCACCAAAAGAGCTGGCGATCCAGTTCAGGGTTTTGCCCTGTTCAAACTTACCCGCGACCAGCAACACTGCATTGTCTGGCTGATAGTAGGTGCGGTAAAAATTTTGTAAATTCGCGATCTTGACGTTCTCGATATCGCTGCGATTACCTATCGTCGAGTGGCCGTAGTTATGCCAGTCGTAAGCCACGCTTTGCAGGCGCTTCATCAGTACGCCGCCGGGAGAGTTCTCGCCGCTCTCGTACTCATTGCGCACCACGGTCATCTCGCTATCCAGATCTTTTTTGGCGATTTTGGAATTGACCATGCGATCGGCTTCCATAGCCAAAGCCCATTGCAGATTATCGTCGCCGGCCGCAAACAACTCGTAATAATTGGTGCGGTCTAGCGAGGTGGTGCCGTTCATGCGCATGCCGCGCCGGTTGAACTCTTCGGTAATCTTGGCGTTCTTAGGCGTGCCCTTAAACATCAAATGCTCGAGCAAATGCGCCATTCCGGTCTCGCCATAATTCTCATGGCGCGAGCCGACCAGATAAGTGACATTCACGGTAACGGTAGGTTTCGAGGCATCCGGCATCAACAACACCTTCAAGCCATTTTGCAAACGATATTCGGTAATCCCTTCAACACTGGTAACTTGCGTCACGCCCTTAGGCAAGGCCTGCGCCAAAACCGATGACGCGCCAATCAGAAAAATCGCCGCAGAGACGCCGACACGCGCCAGAGGTTTGAGTGTGAGGTGGAACAAAGTACGTGCAGCAACTGACATAAATTTTCCTGAGAGAAGACTAAAACGAACAACAAACTAGACCTGAATAACAATATACTCCCTACCTGTATATTTAGACTACGCAATCAGGACGTGCGCAAATAGCCTGATTATCCTAAGTTTTAAGGGAGTATATGTATTCCTGTATTTTTTCCAGCAAAAACCTAGGCGCGCTTAGCGGCTAGCACCCGCATGCTTTGCGAGCCTGACCAGGCAGTGCCTGCCGCCAGATGCACCGGCTGCATGATGGCCGCCGCTTCTACACATAGCATGCGCTGATAACCGTCGGGCTCTAAGTCACTAAGGCTAGACCCTTTTTCTGCGCCGGGGTTCCATATCACCGCATCAGAAAATCCGGTTTGAGTAATAACGGTGGTTTGTTGCGGCTGGCGCAACTCGATTGCGGCGGGAATATTCGCATAAATTCTGTCAACTTCGCCCTCTACCCTAAGCCATGCGGCGTTATCGAGGCAATCGCTGATACCACTCACCGAATCGCGATAACGCAGACCCTGTAAGCCGTGCAATTGCACGTCGGCGATCTGCTGTACGGCAAAATAGGTGTGCAGGGCGCAGGTAAAGCTAAAGGCCGTGTCGCCAGTATTTACCACCGTCAAAGCGATCTGCAGGCTATCGGCAAAGACGCTCACGGTCAGCTCGGCTTTGAATATCTGCGGCCATAGTTGCAAACTGGCGCTACTCTCTTGTAGCTCGAACACGGCTTGGGCAACGCCATCAGCATTTTGCCCGGCACGTAGCACTCGCCAGACGGCGGTGCGGGCAAAGCCGTGTTTAGGCAAATTACCGAGCGCAGCGAACTGCGGGAAAATCACTGGCACACCACCGCGTATCGCCACACCTTCGCGCAACTCTGAGGTTTTGCTTAAGAACAATTGTTCAGCACCACCAGCCGGTGTCCACGAACACAGGTGCGCACCATGCGTGTACAGAGCGGCACTAGCACCGTCGCTAGCCTTGAGTAAAACACTTTCCATGAATTTCATCCTTGTTTGCTATGAGGCCAGGACTCCGTTTGCGGGGTCGAAGTCTGGCGTTTCAGTACCGTCGCAGGCATGAGTAAAGTCTCGGTATTGTAATTGAGCCGGTCTGTCCATTCCGGCTATTTACGCCTGCTTACTCGCTTTTTGCAGTCTGTCGCTATTCTCTGCTATTTTTTGCTAACTGGCTTAAGCTGCCGTACATCAGGCAATTCTTCACCAATTTAAGCAATCACCACGACCTTGAGGCCGCAATGAACATACCACTAGCAAAGACCTGCAGCATCATCGCCACCCTGAGCGCACTGAGCCTACTGAGCGCTTGCGAATTCCGCTTTAACGGCGGCGAGCAAGCCACGCCCAACGAGAAAATCGTCAGCGAAAAACGCCAGCTAAGCGGTTTTGATGCGATCAGTAATTCCACCCCCTTCGATCTGATCGTCACGGCCGAGGGCGAGCCCGGTGTAGAAATCGCCGGCATCGAGCATCTGATCAGCCAGGTCGAGACCGTGGTTGAGGGTAACAGCTTAATCGTGCGTTATAAGCAGAGCGGTAAGCTGCACCTGTCGTGGCGACAAAGCCCGCTGACTGTAAAGGTTACTCTGCCCAGCTTACACGCTGTCAGTAATAGTGGCAGCGGCGACATCAAGCTGCTCAGATTGCACGATGACGCGCTACGCATAGACTCCTTGGGTGCTGGCGAGATCGAGGCTAGCGGCAAGGTCAAGAATCTGGAGCTACAAGTGAGTGGCAGTGGCGACCTCGATCTGGTACAACTGAGCAGCGCCACTACCAAGCTCAAGCTGATAGGTAGCGGCAATATCAAAATGCACGCAATTAGCCAAAGTCTAGAGGCAACACTGAGCGGTAGCGGTGATCTGCAAGTCGATAACTTGCAGTCGGTACAGGTAGATATCAGTATCACAGGGCCGGGCAATGCCAGCTTAAATGGCGTAATCAGCTCTTTGCAAGCGCAGCTGTCCGGCTCTGGCGACCTGCGGGTAGAGCGGCTGCAGGCGCAGCTGGTTAAACTCAGTCAAAACAGCTCCAGCGAAGTGCACTTGCAGGGCGAGACCAAGACACTGCAACTGAACTTAAGCGGCTCGGGCGAGGTCGATGCCAGCGATCTGGCGGTAGTTGACGCCGACGTGGAGAGCAAGGGATCGGGCGGGCTGAAACTTCACTCCCTCAGTGGCAATCTGAAAGCCAATTTTTCCGGTTCTGGCGATCTGGATGCGGGCTTCAAACAGGCCGGTCAAATCGAATTGACCGGGCATGGTTCGGGCGAGTTCGTGCTGTCGGGCGTGGCAAAAAAACTCAAACTACAAATGTTAGGGTCCGGTAATCTGCAGGCCGATGGACTATTGCTAGAAGAAGCCAGCGTCAAGGTGAGCGGCTCGGGTGAAGCGATCGTCAAGGTCAAATCGAACACCAACGCCGAGGCACGCCTGGTGAAGATGGACCGCACTGGGGTACTGGAATAAGAACTCAGAGCGCAATGCGCAGCAGAACGTCGTCAAAAAACACCAGATCACTACGCGAATAGCTCTCAAATGGGGCGACAAGCATTCAAAGCGCAAGACTCGAGGGTATGATAACGCCTGATTAAATTTAGACTGGCTACGCCATCCCTTTCCTTTATGCTGCCTCTTTTGCCACCATTTGCACACCGCCTGCTGAATCATCTACCGCGCCTGCTGCTCGGCCTGGTGTTGAGCGCCAGCGCGCTGGCAGGCCCGCTCGACGCCTTAATCCCCAAGCCGGCCGCCGCCCCCACCGCGCCTAGCAGCGTCGCCACCGAAACTGGTCAAGATGCCGAGGCGCTGCGTATTAGCGATCGATTAGACAAGATACAAACGCTGCTGGCAAATTTAAACCAGGGTGATGCCGCAACTCAGAAGGGTTCTGCGCACTGGGCCCAAGCCGAACGACGTCGGTTTTGGCTGGAAATGGAGCGCCAGGCCTATCTGCAACATCTGGCTGCGCTTGACGGTATCAGGGCGCATAGAGCACGCCAAGCCGAAAAATTATCCGTCAGCGCCAGCACGGTAGAAGATCAAAACACCCAACAATTAACTTTGCGCGGATTGACCGAGCAGGAAATCAGCAACTTACAAAGAAATCTGGCGATACAGGAGCGCTATCTCGAGACCATAGGCGGCGAATTACAACGTAGCGAAACCGAATTACGTCAAGCTCAGGAAACGCTGGAAAAAACCCTAGCCTTGAGCAAGGAACGCAGTCTGGCAGCGTCAGCCCTGGAACTTAGCCGTCATAAAAAAAATGCCTGGTCGGCGTCGCTGGCAGCAATCGATGCACGCATGCGTTTTAGCCGTATGCGCTTACAGGAAAGACGTGAGCTAGTGCTTGCCATGAACACCGCCACCCCGGCAGAAGACGGACAACCTCGCACCAATGCCTTGCTGGAAGAAGAATTTGCGCGCATCGCCAGCAATCAAAAGCGCTATCAGGAACAGCAACAACAACTCGATAACAATGCCAAATTATTGCAAAATTCCTTGTCGGATCTGGAGCGACAACAGGAAAAAATCAGCACAGCATTGAGTGATGCGAATACAAAAAACAGAGCCGATTTAGAAACCAAAAAACAAGTTTTTCCTCAGCAAATGCAATGGTTGCAACTACGCCTGGAAACCAACGCAATCCACTTCGGCATACTCTCCGATTTACTCATGAGCGACCTGTTGCAAGGTGCTTATTGGAGAGAGTACCTGGCCTTTACCGAGAACGGCCAGAGCAACTCTCTGGAAATTTTAAATACGCGTAGCGCGCTGTGGCAACAAAATTTAAACGAAGTCGAAAAATCCATGCAAATCGCAGCCGGTATCGCGCAGGATCAGATCGCCTATTTTAGCAAGGCGGCGCAAGCTGACAGCGACGATTTAAAACGCCATTGGCAAGAGCGTCAAGATGCCTATGCCGAAGCGCTCACCGATTTAAGACGCTCACGCATGCGCTTTACTGAGCTCAAAGAAACCATCGGCCAGGGCAGTGATAAGACCATCGCCATGCGGGTCGATTATTGGGGCGACAAATTACGTAGTGGTGCCCGCAATACCTGGAATCTGGAGTTATTTAGCGTCAACGATGTGATCAACGTTGACGGCCAAAATGTCACGATTGATAGGCCAGTAACCATAGGCAAAATGCTGATGGCGATCATGCTGTTGACCATAGGATTTGCGATTGTCGTGTTTATCGTCAATCGCATCGAAAACCTGCTGGTGCAGCGCGGCAAATTCGCCGAAGTGTCGATCAAGATCACTAAGCGTTGGTTGTTGTCGGCGATTTTCATTATTCTGCTGATCAATTCTCTGTTATTGGTGCGTATCCCGCTGACGGTATTTGCGTTTCTCGGCGGTGCGGTGGCAATTGGTCTAGGTTTCGGCATGCAGACCTTGCTGAAAAATCTCATCAGCGGCCTGATGATGTTGTTGGAACGCCCTTTCAAACCGGGCGACACCATCGAGGTCGGTGGTCTGCGTGGGACCGTGGTCGATATGAGTGTGCGGGCAGCGGTGGTGCGCGATGTCAATGGCATCGACACTTTGATACCGAATAGCAGTTTTCTGGAGCAAAACGTCACCAACTGGACCTACTCCAACAGCATGGTGCGACAGGGCATCAAAGTCGGCATCGCCTACGGTAGCGATGTGCGCCTGGCTGCCAAATTACTAGAAGACGATGTGCTACGCCATGGCCAAATTAGTAGCGCACATAAGCCAGAAATTTTGCTGGAGGATTTTGCCGCCGACGCGCTCGCCTTCGGTGTCTACTATTGGCTGGATATGTCCACCGGCGTGGTCGGTCGCCAGGTGGCGAGTGACTTGCGTTTCATGATCGAGGCCAGTTTTCGCAAGCACGATATCGCGATCGCCTTCCCGCAACGCGATGTTCATCTCGATAGCGCCAAGCCGCTACGTATACAGATAGAAACCAGTAGTGCCGTAGCGCTGAAGGAGAGACCGCAGAGTGAGGCTCAGGCATAAACCTTGCTGTTTTTGCAAATGCAGACATCTACTTTTTTGTGACAATATTTTGGCAATTCGGGTTAAGATCAAAATACACCAGTTGCTGCAAAAAACGCTAGATTTTTTACCGCAGGAGCAATGCTATGACGACAAGTAAAACCTGGGCTATCAGCAATGCGATTGGTCAGTTTGCGATTTGCGCGCTAGCATTTAGTGCCTCTGCCCTGCTGGCCTGCGCTAACGCGGCTGGGCCAGCGTCAACAGCTTCTGCAGATAAAAAATTTCTGCCTATTCCGGTTTATTCTATTTATCCGCCTGTCAAAGCACATCAGACTGCCGATGTCGCTCTGGCCTATGGCCGCGTTGTCAACGGTCATTACGCTACGGCAGCAGCGGCCAGTAAAGTCTGGCGTATCGCCTTCTTATTTCCACACATGAAAGATCCGTACTGGATAGGCTGTAACTACGGAGTCATCAGCGAAGCGCGGCGTTTAGGGATTGCCGTCGATATTTTTGTCGCTGACGGCTATAACGATCTGGTCGGCCAATTGCGCAAAATGGATGAGGCGATCGCCGCCAAATACGATGCCATCGTTATTTCTCCTTTGAGTTTAACGGCGAATAATTCATCGATCGCCAAAGCGCGCGCACTAGGGATACCGGTGTTTGAGCTGGCCAACGACAGTACCAGCGATGATTTGACGATTAAAGTGACGACCTCACTCAAGAGTATGGGCATTGATGCCACGCAATGGGTGATACGTGATGCGCAAAAGCGCGGTTTAAAATCCATTAATATCGCTTTGCTACCCGGACCTTCTGATGCCGGTTGGGTCAAGGGAGAAGTAGAAGGCACGCGCGAGGCAGCACAGAATGCCGCGATTAAAGTGAATATTCTCGACATTAAATATGGCGATAGTGAACGTATAGAGCAAACGCAATTGGCGGCATTGCTACTGGCCGAACACGGTAAAAATCTTGACTACATCCTGGGCTGCACCGGCTGTGCACCAGCGGCAGTTTTACCACTCAAAGAGGCCGGATTAAGTCGAAAAATACGTCTGGTCGCCTTTGATTTGACCAGCGAAATCGCCAACCTGATAGAAAAATCTGCCATCGTGGCGGCATCCGATACCAAGGGCGTCAGCCAGGCCAGGGTGGCGATCAATGCCGCAGTCAATTTTTTAGAGAGAAGAAGCACGGAAGCACCGCATACCATCTTGATAAAATTGGGCATGCTCGATCACAGTAACATCGCCAATTACGCGTTTGATACCTCGATCGCGCCTGCTGCTTATATTCCGCAGCTTAGCTATGCCCCAGAATCGAAAAAATAAATCGCAGCGATCACCAACCCATGTCTATCCGTCGCCTAAAACATAAGCTTTTGTTGAGCGTGGTGTCCATCAGTCTTTTGGTGGCACTGGCGTTTATGCTAGCGGCCTCGTTACTGATACGACAGCAGCATCTCGATCAGTCCAATGCGCTCTTGCATAAGGCTTCAAAAATTATTCAAAACACGCTAGATGAGCGCAAAAATCTGCAGTTGATCGCAACGCGACGGCTCGCGAACCAGAGCAATCTTGGCTCAACGGTTTGGTATCTGACGCAATATGCCCAATCTGAAGCCGACCGCGATACCCTATTTTCTACCTATCAGCAATTGGTTAAGGACACCTACAAACTAGCCAGAACCGCGCAACTCTCAAAAACTAGTATTTATGATGCCAGTGGAAGCCTAGTCTCATTTGCCACCCTCGATGGACTTGAAGAACTAGCCGGTTTTGTCGAGCGCACGCCTAAGCCGGGCTTACAAATATTTAACTTAACCGAGGGGGAAGAGATTAGCCGAAAAACCTTGAGCTCGCGTACATCGGTCGACAGTATTAGCCTCAATTTTGGCACCAACATGCCAAAACAAGAGAAGGTACAGTACGCCGTGGTAGATGGTTTTTTGGCGGTAGTGTGCCAAGTTCCGATTTTTGGATTGGCCTTTGACGCAAACACAGGCAAGCAAGAAAACAAACAGCAAGGTCTGGTGGTCAGCGTACAGACGATAGATCAAAATCTGGTCGATAGACTGTCGCGCTTAAGTGACACCAAGATTAATGTTTTTACGCGGCTAGGCTATAGCGTCGGTAATCTGCCTGCTTATCTTTTGCCGGAATGGAGCGGAGTGCCTACCGGGGCATCAGCCAATAACAGCGATATGGCATTAAATGAAATTACAGTCGATGGCGAGGGCTTTTATCAAAATTTGATTCCAATTTTGGGCCCGCAACAAATAGCTGGCACTATCGTTGCGCTACATTCAAAAAAAATAGTTCAAAATAATACTTGGCAGATGATAGGAATACTGGCTCTGATCGCGTTTGGCAGCCTGATACTTATTTTTCCATTTACCTGGTACTTTGCCAATTCGATTTCTCAACCGCTGACGACTCTGAGCCGGGTTTTTCGCGGTGTCGCCAACGGCCAACAAGTCGACGCCATGAGTGCGGAGTGGAACCAACTCGCCATGGAAAAAACCCGCGATGATGAGTTGGGTGATTTGACCCAAAGTTTTATAATGATGGTGGCGGCGGTCAAACAAAAAATTCAGCAAATTAATGAAATTAACGCCTCGCTGGAACAGCGGATAGAGCAAAGCACTGCGCAATTACGGACTGCCAATTTAGAGCTACGGCGTTTGGCAAATATCGACGCCCTGACCGGCCTCTATAATCGTCGCGCATTTTTTGAAATTGCCAGTCTGGCGACCGCCCAAAGCAAACGTTCGCAACGTGATCTGTGCCTGATCATGATCGATGTCGATAATTTTAAATCCATCAATGACCGCTACGGCCATCCAGTTGGAGATCAAGTGTTGCGTCAAATCGGACTATGCTTAGCCACTACCGCGCGCGAAAGCGACACCCCGGCACGCTATGGAGGGGAAGAATTTGTGGTGCTTGCTGCCGACACCGGTATAGCAGAAGGTATCGTGCTGGCAGAGAGAATCCGCCAAGCTTTAAAAACCATAGAGTTTGATGTCAACGTCACGAACATTGCACCTACCGCCAGCATGGGGGTCGGTTGTTTGCGCCAGGATGAGACTTTCGAGCAATTATGCGTGCGTGCCGACGCCGCTATGTATCAGGCAAAAAATGCCGGACGTGATCGCGTCAGCGAAGCGATTTAACAAAATCTAAATTTGTCTAATTTTTTCGCGTCCGGTACTCGTGTTTAAGCACCAGATGGCTGCTGGCGATCAGGCTATTCAAACCCAGTATTAATTGCAGCAAAACGTGTTGCGGCAAGACCCAGATCTGGCCACGCGGTGCTGCTAACTGGGTCGTGGCGCTGATCACCGGCGTTACCCATTCGGCTTCTGCGGTCAAGTCTAACAAGACATCGCCTTCAGAATTGGTATGCAGATACAGCTCGCCGCCATGCGCCAGACGAAAACATATGCCCTGCCCCTGCGTTCCATATTGAACTAGCTTAGGGTCTAGCATCTCTTGCAATTCGCGATTATTGAGATCCATCCAGGCTTCGACATCTTGTATCGTTTCCAGCGAGATCCATGGGTGTTCAGGCGTCGCTAAGTCCTTGCCTGCTGATTCCGATTGCATGAGCTTCCTTAAAATAAAATGTATAGAACTTAGGCAAAACTGTTTCAGCAAGGCGGATACAAGCATGCTGGAGCGATTTTGCGTAAGTGCTAAGGTAGTGCCGCTGGCGATTATTGATGTATCTGTTTGACCTGCAAACCTTGTTTTTGCAAGATATCGGTAATGCTATTGATGCCGGCAATATGCCCGGCGCCGACTACGATAAACAGTTTATTGCCGCTCGCCAGCATGCTACTTATTTGTTGCGCCATGCCTATATTTCTGTCATCGAGCAAGAGCTTCATAATTTTTTTTGAGCCTACATCTTTGCTGGCAGCTTCGCGCATAAGTTTGACCAGTGCTTCGGTATCGCCCGATTTCCAGGTCTCTATCATGGCATCGGTATCGCGTTGCATGTCACCACTGAGAAAACCATCCAGGGTTTGCTTGAGTAAGGCATCGCCGTCTTTATCGCTCAAACCACCCAAGACACGTGCCTGGAATTCTATACTCTCTAGCTCGATCACCCGTTTTTTATCGGTCTTGGCGCGTTTCAAAAAGTGCAGGTCAATCCCGTAGGCGGGATCATAGCCCTGCTTTTCAAACGCACCAATGGCCAAACCAGTTGCCACCATCGCTGGTTTATACACAAGAAATTGTTCGGCGGCATCGCCAACCACGCTTTGCAAAGCCGTCCAGGTAGCCTTGCTCAGATGTTTTTTGAGATTATCAGGTCTGCGATAGCTCAGCATGGGCATGGCTTTAGCGCTGGCTGCGCTATCGGTCGCGTCGATTTCTACCGCCAAAGTGTCGGCTTGCAGATACGCCGCTTCCACGCTAGCGGGCAGCGGATAAAAATCGGCCTTGGCCAGATGTATTGAACCAAACAAATACGCCGTGTTGCTGGCAGATTTAATTTCCCATAGTAAGCCTTTGGCCGCTGTATTGGCTTGCGCCTGACTAGGCAGCGCCGCTAGCAGCAAACCGCTAACGAGAAAAAAATTAAAAATGGGTACCAGCCTGGCTATTCTAAATCGCATCATGATTTCTATTGAGGCCTATCGATTGATTTCTGTTCGCGCTAATGTTCGCGCGCTCTGGCAAGTCTGAGAGTATGCCAGCAAAGCGACCGCCAACACTAGGCTAAGGAAATTTCTGGGGTATTTGTAAGTTAATTGCCGGGTATTTGCCTATCTGGCAAATATATTGCTACTATCGCGCTTCCGATTGTTCTGCCACCTGCTCACTGAGTCTATTTCACCCGTTATGCTTCCGTTTTCCACCGCCATCCAGAAGCTACTGCATTCTGTGATTTTTGGCCTGTTTACCCTCGTCTGTAATCTCAATCATGCCGCACCAGTCACCCCGATTCTGCCTTTGATGTATCTGGAAGCACGCGATCAACACGATCAACTACGCCCGGTCTCGCGTCTGTATCAAACCATGTTTACCTATTTTGAACAGGATATGGGCGTGAAATTTGAGATTAAACGCTATCCGTGGTCGCGTTTAATGCAGCATGCGAAAAACGGCGAAGGTCTGGTCTGGGCCATGACCAAGAACCAAGAAAGATTGCGCATCTTTCATTACTCACAGCCGATTTTTCGACGTTACGTTTGGATAGCTACCCGCAGCGACGCCAGTTTTAAGTTTTCTAGTCTCACCGACCTGAAAGGAAAAACCCTAGGTTTAGTCAGAGGCGCCAGCTACGGCGATGAATTCGATGAACAAAAAGGTAAATTATTTCAGGTCGAAGAAGACGTGGCGTCGCCCGCTGCACGCATGAAAAAACTCATCAACAAACGCATGGACGTGATGCTATTTAGCCACCGCTTTGCCACAGCCAGCGCGGTACAGGCGTATTTAAACGCCGAGGCAAAAAAATTAGGTCTAGACATGCCGCCAGGCGTCAGCTTTAGCATACTCAACAAACCCTTGTTAGCCGACGATATGTATTTCGCAATACGCGCCGACCGGGACGATGGCATCATCAACACCATCAATGCGTCCATCGCACGCGGCAAACGCTCTGGAGAAATTACGCGTCTGGCCAAATAGCGACATCGATCTGATCAAAATCAGCTAAAAATACACGCTGTGTCTATACTCAATTGCCGGGAAAAGATGAACTGGCGCATAATGAACTCTGCATCGCCAGACGGACCGGCAACCACAAAGCCAGTACGCTCTGCAGCGGCGCTAAAAATGTATCGGCATCTATTGCCTAAAATCACAGCGCTGACTTTAAGCTTGCGGATAAGGTTAGAACTATGCCAAAACCAAGTAGTAGATTACTCGTTCGCATACACCAGGGCTTGCTGCTAGGCGCGCTTAGCCTGCCCCTGACTACAGTGGCGGCGGTCGTCCCCCTGTTCATGAGTGAAGAACTGGACGAAAAATCGAATCTGGTGCCACTCTCGATACAAACTAACGCGTTATTGAGCTATCTGGAGCAAGCTCTGCATTTCCAATTTGAAATACGCCGCGTCCCCTGGAAGCGTGCGCTGGAAAGCGCACAAAACGGCGAAGGCCTGATTTTTGGAATCTCCAAGACCCAGGAACGCCAGCGCAAGTTGACCTTCTCGCTGCCTATTTATACCGAACAAAGTCTGCTGGTAACACGCTGTGACGCCCGCTTCCGTTTTAATTCCATGCAAGATCTTAAGGGTAAAACTTTAGGCATAGTGCGCGGCACCAGCTATGGCGAAGAGTTCGACCAGCAGAAAAATATACTGTTCAAAGTAGAGGACGATACCAGCAATAATCCGGCGCGCTTTAATAAGCTCAGCCAGGGACGCATGGATGGCTTGCTGCTGTATAGCTTCGCGCCTAACTTGGCAAAGTTAGAAACATCGCTGAATCAATTGTATGCTTCGCCGCAGAATAAGCCGCTGGCCAGCCCGGCCCAGCTATTTTGCGTGCAGCGCAAACCGATATCATCGGTAGAAATACATTTTGCAATCCGCCCCGATCGCGATCAAGGCTTACTGCAACAGATCAATCAGGTGCTGGAACGCGCCAAGCGCAACGGTGATCTGGCGCGCATCTATAGCTCTGATAGCAAACAACGCAAGTAACCAACTAAGAGAGACAGGTCAAGACCTAGTACAAACTAGCCTGTTGTCTGGCGCGCAGACCCTGGTCGTAGACCTCGGCCTCAATTTGCGCTTCACTCAAAGCCTCCAGTATCGTACCCGGGCTGGGTAAAGATGCCGGTGGCGGCGTGTTTTGCCATAAACCAGAACGGTAAATCGCTCTGGCACACTGGAAATACACCGTCTCTACGCTGATCACCAGCAAGCATTTGGGGGCCTTACCATCAACCGCACAGCGCTCCAGCAAAGCTGGGTCTACTGAGATTGCGGCACGCCCATTGACACGCAAAGTCTCGCCCACACCGGGGATCAGAAACAGCAGCGCCATACGCGGATCTGCCAGCAGATTGCGAAGGCTATCGACGCGGTTATTACCCTTGCGCTCCGGCAGCAACAAAGTATGTTGATCCTGTACCAGCACAAAGCCAGCGGCATCACCACGCGGCGAAACATCCAGACCATCCGGTCCGGCCGTCGCCAGCACCGCAAACGGCGAGGCGGCGATCATGGCCTGATAATGCGGATGCAGATAAGCCACCTCTTTACTCAAAGAAGGCGCGGCAACCTCACCAAACAAGCTGGCAAGTTGTGCGGGTGTTGTGATCAGATGCTGGCGGGAGTTCGGCATTTAATTTTCTCATTCAAATCAACAAAATTTGCTAAGTACGGACGCGAGCTATTCCTTAGGTCGGCTCAGCAAAGCCTTCAGATTGGCTAGCCTATTTTGCGGCGTGATGGTCTCCGCTTCGGTCGGTATCGCGATGCCTTCATCGAGCTTCATCTCTTTGATAAAACGCGAGACATCGCAATGCACGGGTGCGCCGGCGCGTTTGCGCTTTTTGCACCAGGTGATATGCAGGCTGCGCTGGGCCCGCGTGATGCCTACGTACATCAGACGCCGCTCTTCTTCTATGCGGGCGGCGATGGTTTCTACCGGCGCATCCGGATCGCCTTTATGTGGCAAGATGCCTTCTTCTACGCCGACCAAAAACACATGCGGAAACTCCAGCCCTTTGGAGGCATGCAGGGTCGACATGCGGACCGCATCGGGCTCTTCATCCTTGCCTTCCATCATCGTCATCAAAGCCACCATCTGGGTCAGATCGAGCAGGCTGCGATGCTCATCGGTGCCCTCTTTGCCGCCACTGCCCTTGGTCTTCAGCCATTGGGTAAAGTCGAGTACGTTTTGCCACTTGCCTTGCGCCGCTTTATCGTCAAAGCTGTCGTACAGATAGCCCTCGTAATTGATTTCCTTCATCAAATCATCGAGTAATTCTGAGGCATGGCCTTCGCGATGGGCATGCGCCTCGACCAGATTGATGAAGGTGCAAAATTCACGCAGCGGGCGCAATTGGCGCTCTGTCAGTTTGGCTTCTATACCGCCTTTAAACACGGCGGCAAACAGCGAACACTGCCATTGCCCGGAAAATGCGCCCAGCACCTCTAGCGTGGCCTGGCCGACCCCGCGTTTGGGCGTGGTGATGGCGCGGATGAAAGCCGGATCATCGTCTTCATTGGCGATCAGGCGCAGATAAGAAATGATGTCCTTGATCTCGGCTTTATCAAAAAAACTCTGGCCGCCTGAGATGGTGTAAGAGATACGTTCTTTGCGTAGCGCCTTCTCGATCACGCGCGCCTGATGATTGCCGCGATACAAAATCGCATAGTCCGACCACTTGGCCTGGCGCTCGAATCTGTGCGCAGAAATCATGATGGCGATCTGATCGGCTTCCTGCTCATCGTCTTGCATGCCGAGCACCTTGACCGGATCGCCCAGGCCATGTTCGGACCAGAGTTTTTTATCGAATAACTTGGGGTTGTTGCCTATCACCGAATTGGCCGCTTGCAGGATACGGGTACTAGAACGATAATTTTGCTCCAGCTTAATCAGTTTCAGATCCGGGAAATCCACCCCCAGGGTTTTCAGATTTTCGATAGTCGCACCGCGCCAGGCATAGATCGCCTGATCGTCGTCACCCACCGCGGTAAACATCGGCTTCTTGCCGATGCCGGTGACCAGCAGTTTGACTAGCTCGTATTGGCAAGTATTGGTATCCTGGTATTCATCCACCAGCAGATAGCGCAGACGGCGCTGCCACTTATCGCGCACTTGCTCGTTGATGCGAAACAGCTCTACCGGCAAGCGTATCAGATCATCAAAATCGACCGCCTGATAGGCCGAAAGCGTTGCCACATAGCTGCGGTAAATGCGCGCGGCAATCGCCTCGTCTTCATCCTTGGCTTGCGCCAGTGCCACATCGGGTTCGACCAGGCCATTCTTCCAGAGCGACATCGCGCCCTGAATGCGGCGTATCAATTGCTTGTCGGTGGTGATGGCCAGATCCTGCACCAGCGAAAAACAATCGTCGCTATCCATGATAGAGAAGCGGTCCTTCAAGCCCAGCGCACGCGCCTCTTGCCGCAAGATTTTCACACCCAGCGAATGGAAGGTAGAGACCGTCAGTTGCTTGGCCTGACGCGGCTCTTTGAGCAATTTGGCAATCCGCTCCTGCATCTCTAGCGCCGCCTTATTGGTAAAGGTCAGCGCCGCGATATGCTTGGGCTCGTAGCCATGGATTTCGATCAGATTGGCGATTTTTTGCGTGATCACGCGCGTCTTGCCCGAGCCGGCACCGGCCAGCACCAGACAAGGGCCGTCCATGTAATTGACTGCATCGCGTTGCGGCTGATTGAGACCGTGGGTCATGAAGAGAGCGGAGTAGATCCGGAAAAAAGGCAGGACGTATTGTAACGTGCGCAGCCAGCGCCGGTCTGGCTAATCCAAATCAGATATAAAATTGGAAGGGATCAGTTCAGTTTTCAATTGGCTTGCTTCCTATTTCTCCTCAATGGGGCTGAGGAATAAAGTTCTAATTGGCAACCCTTTCGCACGCAGACGCCTGCACGCTAACAATATTCTTATCGCCATCCAGATCATAGCGAAAATAAGTATGTACATATCAATTGGAATTAACCCAATAAATACTGTCAATGTCCAAAGAAGTAATCGCGTTCCCTCAGACACGCTTTTCAAAAAATTACGCCAAAAAGGAAAGCTTAGCAATGTCAGAACTGGAGCAGCAAAAAATATCGCTACGTACCCACAGCCGCCCTCGAAACAAGATCCAAACGTACCGAGTTCAGCAAACAAAGTAGTTACTAAAAGAGAGCTAACCAGTGACAGAAAAAAAGCAAGCATACTAAGCTCCGTTAATCATAAAAGCTGAACCTTGTGCACCACGGTTTTTAAGGCGTCTGATAAAAATAGATTGCGGCGGTATCGGTAATTTGTAATCCGGGTCTCGATCGGCTCCTGCGACTACGCCACCCCTGACGCTGATTACTGTCGTTGGATCAGTGCTGCGCAGGCGTGTGAGACCGGCGGCTGCATTTTTATCAGCATCGTCGAGGCGGGTCAGAAAGAGCTTATTGACAGCGTTTTGTTTATGTTTAAGGGATTGCTACATCCAATACAAATTCCATTCAATCCCACCCCATATGATCAATGTTTGAAATTGACCACCCGCCAGCGCGCATAGTCCATGCGGGCTGGCAGGGGCTGTTTTTAATTTCTGCGCTAATTTCTGCGCTAAGTGGCGGCGCGATGCCAGAGACTTAGCGCCAGCCGCGCTTAGCCTACAAAGAAACGTGGCCTATGGTCGCCCATCAGTGCGCGCAGATCCTTGATGCTGATCTCGCTCACTTCGTGCATGCGTATCAAGAGCGTAGAACCGACCGGCAACAGCCGATTGCGGATCTTGCTGATCACCGGTGGTGCGATATCGAGGCGCTTAGACAAGGCCGCATCGTTTTTTAAATTTAACAGTTTAAGTAAGGCATCGAGCAACTGCTCTGGTTGATAGTTGATGTCTGCGGAAGTGATTTGTAATAGATTTGCCATGCTAGTTTCGTGTAGTGATTAAAAGTTTATTGCTGTGCTGCTGTGTCGCTGTTGCATATTTGCTTTACTGCCTTGCTACTTAAGACTGAATCAACGATGTCATGAGTCGATAGAAAATATTTCTAGCACATTAAAAATGTAAAGACCGCTTGCGCATATTCCATGCGGGTTTCCAGCCTACCTGGCCTGCAAGGCGCATGGGATATGTGCGCTGGCAGGGGGGGTAAATTTTTGTTCGGTCAGGGAGCCGAAGCCGGAATACTTGCCTCGCTGTCGCTCGCTGCTTACTCGGTCACCATCTCTTTGGCCGGCTCGGCTTGCGGCGTAACCTCTGCTGGCTTCGCAAGCGGCGTTGTGGCCATGCATGCGGCGGGTTTTTCTTTGCTGTTGTCGCTCTTTGACACTTGGCCCGGCTTCAGAACTTTTTCTGTCGATTCTTCTATGCCGCGATTGGCAAAATAAGACGAAGGCTCTTTACCGGATAAAAAATCAGTGCGGGAATCATGCACGTAACGCTCAAAAAAATCGCACATCTCTTGCGAGGCATCGGTTTTCCAAGCGCTGACCATCCACGCCTGCGCCGGATAGCTGTAGCGCAATGCGCCGTACCACATCTGCATATCGTGGCCATTCTTAACCGCCAGCTCCATCGCCTTTGCTTCTTTGGCGATATCTTCTTCAGCGACGTCGAGGCGATGTTGCTCTTTTTTAACTTGATCGTGTTGCTCTTTAGCTTGCTGATAATTGGCGATGGCGGCTTTATTTTCTGCGCTTCTTGGGCCGAATTCTGGATCGTAATCTGGCCAGGCATCAGCCTGTTTCTTGGCCGCTTTTAGTTCTGCATCGGCTTTGGCGACCCGCATGGCGTTATTTGCACGCGATTCTGAGCTACATTTTTTGCGCTCCAGACTACCGCGATAACTATAATAGGCCGCCATATGTTTTTGCACCTGAGACTCTATGCTACCGCCAGCCGCGCCTACTGTGCCGCAGTAGAGGTCGTAGGCTTTTCTTGTGCTTTCTTCGACTTCAAATCGCTTAAAAATTGGGAAGTAGTCGCTCTTCAATTGCGCCAAATTAAATAGGCGAACACCGCAATCAAAAGCGTCATTACTCATATCGCCTAAGGGTATGCGCGCCAGATTATCGGTGCGGGCCTGTTTGTCGACCTCGTAGCCACCACCTATATCAGAATGCACGCCAGGGTAGACTTTTTCCAACATGCGCTCGCTATATTTCCCTTGCCTGCGTATCAGATCGACAGGGAAAGAATGACGCAACTCATGCGCGGCCACATAATGCACGCAACGCCATACAGCATCGTCCACAATGAGATCGCGCACACCCCAGGGTAGGGTCAGATTTTTTCTGGGCAAACCAAACGAAGCCACCGTATCAAACACCCCCAGAAACACCAGTCGTACCGGAATGCCGTCTAAAGTCAGGCCATCGCAGCCATCTGGCTTACATTGTTTCAACAAGCGATTAGTGAAGGCACGCGCCAGCGCCGCACCGCGCGAAAATCCAAAAATGGAAATATTGATACATTTTATTAAGCGATATTCACCCAATACTTCATTGAGTTTTTTAAAGCCCTTATCTTGATTCTCTTCGGCTATTTTTTTGACTTCATTATTAGCCTTACTGGCATTCACCAATAAGGCATTTCTTAAAGCGAAATTCATTTGATCTTCGCCTTCGTCCAAACGGATATCGCCACCGGCACCGAAGCCGTTCCCTAAAGCGCCATCTTGCATCCAGGTCCAAGCCGATTTGACCCAGCCCATCTCGCCATTGAAGCGGGTGCCGACTCCTGAAATATAGATACGATAAATGGCATTTTTTTCTTCATCGCGCGCACTATCATACAGACGGGCGACATTACTCCATTTTTTTAGTTCTTTATCTGCGTCGCGATTGTTTCCGGTGCCATCAAAAAAATAGGCGAGATGGACTACCGCCGAACAATCTTGTCGTTTATCAGGAGCCTCATTATCCACATCCCGGTTCGCGGCACATAATGCTTGCGTACTCATTTGGCAACATCCTTGAGGCGCTCACCCGGCAACCATCGTGCTGTTTCAACAAAAATTGTCTCATCAGGATAAATATGTATCGCTAATACCTTAGAGTCCGAGGGAATGTCTTTCAACATCGCACTTGCAGTGATTTTTTCTCCGAGACGAGGCGAATGTTCACCTCCGCTTAAAGCCCATTCAATTTTTTGCTCGCCAACATGGATAGGCACCCCTGCAACCATAGAGCCCCCAGTTCCACCTGGGCCATAAGCACCGAAGGAGCCTCCGGCGTATTGACCATTGATCGATACATCCATGATTCCTCTAGGCCAATAGTTATACACAACAACGGTCAAATTCATTTTTTTCTCCGCACAGGCATTCATTAAAGGGATAAAGCACAGTAGCAAGATCGCCATTGCGCGGTTTTTGATCAATTTTTTCATCCTAGGCTTTCCCAGATTAAGGCGTTATTCGAATTTTGCTGGTCTGAAAACTCCAGCTTCGTCGTTAAGACCATTTTGATTAGCGCACGTATTGCTTGTGCACTCATTTCTTTACATCCTGTAGGCGTTCGCCAGGCAAACGCCTGGCTGTTTCAACAAAGACTGTTTCATCAGGATAAATATGTATTGCTAATACCTTAGAGTCGGAGGGAATGTCCTTTAAAATCGCTGTTGCAGTAAGGGTCTCATTTAATCGGGGTAAATTTCCGTCCAACACCCATTCAATTTTTTGCTCTCCGACATGGATAGGAACGCCTGCTACCATAGATCCACCAGTTCCACCTGGACCATAGGCACCAAAAGAACCTCCAGCATATTTTCCATTAATAGAAACATCGGCAATCGCCCTGGGCCAATAGTTATACACAACAACGGTTAAATTTTTTTGTGTCGTGCCACAGGCGGTCAAGACAGGTAGCAGGCAAAGTAAGGACACCGCCGCTGCGAATATTTTGATTTTTTTATCGTTGAGGAAATTGCCACAGAAATTATATGATGCGCCGTTTATACAAGTTAAGGTTCTCGGATTCATTTTTGAATCCCTTCCGGTCTTGCTTCAGGAATGTAAGAAGTTACCTCAATAAATACCGTATTGTCTGGATAAATATGAATTGCTAAAACACGCGCATCTGATGGAAGTGCTTGTAAATTCGCAGTGGTCGAAATTTTTTCTCCGAGCCTAGGTGCGTTTTTACCACCATCAAGCACCCACTCAATTTTTTGCAAACCTAAGCTCACTGGCACACCAGAAACCATACCACCACCGCCACCGACACGTCCATTTTCGGCTGCTGGCGCCAGCCCAGCCCAATGTCCATTAATGCTGACATCTAAAATTGGGCGTGGCCAATAATTGAATACAACAGCGCTTAATTTTTTTTGTGTCGTGCCACAGGCTGTCAATAAAGGGAGTAGGCAAAGCAAGGAAACCGCCGCTGCGCGTAGCTTGCGTATGCCACGAAACGTCGGTCTGATAGTTTGCGCCATGCTGACACCAACTATGCTGAGCTGGCCCGTTAATGTCGATAGCTTCATCGTGGGTATCCTCGTGGTTTTTCGTCCGGCAGCCATTCTGCAGTTTCTACGAATACGGTTTCGTCTGGATAAATGTGTATCGCAAGTATTTTGGCATCCCTGGGAATTTCCTTTAGCACTGCGGTCGCGCTGATTTTTTCACCCAAGCGCGACTGCTTTTTACCACCATCCAGTAGCCACTCAATTTTTTGCTCACCGACAGTAATGGGTACACCCGTTACCATTTTTGAGCCAGTTCCACCAGGGCCATAAGCACCGAAGGAGCCTCCTGCATATTTCCCATTGATAGAAACATCCGCAATCGCTCTGGGCCAATAGTTATATACCACCACAGTCAGATTGGCCGAGGTAGTCGCACATCCGGCTAAGACGCTCAGGCTAAGGATCAGGCAGAGTTTTAAGAGTTGAAGCATATTATTTGCCTGCCTTATCCAGCTCGTCTGGCATGACGGCCATGGCGGCGTCAAAGCGCAGGGTTTTATTTTTGACTTGCTGCAGTAAGGGCGCGATCTGTGCGTGTTGATCAAAATCGCTGCCCCACATAAAGGCCAGACCGGCGTAATTAAGCAGATCGCCGGTGCCGACTAAGCCGTAAGTTCTGGCGCGTGCCAGTTGTGGCTTGATGTAGGCGTAGCGCGTCGCTGGCGGATGTTCTAGCAATACACTGGGGGCATTGATCTGCAGGTGCGACAAGAGCTGATCTGGCACGCTGGCCTCGACGATTAAATCGGTCTGGGCTTGATCAAATTTCAGTGGCAATACCGACGCGTGATCTTGGGTTGCGGCCGCTGGTTGTTGCGCTTTAATCTCATGCAAAAATCCATCGCGGTCGTAGTACCACCAGGCTGAGATCGGCGCGAGCAAGGCGGCGCTTTGGGCGGGGCTAAAAATCGGCCCGCGCACATACAGGCTGAGGTCGTCAGCCTGGCCGATTAAGGCTGCCAGAATCGCCGGATCCCAAAACGCCAGAAACATCAGGTCGCCGTCTTCAAACTCTACATCTAAAAATTGCGATAAGTGCTTAAATAGCTCTTCAAAACTGAGCGCACTGGCGATCAGCGTGGCACAAGGCGCGCTAGTCGCGTTTCTGGCAAACCACTTGAGCGCCGCGCTATCGATATCAGCCAACTGCAGCAGATGCGGCGAAACCTTGGCCACCGGCGCGTCATCGGCATAACTTAACAGGCAGCGCGACACCCCATACTGATTCATGGCCTGCGGCAGAGCGCTGTGTTGCGCCGGGTCGACCAGGGCAAACCAATTGAGATGGCTAGCGGCGCGATCCTGATGTGCTTGCAAGGCGCTGAGTAAATCAGCTGATGCGGATAAATTAAGCGCCACGATTGATCAACCCTGAACGTTGTGCCGCACGTTTTTTAAGGCATTCTATGCAAATAGATTGCGGCAATATCGGCAATTTATAATTGGTTTTTTCGGGTGCCAGGAAGCTCTTCTTCCCCGCCTGTATCAAAATCTTACCCGGGCATTGCACCGTGATATTGCCGCCCTCTATCGTGATGTTGGCGCCGCCTGCGGTGGAGAGGCTAATGCTTTTGGCGGCGGCCCAGTCGATGTGGGCGTGGGCGCTTAAAATGTCGATTTCTTCTCTGGCCTGGATCTGGATGGTGTCGCTTTGGGCTTGGATATCAATAGCATCTTTGGCGGCGATCAGTTGCAGGCCTATGCCGTTTTCTCCTGGCTTGACGGCACCGGCCAGCATACCGATTGCCTGGCCGGTCTGCACCCGCCATTGGTTGGCGGTGATGAATTGGCTGTCGAGTCCGCTCATCAGAGTGACGGTTTCGCCGTTGGCCATTTGCAGGTCTTGCCCGGCCGTCATGCCCAAGCCACCCTTGGCACTAATCGCGATGATGGGGTCGGTGCTGTGCGGTAACTTGTCTGCGCTGGCGGCGGTACTTTTGGCGGCGGCATCACTCTTGGCGGCCGCGCTGCTGTCTTGGCTGAGCATGCCGCTGACAGCAGTGTGCAGGGCTTTGAGCGGGGCAGCTTTGGGGTCGATCTGGCTGGTATCGGCTTTGCTGCTGCCGAGGTGGCTAGCGTAGGCCACGGTTTGGTGGGTTTTGGCGGCGTCGCTAAAACTCTTGGCGAGCACCGTGGCTTGTTTCATCAGGGCCATGCCGGCCACATTGTCACCGGCGTAATCGCGCGTGGCTGCACCGTGTTCGCCTTTATAACTGGTGATGAGTATCCCGGCGGCGGCGCGAATCGCTCCGTAGGCATCGGTGCGCAGTTCTGCACCCAGACCGCGGAAGCTGCCGCGATAATTGTCGGCACTGTGGATTAGATGGCCGAGATTGAGTTCGGTGGCCGCTTGCGTGGTTTTGAGCTGGATCCGGCCTTGCTGGTCGGTATCGTCAAACACCAGTTGATTGTAGCCGCTGCCACCGAATTCTTTGCTGCGTATGCCCCACTGGGCGCTGGCGTTGCGGTGTCCCGGCTGATCGTTCGACGCGCCGTGCCAGACTGGGCTATTACCGCCCGCCAGATTACCTTGGGCGCTGACGCTGTGATCGTTGGCGGCTTCATACACCGTGAGATTGGCTTGCGCATCAGCTTTGCCACCCGGGGTAGGCAGGGTGCCGCCTTCGCCCTGGCCGTTGTACAACGCAGCGATGATGAGAGGACGGTCGATGTCGCCTTCAATAAATTGCACCAGCACTTCTTGCCCTATGCGCGGTAAAAACTGTACGCCCATGCCACCACCGGCGGCGCGTTGCGCGACCCTGACCCAGCAAGTGGCGTTGGCGTCATCGTGTTGCCCTTGCCAGTGAAAGCGTAATCTCACCCGGCCTAAGCGGTCGCTATAGATTTCATCAGCGCCGTTGGGGCAAGCTTGGCCATTGGCACCGACCACGATTGCGGTCTGACTGCCCAATGCGGTCGGTCTGGCGTTGTGGCGTGCGCCATGTTCTTCGTTTTGCGGCCGCCAAGGGATATCGGCACGGATCGCGGTAAAACTATTCGCGTAACCGAGCTTGATCGCTTGCTCTAGCATGGGCTGATTTTGCGACTGCTGGCTTCGCTGCGTGGTTTCTGGTGCGGTTTCTGGTGGCAGACAGGAGGCTAGCAGTTCTGGTATCGGCCCAAACAATTCGGCCAGCGCTTGTTGCGCCGGTTTTGGTAAATTATTGATGCCGGCACTGCTGACATTGAGGACCACGTAGCTAGGGGCGGTGTCACCCAGTTGCTGTAAGGGGCCTTGACTGAGGCTAAAGCGGGTGCCGGGGCGCAGGCTGCGTACGGTGCTGTGCGCCAGCCATAGCTTGTTGCGGGCTTCTGTTGCTTCCATTTGGAGTTGGGCGTAACGCTGGGCTTGTGCCGCATTGGCGTAGGCGTAGCTGCCGGGGACATCGTAGCTTTCTAGCACCGGGGCGTTTTTACCGCCGTAGTCGTGATGGGTGGGTGCGCTGGCGGCGATGGCCTGTTTAGATTTGTAGTCACTGGTAAGTAGCGTGGTCAGCGCCGAGTGCAGGGTACGCTTGGCACCCCAGGTCTGAATAGAATCTTGCTCTTCACGCGCGCGGCCGCCATGAAAGCGTATCCCGCTGCCGCCCAGCACATGGGCGCTGCTTTGGTCTTCTGGTGTGGCTTGTTCTTGAGTGCTGTCGGCGAATAAGACGATGCGGTGGCCACAGGGGGCGGCGTCATCTTCTTCTACGCGCCAGTTCAGGCCTTCTTCACGCAACAGACGGGTCACAAAATCGTAATCGCTCTCGCGGTATTGCACGCAATAGCTACGCTCTTTGGCTGCGTCCATGAAGGCGGCGACGTCTTCGCTCCAGCCCCAGGCAGCATGCGCGCTGTAGCTGGCGAAGACGTTTTCTAAAATGGCGACGACGCTTTTGTCTTGCCAGACGCGGCTAGTGCGGCATTGTGTGAGTAGCCAGGGCCAAGGCGCTAGACGCACCCGGTAGCGGGCAAAGCCGCCTTCGCTGCCTAGCATGGCCGCTTCATGGATCAGGCCGGTAAAGCTGGCGCGGCTGCCATCGGATAAGCTGCTTTGCAAACTGGCGCTCTGCCCCAGCAAGCTCTTTAATTCTATGTGGGCGCTGGTCGACAACACGATGATGTCGCGGCTGCCTATGCCATTGATTTCTTCCTGGGCGGCGAAGCCTTCTACCAGTAGGCCACTGACACCCAGTGCCAGATCCTGGTTTTGCAATTTCAGCTCGTACAGACGGCTGACGCTAGAATAGCGCGCCAGACTGGCGGCGAGATTGCCTAAAACATCTTGGAGGTCTTGAAGAGTAGCGATGGCCATCTGTAATCCGGTAGCTGTGCGTGGCTAGCTTGGCTCCGCTGGGGGAGTCTTGGCAAAGCCTTGCAAAATTGCAATAAAATCATGTAAAAAGTTAATCATTTCATCATGATTTTATGGCAATTGCAAGCATTGATACATCTGCTTACACCGTTGCTGACGTATGGCAATAGTTACCTGCTCCGGATTTTTTGCTGAGCTGCCCTGAGTATTTTCCAAGCAGCCTGCCCGCTCACGCATATTCCATGCGCCTTGCAGGCCAGGCAGGCTGGAAACCCGCATGGAATATGCGCGCTGGCGGCAGGCATGATTTGAATATTTCTCAGACTGGCGGTAAGCAAGCTGCAAGCAGCTAGAGCCGGCGCGGTGCGGGTACAATAGTGTTTTACGGAAAATCCCACTATCCCGAGTTTTCTCATCGATTAGCCGCTCTATTTTGTCTGCCCTACTGTACCCATTGCGCTTGCCTTATATCTGCCGACTCTTGTTGCTGTGTGTTATGGCGCTTGCGCCTAGCGTTCAGGCTGATGAGCTGTCCGCACAACCTGCGCCAATACGATTTTTGCTCACTTTTGATGATGGCCCTAGTGGCTCCGGCTTTGCCAATCCGACAGCGCAGGTGCTCGACGTTTTGGCACGCAACAATCAGCAAGTCGGTATCAAGGCGATTTTTTTTGTGCAGACCCGCGCCAATCGCAGCGGAGCCACCGAGTTAGGCAAAGCCTTACTACAGCGCGAACATGATGAAGGGCATATTCTGGCTTTTCATACCGCGACAACTAGCCATGCAAACCACAGGTTTCTCGATGCTGCCGAGTTAGAACTTGCCTTGAGCAATGGCTGCGCCGATCTGCAGATGTATACCGGGAGTGCGCCAAAACTGATAAGACCACCGTTTTGGAATTACGATGCCCGCACCTTTGCCGCCTATCAGGCGCATGGTTTACATCTATTGCTAACTGACCTGAGTGCCAATGATGGCAAAATCTGGGGCATAAATTTTAGTCTCAACAAACGCCGCAATATGCTGCAGCATTTGCGTTTACTGCGCGAACGATGGCGCAAGGATGAATTGCCAGTGGTCGATGGCAACACGCCGGTGGTGGTTACCTTTCACGACCTGAATCGCTACAGCGCCAGCGTGTTAGAAGATTATTTAGAAATTTTGCTCGATGTCGCACGTGAGCTAGAAATGCCGACTGCCAGCAAAGCGTTTTACGACGATAGGGATGAACTAGAACGGGCGGCCTTGGCGCGCAGTATACGCGACCCAGACAGCAAACCAACACTGCCTGGTTTTTGGAGTTGGCTATGGCAATCCAGCAATTAGCCCGCCCACTGCGGCACGATGATCAGCGGCGGCATGGCTAAAGGCAAGGCGCTGCACAAGACTATGGACAAGGCCGGATGGCTTAACTGAAATTGCTGGGCCGCTTGCGCCGATCCAGAATTAGCGCCGAGCTTGTAGCGCGCCTCTTTACTACTCCAGGCCTGATAAAAACTGAGCATTTTTTCCGCCTCAGGTAAGGCGCGGAAAGATGCCAGTTCGGTGCTGTCAAAAATCTGTTCGGCCAAAGCCGCAAAATCACGCTCGCCATCGAGTCGCTCTATATCCAGACCAAGCGCGCTGTGCATGCTCAGCGCGCAAGCGACCCAGGGACCGCTGTGCGACAGATTAAAATTCGGCGGTGGCGCGTTGGTATCAAGTACCAATAGTGGCGCATTGTGCAGGCGCTCGCGAAGCACGATCTGCTGCGGCGCTAGCTCTAGCGACTCGGCCAGCAATTGACGCAAGAGCCAACGTCCGAGCAAAAATTGGCGCTGACGCTCAGGCCGTATAAAACGCGCATAGCGTCGCTGTTCATCCGTATTCAGCCAAGACAAACTGGCGGCCAGCGCCGCCTCGTTGACTTTGCGCCCATCGAGCAGCCAGACGGTGGCGCTGTTAGAACTATTGGTCAGCGATGGTGACAAAATCGGCTTTGAATGCGACACCTGCCATGATGGCACCGACATGACATTCAAACTCAGTCTCACTGGAATTTTCTACGTGATCGTAATTACTCACGATATTTACCACGGCATTGGCACCGAGCTCTTTTGCCCGCCTTTGCAGACTCAACATGTCGGATAAAAATACCCAATTACAAGCTTTTTCATTTGACTTGGCGAAGGCATTAGTTTTCTGGCTGGTGGTATCGCTACCTAATTTTTTGATGACCTTGGGAGTAGGCTGATTTCCGAAGTAAAACTTCACTGTATCCCCCAAGCGGGTAGGCGCGTCGTTAGCCGCCATTGCTGCCGCGATAGGCATCATAAATTTGTTATCTGAGGCTTGTGCATTACTTACCGCAATCAGGCTCAGCACCAGCAAAATCAAAACAGTTTTTTTCATTTTCATTCCCTTCGGTTAAAAAAATCAAACTACTACACTACGCTATAACGCTAATTTATAACACTAAGCATATCGCTTAAAAATCAAAGAGGTATTGATACCGCCAAAAGCGAAATTATTCGACATCACGTAGTCGGTTTGTAACTGCCGGCCTTCATGCATGATGTAGTCTAGCGGCGCGCATTGCGTGTCGACCTGCTGCAGATTGATGGTAGGGGCAAACCAGCCCTCGCGCATCATTTCTATACTGAGCCAGGCTTCCAGCGCGCCACAGGCACCTAAGGTGTGCCCCATATAACTCTTCAAGGAACTGATAGGGGTGCGCGTGCCGAATAACTGCGCAGTGGCTTGCGATTCGGCGATATCGCCTTGCTGAGTGCCGGTACCATGTGCATTGATATAACCAATATCCGAAGCCTGCAAACCGGCATCGGCGAGCGCCAGTTGCATCGCGGTTTGCATGGTACGCGCGTTCGGTTGCGTAACGTGGCAGCCATCGCTATTCGTGCCGAAACCGACCAGCTCGGCATAGATAGTGGCGCCACGTGCCTGTGCATGGTCAAGCTCTTCGAGTATCAGACAACCGGCACCTTCGCCAATGACAAGACCATCACGCCCAGCATCAAACGGGCTAGGAGTAGTGCCAGGTGCATCGTTTTTAACACTAGTGGCGAACAGTGTATCGAATACCGCTGCTTCGGTAGCGCATAACTCTTCGGCACCACCGGCAATCATAGCCAGCTGCTTGCCTGCGCGTATCGCTTCATAGGCATAACCTATGCCCTGACTGCCCGAAGTGCAAGCGCTGGAAGTGGTGATGACGCGTCCAGTCAGGCCAAAAAATACGCCTATATTCACCGGTGCGGTATGTGCCATCATCTTGATGTAGGTGGTGGCATTGATGCCTTTAGTGCTGCGATCTTCCATCATGCGGCCAAAATCGCCGATCGCGCTCGGGGTCCCGGCGGAAGAGCCAAAAGACACGCCCATCTGCCCGCTTTTCAGCAACGTATGTTCAAGTAAACCGGCATCGAGCAAGGCTAATTCACTGGCACGGGTTGCCATCAGTGCGACCCGGCCCATGCTGCGCATAGTTTTACGTGTGTACTTTTCGGACAAGGCAAACGGGGCGGCAGGCGCTCCTAGCTTGGTGTTCAAGCCATCGTAATCGGCCCACTCCGTCATAGGCACGATGGCATTGCGGTACTCGCCCAGACGCGCGCGTATGCTGCGCCAGTCATTTCCTATAGGACTAATACCAGCCATGCCAGTCACGACGACGCGATGATTCTTTTCCATCTGTATTTCCATTCTTATTTCGATACGAAACTGCGCTCGTTCAAGCCATGCCACCATTGACCGAAATTACTTGTCGCGTCACATAGGCAGCGTCGCTACTCATTAAAAAGCTCACCACGGCCGCCACTTCTTCCGGTTTGCCAACGCGCCTTGCAGGTATCATTTTAAGCGCTTCTTCCATAGGCACATCACTGATCATATCGGTCTCTATCAGGCCCGGGGCCACGCAATTGACGGTGATCTCGCGCTTTGCCAGTTCCAGAGCCAAAGCTTTTGTGGCGCCTATGATACCGGCCTTAGCGGCGCTGTAATTGACCTGCCCGCGGTTTCCAATCAGCCCAGAGACCGACGCCAAGGTGACGATACGGCCAGGCTTGCGACGCCGCACCAGCGGCATAGTGAGAGGATTAAGCACATTGAAAAAACCATCCAGATTGGTCTGCATGACAATATCCCAATCCTCGCCCGACATCGCCGGAAACGCATTGTCGCGCGCCACACCGGCGTTACAAACCACGCCGTAATAGCAGCCGTGTTGCTCAACGTCGGCCCGTAAAATTGTCGCGACCTCTTCACGTTGGCTGATATCAAACTGCAATACGCGCACACTGCGCCCCAAAGCTTGTATGGTCTGCGCGACGGCATCGGCTTCGGCGCGCCCACTGCGGCAGTGCAAGATGATGTCAAAGCCATCGCGTGCCAGCCGTAAAGCAATCGCCTTACCTATGCCGCGTGAAGAACCGGTGACTAAGACGCTCTTGTCGCTGTTTAGCTGATTTTCATTACTCATAAAAAGTCCCTACATTTCCTGTATAAATTCTGCGACATTGTCCGGTTGAAATACCGTAATGGTGGCATGCGCCAGGGATGCTCCGGTGTTTTGTGAATTGTCGTGGATACTACATTCAAAGGCGGCCAAACCGTTCTCACCCTGCAACACGCGCGTAATTCTGACAACCAAAACGCTGCCTAAGGCAAACAACGCGGTGCTGGCGTGGTAGCGTCTGGCACCGAGTAAGAAACCCACTTTCACTGCGTCCCCGCGTTGCAGCGCCAGATAGCCCGCATGAGCTGCAATCGCCTGCGCCATATATTCGACACCAACCCAGGCCGCGACGCCAGTGCCATCGCAGAACATGCTGCTGGCCCGGATTGTGACTTCGGCACTCAAATTCTCTTCGTCCGCCGCCACTACTCTGTCGAGCAAGACCATAGGGCCGGAATGCGGTACCAACTCACGGATATCGGGATAAGTCATGCCATCCTTCCAAATAAGAGGCTGGCGTTGGAGCCGCCAAAAGCAAAAGAATTACTCATCGCCCAGCGCAACGGGCGCCCCAGACTAAACCCAGGCGCGACCAGCTTAAGCAGCGGTAAAGCCGGATCGGCAACTCCGTCCCATACATGGGGCGGCAGGTAGCCCTGAGGATTGTCCTCTTGCATTGCCAGCCAACACAAGCCAGCCTCTAATGCTGCCGCTGCGCCCAGCGCATGCCCGGTCAATGGCTTGGTCGAACTAGTCCACACCGCACTACCGAAAATATCGTCAATCACGCGTGATTCCATCGCGTCGTTCTGTATGGTGGCGGTGCCGTGCAAATTAATGTAATCGATATCCTCTGGCCTTAAGTCCGCACGTTGTAAGGCTTGCGCCATGGCCAGACGCGCACCGCCACCGGCCGGATCGGGTGCCGACATATGATGGCCATCCGAGGATTCGCCCCAGCCGCACAGTGCCACCGCAGCCGGCTCGCGACTCATCAAAAACAGCGCGGCACCTTCACCTATATTGATGCCATTGCGATTCGCGCTGAGCGGATTACAGACTTGGCTACTCACCGATTCTAGCGCTGAAAATCCGGCGATCGTAAACGCGCATAAACTATCAACACCGCCCGTCAGTACCGCGTCACACAGGCCCATCTTGATCAAGCGTGCCGCACTCGCCATCGCCTTGGCGCTAGAAGAACAAGCGCTGGAATGCACATAGGCCGGGCCGCTGATGCCTAAGTCTCGTGCCAGCATGGCCGCTGGCGAGCCCATCTCTTGCTGCGCGTAATGAAAATCTGCAGGCAGAGTTTGCTCCAGTGCATATCGTTTTAAGGCGATTTCGGTGGCCGCTACACCTGAGGTACTGGTGCCGATCACGACCCCAATCCGGTCTGCGCCGTAACGGCTGATCGCGGCATCGAGCGCCGGACGGATCTGTGCCAGAGCCGCCAGAGCCAGTTGATTATTCCGGCTGCGTAGCATGAGCGGCAAGGCATCCATAGACGGTAATGTGGCAGCAACACAACCCAAAGCTAAGACCCGACCTGGCGAGTATTGATCGCTGAATGTCAGGCTAGTGCTGTTAGCTCCGCTGTCAAACAGACGCAGTTTGACTTCCTCAGTCGTATTCCCGAGTGCGCAGACTATCCCACATTGATTTAAATACAGCATAGTGTGTTTCGTGCTTAAGGTTCGCTGGCCACAGACTGTATGCTGAGTCTGTACTGGTAACGCAAATTGTTCAAAATAACCGTACCGCTCCAGCGTGGCATGCCACTGTAGTCTATGGTGGCAATCATCGCATCGGCCAAATACAGAGTACGGCGAAGACCCTGGTCCTGCACCCGCCAACCGGCCGGTAATGCAGCACTGATCGCATCTGCAGGCCAAAGACATAGTTGCAAATCTTCCAGCACGTCTTCGGCACGCACCTGCGCCGGCAGCATCACGTGCCGCCAAGAGATGAGATCCTTGCCATCGTAGTGCAGACTCAAAACGCGCTGACCAAAGGCCAGGCCGACCAGCTCCAGATGGTCGGCATCCACCTCCAGCGCCGCATCGAGTTCATCGATACGGCCGTTACGCTCCACCTTCAGATGCTGTTGCAAGGAGATAGCTTGTCCGAGCTGCGCAGGGGGCAATTGCAAACCCAGCCTGGCACTTGGCTGCAGCGGCGCGTTACTGCAGGCACTCAGCACCAGCAGTAACGCGGTGCACTGCAAGAGTAGTCTTAAGCGGGCGTACATATAGTCTCCAGCGCGGCCAGGCGGCGCGCTGTTTCCTTGACAAAGGGATTGCTCTGATCCCAGGCATAGCCGGCCAAAATGGAGGAAATCATACGACGAATTTCTGGCTGTTGCGCCTCATGAAAAATGATATTTTGAAAGCCGCCGGCATACCAGGACTCCACAAAAGCACGGAAGGTATCCACCCCCTTGCGCAGCGGGACCCCATACTCGTTTTGCCAGTCGACCTGCTCGCCGGCAAACTGGCGCTGCAATACCGCCGCCGCCAGACTGGCCGATTTGAAAGCAATCGTCACTCCCGAAGAAAACACAGGGTCGAGAAATTCACCGGCATTCCCTAGCAGCGCATAACTTTTGCCCCAAAGACTGGCAACATTGGCCGAATAGCCGACGATATGGCGCGCCGGCGTATCCCATTTGGCATTAACTAAGAGTTCTTGCAAAGAAGGCTCTTCGGCCACAATGGCTCGCAATCTTTCGGTATCGCTACCTTGATAACGATCCAGAAAACTAGTCTCGGCCACCACGCCGATAGAGCAGCGTCCGGCCGCAAAGGGGATGGTCCAGAACCAGACATTGCAATGCTTAGGATGCACCGTGACACGGATTTTATTCCGGTCGAAACCCACTGTATTGCCCTGAGTATTGCCCTGCTTCTTACCCTGCGTCTTACTCTGAACAATGCCGTCTTCGATGTGCGTAAAAATAGCGCCGCGCACTGGAAAATTGGAAGGTGTTTCCAGTTTTAGCAGGCGCGGCAAGATGCGTCCAAAACCGCTAGCATCGAGGATAAATTCGGCCTTCACCTGATAAATTTTTCCGCTAGTATCTTTCACCGTCACCAGCGGTTTTTCACTCAGATCCACCGTCATTACTTCATGACGGTAACGGATCTCGGCACCAAAACGTTCGGCTTCTTTGGCCAGAATATGATCAAACTGGGCACGCTGTACCTGATAAGTTGTTCCCCAGCCCGCGCTATGTTTATCGCGAAAATCGAAATCGGTATACCGTCCATTATGCACAAAGGCTGCGCCGTTCTTGAACTGGAAGCCCGCCTCAACCACCGCGCGCAGCATGCCTGCCTGTTCCAGATATTCCATACTTTGAGGCAGCAAACTTTCGCCTATCGAGAAACGTGGAAATTCTTCCCGCTCTATCACTAGTACTGCGCGCCCCTGCTGACGCAATAATGCTGCCGCCACGGCACCGGACGGACCAGCGCCGACGATCAGGACATCGGTAGTTTCAATTTTTTGCATGGGTTTTTTCTTTTCCAAAAATCGGTACGATCAGCCATACCAAGGCGGTCCCTATTAACATCGTCAAACCAAAGGCTTGCAATGCAGGGGTTTTACTCAGGCCCAACAAACCGAAAGAAAGTATGGTACTCGCTGCCGACAAGCCAACAGTGGTCCAACCGGTGGCATCACGCCGGTCCGGCTGCTCTTGCATAAAGATGCCATAGTCCACTCCTACGCCCAGCAATAGCATCAAGGCCAGCACATGAAATAACTGGAGATTTTGCCCTGCATAACCGAAGATCGCCAGCGTCGCTAAGCTAGCCAAAGCGGTAGGCAAGAGCACGCGCCAGGTATGGCGGCGATAGCGCGGAAACATCAATGCGTACACTAGCAGATACGATGCCAGCACGACCCAGCCCATATACGCACGATAACGCCCTAAGACCGAAGAAATTTCAGCGACCTTATCGACCCATTGCACACCGTCCAGCCCGCTACCGGCGTGTTGCAGCAGCGGCAGATCAGCATAGGACAGGCCACGTAAGGCAACAATGCTGGCGTATTCGCCCTTACCCTGGCTTTGACCCAGCCATAAATGACGCCAAGGCTCGCTGGCGGGGGTTTGCAGAAAGGCTTCCAGCGTCAGCACATCGCCAGCGGCCAGCAAATGAGTACGGGTGTCCGCCACCCAGGCGGCATCTTCACCGATTTGTGTCGCTAATTGGCTCAGCACCTTGCCATCGTTCAGCAGTTTTTCTTGTATTAATTGAGCCCGTAGCGCCTGCGTCTGTGCCGAAGGCACCCAATTCGATAAGGCCTGATAGCCGCTGATCGTATGTTGCGAAATCAAAGGATCGAGCTTACGGCGTAGCGCCTCTTCACGCTGTAATACGCCCTCGACAGAATTGGCACGCACCAGAAAAAATTGTACCGGTGTCGGAGCATCAAGTAGCTTGCTGAGTTTCAGCTGATCGCTGATCAACTGTGGCGGTGAGTTTTGCAGCAGACGGATGTCGTCATTGACACCAAGACGGGTGCAACCGAATGCCACCACCAGCGCAAACAGCGCCAAACCCAAGCCGCTCGCGGTATTCAAACGTAGCAAAGGCCAATAACGCAAGACAGCACCGTTGACGCGTAACAGTGCCCCGCTTTTCAGCGACTCAGCAGTAATCAGTAAGGGAAACCAGCAAACGACAGTCAGCCAGGCAAACACCAAACCCAAACCCGAGAACAGTGCCATCTGACGTAAGCCGGGAAATGGTGTCAGCGCCAGTCCCATATAGCCGATTACCGTCGTGAGCAGGGTCAGCAATAAGCCCGGCATCAGACTTTTTAGTAGCTGTGTTGAATTTAACTTAGGATCGGCAGTGAGGCGGTTACACAAAAAATACAGGCCATAATCCTGGGCCACACCGATCAGACTGGCACCAAAAACCAGCGTCAGCAAATGGATACGCTCAAAAAATAACCAGCATAGCGAGATAGCACCGAGACAACCGATGGCGATAGACAACATCACCAGTGCGATAGGTTTAAACGAGCGAAAACTAAACCACATCAACACGATGATGCCTAGCAGCGAACCCACGCCTATGGTGGAGACCTCGCCGCTGGCCTGCTGTCCAGCCGCAGCTGCATGCAAAATTACACCGGCAGTGATCACTTCTGCCGCTGGCGCGGTTTGTAACGCCGCAGCCTTGGCTTGCGCCAACAGCGGTAGCATTGCCTGTTGCGCGGCGATAGAAAACGCTGGCACTTTGAGTGTCAATGGTAGTAAGACAAATTGTTTTTCGGTATTGGCGACGAACAGATGTCCGTCACGCGGTCTTACCGGAGTTTCCTGCGCACGCTCTTGCATCCAGCCGCTAAACAGGCCAAAGGGATCATCCCGCCAAGCCCCTAGTTTAGGCCCGCCAAAAGGGCTGTACAATTTACTCAGGGCGCTATCGAGCCAGAATTGTGCTGGCTTGCTGTTTAATTGCGCTTCTTGCCCGGCGCTCATCAAGATCAGACTATGCTGCTGAAATTGACTCAGCCAGTCGGCTTGAGTCTTATCGTTCACCTGTATCGATTCGATCAAGTCAGGATGGCTGGCCAGCACCGCGGTGTAGGCGTCGGCTGCACGTTTGGCATCCGCCCAATCCTTTGCGCCGACCAGCACCACGGCGCGCTGTTGTGCTGCATCGACCATCTGGGTGAACGATTTTTGCAAGATAGGATCGCGTTCCTGCACTGGTAACAAGGCTAAAATATCGGTGTCGGGAGCGATGCGCTGGCCCAGCCACAGATAGGCGTTATGCGCCAATAACAGAGCGACTACCAGGGCCCAGATGATGGCAAAGATCGTGGCAAAGTTGCTGCCAAGCGCGCGCGGTTTCATCAAAATAGCGCCGCTTCTTCTGCCAACATGGCAGTCTCGCCGGTTTGTATCGCAGAAAACACGATACTGCTACGGTCGCCGCTGGCCTCATTGATCGTAATATTTTTAACGTAAGCAGCGCCGTCCAGACTGATGGCACCGATCGCCTTAGCCAGTGCAGGCTCGCGCGCCTTGAGCGCAACCCGCCAGCTATGTTGATCGGCAGTACCTTCTACTTCAAACAAGTTTTCCAATTGCGCCAGATCACCCGACAACAGCGAGAACAGCACGCTATTGATCATACGCACGGTCGGCTCTTGTTTGGCATCGAGACGCATGGCGACCCGATCGCCCTGAAAATGCACGATCTCTTCACGCGTCAGACGCAGAGTATTCGGGAAGGGTTGCAGGGTGCGCCACAAGACGCCCTTACCGGCCACCACACAAAAACGGCCATTCGATGCCAGCGGTTTTTTGATACCGGCGAGTTGCTTGCTCTGATCAAAACGTCCGCATAAAATTGCCGGTTTCGCCAACATAGACTGTATCTTGGCAACTGGTGCCGCTGCAGAAACAGTCAGCGCGCAGCCCATCATAGCAAGACTAAAAAACAGGTGCTTGATCATCATGCTAGCTTGACTCCTAATTTTTCAAACAACACCGGCGGCGAGACGAAACACATTTCGCCACTAGCGATCTCGACTGCAACCTGAGTGGTACTAGCGCGAGTAAGGCGCTTGCCAGTCGCGGTATCACTGATCAGATAGTCTATCTTCAGGCGGTTTTCCCATTCGACGATGTCAGCTCGCAAAGTCAACATCTGTCCAAATTTGGCAGGTCCTACATAGCGTAACTGTAGATCAATGACCGGCCAGGCAAAGCCCGAATTTTTCATTTCCATGTAGTTATAGCCTAGCTTGTCTAGCAGGGCGCAGCGCACCACTTCCAGATACTTAACGTAATTGCCGTGCCAGACTATCTGCATAGGGTCGAGATCAAAAAACTGTACCTGCATCTCGATCTCAGCCCACCAGCGACTCGCTTTTTTCTGCTTACGCATACAAGCTCCAGGCTTGCTGACGTATGCGCTCCAGCAACAGACGCAAATCCGGCTCCAGTCTACGGTCTTCCTCAACCACCGCAATATCCGCTGCCAGCGCCGCCATCATTTGCTGCAAAGGCGCTTCAGGACTGACCGCGGGATTGAGGCGGCAACGCAGCCAGACGCCCTGACGCACCGTGATCAATAATGCTGCCACCACTTGTTCGGTTAACTCCAGCACACGCAAACAATCGCGCGCGGCGATGGTACCCATACTGACTTTATCTTGATTATGGCATTCGGTAGAGCGCGAAAAAACCGAGGCCGGCATAGTCAGCTTGAGGGCTTCTGCTGTCCAGGCCGAGGCGCTGATTTGTAGCGCCTTGAGGCCGTGATTGATAGCAGCGCGCGGCCCTTCGGCACCCGACAGATTGGCCGGCAAACCGTGGTTATAGCGGCTATCGACCAGCAAGGCCATTTGTCTATCCAGCAGATCGGCCAGATTGGCCACTGCGTTTTTCATACCGTCCATGGCAAAAGCAATATGGCCACCATAAAAATGGCCGCCATGCAGCACCCGCTCGCCCTCGGCGTCAATAATCGGATTGTCATTAGCGCTATTGAGTTCATTCTCGATAGACTGGCGGAAAAACGGCAAAGCGTCGGCCAGTACGCCTATCACATGCGGCGCGCAGCGTATTGAATACCGGTCTTGCAGACGCTTGCCGTTGCGCTCCACTTGTTCACATGGCAAATCCTGACGCAACCAGCTCGCCACAGTCTGCATACCGGGATGCGGCTTGACCGAAAATAGAGTTTCATCGAAATGATGGGCATTGCCATCGAGAGCAAACGAGGCCATTGCGGTAATGCGGGTCGTCAATTGCGTCAGATAGGCGGCTCTGTCATACGCCAGACAAGCCAGAGCCGTCATCACGGCCGTGCCATTCATGATGGCCAGACCTTCTTTCGGGCGCAAACGTAACGGTGTAATGCCCGCTTCACGTAGCGCCTGTGCGGCCCGCACCGTCACGCCAGCGCGCAAGACTTCACGTTCGCCGCACAAGGCCGCTGCCAGATAGGATAAGGGTGTCAGATCGCCGCTGGCCCCTACCGATCCTTCCGAGGGGATCAAAGGCAGTAGGTCGGCATCCAGCAGGCGCACGATCTGCTCCAGCAAGGCTACCGACACGCCAGAAAAACCTTTGCTCAGTGAGGCCAATCTGACCGCCATCACGGCCCGCGTTTGCGCAGGCGTGAAATACTCACCCAGACCGCAGCCGTGATACGTGTATAAATGATGCGGCAATTCGGCAATCAACTCAGGCGGCACCGTCACCGTACAGGAATCGCCATACCCGGTAGTCACCCCATAGATGTTGCCATCTTCACGCAATAAGCGATCCAGAAAATCAGCGCCACGGGTAATCGCCGCGCGAAATTCCGGTGCCTCCGACAGACTGGCGCGCGCGCCAGCCTTAGCGATATCCACAATATCTTCTATACACAGGCGGCTTTGGTCAAAGCGCACCGCACGAAGTGGCAGGTTATGTTCAGCGGGCTGCATCAGTAGTATCCAATTCGGGTAAATGCCAAAAATCGTAAAAATTAAACCATTGTAGTGGCACGCGTAGACAATGATATTCTAGGCGGCTGGCATACGAGCCAGCCAGATCGGCCAAGGCCTGCTCACGGCCTTTACGCGGCAAACGCGGCGCGGCATGCAAGAGCTCGAAATGTATCTCTGCATGTTGACCTGCTTGGTGCGAGAACAGCATATAAATCGGACACTGCAAAATACTCGCCAAAATATAGGGCCCGACTGGAAACGCCGCCTTTGCGCCAAAAAAATTTACCAGAGCAACACGCGGCGGCTTCGCTAGCGGCACTCTATCGCCGGCGATCACAATAAATTCGCCTTGCTCGACTTTCTCTGCAAGTATCATCGCAGTAGCCGGTGTGATCTCACTCACTTGCATCAAATTGAGCTGACTGGCCGGATTGAGCGCTGCCAGTAATTGATTAAAGGCCTGTGCATGTTTGGTATGCACCAGTATCGTCAGGCGCAATCCCGGCCGTTGTAGTGACAAGACCCGACAAAGTTCCAGATTGCCCAGATGGGAGCAAATCAGCACGGCACCGCGCCGTTCGCTAATTAATTGCTCCATCTTCGCCACCCCATGAAACTGCACATTCTCAGTCTTATACAGTCCACCCCATAACAACATTTTATCCAAAATATTTTCGGCAAAAGCGGCAAAGTGGAGTATCACGCCTGGCATACCGGTAGGCACAGCGACATAGCCACTAACCCGACGTAAATAATCTCTCGAAGCGGCCCGCGGTCTGGGTTTCGTCAATACATACCAGAGCAGCACTGGGTAAAGCACGACTCGAAATGGCCAGCGTCCGAACAGCCGGAATATCCAGAACAGCAAACGCATACCAGCGACGAAACTGAGCTCATTGAAAGACGCCCAATGCTGGTTTTCTTTTTTCGTATTTTGACTCATCGCGTCCGCCATTTGCGATCGAGTAAGCGCGGCAATCGCCATAACATGCCAAAAAACAGACGGGTATGCATGCGCGTAATCAGAACATTATCCAAACACACACGGAAATGCGAGACCCCATCTAGCGGGTAACAGACACGGGTAGGTAAATTAATAATTTGTACGCCTTCCCAGTGCAAGCGTACCAAAACATCGGTGTCGAAATTCATACGCGACCCTAGTTTATGATGTGCCGCCAGTGCCGTGACGCAAGCGAGCGGATACACCCGAAAGCCACACATGGAATCTTTAATCTGAAACGACAGAGTATTAATCCAGACCCAGACATGCGTCAGATAGCGCGCATACAAACGCAAAGCTGGCACAGTCTCATCGTAAATTGGGCAACCAGCAATCACTGCCTCTGGATATCTGGCAGCCAACGCCAGAAAAGCCGGAAAATCACTGACATTGTGCTGGCCATCGGCGTCAATCTGCAGGGCGTGACTATAGCCGGCAGCGTAGGCATAGCGCAGGCCGGTCAACACCGCCGCACCTTTGCCGCAATTACTAGCGTGCCGCAGTAAAATCAGCCGCTGTGGTGCGCTGGCAGCCAAAGTATCGAGCACCAGTGCACACTCCGGGTTACTGCCGTCATCTACTAAAATACACAGCAGATCATGCGCGAATACCTGCGCTACCACCAAGGCGATTGCTTGCTCGTGGTTGTACACAGGGATCACTACGCAAGCTTTAAACATCATCGACTCCGCTAGCGATCGCGGTAAAACGCAATAAACTATGGCAGTAACCGATCTCGTCGCGCACCGTCAGCAATTGCAAACCAGCCTGTTCGGCCAGACGTATGTAATCGCTACTTTCATACACTTTACTATTCCCGCTCGCCATCGCGGTGAAATAAGGCGAAGTATTGATCAGGCAATACGCAGCGATATCGTAGTGCTGCCTATCCCAGAAGGTATCCATGATCAATAATTGTCCGCGGGGCGCCAGTGCAGCGGCGGCGCGTTGCAAAATACTGGCGATTGCCGCCTCACTAAAGCAACTTAGAAACTGACTCATCCAGATCACATCCATGCCAACAGGCAAAGCCGCAGCGGTCTCTAATAAATCACACGCATGCAAATGCGCACGCTGGCGCACACCAGCGTTCTGTAGGGATGCCTCGGCCACCGCGAGTTGCCGTGGCAGATCCACCAAATGCAGTTCTACGGTGTGATTGTAGGCCAGTGCGGCGCAACTGAATTTGCCGGTATTGGCACCGATATCCATTAGCTTGCGCGGTGCAGTGGCAAACACATCCGGCAAAATCTCCGGAAACGAGGTGTCGGAATAGAAGTGATCAAAGGCAAACCAGCTAGTCTTGGCAGGCTCAGGCAGCGTCGATAAACCCTGATATAGCGTGTCCCAATCGCCCAAACTAGGCAAGCCCAGGGGTTGCTGCTGATCCAACGAAGCATCCAGTTTAAACAGTCCCTGATAACAGACATCGTGATTGAAATCGAGATTGATCTGGGTCATTTTGTCAGTCAGTATGCAGTAACCGGTTTTATCCAGCACATAGCAGCCATCGCGCAGATACACCACGCCAGCGGCCAGACAAGTCTCCAGCGCTACTTTGAGGGCATACTCGCTCCAACGTCCGCTGGCCGCCAGCGCACTGAGCGCGACACCGCTTGCGCCGGCATCGGCCAGAGCTTGCAACATGCCGCGCTTCCAGGCGTAACGCACAGCTTGAAACACCACTGGCGCGTAGGCGATTTTTTGCGCTTCATATCGAGCCGCAAATGCGCTTTGGGACTCGGGAGAAAACTTCTTGTCTAACATGTTGTCATCAAAAATGAGTTACTTACTTAGTTACTGACTTAGTTACTTATATTGGCTCTGCGGCGCGAAACAGGATGCGTCCGCTGGAATGCGCATGTGCCGCAGAAAAATATCGAAAATTCAGACTGTTTTTTTGCGCATCAAAAATCAATTCCAAGGTGACCGGCATTTCGGCACGTATCACCTGTTGAAACTTCAGGGCATGCACCGCCTCAAAACCTGCTGCCAGCGCGAAATATTCGCATCCATAGTGAATCGCCCAGTCTAGTTGCACCACACCGGGCAAAATCGCCATCTGCGAGAAATGTCCATCAAAATACAATAAATCCGCTGGTGCAATCACTTCCAACGCCAGCCGATTTGCTTCGCGTTCTAGCAATTTCAAGCGCGGCAGGCGTGGCCTGGTATCCGCAGCGATAGCCAGCGCAGGATCAGACGATAGCGACTCCAACAATACCGCCTGCGTGGTTTTGCCCTGTGCATTGAGTGGCATTTGCTGCAGATAACGCCAACGGCGCGGTAAGGCAACCGCCTCAACTGCGCCGCTCAAACTTGCCAACAAACAGCGGTTGACGGCCAACTTTCCATGCTGCGCCAAGCTGGCCTTACCGGCCTCCGACAAGACCACAAAAGCGATCAATCCCTGACGCTGCGATCCATTGAGCGAGTCCGCCATCAAACGCACTTCTAGCACCAGCGGGCTGCTCAGCAACAGAGCTTCGATAGCATCCAGAGAAACTCTTTTCTCTTCTATCTTGACAATACGGTCACTGCGCCCCAACAGCAAAAAATGTTGCCCGTCGCAAGTTTGAGCATGGTCAGTCAAACGCAACCAGGCATCATCGGCCAAGTGGGGGGAACGCACTTCCAATAGATTTTCTGCCGTATCCAAGCGCCAGCTTACACCTGGCAAAGTCTGCCAGGCGACCTCCTCACTAGTCAATTGCAGATCACGCTGGCGCCAGGCTATGCCGCCGGTTTCCGAGCTGCCATATACCTCGCACGGAGTCTGGCCCAGTAATGCCGCGCTATGCTGCGCTGCTTGCAAGGACAGTGGTCCGCCGGATGAAAATACCGCGCGCAGATTCTGCTGCGCCGCCGACCAATTCAGATGCGAGGGCAGGCGTTTCAGATGTGCCGGACTGGAGATCAGGGCGCACGGTGCCTGCCCCAGCAGCGCTAGCAGCGCTTCCGGGAAATTTTGACTCTGTGCGTGTATCGCACGGCCGGTGGAAAGTGGCCATAACAACTTGAACAATAAACCGTAAATATGTTGATGCGAGACGGTAGCGACAATCTCACATGCTCCCAAAGCTGTACCGAACAAGGTTTCAAGTGTCGCCACTTCACTGGCTAACTGCGACATGCGTTTGGGGCATGCTTGCGCCACGCCGGTGCTACCTGAGGTATGTACCACTAAGGCCTTAAAATCGGGCGCTAAGGCAGGATACGCAGAGGCATCAAAACGCACATCTGCAGTGGGTTTGCTTGGCGCATATTCAGACGGGAACTCGCCCAAAAAAGCATCGACCTGCAAGGCCAGAGCGGCGCAACTACTACTCAGGGTATCGGCACTAAGCCACAGGGTTTTACCGGCATGCCAGCCGCCCAGTAAAGCTGCGCCAAATTCCAGACTATCTTCCAGATACAGGGCAAAATTTTGCCCGCTATGTTCGCTTAACAAGCTGCGCCAACGCGCTACGCTGGCCAGAAAATCCGCAGTCTGGACCGCTTGCTGATGGCGCCAGCCCAACACCAAGCTGGACGGCCGCGCCGCAATTACTTGCACCAGATTGAGCAGCTTATCAGACATGATGTAGTCGCTTAAAACGCAGGCGCACCAAAAATTCTATCCCGAACAGAGCACCCATCAACAGATAGGAAATCACACCTGTGTACAACGACCAGACCGCTTCGGATGCCCATAAGGCAGTGCCGAATGCAAGCGCGCCGTTGACGATAAAAAATCCGCACCAGACCTGGGTCACACGACGCGTATATCCTACCGCCACCAAAGGTAAATCGGGCTCGCGCAAGCGCGCCAGACGCTCCACCATAGAAGGCGGTGCCATCAAACTATAGCCAAATGCGGCTAACAAGGCGGCATTGACGAGGACCGGATAAAGTTTCAGCGGCAAAATGGCATTACTCCAAACCGCCGCCACCACCAGTAGCATGGCTCCCATCACCGACCAACGTGCCACCCGGCTGATCGCCAAAGTCGGCAAGCGCGTCGCCACCGCCAACAATAACACCAGTGCCAGCCAACGTGGCTGCACTTGTCCATGTCCAAACCAGATCGCCAGCGGATAGACGAGCGTGATGACTACCGTCAACACGCTCATCATCACGCTCAGTAAGGTGCGTTTGATGGCGTTTACTCCGGTGCCAAGCTGCTTAAGGCATCCACCACATCGCCGATCGTGCGTATGGTCTTAAACACTTCCGGTTGCAGACGTTTGCCGGTGGTTTGTTTTAGTTTTACTGCCAGATCGACCGCATCGATGCTGTCGATATCGAGATCGGCATATAGGTTAGATTCTGGCGTCATACCGGTCTTGTCCAGCTCAAACATTTCAGCCAGCAAATCCACCACCCAAACAAACAGCTCTTCTCTACTCATTGCGCTTACCACTACCATGACACGGTCCTCTTATTTCTTTCTGCTAGTTTCTATCAATGCCGTCAGCGCACGCACTGAGGAGAAATGGCGGCGCGTATCTTCCGAATCGGCAGACAGCGAAATACCATAACGTTTTTGCAGCGCCACACCCAGCTCCAGCGCATCGATAGAATCCAAACCCAAGCCTTCGACGAACAAGGCTGCATCGCTGTCAATATCGGCGACGCTCATATCTTCCAATTGCAGCGCATCGATAATCAATTGTTTCACTTCTTGTTCAAGCATGACGTTGGTATTCCTGAGTAAAAAATTTTTGTAAATAATCGCTTAAGTGACGCGCTGCCATGACTTCGCTGGCAGCGCCGGCGATAAACCCAGCGATTTCTATATCTTCCAGCACTTCTATCCGAAACTGCGCTCTATGCGGTGGTATCTGCCACCATTTCTCGCCCTTGCCCAGCGTTACCGGCGCACAAGTGATCAAGACCGGTGTGATATTGCGCGCCCCACGTACTGCAATATTGGCAGCACCGCGCTTCATACAGATCACAGCATCTTTTGCAGTGCGCGTGCCTTCCGGAAAAACGATAAGATTATTTCCGTCCTGCAAGGAACCAATACAATCAGCCACCAGCTGCTGGCCCTGATCGTTATTGATATAGCCAGCCGCCCGCACCGGGCCGCGCATGAAGGGATTGTTCCACAAGCCAGCTTTGACGATACAATCGGCACGCTTCACAAACGCCATTAAGAACACGGTGTCTATCAGAGTAGGATGATTTGCGAGTATCAGCAAGCCTTGCCGTTCCAGCTTTTCGAGGCCGATGATTTCATAGCGTAATACGCCAAGGGCATGCATCATACCAATGAAGGCACGAAAAGTAACGCGTAATACGGTGCGAGCGCAACGCATGCGCGATTGCCGTTGCCTTATCATCATATGAATCAAGGGAAATACCAGCACCCCTAACAATAAGCCACCTATCCCAAAGCTGACAAAACATAGACCGGTGGCTACCACCCGCCAATAAAATTGCAGGCGATTAAGCATCCCGGCTCCAGCACCAGTGTCGTCCATCGACCTCGCGCTCTAGCCGGGATGCACCACTTAACTGAAATTGCAGTAGCGCCAAACTAGCAGGCAGCGACTGCTTTGCCAACTCAAGGCCGGTGCTGCCAGCACGCCACTCCAGATGCAAGGGCTGCTCTGCGGCGGGTACCATCAACCAAGCCCAGGCATGCGACTGCTCCTGACAATCCTCGAATTCTGAGAATACTGATGGCAAATGATCATCATAGACCACCAGCAAGACTTCCGGATTGCCGTCTGCCAGCAGACTGCAGGCCTCAATCACCGCATGTTCGACACTACTGGCACCTGCCGCCAGCGCCAGATGATTGGCCTGATCGGCTCGCGCAATCGAAAATAGACCGGCACTGGCGTTATGCACTGCCAGACCAAAACCAGTCGGCGACAGTGGTTCGCCGCGCACTAAATCGCTGATTAATGCCACCGCACGCGCCACCTCGCCATGGCGCGAACAAAATACTGTAGGCAGATCGCGCCGCCCATCGCTGCACTGATACGCCACTTCCAGCGCCATCTTGCCTAAAAAACCGGCACGCCTACGCAACATAGGCGGCATCGCTGCCAGCTTAGGCTCGCCTTGCGCGGCAAACGGATGCGGTGTTTGCGCCCATGCTAGCCAGGCTGATGCACTCTCTACCCCTGGCGCCCAAGCGGCATGGCGAGCGATAGAAAAACTCAAGCGCGCAGTGCTCATGTAAAAACGCCTTTACTCAGAAAAAATACTTAGTTTGACCGTCTCCAAAGCAAATTTCCGGAGGTCGTGCAGTATGACGACTAAATTGAAAATGATCAATAAAATCAAGGACTTTACCAATAACAAGAGCCGCTTGCGGGCTCAGACTGGCACGCAATATTCGGGTCAATGATTTCCAAAATCGACCTGCCCGCTTGCGCATATTCCATGCGCCTTGCAGCCTGGGCAGGCTGGAAACCCGCATGGAATATGCGCGCTGGCGGTATGCCTGGGTGGATTTTGTATTTCCGCGCTAGGCTAAGCAGAGTAAACTAACCAGATTGAACAAGGAAACCGGCTATGAAATTTGAACACTTAGTAGAAATCAATGAACTACACAACCCGCTGACCGAGGTGATTACTCGTGAGCAACTATGGCGTGGCCTGGTGCTAAGGGCCGAATCGCCGCAACTGTTTGTGACTTATATCGATGAAGCCAACGTGACTGAGCGCACCGAAGTGAGCATGGCGCGCAGTCTGCGTTATGGCGAATTGATCATCGTCGATACCGTCAATCTGGTGCATCTGGAACATGTGCATTACGCGGTCGCTGAACAAAAAGATATACCGCAATCCTCGCTGCGGATGAGCATAGAAGAGCCGACACCAGAGGCGCTGTTCGTGCGCTTTGCCTACGATGACGGCCACAGCGCGGCCGAAGATCTGGCCAACGAGGTCTACAACGAGTATCGCCGCTCGGCCTATCAGGAAGCCGATATCGACACCGTGCGCCTGATACGCGAAATGGCTGAATACGGTAGATTGAACGGGCCTTTGTCCTAAAGCGCGCGCAGCAAAGTTTAATGCTGCGCGAGCAAACGCCCCTGTAACAACAAGCTCAGGGTGCGTAGCGCTAAAAATAGCACTAAGGCGCTGGCTAGCAAGACCGCTCCCGCCGCCACTTCAGACGGCCAGCCACCGCGCCGCACGGCTTCGGTGATACTGGAAGCAAGCGCCGCCACCGGAAACGAAAACGACCAGAAGCTGAATGAAAACGGGGTCTGAGTCCACCAGCGCCAGCGCGTCAAGACCGCAAACAGCGGGCCACTGGCAATGCCCAGTCCAATCAAAATAAAATCTGCCGACAGCGCTGGCCAGAGCGTCGCGACGGCCAGAGTACCGACCGCGGCGGGCGCGATTTCTATCCCCAGAGTCGGGCGTAAACCTATAGGCAAAGGGCCGGCAAACAGGCGATTTAAGATGCGCATTTCGAGCAGAGCCCAGCCGCCTAGCCCCATCCCCATGAGTAACATGGCAAAACCGGGTAAGTCTATGGCATACAAGGCCATGGCACCGACGAAACCACCCGGCACGATAGGCAGATACAGGACAGGACTGAGTAATTCGCCAGGCATCTGGCCAGTCGCCAGTTGCGCCACGATTTGCCAGGCAATCAGCGCCTGGAATAACAAACATAGCAACACCACCAGATTCACCGCGAATTGCCAATCCGGATGGCTAGGACGCAGCAGTACTACCGCTAACAGACAAGTGACCGGCATGAGCGCCAGCAAGGCGCCCTGTACCGGATGTTTGAACTCTTGCCGGAACACCTCCAAATGCAGACACAATTTAGCCAGCGACAATAGCAACAGCAGCACCAAAATACTCAGACCCAGGCATAACAGGCAGTAAGCGATGAGGGCGGCACTGCCCCAGCCTAAGCTGGTCAGTCGTTGCCAACTGCCAGATAAAGCGAGTAAGCCTAAGGGAATACTGAAAAGACCAGGATGCAAGCGTGCCAGCCAAGGTCGTACCAGTGTGGCGGTGGATATACTGGCGCTAGCAGCAGAATCAGACAAAGCTCGCACGTGTGGCTCAAAGGTCGGGGAGGATACGCCATGATGCGGTGCTGCGGCCGGCACTGGCAAGCTTAGTACTTAAAAATTGTGTCTAGTCTTGCGCCCCATCAAGATATGCAAAGTGAGCAGCAGTGGCAAGGCCAGACCAAGCACACTATGCGCGCCCGACCACCAGAGCCGGCTCTGTTCCGAGGCCAGATAATACAGGGCATAGCCGCTCACACTTAAGCTGGCAAAGAGCGCAATCATGCTCCAACCGGTGTTGCGATTGCGATGCGCTCTATGGGCACGCCGCATATGTAATTGCAGCAAGGCACCGAGCAAAAACAGGCATAGCATGGCCAGCGCACCATGCACTTGTATGGCGGGATGTTCCCAGGGATGCAGACTCTCGCCAAACTCGCTCACTTGGCGTAAAAAATAGCGCGCGATCAGCCACACGCCGCCGGAGACGGTCAAACCGCTCAGCACTGCATACAGCGCCCAGCGATGCCAGCGCTCCAGTCGAAAATGCTGACGATGCGCCGCGATCTGATGCGAGGGATGATGCAGGCTAGGTTTAGCGTGACGCATGGGCGAACTCTTCCGGCAAAATCAAGATGAAGCCGCAATTATAAAAGCATCGGCGCCAAAATAGGCCAAACTTGGATGTTGCGGGTCACCACTGGCCGCCACCACCTTGGTCAAGGCATCAGCCCAGACGCAATGCGGAGCACGCACACTGACGCTGCCGACAGTGATCAAAGGCGCGCCGGTCCAGCCATGCACTAAGGCACTGACCTGTTGCTCAGCGTGCATACGGGCCGAAAAATAACTGCCAGAAGTCGCCATCGCTTGATTTTTCAGCGCGATGTTCTTGATCATTTTTGTCGGTGCATGCGGATCGCGTATCCCTATCTGTATCGCTTCGTCACCGATCACGCGCAGATCGCCGCCGGCATTGACGCAGGCGTTTTGCACACCGGCTTGCTGCAAGGCGAGTATCGCCTGATCGACCGCATAGCCTTTCGCGATCCCGCCTAAGTCCAGCAAATCTTGCCGCAGTTTTTCTAACTGATTATTCGCCAGTAAGCGCCAGGCTTGCTGATTCGCCTGATACGCCAGCGCGGTCTGACTATCGAGCCGGCGCGGCAGATAATCCCAGGCGACTAAATTTCCCGCGACCCGGATATCAAACAAACCCTGGCTGACTTCGGCTACTCGCAGCGCTGCCTTAATCACCTGATAGGTATGCGGATGGATAGTCAGACGCGCGCCGACTGGCGCATCATTGATATGGGTAACATCGCTGTCTTGATACTGAAAACTCATCAACATATGGATCTGAGCTAGTACCGAAAACGCCGCCTGAAAAGCGCGGTTTAAGGCAGCCTCAGTTAAGTCATCGTCTATGCTGATTTCTACCAGCGTACCCAGCCAGGGTTGCGCTCGCCGTTTCATTTTTTTAGCGCCACCTGGGCAATCGCTGCAATACGCCGCACCCCATCCGTCACATGGCTACACGACAAGGTGGCACCGCTGATATTGGCGATGCCATCGCCCACGCTCAGACCAGCACCGGCGCTCTTGCCGACAAACTGCTTGCGCCAGTTAGCATTTTTTATTTCTATACCGTGGCTTTCTCTGTAAGTCAAAATCTCTACCTGACGCACGCTGGCGTCCGGCTGCAAGCCGACCGCATAAGAGATTAACTCGAATTTTCCGATCACATCATCGAGCACGATGTAACCCAAAAGTTTTTCGTCTTTGTAGGCCGCAATCACACGCCAGGCCACCGAACGCGCAGGCAAGCCCGCCAACTTTTCAACCTGATGCATTTGCTCTAGCGTCAGTTGCAAAGTACTGGCCTTAAATGCATTGGCCTCAGCAAAAATTACTTGCTGGGCCTGCTCTACGCTTAAATACTGGGTCGCGAAAGCGCTGCTGCTGGCCAGCGCCAGCATCGCAACAGTGGTCGTCGAATAGTGTTTCATAGCCAGGATTAGAACGAGTAACCGACGCCAAGATTAAATCTGTCCATGCCGCTATCGCGTTTAAATTTCTGGAAATCGGCTTTCAAGACTACGCCTTCACCGACTCTGAAACTGGCACCCAAGGTAGTGACTTTCTCGGCATCGCTAGCGGCTACGCCCAGACCTTGCGGTACCGCGCTATAACTGGCGGCGGTGTTAAATTCTTCGTAGCGCATAAATGGCGTGAGGCTGTAATCGGTATTGCTCCAAAGCTTGTAGGCGCCCTGCAGATACCAGCCGTAAAAAGCAGAAGGCACTGGGCTCGCCTGACCGACAAAAGTCAGATTCAGTGCTTCGGTATTGCTAATCGTGCCACGCGCATACAGCGCCGACAGGTCCCAGTTGCCCGGCGTGTAACGCGCATGCGCATCCCACAGCGTAACGCGGGCATCGTTGCCAGCAAAATCTGTCGTGCCGTGTCCAGCCTTGCCGCTAAACACGGAAGCGCCCAGCAATAAGCCAGGAATGCCGCGCCAGTTTAAGGCCCCATGTACGCTCAGATCACGCGATTTTGCCAATTGTCCTTCCTGGTGAATACTGCCTAGCGGTGACTCTTTGCCTTCCGCTTCGGCGGCATTCCATTTGCTCAGATCAAAACCTGTGGTCAGACCTGCATCCCAGCTGAGCCCGTTGTCGTAATTACCGGATACCCCAAAACCGGCTTCGCGCCAGGTCGTCGGGATGATAGAGGTTTCGACAAAATTGCGCTGTACGCCAAAATACGCGGTTGGTTCGTGGCTGGTGTTGAGCAAACCTACCGGCATCAGGAACAGACCGGCCTTGGCGCGCAAACCATTCTCAAATTCACGTTCTACATACAATTGTTCGACTTCGACTTCGCCATTGTCGTCTTTAGACGCGATCGCATGTTCCCACTCAAACTCAGCGACCATCTTGGTTTTGCTATCGAAACGATGGCTGATACCAATCACGGCGCGCGCTACATCGGTCTGAGCCTGATTACTCGCCTCGCGTGGACGCGTGTAAGCGATCTCGCCGTAACTACTGATGATGGTAGCCGCTGCAGCCTGCGCGGGTATTGCGTTTGCCGATGCTGCATTGTTGCTGGCAACGGTGCTCGCCAACACCTCTTGTTTTTGCTCGACTTTGGCGGTTTGCTGACGATTTGCTGCCAGTTCGGCCTTGATGGATTCTAATTCAGCGGCCAGTTTTTCGATTTTTTGCAATAACTCAGCCTCACCCGCAAACGCAGGTAAGACCAAAGAAGTACTTAAAAAAGAGGCGCACAGCGCTTGTGCTAAGAGAGTTTTTTTCATGATGATGGTTCGCCTAAGCTAAAAGATATATGTGTAGAGATTTAATTTTTGTAGCCGTCGTTCAGGGTGCCGAGAAACTTCACCACGTCCTCGACTTCTGCCGGGCTTAATGCGGCCGCCATGCCTGGCTGGCGGTTGTACGGCACTTCAGTGGTATTCACATTCTTAGCGTAGGCCAAAGGCAAGTCATTGAACTTGCTGACGCTGCCGTCGCTGGCAGTCGGATACCATTCTTCAGGATTAGTGTCGCGCCGCACATAAAAACTCACCGCATCCTTCAAACTAGTGAAACGGCCGTTGTGAAAAAACACTTTGCGGGTTGCGACATTGCGCAAGGTCGGCACTTTAAAGGCACCGCAGAGCTCAGTGCGGGTCGTCAAATCAGTCCGATCCGGGCCGCACAGACCTAGGTCAAAATAGGCCGGATCGGCAGTCGCAGGAATCGCAAAATTCCGCGGCACGCCCAGATTATCGTAAGTAAAATCGGTGAATAAAGGCGAGGAACCGTCACTCCCTTTAGCACTGGCGTGGCAGCCTATGCAATTACCCTTAGTGGGGTTATTGAACAAGGCCAGACCGCGTAATTCGGCCGCATCGAGCATGGCTTTGCCGGCTAAAAATTGGTCGTATTTAGAATCGTAAGGATGAAATTCCGGGTCCTCTTTCTGGTATTGCTGCAAAGAGAACTGCACCCTATCGAAGGCGCTATCGGCATTATCAAAAATCGCAGCACCAAAAACTTTTTGAAACTCCAGGGCATACCCGGTGCGGCGCAATTTAGCGACCACGTCAGCCCTGTCAAGATTGGCCATCTCATGCGGAGCTAAAAATGGGCGTTCGGCCTGAATCGCCAGAGTTTGGGCGCGGCCATCATGGGTAAAGCCGCCGGTAGGCGTGCCATCCGCGGCGAATGCAAAACCGGGCGTCAGATTTAAGTAACGTAAAGAAGGCACCGCGCGAAAGCCCGGCACATCAAGATTCGCGCCGCCCAATTGCACACTCAGATTATTTGTTGGGGCATGCGCATTGGCCGGATTATGACAAGTCGCGCAAGACATTTTGCCTGAAGCGGAAAGGCTGACATCCTTAAAGATTTTTTCACCCAGGGCGGCCGGCGCGCTGAGCTGCTCCTCGGCTGGCGGCGTCACAATCGCACCGGGCGTGGCGGGAGCGCTGGAGCCGCCACCGCAGGCGCTGAGCATTACGCTCAAGACGGCGCTCAATAGCAGCGAGGATTTTTGCGACAAGGGGGGCCGGGCAGTCGTTAACTCCGCCAATACTTTGATGAAACGCATAATAATTTCCGTTGTGATGCGCCAAGTTTTGGTCAACATCATTGAATGTCATTCAAATACAAATGAGAATGATTGTTATTATATTGTAGAAGGAAGCTTGCGATCAAGAACTAAGCGCAGTGTCCTATTGAGCAAGGACAAGAAACAAGCTTCGAATTTATAGCTTTTGCGGCGAGTAGTAAATCGCCTGGGGTGGACTGAGGTCGGGCTAGCGTTAAAATAAAAAAGCCCGTTACTCTAGCAACGGGCTTTTTGGTAAGCAAATTAGTAGCAGCCTACTTAGTGTAATTTTCGCTGTAATTTTCGATACAATTCTCGGTGCAATATCAGAAACCCAAATCTGCCAACAGATCATCAACATTCTCTTGATCCATCAAGACACCACCCACCGCACCTGGCCCAGCCAGCATTTCTTCTTGCTTGATCGAGCTGATCATGCCGGCCGGTGCACCGCTGACCAAAAGTTGTAGCAGATCGGTTTCGGTGCGCGCCAGTAGCGACACCACTTTTTTGATCAACTGCCCGGTCAGATCCTGAAAATCCTGCGCCATCATGATGTCAGACAAAACTTGCTGCATCAGATCGCCACTGTTATGCGTGAAGCTGATGAATTCTTTGGTTTTCCTGCCAAGCGCGAGTAATTCTTCCTTACTCAGACTTTCTAACTCTTGTGCATTCCACAGGCGCTCCATCTCGGCCGCACCGTCTGAAATTTTCTTTTGTATCGGCAAGGTTTCTTCGACTTTTCCCAAGACCGTGTTGGCCGCGTTTTCTGTCAAAGTAGCCACATGGTGCAGTCGCTCACGAGCAGAAGGGAACTCATTGCTGGCCTCAGCGACAATACCGTCGGCTCCCACCGTGGTCAGGGCATCGTACAAGGCGCGTACCACATGGCCTAAACCTTTGAACATCAAGTCGGGATTATCGACTGCCGCGGTATTGACTGCTGTAGCTGCATCGCTCATAGCTGCGCTCTCTATTTGATGGCGGGATGACAAACTGTCTAGAACTGCAAGATAACGTATTCTGCACCGAAAACGAAGAAAAATATCAGTATTCTTTGTATGCAATTCTAGAAATTATTTTCGCGCTTTGCCGAAATACTAGCAAAAGTACGTAACTCCTTCGACAGCGAGCCGATTATCTTGGATAATGCCGCGATACGCGCACTCAATTTTAGTCCTAAGAGTATCAGAAATTCCAGCGCAAACAACAAGTCACTTGTCGCAACCACCCACCCAGAAAGCCATCATGCCTACTCTAGCCAGCCCCCCAGAACCGGTACAAGCCAAACAACTCAAGCGCAAACAATTTGCCAGCAACGGTGATGTGCATATCCTTGGCGATGTGCAGATTACCACTCAGATGCTAGTCGGTGGCGATTTGCTGGTAGACGGCGATCTGCAGGCAGAAGAAGTATTTTGTCTGGGTAAGCTGACAGTCACCGGGAATATCCAGGTGCAATCTCTGTATGTAGGCCAGGCCTTGGATTGCGGTGGCGATATCGAGGTCGAGTTTTTACTCAAGACCGGCTGCAGCGCCGACTGGATGGCACGCATGCTGGAACTCGATCAAGCCAAGCCGGCCAAAGACGGCAGCCCCTACATGGATAAACTGGTCCATCCGGCGATTTTGCAACGCAATAGCCATCAAGAAGTGTTCGGCGGCTATGGTGATATTCAGGCGCTCGGCTATCTGGCCTGCGATGTCCTCGATTGCCACGGCGATGTGCAACTCGATGGCGTATTTGATGTAGTAGAAGTGCAATACCTGGGCGGCCATCTGACAGCGAGCGAGATAGAAGTGGCAGGCGACTGCAATTGCAAGGGCGAAATGTTCAGCGAAACCGATATCACGGTAGCCGGCAGCCTGTTTGCCGCGACCGTGACTAGCGAAGGCAATCTCGACTGCGGCGCGCTACATAGCCTTGGCGACATCAGTTGCTGGGGTTATTTACGCGCCAGCGAAGAAATCAGCAGCTTAAACGGCGAAATCCACTGTGGTCGCTGGATCGCCACCAAGGGCAGCATTTTTGCCGCCAAATACATCAAGGCTGGCGAGTCTGTGGTGGCTGAAAAAGGCATTAGTTGCGGTGACGACTACGGCATTCTGGCCGCCACCAGCTTGCGCCGCTCACGCTGGGAAAAGCTAGGTATGGTGTCGGCCCCCAAGCAACCAGATCATCTGTTGTCGGGCAAGTTTGTCGCCGGAAAAAAACGCAGCCACGTCGATGCATTGGAGAAAAAACGTGACTGGGAACTCGATTGGGAAATCCCACGCCGTCTAAAACGCGAAGCCGAACTCGGCTAAGCAGGCCAATCACATGGCTAAGGGGCGAGTCTGAGAATCGCCTTTTTTTTTTGCAAAACGATGTGAGGCAGTTAGCCGGAACGGCTTCTGGTGAAAGATACTTTGTTTTTTTGACATTTACTGTCACTATTGGGACTTACGCAGGCCAAACCCAAGCAAAGGCTGACCATGCCCAGCTATCTTGATACTGCCAAACACTGGCGACGCAGAACACGAAGACAAAATAAAGTGGTACAGGCCGAAGCGACGCTGGAGACCTTGCGCCGCTTTCGCAATATCTCCCCTTTATTACTACTCATCAATGTCGTCTATATTTTGGCCTTCTGGCTGTTTGGTTGGGACGTAGAGGCAGGCTTTCTTGCACCGCATACGATAGCCATCATCCAGATCCACAGTGTGATGGTCTTGTGCAATCTCGCACTAGGCGCGCTCAGTCATCTTATTTATCGTCGGGCCGCCCTAGCCGCGGTCTACAAAATCTACGCGAGCCTATTGCAAATACTGATTTGCGTCAGCTATCTGCTGTTTGCGATCCGCTTAGCGGTCGTGGATCAAATGCTTGCCACTGACATTACCTCGTTTGTATTGATATGCCTGCTGGTAAGCATGTTGTCACTGATGACCCCAAGCAAAAATATCGTGCTGTTCGCGCTGGCCTATCTGCTCTATTTTTTCAGCATCGCCAGCTATCAAGAGGTGCCCGAAATTTTGTTTAGATTGCGCGGCAACGGCCGCAATGTCTTGCTCATGTGTACGGTAGTGTCCATCATCGTCTGGCGTCAGTATCGTGAGTCCATCATATTGAAACGCGAAATCCTGCACGCACACCGGGCACTGGCACGCAAACAAATTGAGTTGGAGTTTCTGGCCACACATGATCCGCTCACCGAGCTGTACAACCGGCGCGAATTCATGCGCCTGGCCGAGATGGAATTAGCCCGGGCACGCCGTTTCCCTAGCCCGACCCATATCATCATCGTTGATCTCGACCATTTCAAATCCATCAACGATAACTACGGCCACCCGCAAGGCGACGTGGTGTTGAAAAAAATCGCTCACCTGCTTAACATCAGCGTGCGAGAAACCGATGTGGTGGCACGCCTGGGTGGCGAAGAATTTATTATATTTTTACCAGAAACCGCGCAAACAGATGCCTGCGCGGTGGCAGAAAAATTGCGCAAATTGATAGTGCTAGAAAATTTTCAAGTGGGAGAAAAATTAGTCCCGCTACGCGCCAGTTTTGGCGTCAGTGGCTTGCAAGCCGGGCAATCCACGACACTAGATAACTTATACCTGGCGGCCGACCAAGCCCTGTATCAAGCCAAACAAACTGGTCGCAACCGTGTCAACTACGCAGCCCCTGGATTAGTCGCAAGCCCTGCGCCGCTCAGCTTACGCAGCAAGGCTGGCGACACGGACGACACTACGGATTAAACTCTGGCCTGCCATTCACTCGCCAGCAAACCATACATGGCAGAATCAGATTTTATGCCACCGACTATCCAGCGTTCACGCAATAAACCTTCTAGCGCAAAACCCATGCGTGTCAACACTTTGGCCGAAGCCAGATTGCCGGGATCGATATCGGCCTCGATACGATTCAAGGCTAAATCTTTAAAGCCATACGCCAGCAAGACCTGCATGGTTTCCTGCATATAGCCCTGGCCCCAGGCCTCAAACGCCAGACCATAACCGACTTCGCCGCGCCGGCATTGCTGATCCAGATGAAACAGATCGCAAGTGCCGAGCAGCTGATTATCTTCACTGCGAAAGATACCAAAACCGATACTGGTTCCAGCCGCCATACCGGCACGGTTGCGATTGATTTTTTCCTCGGCGCTGACGATACTGGTCCAGGCCGGCGAACTCCAGAACTGCATGATGCGCGGATCGGAGTAAATCGCAAAAAGGGCGCTGGCGTCCTCATCCAGCAAAGGGCGCAAAGTGAGGCGGCTAGTGGTAAGACGGATATCATCAAAAGCAGACATAGAAAAGACCGGATGAAAGATAGAAGTTTGCCAGTCTAACAGCCCGGTGTGCAGCACGTATAGTTTAGGCATGTTTAGGTACGATTAAGCAGCAAGCAGCCAGCGCGCATATTCCATACGGCTTTCCAGCCACCCTGCCCGCTCACGCAGTGCGCATGCGGCTTACCTGCCTGCCTGCCCGCAAACCCGCATGGGATATGCGCGAGCGACAAGGTGAAACGCGCCATCAATGTATCAATGTGAAGACATGTTCATGTAAAATTATTAATCATCCAACGATCAAGCGATTTACTGGCCTTAACTTAACGCGCGCACGCCCTCATCGGTAGCGCAAAGCTCAACCATTAAAGGGGTAAATGAACATGAAACACCGCATACAAAAATTAACTAGCTTAGTGTTGATGCTCAGTTTTTCAGCACTGGCGGCCGCCCAAAACACCGATGCACTGCCCTCATGGAATGAAGGTAAAGCCAAACAATCCATCGTCGATTTCGTGGCAACGGTGACCAAGCCTGGCACTGCTGGCTTTGTCGCCCCTGCCGAAAGGATTGCCACCTTCGATAACGACGGTACCTTATGGGCTGAGCAACCCATGTATTTTCAAGCCTTCTTTGTGTTTGATCGCATCAAGACACTGGCACCGCAACACCCCGAATGGCAAACCCAGGAGCCGTTTGCTTCGGTTTTGAAAGGCGACCTGAAATCGGCGCTGGCTGGCGGCGAGCGTGCTTTGCTACAGATGGTCATGGCGACGCATGCGGGCATGACGAATGAAGAATTCGAGAGCCTGGTCAAGACATGGATAGAGACGGCCCGACATCCTATCAGCCAACGCCCTTACACCGAAATGGTGTATCAACCCATGCTGGAGTTGCTTAGCTACTTGCGGGCCAATGGCTTTAAAACCTACATCGTCTCTGGTGGCGGTATCGAGTTCATGCGGCCCTGGACAGAAAAGGTCTACGGCATCCCGCCAGAACAGGTGATCGGTAGCAGCGGTAAGCTCAAATTTGAAATGCGCACTAACGGGCCGGTATTGGTGAAACTTCCAGAGGTCGATTTCATCGACGACAAAGAGGGCAAACCAGTGGCGATTGCCAAACACATAGGTCGCCGCCCTATCGCGGCCTTTGGCAATTCAGATGGCGATCTGCAAATGCTGCAATGGACAGTCGCCGGATCTGGGCCGCGCTTAGCACTCTACCTCCACCATACCGATGCCGAGCGCGAATTTGCCTATGACAGAAAATCGAGCATAGGTCGCCTGGACCAGGGTTTAGACCAAGCACTGGCCAAAGGCTGGACCGTAGTCGACATGAAGCAAGACTGGAAAACCATCTACCCGGCCACCAAAAAATAGACGCAAGATTGTCCGCGAGATAGCAACATATGGTGGAAAAGCCCTCGCTATTGTTAATCTATCTCAAGCTATTTGGATAAAAAATAAAACAATATGCAAATATTCTAGATTACATTTTTTCCGTTAATGAAGAGGAATGCCATGCCAAACTCGGCCTGATGTACAGCCTCACTGGGTCTGGCCTACACCAGTGCCACCAAATACCATTTTCAGATCGATAGCAGCGCCCAATTGACGGTCAATCTGCCCAACCCGATTCCGGGTTTGCCAGATATCACTGTCAGCAAGACCGTCACTTTACCGATCGCGGCGATGGTGAACGCACCGAATCAAGTTAACAAAGCTAGCATCGGTGTCGCGTTCGAATACATCACAATGGAGAGTTCAAAAGTACCGAGCGAGCTATTTAGCGGTGGCTATGAGAAACCTAAAATGTACTTTTTGACGGTGAATTACAGTCATCGTTTTTGAACTAGCTGGATATTTGCCGAAATAATCAGCGAATACTGGGCAGGATAAAAAAGAGGGGAGATAAGCCAAGCCTCATCTCCCCTTTTTTTACTGCAATTGCATTGAATATTTGAGCGGCTACAGCAAATTCAATTTACGTAAAATCTTCACCATGTCAGGGTCGATATGTTTGTAAAACGCATACAGGCCAGAGCACAGATAATTTAAGCCAGGCTCGCCGTCTTTGCTGCGTATCAGACGGTTCTTCGGGCACTCGCCCCAGCACAGTTTCAGATAGTCGCAGTCGCCACATTGCTTAGGCAGAGTGTTGCGCTTATCCATGCCGAATTTTTCCTGCACGGCAGAAAACGCCAGATCGCCCAGATGGGACTCATTGACGTTACCGATCTTATATTCAGGATAGACAAAATGGTCGCAAGAGAACACATCGCCATCGTGCTCTACCACCACACCCTTGCCGCAGAATTCGCTCTGGGTGCAGGTTTGCGCTGGCATACCGGCCGCTTGCGCCACTGCGGTCTCGAACAAATTGACGTGGATGCGGCCAAAATCGGTAGCCAGCCATTCGTCCCATACCGCCGACAAAAAACTACCATAATCATCAGGATCAACCGACCAGTCAGTCACCACCGACAAAGGGTGACCAGGGCGGGCGCGTGAGCTGTCTTGCTTGGGGGCGTCGCTGCGATCAAGTTTGCCCGGTGCTGCCTGTTTAAACACACGTGGCTCCACCGCCGGGGTGAACTGTATGCGCCAGGTGCCGATCTCATCTGCCAGAAAACGGTACACCTCTTTCGGGTGGCGGGCATTGGTCCGGTTCACCACGCACAGCGCCGCAAAAGGGACTTCGGCAGCCACCAATTTTTTTGCGGCAGCCAATACAAAATCAAAGGTGTCTTTACCGTTGCGTGTCTTGCGGTAAGTGTTATGCAGTGCGGCCGGGCCATCCACCGAGAGGCCGACCATAAAGTTATGCTGCTTTAAAAACGCCACCCATTCATCATCGAGCGCGATGCCATTGGTTTGCAAATCGTTTTCAATTTTTTGGCCCGGTTTGGCGTATTTGGCCTGCAGCTCCACCACTCTTTCAAAAAACGCCAAGCCCATCAAAGTAGGCTCGCCGCCCTGCCAAGAAAAAACCACATGGTCGCCAGTCTGGCCCTCTATGTATTGGCGGATATGCTGCTCTAGCGTTTCGTCGCTCATACGCGCATGCGGCTGGTGATCGAGCAACTCGGTCTTGTGCAGGTAGAAGCAATAATCGCAATCGATATTACATTCCGCCCCGCTAGGTTTGATCATGGCATGGAAACGATACGCCTGACCTTGTGGCAGTGCGGGCAATTGCAGAACAGGTGCTGTGTTCATGTAAACATTTCCAATGTTAGTGAGGTAAAAACAAATGGTTTTTTAGCGCGTGTCATACAGAAGACACGCAGACGACATACAGTATCGATAAAACTGTTCTTATTTGTCCACAATATAACAAAATTAGCTTCAAAAACACCAGCTTTATTGATGTAGCTCAGCAATCTTCATGCTTAATAAATTGTACATGCCTTTATAATTATTCTGGCATCACTCTAGCTTTTTTAACAGGCTAAAAAGAAATGCCTCACTCACCTCACCGGAGAAATCAGATGAAGTTATTTTCAAAGAAAAAAAATATCTTAGGCGGCCTCGTACTGTCTACGATGATGTCAGCCACGGTCGCCACGGCCGCAACGCAACCGAATATCGTCGTCATTTGGGGTGACGATATTGGTATTTCCAACATTTCGGCATATTCGGATGGTTTGATGGGCTATAGAACGCCGAATATCGACCGCGTAGCCAAAGAAGGCATGCGCTTTACCGATTATTACGCCGAACAAAGCTCTACCGCTGGTCGTTCTACCTTCATTACCGGTCAAGCCGTGGTGCGTACCGGTCTGTCTAAGGTCGGCTTGCCTGGTGCTGAGCTGGGACTGAAAGCCAAAGATATCACGCTGGCCGAAGTTTTAAAATCCAAGGGCTATAGCACTGGCCAATTTGGTAAAAACCATCTCGGCGACCGCGATGAACATCTGCCTTGCGCACATGGCTTTGATGAATTCTTCGGTAATCTGTATCACCTGAATGCGGAAGAAGAACCTGAAAACCGTGATTACCCAAAAGATCCTGAGTTTAGAAAAAAATACGGCCCGCGTGGCGTACTTAAATGTACCGCTGGCGGCAAGATAGAAAACACCGGCCCGCTGACCAAGAAGCGCATGGAAACCATGGATGACGAAATCGTCGCTGGCGCCAATGATTTTATCGCCCGCCAAGCCAAGAGCGGCAAGCCCTTCTTCACTTGGGTTAACACTACCGGCATGCATTTCCGTACCCATAACCGTGCAGAAATCGAGGGGCAGGCAGGCAAATGGTTAGGTGAATATGCCGATGGCATGGTAGAGCACGACAAACGTGTAGGCCGCGTGCTAAAACAGATCGATGATCTGGGTCTAGCGGACAACACCATCGTGATCTATGCCACCGATAACGGTGTGCATATGAACTCATGGCCAGATGCCGGTATGACGCCTTTCCGCTCCGAGAAAAACACCAACTGGGAAGGTGCGTATCGCGTCCCTGCCATGATACGCTGGCCTGGTCACATCAAAGCTGGCACCGTATCCAACGGTATCTTCTCAGGCCTGGACTGGATGCCAACGCTGGCAGCAGCGGCGGGCGATGACAAGATCAAAGAAAATCTGGCCAAAGGTACGACAGTCGGCGGCAAGAGCTATAAAGTACATCTGGATGGCTACAATCAAATCGATTACCTGACCGGTAAATCCGACAAGAGCGCGCGTAACGAGTTCTTCTATTTCAATGATGATGGTGCCATGGTGGGCATGCGTTATGACAACTGGAAATTCGTTTTTGAAGAACAAGAATCTAAAGGGACCTTACGTGTGTGGGCACAACCGTTCACTAAATTGCGGGTACCGAAAATCTTCAATCTTCGCCTAGATCCTTTTGAAAGAGCCGATATCACATCCAACACTTATTATGACTGGCTGCTGGATCGCGCTTTCATGCTAGTACCAGCGCAAGCAGAAGTGATGAAGTTCTACATGACTTTCAAAGACTTCCCGCCTAGCCAAAAGGCAGCGAGCTTCTCGATAGATCAGATCATGGATCAAATGAACAAGCCTGCCGCGCAGTAAAACCTGAAAACGGTTTAACCAAAAAGCCCCAGTTTTTGCTGGGGCTTTTTTCATTAACGGCTAACTAAAAATTTTAATACCGGCCCGCTCGCGCAGTGCCCATGCGGGTTTTATATGAACACCTTCCATTTGCCAAGATATTTTTTATGTTTTATTAAATAGGTAAAGCTGCAGTTTTATATCCGGCCTTAGAGCAGAGAAATACCCTGCGGGCCCTGATGGAATC
>NZ_JBMPPB010000013.1:0-101376 GCF_049340485.1 Undibacterium sp. Ren11W
GTGGCTTGACCTCTTCTACTATTTTGGTCTCGAGCGGCTTTTGCATCACAGCTTTGATTTTTGCTGCGCCGCCATTGATCAAACCCCAGACCAAGACCACGTGAAATAATATAACAAGTCCTATACCAGTAAATTTCTTACCCGGCTCGGCCTCGCGTCCTGAAAAATCCATATAACAACTCCTGCACTTACTAATGCGTATTCATCTACAACACGAGAGCACTCAAATCCATTGCAACACTCTCACCTAATACCACTTATACATTTACTCTCAGTCAGACAAGTATTCGTATATACCAAAAAAAATTGCAATTTATTCCGCGAGACCAAAGCCGGTTTCAATTGAGTCTGAACGCCATTAGCGGCATAAACGCAAGCAACTTACTGATCGATTAAACGTCGAAATTTTTTATATTTTCGTGCGTATTCTCACTGTAAAATTTTCCATAGTGGCTGTCAACAGGTATTTAAGTGGCATTTAAAAATATGCTACCATTAAATTTCCGTAGCGATACAATCTAGCTAAGCGCATAGACTTTTAGGCAGAAAGCAGGGCCCAATGGGCAACAGTAAAAATTTACCAAGGCTTACACCCTATCCCTGGAAAATTGAAATGAAGAATAAAAATAATATAGAAAATACTGTGCCAATTTTCTATCTTATTTAGCACTCAATCGTCCGAGCTAGATCCACGCATTAATGAAGCAAAACGATAGCAACTGAACTAACTACAGCGCACATACTTAGCTAAAAAAACTACAACATGAAGACTGCATTTTCTATACGCGTGCCAGCGCAAATTCAAACTGTGACGATAGGCGATCATCAGGCACTGATCATCGATAATTTCCTGGAAGATCCGGATGCTATGCTGGCGATCGCGGCTCGCAGCGAATTTAGCCCCTATCCAGGCTACGCTGAAAAAAAGGGCTATCCCGGCGTGCGCGCTGTGGCACCCAGCGCCTACTCTTACAACATCACGACTTTTCTTGAGCCTTTGATCAAGGCGTATTTTGCGGTACCAGAACAGCTCGATATCCGCAAAAGTATCTGTGCGTTTTCATTAACTACCATGCCTACCGAGGAACTTGGTCCCTTACAGCGCACACCACACTTTGATGCAAGTACACCGCATCATATGGCGGTGTTACTGTATCTATGCGACGATCGTCATGGCGGCACTGGTTTTTATCGCCACAATGCCAGCGGACTACAACAGATCACCGAAGTCACACGAGAACTTTATCTCGATACCTACTACGAAGAAATCAATGCGATACGCCCGGATCAAAAATATTTCGACGACTCCAACCATCACTTTAGTTTGCTCGGTGTGATACCGGCCAAATATAACCGGCTGGTGATCTACCATGGCAGCCTGCTGCACACTGCCTGCATCAATCCCGCATTGAGTATCGATAGCAATCCACGCAGCGGGCGCTTAACCGTCAACACTTTCTACGATTTTTGAGTGCAAAAAAAATGATTTGCTAAACCGTGCGCTCTAATTGCGCATGGATTTTACATCATCTGACTCAGTGCAATAATCAAAAAAAAGCCCGGAATAAACCGGGCTTTTTTGTACCATCAGACTAACTTAGAACTTAGCACTGACTGTTAGTTTGTAAGTCGATTCACCAATAAAGGACCAGGCTGGGTAACCGGCTTTCAAAGGATCCTTGACTGTAGTGCTCGCTGCTGCGGCACCATACTGAACATCATCTTGCTTGAGCAAGTTGGCCACTTCAAAGCCCAATTTGATCTTGTCAGTAATATTCCATCCAAAGCTCACATCCAAAGTACCGAAAGCATCATGCATGCGATTGCCATACCAGCCAGTTTCGCGAATCATATACTTCGAGCGCCAATTGTAAGCAGCACGTGCGAAGTAAGTTGGGCTTTCCCAGTAAGTAACCAGATTAGCATTGTGTTTGGACGACAGCGTGAAAACATTTAGCTGATCCTGATAGCTGGTCGCTGGCGCAGTGGCATTAGATAAAGTGTAGTTGGCAACGACACCGAAACCATTATCAAACGAGTGATTAACCTGCGCTTCGATACCATCAATCTTGCCACCACCAGCATTCACATAGCGATTGACTGTCCAGCTGTCTTTCCCACTATCAGGACTGACCACGCCAATTTTTTGATCGATTTTGGTTTCAGTCGTAATGAAATTACTAATGTCCTTGTGGAAGTACATTACCGAAATCAGGCTACCCTTGCCGTAATAGTACTCAAGACCAAGATCCATCTGAGTCGACTTCATCGGTTTCAAAGCGACGCTACCGAAGCTGACAGATTCATTTCCAGCTACGGTGTCCTGGAAGCCATTTTGTGTTGCAATGAACATGTTTTCATAGTTCGGACGAGTAATCGCCTGCGCTGCCGTAAAACGTACTATCGTATTCTTATCGAGATCGTAAGCAAGATTTAAGCTAGGCAATACATCGTGATAGCTCGCCTTTTCTGTCGTTTTGGTTTTACCCCAACCAGCATTTTGTGCAATATCGCCAGCACCTACAGGTGTGCCATCGAGCTTATAGCCCTCTGCAGTTACATCAGAGCCGATATAACGCAAACCGAAATTTCCGTGCAGTGCATCTTGCTCAAAGTTGAACATACCGTAGATGGCTTTGTTGTCCTCTTTCAATTGACCATAGCCACCGCGCTCTTCAGTCCAGCCCGTCACATTTTGATTCGTGTTGGCCATCATAGCGGCGATATCAGGGCGCGGAGATGCCCAGCCATTACTACCCATGTCCATAGTACCGTTGTACAGACTTGCAGTTGGCGCTCCTTTTGTCGTTGCCGCAAACTGCGCACGATCAGTAGCCTTCTGGAAGGTATGCTGAGATGCACGGAATCCTGTCTTGAACGATGAGACCGCACCCCAGTTTAAATTCAAGGTCAAATCAGCCTGCACGTAGTCTTCTTTATCCGAGTTAGGACCACGTGAAGTTGCCCAAGAGCCGGCTGGACCAGTTGACGCAGGCAAGTTTGCCAAGGTCACGCCCTGATTCGAAGTAGGGTTGATCACGATTTGCTTACCGGTTGCATCGATGGCACCTGTCCACTTCGGCAATGCACCGCCAGAATAGGAATAGTTCGTCGTCATTGAAGTGCCGCCGTCCGCCTTGGTGGTACCAGCGACAACATCCAACTTCATGCCATCGGTTTTGTAAGTACCGTTGAGCATCAGCGTATCAGACGTCATTTTTCCTTGGCGCGCCCAAGTCTGAAGGAAGGCATCCGTGGCGTTTGCTGCCGAGGTGCTACTGCTCAAACATACACCCTTTGGATTAAAGGAAGATGTCACTTCCGTATTGCGGCTTGTGCAATTTGGATCATGGAAAATGTAATGACTAGTGTTGGAATTGTCAGCATCGAGTTGCAAACTCATGTAGTTCAATCCAAGGTCCAAACCCTTCATAGGGCGTGCTTGCAAATTTAGATTGAAAGCGGTGCGCTTACGTTCTTGCACAAAGGTAGTTGGTGCAACGTCGGCCGACCAACGGCTATCAGACTCAACGCCACGACGGACGTAGTCACCCTTCTCGCCGGCTGCTGCCACCAATACACCAAATGTATTCGCTTCATTTTTCCAGCTAAAGAGACCGGACAAGTCCGTGTCCAACTTATCGCTGACACTACCCTTACCGAACTTGGCGCCAACGTAGGCAGAACCTGATGGCATGTCCAGCGGCTTGCGTGTCTTGACGATGACAGTACCGCCGATACCGCCTTCAGTCAAATCTGCTTGTGAAGACTTGTACACGTCGATACCACCGATCAGTTCAGATGGCAGCAAGGAATAATTAAAGGAACGATCGAGCGCTTGCTGATCATACCAACCGGTAGAGGCAACAGTTTGTCCATTGAGGGTGGTGTAAGTCATTTGCGGGTCGGAACCACGCACTGAGACCGAAGCGCCTTGGCCAAATGCACGACCAACAGAAACGCCGGGGATACGGCCTAGTGCCTCACCGACGTCGGTATCAGGCAATTTACCGATATCCTCAGCGGAAACTGCATCAACCACCGAATTGGCGTTGCGCTTGATGTTAACTGCAGTTTGCAAAGCGGCACGGATACCGGTCACTTCAACTACGGTGACGGGTGCGACGTTTGCAGCCTGCTGCGCTTGTGCTGATGCAGTAAATACCATGATCGCAACTGCTGAAGCGATAGGCGTTAAATTGAGTCTAAAATTACTTTTCATGTACTCCCCCAAGATTTTTAAATAAAACTATTTATTGCCGAGAAAAATGCTGTTCATCAAACCGCATCCTACAAAGCGTTGCACTGCCACTTTTGAGTCAATCCAATATCAGATGTCGCGCAATTAAGTCACACATTTTGATGCTACTTAATTATTAGATTCTGTAAAATCTAAAACAGATCTAACTGCATCTACACGACCACTTTCAAATAGCATTAACTTTTAACCGTCACGAATTTCCACTTCCGTAAGGCCGCATGGCTTTTTACCGCCACTTTTATTACTCTTCGAAATCAACACAATTCACACTAAAGAATCACATCAAAATCTTCGAACTGGGCTAACTTTAGAGGCCTCAAAAGTGGCTGTCAAGCGGTATTCATGTGGTATTGTTGTATTTCGCATTGGTATTGACATTAATAAGTCCAATATTAATCTAAGCAATTGAATTTAAACGATATTTACAATCAATTAAACGTGTTTTTATACAACTGGACTTAGTTCAAATTTCAAGTAATTCGCTGTTTTTTACTGAAAATTCAAACAAATAACATTGATACCAAATAACAAAGTGGATTTTTACTGGTATTAATTTTCCTTAGGTGCTTTGAGCTTCTATCTGGCATAAAATTGTGCGTCCAATCCTAAAACTCAGCTAGCAATCTCGTTGGATAAGGAATTATCTTGAAGTCAATTAAGGGGACATCCAATAACACCAGCTTGCAATAAGTTCAGGCCAATAATCCCCTACGTAAAATTGCTACGACCAGGTGCGCCGCCGACGACGGTTCGCTGGGGCGATTTTGAATAAGTCCTAACTCAATGAGAATCCATATTTTTGACATCGTGCTCATGGCATCGCACCTCGTTTGTCACCAAGTCTGACTTAATTCTAGCGTTGCGCAGATAAATTCAAACTTAGTCTATTTGCGCCCTTGTGCCATGCCCGCCACTTCACTTACACTGAGTACCCTCTATCGCGATAAATTTCAGCTCCATGCCCGCTCACTATTTAGCGAAACTCTCCTCTCCAAAAAGAACCCCGCAATCCAACTTGCATCTGGGCGTTGCTTTAGCTGGCATTGCCGGCGCTCTCAATGCCGGAGGTTTTTTAGCGGTGGGTCAATACACTTCCCATATGACGGGCATGCTATCGAGTGCGGCCGACGATTTAATTTTAGGGAGATTTTTACCGGCGTTCGCCGCATTGTTTATGCTCTTGGCGTTTACCTGGGGCGCGGCCTGCACCGCATTGATGGTGAACTACGCCAAGCGTAATCAGATGCGGCATATCTACACCCCGGTATTATTGCTGGAGGCGATTTTGCTCTTGGTGTTTGGCCTGGTCGGCGGCAATCTACAGCAGCATGCGGTGATCACAGTCTCGTTTACTGCAGTATTACTGTGCTATGTGATGGGTCTACAAAATGCCCTGATTACTAAAATATCGAACGCCGAGATACGCACCACCCATGTGACAGGACTGGTCACCGATCTGGGTATAGAACTGGGGAAGATGATTTACTGGAACCGCGATACGGTACAAGTGCACACCAGCGAAGTGCTTGCCAACCGTCATAAACTACGTTTGCACAGCATGCTGATCTGCGCGTTCTTTGTTGGTGGCATCTTAGGCGCTGCGGGCTTTAAATATCTCGGATTTATCTCCACCTTACCGCTGGCAGCTGGCTTGAGCATCTTGGCCTTAGCACCTCGCTTTCAAGACTAATTTATTTTCTGCAAGGCACGGGCTCAACACGCATATTCCATGCGGCTTAGCGCGCATATGCCGCCAGCAGGCGCATGGATATTGCGCGTTGGGCCTATGCCATTTTCGTTTGTTTAACCACGTGTCCCGGCACCGCTATTCTGGCCGCACTTCTTTCTTTAATGCCGCCATTGCCATTTTATCGACCAGAGCAGGAAGTAGCAGTTTCAGCCAACGTCCCAACTTGCCTTTGACCGACATCACGACTTCGCGCTTGCCTCGCTGCATACCCGCCAGTATCAGGCTGGCGCACTGCTCTACTGACATGGCATGGTCTTCTTTCAAGCCACTGCTGCCAGCGGCTAGACCCGCCGCATTGTAGCCGCGATAGCGAATCTGGGTCGCTACCACACCCGGGTAAGCCACGGTAACGGTGACGCCACTGTCGCCGAGCTCAGCCCTAAGACTTTCAAAAAATCCGCCCATGGCAAATTTACTGGCGCTGTACGCGGTGCGCCCAGGCACGCCGATTAAACCGGCCAGAGAAGAAACTGCGACTATCTTGCCCTTACTCGCTTTCAGATACGGTAAGGCGGCATGGGTACACCACAGGCTCCCCCAGAAATTAATCCGCATTAATTCTTCATACCAACTCAGATCATCCACCTCGGCGAACAACGCTTGCGCCGAGCGCCCTGCGTTATTGATCAAGGCATCGAGCCGTCCAAATTTTTGTATGCTGGCGGCTATCAATGCAAGACATTCAGCTTGCAGCGACACATCCGTTTTTAGCACCAGAGTCTGCGCGCCGCTGCTCCGGCAATCGGCCGCCACCTGCTGCAGTAAGGTCTCATTGCGTGCCGCTAACACCAGCGCAATCTGTGTGCCGTACTGTCTCGCTAATTGACGCGCCATTTCAGCGCCTATACCGTCTGAACTACCGGTAATAATGATCACTTGCATGTTGTCCTCTAAATGGGCTGCTCGGAGCGGTCGCCATCGTTAGTCATAATTTATAGCTCTCGTCGCTGCGCTCTAGTTTGCGTATTAGCGATGGCCAGACAAAGGCACCGCCCATGCCGCCGGTCTGCACCCGCATCGCCTCGGCCACGCCTTGCACGATCTGCGGATTTATCAGCGTCAACTCGCCACCGGCTTGCGCTGCTACTTGTATCTGGCAGGCGGCCTCAAAGGTGTACATGGAGAGAAATGCATCGGCTATGCTTTTACCGGCGACCAGCAAACCGTGATTACGCAACATTAAGAAATTGGCGCGTCCCATATCGGCTTGCAGACGCGGTTTTTCGTCTTCGCGAAACGCGACGCCTTCGTAATCATGGTAAGCCAGAGACGCCAGCACAAATGTCGACTGCTGAGAGATTGGCAATACGCCGCATTTTTGCGCGCTCACCGCCACACCCGCCCGGGTATGCGTATGCAAGACACAATGCACATCTTCGCGCGCCTCATGCACTGCACTATGAATCACGAAGCCAGCCGGATTCACAGGAAAAGGCGAAGCGATCATCTTATTACACTGCTGATCGACTTTCACTAAGGACGATGCGGTGATTTCATCAAACATTAAACCGTAAGGATTGATCAGAAAATGGTGCTCGGGGCCAGGTACTCGTGCGCTGATGTGGGTAAATACAAGATCGCTCCAGCCATACGCTGCGACCAGACGGTAACAAGCCGCTAAATCGACGCGCAACGCCCACTCTTGCTCGCTGACCAGATGTTTTACACTAGGGATTTCCATGCTTGTCTCCTCTATGGGGTGCTAGGGATTTTTGGTTTTTTACGGACTAAGCAAGGCGGCGTATAGGAACCACACCAGCTTGTCACTTGATTATTGAACTATACCGCTGAATACAGTTACGCAGCTGATTTCCAGGTTGATGTAGGCATAGGCGCAACAGTATTTTACGACCAGGCTGCAGACGAAGTTGCCGATTGCCATCAAGCACAGATTAGGCGGACAGACCGGAGTAGCCCTAGTTTATTAGGTATCCTGGCAGGCACTCGGGACAGGCATATAGATAGGGGTGTTGCAGGCAAGCAGGCTGGAGAGGCCCGTGGATATTGCGGATTCAGGCAGGCTGAGCAGGAGGTACAGTCTTATTACACCTCCTGCTTGAGGCACTTTTGCTTCGATTTTATTCTAATTTGGCCGCATGTTCACGGGTCGCATGAAACACCACATCAGGCCAGCGCTCTTGCGTCAAACGCAGATTCACGCCTGAACTGGCAAGGTAGGCTAGATTTCCGGCGGCATCGTGCGCCAGATTGTGACCTGCGCTAGAGCGTTCAAAATCGGCCATGATCTTCTTGTCTTCGCAAGTAACCCAACGAGCACTGCTGATACTAGTACCTTCAAACACGGCATCGACACCGTATTCATTTTTAAGGCGGCTGGCAACCACTTCAAACTGCAATACACCAACCGCGCCCAGTACCAGATCGCCGCTATTGACGGGTTTAAATACTTGCACCGCACCCTCTTCGCCCAATTGCTGCAAACCTTTTTGCAATTGCTTGGTTTTCATTGGATTAAGAATACGGGCTGTACGGAAAAAATCCGGAGCAAAATAAGGGATGCCGGTAAATTGCAAGAATTCGCCTTCAGAAAAACTGTCACCGATCTGCATATTCCCGTGGTTCGGCAAACCGATGATATCGCCGGCATAGGCTTCCTCAACTTGCTCACGGCTAGAAGCCATAAAGGCCACTACCGACGACACTTTGATCTCACGATTCAGGCGTAAATGCTTGAGCTTCATGCCGCGTTCAAAATGGCCGGAACAGACCCGCAAAAACGCGATACGGTCGCGATGCGCCGGATCCATATTTGCTTGTATCTTGAACACGAACCCTGAGAACGGCACTTCCGTCGGCAAGACCGCGCGCACGGTGGCGTCACGTTCGCGTGGCGCCGGTGCCCAATCAAGCAAGGCATTAAGGATTTCGCGCACACCAAAGTTATTAATGGCAGAACCAAAGAACACCGGTGTTTGGGTACCGGCCAGGAAAGCGGCCAGATCAAACGGATGCGAAGCGCCTTGCACCAGTTCGATTTCCATTTTCAACTGTTCAATTTCCAGTGGAAAAAGTTCAGCCAGGCGAGGATTATTGATACCCTTGAGTACTTCAAATTGCTGGTCGGCGCGCTCGCTACCGGCCGCAAACAACATGATCTCGTCTTTCAGGATGTGGTAGACACCGCGGAAAGTTTTACCCATACCGATAGGCCAGGTGACCGGCGCACACTGTATCTTCAGCACCGATTCCAGCTCATCGAGCAATTCCAGCGGATCGCGCGTCTCGCGATCCATCTTGTTGACGAAGGTAATAATCGGCGTATTGCGCATGCGGCAAACGTTCAGCAATTTAATGGTTTGCTCTTCCACCCCCTTGGCGGCATCGATCACCATCAAGGCGGAATCGACCGCCGTCAGTACCCGATAGGTATCTTCAGAAAAATCCTGGTGACCCGGGGTATCGAGAAGATTGACCACGTGATCGCGATATTCAAACTGCATCACCGAGCTGGCCACAGAAATGCCGCGCTGCTTCTCGATTTCCATCCAGTCAGAGGTGGCATGACGCCCACTCTTACGCGCCTTAACGGTACCGGCCAATTGTATCGCCCCGGAAAACATCAGGAGTTTTTCTGTCAGCGTAGTTTTACCCGCATCCGGATGTGAAATGATCCCGAAAGTGCGGCGACGCGCGACTTCACGCTTAATCAGATCGCTACTCACTGGCTTAGGGATCAGTTGCGCTTCAGACGGATCTAGCGTCTCGGCTAAAGGCTGCTCTGAGGATGGTTCTGTGTGGTCGGTTGATGCATTCATTTCGGGCGAGCCAGGAAAATTTGAGAAAAGCCGTCTAGTCTAACGGCTATTAGAGGTTTAGTCGAATTTAGAGCCGGAACTTAAGAAAAAAACACGGGTCTATGCTTGCTAAGTATTCCACCAATCCAGAATCGCGCAGATGAATTGCCTGCAAACCAACTAATCAAACCATAACGCATAGTTTCAGATTAGAATTGTCTTTTAGGACTTATACCGGCATTGCCTGCCACGATAGGAAAATCATGAAACGCCATCTGTTAAGCCTCGCATTTACCATCTGCTGCATGCCCGTCACTAGTTTTGCCTGGGGGCCGGATGGTCATCACAGCGTAGGTGCCATCGCCGATTCGCTGTTAGCAGGTAGTAAAGCTTCGCAAAAAATAGCCGAGGTACTGCAGCAAAATACTTTGGAGCAGGTAGCAGTATGGGCCGATTGCGTCAAAGGCATCAATCCTGAAAAAGATTTTGCTTACACCTCAAGCGGAAAATATCCAGAATGTGCGCCGTTTGAGACCAAGGAAGGGATAGACGCCATGAGCAGCTATGTGCGCCGAAACAATAACAACTGTAATCCGGCTGAAGGTGAAGAAAGCTGCCACAAACAATATCACTACGCCGACGTTGCAATCCAACACGCTCACTACAAGTCTGGCTATGTCGGCACCAATGAGCACGACATCGTCCATGCGATAGGCGCTGCGGTGGCGGTCCTGCAGGGTAAGCCACCGGTTCAGCCATTCCAGTTCCAAGATGAGCGCGAAGCATTAAGTGTATTGACGCACTTGATCGGCGATCTGCATCAACCCTTGCATGTGGGTTCGGTGTTTCTTAGCAATCAAGGAAAACTCATTAATCCCGATGCTGCCCACACTCACTACGACAAGGGTAGTAATACCGTAGGCGGCAACGCCCTGCAATGCCCTTGCGGCAATCTTCACAGCATGTGGGATGAACTGCCGCAGGCCTATAAACATGGCCGCATGAATACCGTGCTCAAGCTCAAGGCAAGTAAGCTCGCTAAAACGCCAGGTTCAAGCGAACAATGGCCAAAACTATGGGCCGACCAAACAATAGGCGATGCCAAGACTGCGTTTGGCGGCATGCAGTTTAGTAAAAGCACAGCGACCCAACGCGGCAACAATTGGTCGATCGCTTTGCCCTTAGAATACGAAAAAACCATGCTTAAAATTAAAGAAGACGCCTTAATCAAAGCCGGCGCACATTTAGCACAACTGCTGCAAAGTATCTGGCCAGAATAATTCCTGGCTCATTTAATTAGAAGTAAAGCACAACTAGTACGACCTATTTATCCGTAAAGGAAACACCATGTCTTTCGCCCCATTTACGTTCCTAAAAAAATCCTTTTTGTTCGTCTGGAAGACGCTCGATGTGGGACGCAGGTTTATTCTTAATATGCTGTTTTTAGCCATACTGGTGGCGCTCGCCATAGGCTTCTTTTCCGGAGCAGGAAAAAAATTAGAAGAAAAAACTGCGCTGGTATTAGATTTAAAAGGGCAACTGGTAGAGCAAAATTCGCTTGGCTTGCGTGACTCACTGATGGCTGAGGCCAAAGGCGACGCCAAAAAGACCACGCAATTGCGTGATGTTTTACACGTATTGGAGGCCGCCGCCAAAGATCCTAAAATCGGCAGCGTGGTCTTGCTGCTGGACGAAATGCAAGGCGCAGGTTTGCCTATGCTGCGCGAAGTCGCCGCCGCGCTAGTACGTTTTAAAGCCAGCGGCAAAAAAGTGATCGCCTGGGGTTCCAACTATGATCAGCGACAATATTTTTTAGCCGCGCATGCCGATGAGGTGTACGTGCATCCTATGGGCACCGTGATGCTCAACGGTTTCGGCCGGTATCGCAATTATTATCGCGATGCGCTCGATAAAGTGGGCGTCACCATCAATCTGATGAAGGTCGGCACTTATAAGAGTTTTGCTGAGCCATATATCGCCAATGCCCCCTCGCCTGCCGCTGCAGAAGCAGAAAGTTACCTGTATAACGCGATGTGGAAAACCTATACCGATGGGGTAGAAAAAGCCCGAAAATTACAACCTGGTGCCATCATGGCAGGTATCGATAATTTGCCGCAGTTACTCAATGCAGCGGGCGGCGACATCGCTAAACTTGCACTCAATAACAAACTGGTTGATGGCTTAAAAACGCGTGATGAGCTGCGCCAACTAATGCTGAAAAAAGGCGTGAAAGACGATCACGGCAAGAGCTTCCGCCAAATTAATTTCGACGAATACCTGTCCAAACAAAAACCTAGCTTTTTTGGCGATGCGGTTGGTGTCGTGATTGCGGCCGGAGAAATCAGCGATGGCATGGCGCCGGCCGGTTCTATCGGCGGCTTATCCACCGCCAACCTGATACGCAAAGCACGCGAAGACGATCAGATCAAAGCAATTGTGTTGAGGGTTGATTCCCCGGGCGGCAGCGCCTTTGGATCAGAGTTGATACGGCGCGAACTTGAACTCACGCGCGAGGCCGGTAAACCTGTCGTAGTCTCTATGGGAAATGTGGCAGCTTCGGGCGGTTACTGGATCTCTATGGCCTCGGATGAAGTGATTGCCGACGCCGCCACCGTCACCGGTTCTATCGGCGTGTTCGCGATCTTCCCGACTGCTGACAAAGTCATAGAAAAAATCGGCGTACATACCGGCGGCACCACCACTACCTGGCTAGGCGATGCCTTTAACCCTCTGCGCCCTATGAACCCTCGTTTTGGCGAAGTAATACAGACCGGCATCAATCATATCTATCTCGATTTCACCACAAAAGCCGCGGCGGCCCGTCACACCACCCAAGCCAAGATCGATGAGGTCGCTCAGGGTAGAGTCTGGACCGGCGAGCAAGCCAAACAACGCGGCCTGATCGATACAGTAGGAAGCTATTCCGACGCGCTGGCATCGGCCGCCAAACGAGCCAAACTCGGCAACAATTATCGCGTCAGCTATATAGAACGCGAGCCATCCAAATTTGACCGGGTATTGAACTTTCTAGGTGCCGGCGTAGGTGCCAGCTTGAGTTCTGTACTAAGCGAACACTTCAAACTTGCCGTGCTGCCGTCTGGCGTACCAGCGCAAGCCGCGGCAGCGATGGCAAAAGACTTGAGTTGGTTGGCCGACCTGCAAAAAAGTACTAAAGGCTATATGGCGATGACGCATTGTCTGTGCGGCGAGCCCTGAATCTGAATCTGAGCTTGAGCCTGAGTCCTCATCCAAAAAGTCTCCTTTACCGCATCAGCCTGGATCGTGAACATGCAATACAAGTACCCGCAATGTCAGCAATATTTTAAGCAGCGTCCGCTGGCTTTACAATTGAAAGTATTGCTGATCGCCTTATGCAGCACCTACGCCAGCCTGACGCTGGCACAAGCGCCAACACCAGCCAATGCTAGCACTGTGACAGTGCAAAATCCCGCGCCGACGGTAGTCATGCCACCGGTGCTGGTACCCGCAGCCACCAGCGCTTTGAGACCCTACAAAGAGATCATCAAAGATGCCAAAGAACTTAAGGGGTTTTTCACCCTATATCAAAAAGACGAAAAGGTATGGATAGAAATTCGGCCCGATCAATTCGATCAGCCCTTCTTTTTTTCCTACAATATCCCTAGCAGTCTGGGTGAGCGCGGTCTGTATGGCAGCCAGATGGGAAATAGTTATCAGGCGGTGTTTAAGCGCATAGGCAATCATGTGCAATTGATTGCTAAAAATACTGAGTATTATGCAAGCCCAGGTACGCCACAAGCACAAGCGGTAACTCAGGGCTTCTCTGATAGTTTGCTCGGCAATGCGACTGTACTTAGTTTGCCGCATACAGAATCGAAAGCGATCTTGATCGATGCCAGCACTTTACTGTTTTCCGACATCCCCAGCTATACAACAAGGTTAGAGAGCGCATACCGTCTGACCTACGTGTATGACAGAAGCAATAGCAGCTTTAGCAAAGTATATGCTGAAGAGAAATTATCCGGCTTACTCGTCAATTCGCATTTTTTTACGCCGCGTATCGCCGCTGCGCCTTTACTCCCTAGCCCTGTCGCGATACCGACGCCGCCACAAACCACGCCTGATCCACGCAGCTTCTTTGTCGGTTTCTATTACAGCTTTTCCGCCCTCCCTGCAGAGACGATGCGGGCGCGTGTCGCGGACGATAGGCTAGGTCACTTTGTAAGTACTAGCTACGATTTTAGCGACGATCTGACACCAAGTACGGCACGCTACTTCATCAATCGCTGGCGTCTAGAAAAAGCCGCGCCCGACGCAAAACCAGAAACCGAAACCGAGCGCGTCTTATCCGAACCAAAACAGCCCATCGTGTATTGGCTAGATCAAAACATTCCGGAAAAATATCGCGCAGCGATCAGCGCCGGAGTACTCGAGTGGAATAAGGCATTTGAGCAGATTGGTTTTAAAAACGCCATCGTCGTCAAACAGCAAAGCGATAAAGATCAATTTGATACGATGGATGCAAGGCACGCTGCGATACGCTGGTTTGTCGGCACCGACCTTGGCTTTGCCATTGGTCCGACTAAAGTAGATAAACGTAGCGGTGAAATTTTGGATGCAGATATCGCCGTAGCCGATATTTTTTCACGCGGAATACGACGCTCGGTTGCTGAAGATATGCATACACAAACGAGTGGGCTTAGCCTTGCAGATACCAGCAATCTCGATTGCAATTTCACCCAGCTAGCCGCGACGGAAATGGGTTTCGCAATGGATCTTTTAGAGATGCGTGGCGAACTCGATATGGCGGGGCCAAAAGCCGAAGAGTTGGCGCAGGCTTACATCAAGCATGTGATCATGCACGAGATCGGTCACACCTTAGGCCTACGCCACAATTTCCGCTCGTCCACCATCTATAGCGCAAAGCAGCTACAAGATCCGGCATTTACCAAGCTGCATGGATTGGCAGGCTCGGTGATGGATTACATTCCGTTTAATCTTTCGGCCAAAGGTGAAGCGCAGGCTGACTACCTGATGTCATCCTTAGGTCCTTACGATTACTGGGCGATTTCCTACGCCTATCAAGAGTTCCCGCCCGGGCAAGAGGCAGGCGAACTGGCAAAGATCGCGGCACGCTCGACCGAAGCAGCATTATCCTACGGTACCGATGAAGATTCGGGTGCAGGTCTATTATCCGACCCCGAGGTAAACAGCTTCGATCTGGGCTCTGACCCTTTAGCATACTTCCAAAAACGTCTGGTATTGTCGCGCGAATTGTGGGATAGATTACAAAGTAAATTGCAAAATAACCAGCTAAAAACCGGCGATAGTTACGAAACACTCAGACGCAGTTTTGAATACGGCTTTTCGCAATTTGCCCGCAGCGTCCCGCTCGCAAGCAAGTACATAGGCGGCACTAGTTTCTTACGTGATCATGCCGGTAGTGGACGTGCCACGTTTACCCCGATCGCAGTCGAACAACAACGCCTCGCATTAAAAATAATTTCCGACAATCTATTCACGGCCAAGAGTTTTGTATTTGCGCCGGAGTTGCTGAGTCGCTTAGGAGGCGATCACTTCCAGGCGAGTAGTCGCAATGAGGTCTCGATTTTTACCCGCGTTATCACTCTGCAAAACATGGTGCTTGATCAGTTGATGTCGGACGTGGTGGCGCTGCGCTTGCTCAACTCGGCCGAAAAAGTGCGTGACGCGAAGAGAGTGCTGGGACTCAATGAGCTGTATAGCACGCTACAAACGGCGATCTGGAGCGAGTTAACAAATGCCAGTGAGATCAGTGCTGCACGCCGCAATTTACAACGAGAGCATTTAAAACGGATTGCCAATACCCTCATCAAACCAGCAGCAAGCACGCCCGCCGATGCGCGTAGTTTGCAACGTGAGCAGGCTACGCAATTGCTGACGGCATTACGTAAGGCCATGCTGAAATCGCATACACCGGAAACCCGAGCTCATCTGTCCGAGAGTGCTGCAAGCCTGGCTGAAGTTTTAAAAGCTTCTTTGATACGCAGTGGCGTGTAAAACTGGAATGTAAAGCGCGCTAAAAACTGAACTATTGAGCGCCTATGAAAATAAAAAAATCTCAACACCACCGGTTTTGAGATTTTCCATAGGCATTAACTAGTTAGCGCCCCACCTTCATATTTTCGATATTCGCTTAAACATTCGCCTTCAGTGTCTCGTACAATCTGGCTAAATCGCAATACACTGCATATTCAAAACCCAGGCGCTTACCATCTCTATCATCCCGTAACAACTGCGCTAGCCATGCGGTGCCGCCGCTTTGCGCTAGCCTTAGACTGACACGTTTTCTTAACTCCGGGTAGTCGTTCAGACCTTTTTGCGTATGGCCCAACAGGCGCTGCTGCCAGCTAGGTACTTGTCCATTAAATTGCGCGCTAAATTTAACGCTGATATCCTCATATTCAGCCTGTTTGCCACAACGCACGTAGGCATCCATCAGCAATAGCCAACTACCCGGGTTACTGTCATCTGCAATAATCGGCGAGAGGATGGCAATGGTCTCGCCCGGCATCCCCAAATCAGCCCAAAATTGTGCTTGTTGCAGCGTTGAAGTCTGCTCCACGACGATTCCACCGCCTATGCTGGCAGGTGCAAAATCAAACAACTCATCGTCCGTAAACTCGGCTCCCGCCGGAGCGCTAGCATTGCGCGTGGAGCTCCTTACTTGCAGTCTGCTGCTGTGCTGCAAACTTAAAGAAGGCTCACGACTTAGAGGTCCTGATCCGTTCAAAATAGCGTCGGGCGCTTTCGGCATGATGATACTGCGCTCCCAATCGGCTGCAGGTCGTTTTTTCTCACGCGGCATAGGCTCTCTGCGTAACCACAAGAGAAAGATGCTGATGAAACAAAACAAGGCCATCAGCCAGGAATAGTCCTCCCAATAAAAAGTGAACATGATGTTACCCTCCCTCATTGATTACACTGCTAACTCACGGTATAGCGCGAATGCCCAATTCTACAAACATGAAACGCACTGTCTTAGCAGGAGTAACCGCAATTAGCGTGCCAGCTTAATTGTTTGACTATTCAAGAGTAAGCTGAGATCAATGTGTAAAAAACAGCGATTAGACTCACTTTTTTACACGTAAAGAAAAGGCTTAAGATTTTTGCTGACACGTAAAGAAGGGGCGCCAAAATAGAAAACGAGATGTCTCACTTTAGCGCCCGGTGAGTTTCTATGCGCACTGCACAGTGCTGGATTAGTAGTTGTATCTTTGCCCGCAGTATCAACCTGACTACCGTCGCTCGACATGCATTGATAAAATTCTCGCAAAGACCCGCTCGATGACTGACACTCTGCGACCGAAAGTTTTGCAGAGATACTAAGCAAGCCCTTGGTGCCCGCCTCGTACTTGGCTTTATCCATATAGCCAGCTTTGAAATTTTTCTCAGTAAAGGCGAGCATGGCCTCTATGCCAGAACGCGCATTCCCCATCGCCTTGGTGCAGGCTAATTCACTGCCGTTCCCTTTGCTTTTCGACGATCCCGCTACAGTATGTCTAGTGTGGACCACCTAGGCCCAAGCTTGGTCTTTTCATGTGACTTGCTCTATTTCCATTGATAGAGTTGACGTTCTGACCCAATGATAATTCCACTTAACGGAATAATGTATTACTAATTTAGTGGATTCTTATGTTGAACGACTTGCTTCATAGTTCTACCTACACAACAGCGTAGTAGAACCAGCAAATACAAAACACGATCAAATCAGCATCATCACTTAAATCTTTCGATAGGAAATATCATGAGCCGCATCAACCTCGTCACCACCGCCACTGCCAGCCCGGAACAACAAGAATTGCTCGCTGCGATACAAGCAAAACTGGGTATGGTGCCTAATTTTTTAAAAGTCTTCGCCAACTCCCCTTCGGCTCTGCGCGCCTTCTTAGGTTTGCATAGCATTGCCAGCGAGGGTAGCCTCGATGCACAAACCCGCGAACGTATTGCGCTCACTGTTGCTCAGAAAAATTCTTGCGAATACTGTGTTTCCGCCCATACAGCAATAGGACGCGGCACCGGTTTAGATAATGCAGAAATGGAAGCGAATCGCGCTGGTTCGAGTAAGGATGCCAAGGCAGCGGTCGCAGTCAAATTTGCCCAGTCTCTGGTCGAGCATCAAGGTGAAGTCACTACCGCAGAATTATTGGAAATGCGCGCAGTCGGTTATTCTGAGTCCGATATCGTCGAAGTCATCACCCACGTAGGCATGACGCTGTTGACCACCATTTTGGGTAAGGCTTCTCGTTTAGAAATCGACTTCCCTAAAGTCAGTCTGTAATTTTTAAGATCTAGCTGGTGCGCGCCGATACGGCAGGCACCCGCTAAGCGAGCAAGCGTTTTGCCATTTATATTTTGGAGTTCTCCATGTCACGTGCCTTTGCCGATATCAGTTTCACCCCCAGCGTTAAAGCCGCACAGAGCCGGTACGGCAGTCGTGAGGCGAATCGTGGTTTTGAACTGGTCGAAGAAAAACGTGATTTTCTAGAACAACGTGATGCCGACTTCATCATGGCACGTGACAGTTTCTATCAAGCCACCATCTCAGAAAATGGCTGGCCGTATGTGCAGCACCGCGGTGGCCCGGCTGGTTTTCTCAAGGCTCTCGATGAAAAAACCCTGGGCTATGCCGATTTTTCCGGCAATGCCCAATACCTCAGCGTAGGCAACCTCAACGCCACCAGTCGCATCTCGATTATCCTGATGGATTACCCAAACCGGCGTCGCCTTAAAATCTGGGGCACCGCCAAAATCGTCCACGAACACGAGCAGCCTGAACTCATCGCCCAATTAGAAATGGGCCATTACCGCGCCCGTATCGAGCGCGCCGTCATCATCACGGTAGAAGCGTTAGAGTGGAACTGCCCGCAACACATTACCCAGCGTTTCAGCGCGCAAGAAGTGCAGCAACAGATGGCAGCAATGCTGGAACAAAACCGCCTGCTCAAACAAGAGCTGGCCGAACTACATCAACATCCACAGACACCCGCGACCAGCCCTGCCGTGAAACCGCAGAGTCTAGGCAATGGACCTTTAGAGTTAATCGTCACCGGAGTGCGCCAATTAACACCTAGGGTACGCGCCTTTGAATTGCGCCGTCCCGATGGCAGCGCTTTGCCCAAGGTAGAAGCCGGTGCGCATTTGCGGGTGCCCGTCGTGCTGGCGGACGGTCAGAGCGCCACCCGCCAATACTCAATCAGTTCTAACCCTGCCCACCGCGACATCTACGAGATCGCCGTCTTGCGCGAAGCAGACGGGCGTGGCGGCTCAATCGCCGTCCATCATTTGTTTGAGCTAGGCATGAGCCTGCATTGCGATCAGCCACGCAATGACTTTGCTCTGCATACCAGCACCGCGCCTAGTATATTGATCGCGGGCGGCATAGGCATCACGCCGATCAAGGCAATGGCACAACAATTAAAAGCGCAAGCGCGTACTCTGAGTCTGCATTACGCCGGGCGCAGCATAGCCCAGATGGCGTATCGCGATCGGCTGCAGCGTGAACTGGGGCAAAACATGCACGTGTACCCTGGCGATCAAGGAGTGCGCTTAGACCTAGATCAGCTGATGCGAGAGGCCCCTGCCGACGCGCTGTTTTACGTCTGCGGCCCTGAGAACTTAATCGCGGCGGTACTGGCAAGCGCCAAGGCGGCAGGCATAGATCAACAACGGCTACGCTATGAACGCTTTGTCGCGCTGCACTCGGCACAAGACCAGGAAATCCGGGTAGAACTCAGACGCAGCAAAAAAGTGATCATGGTCAAACATGATCAAAGCGTACTCGACGCAGTCCGTGCGGCCGGCGTGCCAGCCTTTGCCGAATGCGAGGTCGGCAATTGCGGCACTTGCACGGTCAAGGTGCTGGGCGGCGAGCCAGAACACCGCGATGCAGTACTCAGTGACCAAGAGAAAAAGCATGCTATGTGCATCTGCGTCTCACGCGCCAAGTCACAAGAATTAGTGTTAGATTTATAGACCTCCCCACCACACCACATGGAGCCAATATGAGCAAAGAAAATCCGCCACATCCGCCACGTCCGCCGTTCCCGCCATTCACCCGCGAAACGGCCCTGCAAAAAGTACGTCTGGCCGAAGATGGCTGGAACAACCGCGACCCAGCCAAGGTAGCGCTGGCCTACACGGTAGACAGTATTTGGCGCAACCGCGCTGAGTTCCCACGCGGGCATGATCAAATTGTAGAATTTCTGACCCGCAAATGGGCCCAGGAAACTGAGTACCGCCTGATCAAGGAGCTCTGGGCCTACGAGGGCAATCGGATCGCGGTGCGCTTTGCTTACGAGTCGAAAGATCTAGACGGTAATTGGACGCGCTCTTACGGCAACGAGAATTGGGAGTTCGACGAAAACGGCTTGATGCAAAAACGATTCGCCAGTATCAACGATCTGCCTATCAACGAAGCCGAACGCAAATTCCATTGGCCGCAAGGACGCAGGCCGGATGATCATCCGGGTCTAAGTGAGCTGGGTTTGTAAAAGGGAACTTATAAAAATCAAGTGCGCAGTATCCATGCGCCTTACAGGCCAATATGCTCTGGAAAGGCGCATGGATATTGCGCAGATGATTTGAAAATCCTAAAGACGTATTTCTGGAATGCATGGCATTGCTGCACCGCACCCCTCCCCTGCAATACCGACACCGCGCGCGGCTTGCCACTTCACAGTTTTTTTTCGAAGATTTTAGCTTGGTCTTTTTGTGCAATTGGGGATGATGTGCGAAGCGTTTCCTGCGATATTTTCTCGCTAAAATACGCTACACTCTCTACTCAAAAAAACAATTCCCAGCTGAGCTCTGTGGCCCAGCTTAGACCTTAAGGAAACCGCTATGTCACTCCCACAAAAAATAGTCTGGCAATTCAGCGTCACAAGTTGGTCAGAAACCGCTTTCCACGAAATGCCAGAGGCAGGCAAACTAAGTCGCGCCAGTATCGCCAATACTTTCAGCGGCGCATTAGACGGGCTGGGCACTTTAGAATATCTATTTGTCTACCCGATTACGCCAGCTGATGATGTGCTGTTTAGCGGATATGAGCGCGTCGTCGCCAAGCTAGGGAATTTACAAGGCAGCTTTGTCCTCAAACACGAGGGCGTCTACTCGCCCACAGCAGGCGTGGGCGGAAGCTTGACTATCGTCGCCAACAGCGGCACCGGCGATTTTTCCGGCATCCGGGGTCAGGGCAATATCATCGCCAAGGCCGGTGAACATGGCGGCAGCTATACGCTGCAGATAGAAAATCAAGTTTGACGCGAGAGCCTGACACTATGAGCAAAACCTTTACGCCCGCCGCACTGATACAACATCAGCTCGATATGTATAACGCCAAGGATCTAGACGGCTGGCTGGCGTGCTACGCCGCCGATGCGCGGCAATACACGCTGCACGGCGACTTACTAGCCAGCGGCCACGCCGACATGCGCGCGCGCATCAGCAGCCGCTTTAGCGAACCCGATCTGCACGCCAGACTGCTGAACCGTAGCGTGATGGGCAATATCATCGTCGATCTGGAACTGATCACACGCAATTTCCCCGAAGGCAAAGGCAGTATAGAAATGCTGTGTATTTATGAGGTGCTCGACGGTCTGATACACAAGGCTAGTTTTGCTTTGGGCGAGAAGTGTATCGCCGTCGAATGAAAAATAAAACACGCAACAGCAGAGTTTATTTATTCAGTGCAGCCTGTTTCACTCTGTTAGCAATGTATGCGTTGTTTTGGATTTTTTCCTCGACCGATCTGGCATTTTTGGCCTGCAACGGCAAGTTTTCACTTTTAGCTACTTCACTAAGATGCCGACAGCCATATCTCGCTGCAATCCTTTTTTTTGCCAGCTTATTTATCACACTGATTTGTCTGGCGTTTGGTATCAAGTCTCGCCGAAAATGAATGCGCAATCCCCATGCGCCCTGCAGCACGAAATGGGCTGGTAAGGCGCATGGAATATGCGCCTTGATTTTTAAATTTTGATTTTTTTATCGTGCCACTGGGTTGTGCCAGGCTTAAACGATTATCACCGGTTCATCACAGAGCTCATTCGGATTCGCCGCACCCGCTGCGATAGGAAAATGCTGTATCAGCAATTGCCCCAATTGCGTGATGGCGCTCTTGATGCCTTGCTGCACTTGGCCGGCGGCCAGTTCTTGCTGTAGTTGCTGGCAGATGGCGTCCCATTGTGCTTGCGGGACTTTCCCGGCGATGCCGCGGTCGGCAACGATCTCCAGCGTATTTTCTGCCAACAGCAGATACAAGAGGATGCCGGTATTACCTTCGGTATCCCAGACCCGCAGATCCGAGAACCAGCTTAGCGCGCGCTGGCGGGTGCGGCATTTTTGCATAATCAGACGCAGCGGCAACTTGGCTTCGACCACTAAGCGGATCTCGCCGCGGTGACCGCATTCGGCTGCCTGGATCAGTGCCCCAAGCTCGGCCTTGCGCGCTGCATCGAAATGAGAGCGATAGGCATGCGGTTTAAGGTGCTGAAAATAGCGTGCGCAGCGATTCCCAAATGCGGTGTTAGCTGCCGTGCTGGTTTGAGTACTCGTTGTCATGTGCTTGTGCGTCATTACCATTTTCCCGAGGCGCCACCGCCACCAAAACCACCACCACCGCCGCCAAATCCGCCGCCTCCGCCTCCACCACCGCCGCCTCGTATTTGTATCAACAGACTAAGAATTTCCAGAAAGATGCGGCTAGAGACTATCGTCAGCAAGATCGCCATGCCACCACCGAAGGCCAGCGCCAGCCAAATCGGCGTGCCGGTCGCTAAGGCCGCCGCTGCAGCGGCAGCAGTGACACCGCCACGCCCCACCCAGTTGCCCGCGACTTGGCTCAGGATGAAACCACCCAACAGCATCAAGCCCAAAGTGAGCGGATGAAAACCAAGTACCTTAAATTCTTCCAGGCCGCTTTGCGCGCCACGCGTACCATACTGGGCACTGGCTTTCGGTGCAGGCAAAGCTTCGCCCTGGATGACGCTGCTGATTTTTTCTACACCGAGCTTGATACCACCGGAAAAATCGTTCTGACTAAAAGCCGGAACAATGAATTCACGGATGATGCGAAACGCCGTGACATCGGGTAAAGCACCTTCCAGCCCGCGCCCTACTTCTATCCGAACGGTTCTGTCGTTTTTTGCCACCAGCAAGAGGACGCCGTCATCCACGCCTTTGCGCCCCAGCTTCCAGAGGTCGACCACGCGTATGCCGAATTGCTCTATGCTCTCGTCGCCTGTGGTGGGTACGATCAGCACCGCCAGTTGGCTGCCCTTGGCTTGCTCCAGACTAGCCAATTGCGTAGTCAATGCGCCGATTTGTTCGCTACTTAAGGTCTGCGTCAGATCAGTGACGCGCTGACTCAGTGGCGGCACCGCGATGATGTCGGCCTGCGCGCTGGCACTCACGGCACAGCCCACAAGCAACACCAGCAGCGCCAGCAAGCTAGCGAAAAAACGAGCAAACACGCGCAGACGCATTATTTTTTCTCGGTATTAAAATCGACTTTCGGTGCCGCAGAAATCGCCTTTTCATTCTCTACGCTAAAGTTAGGCTTAACGTTGAGACCGAACATTTTGGCCGTCAAGTTAGTCGGAAAAGAGCGTGCCGTGGTATTAAAGCTTTGCACTTCCTTGATGTAGCGGTTGCGCGAGACCGTGATGCGGTTTTCTGTGCCTTCTAACTGCGCCGACAGATCACGGAAATTCTCATTCGCTTTCAGATCAGGATATTTCTCCGCCACTACCATCAAGCGCGACAGCGCCGATGTCATGCCGGCTTGCGCTTCCTGAAATTTTTTCAAGGCCACTTCGTCTTTCGCTAACTCGGGCGTGATCTGCATGCTGCCGACCTTGGCGCGCGCTTCGGTCACGCCCAACAAAACTTCCTCTTCATGCTTGGCATAGCCCTTGACCACGTTCACCAGATTGGGCACCAGATCGGCGCGGCGCTGGTATTGATTCAAGACCTCGGACCAGGCCGCGTTGACCGCCTCATCTTGCGATTGCAAAGAGTTATAGCCGCAGCCAGACAAAGTAGCGGCGAGGATGGCGATACTGAGTAGTTTTTTCATGAGAGGACTCCAAAAAATGAAAGTGCTTAAGTCGAAAAAATAATTATGAAAAATAATACGGAAAAATAATTCAGTGGAAGATTAAGACTGCAAGAGCTCAGCCGAAATCTTGATGACAACTTTTTTAATCTGCATCGGTAAGCCCGCTGCGCGGCAAGGCCGGTGCAATTCACCAGGGAAGAAAATGGCATACATACCTGGCCGCATCAGCAGCCGCGTCTCGCCGGCTTGCTGCGCCACAAAGGCAATATCGCGCTCGGCCAAGTGATCGGTGATCTTCGCCAAACTGCTATCGGCAGGCGCATAACCAATAGCCTCTTCGCCCTCCAACAGACACTGAATATCCAGATAGCGCGCATGAAACTCAGGCAGGCCGGTGTCCCAGGCTTGCGTCACAGGGTCTTGCACCAGCGCGAACATATTCTCACCAGCTATAGGATACTTACCAGCCGTCATCTGACTAAAATCGGTAGTGCGCAAATACGCCAAGCCCTGTTCCAGCGCCGCGGGCAGCGCAAGTGTGGTGTGCTGCAAATGACCAAGTAGCATAGAAAATTCCAAAAAAATGTGAGACCTTATGACCGTTGTGCGCTGACCAATTCCCAGTATCGCTCAGCAAAGTCTCAGGCAGATGACATTAAACAATTATAAGCAAAATAACATGAATGGAATATTCCATCAGAAATTCTTTTTTGGCGTTAGGGCTTCAGGGGATACTTCGATTCAGACAAAAAACATTGCTGCAAAATATTTGTGAAGCTGTCAATTTTATTGGTAGAATGAAAATAGTTTATATTGCTGTTTCTCGGCATTTAATACTGTTTAAAAATGGCAATCTAAGCTAAGCCCAGCAGATCGATAAAAAGGAAGTAGAGAATGTCTGAAGTAACAATAGTGCGTCCCTGGGCCTATTTTGGCTTTGCGCGCGCGCTTAAAGTAAGCATCGATGGTGTGAATATCGGGAGCATTAGCTCTAGAAAAACCGAGAAATTTAGTGTTAGCTCTGGCAGCCATACAATTCAAGTTTCTATGGATTGGTGTAAGTCAGTACCTCTCTCTATAAACGTGTCAGAAAACTCTACAGTGTCCTTAAAGGTGGAGGCTCAGTTTATATTACTCGCTGCACTGTGCTGTTTTTTTCGACCGTCAAAAGTATTTAAACTTGTCGGCAATTAGACGTGTAAGACGGGTGAACGCCATGCCGACAGATGCAATAAAGTCTCAAAAAAGAGCATTGGTTTTCCCAATTTCATTCATTATGAATTTTCGTAAAACAATGCGGCTTGCACCCTCCCTACCTTACTGCCACCAGAATTTTTAGCCCCCCTGCGCCAACGCGCATATCCCATGCTGGCTACAGGCACGATGTTCTGTAAACCCGCATGGAATATGCGCGTTAGAGCATACCTTGTTTAATACCTTGTTTTATACCTTGTTCGATCTCCACTTTTAATCGCCAAGATCGATCACGCTGGCCAATGACAATCCGGCCGCTTGCTCGTAATGGCTGTAGACGATGGCGCGCAGGGTTTGGCTGGAAAAGCTGTTTAGGATTTGCAGCACGGCGCGGATAGCAGTTTGATCCAGCGCGGCAAAAGGATCGTCGAGCAAAGTGAGCGCCGCTCCGGAGGCGAAGGCGGCGGCCAGCCAGACTTTGCGCTTGACGCCGGTCGATAGCATGTACAGGGTCTTGCCCATATGCGGGCTCAAGCCCAGCTCAGCTATCAGCTCGGCCAGATAGGCGCTATCAAACTGAGGATAGCGCGCCGCCACGCTGGTGAAATAGGCGTCTGGACTGCATTGATCGTGCGCCGCGGCTAGCGCTTGTGGATAGCCGTAAAACAGCTGTTGCCGATAGAGTTCGGGCTGCTGCTCCAGCGCTATATCCTTGAGAATAAGTTGCCCGCGCTGGGCTGGCAATTCGCCCGCCAGCAGACGCAGCAGACTACTTTTACCGACACCATCGCCGCCGCGTATCAGGCTCACGCCGGCTGGGATGCTGGCGGAAAAATCCTTGAAAAGCGGACGCTCTGGATAAGCAAACTCTAGCTCGGTCAGCTGCAAAATAATGGGAGTGGAATGGTCGATGGCGCAGCCTCTGGGCGTGGATGATAGCGCCGCCATTGTAGAAACTTGCCAGGCGTTTTGTCAAACCTTGATTATTCAATAGGACTTACGCAAAATTGTTCCAGTGAGGCGTAAAACCTTTGGTGCTGGGGGAAGCATCCCTGGTAGGGGATGCCCGTTACGTCGGCAGACAATATATTGTCTGAAATCCCGACTACACCGTACCGCCGAAGACTTACTTTAGTACCCAATGTACGATAGGGCGGATACATCGACGCTGGGGTCGTTTTGCGTAAGTCCTATTAAAAACAGACCCGGCCAGCGCGCATATTCCATGCGGCTTACCAGACATACCTGGCCTGCAAGCCGCACAGGATATGCGCACTGGCCTGGTAGCGATTTCAGTTGGCGCTTGTGCGATCAGAAACCACAGGCGCGGCTCCTGCTGCCCCTGTGGTCACGACTTAATGCGTCTGCGATTTATATTTTTTCAGCTCCATCTTGCCGATCTGATTGCGATGCACTTCGTCCGGGCCATCTGCCAGGCGCAAGGTGCGCGCCTGTGCATAGGCATACGCCAGGCCAAAATCGTTAGAGACACCGGCTCCGCCATGCGCCTGTATCGCCCAGTCGATCACGGTGCATGCCATAGTCGGTGCAGCCACCTTGATCATGGCGATCTCTTTGGCGGCGGCTTTATTGCCTACCGTGTCCATCATCTGCGCCGCGTTCAGCACCAAAAAGCGGGTCTGATCAATCAAGATGCGTGCATTAGCGATACGCTCTAAGGTGACACCCTGCTCGGCCACCGGCTTGCCAAAAGCGACCCGACTGAGCGAGCGCTTGCACATATCTTCCAGCGCTTTTTCGGCCAGACCGATCAGGCGCATGCAGTGATGGATGCGTCCAGGTCCCAGACGTCCCTGCGCGATTTCAAAACCACGGCCCTCGCCGAGTAAAATATTCGATGCCGGCACCCTTACATTCTCAAACAGCACTTCACCATGGCCATGCGGCGCATCGTCGTAACCGAACACCGGCAAATGGCGCAAGATAGTGACACCCTTAGTATCACGTGGCACCACGATCATCGATTGTTGCTGATGGCGATTGGCATTTTGCGGGTCGCTCTTGCCCATGAAAATAAACACTTTACAGCGTGGATCATTGGCACCGGAAGACCACCATTTGCGCCCGTTGACGATATATTCGTCGCCATCGCGCACTATCGAGGCTTCGATATTGGTGGCGTCTGAAGAGGCAACCTCGGGTTCGGTCATGGCAAAGCAAGAGCGTATCTCGCCATTTAATAAGGGCTTGAGCCATTGTTCTTGTAACGCTGGCGTGGCGTAGCGGGCAAACACTTCCATATTCCCGGTATCTGGGGCGGAGCAGTTAAATACTTCGGCCGACCACAGCGAGCGCCCCATGATTTCGCAGAGCGGTGCGTATTCAAGATTAGTCAGGCCAGCACCGAGTTTTGACTCGGGTAGGAACAAATTCCACAGATCGGCGGCGCGCGCTTTGGCCTTGAGTTCTTCGACGATCTTGGTCGGTATCCAGGCGTTTCCAGCCTTGCGATTGGCTTCGATTTCGGCAAAAAATACCGGTTCATTCGGATAGATATGTTCATCCATGAAAGCGATCAAACGTGCGCGCAAGGCGAGTACTTTAGGGCTGTACTGAAAATCCATGTGGTGCTCCTAATCTGGTAAAAGAATCGAACAGTGAAAAAACGAAAAAATCTACACGTAAGAAATAAGCTCGGAACGATTGAGTTGTTCCAGGTGCGAAAAATTATTCAAATAGGCCAAGGCCAATTTGGCAGGCTGTTCTGCTGACAGGGCTGGCTGCAAGTGCAGGCGGGTTACCCCACTATTCACCAAAGACCAATTGAGCTCGGCAAAACGCGCATCCGGAAAACCCAAGACATGCTGGCACAGCGCAGAAATGGTGCCGCCTGAAGTGAAGATGAGGATATTTCTGGCGGGGTCGGCATGCTGAATCTGACGCTGCAAAGCATCCACACAGCGCTGCCGAAAACTAGGCCAGGTTTCGGCGTATTCGTGATCAAAACTAGCCGACATCCAGCGTGCGATCGCCTGCGAAAAAATCTCTTGAAAGGCCGACTTGCCGTCTGGCGTATTCATTAAAAAGTGTTTCACTTTTGCCGGATCGTCAAACTCTGGCACATGCCTGGCCAACACCTCGTGGTGATTGTATTCATTGAAGCCAAAATCGCTATGCCAATCGTCGCTGTTCAACTGCGTCTCTGGTACGCCCTGCAACTGCGCAATGCAGGCACGGGCGGTTTGCAGATGGCGTTGCATTTTACCGCTGACAATACGGGTGGAGCTTAAATCGCGTGCCGCCCACCAGCGCCCGAGAATTTCGGCTTGTTCGACACCACGATCGGACAGCTGATCATAATTTTGGCTGCCGAAAGAAGCTTGACCGTGCCGGACCAGGTAAATTTGCGCCATTTTTTTAATCTCTGAAAATCATCAATGAGGCAAGTGTAAAGCGCAGGCTATAATTGATCAAATGAATAGTTATTATTAAACTTAATTAATTTCATGCATATATCTAAAGTCGATCTGAATCTGTTCACGGTGTTTGAAGCAATTTACAGCGAAGGCAGCGTCACGCGTGCCAGCCAAAAGCTGCATCTGACCCAACCAGCCATCAGCCATGCGCTGGCGCGCCTGCGCTTGGTCTTTGACGATGCCCTGTTCGTCAGGCAAGGTCATGCCATGGTGTCGACTCCGCTGGCACGCAATATCATAGAACCAGTACGCCAGGCATTGCGCGGACTCGAGGTTACGCTAAGCGACGCCGGGAAATTCGATGCCCTGTCGGCCACTAATCAATTTAATCTGGCGCTGCGTGATGTACTGGAATCTACCGTGCTGCCGCCGCTACTGCACAACATCTGCGGGCAAGCACCGCTGGTAAATCTAGCCGCGATCCAGGTTGAAAGACGTGAATTACTGAGTGAACTGGCGGCTGGCACGCTCGATCTGGCGATAGACATGTTGCTGCCGCTGCCACATGAGATACGCCGCCAAAAGATGAAGCAGGACGATACGGTGGTGTTGGTGCGGCGCGACCATCCACAGATTCAGGGCAAGCTCGATTTAGATACCTACCTGAACGCCGAACACGTGCTGGCCAGTTCACGCCGCAAGGGCATGGGATTAGAAGATTTTGAGTTAAGTCGCTTAGGTTTGCAACGTCGCATACGCTTGCGCTGTCAGCATTATTTTGCCGCTTGCAGAGTGATAAGCCAAACCGATATGCTGTTGACCATGCCGGAAGGCTATGCACGTATCGCCAATGAGCAATTTGGCAATCAGATTTTGCCCTTACCGCTACCTATGCCATCTTGGGATGTGTATTTGTATTGGCATCAGAATGTAGAGAATGACCCGGCCAACTGCTGGCTAAGGCAGCAAGTCATGCAAGCGTTTACAGCTGAATACTAATGAATTAGGACTTACGCAAAACCGCCCCAGCGTCGTTGTATCCGCCTTGTCGTACTCGCGTACTGTCTTCGGCGGTACGCCTAGCGGGAACAATTTTGCGTAAGTCCTATAAATAATTATTTTGCGAGCGGCTTTTCGGCTGGATCGGGTAATAGGCAGGCATCGATGATTTGCAGATCATTATCTTTAGCAAAACTTAAGACAAAATGATAAGCCAAAGGCTCGATTTCGCGGATCGCCTCGTTGACGACCACCGAGCGTACCCCGTTGAGCAAAATAGGCCTGACATACGGTGAGTACATCAAGTGGGCGTTGCGGCCGGCATCTGGACGAAAACAAGACATGGCACCGCACAGACGCTCGGCCCAATCGCTGGGACGAAATTGTTTGCCATCACTGGTCAGACCGTGAATGAAAAACTCGCGCTTCGGTAAAGAATTGTTTTTGATGGAATCGGCCATGTGATCGGCGTGCTCTCACTTCGGGAAAAGACTAACTTGGCAACCATTATGGTCGATAAACCTTGCGCCAAGCTTTCAAACAACATGGGTATTATATCTTATAGAAGACTCGATACAAAACCCGATCGCAGATATGCTATTGCTGCGCCTTAAGCACTGCCACTAAATACAAAAATAGCTTAGCCTTTCGCCTACAAAATTTAGAAGAAAAATTTAAAAACTGAACATAAATCTCCTTTATTCTAGATTTTCCACGGTTTGATGCGCTTATTTACCCGTTTTCATCCCTGTAAATGTTGTGTCCTTCTAAGCCAAAATATTTTTTATGCTAAACACGAAAAACGACAAATCCACCTTAGTTACTATAGTGCATATTGACGTTTAGTAAAGGCAACGGGGATGGCGCTGTGCTTACGGTTAAACTTTGAAGTGGCTTTTTAGGTATTTACACAAAACTACCCGAGAATTGCTGGGCTTTTCTTACGGGAACAATTTCCCTTAAGTCTTATTTCTGTAGTAATTCGATCACTTTATCGGCCGCGTCACGATTGAGTTGCGCTACCTGCGCCTGTTGATCGGAAGGAAATGCTGTCAATACATAGTCGGCCACTGTCTGACCCGGCTGCCCTTTGCCAATACCGATTTTGACTCGACAAAATTGATCATCTTGAAACGCCTGAAGTATCGATCGCACACCTTTATGCCCACCATCGCTGCCGCGCAAGCGCATACGTGTAACACCAAAGGGCAGATCAAGATCATCGTGCAGCAAGATGCATTGAACGGGATGAAAGCCAAGCTCGCCGGAAAGTTTGAGGAGATGCGGACCAATCAGGTTCATAGGACAGGCTATTTTCAATAGACAGACTGGCGTGCCATGAAACTCACCGAACATAAAACTGGCTAGCCCTTCAGCATCTGGCCCGGATTGCCATTCGCGCCCCAACTCTAGTGCCAAGACATCCAGCGCACGGTAACCGACATTATGTGGCGTATCGAGCAGACTCAGATCGGGATTACCTAAACCTAACACTATCCTGGTGGCGCTGCTGATTGGCGTGTTTTCCCAAGTTGAGCTTGTCAATTGCGATATTTTTTCACTCTCTGAATCTAGCATTGAACTAGCATCTGACACCTGCTTTGTCGGCGCTTGCGCCGAGCGGTACAAGGCACCGCAGTCTAGGCAAAACTGATTCAGATGACAGTCGGAACGCCAACATTGCACCGTCGACGTGCGCGCAAGTAGTAAGCGCTGCAAATGATCTGCCTTGGCTGACCCTTTTAATAAAACCAAATCGCCAGCCATTAAATAGGTAGCCAGGTAATTTTCTGCATCCTGAATGGTCGGAAAGGCAAACAGTTTATCCGCAGACGATTTTTTAGCGCGTAAAGCAGCAGATGAATTTGAACCGACAAAAATGATGCAGTCAGCACTGGCCAAACTTAGCCTGGCAGCTTCCAAATAGCGTGGGCCACGATCTCCAAAATAATCTGAAATAGTACCTATCACGATAATTTTTCGCGCAGCCTTTGCCTCACGCATAAAATCACAGGCCGGTGCGATGCTAGAAAATGGTGCCTTCCAATCATCCCGGATAAAAGTGATGTCGTTAACCTGCACTGGCTGCATGCGTCCCTCAAACGGGGAGACCGCCGCGATTGCCGCGACTGCCACAGCCAAAGGCACACCCAAGGCAAGCCCAGTGGCGAGTGCAGCCAACACTGCGGGTGCCCAATGCTTACCGCACAATTGCGTATGCACTGTGACGGTTTCGCCTTCCCAAATGACCTTGAGCGAGAGTCGTGCTGGCCAGACCGACTGTATTTGTTCGGCTCTGAGCGTCGCGCTAGCGCTGACACCGAAGCTCACCACCCGTCCCACGCAATGCTCAGCCATCTGCATCACCAAAGCATCATCGGCGTTCAAGACTGCGATCCCATCAACTCCCAATCCACGGATCAGCTTACTCTTTTCTAAAGCGATCGCCTCGCGCGTTTTGAATGCCGAGATGTGGTCAAAACCGATATTCGTCACCACGCCGACTGTGGGCCGCACCAGCGACAAAGGAAGATCCATTTCTCGCGGCCGGTGACCGGAAATCTCGACCACACAAAATGCATCAGAGCGCCGGGTTCCCAAAATGGTCGCAGGCGTATATTCGGAAGTATTGAGGGTGCCGGAGGTCTGATTGCCATCGGAAAAATGACTTGTCAGAATGCCTGCAATCAAGTCCTTGGTGGTGGTTTTACCGGCGCTACCGGTGATCCCGACAAAAATGGTATGGTTAAGTTGCTTGCGGTGCCAACGGGTCAGACTATGCAAGCCATACTCATAGACCGTGCGCGTGCGCCAATGCACTGCTTGCTGCACGCGCTTTAGGTTCGTAAGCAACACGGTTTTAGCTAAACTGAAAATACCCTGCGCCATTTACGTTCCCTTTACATTTTTTGCTTGAGCGGTGCTCAAATTGCGTATCAACTCTAGTACCCGATCCGCCGCTGCCGCATGTGCTGCAAGTATTTGCTGCTGTTGCGCTTGCGAAAACGGTGTCAGTACAAAATCGGCCAGTGGCATATATTGATCCGGCTGCCCGACCCCAATTTTCACTCTCAAAAAACGATCGTCCTGAAAACTTTGCAAGATAGAGCGCACCCCACGGTGGCCACCATCTCCGCCGCGCAATTTTGCCCTTACTTGGGCAAAGGGTAAATCCAGATCATCGTGCACGATGATGCTGCGCGCCACTGCGAAATCTCGACCTGCGCTCCATGCGCACAGTAAAGGCCCCACTTCATTCATAGGACAGGCAAGCTTGATGAGACGAACCGGCAAGCCTTGCACCTCACCGTTAGCAATGAGCGTCTGCGCCGATCCGGCTTGCCATTCCCAACCGCGCTGCTGCGCCAGCCATTCCAGAGCGCGATACCCAACATTGTGTGGCGTATCGGCCAAATTTAGCTGTGGATTTCCTAATCCTATAACGCTCACTACACCCATGTCCGGCTCGCTTTGGATCTGTGGCACAGAGTCGGAAGCGAACTCTTGCAGTTTGGCAGTCACGATAGGCACATTCTCAGGCGCAGCCTTAGGCCCGGATGGCACTTGCAGATATTGGCAGCTTTGACATGAGCGCATATAACCGCAATCAGCACGCCAGCAAAGCAACTCTGTTTGTAATGCGATTATCAGCCTTTGCATGTGATCCGCTTTATGCGAGCCCTTCAGCAGGACCAGATCATCCGCTTGTAAATAGCCGCGCAAGAACGTCGCTGCGTCGCGTAAGGACGGAAACGCATACAAGGCATCGTCGGCACCACTCTTGGCGCGTAAGGCGGCCGAGGCACGCGGACCGACAAAAACTACACAGGCAGCGATTGCCAACGCCGCTTTTGCGATTTCTACGTAACGCTTGCTCGAATCACCGGTGTAATCAGAGATCGTTCCAATCACGATAATCTTGCGCGCCGCATGCGCCGTGCGCATGAAGTCAAAAGCCGGGGCGACCGTGGAGAGCGGTGCCTTCCAATCATCGCGAATAAAATGTATTCCGTTGATCTGCACTGGCGCCATCCGTCCTTCGAAGGGCTCAGTCAGCTCTAGCGCCTCGGCCGCCAGTTGCAAGGGCGCTCCGAGGGCGACACCGCAGGCGAGAGCGGCTAACACGGCAGGCGCCCAATGGCTGCCACAGAGCTGGGTTTTCACCTGCACGGTCTGACCTTGCCATGTCGCATTCAGGGTAAGTCGGGCTGGCCACACCGAGCTGATCGTGTCACCTCTAAGCATGGCATCCTCACTCTCGCCAAAGCTAAGACAGCGTCCGGAAAACTGACTGTGCATGGCCCAGACCAGGGGATCATCGGCGTTTAAGATGGCAACCCCATCAGCTGGCAGGGCACGTACTAAGCGAGCCTTCTCGTCGGCAATGCCCTGGCGACTATGATAGGCAGTCAGGTGATCGGAACCGATATTGGTGACGACCGCAAGCTGAGGCTTAAGCAGAGCCAACGGCAAATCAAGCATACCCGGCCCTGCATGCGCGGAGATCTCCATAACGCAATAGGCATCGCGTTTACTGGTGGCCAGCAAGACTTTTACCATATCTTCGGGAAAATTCAAAGAGTCGGGATTTTTTGTGCCACGTAGTAGATGCACTTGCAAAATACTCGCGATCAAATCCTTGGTGGTGGTCTTGCCCGCACTACCGGTAACACCGATAAAAACCGTATTACGTAGTCTGCGCCGGTGCCAGTAAGTAAGCTGATAGGAACTTAGGCGAGACAGATGTTGCCAGCGCCACGCCAGGGCATCTTTTAGCCGCACGAATGGTCTTACACATGCACCGGATCCCGCACTTATCACCCTTCCTAGCATTGAGCACTCCGTTAACTGTTTATTGCAGACGATCATTTCATGGAGATCTTATCAGACATCATTATCGGTACGCCAACACGCAGCAGCTATGCGCCGGTTGGCGGCATCTGGCTTGAAACCCGCATGGGGATTGCGCAAGCGGCGTATGCCATTTTTAAATTATCAGAACTTATGCGACGTCAGATTCGCACTGTACGACTCCATACACAACGTTTAATTCCGTCTAAAACTGCCCAGTGCCTGTGCCACCTTACGGAAAGCATGCTCTTCAATGATCACGTTGTGGGCGGTAATCACACGAGTGAAAGGCCATTGAAGAATACGTTCAGCGCTAAGGCGTGCGGCAGAATGATCGTGAATACGCAATTGCACAGTATTTGGCACTGCCATTTGCTTACTTACCCCATTAAAGCTGGCAAAGCAGCTTGCCAGAAACGGAAGCTCACCACGCCACCATTGACACAGATCCGATAAAACTAAGGTAGCGGAGCCGCGATGAAACCAGACCATCTCGTTCATGGAAGGAATACCATTAAACAGAAAACACTCTAACTCTGGCCACCAAGGTGGATTCTTGTGGCTGGGAATTTCCTGCAAGCCCACGATGTCCGCGCACTTCTGCATCAGACCTGGCGCGCCAAAGATTTCGGCATCCGGAAAAAGCGCAGCACACTCAGCCACAAATTTATGATGCTTTTTACTTGGTGCAAGGATAAAACGAACAATACCCAATTGGTTTATGTTTTGTTGAACAGCGCTACTGATAGGCACTGGAGAATGCAGGCAAAGCCGACCATCGCTAAGCCGTATTACTGTCATGCGGGAAGAAAGTGGTACACCTCTTAACGTGAAGTGATGTTCGAGATGCCAGAGATTTTCGGTGATTTCTTTAAGCATACGAAATAATTGTTATATTCACTATTATCTTAAATGTAAGCTAACATTGAATTCTTAACAATACTTATTCGCAAAAAACGACAAAAGAAACTTCAGCGCCATTGCCTGTTTACCAGATATCCTGAAAAACAGGAGCACGAGCACTTTCGATCTCACATTAATTGATGGGTTACGACGCTAACTAAAGCAGAATTTAATCCGGCAACGACGTATTAGCGGTTCAAAGAATTGCGTAGACAATGCTAAGCAGCATTGATTGATTCAAGTAACCATACACTACGTAAATTGGCCTGAGTCATCGTATGTAGCGAAAAAGGAGGACTAAAACTCCTCCCCGAGACCGAATTGAGACTTACATCACGGCCATGCGAAAAAACACCAGCAAGAGCAAGAGTAACATCCACAATAGCAAGGCACGCCAGACTAGACCAACCACGCTTTGCAAAGAGCGCGGTGAGGCCTCGACACCGGGTTGGCTTTCTAAATCTAGACTATCCACGTCGACCGCGCTGGCATCTACAGATAAGCGTAGCGCCTTAGTTTCTGGCTCACCTAAACGCACCCCTAATGCCCCGCCGCCGGCAGACAAAATAATGCCGATCAATTCATTCGGCCAGCGATCGGCATAATTACGCCATGAATAGACCGCATCTTCAAAATTCCCGACCACGGCAAACGCCACTGCGGTTAAACGTGCCGGTATCCAATCGATATAGAAAAATATCTTATTGGCATAAGCACCAAAGGCCTCGTTTTGCATGTGCTCAGGCTCGTTCCACTCTCTGGACAAAAATTCGGCAACACGGTACATCACCGCGCACGCTGGGCCAACTGGCATCAGGAACCAAAAAAACACGCCAAATACATTGCGATGCGAACCAACCAGAGCGCGCTCCACGGTCAAACGAGAAATTTCCGACACGTCCATACCGGTGGTATCCATATTGGTCCACTCCGCCAAAAATACTCTGGCGGCGGCCTCATCGCCAGCACTAAGTGCCTGCTGTATCGAGGTGAAGTAATGACTGTAACGTCGAAATCCCAGTGTCATGTAAACGATCAGTACGTTCCAGACTAACGCAGCAATCGGATTGATACGTACGCAGATCCAATAGATTAAGGCAGTTGGCACCGTCAGCAAGGCAACCAAGATCCACCATCCCATGCGACCATCCGATTCTTTACCGGCATTGCACCAGCCCTCTATCTTTGCCGCCAAATTCTGAATCAGCAAATAGACAGGATTGTCCACCCGCAAAGGTTTCAATTGTTCAATCAGCAGAGCGCAAAGTATAGAGATAAAAGTCATGATGTCGTCGTGTTCAATCGTTGCCAGCTTGAAATGGTTTTGTATCTGCGGCAAGTGTAAACTGATTTGCCAAGATTATGAAGCCTGTTCGTCAAGTGTTTCCCGGATACTGCGGTCATATTGAGCAATTAACTCCGCAACAGATGAAAAAGATTTCGTAACATGCCTGCGGTAGCCCCCCAGATGAAGTGCTGTTGATACGGCATAGAATAGAAAATCCGCCTATCGCTTTCATTTAAGACCAGAACCCGGCGCTGATGGTTCTGCCCATCCATCAAAAATGACAATGGCACTTCAAAAATAGATGCAACCTCTAAGGGATCGGCCACTAATTCAAACGGTGGCTGAAGTAAGGACACCACTGGCGTAATCTCATATCCAGTTGCGGTACGGTATTTGGGCAATACACCGATCACATCGACATGACGCCTATCGAGACCGATTTCCTCTTGCGTTTCGCGCAATGCGGTTTCTATCGCCGAATTGTCGAATTCTTCATAGCGGCCACCAGGAAAACTGATCTGTCCTGCATGGTTTTGTAAATGCGCGGCTCTATGCGTCAACAACAAAGTCAAGCCCTGTTCGCGCATTACCAGAGGAATCAGAACCGAGGCAGGTTTAAAGCTAGTAACTGCGGACAGCAAATATTCGTCGGTAACTTCTGGCAACCACACTGGCGCATCCGCAAAGCGTTGTCGCACCCCTTCCGCAGTGAGCCGCGTGGATGGCACTGCAGCTTCACCAGCGACTGAAATAATAGGCAGTTGTTCCGGATTAAATGCCAGCTTCACGCGTAAACTTTCATTTGTTTGCATAAAATAAAAAAGGGACGCCATTGGCATCCCTTTTTCCAACATACCAAGCAAATATTACTATGCTTTTGGCGCTGCTGTTTTGCGGGTTGGCAATTTCTCTTTAATACGAGCAGATTTGCCTGAACGTTCACGCAAGTAGTACAACTTAGCGCGACGAACGTCACCGCGACGCTTAACTTCAATCGAAGCGATCAGCGGAGAATACAATTGGAATGTACGCTCAACGCCTTCGCCAGATGAAACTTTACGAACGATGAAGTTTGAATTCAAACCACGGTTACGACGGGAAATCACAACGCCTTCGTAAGCCTGGGTACGCTTGCGTGTACCTTCAACTACGTTAACGCCAACGATGACTGTGTCGCCAGGTGCGAAATCAGGGATGCTTTTGTTGAGGCGAGCAATTTCTTCTGCCTCTAATATTTGGATTAAATCCATTTTTATTACTCCGAATACCATCTTGCTGACGCCAATACGAGCTAGCTCAGTAGAGGATGGGGTTTAACATGCGAACCGAAGTTCACTCTCTTACACCAAAGCCAAAACCTTGATGTTTACTACAAACTACTTAAAAATTTCTCATCGGCCTTACTTAGCAAACCGGCGGCACGAGCCTGATGAATCAGGTCCGGGCGCTTTAGCTGACTGACCTGAAGAGAACGTTGACGCCGCCATTTTTCAATTTCAGCATGGTTCCCCCCCATCAATACAGCAGGTACACTTAAGTCTTCAAAGATTTCCGGTCGGGTGTAATGCGGACAGTCGAGCAGACCATTCACAAAACTATCCTGTATCGCTGAGTCCTCATCATGCAAGACTCCAGGTAACTGGCGTATTACAGAATCCATCAAAGCCATGGCAGGCAACTCGCCACCAGAGAGAACAAAATCGCCTAAGCTAATTTCTTCATCGACATAGTGATCAAGCAAACGTTGATCTACTGCTTCGTAACGTCCGCACAGCAAAACCAAACCCGATTGTTGCGACAGATCCATCACACGACGATGCGTCAGAGCTCCACCTTGCGGCGAAAGATAAATCACGCGTGGCGGAGTATTACCCAACTGCGCCTGTCTTTCTTTTGCTGCAAAAATAGCTGATTGCAAGGGCTTGCCTAACATCACCATACCTGGACCACCGCCATACGGCCTGTCGTCCACGGTGCGATGCTTGTCAGTTGTGTAATCACGTGGATTCCACAAAGCCAACTCACACTTTTTTTGCTCGAACGCACGTCGCGTTATGCCGGACTGAGTCAGGGCAGTGAACATTTCTGGGAACAGTGTTATGACATCAAACTGCATAGCATGCTGATCTCATAAAACTTACCCCTCGAAGCAACTCACTAATAATCCAAACCCCAGTCAACAGTCACCTTACGCGCCGCCTGATCAACATCTTTGACGAAATTATCGACAAAAGGAATCAGACGTTCGTGCTTAGCCAGTTCACTCTCGGGAACATCGGCCTGCGCGACACGTAAAATCGGATGTGCACCATTGTCCATCAAATCGCGAACCACGCCCAGGCTTTCACCTTGCAGATTCTCGACCGATAGACCAATCAAATCCAACCAGTAAAACTCACCTTCCGGCAAGACCGGAAAATGACTACGGGAAATCTTGACCGTTGTACCTTTTAAAGCTTCAGCGGCATTTCTATCTGCAACACCACTCAGTCTCGCGACCACATCCTCGCCATGAATTTTACATTCCAGACGTTGAACATCGCGCAATTGAGCTTGTTGTGGACTTTCCAGCCACCAAGTCTTAGCAGATAACACAGCATCTGCGGTAGATGAATAAGGCCTAACTTTTACCCACCCTTGAAGACCAAATGCCCCCGAGACATAGCCGACTAAGACTAAATCTTCAGGAGCACTTGCACTTACCACACCGCTAGCTAATCCTCCAGCCAACATCACAGACAAGCTATTAAGCCGCTGCTTTGTTAGACTGAGCAACCAAACGAGCAACAGCTGGCGACAATTGTGCGCCTACGCCTTGCCAGTATGCCAGGCGATCAGCTGCGACACGTACTGTCTCAGCATTGCCAGTTGCTACCGGGTTGTAAAAACCGATACGTTCAATAAAACGACCATCGCGACGATTACGGGAATCAGTTGCAACGATATTGTAAAAAGGGCGCTTTTTTGCACCACCACGAGCCAAACGAATAACGACCATAATATTTCCAAAAAATGTCTAAAGACGGAAAAAGCCGTAAATTATAACGTGCTCTCATCTATATCTGCAAGAACTATCCTCATGCGCATCCTACGATTGCAAGTATAGTCACAAATTTCAGACACTTAGTAGCCTAGATCACAGAAAACCAGCTATAAAAAAACAACTTCATGAACAATATCGATGCCAAGCGATGAAAAAATGCCTAAACAAACTAGCTAAACCGTATTTTTGATCCATTACCACAATAGCTTTTCTATATATCCTATAAAATTCGTTTCGAGCATAGTTTATTTACTATTGACTCCCTTAAGACTTTAAGCCGGTAATTCACTTTAAATATCTCAATGCAAAAAAAACATAAAAACAAGGCTATCACTTCATTTCTAGCATCCATCCTTGGCAGCATAGGAGTGCACCGATTTTACCTGGCTGGTGCTAACGATAAATGGGGTTGGCTACATCTTGCCAGTTTGCCATTATCACTCATACTAAGTCGTCACTTTTTCAATTTACCGTTGCTGGCAACCATGAGCCCCTTCGTACTTTCTTTTTTAGCAAGCATACTGGAAGCTTTAGTATTAGGACTGATAGCCGATGAAAAATGGGATGCAAAATATAATCTAAACTCAGGGCAGCAAAGCGATACTAGCTGGCCGCTGGCACTAAGCTTGGTTTTAACTGTAGGATTAGGTGCGATGGCACTAATCGCAGTTCTGGCCCGTAGTTTCGACCTACTCTACACTGGCGGTGCATACGGTTAATGGTTAATGGTTAATGGTTAATTATATTTTTTGACCAAAACCTCAAACCTACAAAAAAAGCGGCACAAGGAATAATTTCCTTGTGCCGCTTTTCCATAAAGCTATAACCACTATATCAATCAGAACTGATCTTCACTCATCGCCATCACGCCTGCGCTGCCATCAACAATAGAGGAACGCAGGCCATGCGCAGCTGACAACAAATGATCGGCAAAGAACCGCGCGGTGGCGATCTTAGCTTTATAGAAGCGAGCATCACCGTCATCCGCTTGCAACTTCTGCTCCGCAATCAAGGCTGCACGCGCCATCTGCCAACCACCCAAGACCAAACCGGCCAATTTCAGATAAGGCACGCTACCGGCAAACACAGCTTTGATATCGACTTTGAAGTTATTCACAACAAAATTAACGACATCTTCCATGGCCACCGAGCCGGCCGCCAGCTGACGCCCGATTGCCTGCAAATCAGCCGATGAGCTATTCGCCAACTCCGCCTCGGTTGCACGTACTTGATCGATCAAGGTTTTCGCGGTAGCACCGGCATCGCGCGCAGTCTTGCGCCCAACCAGGTCGTTCGCCTGAATCGCGGTAGTTCCTTCGTAAATCGTGAGAATTTTCGCATCGCGATAATGCTGCGCAGCACCCGTCTCTTCAATGAACCCCATACCACCATGTACTTGCACGCCAGTTGAAGTGACATCCAGAGACATTTCTGTCGACCAGCCTTTAACGATAGGTACCAAATACTCATACGATGCCTGACTGAGCTTACGGGTCACATCATCGGTGTGGTGGTGAGCCGTATCACTCAATGAGGCCGCGACATAGGCCAAGGCACGCGCGCCCTCAACCTGTGCGCGCATAGACATCAACATGCGACGTACATCCGGATGATGAATAATTGTCACAGGACCGGCAGAGCCAGCCAGGTCACGCGACTGCACGCGATCTTTGGCATAGCCAACAGCTTTTTGATACGCGCGCTCAGCCACGCCGATCCCTTGCATACCGACGCCAAAACGCGCTGCATTCATCATGATGAACATGTATTCCAGCCCACGATTTTCCTGGCCGACCAGGGTACCGATGGCACCACCGTTATCACCGAATTGCAGCACAGCAGTAGGACTGGCCTTGATGCCAAGCTTATGCTCGATCGAGACGCAATGCACGTCATTACGCTCGCCCAGCGTACCATCTGCATTCACCAAAAATTTAGGAACGATGAATAGAGAAATACCCTTCACGCCTTCCGGCGCATCCGGGGTGCGCGCCAACACCAGATGAACGATATTCTCCGTCATATCGTGTTCGCCGTAGGTAATAAAAATCTTTGTGCCGAATACTTTATATGTACCGTCATCCTGAGGCACCGCGCGGCTACGCACCATCGCCAGGTCCGAACCAGCCTGTGGTTCAGTCAGATTCATACTGCCCGTCCACTTACCCGAAATTAACTTCTCCAGGTAAATCGCTTTTTGCGCGTCACTACCGGCCGTTAATAAGGCTTCAATTGCACCATCACTCAATAATGGGCACAAGGCGAACGAGATGTTTGCGGAATTCAGCATTTCTATACAAGGTGTCGCCACCAGTTTAGGCAAACCTTGGCCGCCGAATTCAGCCGGATGCTGCACACCCTGCCAACCCGCGTCGGCAAACATTTTAAAGGCTTCTTTGAAGCCCTTGGTCGTGAATACCTGGCCATCCTTCCAGTAACTAGGTGCCTGATCGCCAGCCCAGTTCAGAGGCGCGACAACTTCACCAGTAAATTTTGCATTCTCTTCCAACACCGCTTCCACGGTTTCCGGCGTGGCATCTTCACAACCCGGTAAGGCATTCACAGCAGCGAGACCTGCCAATTCGTTCATGACGAACAACATATCTTTTAAAGGGGCGACGTAGCTCATTCTTAACTCCAAAAAATAAAGGACAGGATAAACAGGATCATGTCAGAAGCACAGAGATAACTCTGTCAGCTACACGACAAACCTGCCTATCCTGTCCCATTTACATCTTAAGTGTCGCAAAACGGATGTATACATCCATTTTGCATTCGATTAACCCAGTTCAGCGATCAGTTGTGGAACGATCTCAAACAGATCGCCGACGATGCCATAATCCGCCACCGAGAAAATCGGCGCTTCAGGATCTTTATTGATAGCGACGATGGTTTTTGAGTCTTTCATACCAGCCAAATGTTGAATCGCACCTGAGATACCGACTGCGATATACAACTGAGGAGCCACGATCTTGCCAGTCTGACCGACTTGCCAGTCATTTGGCACATAGCCAGCATCAACCGCAGCGCGCGATGCGCCCATGGCCGCACCCAGCTTATCCGCCAATGGCTCAAGCAATTTAAACGCCTCCCCAGAGCCCATACCACGGCCACCAGAAACGATGACTTTGGCGGCAGTCAATTCTGGACGATCCGATTTCGCCACTTCACGCGAAACAAAAGCAGATTTGCCAACATCAGCAACCGCAGCAATGCTTTCAACTACAGCAGAACCGCCAGTAGCGGCAGCATCAAAACCTGTGCTACGTACTGTGATTACTTTGGTCGCATCCGTAGACTGAACCGTAGCGATCGCGTTACCTGCGTAGATAGGACGCTCAAACGTATCCGGAGAATCTACCTTGGTGATTTCAGAGATTTGCGATACATCGAGCTTAGCGGCCACGCGTGGCAAAATGTTTTTACCGTAAGCGGTTGCCGGAGCCAGGATATGGCTATAAGTAGGCGCAATTGCCAACACCTGCTCCGCAACATTCTCGGCCAGACCATCCGCAAAATAGGCCGCCTCAGCCAGTAAAACCTTGCTGACACCAACGATCTGAGATGCCGCTTGTGCCGCAGCGGCCGCATTGAAGCCCGCTACCAATACATGCACATCACCGCCGCATTGAATTGCAGCAGTAATGGTATTTAAAGTACTACCTTTGAGGGTAGCGTTGTCGTGTTCAGCGATGACGAGTGTAGTCATGATGTTTTCCACTTAGTCGACGGAAGGCTTGAAACTTCCACCGGGATTATTCTTAAAATTTAACTTGAGCAAATGATCAATGATTAAGCGATAACTTTGGCTTCATTGCGTAACTTGGCAACCAGAGTTGCGACGTCAGGCACTTTAATACCGGCCGAACGCTTGGCAGGTTCAACCACTTTTAAAGTCTTAACGCGTGAAGTCACGTCGACACCCAAGTCTGCTGGCTTGACGTTATCCAATTGCTTTTTCTTAGCCTTCATGATGTTAGGTAAAGTCACATAACGTGGTTCATTCAAACGCAGATCGGTAGTGATAATTGCCGGCAGCGTCAAACTTAAGGTTTCTAAACCGCCGTCAACTTCGCGAGTAACGATAGCCTTACCATCGACAATACTCACCTTAGAGGCAAACGTCGCTTGCGGCCAACCTAGCAAGGCTGCCAGCATCTGGCCGGTTTGATTGCAATCATCATCAATCGCTTGCTTACCGAGTATGATCAATTGAGGCTGTTCTTTATCAGCTAATGCCTTGAGTAATTTCGCTACAGCAAGTGGCTGCAACTCAACATCGGTTTCGACCAGAATACCGCGATCAGCACCAATTGCCATTGCAGTACGCAAAGTTTCCTGGCATTGTGCAACGCCGCATGAAACTGCAACTACCTCGGTCACCACACCAGCCTCTTTCAGGCGCATGGATTCTTCGATAGCGATTTCATCGAAAGGATTCATCGACATTTTAACGTTGGCGATATCAACACCTGAACCATCGGATTTCACGCGGACTTTGACGTTATAGTCGACCACACGTTTGACTGGAACCAAGACTTTCATAGTTAGGCCTTTATTGAGCTATTATTTAAACAGAAATGATGAGTGTGCTACAGATATTGCTAAAACTACTAATTGACGTAAACGTTAACTCAATCAATTATAAAACGAATTTAGACTCTAGTCGCATAATTTAGCACGCTCGTTCGTTTAGTGCTATATTGATAGTAGAGTGCGTTGCCTAATACCGGATTAAAACACCTTTCAAGGTGAAAAATATCCCCCCCCTTCATAAAAAAAGCCCTGCAAGTATTCTTGAGGGCTTTATTTACGCAGTCTAAGATTACTCACATTCGTCTTAAACTTAATTTAACTCACAGCTAACATCAATATTTTATTTACGCTTAATAAAATATTCGTATTCTTTACTATTTTCCAAATGCGACAACAGCTCATTCCCTGTTTGTTTTGAGAATGCTTTGAAGTCACGAACCGAACCAGGATCTGTGGCGACCACACGCAATACTTCGCCTGTGATCATATCAGCCAGCGCCTTCTTCGTTTTTAAAATAGGAAGAGGACAATTAAGACCGCGTGCGTCCAACTCTTTATTGAATTGCATGATTTTTCCAGTAGTAAGAAAAATAGAATAAAACAACTTCGGAAAACAACTTAAGACCGATTCTACCGGAAAAAATCACTTGGATGGTGCATTGCAACAAATTTATAGTGCTCACATGTGGCATTAACAACGCATATGCACTATTTTAGTGACTCAGGAGCAATTTAAGGCTAAGAATTTAGCCATTCCGAATAAATTGGCTGCAGGCCGCGAGCGCGCATCCAGTCGGCCATCGCGTGACCGGTGCCGGCATTCCAGGGGCGCAGGTTCTCTGGCGCGATTAAACGATATTCCAGCAACTCTTCGGACAAGCGAATCTCACCGGTCGCGATTACGTGATAAGCGATGATCAGTTCATTTTTGCGCATAAACTCATAGACACCGATCAAAGATATTTTCTCAGCGTCCAGATTGGTTTCTTCTTTTAATTCCCGCGCTATACCCTGCTCCGGAGTTTCGTCGCGCTCCATGAAACCAGTGATGAGAGCGAAGTTTTTTTCCGGCCATGCAGCATTGCGGGCCAGCAGAATTTTGCCGTCGATTTCGACTAGAACAGCGAGCACAGGTAGGGGATTATCCCAATGCGTCCAATGGCCTTCCGGGCAAGCGAGTCGAAGTTTGCCTGCCTCTTGCTCATCTTTGCGTTGTATTAATGCGACAGCACACACCGGACAAAACTTAAGTTCATGCACGCAATCGCTCACAGGCCGCTCTCCGGGATAACCGGGGGACGCGGATGAAAACGCGCCATCGCATAAGCATCGACAAACGCACCATTACGTAAGGCGTAAGCGCGATGTTTACCTTCGATCTCAAAGCCAAACTTGCCGTACAGATGGAGCGCAGCGGCATTATCACAGAACACCGTCAACTCCAGACGCGCAAGATTATGCCAATTATCAGCCAGGTTCAGTAATTCGGTCAGCAAGGCAGAACCCACACCGCGACCAGTGAATGAGTCAGCAACTCCCATGCCTATACTGGCGACATGACGGCGCCGAATTTTTTTCTCCGATTGCAAACCGCCGGTTCCAACCACTACCCCGTCATACATGGCAATGAGCAAAATGTCGTTGGGGTCCATTTGCCGCAAGCGCTCTTGCCACATCTCCACACTAGGATAGGGCAGTTGCAAAGTCCCGGCTAAGGTATTGCTGCTTGCATACACTCTCTGTATTTGGGCAGCATCGGACAATTCAGCACGACGAATGAAAATCATAGGCACTCGCTAGAAAAGGTTACAACCTTTGGGTCAGCCAATCTGCAACATCACCCAAGGCTTTTGACAAATTACTAGGATCGGTACCGCCTGCCTGCGCCATATCCGGGCGACCGCCGCCTTTGCCGCCGACCTGCTGGGCGACAAAATTGACCAAGTCACCGGCTTTGACTTTGGAAGTACAGTCGGCGCTGACACCGGCAACCAAACTGACCTTACCGTCTTGCACCGAGGCCAGCACGATCACGGCACTCTTCAGTTGGTCTTTTAGACGCAGTACAGTATCGCGCAACGCGGTGCCGTCCACATCATCGAGGCTCGCCGCCAGCACTTTAACGCCTTTGATGTCAAGCGCACGCGCCACCAGAGCATCACCCTGATTAGCAGCCAGCTTCGACTTCAAGGCCGTCACTTCTTTTTCCAGCGACTTCATGCTGTCCAGTGATTGCAGGATGCGGGTAGTCAGGTCTTCAGGTTGCGCCTTCAGTACTGCGGCAGCCTCTTTGACGCTGCGATCCAGATTTTGCATCAGACTCAGAGCAACTTCACCAGTGACCGCCTCGACCCGACGTATGCCGGCAGCGATACCACCTTCAGCGACGATTTTAAACAGTCCGATATCACCCGTGCGTGTAACGTGAGTACCACCGCACAATTCACGTGAGCTGCCAATATCGAGGACGCGTACTTCATCGCCATATTTTTCGCCGAACAAGGCCATCGCGCCATGTTTGACGGCATCGTCAAACGACATGACTTGCGCCTGGGCTGCCACGTTGGCCAAAATCTCACGATTCACGATCAACTCAACCTGGCGGATCTCATCATTACTCATGGCCGCATTATGGCTAAAGTCGAAACGGGTTTTATCGAAATCAACCAAAGAACCTTTTTGCGCCACATGTGCACCCAACACTTCACGCAAAGCCTTGTGCATCAAATGGGTGGCCGAGTGATTGCGCACGGTTTGCGCACGCACATCCGTGGCCACCTGCGCAGTAATGCCTTGACCGATTTCAATCACGCCCAGACTTAAGACGCCATGATGACCAAACACATCGGCCTGGATTTTTTGCGTATCAGCTACCTCAAACAAGACATAGTCGCTGGTTTGCAAGACCCCGGAATCGCCGCATTGTCCGCCTGACTCAGCATAAAAAGGCGTAACATCCAACACCACAATCGCCTGCTGACCGGCGCTGATTTTCTGCACCGGGCTGCCATCGATATACAGGGCGATGACTTTACTTTCGTGATTGAGTCGTTCGTAACCGACGAACTTAGTCTTTTCGCCGGTATATTCTATCGCCGCCGCCATCTTGAATTTACCCGCAGCTCTTGCCGTCTGCTTCTGATGCGCCATGGCAGCATCAAAACCTGCTTCATCCAGTGCCACATTGCGTTCGCGGCAGATATCGGCAGTCAAATCGAGAGGAAAACCAAAAGTATCGTACAAGGTAAAGGCTGTATTTCCATCCAGATTTTTACTGTCTTTGGCGAGCGCGGCTTCGAGTATTTTCATCCCATTTTCCAGGGTTTCACCGAAGCGCTCTTCCTCTTGCTTCAAGACCTGGGCCACACGTTCACCAGCTTCTGCTAATTCAGGATAGGCAGTGCCCATTTCCTGCACCAGATCGGCCACCAGCTTATAGAAAAACGGTTTGCTCTGTCCCAATTTATGGCCATGACGCAAAGCGCGGCGGGTAATCCGGCGCAGCACATAGGCGCGGCCTTCATTGCCAGGAATAATACCGTCCACGATCAGGAAACTAGCGCAGCGTATATGATCGGCGATCACTTTGAGCGAATTATTCCCGAGGTCAGCACAGGCAGTTTCGCGCGCGGCGGCCTTGATCAGGCTTTGAAAAATATCGATTTCGTAGTTGGAATGCACATGCTGCAAGACTGCCGCAATCCGCTCCAGCCCCATACCGGTATCGACGCAAGGCTTAGGCAAAGGATGTAAAACACCCTGCTCATCCTTATTAAACTGCATGAACACCAGGTTCCAGATTTCGATGAAACGGTCACCGTTTTCATCAGGAGATCCCGGCGGACCGCCCCAGATATCGGCACCGTGATCGTAAAAAATTTCGCTACACGGACCGCAAGGGCCAGTGTCGGCCATTTGCCAGAAATTATCCGAGGCGTAACGTGCGCCTTTGTTGTCGCCGATGCGGATGATGCGCTCTACCGGCACACCGATTTCGTTTTGCCAGATCGCGTAGGCCTCGTCATCTTCCTGATACACGGTGACGGTTAGCTTGTCTTTTGGCAAACCATAGACGACGGTCAGCAATTCCCACGCGAAATGGATGGCGTCACGCTTGAAGTAATCGCCAAACGAAAAGTTACCCAACATTTCAAAAAAAGTGTGGTGACGTGCGGTGTAACCGACGTTTTCCAGATCATTATGTTTGCCGCCAGCGCGCACGCAGCGTTGCGACGTAGTGGCGCGGCTATAGGCACGATTATCCTGGCCCAAAAACACGTCTTTGAACTGCACCATACCTGAGTTGGTAAATAACAAAGTGGGATCGTTGCCTGGAATCAGACTCGATGAGCGGACGATGTGATGTCCCTTGGATTCAAAAAATTTAAGAAATTTATCGCGGATTTCGGACGAGTTCATAAGTGTTTTTTAGGGCAAAAGCCGTGCAAATAGTGGATTTAGCTGCTGATTATACGTGATAACTTCCTGCATTTTGCTGCCACAAAAGCAAATCCCACCGCAAACCATGAATCAAAGCGTTTTCGTGTGGATTACTCCAGTCTGCTCAAAATTTTTGATATCGATTTAAAAATTCGCCGCTATCAGATTAATCTTGTCAGTGCAAAACGCATCCACACCCCAGCTACGGATTTCCAGCGCCCGTTCCGGTGTATTCACCGTGTAGCACAGCAGGCCATAACCAGCCTGCTTGATCTGTTGCGTCATTGCCTCGGTTAAGTGCTTGTGATTGCAGTGCAAAGCCACGGCATCGAGTTCTTGCAAACGGCTCAGCCAATCAGCCGGAATCTGATCGAACAAAAGACCACGTGCGATCTCAGGAGCCTGTTGTTGCGCGCTGGCCAAAGCCTCAAATGAAAACGACGAAATCAACGGCGCACGTGCAGTCGGCAAAAACAAGTCTTGCGTGAATTGCGCCACAACTCGTCCGGTTTGCACCTCGTAACCCGGCACCGGCTTGATCTCTACATTCATCCAGATATCATGCTGCTGGCAAAACCGGACTACCTGCTGATAACTCGGCACTTGCTCACCGATGAAGGATTCTGAGTACCAGCTACCGGCATCCATTTCCAGCAAGTCGTCCGCCTTGGTGCTGGCGACGCCGTCACCGTCAGCGCAACTACGCACGGTACGTCCAAATAGCGGGTCGTGCATCAGCACCGGCACTCCATCCATAGACAGCATCACGTCGAACTCAACCGCACGATAACCAAAATCGAGGCCGCATTGTATGGCCGCAATGGTGTTTTCGGGCGCCAGCGTACCACCGCCACGATGAGCAATAACTTTCGGATAGGGCCACATAAGAACTCCAGCAAAAATAAATCAGAGCAAACAGGATATAGGCAGAAACCCACAAAGAACAAGCGCGGACTACATGAAAATTGAGTGTGGTCACGATATCGGCCAAAAAAAACAAAAAAATGGCAAGCCCGGAGCGCATATCCCATGCGGGTTTCCAGCCAGTCAGGGCTGCAGCCCGCATGGGATATGCGCTCTGGGCCAGGCCGAAATTAAAAAAAGCCAGAGAAAATTGTAACGACATGGCGATTACCACTCCGCTCTGACCTTACGCGCAGCCGCTTTACGCGCTAAGCTTTTTTCGGACAAAAGCGTCGCTGTCACAAGCGTGACACATATTTTTTATAGGCTTACCACACTAAGTAAATTAAGATATTTGACTCACATCAAGGCACGCATGTGGATGTGCTTCAAAATAAAAAAACAATCTACTATCGCTATCGCCCCCTCGGTCTGCGATCAATCGTCACAACAAGAAAATGCTACACTTTTCCCGCGTAGTAGCTAGTCGAACAAATATGGCCACATGAATACAACGGCCGCGCAGTACTGAAACGCTGAACTGGCAGGAAATAATTAAAGGAAATCGAAATGTTCACAACTTTCGGCAATAAGGCGATGAAACAGACTAACGCGATGATGCCTGAGTATAGCCATAGAAAGGACCGGCGCATGCAAGACGGCCGATTGTGCTGGGACGCACTACGCCACCTTCGCAATCAAAATAGCGAAGAAAAGACAAAGGTCGAACTGCAACGAGTAAACTTCGACGCTCAATTTATGGCGGCCTTAGTCGCCAAAGTAAAAACAGCAAACTTCAGTAAAGCGCAAAATTTATGAGTAAGGCCCTACTGGTTCTCAATGCAGGATCGTCGAGTATCAAGTTCTCGGTGTTTCTGGAGCAAGATGTCGCACTCGATCTGCTACTAACCGGGCAACTCGAGGGTTTATATACCGCGCCCAAGTTCAAAGCCAAGAATGCGACCGGCACTCTACTTGCTGAAAAACTTTGGAGCCCAGGCGAGACCTTGGGTCACGACGGTGGCATCGCTCATCTGGCAGGTTTTCTGCATGAGCATCTTAGCGAACATCAATTGGTCGCAGTTGGCCACAGAGTGGTACATGGGGGTGTAGCTTACGTCGAACCGGTGCGTCTGAACGCGCCAATTGTTAAGGATTTGGCGCAGTTAATACCCTTGGCGCCACTGCACCAACCGCACAACCTGACGCCGATACGCGTTCTACTCGAGAACCGTCCAGAACTGCTGCAAGTGGCCTGTTTTGACACTGCTTTCCATCATGCTCAGCCTGCAGTCGCACAGAGCTTTGCGCTACCCGCTGAGATTACTCAGCAAGGTATTAAGCGCTACGGTTTTCATGGTCTGTCTTACGAGTACATTGCCTCTGTTTTACCAGATTACGACAGACGCGCAGCCCAAGGCCGTTGCGTGGTTCTGCATCTAGGCAACGGTGCCAGTATGTGTGCGATCCAAGGAGGAGTCAGCGTTGCCAGCACCATGGGGTTTACTGCCCTTGACGGCCTGCCTATGGGTACCCGCTGTGGCAATTTAGACCCAGGCGTGGTGCTGTATCTGATGGATGAGTTAAAGATGGATGCCCGTGCGATTGAAAAACTCTTGTATCAGCAGTCTGGATTACTCGGCGTCTCCGGAATATCGAGTGACATGCGCACCCTGCTTGAATCTGACGATCCGAAAGCAAAGTTCGCGGTTGAGTTATTCGTCTACCGCATCACGCGCGAACTCGGTTCACTCGCCGCTGCCATGGGCGGACTCGATGCCCTGGTATTTACCGCGGGAATAGGCGAGCGCGCTGCCCTTATTCGCGAACGGATCTGCAAAGCCGCCGCCTGGCTAGGGGTAGAACTCGATCCGCTCGCCAATAATGCCGATGGCCCATGCATCAGCACAAACAACAGTAAGGTTGCGGCCTGGGTAATTCCCACCAATGAAGAATTGATGATCGCCCGCCACACACTGAGCATACTCAATAGCATTTAACCAAAAGATCAATACCATGAGCCTTGATAAAACCCTCCCTCCCGCTCCGCCACTGCTTCAAGGAAAAAAGGCACTGGTGGTCGGTATCGCTAACGAGCATTCTATCGCTTACGGTTGCGCCAAGGCGTTTCACGAGCTCGGTGCGGATCTCGCCATCACCTATATTAACGACAAGTCTAAGCCCTTTGTCGCACCCCTGGCGCAAGATCTGCAGACGACGATCTTCATGCCGCTCGATGTCAGCCAGCCCGGTCAGCTTGAAGCATTATTTGCAGAGATAGAGAAAAAATGGGGACGGCTCGATATTCTGGTGCACTCGATCGCCTTCGCCCCTAAAGCAGACTTGCAAGGCGGATTGCTCAACTGCTCTGCTGAGGGCTTTGCCCAAGCAATGGATATATCCTGCCATTCTTTCATCCGTATGGCAAAACTGGCCGCGCCTCTGATGTCCGAAGGCGGCAGCATGTTCGCCATGAGTTACCACGGAGCCAACGAGGTGGCACCAAATTACAACGTGATGGGTCCGGTAAAAGCGGCACTAGAAGCATCATGTCGTTACCTCGCTTACGAACTTGGGCGACAAGGCATACGGGTTCATCCTATCTCGCCAGGCCCCCTTAAAACCCGGGCAGCATCGGGACTGAAAGACTTCGACTTATTGCTCAATGAGGCGGTACAACGCGCGCCGCTAGGCGAACAGGTGGACATCATGGACGTCGGCTTCACCTGCGCCTTTCTGGCAACGCCCTATGCCCGCCGGCTGACAGGTAGCACCGTCTACGTCGACGGTGGTGTAAATATTATGGCGTGAGCTGGCATAAAGCGATCACATTTATCCTACGATGCCATGCCCACTGCGCAATATCCATGCGGGTTTCCAGCCTGCCTGGCCGGCAAGCCGCATGGATATTGCGCGTTGGCGCGGGTGCATATTTAGCCAGCTTGAACTAACCATTCACTGACTATTTTGGCGGCAGCGGCGACGATATCGCTGCGGCCCTTGGCATTCTTTTTATGCTGTTTAGTATAAATAGCCAGCACCACAGGGGCGCGATTCGGTGGCCAGATGACCGCAATATCGTGCGCCGTTCCGTAAGATCCAGTCCCGGTCTTGTCACCGCTTTGCCAGTCTGCCGGTAAACCAGCTTTAATCCTGCTGGCGCCGGTCGTGGTGGCACGTAGCCAGGTTTGCAATTGCTCACGCTCGGCTTTTGGCAGGGCATCACCCAGGGTCAGGCGCTGCAAGCTCACTGCCATCGCCTCAGGTGTTGTGGTATCGCGAAGATCACCGGGGATAGCGCTATTGAGATCGGGTTCCCAGCGATCAAGCAGAAAGTTTTGATCACCGATAGAGCGTGCAAATGCGGTCACACCGGCCGGACCACCGAGTAACTTCATCAATAAATTTGCCGCGGCATTGTCGCTCAGATTAACGGTGGCAGCACACAACTGCGCCACCGTCATGCCGTCTGCCAGGTGTTGCTCTGTGACCGGAGAGTAATCGAGCAAATCCTTTTCTGTGTAAGTGATAACTTGCTCCAGAAGACCTGCAGACTGTCTGCTTTTATCCAGCACGGCGGCCGCCAGCATCATTTTGAAGGTGCTACAAAGTGGAAAACGTTCGCTTTCACGCAGCCCTAAGCTCATTCCATTTGCGGTATTGATGGCGAACAGGCCTAGCTGCCCATTAAAACTTTGTTCCAGCGCCCGCAATTTTTTTCGCGCTAAGCTTGACGCTGCGGCAGACGCTTGCTGCGCGCTTGCGGCATGCGCCACAGCAAAAGGCAGCGCGGCCATCGTCAGCAAAATAGTGCGTCGAGTGAAATGATAAGAAGTCATGGATAGTCCGCAGGAATGGATCAAGCCAGTTTTGACCGCCGCCATGGACGAAGGTTCGATAAATTAATATCGTATTGCCTGCCGTTGGTATGCACTGCATATCAAGACAAACTACTTCCAGAAAAACAAAAAGCCCGGCAAACGGGCTCTTTAAAACTACCAAGTAACTAAAATGGTAGGGCGACTAGCTTGTCACCCAGGCCATATCAAGCTTCGCCCTTGTTACGAAGATGTTTGCGGCGACTAATAAAACCTAACAAACCCAAACCTGCCAGCAGCATCGCGTAAGTTTCTGGTTCTGGCACTGGCGTCAAAGTGCTCTTGTCAAAACTCTTAAATCCAGAGCCCGCATTGAATTGCACTTGTTGATTTCCATCGCAGCAGCCTTCCAGTCCATACACATTGAGGGTATGGTTTCCGGCACTGATGTTGGATGAGAATTGAAAAAACTGTGAAGGATTGCTGTAATTGCCAGACCACCACATGTCATTACTCTTGAATGCGACTTCTTTTCCATCTAGGAAAACGGCACCACCGTTGCCGAAATCCACACCTGCACGAAACGACCAATTACCTGCATTACCACTAGTCACACCAAACGTCACTGTCGATTTGAAAGCGATATTTTGGCTAGAACCAAACAAGACATGATTGGACAGAGCATCATAGCTATCGACAGTTTTTGTACCGTAGCCAGGATTCACACCCATCACTGCTGCATCGACGACGGCTTTATAGGCATTTGCGCTAGTTTGGGCGGCAGCATTGGAGAATCCCGTTTCAATAACGATGTTGCTCGCGTTTGCGTTAACAACAGCGGTAAGGGCGACTGTGGCGGCTAGTAATTTGATACAAATTTTCATATGGTGCTTGATCTCTTGTTAGGGGCTCAAAAAAAACGGCGTTCAATTTTTCCTCCCGCATAGTACTTGATCGTTGTGTTATTTTGCGATTTCAAACGCTTGCGTTTGTGAAACAAGGCGCCGTTTTCACAAATTTTTACTTTTTATATCGCAATTAAATTCCACGAGGAAACTTATCATCAATAAAGCTATTTTTTTACACTGCAAATCATTTCTTTAGAGTGGTAATGATTACTCATAAATAGAAACTCAGATCGATATCCAGATGAAGAATTGGTCCCACATCTTTGATTCATTTAACATAGTTTTTATTGACATATTATTTTGAGTAAGTGACATTGTTATTTCAATATATTTCGTAGGGAAATAACCATGTCCGACATCAACATTGAGTTACTCATTAATACTTATTTAGTACCATTTGGACTAAAAATTCTGATGGCAATCGCGGTCTGGATCATAGGTGGCATGCTCATCAATATGATTGCCAAATTATCGCGCAAAGCGATGAGCATACAAAAAATAGAACCTACCTTAGCGCAATATGGCGAGTCCACCGTAAGAGTCGCCCTGCGCATCGCCTTGGTCATGATCATTCTGGAAGTCTGCGGCATTCAGACTACCTCGTTCGCGGCTCTGATCGCGGCCGGTGGCGTTGCCATCGGTATGGCCTGGTCGGGCTTACTCTCAAATTTTGCGGCCGGAATTTTTCTGGTGATACTGCGTCCGTTTAAAGTCGGTGATGCGATTTGCGCCGCCGGCCAAACCGGTGCGGTGTCGGAAATAGGTTTGTTTTCGACCACGCTGACCACCGGCGACAATGTCTGCGTCCATGTAGGTAACGGTAAGCTGTTTTCCGACAACATCATCAACTACACCACCAATCCTTACCGTCGCGTCGACCTGAAATGCCAGATCGCCAACGGCGTCAATCCGCAGGAAGCGATCGCTCTCCTGAAAACCCATGTCGCTAAGGTCGCCAATCTCTCTAGTGCGGCTGAACCTTCCATAGAAATCTTAGAATTTAATGCTGCCGGCACCGTCTTGGGAGTGCGCCCTTTCTGCAATAACAAGGACTACTGGCAAGTGTATTTCGACACCAATAAGGCGATTGCCAATGCCTGCGCGGAAGCCGGTTGGCCGGTGCCAGCACCGCATCAGATAGAGTTTCACAGAGAGTAATTTTTACAGATAAAAAAAGCGGGTAGTGCTTGCGCACTACCCGCTTTTTTATTGACAGCATAGCTTATTCGTAATCAGCCACTGGGGCGCAAGAGCAAAACAGATTGCGGTCACCATAGACATTATCAGCGCGCCCGACTGGTGCCCAATATTTCTGCTTACGCAAAGACGCGACCGGATACGCAGCTACCTGACGGCTGTACTTATGGGTCCACTCATCCGCTACCATTACTTCGGCAGTATGCGGCGCATGTTTAAGCGGATTGTCATCGTGATCAAATTCACCGGAAGCGACTTTGGCGATTTCTTCACGAATGGCGATCATGGCGTCAATGAATCTATCGAGCTCAGCTTGTGATTCGCTTTCAGTCGGTTCTATCATCAAGGTACCAGGAACCGGGAAGCTCATGGTCGGCGCATGGAAACCGAAGTCGATCAGACGCTTGGCCACGTCTTCATTGCTGATGCCGGTGGCATCGGTCAAAGGACGCAGATCCAAAATGCACTCATGCGCGACCAGACCATCATGACCCGAATACAGTACCGGGTAATGCGGTGCCAAACGCTTGGCGATATAGTTAGCCGCCAAAATTGCGGTCTCTGTGGCGGCCTTCAAACCTTCAGCACCCATCATGGCGATATACATCCATGAGATAGGCAAGATACTGGCAGAACCGAAAGGCGCCGCGCTGACGGCGCTGATGCCATTTTCGCCACGCTGGTAACCAGTCGACTTTTGATTTGGTAAAAACTGCGCCAGATGCGCGCCGACTGCTACCGGACCAACGCCAGGACCGCCACCACCGTGAGGAATACAGAAAGTTTTGTGCAAGTTCAGATGGCTGACATCGCCACCGAAACTACCTGGAGCAGCGACACCGACCAGCGCATTCATATTGGCGCCGTCAACATACACTTGACCGCCATGCTTATGCACGATTTCACACAGTTGTTGAATGCCCACTTCAAACACACCGTGGGTCGATGGATAAGTGACCATACAAGCGGCTAAATTGGCGCTGTGTTTTTCTGCTTTGGCGATCAGATCGACCAGATCGACGTTACCGTTACCATCGCAAGCGACCACGACCACTTCCAGACCGACCATACTGGCCGATGCCGGATTAGTGCCGTGCGCCGAGGATGGAATCAGACAGATATTGCGATGCGCTTCGCCACGTGAGGCATGATAAGCCTGGATTACCAGCAGACCGGCGTACTCGCCTTGAGAACCGGCATTCGGCTGCAAGGACACGGCCGCATAACCAGTCGCGGCACATAACATGGCTTCCAGTTGATCTATCATTTCGCGATAGCCGACGGTCTGATCGTTCGGTGCGAAAGGATGAATATTCGAAAACTCAGGCCATGTGACAGGAATCATTTCACTAGTGGCGTTGAGCTTCATTGTGCATGAACCCAGCGGTATCATGGTGCGATCCAGCGCTAGATCTTTATCTGCCAGGCTACGCAGGTAACGCAACATTTCGTGTTCTGCGTGATAGCGATTAAAAGTTGGATGCGTCAAGTAAGTACTGGTGCGCAATACTGATGTTGGCAAGGCGGTACTGGCAGCAGCTTCGACAGCTGCATTGATCGCATTGAAATCCGGACTAGCTTTACCAGCAGAAAAAATCGTCCACAGGTTCACAACATCGTCGCGGGTAATGGTTTCATCAAGAGAAACGCCAACTTGCGTAGTACTGATTTGACGCAGATTGATACCGGCTGCAAGCGCTGCAGCATGCACCGCAGCCGCATCGACTACGTTCACTGTCAAAGTATCAAAATAGGTGGTATTGGCAGTCTGGTAGCCGAGTTGGCTCAGACCAGTCGCCAGTATGGCCGTATAACGGTGCACGCGCTGAGCGATCTGACGCAAGCCGACTGGGCCGTGATAGACAGCATACATAGATGCCATCACTGCCAGCAAAACTTGCGCGGTGCAGATATTCGAGGTCGCTTTTTCGCGGCGGATATGTTGTTCACGCGTTTGCAAAGCCAGACGGTAAGCTTGATTGCCTTGTGCATCGATAGTGATGCCGACCAGACGGCCTGGCATATTACGTTTGAAGGCATCACGGGTAGACATGTAACCAGCGTGCGGGCCACCAAAACCCAACGGAACGCCAAAACGCTGGCTGTTACCGATCACAACGTCAGCGCCCCATTCGCCCGGCGGCGTAATCAAAGTCAGCGCCAGCAAATCAGCGGCAGCGATCACCATCGCGCCTTTGGCATGCATCGCAGCCGCGTATTCGCGGTAGTCGCGCACATCGCCATTCACGCCCGGGTATTGCAGCAATACGCCGAAACATTCATTTTCCAGAGCTTCCTGACCGCTGCAGCTACGTACCTCGATACCGAGCGGCTTGGCGCGGGTTTCGATAATTTCACGGGTTTGCGGCAGTACATCATCGGCCACGTAAAACACTTTGGAATTGGATTTACCAACACGCATAATCAGCGTCATCGCCTCTGCAGCTGCAGTACCTTCATCGAGCATGGACGCATTCGCGATATCCATGCCTGTCATGTCGGTAATCATTTGCTGGAAGTTCAAAATTGCTTCCAGACGGCCTTGAGAAATCTCTGGCTGGTAAGGCGTGTACGCCGTGTACCAGGCCGGGTTTTCAAAAATATTGCGCAGGATAACGCCGGGCGTCAAGGCATTCGAATAACCCTGGCCTATCAGCGATTTGAGCACGCGGTTTTTGCCAGCAAGTGCTTTTAATTCTGTCAGCGCGGCTTGCTCTGATTTCGCTTCGGTAAACTGGCCTAATGGCAGTACGTCATGACGACGAATATTTGCGGGAACAATCGCATCCATCAATGCGCTGCGGCTTGCATAACCCAGTGTCGCCAGCATCGCTGCTTGCTCGGATTCTGAAGGGCCGATATGACGGGCGATAAAAGCATCTTGTGCTTCAAGTTGTGAGAGGCTGGGCTGGGTCATGGTATAGGGAAAGAATAGGATGCGAATAGAGATAATTCTGGCGAAGCTGCGTTCTGGATCAGCGCAAACCGAGGGTCTGCGCTGTCATAGCCGCCAAATTAACCGATGTTTTTAGCGTAGTCTTCGGCGCTCATCAAAGCGTCGACATCAGCCGCATTCGCTGGCTTGATTTTAAATAGCCATGCGCTGAAAGCATCGGCGTTGACTGATTCTGGCGCATCGACCACGGCGTCGTTAACCGCGACCACTTCGCCTGTCACTGGCGCATAAATATCGCCGGCCGCTTTGACCGATTCAATCACGGCGCAATCTTTACCTGCGGTCAGAGCCTGACCAACTTTTGGCAAGTCAACAAATACGATGTCGCCCAAAGCGTCTTGTGCAAATTCAGTGATACCGACAGCGAGTGTGCCATCAGCTTCTACGCGTACCCATTCGTGGGAGGAAGTGTATTTCAGTTCTGCTGGGATGTTCATGGTGGACTCCGAAAATAAAAGATGAATAAATTATGATTTTTCAATACAGCTTAATGACAGCTTCAGGCGACTAAAATTTTACCGTTACGCACAAACGGCAACTTCACTACGGTGGCAGCTAATTGTTTATCGCGAATCACGACCTGCACGGTATCGCCGATCGCCACACCCAGCGGCAAGCGTGCCAGAGCGATCGCTTGCTGCATCGTCGGGCTAAAAGTACCGCTGGTGATTTCACCCTCGCCTTGAGCGCAAATCACTTTTTGGTGAGCCCGCAAGATGCCGCCTTTTTCACGTAAGATCAAACCCAGAAATTGCTCAGTTTGTCCTTGTGTTTGTAATGCGGCTTTGCCGACGAAGTCGCGTTCGCTGACCAAATCGATGGTCCATGCCAGACCGGCATTAAGCGGATTGACGCTTTCATCCATATCCTGGCCGTACAGATTCATACCGGCTTCCAGACGTAGGGTATCACGGGCACCGAGACCAGCAGGCTTAACGCCGACGGCGACCAGAGCATCCCATAGAGCATGTATTTTATCGGCGGCAACCGCGATCTCGAAACCGTCTTCACCGGTGTAACCAGTGCGCGCTACCATGACTTCACCAAAAGAAGTCTGATCAACGATGACGGCGTTAAACGGTTTAATTTCGGCACTAGCAGCCTGAGTTTCTGGTAAAACTTCCCAGGCTTTGGCGCGCGCATTCGGGCCCTGAACTGCGATCAAGCCATAAGCATGCGCGCCGTCACGACGTTGCGTAATAGAAATACCGGCATTAGTCGCCGTATTATGTGCGTTCATCCAGGCGACGTCTTTTTCGGCCGTACCAGCATTGACCACCAGGCGAAACCAGTTTTCATTGAAGAAATAGATAATCAGATCGTCGATGACGGTGCCTTCAGGTTTCAGCATGCAGGAGTACAGTGCTTTACCAGAGACTTGGAGTTTATCGACGTTATTGGCAACCAGACCGCGCAAAAAGCCGCGTACATTTTCGCCACGCAAATCAACCACACACATGTGCGAGACATCAAACATTCCGCAATCGCTGCGCACGGCATGATGTTCTTCGATTTGTGAACCGTAATTGACAGGCATATCCCAGCCGCCAAAATCTACCATCTTGGCACCAGCGGCACGATGTGCGGCGTTCAGGGGAGTTACTTTAAGAGCTTGCGTCATGAGAGCCTCATTACCAGATTAAAAGGGACGAAAAAATACACGCAAACCATGCAAAGCTAAGCTTTACATCCTTGCATGCGAAAAATCGCAGACCCCTCTGTCCTGATACCTGAGAGATTACGGAACAAAACACGCTCCGTGCGCACCTTCGGTGGATAGTTCGACACTTTATTGGCCGCTACCGCTCTCCAGAGTTTGGGGCATGAATACCCCCTTAATCGGTCCTTTTGCCTGAGAGTTTGTCGGGTGTTAGCCCCTTCGGCGGCAACTTTGCAGCTGCGCTCTCCCGATTAAGTAGCGCGATTATATAGCGCAAGCGGGCAATTGGGAACTTAGTCAGGCCATTTTTGCGACTATTTGCTACGTCCTGGTGTCCGTTTCAGGTAAATTAAGGCTTTACACATTGATGATTGCCACGCCAAACATGCCACCTGATTACACCATACGACTGGCCGTCGCAAGCGACGCCGGCAATATCGCTGCCTTAGGCATGCAGGTCTGGCTACACACCTACGCGACAGAAGGGATAAGAGAAGAAATTTCTGACTTCGTCTTTGCCAACTTCTCTCCGGCATCCATAGCCACATTAATCGCCAATCCCACCAAAATTATCCTGGTGGTACAACATAATGCGCATTTACTTGCGTATGCTGTACTACAACTGGGATCGACCTGCCCGACTCGACCTGAGCTAAGTAATGAATTGAAAACCTTGTATGTGCAAGCACATTTCGCTGGACTCGGTTTAGGCCCGGCTTTATTACGAGCATGCAAAGCTCACATCTCTGCGACCGGTGGCATACCGCAATTCTGGCTGAAAACTTGGCACAAAAACAGCAAGGCGATCAATTTCTACCTGAAACAGGGGTTTCAGCGCCAAGGCTCAAGCTATTTTCAATTAGGAGATGAACAACACGAAAATTTTATATTTACGACGTAATTTCCTTGCCTTGGCAAAGCTTGATGTCACTCTAGGGTTTGCAACAATCAGAGGTATTTTGAAGAATAATTTTGCGCGGATAGCAATATTTAGTTACAGTTTCGAGATAAGCATCTACAACATGCCACTGTTTTAATCGCCAGAGAACTGCCGTGTTACCATGCACGACTCAAATTGATTCGTATTAAATTTCTCTATTTCTCTCCATCCATGCTATTTAAACGAGCCAAACCGGTCAACCCGGCGACAGAGATTTTTCCTTTAACGGATACCCTGATCGATTTTGATGACACTATAGCAACAACCCCAAATCATCAAAGGCGTAAACACAAATTAAGCCGGGCTCCGGCCAAACGCAGCATTGCGCAAAAATGGATGATCGCCTTGTCACTTACAGGCCTGCATTTACTCGCCACAATCGTGCTTTTCCAGGTAGACCTGATAAAACTATCCACCGTTTTTGCCTTGCTTGGTATGTTGGCGGCGATGGTTGCTGTTTTTTTTGTTGTTTTTCAACTCAAACTGAATCTGCATTTTCATGAAAGACGCCTGAAATTACCCATTATCAGCACCGCTTTTATCTGCATGTTGGTGGTTTTTTATCTCGATCCTGCTACTCAAATCATTTTTACACCATTTGCGTTTATAGCAATTGCTTATGGCATGTATAGAATCTCGACCGGACAATTATTACTATTAGCGCTAGGTGTTTTTTTCGCGCTAGCCCTGATCATTGGTCTGCACTACCAGCAAGGGCATAACCTGGCACTGCTCAGACTAGAGGCCATGCACTTCATAGCGTTGTTATTGTCTTTACCTGCCTTCATCTTCCTGATTGGCAAAGTTCAGCATTTGCATAGAGTACTCAACAAGGCTAGCCGCAAGATCAAATACATACAAGCCGATGCCAAACGCGACGTCTTAATCGACTGTTTTAACCGTCGTTATATGGTGGTGGCGTTAGAAGAACATAAGCTATTAGCCGATGAAAATGGCTCGCCCTTATGTCTGGCGGTAATCGATCTGGATCACTTCAAACGTATCAACGATGAAGTCGGCCATCTGGGTGGCGATGAAGTTCTGAGAACCTTTGCCAAGGTAGCACAAGAGAATGTACGCGCATCGGATATCTTTGGTCGCTACGGCGGCGAAGAATTCCTATTGATTTTCCCCGACACCTCTTTACTGCCGGCGCTCAATACTTCAGAGAGAATCCGTGCGCAAATCGAACATTTTCCGTGGCAAGGCGCTTTGCAACACCGGGTCTCGGTATCGATAGGCGTGACGCAATACATTCCGGGCGAATCGGTGCTTGAATTATTCTCGCGCACCGATACCGCTATGTATATGGCCAAGCAAGGTGGTCGTAATCAGGTAGTAGTGGAAGAGCCGGTCGCGTTGCCGGCAGAATCCAAATAGCATTATCGATCAGCTAGCGTGACGGTTTTCCAGTCCCTAAAAATCTGAAATCGATTACGCAGTATCCATGTGCCCTGCAGCCCGATTTGGCTTGCGAAGGCGCATGGATACTGCGTAAAGCGTTTTGGAATTTCTAACAACCTCGAAATCGAAAAATCAGATCTAATAAAATCAATGACTTAGTAGTAAAAAAAAATATCAAAAAATGATTTTTTTCGAAATTCCCTTTTTGCCGGGTTCAAAAAGACTGCGCTTAGAATAACAAAGCCCGCGACTATTCGTTGCGGGCTTTGTTAACTCTAGCGCTTGCCGGTCTTGCTGGCATGGTTAAATCCTAGGTATTACCAGCGAAACCCCACTTTGGCGCTGAAGGTATTGCTGTCACCGGTGCGATCAAACTCGCCGGCAATATTGACTAAGCCCAAATTTGTATTGAGGCCAGCAAATACCTTATTGGCAGACGGAGCTACTTTTTGCAAGTTGCCAGCATGTGGTGTTGCATTACTCCAGACATGACCCAGACCGGCATACGGAGTGAACACCAAAAAACCTTTGGAAATTGTCAGCTCCAGGCTCTTGGTATCTTGATCTAGTTGAGTCACGCCCGACAAGCGGGTCGCTGCGGCACGGATCGCTACAGCAGGCTCGGCAATACCACCCGCCAAAATTGCGTAACGCGCTTCGACACCGATGATTTTCATATCCGAATCCGGCGTCGCGGCGAGAAAAGCACCGATATCAAAATTCATAGGCAACCCCTTGTGCAAATGGATCTTAGGCATCGCCAGAGAAGAAATATTCGCGCCAGATTTTCTCCAGACACTAGCATGATTTAGTTTGGTCACCGACAACTCGGCACCCAGATCGAAACCGATCAAACCTAAAGGCGCACCGGGTGCAACCGCCTTGTAACTGGTGGCGGCCAGCATATCCTTGGCCAAAGAAGTGAACTCGACTTGATTCAGATTTTGCAACTGATCAACATTATTTGCCGCAATGACAGGCGCGCTGAACAGGGTGGATAAGCTCAGGGATGCCGCAGCACAAATGCGAATGGAATTATGTTTGTTCAAAATAAAACTCTAAGTAATTAGGATTACGCAAAACCTTTGTAATGCCACCGACGGCACGTCTGTGGGGAACAATATTGCGCAACTCCTGGTAGACGAAAAAAACCAGCGATACAAACCAGTTGGGCAGGATATAGGTAGTTGCGCGCAGACTCAATGTTTACTTCAGCGTAGGAACACTGCCATTGCAAGAACAAAACGCGAGCGCACGAAAAATGCGCGCGACACCAGGTATCTGTGCCCTGCACTCGCTTAACGAGGGCTAAAACGCCGAACGGAAAACCAAGGATGCGAATTAGGCCGTGATATTGATGTAGTTACCGATCAACTGGCCAAGTTCACTCACCTTCGCCACCGGGCTTGGCGCGTTTGCTAGCTCAGTCTGCACGCCCGCCATGCTTAGACGATCCTTAGCGTCCAAACTTTTCGAGGCCTCACTTTTGAGTTTGTAGGCCTTAGCTTCCTGCTCAGCCTGCAAGGCTAAGCTCTCCGCCTTACTGGGAACAGGCATGTGCTCATAACAAATGGTATTACTTGGGAAGGCGACAGAAGAAGTGCTCATAGCATCACTTTCAAAAAACGATTTAATGGAATGGTCAACCTAGGCAAGGCTGTCGGGCTCTTATGAAGACTTAGTCTGAGCAAGATTACGATTGCTTACAAAAATCGGAAAAGAAATGATTTACACTGCCGCCGCAAGATCTGAGTTTGCACTCTGGTTTTTTCGTCATCCAGACTTGCCGCTTAATCTATTTATTGAAGGAATTTCTCGTGTTTTATTTTAAGTTTGCGATAGTTTTCGCCTTAGCTTTGACCCTAAATGCATGCGGTGGCGGCGATGAATCTGCCACGACGGCAGCAGTTGCGCCAGCCGTTACGCCACCGCCCTCGACTGTTACACCCGTGATCACACCTAGCGTGCCAGGAATGCCACTCGAAGCGGTAAAGACCTGTAGTTTGCCCAATTTTCAGCAAGAGTTAATGACTTTGATCAATCAGGCCAGAGCCACGAGCCGCCAGTGCGGCAACACCACTTTTCCGGCGGCTCCGGCCTTGGTCTGGAATAGTAAATTATTTGATGCCGCTGCCGGTCATTCTGCCGATATGGCAAACAAAAATTATTTTTCACACACCAGCCTCGATGGCCGTAACTTTGGCCAACGCCTGGCTGCGGCTGGCTATACCGGTTCCAGCATAGCTGAAAATATTGCGGCGGGCCAAGCCACAGTTGCTGATGCCATGCAAAGCTGGATCAGCAGCGAGGGACATTGCCGCAACATCATGAGCGCTAGCTATACCGAGGTAGGCTTGGCATGCGTAAGCTCTAGCACTGCAAGTTATCATACCTATTGGACCATGGATCTGGGTCATCCTTAACACTTGCCAGGCAAGCTATTAACTAGCAAAGCGCATTGCCAGACGAAAACAGCAGGTCTGGCATGTTACTTAAAAATACAGGCACGACTTACGAAAAATGCTTCCCGCCAGGCGTACCGCCGATGCAGCACTTTAGTATGGCAATGCGGATATAGCGAAACCGCCGCGGTTTCGCGTAAGTTCGAATAAAGTTTCATTCGGTATTTTATGCTGACCACAGAGCATTTTCCCGACCAAACGGCTTTAATAGCGCCGCATACGCTGAGTTTATTTAGTTTACTGGTATTCATGAAATAGCCAAAGCAATTGCAAAGCACATCAATCACTACAATTCTCCGTTGGCAGTGAGGAAATAAACAATTCCTAACATCAAGCTTTGTTTCAGATTAGGAATTTTTTCTTAAGTCAACACTGCAAGGAAAAAAATAGTTTTCCCGCACGCTTCATTTCTCATTGACAGCTTTTTATGTCGACATTTTTTACAATCAGTTTTACAAGTGAACTCTTTGATATCAGCATTTTTATCGAACATTTCACTTGCAAGGGCTGTAGTTAAAAAAACCATAAAACGGCATGTAATTTGCTTTGCTTTTTTCGTCAGCAAAAATTATTGCTGTACTTTCGACTCAACAAGTAAACTTTATTTGGAGAAATGCTATGAAATTAAGTAAAGTATTTGCCTTCAGCGCTCTCGCAATCGCTATGAGTTCAGCATCTGCCACAAGCTGGATGATCGGTGACGATGATGGTTACGGTGCAGGTATCGCGGATAACGCCAACCATCCTCCGTTTTCCCCTATCTATGATGGTCGTAGCGCGGCTGAAAAAGTGGCAACCGATGGGGCTCAATACACCGACACTTATAGCACCACCCATCCAGGGTACAGCCCACAAGCTGGTACTGTTGCCACCTTTAGCTTTACTGGCCTAAGCAATGGTTGGACACAAGGCTCCATGTGGTTTGACATGGCAGATTTTCAGGCATCGACCTTCGGTGCAGCAAAAGTCAAATTTAACGGCATAGATCAGAATTGGGCCTTCAACGATGGTTATCCGTCCACAAAAGTGCGCTTCTTCGATCTGCAACAAGATGTACTAGATACTATCAATAGTAATCACGAGCTGATCATCACCATCGATAGAAATGGGTCAGCCGATTTCTATGGTTTTGACTATGCAAAATTGTCAGATGCATTTGCCGGCACCCAGCCAATCCCGGAACCAGCATCCTTGACATTGTTGGCTTTAGGGATGGCTGGCTTAGCAGCAGCTCGCCGTCGTAAATCTGTTTAATTCTATTTGTATGTAAAAAACAAGGCGGCTAGAGCCGCCTTGTTTTTTTATGTGAAGAGGATTGCTTTTGTAGTGTTTTTAACTAATCCAGTCACTTAGTTTCAATTTCAATCTATATCGTGTTGCCGCAAGGCCCATTCCACGTGCTCTCGCACCAGCTCAGATGGATGATCCATTCGGCTTTGCAAGGCGCGCAAAATTTCAGGATCCGCACGCAAGCTTGTAGCAGCGTTTCCCAATCCTACCGCCAGATTTCGCAACCAGCGTTCATGTCCGATACGGCGTATTGGACTGCCTTCTAGTTTGCGCATGAATTCGGCTTCAGTCCAGGCAAAAAGGCTGATCATGCTGGCATGATCAAGTCCATTGCGCACCTCAAAATCATTCAGACTTGCGCGTTGGGCAAACTTATTCCAGGGGCAAAACAATTGGCAGTCGTCACAACCATACACACGATTGCCGATCAAAGCGCGTAACTCCAACGGTATAGAGCCCTGCAGCTCTATCGTCAGATAGGAGATGCAGCGCCTGGCATCGAGCTGATACGGTGCCAGAATTGCCTGTGTAGGACAGACCTGTATGCAAGCACTGCATTGGCCGCAATGCTTGCTGATAGGGGGATCGATAGGCAGGGGAATATCTACCAAAATCTCTCCGAGAAAAAACATGGACCCGGCTTCACGATTCAGTAACAGGGTGTGCTTACCCTTCCACCCTAATCCCGATTTTTCTGCCAATGCTACTTCCATCACAGGAGCAGAATCAGTAAACACGCGATATCCAAACTCACCAATTCGTTGCTGTATATATTCAGCCAACAACTGCAATTTTGCCCTCAGCACCTTGTGATAATCACGTCCTCGCGCATACACAGAAATCACAGCAGTATCGGCAGCGCGGCTCTGCTCGGCGTTGCGCCAATCGGCATCTGCTGACTCCGGCAAATAATTCATACGGGCCGAAATTACCCGTATCGTCCCGGGCACTAATTCATCGGGGCGCCAGCGCTTACTGCCATGTGCTGCCATATACGCCATCTCACCGTGATATCCGGCTGCCAGCCAAGCTTGAAAACCCGGCTCCACATGCGCCAGATCGACATCGGTGATGCGCAAATCCGCAAAACCTAGCTGACGCCCCTTCAGCTTAAGCTCTTGTGTTAACTGCGCAAAATCTGTCATCGACTATGGGAGGTTAAACGTGCCAAAGAAGCCGCTGAACTGCTACCTGAATTTGGGTTAAGCACATCATCCTTTGTGCCAGTTTTACGCAGGCCATGATTTGCTTCATCGAGTAATTCGGCTTGCTCGCGATTGAGTCCCTGCGCTTTATCAGGATTGCGCTGCATCGCCACGCCGACCGCCAGAATATCGATCACCAGTAAATGCAAGATACGGCTAATCATAGGCAAATGGGTAGAAATATCCTCAACATGATCCACAATCAAAGCCGCATCGGCTTTGCGCGCCAGAGGTGACTGACTAGCCGTAATCGCGATGATGTAGGCACCGCGTTCACGTGCTTTATCCGCCACGTCCAGTAGTTCAGACATGCGCCCGCTGCTACTAATAATCACCGCAACATCGCGCGGTTTTAATACACTCGCTGCCAGCAATTGCAGGCGGCTATCGGTGTAGGCGCCGCTAGAGACGCCAAAACGCAGAAATTTATATTGTGCATCTTGCGCCACCACGCCGTAATGGCCAACCGCAAAAAACTCAACCCTTTCAGCTTGAATCAACAAGGTGATGGCCTTATCGATCATTTCACGATTCAACTGGCTACGTACTTGTAAAATCGCGGAAGCAGTGTTCCCTAAAACCTTGGCACCTAACTCCAACATCGAATCATCGTGCGTGACTTGGGTATGCGTGACCGGGACTGTGCCTGTCAGGCCTGAGGCCAGTCTCAGTTTAAAATCAGACAAACCTTCGCAGCCTAATGAACGGCAAAAACGAATCACCGTAGGCTGACTGACCTGTGCCGCCTTTGAAATGTCGGCGATAGGATCGTTCAGCGCGGCACGTGGGTGCGCCAAAATGTACTCGGCAACCCGCAATTCTGCCGGTGACAGTTCAGCGCGCGCGCGCCTGATCTGACCTAGTATGGCAGAGCCAGGCGTCGCCTTAATGCTGCGTAATTGCGCTTCTAAGATCGCAGAAACACCGATAAAGGTCGCATGTTCGGCAGTGATGACGAATGTAGGAATAGCCGCGACATACTGACTGAAGCGGCCACGCTCTTCAAAACGTGCGCGAAACGGAGAGTCATCGAAATACGTCCCTAAGCGTGGCACAATACCGCCGCCAATATAGATCCCACCCAAAGCGCCCAAAGTAAGTGCCAGGTTGGCCGCTGCCGTTCCTAGCAAACTACAGAAAACTTCCAGAGCCTCACCACAGACCGCATCACTACCATTAAGTGCGCGCTCTGCAATATCAGGTGCCGTCAAATCGCTACTGGGAACAGCGCGGTAATCGGCCAAGGCACGGTAAGTCAGTTCAAGACCAGATCCAGACAGCAGACGCTCAAACGAAACGTGATCAAATGACTTCCAGGCATATTGCAGCACGGCGATTTCTCGTTCATCGCGCGGCGAGAAACTGCTATGACCGCCTTCGGAACCGAGAGAAATCCATCCATCCTGTAGTGGTATCAGACCAGAAACACCCAAACCACTTCCTGGCCCCAAGACGCCAATGACGCTTTGTTTACGAGTCTCTCCACCACCAATTTTGTGGATATCACTGGCATCTAAACGCGGCACTGCCATCGCTAGCGCGGTGAAGTCATTGACGATGACTAAGGTATCAAAACCCAACTGCAGGCGCATTTGCTCTATCGAAAATTGCCAATGGTAATTGGTCATACTAACGCGATCACCATCAACAGGATTAGCGATCGCCACTGCCGCATGTTCAACCTGTAGCGGAGCTACGCTCGCTAAATAGGCGCTGATGGCAGAATGAAAGTCGGAATAATCAGCACAGCGTAAAGACGCAATATGTTCAAATTTTCCTTTGTCGATTTCCAATGCGAAGCGAGCGTAAGTTCCACCGATGTCGGCAATGAGCCTTGGGCTGTCAAAAGAAACCATGTAGTTCCAATTCTTTATGGGTAAAAAAGGGGAGGCGGATTTTGTAATTATGCATAGGCCGACATCTGGATATTATCGCCTGAATAGCCAATATAGCGATCGTTAGAGTCAACTTAAGTACTTTTTCTCATTCAGCAATGTCTTGCTTGCAGATTTTTAATGTGAGGTTTAACAAAAATATGCACCAGTTAGCATTGTAGTCCTGCTAGATCAAGTGTGAAAGCCGCTCAACACGCGAGACGACAGAGTTCGTCTGCGGACGGAAATTAAAAAAGTTGCCAAGTATCAACAAATGTCCTCGTCAAGGCCTATCGATACAGACCCATCAAGAGCTAAACGCGCTAGCTCAACATCAAATAAGAGCCAGGTATATTAATCACTTGTACATAATTAAGTAGTTCAACTACACATCCAAATTTGGGTCATATATATTTAAAATATAACCACCATCACTCATCAATTATTACAAAAATAATAGAAATTGTCTTAAAAGGCCAAAAAATAGTAAATTTACTGCAAAAAATCTAGCGCAGCTAAAGCAAAACACGAAAGCCATTGCTTTTGCAATGTAGTTTTGCTACATTAACTGAAAATTATGATCAAGTTAGAGACCCTTCTCTCGACCTCATTCCAGCCACCTAACGTACCAGGGGATTTTTGCAACTATGACAGCTAAATTGACGACAACAACGAATGGCACGAGCTTTCCATGGTTACTAGCGGACATCGGTGGCAGCAACGCCCGCTTCGGATTAAAGCTGAGCAAGGACGCAGAGATATCGCACATTAGGACTATTCCCGTCGCGCTGCATGCGACACCGGTCATGGCGACACAGACTTATCTAGATGAAGTATCAGACATCATGGGCGACAGTTTTCAGTCTCCTTGCAAGGCCGCCTTTGCGGTAGCTACCGCAGTTACTGACGATCAAGTGGCGTTCACCAATAGCCATTGGAGCTTTTCCAGAACCAAAGTACAAGACGAACTCAAACTAACTAATTTTCTTGTCCTCAATGATTTCGAAGCCCTGGCGCTGTCTTTACCTCGCCTTAATCCATCGCAATTAAGAGCACATAAAGATCTACCAACTGCATGCGGCACTCTGGCAGTGATTGGCCCAGGCACTGGTTTGGGCGTGGCGGGAGTCACCCAAACCAAACTAGGTTGGATAGCACTGCCTTGCGAAGGTGGCCACGCGACCCTTGCCGCTACGAATAATTTTGAAAGTGCAGTATTAGCCCAGGTACGCCAGACTTACCCTCACGTCTCCGCTGAACGGCTACTCTCAGGTATAGGACTGCCAGTATTACACGCTGCCGTTGCCACATTAAGGGGAGCACCATCACCTCAATTGACTGCAGAAATAATTGTTGCACGCGGTCTTGACCATAGCGATGCTATTTGTTCAGAAACTCTAGATACTTTCTGCGCCTTATTAGGCAGCTTCGCTGGTAATGTCGCGCTGATATTGGGCGCGCGAGGCGGCGTTTATATTGGAGGCGGCATAGTACCCCGCTTAGGTGAAAGATTTTTTAGTTCACGTTTTCGTGAATGCTTTGAGGCCAAGGGTCGGCTAGATAACTACCTGAAGCAAATCCCGACCGCTTTAATCACCGACACGTTGGCAGCCCTCACGGGAGCGGCATTCGCAATCGAACAACTGGATGCTTAAGCACCAACTTATGCATGGGATTTAAGATCCAATCCTCGTTTGTATTCGCGGTTAAATATTTCGATCGAAATATTTTAATCAAATACCGAACGAAAAAATGATAGGGGGGGAAATCTTCCTGCCATTTTTTCTTCGCGCACTATTTCTATTTAAACTTCTCCGTCACATCGGCAAACGATGCTGCGCTTTGCTGTGACAATATGGATTTCGAATGTAATTCTACTTCTGAACAAACACCACTGCACTCCGCGCTGGCACAAAAAAACGCCCATTCGCGGAGTCGAATTTCGCCATAGCAGGAACACGAGAATCCCCTGCTTTTGCATCGGTATGAACTGGATGCAAAATATAGTCTAGTCCGCGCGCATCGGAAATTTCTATCTGCTGCGGTGTAGAGGCGACATTAATAAAATACCGTAGCGATCGAAAGTTCGCCCCGGGATAGCCGCCCCCATCCAAATGCGCGACAATCAAAGCCGCATTTTGCTGAGTTCCCAGATTTTCGAAGCGCAAGCGCTGACGTACGTCGGCGGCACTACGCAGACGAAACAAACTGGAACTGGAACGTATTCTCAATAGATCACGAAACATGTCACGTGCCAAGGCTATCTCTACCGGACTCGGCTTAACCAATGGATTAGCCAATAAAGGCGCAATCATCTGATATGCATCTCCATTTTCGGCCTTAGGAGGCAAACCAGTCGCAAAATAGTTATCCTGATACGACCAATCTAAGCGATTAAACCAGTCACCTGAGTTATAACTATTTTTGTCCATGGACTTAGAGCGCAGAATATCTACGCCTGCATGAAAGTACGAGATGCCTTGGCTAAATGCTGTGATCGCAGCGCCCAGCATTTGCACTCTAGCCCTATCCTCTCGGCTCATATCTAGCGGCAACTTGTAAACATTGATATCAAATAAGGTTTGATTATCATGATTTTCAACATAGTTCACCACCTCATTAGGCTCACTCACATAACCCGCTGGCTGCCCCGCATAATCGATTTCTTTTAAGGTTTTATAATGGCCATCATAAGTCATCATAGAAAAATCACGCAAAGAGCCAGCCAGACCAACGCGTACCAGGTCGGCAGATTTCGCTAAATCAGAGGCAGACGATCCTTGATCTGCAAGACCATTTATATAACCTTTATGTAACATCAAATCTTGACCGGAATCACCAAACCCGCCGCCACGCACTGCATCGCGCCCACGGTCACTAAAGGTAGCGATGCCACTCCCATTTAAGGACAGTTGCGATGCTTGTACAAAGCGAGCGCCGTTGGCAACCTCACCAAAATTCCACCCCTCACCGAGCAACTGTAGCTCACGCCCCGTTTGCGCCCTTAATTTGGCTTGCAGTTCCTCCATGACCGCACGAGGCTGATGTGCCATTAAATCAAAACGAAATGAATCGATCTGGTAATGCCTGGCCCATTGCACCACCGAATCTATCATCAGCTTTGCCATCATCATATTTTCGGTGGCAGTATTTCCACAAGGCGTACAGGTGGACTGCTCCACCTGCCCTATTGCATTCAGCCTGTGGTAATAGCCAGGTACCACTCTATCGAGTACCGACGTCGCTTTTTGTCCGATAGAGTCAGTATGGTTGTAGACAACATCCATACCAACTCGTAAACCTGCTCTATGCAAAGCCTGCACCATCCGTCTAAACTCAAGAATCCGGTTCGCGCCATCATTTGCATTGGTCGAGTAACTACCTTCTGGCGCACTATAGTGAAAAGGATCATAACCCCAGTTATAACAATCCCGCGTCGAAGTCACACTAGTTAATGCCTGCTGAGTTTCACTATTCACGCCGCCCGTCCCAGGTATCAAAGGGTTGACACAACCCACCTCAGGCACACTAGCAAAATCAAACACCGGCAGTAAATGCACATCCGTTACTCCTGCATTTGCCAATGCTTGCAAATGCTGCATACCACGACTCGCGGGCTCGGTAAAAGCCAGATATTTGCCTCTATGCGCAACACTAACCGAAGGATCATTGATAGAAAAATCACGGACGTGCAACTCATACACGGCCATATCCGTTTGCAACAAGCCTTTGCGCGGAACAGGCGCAACACCCCATCCCTTGGGCAATAACTTTGGTGAATCTAATTGTGCAATATAACTACGCCGGGAGTCGCTGGAAAGACTAATTGAATATGGGTCAGTAACACGGTTGCGTACTAAGCCCAGGCCCGGTACGTATACATCGACCAGGTATTGATAATATCTACCGGAAAGATCCGATTCTCTCAATAAGGACCAGACGCCGCTTGCAGCATTCCATTGCATAGGCAAAAAGCTTTTCGCTCGCCCATTCGCTTTGTCATAGAGGCACACGCCTGCAGCTTGAGCAGTCGGCGCCCACAATTTAAAACCGGTCTGCCGCGCCTGCACGCTAACACCTAAATCCTTAATTTTCTTCGCTGCAATATATAGATCATCGAGAGCACCTGCTATTTGCAAGGATGCCAGTTTAAGCACCACGCCATCAGCATTCTCTTGCACCAAAAGAATTTGCTGCTTATGCAGATCTGACATTCGCGGAATATCGTTAGCAGAAATTTTCAGCAAGACACCGTTCGCAACAAATTGAAAACGACTGGTTTGCGCTTCTGACAATTTTTCGTCAGATACTGTAAGCGATACAACACCATCTGCACCCTTCAGCCTAGTACCTATCGCTGCCTGAATCTGCCCTGACTTTGAATAATAAAGACGAAATTGTCCGACTTCTGCTACTCCTGGCCATTTTACGAACTGCCGATTCAACCAATAGGCACCAGCTTCATAATTCACTGGAGCAGCATGCAAAACTGACGCAAATTCCGAAGCATCACATGCAGCGAGTGGCACTCGGTTTTCAAGAGACTGTGCGCTTACGTTACTCACCATCAGAAAAATACCTGCAATGTTCAACAATGCCTGCAAATAATAGCCAGACCATCCAAACACTAGCGTCATCTTGTGAATAGCGACGAAATTTCTTATAACCATCCATGAACACATTTGCAAACACCTCTTTCCAAGTAAAGCAATCAAACGTTCCGCCTTACAAAATTCAAAAGTGTAGCATAACTACAAATAGAAAAACCTTCCAAATTGTGAGTCGAGGATGATTAACCTATATAAAATAAATAGAAATCCATAGAAATAAGTAGTTTTTCTACAAAATTTGTAAGTTACGTATCTTTTATTCGTTAATTATTTTCAGTTACTAGCTCATACTGTGTCCGACGTTCGCGTTGAGAGTTTCATTAGGCGAATAGTCTGCAAAATAGCTATTAACAGAGCATAGACAAGCGACAACGAGTAAATGGAATTGCCCAAAGTTGCCCTGAAGCCAGGAATTAGCTTCGTATTGTCGAGACTAAGAAGAGGGAGATTAAGCGGACGGGGCTGAAAGATTACCAAGCTCAAAATTATGCTTGTGAAATGCTTCTCGCACTGACGCTTCTATAACCGCATATAAGGGTTTAATTGTCGGTCGCAGGTCTTTTACGATATTGCCTGAGCTGAGCAGCGAGGGAATACGCGTACCTCGATGTTCAATAGAACCACCAATCGGACGAATATCAAATCCAATACGTTCAAAATGCTTAGCGAGACGCGGCTCGGTCAGCACGAATAGATTATCTATGTCCAAATATTGCCCGATCGCAATTGCAGACAGATAAAGGCTAACAGGAATAAAGGGGAATCGCGCCACGCCATCACGACGGGAAAAATCACCATCGCTGACTGACAAGGCAGTGATATTCTCGCCTTTGCGTTGACGAAAATTACGTACAGCAAGACGCGACACTTCGGCGATGGTACTACGATCCATCGTAGCAGGATCTACAATTGTCCGATCCAAGACCTTTGCGCAACTGATCTCAAACGGCAATGGCTTATAAGGATCATCAGCGTCCGGTAAGATTACACGGGTACAACCGACAGACTCACCAGTATCACGCTTACGCAACAGACAGTGAACTGATTGCTCATCATAGGCATCACGTTCGAAACCATCCTCTCGAATCGGCTCCCAACCCAAATCACGGCAATACACCTCGTGCCTTATTCGATATACCGCTTCTATACTAGCAACATCCAAAGCTGGAGCAATCTCAAATAACTGATGAAAATTTTTTGCGAGATCTGTATTGCTGATGGAATGTGTCACACATCCACCCAACCGCCTAGCACAGGCAATTTATAAAAAAAGTATTGATTTAAGTGCAATAAGACGAATAGCTTATTTTCTTTTCGTTCTTTAATAACCATTACATGCTTGCAAGCCCGTGTATAAATGTTTTCAAAAAGAAAAAAAAGACACCCTCGCATGAGGGTATCTTCTACACGACTAAGTCGCGATAGGAGCTTAGCTATTTACACCTTTGCGACGACGAGACAAGCCCATAGCAACCAAGGCCAAACCTACCAAGCCGACCGAAGCTGGCTCAGGAATCCGATTTTGAATTTCTAAAGAAACTTGAAATCTGTTTTCTGCATTTTCTACCGTAGTAAACCCGTAACACCCAACAGGAGCACCAGCATCAGCACATGCCGCATTACTGAGTACGCCCATACCGACTATATGCAAGACGGCTGCATAATTATCACCTTCATATACAAAATTTTGTGTCAAGCTACCAGTAATAGGATCAAAACCTGCACCAAGTGCATCCACCACTAAAATATCATTGCAAGGAGTAGGACTCGCGACGGTGCAAGGATTTTCATTCGGAGTTTCTTTAAACTTAAAATCAAATGTCAATGCAGTGAAAAGATCTGAACCAGTTGGAAGTGGCAGCAAACGTTTCAAACGAATGACGTCTTTTAGGTGCGCAGTACCCAAACTTGTACCGGTAATTGGACGATTATTGTGAATTACTTCCACAGTATTAACAGCAGGAGCATTTGTGAACAAGGAACCGTTGAAATTACCATTAGTTGCCGCGCCTATACCTAATGAGGACTGGCCAAATCCGGTTGTGGTGCCCCAAGATAATAAGGAAGCAGCCATAGGATCACCAATGCCGTTCAAAAAAGCATTTTGATTACTACCAGTCACCCCAACTGGAGCGAAAGAGGTAAAGCCGCTATTAACTTCAAATTCCCATTGTGTCACTGGTGTTGCCAATGCGCTGCAAGAGACCACGGTCGCCAACACTGCAGTCAGCCCCTTGATCGATCCTTTTGTAAATAGTTTCTTAAACATTTTGAGACTCCCGTTATAAAGTGAACTTCAACTCTTCTGCTGCTACGTTAGGTATTTAGCATATACCGTGCCAACAAAGAAGAAACGCATAAGTCCTTGTTTTATATGGATAATTATTACAATTTGTAACATTTCATAACGGCAATGTAAAAAATATCGACAGCTTTTATGTTTAAGCATTTCCCGACCAAAACATTTACTTAAAAACGAATATCCTTAATAGGTTTTTTCAAGCACAAACTCCTTTTCCATTAGACCAGAAAAGCCATTGTCAGCCAGTACGCTCTACTTAGAACTCTAGCCATACTTTATTCACTTATGTGAGTTCCGCAAAATCGCAGCAACAAACTCGCGCTAGTCCTATCAAATAAAACGCTGATCTATCGCGACAACCGATATGAACTGAGCGGCTTACGGCCAGTTTTGAGAGTGGGCGCAGCGGTGCTATCCATGCTTCCGAGGCGAAATATCATTAAAGGCGTATCGCCTCGGCAGATCTCTTCCCAACCGGCGGCCAATTGGCTGCGTGCTTTGCTAGAGATTCCCTGATCTGCATCGTTTTGCAGAGGTAGCACCACCGATGCAGCCATAGGCTGCAAGGCAAGACGCTCAAGTGTCGCGCACAACCAGGCGCGTTCGAAGCCTCGACCAACCGCAAGTGCAGCTTGATCCAGTTGGAGACTGCTACACACTAGCGCCAACGCAGGAGCTTGTACACAAGGCAAATAAGCGGCACGCATACCCATGACACGATGCAGTCCAATTAGGTTCAGTGCGCGCATTAAGGGCCAGTGTCTTAGCGCCTTGAACATAGGTCGCATCAAGGACTCAACTTCCAGCGACGCAGGTGGTAAGCCAAAGTCTGCATTCTCACGCCAGTTCAAGTCAAAACGGATTGAAGAAAAAAGTTCCTGGTGCAAACGCTGCGACTGGAAGCGGGCGCTCTCTGCTAGCCAAATCAATTTTAAGGCCAGCTTACGCTCAGCTCCCTCCAGCCAAATTAGCCGAACTCCGGGGATTTTTTCCAGCTCAACGCTGATACGAGTACGCTGCGCATCACTCGGCGCGCCCTTATAGAACACTTGTCGATTAGTCTGTCTGTCAGGAATGGCATGCGCCAGAACATCGGGCAGAATGCCGGAATTAGCCTGAAAATCTAAACGCGCAATCAATAAAGGATCGTCGGATGGAAACCAGCTCAACTTAGCCGAAAACCCTAGCTCGCTGGCTCGTAGCAGCATATTTTCTACAGCCGCGCCATAAGCAAGCAAATCCAATACGCGTCTATGCCTTTCGGGATTGCTGACAAATTCTTGATCCGCCCAAATCACTATCGCGTGATCCTGATATTCAAAATAGTAGCGCAGTCCATTATCTGCCGAGGGAGCCAATATACCGCTCTGCGCAATTGCATCTTGGGTTGCAAGGTCCATAGTTCTACCAAAGTGAATTTAATGAATGAAATCAAGTGCGCCTATCCACCGCTCACACGTCTAAGCTTGTGGTTTCATAAAGCGTTTTCTGGTGATCGATAATGCGAGCCGTTGCAATAAATTATTATTCCCCCCTGGCCGCCAGGTATGTACCAGCTTGTTGCGGTATGCATCAAAATGAACCCCACGTGGCGCGGCTATCACCGTGCCTCGTCCCAGTAAAATTTTTAAGGCCTCGCTTCCCGCCACACCGGCACAAAGCTGACATGCCATCATGGTTGACGGTCCCCGGCGTTCGGCGAAATTAATACTGCCGGGATCTACCAGATAGGCCCCATGCAGCCCAGCAGGTGCCAACCCGACCAGAAAGCGCAAGGCTTTTTCTTCGTCGGTATTGTCGCCCCAAAGAAAATATTCTTCGAACGTCATCCCGCCAGGCAAGAAATTGAATAGTGCTGCTCCCATCCCCAAGGGCGCTACCGTAATGGCAGGAATCCGCTTAGATGCGCAGGCTGCAAAGGTGTCCTGACGAGCCGAAAACGCGAAAAAATCTAATCCGTCGACGTATAGATCGACCCCTGCCAAAAATTCTGACAGATTTTCTTTCGAGACGCCTGCTGGAAAAATTTTCAATTCCACATTGGGATTGATCGAGCGCGCCATGGCCGCCATGACCTCAACTTTGGGCTTATCAATGGTCGCCATGTTGGCACCGATTTGCCGATTGAAGTTGACCAATCCATAGGTATCCATGTCGGCGATGTGAAATTTTTCTATTCCCAAGCGCACCAGGGTAATCAGATGCGCACTACCGACTGCCCCCATGCCAGCGATGGCAATGCGTTTTTGACGTAGTTGCTGCTGTTCTGCAGATGTCACCCATCCAAGATTGCGGGCAAACGCCTCATCGTAGTTAAAATTTGCATCCATAAGAGTAATAAAACCTTACTTAAACATGATTAAAACAGAAGATATTTCTATCGCACTATTCTATCTCTTAGATGAATAAGCAATAATTAATTCGACAATTTCCTTAATACCATGCTGATTTGTTGGCATTTAGATTCAGTCAAACTTAAATCAGGTAATTTTAGGTGGCAGTTGCCTCAAAGCACTAGGATGTTCTCGAAACGCTGTTTCCAGTTTGCTTTCGATTACGGCATACAAAGCCTGCATCGCAGGACGCAAGCCTGGTACCGTCTTACTTGCGCTGAGCAAAGAGGGCGCGCGGGTACCACGATGCTCTATCGTTCCGCCTATTTGATGGATATAAAAACCTATGCGCGAAAAATGATTAGCCAGGCGCGGCTCAGTAAGAACTAAAAGATTGTCTATGCCGAACAAATTGCCGATCGCAATGGCAGACAGATAAAGACTGACAGGAATATACGGAAAGCGCTGAACCCCATCGCGTGGCGTGAAGTCATCATCGCTGATAGAGACCGGTGCCGCGGTTTCGCCCTTACGTTGCCTGTATGCATTAATGACAGCAAGTCGCGACACTTCGCAAATGGTATCGCGCGACATAGCGACTGGATCAGCGATAGAACGGTCGATTACGTCGCGACAGCTATCCTCCATAGGCAGTGGGTAGTCTGGGTCTTCTGCTCGCGTCAGTATCACGCGTATGCAACCTATCGCCTCTCTCGTGTCGCGTCGAGTGAGCAGGCAATGCAGAGAGTGTCTATCATATTCGTCGCTCTCCTGACCATTCTCGCGCAAGGGTTCCCAGCCCAAGTCACGACAATATACTTCATGCCGCACGCCGTACACGGCTGCCAGGCTGGCGGAGTCCAAAGCGGGCGCGATCTCAAATAGCCGCTGAAAGGCCTCAGCAAGATCAATATTATCCGATGGGTCATTCATCTCAATTTCACCTCAATTGGCTACACCGAGTGCTGGATTGACTTATTACTACAACATTAAAATTTTATTGAGCACTTTTTTCATTGTGCCTACCGCATTTGAGTTTGGCAAGTTGCCTGCAGGCATTCGACTGAAGGCAGGCAAACGCAAATCAAGACACGTGCTTGCGCTAAATCGTAGCAGCCCGTGAGCATAGCTTGCGCACAGTCGTGCCCAAGCTATGCTGCACTTGCAGATTTAAATTAGTCATGTTGTTAATCGTTCACTAATTATGAAAAAATTCATGCCCAGATAATCCTCTGAAATTTGATTAAACTCAAACTTCTTTCTGGATGCCAAACCAGGCGCCATAAGCCGGCAAATTCACTACGCCTTGTTTTGCCCCACCAGGCAAGCCATGCCCTTGTAAATCATCATATGCGAGGCTTTCTGGAAAATCAAACGTGCTTGCCTCTGTACCAAGATTTAACACGACTAACACGCTCGGCATGCCAACTAGATCGCGCCGAAAAACCAGCAAGGGTTCTGGTGCATCAAAAAAGACAATCTCACCCAGACTTAATTGCGCCACGGTTTTACGCCAGGCGATGATCTTTCTGGCGAAATGCAAAGAAGAAAGAGGCGCTTGCTCTTGTAGGCTGGCGGCTAACAGCAGATGTTCCGGTGGCACTGGCAACCACGGTGTGCCCTCAGTAAAACCGGCATGTCTTAAATTGGCATCCCAAGGCATGGGCGTACGACAGCCGTCGCGCCCCTTAGACTCAGGCCAAAACGTCAAACCGACCGGATCTTGTAACGCCTCATATGGCAAGTCGGCCTCGGTCAAAGCCAATTCATCGCCCTGATACAGGCAAGGGGTGCCCTTCAGAGCCAATTGCATAGCCAGTATCACATTGGCAAATGCCGGTGTCGCATCCTTGCCCCCCCAACGCGTCATAACCCGATTAACATCATGATTACCGACCGACCACGAAGCCCAACCGCCCGAGAATTTTGACTGCCGCGCATAGGCTTCAAACTGCTCGACCTGCGTGCGGATATGCCGCGCCGACTTCTCATTGGTGAGGAGATTGAAGCTATACGCCATCTGTAATTTATCGCCATCGGCCGTATATTGCGCCATCACGCTGAGCGCATCATCTGAGCCAACTTCGCCTATCGCCACTGCCGCATATTCATTGAGTAAGCTTCTAACTTTTTGAAAGAAGACAAGATTTTCGGGGCGAGTATTGTCATACACGTGGGCTTGCATGCCATACGGATTGCACTCCGCCACACTGACCGTATTTTGCTTGACAGCGGGAGGATTATTGCGCAAGTCTTGATCGTGAAAATTAAAGATGCAGGCATCGAGCCGGAAACCATCGACGCCACGCTCCAGCCAGAAACGCATATTATCCAGATGTGCTTGCTGCACCTCAGGCTGATGGAAGTTCATGTCCGGCATACTGGTCAGAAAATTATGGAAATAATATTGGCGTCGCCGGCTATCCCACTGCCAGGCCGAGCCGCCGAACAATGACAGCCAGTTATTCGGTGCGCTGCCATCGGGCTGAGGATCAACCCAAACATACCAATCCGCTTTAGGATTGTCGCGACTCTGGCGACTCTCGACAAACCAGGGATGTTGGTCCGAACTATGCGATAAAACCTGATCTATCATAATCTTCAAACCAAGCGCATGGGCACGCGCTAGCAGCGCATCGAAATCGGCCAAATTGCCAAACAGAGGATCGACGTCACAATAATCTGCCACGTCATAGCCAAAATCACGCATAGGCGAAGTAAAAAAAGGCGAGATCCAGACGATATCCACGCCCAGAGCGGCGATATAGTCTAGTTTGGCGGTAATACCTGGCAGATCACCAACGCCGTCGCCATTGGTATCGAGAAAGCTGCGCGGATACACCTGATAAATCACCGCCTCTCGCCACCAATCTGTGGATGTGGCCGAGCCGCTAGTTTGCGGCGTGGAACGAGACGCTGGAGGATGCATTAGGCTACGCGGATCTGACATGGTTCACTCTCAAAAACGTTTACTAAACAAAAAACGAAGGACTATTTACTGGGAAACGTGACGTATTACATCGACGTCCACTCATACTATTGACACGACACACTGCATGCTAAATACCGAATCAGATTAAGGCAGCAACTCAAAGCGCTTTGAATTTCGCGTAGTTTTCGACCTAAAATTCAATCACGACAAACCAAACATCTAAAACCTATCCGCAGTATCCATGCGGCTCTCCAGCCAAAATGCCGCCAGCAGGCGCATCTACATTGCGCAAGGCTTTTAAAATTAAGTAACTCAAATTTTGCTGACAGTCTCGCCTGGCAGTAACACCGGCTGCCATAGTTCTTGTAACTCAGAAGGCGGGGTGCCGCCCTGCAAAGCCAGCAGCATCTCTATCATCTTGGCACCCGCCTTATCCGGATTCGGTTGATCGATGGTCGTCACGTTATAACCAGCTAGGGAATCCTCCATCTGCCCCCAGACAATCACCGACATATCCTGTCCTATGCGCACGCCCGCGTCCAACAAAGCGCGCATCGCTCCCACGCCGGACATGTGGTTGTCAACGATCACGGCAGTCGGCGCTGGTTGACACGCCAGTAAAGCTTGCATTGCCAGATAGCCGCTACGTCTATCGATGGTGTTGGCGATCAACAGACGCGCATCAGGCTTGATGCCTGCCGCTTGCAAGCGCAGCTTAAAACTATCAAAACGTTGACGCGCAAAGTTCATGTCTAGCGGCGCACTGATGAGCGCGATACGGGTATGCCCATGCGCCAGCAAATGGTCAACCGCAATATGCATGCCGGTCTCATTATCGTAATCAAACCAGGCATGCGCTTCATTCACGCGGGTGCGGCCATGTGCCACAAACGGCAGGCCATGCTTGGCCAGATAGGCGACCCGTTCATCGTACAAACGGGTACGTCCGACGATCAAGCCATCGACGCGGCGCTCTTTCACCATATGCTGATAGGCACGCAACTCATGCTCTACCGATACCGGTGCCATCACCAGATCCATCTGACGCGCTTCCAGCGCGCCGACCATACCGCCAACGATTTGCATGAACATGGGATCGGCTAAATCGTTGGGCAACAAAGGATGAATAATGCCAACCACCTTGGTGCGTCCCGAGGCCAGACTGCGCGCCATGGGATTGGGGCGATAACCAGCCAACTCGGCAGCCGCCAAGACCCGCTCACGGGTGCGCTCGCTGACTTCGGGATAGCCGTTCAGCGCACGACTAACCGTGGTTTCAGAGATGCCGAGATTTTTAGCGAGAGTTTTAAGGTTCATCGATGCAAAAAAGCGAAATAATTAAAGGGCTACAGTGTAGTCTGGGCAATACGCGATGCTGTTCTGATTCAAACAATTACTTTAGGACTTACGCAAAATTGTTCCAGCTAGGCGTGCCGCCGAAGACAGTACTTCAATATGCCAAGGCGGATACAACGACGCTTGGGCAATTTTGCGGAAGTCCTATACTTTCTCAATATATTTCCACCGCTTACTTTCCAAAGTTTATCGCCACGATCTGCTTGGTATTTTTACGCCAAACCAGTTTGACAGAGACCAGTTTTTTATTTTCCTCCCAGGCAAAATCGACCGCTTTACCCTGCAGTAAAACCTGATGTGGTTTGCTTTGAATATTGTGTAGTACCAAGCTCAGCGTTCTGTCCACATCCTGATAATGTGGGCCGATTTTTGAGGAAAGACTGAGCTGCAACTGACGCTGTTTTAATGCGCTAGAAAACTGCAACAGGCCATATGCGCCCTTCTCAAACGCCTGTGGTGTTTCGCCATTATCGTCATACAATTTGCCCTGGCTAGTCTTGATCGCCGCATCATGGTAATAATGCAGATCCAACTCCCGGCTAGAGTAGTGGCTGGTATTTTGTATAGTTCGACTCATAGGAATAAACGCTCCGCCCCTGACGAACACAGGGATATGGTCGGCCTGTAGCGCCACAGTTTGAGTACTACCACCGGTATATTTTTGATCCGTATAAAAATCAAACCAATTATTTTTGACAGGAAAATACACCTGCATTTCTTTTACACCGGCTTTTAACACCGGGCTAACCAAAAACTCATGACCCCACAAATAGCTATCTGAAACGCCAAACAATTTTTCATTATTCGGCTCTTCGTAAAACAGTGGGCGCATCAGCGGCAGGCCTTGCTGACTATTCTGAAAGGCCAAAGTGTAGTTATACGGCAGCAAGCGATAGCGTAATTCAATCGCCGCTTTCGCCAAGGCCTTGGTCTTTTGCTCACGCAAAACCGGTTCGGCCGCCACTTCTTCTTGTGCATGCGGGCGGAAAATAGGCTGGAACACGCCATACTGTAACCAGCGCGTGTACAACTCATCATCCAGATTGGCACCGGCAAAACCACCTAAATCAGAGTGCATATACGCCATGCCCTGCATCCCCATTTGCAGCGCGATTTCTGGTTGTGGACTCAAGCCGCCCCAACTGCGATTGACGTCGCCCGACCAGGGAATCATGCCGAATCTTTGCGAGCCCGAGTAGCCAGAACGCATCAAGATAAACGGTCTTTGTTCAGGAAAATCCTTACGGTAACCGTCCGCGATCAGCTTGGCCCAGTTGTGACCATAAATATTATGTAGCTGATCTGCCGAGCCGCTCTGATGCTGCAGGCCAGAAGGATGTACCTCAGGCTCGCCCAGATCGCCCCACCAGCCAGCCACTCCGCTCTGCTTTAAGTCTTTATAGATATTCCAAAACCAGGCTTGGGCCTCAGGTTTAAAGATGTCAATCAGACCGGTATTGCCAAAGTAAAAGTCGTAAGTAAATGGCTTGCCCGCCGCATCAGTGGCCAGAATCTTTTTTTGCACCGCCTCTTTCCATTTACCCGATGTCGTCAGAATAAAGGGTTCGGTGATCAGGATGGTTTTGACACCCTTGGCAGCAAAGTCCGCCATCATTTTCTCAGGCTGCGGAAAGTTATCCCTATCAAACGCCAGATTACCCATGGTGCCTTTAACTTCTTTACCAAACCAATACAGATCAAAAATGATCGCATCCACAGGGATTTGTTCTGCTGTAAATTTATCCAGAATAGAGCGCGCCTCGGCTTCGCTGTGATAACCAAAACGACTGGCAAAATTACCGAAAGCCCAGCGCGGCGGCAAAGCTTGGCGACCAGTCAGACTGGTGTAATTGCTTGCAATGTCTTCCCAACTGTCACCGGCGATTACTTGATAAGTCTTGCGTCCGCTAATGGTTTCATAGGCCAGCACATTCTCTTTTTTACTGTCAAAATCCAAAAAACCTATAGGGGCATTATCAAAATGGATGCCATACATTTTTGACGAAAACACCAAAGGCATAGAAAAATTCATCTGACTAGAGCGTTCTTCATACCCGTAATGCGCCTTATTGTACAAAGGCAGGCGATGCCCGCGTCGATTCATTCCCAAGGCACGTGCACCAGCACCATACAAGGCCTCACTGGCATCGAGATTAAAATCTAAAACCTCTGCACCGTCTTTTTTCGCATAGCCATTTTTTTCAGAAATCAGCGACTTGCCCTTGTAAGCATAGCTGATTTGAAATGGCGACTTGTTGATACTAACCAGCATCCCAACTGTTGCATACTCAATGCCAGCGGCGCTTACTGTGATCTGCGTCTTCAGCTTAGAGGGAGCCAACACCACGGCATGCGACTCAGGATTAAATCGTTCGCCATTGGGGATAAACGAAGTCTCGATGATCTTCTCTGAATAAGGCTTAATCAGATAGCGACCATCGTTGGTGACGACTTCCAGATGGTCGCCTTTATCTGTAAAGCTCTGCAAGCTGCGCTGCGCATTTTGCGCCAGCGCCGCGGGTGCCAGCAAGATCAACAGCACTAGTTTGATTGCCTGAAATTTTGTCATTGCACTGTTCTTCGCTGGTATTTTCATGGTCGTCGTTATTCGTCCGCTGCTATCAGTAGCATATTTTTATTGCTGTCGAATGTCACTTTGCCAGCGATTACCACGCCAGTTTTACCGGAGTAATAGTCTTTGAGCTTCTGCCCTTCGGCAAACACGCCATGCACCCCTACCGTCTGGCTAGCGCTGACAGGCAAATCCAAGGCCACCAGCACCGTGTCTTTGATGCCATTTTGCTGATAAGTACGTTTGAACAAATAGGGTTGCGCACTCAATTGTTGATGCACACCGGCACCGACCGCCACATGCGCCTGGCGAAACAAACCTAGCCTGCTCCAGTGCTCGCGCACTTCAGCAATGCGGTAGTCACCCCTGCTGGCATTATTTGCCAACTCATCCCAGTTCATCATCGAGCGCAATGCAGCGTCGCCGCTAGTGCCGGGAACGATCAGGCTACGTGCGGTTTCATCGCCATAATAAATTTGTGCAGCTCCTGGGCTTAACAAGAGCTTGGTGGCGGTTTCAAATGGCATGCTACGGGCAGCATCAAAAGGGCTACCGTCATCATGCGAGCTCACATAATTGAGCACCGAATAGCCCTTTAACGCGCCATGCAATTGCGCGGAGTAAGCACTGAACAGCGTTTCATAACTCTGTTTGGCATCGGACTTAAAACCGAAATTGATCAAACTATCAAAACCGTTTGCGTAAAAATTCACGAGGCCGCCGCCGTCCATGGTGAACTCGGTGCCATGTCCCAAGGCATAGTTGTAGACCTCTCCGGTCATGAAGAATTTTTCATCGCCCAGCTTCTTATGCGGATTGCGCTGCTTCCAGTCTTCGTAAGCGCTACTCGCGACTTGCTTTAACTCTTTCCAGACAGCCGGTTCTACGTGTTTTGCGGTGTCGATGCGAAACCCATCAACCCCGAATTTTCTGACCCAATCGGCGTGCCACTTCATCAAATAATAACGCGGCGCGCGCGGCCAACCGGTGCGCGCAAAAAATGCATCTAACTCTTTAAGCTCTTGCTGAAAACGACCTTCTACCTTCCATTTTTTGACTAGCTCAGGTGGCAAGGCAACGCTGGCATCGCTATCAGTACGAAAATCAGGCAGGTTGTTTACCAGCGTGCAGCTGACCGTGCTCGCTATGGCTTGGTAGGTACAAGCTGGGTCGGTGCGCACCCAATCGGCTGGCCAGACGGTATCAACCTCAGTCTCCGGCCCAGTATGATTCATCACTACATCGAGCAAAATCCGTATGCCATGCGCATGCGCGGTATCGACCAATCTGCGCATGTCGGCTTCAGTGCCCAGGTTAGCATCGACACGCGTAAAGTCACGCGCCCAATAGCCGTGAAAACCATAAGACTTGCCCGTTCCTTCGTCGGTGCCAGCATGGATTTGTTCGACTGGCGGCGTCAGCCAGATCACATTGACACCAAGATCCTTAAAATATCCCTGCTCGATCTTGGCAGTGATACCGGCCAGATCCCCACCGGCAAAGCCGCGTAAGGGTGCAGCATCGGCCTTGCGGCCGTAGGCTAGATCGTTAGTTCTATCACCGTTAAAAAATCTATCTGTCAGCAAAAAGTAGACCGTGGCGTTATCCCACAAGAAAGGCAGTTTAACCGCATGCGCAAGCACGGGCTGCGGCGCAACTACCGAGCCCGAGACTGGGCCAGACAACTGCATTAATGCGATAGAAAATGCCAAAAATTTCGTATTGAATTTCTTATTGAATTTCTTATTGAGCTTGTTACTGAGCATTTTACTAATCATTGTTCTTGTCTCTGTACGCTGCACATTTCCCATGGTATTGATCTCTACACTGAGCCTGATTTATTCTGCGCTATTTGCTATTGCGTCAAACCGTGTTGCCGATATCAGCATCGTCATTCACGATGAGGCACAAGACGCCGGCAACGACCATGCAAACACCACCGATTACAAGCGCATACACCGATTGATTGCTGAAAAAATTCTTCACTAATGGACCCAAAACAACGCCTGCAATGATTTGTGGAATCACCACAAAGAAATTAAACAAGCCCATGTAGTAACCCATTTTATTCGCCGGCAAGGCACCCGCCAAAATCGCGTACGGCATCGTCAGGACACTGGCCCATGCAATGCCTACACCAACCATAGGCAGCAGCATCATCATCTTAGACGTAATCAAAAACATGCTCGCCAGACTCACTCCACCGATCAGCAGGCACAGCATATGAACAAACTTACGGCTCGTGATACGCGCCAACACCGGCAACAAAAATGCGGCCAGAGCGGAGACACCACCATACACGGAGAACATAATGCCGACCCAGTTGCCGCCTTCCTGATAGCCCGCCGATTGCGCGTCGGCAGTATTAAATACCAGGGCCGCCACCGAGGGCGTGGTGTACACCCACATGGCAAAAAAAGCGACCCAGGTAAAAAATTGGACCAAGGCCAGTTGCACCATCGTCTTAGGCATCTTGGCAAAGCCGCTTAAAATCTCGACCAGAGCTTTAACAAAACCCTGATTATTTTGCCGTTCCTGTTTGAATTTTTCCAGGTCAGCAGGAGGGATTTCAGTGCTACTAAATACTGTCCAGGTAACCGCAGCGGCGAACACCGAACCACCGATGTAAAAAGCATAGCGCACGGTGTCGGGAATCGCGCCATTCACAGGTACATTACTCACCCCCAGATAATCCGTAAGTATGGTTGGCAACAGACCGGCGATCACGCCGCCGCAACCGATTAAAAAAGTCTGCATGGCAAAGCCGGCAGTGTGCTGCTCGCTCGCAAGTTTATCGCCGACGAAGGCGCGGAACGGCTCCATAGAAATATTGATCGCGCTGTCCATCATCCACAAGAAAATGACGGCTAACCATAGCACTGAGGCATTCGGCAGTAGAAACATGGAAATGGCGGCCAAGATTGCGCCAGCAAAGAAAAAAGGACGTCGACGTCCCCAGAATTCGTGCCAGGTATTGTCGCTCAGATAGCCGATGATAGGCTGCACCAACATCCCCGTCAAAGGTGCGGCCAGCCAAAGTATCGACAGGCTACCGATGTCAGCGCCAAGAGTAGAAAAAATCCGGCTGGTATTGGTGTTTTGTAGGGTAAAGCCAAACTGGATACCGAAAAAGCCGAAGCTCATGTTCCAGAGCTGCCAAAAGCTCAGCCGTGGTTTTAGTGTGGAAATGGACATGCTGCAGAGTCTCCGACTTTTTACTCGAATCAGGATTCGATTTTTTATAGGTGCTGAATGATGGTGAAAACAACAAACTTTCTCAGTAAATCTCCCACCCTCTATTTTTTAAAACGATACTGCCCGCTTGCGCAATACCCATGCGGCTTTCAGGCCATGCAGGCTGGAAAGCCGCATGGGTATTGCGCAAGCGGCTAGGTGTATTTCCGGATCTGCTACCTAGCACGCGCTTCACATAAAAACAGAACAAGCCCATCAGAACTCAGTCTTCCGGGCTTGCTCAAAGTTTTACTTAATTAAAACTTATAGTTCGCACCGAACAGGACAACGCGACCATACTTGGCGTATTCCAATTGACGATCTTTGCTATTGGCATAGGTTTCGTAAGCTGCATTGGTCAGATTATTCACCTGCAACAACAAGCCCAGACCTTTGAAAGTACCCTCTTCAAAGGTATAACCGATTTGAAAATCAGTGACGTTCTCGCCGACGACATAACGCAATTGACGATCGCCATTAAATTTACCGATTTCACCAACATAATCAGAACGACGACGCTGACTAATACGCGTAGAGAAACCATGCTTCTCGTAGTAGAAAGTAACGTTTGATACGTTTTTCGACAAGCCAGGCAATTGAATTTTACCAATCGTGTCGTTGACCTGTGCAATATCGATCGTACTCTCGCTAATTGTCGTGCTACCAGAAATACCGAAGCCATCTAAAGCAGATGAGAACATACTAAATGGTACAGAGGCCGACAATTCTATCCCTTTGAGCACACCACCATTACCGTTATATGGCGCAGTGTATTGTCCCATATTGGTAATTGCGTTAGTACCTGCAGTAAAGGCAGAGAAATCACGAGTTTGAGAGAGATTGTAAATATAAGTACTCAGGTCTTTGTAAAATAAGGCGGCAGCAAAATAGGCCTTGTTACCGAAATATTTTTCATATGAAATATCGAACGCTGTTGCACGCCACGGATCCAACTTCGCATTACCACCGCTACCGCTAGGTAAGAAAGTTCCCTTATCAACGTGGAAGTCGAAACCAGAATTCAACTGATCCAGACGTGGTCGCGCCATCTGCTTGGCCACTCCGAAACGCAAAGTCTGCTGATCGGCAAAACCGAACGCCAGATTCATGCTCGGCAAAGTGTCATTGTATTTCTTACCGTCATTGACCGGCGACAAAGTACCATCTGGATTGGACACTTGCGATGCCGAAGATTGATCGGTGTTGATAAATTGCAAGCCGACGTTACCGCGCACCGTCACAGAACCGATCTGTGATTCAATATTTGCTTTAGCGTAGGCAGTTGTGATTTTTTCAGTCACATCCCAGGCACGCGATGCTGCTTCATTATTCGTTTTATTATTTACGACTGGGTCAAAATACTTCGCGATCACACCAGGTACATTCCAAGAAGGAACCACACCGCTACCTGCAAAACCTAAATTGACCGGTGCGTACAAAAGGTCGTTCGAAATAGTTGGCGTTCCTTTAGCAAACAAATCGCCTTCTGGTTGTCGCTTGGACTTCGTTCTGTCACTGACATTCACACCAACATCAATATCACTAAAAACGCTTTCCAACATACCAGGTGCAGGCAAAGTGGCGGCTAACTTAAAGCTCTTCAACTCATCCTCTACACTAGGCGCACGAGTACTACCGTAACCATAAATCGTATTACCGGTATACAACTGCGAGGCATCGCTGTAATTTAACTTGCCCGACAAGGTGGCAAAATTGCCCGGCGCCCAACCGACCGTCAAGGCAGGATCATTTAATGCGCCGCCTGTAGGATTTCGCAGTTGCAGATTATTTTCAAGATAGTATTCGTCGCGTTTTGCATGCGAATAATTCATGTCCGCAAACAAGGACCAGGTGTCAAACTTGAATTTATTGCCCCAACCAACAGTGCGGATCTCATCCTCACGTTTATTGTACTGACCACGCACCAGCGGGTAAGCGCCGCTAGCAGTACCGCCTAGCAGAGTGCCATTAGCGATAGTCACCGCATCATATTTAAAACCTTGTGGATTATTGCTACCGTTATAACCGCCCAAATTCGCTTCGAATTGATTATTGGTATCTTCTTGTTTAAATTTGGAAGCAAATACATCCAGCGTGCTGCGCCATACTTTAGAAGGGCGGAATTCAAGCACACCGACAAAACCGGTACGCTTCAATGTACCGCTTTTCGCTAGCGATTTAACACCGGCAGTGATGAAAGTGCCAGCAGGCACGCCGGAGACCGAACTCTGACTGAATGGCTCATAGGTACCAGTTTCATTATCCAGAATTGGCGTCTCTAAATCTGCAATACCGAGTGCCAAACCGATAGTACGATCAGCAAATTGATCGATATAGCTAACGCTAAAGCGGTGCCCTGTGTCTTTAGTATCGGCAATTGATCCCAAAGAATTTTTCTCACCACGGACATTAATTGAAATCGTACGCCCTGGAAAATCCAAAGGACGCACCGTCTGCATGTCGATGGTTCCTGACAGACCTTGACCAACCAGACCCGCATCCGGTGTTTTATACACGGTAACGCCACTAAGCAACTCGGACGGATACTGATCAAATTCTACGCTGCGATTGTCACCGGTGCTGACCTGCTCGCGACCATTCAATAAAGTGGTTGCAAAATCGGGAGACAAACCACGCACACTAATCACTTGAGCACGTCCTCCCACACGCTGCGCCGCCAAACCCGGCAAACGGGCAATAGATTCAGCGATACTAGTGTCTGGTAACTTACCGATATCTTCGGCAGAAACGGCCTCAACGATAGAGTTAGAATTTTTCTTTACCGAGATAGCTGCTTCAATACCGCGACGAATACCGGTCACAACCACCACATTTTCAACCGCTCCTGCATCATTTTTGACGGCTTCGGCTTGCTGCGCAAATGCAGTACCTGTGGCGGTTGACAACAAGACCGCACATCCGGCAGCGATCGGTGTCATCCGTAAAACCAGGCTATTTAAGCCAGATAAGCGCTTCTGCTGCGCCTGCTTATTTTCCAATTGTTTCATTCGTCTCTCCAATTTATTTTTATATAAATGCTTATAACAGGGATAGTGCGCGACCTTTGTAGCTTACCCAACGCCATCAGAACTTAATTCATTTAACTGAGCTTAGAACTAAATATCTAAAACGGAGTTTGTACCAAAACTAAATATCGTGTCAATCATAAGTACGTAAAAAATCTACATAAATATCAAAAATTTGGCGAACAACCAGTATGAACGTCTCTGAAAAACCACAGTTAAACTTAAAAATCAATGTAGTCAAACTACATAATTTATAAAGTAATATCGATATGCAATTGTTTTATTCAAAGCGCTTGCATTAAATTTGCATCAAAAATCCAAAGCGCTTTAAATTTTTTCATAGGGAAATGTAGTGAAAATATTCACGCCACTGCCCAACGACAGCGGACAAGCAACAAATGAATAACGGGGGATTACATGCGACAAAAATATCGGGCAAACGACGCGCATTTATTTAAAACAAGCAGGGCTAGGTTTTAAATGCTCAATCGAGCCAGCTCAGAATATTCAATAATAATTTGCACAGAAACTGTCTATTTGCCATTACATTAACGAATTGAACAGCATCAAAACTGAAGCTCAAAGCGCCTTTTTTTGATGACTGCAAATTTCATAGACAAACGAAAATAGCATAAATAAATTCGGACATTCACCTTACAATATCGCCAGTAACAGGTAAAAAAGGAAAGCAGTGTCTTACAAAACAATATTGGCAGATGAAGCCGCCACACAAGCATTAGGAAAAAGTTTGGCCCCGTGCTTGCTGCCAGGACTAAGCATCCACTTGCATGGCGATTTGGGGGCAGGAAAAACAGCCTTGACGCGTGCCATCTTGCATGCAGCGGGTCATCAAGGACATGTCAAGAGTCCCACTTACACTCTAGTCGAGCCCTATCAGGTCAACATCAAACAGGGGCCCGTGACACTACTTCATTTCGATCTATACCGCATGCTCAACCCGGAAGAGTTTTTGGAAGCAGGATTTCGCGAAGAATTCAATGAGCGCAATATCTGCATCGTCGAATGGCCGGAAAAGGCCGATGGCATACTGCAGCCACCTGATTTGAGTATTTTTTTAAGCATCGCGGGCAATGGACGTAAGGTAGAATTGCAAGCCTTGTCCGACAAAGGTAATGAATGTCTAGCACTACTTCGCTTCGCACCCAATCTGTAACCGCAAAAAATCGCCGTACGTTGCTAAAAGCAACGAGTACTTTATTGATTTCTGTACTGGTGCCCTCATTGGCCAGGGCCGCACAAATACTCGCGGTGCGTGTCTGGCCGGCCAATGATTACACCCGCGTTACACTGGAAAATGATAGCGAACTCAAGACTAGTCATTTCACGGTGAAAGATCCGGAAAGGCTGGTGGTTGATATTGAAGGACTGGAACTTAATCCTACCTTAAAACAGCTAGTGGCTAAAATTCAAGCCAACGATCCCTACATCAAACAAGTGCGAGTCGGGCAAAATCGTCCAAATGTGGTCAGACTCGTATTTGACCTAAAAGAGGAAGTCAACCCACAGGTGTTTACTTTGCAACCGGTCGGTAGCTATAAACACAGACTGGTGTTTGACCTGTACCCGGCAAATCCACCCGACCCGATTGCTGCGTTAATAGAAAAAGGCGACTGGCATAAAATTCCTGAAAAAGAATTGCCCTTGCTTAAAGTAGATCCCAAAATTGCGTCCTTACCAGAAATACAGATACCGACTACGGGCCCAGATTCAGATAAGAGCCCTGCCAAAGCGCCGGCATTGATACGTATGATCACCATCGCGCTTGATCCTGGGCATGGCGGCGAAGATCCTGGTGCTTTAGGACATGGCGGCAGTCGCGAGAAAGATGTGGTCCTGGCAATCGCCAAACGTCTAAAAGAAAAAATCGAACAACAGCCAAATATGCGCGTAATGCTAACGCGCGATGCCGATTACTTTGTACCGCTCAATGTCCGGGTGCAAAAAGCCAGAAATGTGCAAGCCGATCTGTTCATGTCGATACATGCCGATGCCTTTGTTGAATCGAGTGCGCGGGGCTCTTCTGTTTTTGTCTTGTCCGACAAGGGCGCAAGCTCAACCGCGGCGCGATGGCTAGCCAACAAAGAAAATGCGGCCGATCTGATAGGTGGAGTCAACCTGAAAGGACATGACAAACAATTAGCCGGTGTATTGCTGGATTTATCAACCACGGCGCAGATCAATGACAGCCTCAAGCTCGGTAAAGTCGTATTGAGTGAAATTGGCGGCATTAATCGCCTGCATAAAGGATCGGTGGAACAGGCAGGATTTGCGGTATTGAAAGCGCCGGATATCCCTAGTATTTTGATAGAAACGGCCTTCATCTCCAATCCTGAAGAGGAGGCCAGATTGACCGACGAAAGTTATCAGGACAAGATGGCAGATGCCATCGTCAAGGGGATCAAAAAATATTTTTCTAAAAATCCTCCATTGGCGAAAAACAAACTGACTTAGAGGCGAATAGTCTCGCAATAGCCCCTAGGTCACGGTCTTCGCAGTACTCAGCTATTCTGCGTGCGCATCCGAGTCACAGGCTGTTTCGGCTGCAATCCAACGCGCCACTAGAAACCGAAATGGTCTTTGTCCAAACTTTGGCAAAATGCGTAGATAGCGGGCCGGTTCTAACAGCAAACCGCAACGGTATTGCTGTCTATCCGCCAACCAGACTAGCGCCTTGCAAGTGCCGCGCAACTGCCATAAAAACACTCTGGCAACGGGACAAGGCTCGGCCGCACAACAGACTCCACAGCCATTGCAGGGCTGGCCAAGCAATGGCTTGGCTGCGGCCGCGGGCTGCAGCCAAATCAAACGCCGCTCAGGTTTATTGTTCGTCACTGGGCGGCTATCAGGAGTTCGGAGTTAGGACTACTTAGGATTACTTAGGACTACTCTTAGTCATGCTCTTAGTGAGCTTCCAGAGCGCCCCTAAAACGACAGGCACTACTGCAGCACCAACGCCCACTAAGACAATGACGTTGAGATGATCACGCACGAAAGGAATATTTCCAAAGAAGTAACCACTGAGCACGATAGATAAAACCCATAACAGTGCACCAGCCACGTTATAGAACTGAAAAGTTCTATGTGTCATATCCGAAAAACCAGCAACAAACGGTGCGAAGGTTCGCACCAAGGGTACAAAGCGCGCCAGCACCACGGTTTTGCCGCCGTGCTTTTCATAAAACTCATGCGTTTTTTTCAAGGCATTTTTGTCTATCCACTTATGGTCTTTTTCCATGATCTTATGCCCTATCAAACTACCTATCCAGTAATTGACGGAGTTACCAGAAATAGACGCAATAATCAGCAGAATAATCACTAACCATGGATTCATGGCACCGGTAGCACTAAAGGTGCCGGCAATGAATAACAGGGAATCGCCGGGTAAAAATGGAAATACTACGAATGCTGTTTCGCAAAAAACGATCGCAAATAAGACCGCATAGACTAGCGTCCCATAATGATCAATGACGTACTTCAATGATTTATCAGCATGCAAAATCATGCTAAAGAATTCCATAAAATCCATAATTCTCCTCGGTTGCGGCGTCATCATACACTAGCGTGGGCATTTCCAAACACGGACAACGGTATAATCACGGCATGAACGCGATACTTACTCCACACCGCCCCATCCTGGCTCTCCCGGATCATCTAATTTCACAAATTGCCGCCGGCGAAGTGGTCGAGCGCCCCTCTGCCGTGGTCAAAGAACTGCTTGAGAACGCGCTCGATGCAGGAGCATCGAGCATCACCATACGACTAGAAGAAGGCGGCGTAAAACGCATCGCGATTTCCGACAATGGGCGCGGCATACCAGCCGATCAACTCCCGCTCGCCGTAGAACGGCATGCCACCTCTAAAATCGCCTCATTAGAAGAGTTGGAAAACGTCGCGACCCTAGGTTTTCGCGGCGAAGCGCTAGCCTCGATTGCTTCTGTGGCTGTATTGACGCTAACCACGCGCACTGCTGACGCGGCGCATGCATGGCAAATAGAGGGTGGCAAAATTACGCCAGCCTCCGGCGCGCAAGGCACCACCGTGGATGTGCAAGATTTGTACTACAACACTCCCGCCAGACGCAAATTTCTTAAATCTGATCAAACTGAATTTGGCCATTGCGCCGAGGTGGTGCGCAGGATTGCATTAGCCCGTCCAGATGTGGCGTTTTCTTTATCGCACAATGGCAAAACGGTCGACCATTGGATGGTGACAGCTATCGCCAAGCGTAGCGCAAGCATTTTGGGAGAAGCATTCGCCAATGCTCGTTTAGCACTAGACGAGAGCGCCGGACCTTTGCGTCTACATGGTTACATAGGCTTGCCTACCGCCTCCAAAGGGCGTGCTGATGCGCAGTTTTTTTACGTCAATGGACGTTTTGTACGCGACAAATTACTAACACACGCGGTACGGGCGGCCTATCAAGATGTATTGCACGGTGACCGCTATCCATCGTATGTGATCGCACTTGATCTCGATCCTGCCTTGGTCGACGTTAATGTTCATCCGTCAAAAATCGAAGTGCGCTTCCGTGATAGCCGCGCGGTACATCAGTTTGTATTTCATGCAGTACATAGGGCACTGGCACAGACGTCCGCAACGGCCTTCGGTACAGTTCCTGCTCCTGTGACCGCAAACTTAATCGACTCGAATCAATCTGGCAATGGCAAATTACCCTGGGTGGGTGGCGAGCAGATTAGTTTTTCGGCGCAGTTTGCAGCACCTTCCGGCAGCAGCAATTATCAGGATTACAGCCATAGTTTTAATCGCCAGGAACAAGCTGGAGTGGCGCAAAGCGCAGTGAACTATGGCGCTTTATTCAGCGAGTCTGGCACCGCTTCACATGAGCATAACAATTTACCATCTGGCAGCGTCGCAACAACGCCGCAGCTGAGCAATGATGAATACCCGCTAGGCTTTGCTCTAGCGCAGCTACATGGCGTCTATGTGCTAGCGCAAAACACCAAGGGACTAGTCCTGGTCGATATGCATGCGGCGCACGAACGCATCCTGTATGAACAACTTAAAAACGCTTTGAATGACAATGCCATGTCGGTGCAACCCTTGCTGATACCGATTACATTTTATGCTGATGCAATTGAAGTCGCGACCGCCTCGGACAATGCGGAGGTTTTGCACTCTTTGGGCTTTGATATCGCGGCGATTTCACCCACCACGCTGGCGGTACGCTCTATCCCGGCGCTATTAAAGAATGCCGATGCACAAACTCTGGCGCGCGATGTATTGCGTGATGTGCGTGAATTCGGTGGATCAAGAGTATTGATAGACCGGCGCAATGAATTACTCGGCACCCTAGCCTGCCACACCGCGGTGCGTGCCAATCGCAGTCTCACGACACCGGAAATGAACGCGCTACTACGCCAGATGGAACAAACCGAACGGGCCGATCAATGTAATCATGGTCGCCCGACCTGGGTGCAACTAGGTTTAAATGATCTTGATCGTTTATTTTTACGTGGACAATAGTTATCCGTCTATAGAATTAAAACGCAGGAATTTAAACGCAATAATGTAGCAACACATTTTGAAAGAATAATTTATAGCATGCTGGCCCCGCAAATCAATAACACTAAAATCCTCGCCATCATGGGGCCAACCGCATCCGGGAAAACCGCCGCTGCGTTGGCGATCGCAAAACATACGCCGTCGGAAATAATTTCTGTCGATTCGGCCCTGGTATATCGCGAAATGAATATAGGAACGGCTAAGCCCAGTGCTACCGAACTGGCGTCGGTTCCGCATCACCTGATCGACATCATCTCACCGGCAGAATCGTATTCAGTCGCCCATTTTCTCCACGATACCAAACGTTTGGTGACAGAAATTCAGCAAAGGGGAAACTTACCGATCTTGGTAGGTGGCACCATGATGTACTTTAACGCGTTAATTAAGGGTTTGGATGATTTACCGGTCGCCAACCCTGCAATACGTGCAGAGCTTGATGCCGAGGCGCTAAGAACAGGCGTACCAGCCCTGCATGCACGTCTGGAGAAAATAGACCCGATTACCGCAGCCAGACTCAAACCAAATGATAGTCAGCGCATACAGCGCGCATTAGAGATTTACGCCATCACTGGCCAGAGCATGTCAGCATTGCTGGCGCTACAAACCAAGGCGGCAACTCCATTTCAGATGCTGGCGTTATCACTGGAACCTTCTGATCGTAGCGTGCTACATCAACGCATCAGCGACCGCTTCGATCTCATGCTAGAACAGGGCTTGCTGGACGAAGTTCGTCAATTACGTCTGCGCGGAGACCTCCATCCCGATTTGCCATCCATGCGCTGTGTTGGTTATCGTCAGGCCTGGGACCATTTAGATGGTTTGTACGACAGGCAACAAATGCGCGAACTCGGCATTATCGCTACCCGTCAGCTGGTTAAACGCCAATTGACCTGGTTGCGCTCTATGCCTGAGCGCATCATCATCGATTGCCTCGCTGCAAATCCTAGCGTTGATATTTTACATCATGCTGCACTAGAAAAACTTATCAATTGAACCAATTCCATCATGGAACAGCACCACGTTAAATTTAGTCGATCAAAATTAACGGTAACCCAGTCATGTAATAAGTTTTGTAACAGCACTGACATATTTCTTGACGCTAGAAACTAGGCTTGCGTACACTCTCAAGCTTCCTTACACACTCGATCATAACGATCCAAATCTGTCGCCTATGACCCGAAATCGTCACCGCATCGCCCCGTTTATTACTGCAGCCCTCTTTTGCTGGAGCTCCGCACAAGCGGCAGAACCTAGCATCCTATCTTTATCGACATCATTAGGCAGCTTGGCAAGTAATGGGTTAAATACAGCAAGCACTGAAGCGCAAATCGCAACCGCAAGTGACGTTGAGTTGCCGTCCTTAGACCTGGCACTGGCTGAAACCGACCTTTGGTGCAGGATACGCAAAGGCTATGCGATCCCCGATCTGGAAAATCAGTTAGTCACGAATCAACTCACTTGGTATAGCACACGTACCGAATATATACAGCGTACGGTACAACGTGGCTCCCGCTATCTTTTTCATGTGGTAGAAGAACTAGAAAAACGTGGTATGCCAACTGAGCTGGCATTGTTACCGTTTATCGAGTCGGCATTCAATCCGCAAGCCATATCTAGCGCCAAAGCATCTGGCATGTGGCAATTTATGGCAGCTACGGGACGCGACTTCAATCTTAAACAAACCATGTTTAAGGACGATAGACGTGGCGTTCTAGACTCTACCGACGCGGCTCTAAATTATTTAGAGCGACTGTACGGTATCTTTGGTGACTGGCAGTTAGTGTTAGCCGCCTACAATTGGGGCGAAGGATCAGTGCAACGCGCCATCAAGAAACAACAAGCAATGGGGCTACCTATAGATTTCAATAGCTTGTCCGCATTGATGCCTGCCGAAACCAAGAATTACGTCCCAAAGTTGCAGGCCGTAAAAAATATCATTGCTCATCCTGAGCAATTCAATATCGCACTACCGCAATTGGATAACCAAGCTTATTTTGTCAGCGTTGAAAAAACACGAGACATTGATGTACGGGTTGCCGCCCAACTGGCAGAATTATCGCTAGGTGAATTCAATGCCCTAAATCCCCAGTTCAATCGTCCGGTAATTACTGGCGACAGCAAGACCAAAATATTGCTCCCCACCGACAATGCAATTCTTTTCAAAGAAAACCTGAGTAAATGGCAGGGGCCATTATCGTCATGGTCGACTCATACCGTGACCAAGACCGAGCGCGTCGAATCATTGGCAGGAAAGTTAGGTTTAAAACCTGAATTGATACGAGAAACCAATTTAATTCCTGCCAAGATGATGGTAAAAGCGGGATCTACCTTATTGATACCAAAATCGACTAAAAATTTAGATTTAGATATTTCGACTGAGATCGCAGAAAAAGCCCAATTAGTGTTTGAAAAGTCTGCACCAGACACAAGAAAAATTGTCGTCAAGGTGGGTAAAAAAGACAAGATCAATATAATTGCATCCCGATACAAAGTGACGGTTGCACAATTAATGGAGTGGAATAAACTCAAACACGAAACTCTCAGTGCGGGACAAAGTCTGCAAGTGCAAGTGCCTATTTTGCATGCAAAAGGCAAGCAACAAAACTTCGCTTACGCACATACCAAAAATGCTCGAACCACGACAACGGCGCGCTCAAGCAAAAATATGCTAGCGCATGCCAAGAGCAATAAGAAGCGGCATGGGTAATTAGTCGAAATTTGCTTTGCAGTTGCCAAATAAAAAAGGCGTAGATTTAAATCTACGCCTTTTTATTTACAGCTCGACGCTAATATCGACTTACTTCATCGATTGATTTGCATATACGATCCAATAACGAGCGAGATCGGCGGTACCATCTTTGCCTTGTACCGCCTTCAAAGCCTTGATACCAGCAGATTTTTTACCCGCCTGCAAATACGCCATTCCAAGATGAAGTTTCGCATCGTCTTCAAATTTCATACCATCTTTGCTGATACCTTGCTCTATCATGGCAATGCCCTTATCGTACTGAGCAGCCGTTACATAGGCATAACCTAAATTTGCCAAAGCAGTACCGTCTTTACTCGTATTCGCGTCAGCTTCATTCGCGGCTTGGGCTTTAGTGTTTTCATCTAAGGTACGCTTAGCCATTTCACGTAAACGATTATGGCGTTCAGCCTCGGCCCCTGTGCCTAAGGCGCCAGATTTGTATCCGGTTTCAATAATTTTTAAAGCTTCAGCAGGATAGCCAGCCAACACCGCCAACTTTGAAATCTCCATAAAATCTGAAGTCTTCGTGACTTGCCCAACAGCCAATTTTAAGCGGTACAAATCCAAAGTCAAACGCTCGGAATAACCAGGCTTGCGCTCCAGATTATTCAGTAAGTTGACCCAATACTCTTTTTTTCCATGATAGGCGATCATTTTTTCCAGGGCACTGGAATATCCGACCATATCTTTTTGTTTGAGTGCCGCATTTGAGTAAAACTCTAGATTTGCCAAGCTAGGTGCTCGCCCCGCTTTTTCATCTGCAGCCAAATCTGCTTGCACTTCTTTCATCGCGCGTGCGCTGTCACCACCTTGTGACATGGCGTAAATCATGTATTGTCGCAAACTGCCATCGGTACCGCCTTCTGAGAAGTAACGGCCGTATGCGGCGGATGCTTTCGGATAATTCCCAGCTTTATAATACGCATTGGCCAATGTTTGTATCATCAGAAGCTGCTCTTTTCCTGATAATTTATTTGCAGCGAGAATCGCTTCAGCAGAACGAATCACCGCATCATTATCACCAGACTGAGAGGCGATAGATAAACGCATACGCTCAATCGTAAAATTTTCATTCGCTGTTTTACCACTAATGCCATCAGCATCGTGCAGCTTGGACATCGCGTCTTTATATTTTTTTGATTTCAGCAATTCACCAGCAGACTGAACCAATTTACCGATTTCAGGACGCATTGCCTCTTCTGCATAGGCTGTATTAGCAGCAATGTTTGACAATTCAGGTGCGGCGGCAAAGCCGATAGCTGCAACGAGTACAGCCAGACGTGACAAGCGAAATTGCTTCATATTTTTATCTCTTAATCAATAAATTGAATAAATGGAACTAGCCTTTGGCTTACTTCGTTAGTTGAAATGTGTGGCACGCCGATGCGCACTTCTTTTATCACTAGCTTCGCAAGACCAGCAAACATGAAAAAAGGCAGGGATGCCCCTGCCAATTTTCATCATACTTTATTTTCTTACAATGCACACAGCCGAGAATTTTATTTCAAGAACTGCTCATTGCCGACCATACCGATTTTGGTCACACCCAAACGCTGCGCCGATGCCATCACTGAGGCGACTGCCTTATAGGCGGCCAGTTTATCAGGACGAATATGTACTTCAGCCT
>NZ_JBMPPB010000014.1:0-96587 GCF_049340485.1 Undibacterium sp. Ren11W
TCCCGAACAGGACCGTGAAACGACTCCGCGCCAATGATAGTGCTGCAACCAGTGTGAAAGTAGGTCATCGTCAGGCTTTTATTAGAAAACCCCTCAACAGTTTCCTGTTGAGGGGTTTTTGCTTTGCTCGATCATTGTGAAAAAACAACTGATTCTTCCGTTGCTTAGATATCAAATGTTTTTAGTGATGTTGAAAATTTTCTTCAATGGTATTTATGACTAAACAACTCTTTTATCAGTTTCTGCGCTTTGCTGCTGTCGGCTTGTCTGGCACGGCTGTTCAATATATGTGTGTTGCCATTGCAATGGCCTCCTCCGGAAAAACAGCTGCTGTTTTTGGCTCGGCCATCGGCTACCTGTTAGGTTCGGTCGTGAACTACATTCTGAATTATTTTTTAACGTTTGATAGTGACAAGTCACATATGGAAGCTGCTTCTAAGTACTTTGCTGTGCTTGGAGTCGGTTGGTGGCTGAGCTTGGGTTTGATGAGCTTGTTCGTGCTTCATTTGGATTGGAATCCATGGCTGTCTCAATTGATTACGACGGGCATAGGATTATGTTGGAACTTCGCGGGAAGTAAGTTTTGGGCATTTAAGGGTGCGTCGACAAAGCATTCAAGATAACACTTTATTTAGTCATTATATTTGGCCATTCGGGTTCAAAGGACAATAGGTACTTCAAATAATAAAAATCTTGCGTATACTCTAGACAGAATCGATCAGATGCCCTATAATCTTTCTTCTGTAGTCGTGGTGACAAACGATGAATGTTTATCTGAACTAAGCGAAAATATTGGGTGCTTAGCTCAGTTGGTAGAGCGGCGCCCTTACAAGGCGTAGGTCGGGAGTTCGAGCCTCTCAGCACCCACCATCAGATAAATATTGTAATTCAAGCTTTAGTAGTTTCGGAGCGGTAGTTCAGCTGGTTAGAATACCGGCCTGTCACGCCGGGGGTCGCGGGTTCGAGTCCCGTCCGCTCCGCCAGTAATACGTTTCATGCAGTACCATGAAGTCCCAAAAACCGCATACCTCACCATGAGAGATGCGGTTTTTTTGTTTCAGGACGTGCCAAGGGGTTTCTTGACAGCCCAGTTTTTTGACGGTAGCTTTGACGGTATACATTTATACCGCCAAAACGTATACCGTCACCATGCCAAAATTAGCCATTCCCCTTACTGATATACAAGTCAGAACAGCGAAACCCAAAGATAAAGCCCATAAGCTGGCAGACGGGGGCGGCATGTATCTGCTGGTCAACACAGACGGCACCAAATACTGGCGCTTAGACTATCGCTTGAACGACAAGCGCAATACCTTAGCCTTTGGCAAATACCCAGAAACTACGCTGACACAGGCCAGAGATCAACGCAAGGCAACGCGAGAACTATTGGAAGCAGGAACCTTCGACAGCATTGAGATCGTTACAGAAAATACCGAATATCTATGACGGTATATCTGATTTTTCAAATCATAGATCGTTTATTCATGAGACTTTCAAGGCGTTATTCGAAATCCGTCCGCCTAATATGTTTCTTGCAGTGCCATGAAACAAAAAAACTGCATTGCTTAATATGAACGATGCGGTTTTTTCGTTACGAAAATTGTTAAGCTATTTTGTAGAGGCTCTATTTTTTGAACACGAAAAATAATTCTTAAAGATTCACTCGAGAACAATACTTAAACTGGCTGGATCGCTTATTGTTCGCACATTAAAAAGACGAGCAATCTGCTCGTCTTTTTAATGTGCGAATTTTAATATCCGAAACGGGTGGGGAAAAACAATCGTTTCTGATTGTCTATGGTCGAATTTAAGCCGCTTGAGCTTTATCCAGTTCACCACCCAGCGCGAATACCAAATCATCCAACATGCTTGCAAGTTCTGCTGCCATAAGTACAAAATCGCTGTCGAAGCGCTCATCTTCATTGCTGGTACGGCTCTCCTTATCTTCACTTAGGATATCCAAAGGCTTAATGCGTTTTAAGGCCAAAGATTCGGTGAGAATAAATGAGATTCTGTCGTTCCAGGTCACTGCCAATTTCGTGCATTGCTTACCTGCAGCTATATGACGCTGCACATCATCGGCGTCTATTGAGTGGTTCACGTAGCGCACAGTTGCCTTGTCTTCGGTATGAGCACGCAACTCGGTATCTTGATCGATGGTGAACCCTTTTGGCGCCTCGTTACCAACTAGCCAGTCTGTCATTGCAGTCTGAGGCGACAATTTAACGCGTAAGCTTTCTAGCGGAAGCTTATCGCATTTCAATATGAGCTTGATGACTTCATCAGCTTTGGTCGGACTGGATGTGTCGATTACTAGCCAGCCGTGAACCGGGTCTATCCAAACCCAGGTGCTACGTTTTATGCCGAAGGCGCGAGGTAACAATTCCTCGGTCACCCTTTCCTTTAAATCCTTCATTGCTTTGCGACCTGGGGCGAAACCTTGCTGTTCTTCCAACTCAGCCGCTCTCGCCTTCGCCACTTGATTAACCACTGTGGACGGTAGCAACTTTTTTTCTGTGGACAGCAACAGAAGTATTTGTTGATTAACGCTATGAACCAGAGATCCATTGTCTCTCGGTGAGGCCCAACCTTCGCTTTGCATCTCGTTCGATGGGCATTGAGAAAAGGCTTGTGATGCCAATTGGGTAGCTAATTGCTCGATGTCTACTTTCCAAGGCGCAGGTAGACGAAAAATCTGTAAATTCTTAAACCACATGGCAAATCCAAAGAGGGGAAACAATCCATTTTACACGCTCAGCTTAGGAATAGGCTCGGACCGTCCACGATATTCGGACTTCGTAAATACTAAGTATCGTAGGCGGCGGAGCTAAAGCTCACCGGCATAAGTGAGATTTTTCACTGAGACTGTTGCTGTGACGGACAAGCCAGCATGCTAGACAGTATAATGTGCGCTGTCATTCACCTCACATTTGCTCTTAGGCAAACGAAATAGACCCGCCATGCTAGCCCAACAAAAACAAGAAATACTGGAACTTCTGCAACAAGCCATTCGTCCATTGTTGGAGGGAAGTGAGCTGACTCCGAATATTTTGTTAGAGCGGCCACGTGATTCTTCGCATGGCGATATCGCCTGTAACATCGCAATGCAGATCGCAAAATCACTTAAAAAAAATCCGCGTGAACTCGCGCAGATGATCGTCGATACGCTCTTAGCGCAAAATAGCGCTTTGATCGCAGCAGTAGAAATTGCGGGACCAGGCTTTATTAATATCCGGCTTAATCTGTCAGCAAAACAATCGATAGTGAGCCGTGTTCTGCAACAAAAAGCGCAGTTTGGACGCGGCATTATTGGTCTTGGAAAAAAAGTGATAGTGGAGTTTGTCTCGGCTAATCCAACCGGCCCATTGCATGTGGGACATGGGCGCCAAGGGGCCTTAGGCGACGCATTGGCTGCTTTACTAGAAGCGCAAAGTTATGAAGTTACACGTGAATTTTATTACAACGACGCGGGCGTGCAGATCGGTAATTTAGCAACATCGGTACAAGCGAGGGCAAAGGGCTTCAAGCCCGGTGATGCCGCATGGCCAGAGACTGCTTATAATGGTGATTATATTGCTGAAATAGCTCAGGATTTTCTGGCTAAGAAAACCGTTTCAGCTAGCGATGGTGCTCCGGTTACGGCTAGCGGTGATGTAGCTGATTTAGACTCTTTACGTCACTTTAGTGTGACCTATTTACGTCGTGAACAAGATATAGATTTGATGGCTTTCGGTGTAAAGTTCGATAATTATTATTTGGAATCTTCCTTATATCTTGATGGAAAGGTTGAGTCCGCAGTGGATGCACTAAAAGCTGCCGGTAAAACCTATGAACTAGATGGCGCTTTGTGGTTACGCACTACCGAATACGGTGATGATAAAGACCGTGTGATGAAAAAATCCGACGGAAGCTATACCTACTTCGTACCTGATGTTGCCTATCATATTGTGAAGTGGCAGCGTGGTTATACTCAAGCGATCAATGTGCAAGGGAGTGATCACCATGGCACCATAGCTCGCGTACGGGCAGGCTTGCAAGCCGTAGATGCGGGGATTCCTCTAGGCTATCCGGACTATGTGTTGCATAAAATGGTCACTGTCATGAAAGACGGCGCTGAAGTTAAAATTTCCAAGCGCGCAGGCTCTTATGTAACCGTTCGCGACTTAATTGATTGGTCCGGTAATGGTGATGTCGAAAAGGGACGTGATGCAGTGCGCTTTTTCCTCATTTCTCGCAAGGCAGATACTGAATTTGTATTTGATGTCGACGTCGCGTTAGCGCGTTCAGACGAAAACCCGGTTTACTATGTGCAGTATGCACACGCTAGGATCTGTTCGGTTTTGGCGCAATATAGCGATGATGACGCTATTCTTGCCAACTTGGTGTCGGTAGATCTTTCGCCATTGACGGCTCCCCGTGAGGCATTATTGCTGGCAAAATTGGCAGAATATCCTGAGGCTCTGCAAAGAGCATTAGAAGAACTCGGGCCGCATCAGGTTGCCTTTTATCTTCGCGATTTGGCGGGGGAATTACATAGTTATTACAATGCAGAACGCGTGCTGGTGGATGATATTCCAACCAAGATGGCAAGGCTTGCACTCATGCTGGCAACTCGGCAAGTGTTGCGAAATGGATTGGCATTAATCGGTGTATCAGCACCAAATAAAATGTAATAAATTCTTTAAACGGAGACGCATGAAACTTCATCGAAAATATTTGGCACGCCAAGATGGCGGTACACTCATGGGCTTGATTCTAGGATTAGTTATCGGCCTCGGGATCGCGGTGGCGGTGGCTTTACTGATCACCAAAACGTCTATGCCATTCACGAATAAGAATATCAAGACAGATAAGGCCGATGTACCAGCAACACAAATGCAGGATCCAAATAAGCCCTTATACGGAAGTAAGGACGCGGTGAAAGAAGCAGCCAAAGAAGTGGCCAAAGCGATCGATAGTAGTAAGCCGTCTGAAACTGCAACAAAAGTGGCCGAGGTAAAAGCCGAGACCAAACTGACGTCTAATTCAGCGGAAAAAATTAGCGAGAAACCTCAAGAGAGACCTGAAGCCAAAACCTCAGATTCAGCCTCGAAAACTGATGCTGCGGACGATAAATATGTATATTTTTTACAGGCAGGTGCATTTAGGGAGTTGACTGATGCGGAGAGCGCGCGGGCGAAATTGGCGCTACTAGGATTTGAGGCAAAGATCAGTGAAAAAGCCTCAGACAACGGGACCCTTTATCGTGTCAGGATAGGACCGTTTGGCCAGCTCGAAATAATGAACCGTATGCGTAGTAAATTGTCTGAAAATAGTGTGGATGTTGCCGTAGTTCGTACAGCGAAGTAATTACTCAATCAATAACAAGGAAATATGATGCGTTTAATTCGACAAATGTTGATATTGCTGGGCTTGGGGTTTATGGCAGTAAGTGCTACTGCCGCAGTAGGTAATCCCGAAAATGGTAAAGAATATAAACTATTAGAGCGGCCTCAGTCAGTTGAAAGCGGGAAAAAAATTGAAGTCGTCGAGTTTTTTGGATACTTTTGTCCACATTGCAACGCGCTAGAGCCGTTACTTGCTGAATGGGTAAAAAAACAGGGTGACAACATCGTTTTTAAACGTGTGCATGTCAATTTTCACGGACTGACCAGTCAACAAAAACTCTACTACTCCCTGGAAGCCATGGGGAAAATTGATGAGTTTCATGTCAAAGTATTTAATGCCTATCACGTTGATCGTAACCGTTTACAAACTGACGCAGATGTCATGGAGTTTGTGACGAAATCAGGCATCGATAAACAAAAATTTCTCGATGTTTATAATTCTTTTGCAATACAAAGCAAAGTCAGCCGCGCCGCACAATTAATGACGGCTTTTCAAATAGACTCAGTTCCTATGATAGCCGTAGACGGGAGATATATTACGGCTCCTGCCATGGCGGCTGTGACAATGGGTCGAGTTACCGAACAAGTACAAAATCAGGCAGTATTTCCGGTATTAGATTGGTTACTTGCTAAGGTTCAAAAAGAAAAATCCCCAACTGCTGTAGTGACGGATTCTGCTAAAGCGGTAGTCAAGAAAAAATAAGTATTTTCACATTGAGAAGAAAATCCGCCGGATTAGGCGGATTTTTTTTGGAAGCAGACTTGATAAAGGTGCTTGAATGATACTACTGTACCGAAAAGTTTCAATAGGTACCTGGTCGTAAAAATTTGCATTAATATTATGGGTATGTAAAAAATGACAACCGTATTCATCACAGGCGCATCGTCTGGTATTGGGGCGGCACTGGCCGCGGCATACGCAAAACAGGGCGCTAAACTTGGCTTAGTAGCGCGCCGTAGCGATCTACTGACACAATTGCGCTTAAGTCTAGATAATCCGGAGCTGCATAGCGTGTATGCCTTGGATGTGACTGATCATGTGGCCTTGTCTGCCGCCGCCGCCAATTTTATAGACTTACATGGCGTGGTCAATATTGTGATTGCAAATGCCGGTATTTCTGTCGGAACGTTGACGGAATACACTGAGGATCTCGCGGTTTTTGAACGCGTTATACAAACGAACCTTGTGGCAACCGTGGCGAGCTTTGGCCCATTTATTGAAAATATGAAGCAGCACGCCAGCACGCAATCTTGTCGTTTGGTCGGGATCGCAAGTGTCGCCGGAATTCGTGGCTTGCCCGGTGCTGAAGCGTATAGTGCATCGAAGGCTGCGGTCATCAGTTATTGTGAGTCCTTGCGTGTAGGGCTTGCCGCAAGTGGCATTCGCGTAGTAACAATAATTCCTGGATATATTGATACACCGATGACCAGGGTGAATACGTATGCGATGCCATTTTTGATGCCGGTTGAAAAGTTTTCTGCTGGTGCGATCAAAGCCATTGCAGCGGGAAAATCATACCAAGTGATCCCTTGGCAAATGGCAGGTGTCGCCAAATTATTACGCATATTGCCAAATTGGCTCTATGACTATATTTTTCTAAACGCCCCACAAAAATCTAGAACGAAAATCTAATGGAACGCATAGATGCAATCGGTCAAAGACACCAAGCGATCTTATTGGGATCAGACGCCCATCGTATCGTTAGTCTGGTTCCTTCGCTCACTGAACTACTGTGTGATCTCGGCCTAGCCCAATACTTGGTGGGACGTACGGGTTTTTGTATTCATCCGAAAAATCTGGTTAGCAAAATTCCTAAAATTGGTGGTACCAAAGATGTTGATATAGAAAAAATTCGACAACTAGCGCCTACCCATTTATTGGTCAATATAGATGAGAACCAGAAACCTGCTGTGGATGTGCTGAGTACATTTATTCCGCACGTAATTGTTACTCATCCGCTTACTGTAAGAGACAATCTATCCCTTTATCGTCTACTAGGGGAGATTTTTCAGGTGCAACGACAAGCTGAAAAATTGTGCGTTGACTTTGAACTGGCTTATGCCGAACTTAGGTCGATTAAGCCTAGCCAGAGGATGTTGTATTGCATATGGAAAGATCCCTGGATGAGCGTAGCATCCGATACGTATATTTCCAATATGCTCAGTTTAATTGGATGGGAAACCTGGTGTTCGCCTGGTTCGCAAAATCGATATCCGATATTTGAATGGAGTACAGACTTACTATCGCAAATCGATGGTGTTTTACTCTCTACTGAACCATATCGCTTTACTGAAAAACACCGCGACGAACTGCAGCAGCAGCTTTCAAAACCGGTGCGACTGATTGATGGAGAAATGCTCTCTTGGTATGGAAGCCGGGCAATCGCCGGTTTGAAATACCTGCAGACTCTAAAAATTTAAGTACGAAAACGTTTTTATTTAAGCTCATTTTTTACTTCTACATACACATGTAACGATATTTTGTAACAAGTTGATGATCGAATAAAATTTGATTGCGGTCGATAGATGGATGGCTTCTCTCTTGTGAATTCTCAATTAGCTAAATTTTTAACGGTGTAGTCCTCCGTTTTCTCTCTGTCTAACACCCTCGGCTACTCGTAAAAGAGACAGCTGCCTTGACTTTGAAGTCTAGCCACATGGATACTCAAATGTATGTTCATGCATGACTCCTAAATAGACGCTCAGACGCCAGACTAGTGTATGCAAGCAAAAATTTATTAGAAGTATGCAATGACGAATCGCGCCTGTCTTGAGTTTCGGAGGGCATAGACTTAGACCAAATTTTAGGATTTTTCTATGATGACAATAAGAAAAGCTGTTCTGCTCGCCTTGTACGGTGCCGGTACTGTGACTGCGCTTGCGCCCTTCAGTGCCTTTGCACAAAATACATCTGCTGCTGAAAATGGCCTTGAGTCAACGGCACAAGCTGCAACTGTGACTGTGGTGGGCTCACGCCGGGCTAACTCATCTTCTACCAATACACCTTTGCCAGTTGATTTCATCTCATTGTCTAAGGTCGCAGAGCAAGGAGGGCAGTTCGATTTGGCACAAACTTTACAGTATCTATCACCCTCGTTTAACTCCACTCGTCAAACCGGCGCGGATGGCGCTGATTTAATTGATTCGGCTGCTTTACGTGGTCTTGGTTCCGATCAGACTTTAGTGTTGGTAAACGGCAAGCGCCGACATACGACTGCACTGGTTAACTTATTTGGTGCTCGCAATCGGGGTAATACTGGTACCGATCTGAACGCGATACCTATGATGGCGATTAGTAATGTACAGATTTTGCGCGATGGTGCCGCCGCCCAGTATGGTTCAGATGCGATTGCCGGGGTTATGGATATAGGATTGAAAAAGAGTCTGGGATGTGAGGCGGTGTTAGGTTATAGCCAGTATTCAGTGGGCGACGGACAGAGCTATTTACCTTCTGCCTATTGCGGAGTAGAGATAGGCAATAAAGGTGTACTTGGGATCACCGTAGAATACAACGATAGGGGACGTTCCAATCGAGCAGAACCAGGCGATCTGCGGACTATAGGTGACACGAAAGTACAAGGGAGCACAGTCTATTTGAATGGCGAATTGCCAAATGGAGAAGGAAATAAATTTTATTTCACCCTTGGCGCGCAACACAGAAAAGCATCCTCCGCAGCTTGGGGGAGGAATGGAACAGACGATATTCCTAGTCGCAACTCTGCTGCCATGTACCCAAATGGTTTCGTACCCTATATTAATGGCGACATCAATGATGTGTACGGCACCGCAGGTTATCGTTGGCAACTGGGCGAGTGGACTGCCGATTTGTCACAGACCTATGGTTACAATGAGTTGATGTACAACATTAGCAATACTCTTAATGCCTCAATTGCCAACAAAGATTTATTGGCGGGCGGAAAGGGGATCAGCCCTAGCTCCTTTGATGCTGGTGGATTTTCTTTTTCTCAGGCGACGACTAATCTTGATTTTAGTCGGTTTTATAGCGGTTTCATGAATGGCGTCAATTTCGCATTCGGCGGTGAGTACAGACGTGAGAATTATAAAATTTCTGCAGGTGAAGCAAATTCGTATATTGATGCTGACGGGGTAGGGTTTGGCGGAAATGCAGGTAGTCAAGGATTCCCTGGGTTTCAACAAGCTGACAGGACGAACCAAAGCCGTAACAGTATTGCGGCTTATGTTGATGTAGAAACGGATGTCAGCAAACAATTTAAGGTACAAACCGCGCTACGTGCTGAGCACTATAGTGACTTTGGCTCTACCCTTACAGGTAAATTGGCTGCCAGTTATCAGCTCACTGAGGGGATGATGTTCCGCGGATCTTTAAGCACGGGTTTCCGCGCCCCCTCTTTGCAGCAAGTGTATTTTTCATCGACATTTACTGACTTTATTGGTGGCGTACCTACCGATGTCGTATTAGCGCCGAATGGCGGAACGGTCGCAAACGCTGCTGGTATTCCCAAATTAAAAGAAGAAAAATCTAAAAACTATAGTTTCGGAATTACGCTTAAGCCTAGCAATACATTCGCGATTACCGCAGACCTATATCGTATTGATATCTCAGATCGCATCGTTTTGTCGGGACGTTTTGATTCGGATAACTATCCGGCATTAGGAGCAACTTTAGGCGCACTGGGGGTGGGGCAGGCACAGTTCTTTGTCAACTCTATCAATACTAAAACCCAGGGTTTAGATTTGACGGCATCGCATAAAACCAATTTAGGCGCGGGTAAGCTTTCTACTTATCTAGGCTTGAACTACAGTAAAACTGAAGTAACTGATGTTAAGGCACCGCCTTCGCTGTTAGGCTTTGAAGATGTCCTATTGTCTGAACGTGAACGTCTATTTATTGAACAAGGTGGGCCACGCTTGAAGGCCACCTTAGGTTTTGATTATAGTCAGGGTTCTTGGGCCGGTGATTTCAAGATTATCCATTTTGGTGAACAAACTTTGGGGACCTTTTCTGGTACTGCAGCGGGTGTTCCAAACGCATATTATGCGCCAAAAACTTCGGCTGACACCAGTTTGACCTATGCTTTCAACGAGCGCACCAAGTTGACTTTGGGCGTGAATAATATTTTCAACGTTAAGCCTAGTGAGCAAAATCCGAATGAAACCGACAATGGTTTTAAATACGATAGCGTTCAATTTGGTTTAAATGGTACAGCCTACTTCGCACGACTCTGGATGAAATTTTAAGTACTAATATGATCGCGTAATGTAAAACAGGGACGACGATAGTGGTCCCTGTTTTACATTTTAAACGCCAGATTAGGAATTCAACAGTTGAGAAATAACTTTTTCCAAGGCGCTTTTTTGCATAGGCTTTTCTATCGTTCCCAGGAAATTCTGGCGCGATAATTGAGCAACCAGAGATGCGGTATACAATACTTTCGCACCTTGTCCGGACATTAATACAACGCCGCCTTGGTAGTTACGTTCACCCAGTGCGCGCATAAACTCAAAGCCATCGATGTCTGGCATTTGTATATCGCAGATTAATAGATCTGGTTTTTTTTGTGTTTTATCAAAAATATCCAGACCGCTTTTTCCACCACTTGCTGAAATTATTTGACTAATGCCTAGCTCACTCAATAGCTCACTGACGAATTCAATTTGAAATTCATCGTCGTCGATGATCATTACTTTTAAAGCTATATTTTGGTGTTGAGCGGTGGCATTCATTGTATGTCTTTCTCTCTATTTATATGCTGCTATTGGTCTCAAGTGCGGGTTTGCTCTGCTCACTTTCCCAAAGGATTTTCCAGTTGATAAACTCCTGGGCTGGCATGGGTTTGGCAACAAAATAACCTTGTATCTCATCGCATCCGGATTCGACAATTAAATCCCAGTCTTGTTTTGTTTCTACGCCTTCCGCGACTAAATTCAAATTGAAAATTTTTCCTAGCTGAATATTTGAATCGAGAATTGCACGGGTAGCTTCATCCTGCGAAGCCCCATTGACAAAGGCTCGATCGATTTTTAATTCAGTAAACGGTAGTTGTTTGAGATTTTCCATGGTCGAAAATCCTGTACCAAAATCATCTATCGATAGCTTAAACCCCTTCAGACGCAAGCGGGTCAGAATTTCTAAGCTGACCGTTAGATTCTCCATTAATCGGCTCTCAGTTAATTCCAGAGTAATCTGGGCCGGCTGTACGCCAGCGCGCTTGACTATCTGTTCAAATTCTTCTGGTAGATCCAATTGGTTTAAATCGTCCATAGAAACGTTAATCGCCAATTTGATTTGATGTCCCGCGCTCAGCCATTTACCCAGTTGCAGGGCACTTTTTTCCAATACCTGGCGGGTCAGAATATTGATCATCTGATGGGCCTCTAAAACAGGTACAAAACAGGCCGGCCCCAAAACACCGCGCTCTGGATGGCGCCAGCGCGCCAGACACTCTGCACCAACAACGTGCCTGTCAATTACCGACACTTTTGGTTGGAAAAAAATCTCAACAGCGCCATTTTCCAATCCTAGACTAAGCTCTGATACGGATAGCGCTGCGAGCTTTTGTTGCGGTTGAAAATTCGGTTTAGATGGATGCTGACGTGTTAGTGCGGTGAGTAAGGTTTCTCTATGTAGAGGTTTAGTGAGCGCCGCAAGTAGGTGCAGGCCATGGGCTTTAGCCAGGCTTTCTGCTGCCTTCATGACGCTACGATCAACCCCGCTCAAAAGTATTACGGCGCCGGAAAAACCTTGTTCCGCTACTTGACGCAAGAAGGAGATACCATCCATCCCCGGCATGTTCAGGTCACACAAGAGTAGATCTGGATTATAGGTGCGCGCTAACGCTAAAGCCTGGTAGCCATCGACACAGCTAGCAATTCTTGTGACCCCCAGGCTACGTAGCAAGCTGCTGGAGATCTCCATTTGTAGAGAATCATCTTCTAATATCATCACATGCAGATGTTGCAAATGAGGGTGGAGCGTAACAATGGGCTTATGCTCTTGGATCAATTGTGGCTTGATCGTTTCGCTGAGCGCTGACATAGTATCTGACGCCAAATATTTATCTACGCGATCCGTAATTTTTATTAATAAAGGATGAAGCTCACTAACGATCTGTTTGGCCTGCGCTAAATCTCCACTGTCTTTCAAATGCTCGAGGTGTTCGCAAAGATCGGCAAAACTATCAGCCCCAACCGTACGCGCGCTGGACTTTAATCGATGACCCAAGGCGGATAGCTCATTGAGATCGTTAGTGTTACAGGCGTCATCGAGTTCTCGCATTCCTTTTTGCGCGGATTCGACAAATTTTTTGGCAAATTTAGCTATTTTTTCAGGCGCATTATTGAAAAATTTAGCCAGTACAGAAAAATCTATACTGGTGTTTTCGTGCCTTATGACCTGCACCTTTAGGTCGGATTCTGGCTCCACAATTGGCAACATCCCAGGGCTTATATCTGCCGAGAGCCAGCGCGTTAAGGTGTTATAAAATAACTCTGGGGCAAACGGTTTAGAAATGAAGTCATTCATACCGGCTGCTAAACAATGCAAACGGTCCTCGTGCATCGCATTTGCTGTAATGGCGATGATAGGTAATTCGGCTAGACCAGGCATATTGCGCAGCAGACGACTAGCTTCTAAGCCGCCCATTACTGGCATCTGTATATCCATCAAGATGCAATCGACTTTTTCGCGCTGCAACAGGTCTATCGCTTGCTGACCATTTTCCGCGAGCAACACGGTAAAATGCACAGCTTCTAGCAATTCGCTCGCAATTTGTTGATTGAACAGATTGTCTTCCACCACCAGAATACGCAAGCCTCCGCGGGATTCCGCTAAGTGGCGTAGTCGACTGCTGGAGGTTTGTGCATCCAAGGTGTCAGATATCTGCGGCAGCGCACCACTGGCCTGGTCTAGGTGTGCGGTGAACCAAAATGTGCTGCCTTGGCCCAGTACGCTCGAGACGCCTACCTCGCCGCCCATCAAATTGGTTAATTGCTTGCTGATGGCAAGCCCGAGGCCGGTACCACCATATTTTCGTGTGGTTGAGCTATCGGCTTGCTGAAAAGACTTGAATAGAACTTCTTGTTGTTCCTTGCTCATGCCGATGCCAGTATCTTCCACTTCAAATCTCAGCATACAGCCATTCGGAGTGGTATTTAGTCTATGTACGGAAATATTGATTTCACCGCGTTCAGTGAATTTGATGGCATTGTTGGTGTAGTTAATCAGAATCTGGCTTAAGCGATGTGGGTCGCCGCGCAGTTGGGGGGGAATCTGTGTATCGATATTGACATGTAGTTTTAAATTGCGTGCTGCTATTTTGCTATCCATCATGTTGACGATATTTTTGAGCAATTGAGGAAGTGAAAAATCAATCGCTTCCAAACTCATTTTTCCTGCTTCAATTTTTGAAAAATCCAAAATATCGTCGACGATGTGGAGTAAATGTTGACCGGATAAATGAATTTTTTGCAGGTAATCACGCTGCTTGGGCTCCTTAGCAGCGGCCAGGGCCAGGTAGGTCATGCCTAATACCCCGTTCATCGGGGTACGGATTTCATGACTCATGTTGGCGATGAAATTGCTTTTTGCTTGATTGGCAGCTTCTGCCTGTTGTTGCGCTGAGACTAATTCTACCGTGCGGCTAACTACCAATTCTTCCAGATGATGTCTATGTTGATCGAGTTCTTCGCCTAGCCGTTTTTTGATCGTAATATCTTCTTGCACCGACACATAATGGGTAATACTGCCGTCTGGTTGGCGCAAAGGTGTGACGATGGCATAGACGATCAGGTCGTTGCCGTTTTTATTTGCGTTATAGAGTTCGCCCTTCCAGGTGGTTCCTGACTTGATGGCCTCGGCCATGGCGGTCAACCGCGCAGGCGGGGTTTTGTCAGACACCAGTATGCGCGGATTTTTTCCTATGATTTCGTCGCGTGTGTAACCGGTGGTTTGCACGAAAGCTTCATTCACATACTCGATGCTACCATCCACATCGGAAATGATAATACTCTCAGGACTTTGCTCTACTGCTAGTGATAGTTTGTTTAACTGCGCTTCACGTTCGCGCAATGCCAGCTCGGCTAATTTTCTTTCGGTAATGTCATGTGCGATCGAGACCATCGCCGGTTCGCCATCGAAGATAATATATGTACCCTGGGCTTCGACGTCGATTACGGTGCCATCTAATTTTTGATATTTGAGCTCCATCATGGGGACGTGACCACCGTGCGCCGTGGCCGCATCAACGCGGGTTTGAACCATCTCGTGATAATCCGGATGTACCAGATCGAGTATCGATTTTCCTATCAAATCCTGTGGTGACCTGGCGCCGAACATTTGTAGTGCGGCGGGATTGGCATAAAGTAGTTTTCCATCGCGATGGACACGTATCGATTCTGGCATCCATTCGACCATGGCACGATAACGACTTTCGCTTTCACGCAAAGCCGCTTCGGTTTGTTTTCGTTCTGTAATATCTTGAATAATTCCCGTGACTTTGATTACTTTTTCATTGCTATCCCGGCTGGTTTTACCGGGCATGGCCCAGATATTTCTGACCTCACCACCGGGTAAAACTATCCTATATTCGAAAGGCACTAAACTAGATGCCATAAAGTCAGTGCGGGTAGTTCTGATGACGCTTTCCAGGTCATCCGGATGTACTCTTAGTCCTATCATCTTGATGAGGTCTTTACTGTCGACCCTAACAGGACACTGCCAAATACGTGCCATTTCGTCTGACAAATGCACCTGATTGCTTTGTAAATCCCAAGACCAGTGCCCTACGTGAGAGACAAATTCTGCTTCTCTTAAATCTAGATCTTTTTGGCGCATGGCAGCACTGATTTGTTTGCGCTCGGTGATGTCGCGTATCACTACATGGATAGCTTCTAGTCCATCAAAAATGATCTGTGCCCCTTGTACTTCCACATCGATTACCGTGCCATCAAGTTTTAAATGCTTAACTTCGGCCAAAGGAATAAAAGGGGTTTTGCCCAACATATTTTGTGTCCGGGAATCTAGTGAACCCCGAAAGTCAGGATGCACGCGAGCCAGCACAGTTTGCCCCACTAATTCTTGCGCAGATTGTGCGCCATAGAGCTTAATTGCAGCAGGGTTGACATACAGTACGATACCGTTTCTATGCACTGCGATCGCATCGGGCGACCATTCAATCATATTGCGGTAGCGTTGCTCACTTTCACGCAATGCGGTATCACTGATTTTTTGCGCGCTAATGTCACGGGTCACGCCTAGATGCATCGTGACTTGCCCTTGCGCATCCTTGAGGGGGACCGCATGCGTTTCTAACCAACGGCGAGTGCCGCGTAGTCCGCACACCTCAAATTGCAAGGTCTCGTGATTACCTCGCATGACGCTTTGATGCAAGGCGCTAAAGGCAGCGCGATATTCGGGCAGGATAAAACCGTTGACGCTATGTCCTTGTACTTCGTCTAGTGATGCAGCTTCCAGCATGGTCAGCCCGGCCGCATTCATTTCGAGTATTTTCCCCTCCGCATCGACCACCTTGACGCATTCTGGTTCGGCATCAAAAATAGTCCGGAAACGCAATTCACTCGCTAGCAGTTTGGCTTCGGTTTTGTGCTTATACAGCGCCATCTCCAAAGCGGCGCGTAACTCTTGATCCGAAAAAGGTTTGATGATGTAGCCGAAGGCCTCGACGTGCAGGGCGCGTTCCAGGGTTTCATTGGCGTCGCTGGCGGTGAGGAAAATCACAGGGATAGAATATTGGCTATAGATCGCCTCAGCAGCCTCAATGCCGTCCATGCTGCCCGCTAACTGTATGTCCATCAATACCAGGTCGGGACGCAACTCAGCTGCGAGGGTAATTGCGGTATCGCCACGAGTCGTATGGCCGGCACACTGGTAGCCTAATAATTCGAGCTTAAGCTGTATGTAAAGCGCGACTAATTCGTCATCTTCAACGACTAGTATTCGGGATTTTTTCTTGGGCATGCGCATGGACTAGCCCTCTGCTCAAAAGAAGGTAATTTCTGTCTCTTTACCAGCGTTCTGCTGTGCCGCATCACCGGGTGCGTGATATTCGTCTTGCATGGTGTAGGTCGATTGCAAACTTTCTACCCATTCTTCACTGCTTGGCAATTGTTCTTGATCGATATGGGCGACGCTCACTTGCAGTTTGTTGATGTCGGTACTGACTACATCGAGAATTTGGCTGATGCGGTCTTGAAACTGCAGGCTTACCAAAAGGTTTTCTACATCATTGCGAATGATCTTGCCGTAATGACGCATTTGCTCCGCCGAGTCGCCCATGCTTTCTACATGTGCTAGCACATCGCGTACTACCGCGCCTGACACCTCCAGCACTTTGCGATCTTGTATGGTGGCGCGGTCTGCCGCATTCAGGGCCTGCTTCATGATGACGGAAATTTGCACCACCCGTTCGCCTATGCGTTTGCCAGTGTCGGCCGATAGAAAGGAGAGTTTTCTGACTTCATCGGCAACCACCGCAAAACCCCTTCCTTGAGGCCCGACTCTGGCCGCTTCGATCGCTGCGTTGAGTGCCACCAGATTGGTCTGAGCAGCGATTTGCCCGACTTCGTGTGCCATGCTTTGCATCTCAGAGGTAGCTGCGGCCAACTCACGTATGCTGGTGAGTAATTCGTCCTTGCTGGCGATCATCTTTGCTAGCGAATCGATCACCGGAGTCAGTTCTTTTTTGCATAATTGCAAAAGCGTGATAGTTGCATCTGAAGCATCGGTATTGCCGACAGCGCCAAAACCGGCTAAGTCGAATTGATTGATCATAGAAGAAAAACTACCGATCAGTTGGCCCACGGCGCTTTCGGACTGTTGTTTGACGGTGCCTACATGTGTGTTCCAAAGCGGCAAAATACAGCTTAACAGATGCGCCACCTCATACACCAAAGCCGCGCTAGCCCTTAAATTGTCGTCTTGCTGCTCTAACTTGGCCTGGGATTGTCGGCTGGAGTATAACTGCCAGCTTAGATAAGTGGTGGCAAACACGATGGCCACGCAAGCGCAGAGTAGCGGAACAGAAAATTGCTGGACTAGCAGGACGACAGTAACGATGAGCACGCCTGCCGAGGCGAACAAGAGATCAGCATTTTTGCGGGACAGTATAGAAGGCATGTTTCTTGATCCTCATTGCTATGCTGTGTGAAATTTCGGAAATTCACTGCGCTTGCTCAGCAAGATATTAACTTGCAATCTTTTCTTTCGGTAAGATAGTTTTAATTTATCGAAGTACTCTATTGTAGTCAATTTTTAAATGTTATTTGCATAAAATGCATTGAATTTTTTATATTTTTTACGTGGATTTGTGCAGTTTTTTGGATCGCCAACTTTGATGCGCAAACGGTGGCTGAAAAAGAGATAGGAGATTTGATTGCGCAGTAAGCCGCTGAACTGGCCGCTGGCAGCAAGAGGGGAATCGCAACCTCAGTCTGAGACGGACACTGCCTCGCCAAATTAAGCTACCGCCCTTAGCGGGTCGCGCGCTTCATTTTGGCGTATCGCGCATTGTGCGAGCAAGTCCTTGCTTTTGGCAGAAAATGCTTCGATTACCTGAGGGGTTTTAAAATATTCCGCCAGCATCAATTTATTTAGAATGTCGCGACTTTGCAGATCGGCTTCTAGCTTACGATCCTCCGCGCTCATGGCTGGGCGTGGTGCGTCTGTGGCTGCCGCTAAGGGCAGGCCTTGCAGATAAGCTAGCAATTGCGGGATTTGTGCGGCGAAGGCAGGGCGGCTGAAATAGGCGTCGATAGCAGTAAGATCGGCGCGCGACAGGCGTTGTTGTAATGCCACTTGTATCATTTCCGAAAAACTATCTTTGGGCAAGGATTCGACGCAACTCAGGCTCTGTTTCGACTGCGCACCAAGCGCGCGCGAACTCAAAATGGAATGTTGAAATGCTGCCAGCAATGGTTGCGCCAAAGTCTGTGCGGCGGCGCCGGCAAAGTTCCTATCATTGGCCGCTTGAGTCGGTAAATATGAAAATAATAGTAATCCCAGGCAGGACACTAGCAGGCGTTTCGGGGTGAATTTTGTAGGGCGGGACATGAGGCACCTCAGCATGGCAAATATGAGTTCAGTGCCAAGTGATTGGCGCGACTAAGTGTCGCGCAGATGTCCATTAATAATAAAAATATAAGTAAAAAGTACTAAGATTTGCACCTTTTGGTGGCGTCTGGCTAGGCTTTTGCCAGCGATTGGTCAGCGATTGGTGAGCGAAACGCCGCCTATCACCAGCAAACCGCCGATCACCATCGAGGCCAAAATTGGCTCGCCCAGAAACACGGCGCTAAAAGTGATACCAAATACCGGCACCAGATTATTGAACACGGCGGTGCGGGCCGGGCCGATTTTTTTCACGCCCTCGTAATACCAGACAAAGCCGATCACGGTGCCAAACACACCGAGATAGGCGATGGCTGCCAGTACTGGCAAAGTCAGATGACTGCGGTCGAGTTGCGGTAATTGAAACAAGGCACCGCAACCGAGTAATAGCAAGCCCCACAGCGAGGCGTAAGTGGTGGCGGCAATCGGCGACAAGCCCTTCAATGCATGGCGGCCGATGATGGTGTAGGCGGCCCAGGCGCAGACTGCGGTCAGCATAAACAATTCGCCGCTACCGAGTGAGGCCGAGATATCGTGCGCGGCACTCATCAATTCGCCACGGGTGATAACGATGGCGGCGCCGACAAAGGCAATCGCGATTCCCAGCCACTTTTTAAAACCCAGGCGCTCGCCAAACAGCGCGGCTAAAGCCAGCGCGGTGACGATGGGATTGAGCGCCACAAACAGCGCGCTGCGGCCCGCCGGCATGCGTTCTAGCGCCGCAAAAAAACAGATGTTGTAGAGGAAAATTCCGGTCGCACCGAGGCTGAAGGTGGCATGGATCTGCTGCCGGTTTAGCTTGGGCAAGCCGCCTTCCATACGCCATGCCAGCAATAACAACAGGATGCAGGCCACCAGAAAACGCCCGGCAGCAGCGATCATATGCGGCAACTGGGTCGCCACCACGTGGCCAGCGATAAAGGTGCCACCCCAGAAGATGGCGACGCAGATTAGTTTCAGGTAAGTCAGGTAAGCAGTTTTTTGCACGATGAGTGTCGCAGAGCGGCTAGAAAATATTTCAATAAATATGAGGTAATAGGGGGAGTATAGGGTCTGCAGCTTGAATTACGCACGTAGATATTGCGCAAAAAAGAAGGTAAACCCGATACTACCTACTAGTATGTTATGACTTGATTGACTGGACGACAAAGCGCAGCACGCCATCCGGGTCTTGTTGGCGCCGTAAGACGCCGTCAAACCATAGCTTGTGCAGATGTGCCAGCGCTTCGCCCAAGGCAAACGTTAGTTGATGCGCGTCTAGCGGACGGGTGAACATGATGGGCACGATTTCGGTGGCAGAGCGCGGCGTGGCGCAAGCGGCGACTACTTCGGCCAGCCGGTCGCGGTGATGTTCATTCAGTTGGCGTATGCGGGTATGGATACCGATGAAGGGTTTGCCATGCGAAGGCAGGATCAATACATCGTCCGGCAAGCCTGCATATTTTTGCAGCGAATCGAGATACTGCTGGACCGGATTGGCTTCCGGCTCGACCGCAAACACCGAGACATTGGTAGAGATGCGCGGCAACAGCATGTCGCCCGAGATCAAGAGATTGAGTTCTGCGCAATACAGCGAGGCGTGCTCAGGCGAATGGCCAAAGCCAGTGATGATGCGCCAGCTTTGCGCGCCTATCGCCAGCTCTTGTCCATCCTGCAAGCGACGGTAAGCAGTCGGCATGGCAGGGACTAACTTGGTGTAATAGCTTTTGCGTTCGGCGATTTTTTCCTGCATTTCGGGCGACACTAGACCGTGTTTTTTAAAATGCGGATACATGGCCGAACCATCCACACCCGGCAGACTGGCCGACATCATGCGGGCAAACGCGTATTCGCCGGTGGTCATCCAGAGTGGCGCATTCCAGCGCGAACAGAGCCAGTCAGCCAAACCGACGTGATCCGGATGGCAGTGGGTGGCAATCACCCGCACGATAGGCAGGTCGCGTAAGCCAGTGGCGCTGCTATTGTCGCCGAACAGGATTTCCCAGGCGTCGCGGCTGTCATCGCTGGCAATCCCGCAATCGATCGCGGTCCAGCCATGCACGATACCCTCATCGGTAAGGTAATGATCTTCGATCAGCCACAGATTGATGTGATTGAGGGCAAACGGCAAGCCCATTCTTATCCATAAAACACCGGGCGCCACTTGCAGGGCTTTGCCAGCTTCCGGCAGCGTCTCGCCTAGCGGATAGTTGAGTTGCATTTCTAGCGTGTTCATAAAGTCTCACTTGTTCTTTTTTGCGGCTGTTGTGGGATTCTGCAATCAGAATGTCCTACAATGCGTTTAATTGTTATTTGACGTTAACGTAAACTGCGGTTTATCTGCGATTGTAATCAGAAAATCGATATTCAGTATTTTGATGTTAAATATTTTTGCTGCATTTTTGATCTCTCCTTAATTTTATGGCCACATTTACCATTACCGAACTCGCCCGAGAATTTGACATCACGCCGCGCGCGATTCGATTTTATGAAGATCAAGGGCTGATTAGTCCTAGTCGTGAGGGCCCTAGCGGGCGCAATCGGGTCTACACCGCGCGCGAACGTACTCATCTGAAACTTACTCTACGCGGCAAGCGCCTTGGTCTGAGTCTGGCCGACATCAAGAGCCTGGTGGATATGTACGACTCTCCCAAGGACACTGCACCGCAGCTACAGAGTTTCCTGCAAGTACTGGCAAGACATAGGGCGGCGCTGGAATTGCAGCGCGAAGACATAGAAATCATGCTCGCTGAAATCAGTGCGCATGAAGAAGAGAGTCAGCGTCTATTGAGCTTGGCGACGCCGGACGAGGCTGGAACCGTAGTCAAATAGTGCCTATTTTTATAATTGACGTTTACGTTAACGTCAATTAGAGGTATTATTTTTGCTGACGTGAAAATTCGCCTGGTTTTTTGGACGATCAATTTTCTGATAGTGACGGAGTATTCATGAGCAATGAAAGCGCGACGCTCGATTACAAACTGGCGCTGGTGCTGCTGGAAAGCTTCAACGCACAAGGCGTGATGCAGGCCTGGAATGCCAGACTCACCAGTATGACGCCTGGTGCCTGCGAAATCAGCCTGCCCATGAGCGCTGCAGTGACCCAACAACATGGCTATTTCCATGGCGGTGTGATTGGTACTTTGGCCGATGCCGCCGGTGGTTATGCCGCGAATACGCAACTGATGCCGGTGAGTGAGTGCTTATCTGCGGAATTTAAAATTAACTTTGTCGCACCCGCCATTGGTGACACCCTGATCGCACGCGGCAAGGTGCTGAAGGCGGGTAAGACCCTGGTGGTGACGAGTGCCGAAGTGTTTTCGGTGCATCAGGGTAAAGAGAAATTGTGTGCAATTATGCAACAAACTTTATTTGTGATTCCCAAGGGATCAACTAAAGTAAGTGACGGCACTTAAGTCACAAAAAACAAATTAAGAAATTTAACTCTGCGAGGAAGACATGCTGCATTTACCCGGTTTGACCTTTGATCATGGCGAAGACATCGCCGCTTTACGCGAAGCTGTACAACAATTTGCCAGCGCTGAAATCGCGCCGCGTGCGGCCGAGATCGACCGCAGCGACCAGTTTCCTATGGACCTGTGGCGCAAGCTGGGTGATTTGGGCGTGCACGGCATGACGGTGTCGGAAGAATACGGCGGCGCAAATATGGGTTACCTGGCGCATATCATCGCGATGGAAGAAATCTCGCGCGCCTCCGCTTCGGTCGGTCTGTCTTACGGCGCGCACTCCAATCTGTGCATCAACCAAATCAACCGCAACGGCACCGCCGAACAAAAAGCCAAATACCTGCCTAAGCTGATCAGTGGCGAGCACATCGGTGCTTTGGCGATGTCCGAGCCCAATGCCGGTTCCGACGTGGTCAGCATGAAATTGCGCGCCGACTTGAAAGGCGATCACTACGTCCTCAATGGCACCAAGATGTGGATCACCAATGGTCCGGATGCCGATACCCTGGTGGTGTACGCCAAAACCGATCTGGAAGCTGGTTCGCGCGGCATGACTGCTTTCCTGATCGAAAAAGGTTTTAAAGGTTTCAGTATTGCGCAAAAGCTAGACAAGCTCGGTATGCGTGGTTCGCACACTGGTGAGTTGGTGTTCCAGGATTGCGAAGTACCGCTAGAAAACGTCCTTGGCGGTATCGGCAAAGGCGTGAATGTCTTAATGTCGGGTCTCGATTTTGAGCGCACAGTATTATCCGGCGGCCCGCTGGGGATCATGCAAGCCTGTATGGATGTGGTGGTGCCTTACGTGCATGACCGCAAGCAGTTCGGTCAGGCTATCGGCGAATTCCAGTTGATGCAGGGTAAATTGGCTGATATGTATTCCACCATGATGGCGTGCAAAGCCTATGTCTACGCAGTTGGTCAGGCTTGCGACCGTGCCAAGAACCCGGACGCGATCCGTGCGATTCGTAAAGATGCCGCCGGCGCGATTTTGTACTCGGCTGAAAAAGCCACCTGGATGGCGGGCGAAGCGATCCAGACTTTAGGCGGTAACGGCTATATCAACGAATACCCGGTTGGTCGTCTCTGGCGCGATGCCAAATTGTATGAAATCGGTGCTGGCACTAGCGAAATCCGTCGCATGTTGATCGGTCGTGAGTTGTTTGCCGAAACAATGTAAATAGGGAATACGCACTATTCATGCGCTTCTTCAGGCAATTTCGGCTTGGAGGCCGCATGGATACTGCGTTATTGCATTTGGCGATGAGCTCGTCATATGCGAAATACCGTTGTATCAGCACTATCTAGGATTTGCCAAAAGGACAGCTTTGGGGTATTTGTAATGACAGATAATCCCCAATTACTGCTGAGACCACTATGACCCAAGTCGCCTTCCCAAAACTCTTGTCTTCCCAGATCGCCTTCGATATTGCCAGGACGATTTTGGATGGCTTCGATAAGCATTACCGCCTGTTTCGTCATTCTAGTTTGGGTGCCAAGCGTGATTTTGAACGCGGCGACTGGAAGACTGCACAGCACGCGGCACGCGAACGCATAGGTTTTTACGATGCGCGTGTCAAAGAGTGCGTGCAAATCATGGAAGACGAGTATCAGCAAGACGATTTGACAGATGAAGTCTGGCGCGAAGTTAAATTGCATTACATGGGCTTGTTGATCGATCATCTGCAACCCGAGTTAGCCGAGACTTTTTTTAATACGGTCTGTACCAAGCTTTTGCACAGAAATTATTTCCACAATGATTTCATCTTCGTACGCCCAGCCACCTCGACTGAGTACATAGAGGCGGAAGACACGCCGCATACGTATCGCGTGTATTACCCGGCCAAAGACGGCTTGAACTTCACGCTCAAACGCATCGTCACGAATTTTCAATTGAACGCCAATTTTGCCGATCTACAACGCGATGTGGATCTGGTAGAGCAGCGTTTGCGCGCCATTTTTGGCAGTGCCACACTAGAGCCGAACCACCAGATCCAGGTCTTGGCCAGCCTGTTTTACAGAAATAAATCGGCCTACATCATAGGCAAGGGTATCAACGGTAATCGCGAGTATCCGTTTGTGGTGCCTATCATGCACAACCGCAAGGGTGAGCTGGTGCTCGATACGGTCTTGTTCGATACCATGCAGATTACGGTACTGTTTTCTTTTACGCGTGCCTACTTCATGGTCGATATGGCGGTGCCTTCGGCCTATGTGCAGTTTATCCGCAGCATCTTGCCGAAAAAACCGCGCAGCGAGATTTACACCATGTTGGGTTTGCAAAAGCATGGCAAGAATTTGTTTTACCGCGACTTTCTGCATCACCTTAAATATTCCTCGGACATCATTGATGCCGCACCCGGTATCCGCGGTCTGGTGATGCTGGTGTTTGCGCTGCCCTCGTTTCCGTATGTGTTTAAACTGATCAAGGATTACTTCCCTCCGCCTAAGGAAACTACCAAGGCGATGATCAAAGAAAAATATCTGCTGGTGAAAAACCATGACCGCGTCGGACGTATGGCCGACACCCTGGAATACTCGGATGTGGCGTTCCCGCGTGAGCGCTTTTCCGAAGCGCTGCTCGATGAAATCACCAAGTTTGCCCCCTCTTTGTTAGAGGTCAATGATGAGGAAGTCATCATCAAACACATGTACATAGAGCGTCGCATGGTGCCACTGAATATCTGGCTGACCGAGGCAGAAAAACGCGGCGATTACGCAGCCATGGAGCATGGCATTTTTGAATACGGCAATGCGATTAAAGAGCTGGTCGGCGCGAATATTTTTCCTGGCGATATGTTGTATAAAAACTTCGGTGTCACGCGTCATGGTCGTGTCGTGTTTTACGATTACGATGAGATCGAATACATCACCGATTGTAATTTCCGTACCATCCCCTTGCCACGCAATGAAGAAGATGAGATGTCGGCCGAGCCCTGGTATTCGATCGGTAAATACGATGTTTTCCCCGAACAATTCGGCACCTTTTTGTTAGGCAATGACAAGGTGCGTGAATATTTTATGCGCCACCATGCCGATTTGCTGACTGCCGCCTACTGGCAGGGTCGCAAGCAACGCATTTTGGACGGCAAGGTCGATGATGTGTTTCCGTATCCTCAGGAAATTCGCTTTTGCAATCAGGGTAAAGTTGAACTCATTGAGAAGCCAGGTAGCACTATGGAAGACGACAACACCGAAAACAGTGCTGACACAGATTGTGTCAGTGCCGAGTAAACCGAAATTAATTTAATTATCAACACAAACCCACACAAGCCCACTATCTGGAGATGAACATGCATGATCCTATCGTTATCGTCGGTGCCGCCCGTACCCCTATGGGCGCGTTTCAAGGCGATTTTTCTACTGTTACCGCCAGCCAGTTGGGCGCGGTTGCCATCAAGGCGGCGGTAGAGCGTGCCGGCGTCAAGCCTGAGCTGATCGAAGAAGTATTGTTTGGTAATTGTCTGATGGCCGGTCAAGGTCAGGCGCCTGCGCGCCAGGCTTTGCTGGCGGCTGGTTTGCCAGTTTCTACCGGTGCCGTCACCTTGTCAAAAATGTGCGGTTCTGCCATGAAAGCGACCATGATGGCATTCGATTCCATCACGGCCGGCAGCAATGAAATTCTGGTCAGCGGCGGGATGGAATCGATGACCAACGCACCATATCTAATCCCAAAAGCACGTGGCGGTTATCGTATCGGTCACGGCCAAATCATGGATCATATGATGCTAGATGGTCTGGAAGACGCTTACCAAAGAGATGAAAAAGGCGGAGGCCGTTCTATGGGCACGTTCGCCGAAGACTGCTCGGCTAAATATGAGTTCACACGTGAAGCGCAAGACGCCTTTGCGATCGCTTCGGTCAAGCGTGCACAAGCGGCCACTGCCGATGGTTCTTTTGCCTGGGAAATCGCGCCAGTGACGGTTTCCGGTCGTGGCGGCGATGTTGTCATCGATAAAGACGAAGGCCCCTTGAAAGCCAAGCTGGATAAAATTTCATCTTTGAGGCCAGCCTTCAAAAAAGACGGCACGATTACCGCCGCTTCTTCTTCATCGATCAATGACGGCGCTGCCGCTTTGGTCTTGATGCGCGCATCGAAAGCGAAAGAATTAGGCCTGACGCCTATCGCCAAAATCGTCGGCCATGCCACGCATGCACAAGAGCCGAGCTGGTTTGCGATTGCCCCGATAGGCGCGATCAATAAACTCTACAAAAAGATAGGCTGGAGCACCGCCGAGGTTGATCTGTTTGAAGTCAATGAAGCCTTTGCGACGGTGGCCATGGCCGCCATGCAAGAGTTGGCGATTCCTCACGATAAGATCAATGTACACGGTGGCGCTTGCGCACTGGGACATCCTATCGGTGCCTCCGGTGCCCGTATCATCATCACGCTGATCGGTGCCTTGAAAAAGCAGGGCAAAAAGCGCGGCGTGGCGGCACTGTGTATCGGTGGTGGCGAAGCGACTGCAATGGCGATAGAACTGCTGTAAAAAATGAGCGGATACATCAACCGGCCGGGCTGATGCATCCGCTTTAAAATATTTTGATTTACTCTGATTGAAAGAAAACATGCCAACGGCACTCATCATCGGCGCTTCACGCGGCATAGGCCACGAATTTGCACAACAGTATCGTGCCGCAGGATGGCGCGTGATTGCTACCGCCAGAACTGAAGAAGGTTTAGCCGAATTACGTGCGCTTGGGTGCGAACCTATGCCGCTGGATGTCAATGATCTTAATGATTGCGCTGGCTTCGGCTGGTTGTTGGATGACGAAAAAATCGAGGTTGCGGTACTCAATGCCGGTGTATTTGGCCCGCGTAGCGCAGGCCTGGTTTCGCCGCAAGAGGATCACTTTGACACTGTCATGCATACCAATGTGCTAGCCGCGATGCGTCTATTGCCTATCGTACTGCCGCTGGTCGAGAATGCCGGCGGTAAGCTGGCGGTGATCTCGTCGCGTATGGGGGCCATCGGCACGCGCACTAGTGCGGATGGCTGGTTGTATCGCGCCAGCAAGGCCGCCTTAAATTCGGTGTTGAAGGACGTTTCACTGACGAGCAAAAAATCGACTTGCATCGCGTTTCATCCGGGCTGGGTACAAACTGAGATGGGTGGTGCCGGTGCCGACATCAGCGTACAAGAAAGTGTCGCCGGTATGCGGGCGACCTTGGCGGCTCTTGTACCAGGTGATAATGGAAAATTTTTAGATTATCTGGGTGCCGCGATAGATTGGTGATGCCTGTGCATCACCGTATTTTTTTGCTTTAATGATCCAGATTAATTATTGCAAGCTTTGTTTTATTCATTGATACATTCAAATTAGACGCGACCATGCTACTTACACCCGAACACGAAATGATACGCGACGCTGTGCGCGCCTTTGCCCAGGAAAAACTGGTTCCCAATGCCGCGCGTTGGGATAAAGAGCATCACTTTCCGGCGGCAGAATTAAAAGAGTTGGCGCAAATGGGGGCCTACGGTGTGGCCGTGCCTGAAGAATATGGTGGCGCCGGCATGGATTATCTGTCGCTGGCGCTGGTACTGGAAGAAGTAGCGGCCGGTGACGGCGGTACTTCGACCGTGATCTCGGTCAACAACTGCCCGGTCTGCAGTATCGCCATGATGTATGCCAACGAGGCGCAGAAACAACAATGGCTAAGGCCGCTGGCGCAGGGCGAGATACTCGGTGCTTTTTGCCTGACCGAACCGCATGCCGGCAGCGATGCCTCTGAATTACGCACGACTGCCAGACGTGATGGCAATGAATACGTACTCAACGGCGTCAAGCAATTCATCACCAGCGGCAAGACCGCAGACGTGGCGATCGTGATGGCGGTGACCGATAAAGCAGCCGGCAAAAAAGGCATTAGCGCGTTCTGGGTCGATACTAAAACGCCCGGTTATATCGTCGCTGGCATCGAACAAAAGATGGGCCAGCATTCCTCCGATACGGCGCAGATCCTGTTTGAAAACTGCCGTATTCCTGCAGAGAATCTGATCGGCGTCGAAGGCCAGGGTTACAAGATCGCCTTGTCCGGCCTGGAGGGTGGCCGCATCGGTATCGCTTCGCAGTCAGTCGGCATGGCACGTGCGGCTTTCGAGGCCGCCTTGGCTTACGCAAAAGACCGTACCAGCTTCGGCAAAACGATATTTGAACATCAGTCTGTGCAATTTAAATTGGCTGACATGGCGACCCAGATCGAAGCGGCGCGCCAATTGATCTGGCACGCCGCTAGCATGAAAGACGCCGGTTTGCCTTGCCTGAAAGAAGCCGCGATGGCAAAACTGTTTGCTTCAGAAATGGCGGAAAAAGTGTGTTCGGATGCGATACAGATCCATGGCGGTTACGGTTATGTCAGCGATTTCCCGGTAGAGCGTATTTATCGTGACGTGCGGGTCTGCCAGATTTATGAAGGCACTTCGGACATACAGAAAATCTTGATAGGGCGCGCTTTGCTGGCGAGTTAGCTTAAGTTAGTTAAATAAGGATAAATCATGAGTGCAGCAATAGAATATTGGTTTGATTTCGTCTCGCCATATGCATATCTGGCTAGCCAGTCTATCGAGACTTTAGCGGCAAAATATGGCCGCACGGTAGACTGGAAACCTATGCTTTTGGGGGCGGTATTCAAGAACACTGGCTCTATGCCTTTGACCATGCGCCCGCCCGTGATGGCGGAGTATTTCAAACATGATTTTCAACGTTCGGCACGTTTTGCAAATTTGCCTTTCGTCATGCCCGATCCGTTTCCTATCAACACGCAAAATACCGCCAGGGTGTGTTTGTGGATGAAACAAGCTGCACCGCATTTGGTGGGGGCCTTTGTGCGACAGGTGACGCTGGCCTACTTCAGTGGCCCGGCAGCGATCAATGAACCGCAATGGTTAGCCGCGCAGGTGCAGGCCTTAGGTTTGGACGGCGCGGCCGCTGCGGCGGCCTGTGAGGACACAGTGCGCAAAGACGAACTGAAAGCTGCTTGCGAGCAAGCGGTGGCGCAAGGCGTATTCGGCGCGCCGTGGATAGTGGTAGATGGCGAGGCATTCTGGGGCAATGATAGATTGCCACAAGTAGAACTATGGTTGGCGAATGGCGGTTTTTAAATTAGGACTTACGCATAACTGCCCCAGCGTCGTTGTATCCGCCTTGCCGTACTGAAGTACTGTCTTCGGCGGCACGCCTAGCTGGAACAATTTTGCGTAAGTCCTCTAAGTAAGTTCACAGACATCATCGGAGACGAAAATGAAAAAAGGCTACAAGCAATTGGTAGACGAAGCCAGCGCAGAGATTAAGACCTATAGCGTGGCCGAAGCGCTGGCGAAGATGCATGATCCTCAGGTGCAATTCATCGACGTACGTGATGTCCGTGAACTGGAGCGCGAAGGCGTGGTGCCAGGCGCCTTTCACGCGCCGCGCGGCATGATAGAGTTTTGGGTCGATCCAGAATCGCCGTATTACAAACCGGTATTCGGTGAACGTAAAGAATTTATTTTGTTTTGCGGCGCCGGTTGGCGCAGTGCCTTAACTACCAAAACGGTACAAGACATGGGCCTGGAAAACGTGGCGCATATAGAAGGCGGTTTTGGTGCATGGAAGGCGGCTGGAGCCCCGGTGGTAGAAAAAGAAAAAAAGTAGGACTTATGCAAAACTGCCCCAGCGTCGTTGTATCCGCCCAATCGTCCATTGAGTACTAAAGTACTGTCTTCGGCGGTACGCCTAGCTGGAACAATTTTGCGTATGTCCTAAAAAGAAAGAAAGTAAGTAAAAAACATGAAGTGCCCTTGTGACTCTGGTAAAAATTTTGAGCTGTGCTGCCAGCCGTATCTGACAGCTGCTGCGCTAGCGCCCAATGCCGAAGCCTTGATGCGTTCGCGCTATACCGCCTATAGCTTGGGTGACGAAGCCTATTTACGAGCCACCTGGGATGAGCGCACCTTGCCGGCCGAGCAATTGGTACACGACGATCCTACGCAATGGCTGGGTCTGGAAATTAAACGTTTTATCCCCGACGGTGGCAGTGCTACGGTCGAGTTTGTGGCACGTTACAAGATAGGCGGGCGCGCACATCGCCTGCACGAAGTAAGCCGTTTTGTACAACATGACGGTAAATGGTTATACGTGGATGGCACGTTTCCTAAAAAATAAAGTAATTAACGCTACAGCGAGATTAAAAAATGACGACTCTGGATTCCAAACTCAATAGCCGCTCGGAAGACTTCAAGGCCAATGCCGCTGCCATGCAGCGCGTGGTCGACGATCTGAAAGAGAAAGTGGCGAAAATCGCGCTCGGTGGTGGCGATGCCGCACGCGAAAAACATCTGGCGCGTGGCAAGCTGCTGCCGCGTGACCGGGTGCAAACCCTGCTCGACGCCGGAACGCCGTTTCTGGAATTTTCCCAACTGGCAGCCTACGATATGTACAAGGAAAAGAGCGGGCAAGATGCCGCTCCTGCGGCCGGTGTAATTACCGGCATAGGCCGCGTGGCCGGGCAAGAATGCGTGATCGTCTGTAACGATGCCACCGTCAAAGGCGGTACTTACTATCCGCTGACGGTCAAGAAGCATCTGCGTGCGCAAGAGATCGCCGAACAAAACAATCTGCCGTGTATCTATCTGGTTGACTCAGGTGGGGCGAATTTACCGAATCAGGAAGACGTGTTCCCGGACCGTGACCATTTCGGCCGCATCTTTTTTAATCAGGCCACCATGTCTTCCAAAGGTATACCGCAAATCGCGGTGGTGATGGGTTCGTGTACCGCCGGTGGTGCGTATGTGCCGGCGATGAGCGATGAGTCAATTATCGTCAAAAATCAAGGTACGATTTTTCTGGCTGGCCCGCCCTTAGTCAAAGCCGCGACCGGTGAAGTGGTCAGCGCCGAAGATCTGGGTGGCGGCGATGTGCATACGCGCATGTCAGGCGTCGCCGATCATCTGGCACAAAACGATATCCATGCGCTGGCTATGGCGCGCACTATTGTTTCTAATCTGAACCGCCAGAAACCGCAGCAAATGGTGTTGAAGCCTGTGGAAGAACCGAAGTTCCCAGCGCAAGAATTGTATGGCGTAATTCCGCTCGATACCCGCAAACCTTTTGACGTGCGCGAAGTGATCGCACGTGTGGTCGATGGTAGCCATTTTGACGAATTCAAGGCGCGTTATGGTACGACTTTAGTCTGCGGCTTTGCGCATATCCACGGTATGCCAGTCGGTATCATCGCCAACAACGGCATCTTGTTTTCCGAGTCGGCCCTAAAAGGCGCGCACTTTATCGAACTGTGCTGCCAGCGCAAGATCCCGCTGGTGTTCCTGCAAAATATTACCGGCTTCATGGTCGGTCGCAAGTACGAAAACGAAGGTATCGCCCGTAACGGTGCCAAGATGGTGACGGCTGTCGCCACTGCCAACGTGCCTAAGTTTACCGTCATCATAGGTGGCAGTTTTGGTGCGGGTAACTACGGCATGTGCGGCCGTGCTTTCTCACCGCGCTTCATGTGGATGTGGCCGAATGCGCGCATCAGCGTCATGGGCGGCGAGCAAGCCGCCAGCGTGCTGGCCACCGTCAAGCGCGACGGTATCGAAGCCAAGGGCGGCAGCTGGAGTGCCGAAGAAGAAGACGCCTTCAAGCAACCGATCAAAGATCAGTATGAGCATCAGGGCCATCCGTATTACGCCAGCGCCCGTTTGTGGGACGACGGCGTGATCGATCCGGCTGATACCCGCATGGTATTGGCGCTGGGTCTGTCGGCGGCTTTGAATGCACCGATTCCGGATGTGAAGTTTGGCCTGTTCAGAATGTAAGGAAGTGCGCATGTATCAAACTTTGGAATTGACGCGTGACAATCGCGTCGCAACGGTGAGCTTAAATCGCCCCGATGTCCGCAACGCCTTTAACGAAACCACGATCGCCGAGCTGACGCAGGTGTTTAGCGTCTTGGGTGCCGACGAGGGCGTGCGTGTCATCGTGCTGGCTGCCAATGGTCCGGCGTTTTGCGCCGGTGCCGACCTGAACTGGATGAAAAAGATGGCCGACTACAGCCATCAGGAAAATCTGGCCGACGCAGCGCAACTGGCGAGCATGTTGCATACGATTTATACCTGCCCTAAACCGGTGGTGGCGAAGGTGCAGGGCGATTGTTATGCCGGCGGCATGGGCTTGGTGGCGGCTTGCGATATGGTGGTGGCGGTAGATACGGCGAATTTCTGCCTGAGCGAAGTGAAGTTGGGCCTGATCCCGGCGACGATCTCTCCGTATGTGATCAAGGCCATGGGCGAAAACGCCGCACGTCGCTATTTTTTGACGGCAGAGCGTTTCGATGCCGCTGAAGCCAAACGCATAGGCTTTGCGCACGAAGTGGTGAGTGCCGACGCGCTTGACGCCAAGCTGGCGGAACTGGTCAAAGTGCTGAGCAATAATAGTCCGAATGCGGTCAGGCAAGCCAAGGTTTTGGTGCGTGAAGTCGGCGGCCGTGAAATCAGCGCCGCCTTGATCGCCGCCACAGTCGAGGATATCGCGCAGATCCGCGCTTCGCAGCAAGGGCGTGAAGGCGTGCGTTCATTTTTAGAGAAGCGTAAGCCGGATTGGTTGCTGTAAGCCTAAGCAAAACGGGTCATTTCGGCCACTGTGTATAATTTGCCCTCTGCATTGCAGAAGGAAACTTCTAAAAAACCCAAGAGCCGTGATGCTAGCGTTTAAAAAAAGAAAAATTTAAGCGCAACGCAGTTGAGAATACAGAAGGAAAAACAAAGATTTTCTGTGCTAACTCTGCGGCGAGAAAAGTTTTTATTTTTAGGTTTTTATAAGTTTCCAATAGTGATAACGCAGTATCCATGCGCCTTCGCAGAGCAAAATGGCCTGTAAGCCGCATGGATATTGCGCAGTGGCTTTACAAATAGGGAGTGGCATTGAATCCAAAGCAACAATCTGACTGGGTCGCACGTAGCCTGAAAAGCGTCTGGCACCCGTGCACGCAGATGCAGCACCACGAGACTGTTCCGCTGATACCAGTCAGCCACGGTCGTGGTGCCTGGCTGTTTGATACCGAAGGCAAACGCTATCTCGATGGCATCAGTTCCTGGTGGGTCAATTTGTTTGGCCACGCCAATCCGCGCATCAACGCGGCACTCAAAGATCAGCTCGATAAGCTAGAGCACGCGATGCTGGCCGGCTTCACCCATGAACCTGTGGTGCGGCTGTCGGAAAAACTCTCGGCCCTAACCGGCGGCGTGTTGGGTCATTGTTTCTATGCTTCCGACGGCGCTTCTGCTACCGAAATTTCTTTGAAGATGAGTTTTCATTTCTGGCGCAACAGCGGCCAGGCTGAAAAACAAGAATTTATCTGCCTCAAGGGCAGTTATCACGGCGAAACCATAGGTGCTTTGGCGGTGACTGACGTGCCGCTGTTCCGCGATGCCTACGGCCCTTTGCTGAACAAGGCGCATGTAGTGGCATCGCCCGATGCACGCCAGGCGCTAGAGGGTGAGAGCGCTACTGACGTCGCGCGCCATGCTGCCGCTGACCTGGAGCGCTGCCTGCAGGAACGCGCCGGAAAAATCGCCGCCGTTATCATAGAGCCGCTGGTGCAATGTGCTACCGGCATGGCGATGCATGATCCCGAATATCTACGACTGGTGCGCTCTCTATGCGACCAGTATCAGGTGCATATGATCGCCGATGAAATCGCGGTCGGTTGTGGCCGCACTGGCACTTTCTTTGCCTGTGAAAGCGCTGGCATCTGGCCCGATTTTGTCTGCCTGTCGAAAGGCATCAGCGGCGGTTATCTGCCGCTGTCGCTGGTGATGACGCGGGATGAAATTTATCAGGGTTTTTACCATAGCGATGTGCGTCGCGGTTTTTTGCATTCACATTCCTATACCGGCAATCCGCTGGCCTGTCGCGCCGCGCTGGCGACATTAGAGATTTTTGAAACCGATGATGTGCTGCTACAAAATCGTCTGAAAGCTGCCAGCATAAGCAAGGCTTTGCAGCCACTGGCGCAGCACGAGAAGGTAGAGAATTTCCGTCAGCAGGGCATGATCTGGGCCTTTGATGCGGTTGTCGATGATACCGCAGCCAGTAGTTTTTCACGGCGTTTTTTCAGCACTGCGCTGGAACACGAATTGTTGTTGCGCCCGATAGGAAAAACCGTGTATTTGATGCCACCGTATATCTTGAACGACAAGGAAATTGCTGATCTCGGCAACACGACACTGAAAGTATTTAATCAGGTCTTGGGTGAATTAGCGAACGGGGTTTCAGCATGATTTTGTTAGATCAATTAGAAGCGCAACTTGATGTCCTCAATGCCAAGAGCCTGCGCCGTCGCCGTCGCACTGCCGACACAGCCTGCGCACCGCGTGTGACGGTCGACGGTAATCCGGTGCTGGCGTTTTGCAGCAATGATTACCTGGGCTTGGCAGCGCATCCGAAAATTATCTCAGCCTTGCAGCAAGGTGCCAGCCTGTATGGCGTAGGTAGCGGGGCCTCGCATCTGATCAGTGGCCACAGCCGCGCTCACGCCATCTTGGAAGAGCGTCTGGCCGATTTTATGGCCCCGCATATAGAATCGGCACGTGCCCTGTATTTTTGCACCGGCTATATGGCCAATCTGGCGGTCTTGTGCGGCTTGGCTGCAGTGTCTGGACGTGATACCGAGATTTTTTCAGAAAGCCTGAATCATGCTTCGCTGATAGACGGGGCCAAGCTCTCGCGTGCTCAGGTACACGTGTATCCGCATGGTCAGGTGCTGGCGCTGCAAAGCTTGCTGGAAGCGAGTTCAGCACCGACTAAGATCGTGGTGACCGATAGCGTATTTAGTATGGACGGCGATCTTGCGCCCTTGCCTGCGATTTTGGCTCTGTGTGAGAAGCACAATGCCTGGCTGGTGATCGACGACGCCCATGGCTTTGGTGCCTTGGGTGAGCACGGTCGCGGTGTGCTCGAGCATTTCAATCTGCGTTCGCCAAATCTGGTGTACATGGGCACACTGGGCAAAGCCGCCGGGGTCGGAGGTGCCTTTGTGGCGGCGCATGCCACCGTGATCGACTGGCTGGTGCAAAAGGCGCGCCCGTATATTTACACAACTGCCGCACCGCCTGCGCTGGCGCATGCCTTGCTGACTAGTCTGGAAATTATCGGTGGAGCAGAAGGGCATGCCCGACGCGCCCATCTGCAAGAACTGATCGCGCAATTGCGCGGCGATCTGCGCCTGCAACGCTGGACTTTGATGCCATCGACGACTGCGGTGCAGCCCATCATCATCGGCGACAATGCCGAGTCTATGCGCGCCGCTGCCAGCTTGTATGAGCAGGGTATCTGGGTGCCGGCGATACGCCCGCCTACTGTGCCCGATGGCACTGCCAGACTACGCATTACCTTGTCGGCCGCGCATACGCATGATGATGTAGCATGCCTGCTCGATGCTGTGAATACGCTGGAGACCAGGGCATGATGCTACAGCGTCCGCATGATTATTTTGTGACTGGCACCGATACCGAAATCGGCAAGACACTGGTCAGTGCCGCGCTGTTGCTGGCGCTGGCGCAACGTGGCCAAAGCACGATAGGAATGAAGCCGGTCGCCGCCGGTGCCGATCTGATAGACGGAGTCTGGCATAACGAAGATGTCGATGCATTAATGGCAGCCGCGACTATGCGTGCGGCCCCAGAATTGGTGGCGCCGTATTTAATGCAAACGCCGGCAGCGCCGCATATTGTGGCCGAGTTGGAAAACGTGACGATTTCCGGCGCGCATATTCAATCTTGCTATCAAGTTTTGACGACGCAGGCAGATGTCGTGATCGTCGAAGGTGTGGGCGGCTTTTGCGTACCCTTGAATGCCGATCTGGACACTGCCGATATGGCGCAAACTTTAGGCTTGCCAGTGATCTTGGTGGTGGGCATGCGTCTCGGCTGCATCAGTCATGCTTTGCTAACCGCCGAGGCTATTGCCGCACGCGGCCTGAAGCTCGCTGGCTGGGTCGCGAATACGGTCGATGAAAACATGCTGTACCCGGATGAAAATCTAGCCGCTTTGCGGGCACGCTTGCCGGCGCCCTTGTTGGGCCGGATACCAAGAATAAATGAACTGACGCAAACCCGCAGGGCGCAAGCCGCCGCCGCGTGTTTAAATTTGAATTTTTTGACGCTTTAAATATTTTGAAGTAAAGGACGAACCATGCAACAGAACGCCTCTCCACTGACATTTCAGACCCCGGTTAAAGCGATAGAAGCTGAAACCTGGCCAGTTGACGATGTGCTGGCACTTTTCGATTTGCCTTTCAACGAACTGATGTTCAAGGCGCAGCAAACCCACCGCGATAACTTCCCGGATGGCGACGTTGAATTGGCGACCCTGCTGTCGATCAAGACCGGCGGCTGCGAAGAAGATTGCGGTTATTGCCCGCAAGCGGCACGTTACGATACCGGGGTAGTTGCGAAAAAAATGCTGGATGTGCGTGAAGTATTAGATGCCGCCAAAGCCGCGCGCGAAAACGGCGCGACCCGTTTTTGCATGGGTGCCGCCTGGCGCTCGCCGAAAGAACGTGACATGGAAAAAGTCGAAACCATGGTGCGCGAAGTCAAAGCACTGGGCCTGGAAACCTGTGCCACCTTGGGTATGCTGGAAGAAGCGCAGGCTCAGCGTCTGGCCGCCGCCGGTCTGGATTACTACAACCATAATCTGGATACCGCACCCGAATTTTACGATAACGTGATCTCCACCCGCGACTATCAAGACAGGCTCGATACACTCGGTCATGTACGTACCGCCGGCCTGAAAGTTTGCTGTGGCGGTATCGTCGGCATGGGCGAATCACGTCGTCAACGCGCCGGTCTGATCGCCCAACTGGCTAACCTGAATCCTTATCCTGAATCGGTGCCGGTCAATCATCTGGTGCAGGTAGAGGGCACACCCTTGCATGGTCTAGATCCGCTCGATCCTCTGGAATTTGTGCGCACCATCGCGGTGGCGCGCCTGACCATGCCGAAAGCACGGGTACGCTTATCCGCTGGTCGCAGACAGATGGGCGAAGCGGTGCAGGCGATGTGCTTCATGGCTGGTGCAAATTCGATTTTTTACGGCGACAAATTGCTCACCACCGGCAACCCAGACGCCGAAGACGATCGGGTCTTGCTGGCTAAGCTAGGTCTGAAAACACGCGGCAAGGTCGAAGCAAAAGCCGGTAGCTGTAACTAGGAAGACGTCAATCTGTGGCTTCACGAGAGCCCAGACGTGTATTTTTATCAGAAAGAAACCATCATGTTCACCAAAATCCTGATCGCCAATCGTGGCGAAATCGCTTGCCGTGTTGCAGCTACCGCCCGCCGTATGGGGGTCAAGACAGTTGCGGTGTATTCCGAAGCGGATGCCAATGCCAAGCACGTAGCGGTTTGCGATGAGGCTATCCTGATCGGACCTGCGCCAGCCAAGGAAAGTTATCTGTGCGCCGACAAAATTATTCAAGTGGCGTTAGCGACTGGCGCGCAAGCGATACACCCGGGCTATGGTTTTCTTTCCGAGAACGCGGACTTTGCTGATGCCTGCGCCAAGGCTGGTCTGGTGTTTATCGGCCCGCCAGCTTCGGCGATACGCGCGATGGGTAGCAAGTCGGCCGCCAAGTCGCTGATGGAAAAAGCCAATGTGCCTTTAGTACCTGGCTACCATGGCGAGAATCAAGATGCCGATTTTTTGCAGATCGAAGCCGACCGTATCGGTTATCCGGTCTTGCTCAAAGCCAGTGCCGGCGGTGGTGGCAAGGGCATGCGCGTGATCGAGCAAAGTCTCGATTTCAAAGCGGCTTTAGCGTCCTGCAAGCGCGAAGCGATCAGTTCGTTTGGCGACGACAAAGTTTTGGCAGAAAAATATCTGCAGCGTCCGCGCCATATCGAAATCCAGGTGTTTGCCGATACCCACGGTGATTGCGTGTATTTGTTCGAGCGCGACTGCTCGGTACAGCGCCGCCATCAAAAAGTATTAGAAGAAGCCCCGGCTCCCGGCATGCCGCCAGAGCGTCGCGCCGCCATGGGCGAAGCGGCAGTGGCGGCCGCCAAAGCAGTTGGTTACGTAGGTGCCGGTACAGTAGAGTTCATCGCCAATCAAGACGGCTCTTTCTATTTCATGGAGATGAACACCCGCCTGCAAGTTGAGCATCCGGTGACAGAAATGATCACAGGTACCGATCTGGTCGAATGGCAATTGCGCGTCGCTTCCGGTGAAAAACTGCCTTTGCAACAGTCAGAACTGAAGATCCACGGACATGCCATCGAAGCGCGCGTGTATGCGGAAAATCCAGAAAAAGGTTTCCTGCCATCGATAGGTACTTTACGCCATGCGCGCACGCCAGCTGCGGTGAATTTTGAACTTGGTGGTAGCGCTGATCCTGCAGCTTTCCGCATCGACAGCGGTGTACGCGAAGGCGATAGCATTTCACCGTTTTACGATCCTATGATCGCCAAGATGATTGTCTGGGGCAAGGACAGAACAGAGGCGCTGGCACGGATGGCGCAAGCCTTGTCGCAGTATCAGATCGTTGGCTTGTCATCGAATATCGCTTTCCTCAAGCGTCTGATCGAGAGCACGGCATTCTCCGGCGCGGATCTCGACACCGGCCTGATCGAGCGCAATCAAGACCAGCTGTTCCCTGAGCAGGTGCCAGCATCATTGGCCGTGCTGTCGCTGGCCAGCGTGGCCCTATTGTTGTCCGAGAAAAAATCCGGTGATGACCCATGGCAAAGCAGCCAGGGCTGGCGCATGAATAGCAATCCGCAACGTGCCCTGCAGTTTGATGAAGAGGCACAGGGGCATCAAGTGCAAGTGACTTATCTGGAGCACAGCTGGCAAGTGCAGGCCGGTACGGCAAGCGCATTAGTGACGCTGGCCAAGGCCGAGGGCAGCGATATCACGCTCAAAATAGGTGAGCAGACCGTGCAGGGCACGGTAGTGCGTGATGGGGAGTATTTCCATGTGTTTAGCCAGGGTGCGCACACCAATCTGCATTACAAAGACGCGCTGGCGCATGCCGGTGAAGCCGAAGCCGAAGGCGGTCGCCTGACCGCACCTATGCCGGGCAAGATAGTCGCGGTGATGGTGCAAGCCGGACAAGAAGTGAAAAAAGGCGATGCGCTGGTGATCATGGAGGCCATGAAAATGGAGCACACGATAGCCGCACCGCACGAAGGCGTGGTCGATGAAGTGCTGTACGCGATCGGCGATCAAGTCACCGAAGGTGCACCGTTGCTGAGCTTTAAGCAAGACTAGTGCGGTTTTGGATGCGCTCTTCCGTTAGGCTGAGCGTAATTCATCAATTCTATCGCCAATCAGGAATTAGCTGAGGAAATTCACATGCAAAGCGCATTGCCACAACAAGTAAAAATCGTCGAAGTGGGGCCGCGCGATGGCCTGCAAAACGAGAAAGAAACGATACCTGCCGAGATCAAGATCGCCTTGGTCGATAGACTGACAGCAGCTGGTTTTGCCAACATCGAGGCGGCGTCTTTCGTCTCGCCAAAATGGGTGCCGCAGATGGCAACTTCCGCTGAAGTGATGGCGGGCATACAGCGTAAAGCAGGTGTGATCTATTCGGTGCTGACACCGAATATGAAGGGCTTTGAAGCCGCGTTGGCGGCCGGTGCCGATGAGGTGGTGATCTTTAGCTCAGCCTCGGAAGCTTTCGCTCAGAAAAATATCAATTGCTCGATTACCGAATCGATACAACGGTTTCAAGAAGTCGCTGCCGCCGCTAAACTCAACAATATCCGTCTGCGCGGTAGTATCAGTTGCGCCTTCGGTTGCCCCTATCAAGGCGAGGTCGACCCCGCCAGCGTCGCTGATGTGGTGAAGCGTCTGCGCGATCTGGGTTGCGATGAGATTGATATCGCCGACACTATAGGCGTCGGTACTGCATTGCAGGTGCAACAGGTGATGCAATTGGTGGCGCAAGATTTCCCTATCGCCAGTTTATCGGGACATTTTCACGATACCTATGGTCAGGCGCTGGCGAATATTTATGCCAGTTTGGAAGTCGGTATCTCGATTTTTCATTCCTCGGTAGCTGGCCTGGGCGGCTGCCCTTACGCCAAGGGCGCGACCGGCAATGTCGCGACCGAAGACGTGCTGTTTCTGCTGCAAGGTCTGGGGATACAGACGGGGATTAATTTGGATGCGGTAGTCGACGCCGGCCAGTTTATCGCTACCCATTTGGGACGCAAGGCTGTCAGTCGTGCTGGTAATGCCCTGGCTGCAAAACGTCTGGGCTGAGTTGCTTAAGACGCGCTGCGGATAATCGAAATACTAAGATCCGCAGCAGCTAGCCGCAATGTAGACGCGCCTGTTGGCAGCATATTGGTCTACAGCCCTCATGGAATATGCGCCTTCCATTTTTAGAAGTTCGCTTTTAAGCTGGCTGACACCGTGGCTTATTCGCCGAGTAAATCTAGCGATTGCAACCAGTTTTCGCGCCACTCTAACAGGCTATCTTGTTCTTCAAATGCACGCGTTAAACGTGCCATCGGCACCCGGTAGCTGTCGTTTAATCCTAGCGCCAGAGTCACCGGATTCCACAGCGTATTCTTTTTACTGCCGCGCGCATTTCCCTTGATTTTTGCGCCCTCGTCACCAAACACCCCGATTTCACTGGTGAGTGCTTTGTCTAGGTCGATCTTGAGCATGGCGGCAAACGCGTTTAATACTTGCTCTCGGTTGATGCCTTTTTGCGCGTCCTTCGGTTTTGCGGGTGCAGTTTTTTCTGCTTCAGGTGGCTTGTTTAAGGCATGCAGCAAACGCACGATCTCTTTCTTATAGAAGCGTAAATCGCTGAGCGGCCTGCGTATCCCGGGGGCTGGCAGTCGTACCGGAATTTTATCGGCGTCCTTGGTAAACGTGATGAGCACATCTTCACTGCCAGCAGCCAGTCGCTGGGTATCTTGTTCAAACATGATGGGGGCCGGATAGCCGCCATTAGCCTCGCCAAATAGTTCGGGATAGCTGGCGTCATAGTCTAGCCAGACGTGCGGGGTCAGACCTTGTGTTAACAAGCGGGCTAAGTTCCATGCGCTGTTGGTGTGCTGCTCTAACCAGGCGCAGCATTGTTCTGTGCTGGCGCGGTAGGGTAATTCTGTGATGGTCATTGCTACTTTCTGGTAATGCGGACTTATGCAAAACCGCCCCAGCGTCGTTGTATTCGCCTTGCCGTACGAAAGTACTGTCTTCGGCGTTACGTCTAGCTGGAACAATTTTGCATAAGTCCTAATATTGAGGAAAGAAGGCCAGCGCGGAGGCCGCTTTATGGTTTTTCAGCCGGACTGGCTTCCCACTCTTGGGCTAATTTTTTTGCTTCGGCAATTTCTTGTTTACTCATACTTTTTTCGGCATAACTGCGATACGACACGGCATCAGGATAGTCTGCAGCCAAAATCAACCATTTCATGGCTTCCACCAGATTTACCGTCACTGCCTTGCCCTTGAAGTACATCAGGCCGAGTTGATATTGGGCGCTGGCATTGCCTTGCTCCGCTGCTGCCAGAAACAGTTCATAAGCTTTGCGATAATCGCGCGGCGCGCCTATGCCAGAGACATACAATACGCCCAGGCTGTACTGGGCATCCGCATAGCCTTGCTCGGCGGATTTTTTAAACCAGGGTAGGGCCATGGCATAGCTGGCGACGACGCCTTGCCCTTTGGCATACATACGGCCCAGATTGAGTTGGGCGCGTGCATTGCCTTGTTCTGCCGCTTGCTGAAACAGGGCCATCGCCTTTGCGTAATCCTGAGCTAGCCCTTCACCCTTGAGTAGCATCAAGCCCAGATTGAACTGGGCATCGGCTTTGCCCTTGTCGGCAGCTTTTTGAAATGCGGCAGCAGCGGCAGGGTAATCTTCTTCTGCATACCAGGCGACGCCGTCGGAAAAATCATCGGCCAGGCAAGTCGTTGCCGACAGCATGAACGCCAGTATCAACAGCGGTTTTAAATAAGGAAACATACGTCTGCCTTTCTGGTGATGGACGAATGACGATGCTAGCGCTGTACGCGCTTGATTATCCCTATTTTAGTCTGCTTTGCCGCATTTTTGCGTTTGAGCGCTTTCAGTAGCCGCGCAGACTATCGACGCTGGTCGGCAATTGCCCGGTTTTTCTATAATGCGCAATGTTGCCGGCCACGATGGCTGCTGCCGTTGTCAGATCAGTGGGGGCTGAGATATGCGGCAATACTGTTACCTGCGGGTGCTGCCAATATGCTTGCTCAGGTGGCAGCGGCTCCTGACTGAAGACATCGAGTACCGCATGGCTAAGCTGCTGGCTGTCCAGGGCTTCCAATAATGCGGCATCCTCGACGATGGCGCCACGCGCAAAATTGATCAGTGCCGCACCCTTGGGTAGAAAGGCTAAGGTGGCGGCATTGAGCAAACCCCTAGTATCGGCGGTCAGGGGTAGCAGGCATACTAGAATATCGGTCTGGCTTAACATCTGTGGCAACTCGGCGCTGCCGCCGTAACAACTGACGTGTTCGATACTCTTCTTACTGCGGCTCCAGCCATTCACTTTAAAACCCGCGGCTAGCAAGCGTAGCGCCGCCGCTTCACCCAAGGCACCCAGACCGAGCAGGCTCACAGTCTTGTCTTGCGGTTTGATGTAGTCACGCGGCTGCCACACATTTTGTCTTTGCTGACGGGCGTAGGCCGGCATGTCCCGGTGCAGATACAGTACCCAGGCCAGTACCGCCTCGGCCATGGTGTCGGCCAGTTGCGGATCGACCAGTCGCACAATTTTCAAGTCGCTAGTCCCGAGGTCGGCAAGCAGGCGCTCAACGCCGGCCCAGACGCTGTGCAGCCAAACCAGTTGCGGTAAGCGAAGGATGTCGGCGGGATCAGGATTGGCAACGATCGCCATTTGGCAGCTCTGCCTTTGTTGCTCGTTTAATGAGCTGAAGGCGACGATCTGCTCTTGCGGAATGGCCTGTTGCAGTGCGTTGATCCATTGCCCGGTTTTGGCGTAATCGGCGGTCGCGATGAATGGGATGGGGGGCTTAGTGTAAGTAGCGATCATCGTGCCAACACGCCACTGGAAAATCCGCTAAAAAAATTGAAAAACAGATGACTCAATACCTGCATAGTACGCCCCTGAAAACAGCTAAAAAGCTGACTGAAAAATTGATGCGCCTTAAGCGCGCCGATCATGAAGATCTGCATGCTTAAGGCTACCCGATTTTTCAGTTCAGGTGTTAGTGCCGAGGGACTTTTTGCCTAGCTTTGCTATTACAGCGTCAATACGGCATGAGCTTCATCACTGCATTGAGACCATCGCTTAAGGAAATCTCGAAACTGCCTCCGGCCATGCCCGTTTGCAAAGGCAGATCCATTTTGCCGCCACTGGCGTGTAAGCTCAGCATGCTGCGTTTGCCGTCTGCGCTAATATGCACTGCGCTCATCCATGGGTAAGCATGATGGTCCCAGTGTACTTGCAGACTGTTGCCTTGTCGCTTGATGCTGGCAAATTCGCCATTGCTCCAGTGCGTAGCGGCCAGTATGTTGCCGGCTGCCTTCAGTGATTTCGCTTGCATCCGGGCTTGTGATGGCAAGGCCTTACCGTCCTTGAGCACATCCATGCTGGCGATATTTGCGACCGCTGGCAACACCACTGCGATACGCAACGCATTGTCGTGATCGCTTACTATTTCGGAAAACCGTCGCAGGACGACGCTGCCGTCGTGGCTGATGATACGCAATTGGTAGTCGCCTTTTTCAGCACTGGCCTGATGTCTGGTTCCTAGCAGATGTACTGGTTCCAGATTAACACTTCCGTTGACGGTGATACTGCCGCTGACTAGCATCATGCGCTGACTCGAGACCGGCGCAATCTGCATCTGCTCAGCTGCTGCGATGGCCTGTGGCCCGTAGCTGTTCTTACCCTGAATGTAGCGCGCCATTTTATGGTAACTATACTCGGAGAACCAGAGCCCGCTGCAATACGCCATGATGTCGGTATTGCGGCTGCCAAGTGCTCCCGGTGTTTCTAGTGTACTGGCGGCCTGGTTGTAGAGCGGTACTTCGCTCAATTGTGCGGTATCGGAGTTAGCCCAGGCCAGCGGCAAACTGGTGAAAAACGGATCAAATCTGGCGACTCCGCCACACGGGGCATGTGACAGGCTTAAAGTGTGGCCAAGTTCATGAATCATGGTCCGATTAAGCGAACTGAAGTCGGCATCATCGCGCATGTCCAGACCGATAGCCGTGGGGCCGCCCACATAGCCGATACCGGCAGTGCTGCTCCATTTGATATTCGGTACGAAGCCGTAATAGTGGCCATCCGCGTTTTCGCTGATGCGCAAGGTGTTAACCAGACCCAATACCTGGCTCCATTGATCGCTGCCGCTGCCTGTGCTGGTCAGACTGTCATCCCAGGTGCCGCTAGGCGTCCATTCAGCATGCAGGCTTATTTGCACATTGGTAAACGGCATGGTGCGTCTAACCGCAGTAGTGACATCGGTGCTGGATGGCATCTGTGCCGTATTCGCGTTGATCTTCAAGGGAATTAGCGTCAGCTTGAGAGTATTGCGGTCATTCACGACAGGTAGGCTGTTGAGCGTTTGTCCATCGGAGGTGCGTACATCAATTTGCATACCGGTTTTGACCAGCGCCGCAGGCAAGGTAGCATTACAAGTCTGGGCCAATGTGTAGGACGGCGTTACGGTGCCGCTGTCCACAGGCAATGCGACAGGGCAAGTCATGGCTATTTCAGTGGCACTGCCTCGTACCGAGAGCAAAACTTGGGGCGCATGCTTGTCGCTGGCACTGATAGCGTACAAGTAGGCACGCACCAGCACATCGCGTCCTGGTACCAGGATCTGGTAGGTGCTACCAGGCCGTTGCGCCAGGACTTGTGCGACGTCAATCGCACGCAAGCGTGTCGATGCCAGATTTTTTGCCACAGTCAGGGTGTAACTCGCGACGCCAGCGGTATATAAAGTGGTGGGCAGGCTGGCAGAGATGGTTGCGGTTCCGGGCTGCAGCGCTGTAACCGCGCCGGTCGTGGCATTGACTTGAGCGACAGCCGTGTTACTACTGCTGTAGCGGATAGTGCTGGTGCTAATGGTGTTCGTCGCGCTATTTTTGGCCGTGGCACGTTGTGCCATGTCATTGGTAATATCGGTGAGCATGGTTTGTGCTGCGTTGGCAAAACTCAGGGTCGCTGGCGTCAGGCAATTTAGCAGGATGCTGACGTCGCCGCCGCTGGCGGTGCTTACCCGGCCGTTAGGCGTGGCACTGCAAGTTTGGCCGTTGGCTGGTTGCGCATTGATGCTGGCGCCATACTGCTGGCCAGTTTCTACCGTGGTACCGCTGGTGACGCTACCATTGCTGCTGATAGTTTCTGTTCTCTTTACCCACCTACCATTTTCATAGCCATCCATGCTGATTGCCACATTGCCGTTGAGGCTGGTATCGAGGCCACTGACATTGAGCACGATTTTGTTGGCGGTATTGATTTTAACGATGGTCGCACCGCTCGCAGCAGAACATCCGCTGACGTTGCAAGCCTGCACGGTATAGCTGTAAGAGACTGCGGAGCTCAGGCCGCTATCTAAGAATCTGACGGCAGTAAGCGCATTGCCGCCTATCGCAAGATTGTTACGCATGAGTACATAACGGCTGGCACCGTTGACTGCTGTCCAGGAGATATTGACGCTGTCGGCCCCGGCAACCACGGCTGTCGGGAGGGCAGGCACTGCGGGAACTGGGGTTGCCGGCGGAGTGACTGGTGGAGTAACTGGTGGAGTAACAGGTGGAGTAACAGGTGGCGTCGGCAGTGCTGTGGTGTTGGCAGTGAAAGACTCGCTCCAATCCGAGCAGCCGGCGCTGTTGCAGGCCTGTACACGGTAGGTATAGCTAGTCGCTGCTGACAATCCGGTATCGGTGTAAGTCGTTTGCGTCAGTTGCGCACCATTGGCGATTTCCCAGCCATCATTTCTTTGTAGTCGATAGCCAGTAGCCCCGTTAACACTGGACCAGCTAAAGCTGATTTGCTTGTCATTAGCCATCAGCAGAGTTGGCGCATTGGCACGGGCTGGCAGGGCTAAGGCCTTCGCCAGAGTCTTGGCTTTGACCTCAAAACCAGCTGAGCAGGCGTTACCCATACAGGATTTTAAGGAATACACGTAGTTCGTCGCTGGTATCAGACCACTATCCGTAAAACTGGTCTGGTCGCTACGTTTAAGCAATTGTGGTGTGGCATCCGCGCCGCTAGCTCCGGCTATACTGCGCCATATTTCATAGCTACTTGCCCCAACGACGGGCTGCCAACTCAAGGCTACTGTCGATTCTGAGGTAATCGCCGTGTTGACAGCAGAAATGGCAGCCGGTGGGGTAGACGGGCTTCCAATTGGTGACAGTGTCGATCCGCCACCACCGCCACCACAAGCGGCCAGCAAGAGTGTGTAAAAAAAGAGAGTAATTTTCTTATTGTTCATGCATTTTTCTAAATAAACTATGAGTCGGTACAAATAAAACGCAAAGCTGCCGTGAATTCAAGATTTTTAGACTTGAAACGGCAGCTTTATTGCTTACTGGTATTACGTTGCGCCGTATCATAGCGTGTTCAGGCATCGCCCAAAAGGCAAAAAATGTAAGAAGATGTAATGGCACGCACAAGTAGGTGGGAAGCGGCAATTAGCGCGTAATACGATGAAATAGCAGTCAATTTATGGACAGTTAGCACAGTTGAGCTTAGTTTTAACAGCGCTGGACGAAGCAGCTATAATGCGGCTCTAGATGAAAGGATTTATTATGAAAATGCGTACTAAACGTCGTCACCACAACTATCGTTGTGTTTATAATCATCAATTGAGCTTGGTGTTGGAAGCCGCTTTTGCAGAATTTAAAGAAAATTTTGCCGAGCAAGGCGGTTCTTTGAATAGCTCTTTTGACTCTGTCATGCAATTGGGTGACAGCTATAGGCACTTCAAAAAATATGCCATGCGTTTTGTGGTAGCGCACTAAGATTGTTGCGGGCCATCTCGTTGCATGCGGTATTTGCTGCGGATGGCTTTGTATTTGTACCAATAACCGTACAAGCCCATGTCAATTGTCGTGTTAACCTAAAAATGAAAATTTTCGCCCTGCTCTTGACTATGTTTTGTCATTGTTTTTGCCAGGCGTCATCGCTATCGCCTAGCACTACCCAGGAGATCGCACAGCTGTTTTCCTACCTCGAAAATTCAGCGTGCCAATTACAGCGCAACGGCACTTGGTATGATGCCAAAGCCGCTTCTGCCCATCTGCAAAAAAAATATCAGTATTTACTCGATAAAAATCTCATCGTTTCCAGCGAATCGTTTATACAACAAGCTGCCACAGCCAGCAGCATGAGCGGCAACGCCTATCAAGTAAAATGCCCTAATGCCGCTATCGTCGATAGCGCTAGCTGGTTTCGTAATGAATTAATCAGGTATCGGCTGTCTGCACACAAATAATGATGAAGATTTTTTAATGCCTAGGGATTTTTAACCGTCTTTTGACGTTTTCATGAGTCAATTCCTTGTGACGGAAAACGAACAAAGATTTCAGCCTGATGTGCTGCGGCTTTCCTTGTTTTCGCTTCTGTGGCATAGTTTCTGTTTGGCAATTTTAATTGCCAATTGGGACTTAGGTAAAATTGATACTGCCAGGCCACCGTCGAATACAGTACTTCTGTACGGCGAGACGGATACAACGACACTGGGGCGGTTTGGTGTAAATCTTACCCAGGTCTGATTAAATTGAAATAAGATGGACATTACTGAGCGTACGCCTTGGACCAACTAGCCTATACCCATTTAGTTCGCCGACTGGAACACGATTCCAATTTTCATCCCGCCGCCTTCCGTAGCAAAGTCTTGCTGGTCAGCGCGAGTGCCTATCTGGCCCTGTTTGGTGTGCTGATCGCGATCGCCACAATGTTGTATTTGGGATTTCACTGGGCTCAAAGCCACCACAATACCTACAATATGCTGCGTTTTGGGGTGTTCGCCCTGATTATGTTACCGATTTTTTGGGTGGTATTTCGCAGCTTTTTCATGCGTCTGCCAGCACCGGAAGGGCGTCCGATTACGCGTGAAGAAGCGCCCAAATTGTTTGAAACGCTGGACAAAATACGGCAGAAATTAAAGGGCCCAAAAATTCACCAGGTTTTAATCGACAGTGAATATAATGCTGCCATCTCGCAATTGCCGCGCTTCGGTTTGTTTGGTCCGCACACCAATTATCTGATACTCGGTTTGCCCTATTTGCTAGGTGTCACGCACAAAGAAATGCTGGCGACGGTGGCACATGAATACGGCCATCTGTGTGGTAATCATGGAAAACTGGGTGCTTGGGTATATCGCCAGCGCCGCACCTTCGGCGCGTTGTATGAGCAAGTGCGCGATAGCTCAGACGACAATTGGATACAGGCCGGCATGGCGCGGGCTTTGGGTAAGTTTATGCCTTATTACAATGCGTATACCTTCGTCTTATCGCGTCAGGACGAGTATGAGGCTGACCGTACCGCCAGCCAGATCGCCGGAGCCAGCGCAAATGCGAATGGCCTGGTACGTGATGCTTTGCTGGGACGCTGGGTACATCAGGATTTTTGGCCCAAGCTGTATCAACAGGCAGAGACGGCGATGCGCCCTAGCTTTATGCCATTTAGCGCAATGCGTATGGCGTTCAAAGCTAGTTATGAGCAATGGGCGACTGCCGAACGTCTGGTCGAAGCTCTGGCCGAAAAATCGAATTTGAACGATACCCATCCCGCCCTCAGCGAACGGGTAGAGGCGACCGGCCAGAAAGCGATCTTACCTAGCTGTATCGAGGTCAGTGCCGCCGATGTTTTACTTGGTGGCACCACTACCAAGACTCTGATTGCCGAATTTGATCAGGAATGGTGGAATAAAGAATCGAAAAAATGGGAGACACGCTGTAAGTATGTGTTTCGCTCCAAAGCGCGTCTGCAAGAATTGTCTGCACTCCCTTTGTCGCAAGTGGCGCTACTCGATTTGCAGGAGTTTGCCTTACTGATCGCCGAGTTCGATACCCCGCAGGCCGCCAAACCGGTGCTGGAGCACTTGCTTAAACAAGAGGGAGGACCATATCCTAAGGCGGCCTTTGTGTACGGACATATCTTGCTTGATGAAGATAATGGTCGAGGGCTAGAGCATCTGGAAAAAGCGGCGGCTAGTGATCGACGTCTGGTCGAGCAAGCCGCTCAACTAGGTTATGATTTTCTGTTGAAACATCAGGGCGAGTATGCGGCGCACGCCTGGTGGAAGAAAATCATGCCTGAGCAAGCTAGCGATTAATTTTACACTTTGAAAAATAAAATTGGCCTGCTCTGGCGCGCATATTCCATGCGCCTCTCCAGCATGCATGGCCTGTGAGGCGCATGGAATATGCGCGTCAGGCCGGTGGGCATTTAGCCAGCAGTTGATACAGGCGCACGAATAAAATCAGCGCCTTGAAATGCCCGCCTATACGCCGACGGCGATGTCTGCAAATGCTGGGAAAAGTGGCGTCGCAATAATAGCGCCGAGCCAAAGCCAGTGTCGCTGGCGATCTGTTCTATCGAATGCTGGCTGGTTTCTAGTTGACGCTGAGCCAGGGTCAATCTTTGATGCATTAACCAGAGCCCGACCGTGGTGCCTGTCAGTTTTTGGAAATTGCGGGTAAAGCTACGCCGGCTCATCAGGGCGCGCTCAGCGAGTTGATCCAGACTCTGGGTTTCGGCCAGATGCTTCAACATCCACTCCAGCACCTTAGATAAGCGCGTATCACTGGCCAGCGTTGGCAGGGGATGATCGATGTACTGCGCCTGTCCACCTTGCCGGTGTGGTGCCACCACCAGCCGGCGCGCTACATTTGCCGCCAACTCTGATCCATATTGGTCGCGCAGCAGGTGCAGACAACAGTCTATCCCGGCGGCGGTGCCAGCTGAAGTGATGACGTCACCATGGTCGACGTACAGTACATTCGGGTCCAGGCTAATCTGTGGAAAACGCCGCGCAAATTCGCCCGCCAGTGCCCAGTGAGTCGTGGCGCTACGGCCATCGAGCAGACCCGCATACGCCAGTACGAACGCCCCCAGACACAAACCTACCAGCCGCGCGCCGCGTTGGTGCGCCTTGCGCAAGGCTTGCAGCAAATATTCAGGTGGTACTGCCAAATCATCGCTCCAGGACGGCAGCACGATCATATCGGCTCGCTGTAGCGCTCTGATACCGTGTTTGGTCGTGATGCTAAAACCGGCGTTGGTCTGTATGGTATGCGGTGCACTAGTGCTCGCTAGCGCACAGACGCTGAGTTCGAAATGCGGCTGGCTTAGCTTGCCGTGACGCTCGCCAAATACCAGACAGGGCACTGATAAGTGAAACGGACTGATGCCGTCAAAGGCCAGTACCGCGATCTTAATCGGGGCATTTTTTGTAAGTGTAGACATGGCCTGATTGTATCGTTTATTGGCTATTGGGTCACTTTAATTATGCGCGCATATGGCTGAAAATAGAGCCCATAGACAGCAACAAGTCTTCATCCTAAAAGTGAGAAACTAATATGACTACGCCAACCAACTTGCCACCAAAACGCGCCCTGATCGTGATCGATGTACAAAACGAATATTTTAGTGGCGGCTTAATTTCCGACTATCCTAAGCCAGCCACGGTATTGGCGAATATAGGCTTGGCCATGGATGCCGCCCGCGCTGCTGGCGTACCGGTGTTGGTGGTGCAGCATACTGCTGCGCCAGGCGCGCCAATTTTTCAAAAAGGTCAACCAGAGTGGGAATTGCATGAAGTGGTAAAGGCTCGTCGGTTTGATCAGCTGATAGAAAAAACTCAAGACAGTGTCTTTGCCAAAACCGATTTCGTCGCATGGTTAGAAGAGCGCCAGATTGATACGCTCAGCATACTTGGTTACATGACGCAAAACTGCAATGCCGCCACGATTTATCAGGCGGCACGTCTAGGCTACACGGTAGAAATGCTGGGCGACGCCAGCGGTGCGGTGGCTTACCAAAACGCTGTAGGCAGTGCCAGCGCTGAAGAAATTCATCGCGTTTTTAGTGTGGTTTTTCATTCTAATGTGGCGGCAGTGTGTAGCACCGCAGAGTGGATAGAGTTGACTCACTCTGGCTTACCTAGTCCAAAAAGTAGCGTGCCGGCTTCCGCATTTGCGGCACGCCACCTCGCGTAATTTGGTGTGTTGCGCTTAGTTTCGCGGTTCCAAAAGATCGCCCGGCTAAGCGCGTATGTGCCAGGATGAGACCACGATCCCGGCAACGATTAAAGCGAAGGCCAGGACATGATACAGATGCGGTAATTCGCCCAGAAAGGCAGACGACATCAGTGCCGCAAACAGCGGCGTCAGGTTACTGAAAAATCCGGCTACGCTAGGTCCTGCGCGTTGTACGCCTGCACCCCAGCAGCGAAAGGCAATGATGGCAGGGCCGACTGCGACGAATAACAAGGCGGCACAAAGTGCCAGGCTCCAGCTGATGTGCGCGCTAGTAAGCGTCCATTCGCCAGCCGCAAACAAACCAGACCAGAGTACGCCAAAACCGATTTGCGCCAGCAAAAAAAACTGCCATTCATTTCTGATCGACGGTGGGTCTTTCGGCTGGGTCAGCAGCCAGCTATAAAATGACCAGGCGATGGTGGCGAAGATCATAAAAATATCTCCTGCCACCAACTTAAACGCCAGTAGTTGCCCCAGATCGCCACGGCTGAGTACCAATAAGACGCCGGCGATAGAAAGTATTGCTCCCAAAATTTGCTGAAGTTTTACTTTCAAACCGAAAAATAGATTGCCGACCAGCAGCATCCAGACCGGCATACCGGCAGCGACCAGTGTGACATTGATAGGGCTGGAGGTTTGCAGTGCCATATATTGCAAAGCGTTATATAGGCCTATTCCCAATAAACCTAATAGCGCAAAGCGTTTTCGATTTTCCCATAAACCGCTACCAGGCCGGAAAATTTTCCAGCCAAAAGGTAGAAGTATTAGAAAGGCGATCGCCCAGCGCAAAAAATTTAGTGTGATCGGCGGCACCATCTGGTGCACCAATCGCCCGACGATTGCATTGCCAGCCCACATCAATGGCGCAATGCTCAACAATGCAGCAGTCGATGGAGAAATTTTTTGTGTCATGCACAGCCTAAATCAATTGATCCATTGATGATTTTTATTCTGGATTACGAAATTCGTTTTCTATCCATGCGGTGGCGCTGGCCTTGCTGAATTTAAATCCAGCCGATACGCGTACTTGGGCTAGTTCGACATTAGCGGCATCGAAAGCGCTGAGTAAGGCGTAGGGATTATCTTCGTCCGGTACGATATCGAGATTCACACGAAAATCGGCATCTGCTAAATTGACGAACAACGCCTTATGCAAAGTAGCGTGCAGGGCCTGCTCGTGCCGGCGCAATACTTCTGACGCGGTCTTTACCAGCGTGCGAAAGGCAGTGCCGTCTAAAGGTTTAGGGTTTTTTTTGTCGCGCCCCATGGTCCAAGGGCCGACCAATGCCGGCTCAGGTTCACCATCTTTGATCATCGCTACCGCCCAGCCTTCATCGTCTTCATTTTTGATGACGCGCGCAGTCCAGCCCTTGTCGCTCCACAGACGTGGTTCCTGTATGCATTTATCGTTCGCATCTTCGGGGAAATCTTCGGACACATTGTCATTAGTAAGGGGATTCACGGACATTCACTTTCAAAATGGTCATCTTTTCTACTGCTAGGCCTGTATGCTAATCGAAATTGCTTGTAGCCGTATCTTAAACAGTGTGAATCGTGATTTTATGTCCACGTAAACAGCAAAAATCCGGCCTCATAAGGGCCGGATTTTTGCTGTTTTTATTTATCTAAAGCATCGCTAATGCGACATTTTATTTAGTCACAGGTGCTGCTTTTACGGCGGTGGTTGCTGCCGGTGTTGCGCTGGTCATAGGTGCTGCATCAGTTGGCGCTGCTTTGCTTTTCTTGCTATGTTTTTTCGACGTTTTTTTCGCTGTCGGTGCGACTTCCTTGACCGCTGGCGCTGTTGTAGCAGCTGGAGTTGCTGCTACAGCAGTTGTGGCGACCGTTGCAGGTGCGGCAGCTTTAGCTGGAGTAGCAGGAGTTTGGGCGAACGCAGTACCCATAGCGAAGGTAGCAGCAACGAGAGTGGCGATCAGCTTATTCATGGTAGGTCCGTTTCTTTATGAGTCGTCGTAGACAATTTCTACGTACTCCTATAACGCGAGCCTTCTGATTTCTGTTGACAGTAAAAACGAATAAATTTGAATTTAATTTTCATCGAAAAATACCAATAGAAATAAAAGCAAAGCGTACATTTTTTACCCACCAAAAGTGCAGAAAATTTTACCCAAATTCATGCAGTGTTACTGCGCTTAATCGCCGGCATTGACGCTGCCTATGCCCTCTACCGATTTACTCACAGAATGCGGTTTTCCATAGTAAGTTAAGGAACCTATTCCTTGTACTGATGCCTTCAATCTTTCGCTGGCATACACCTTGACTGCGCCTACGCCTTCCAGACTAACATCGGCTTGTTCGGTGATCAGATTTTTCGTGTCTACCAAGCCCACACCCTTTGCTTTCAAGGACAGAAATTTTACTTTTCCTTTGGCCTTGAGCATGCCCGCACCTTCATAAAAAATATCCAGCCGCTCACCCGCTGCATTGTTAATGCTGCTGCTACCAGCGCCTTCCATTTTGAATCGATTTAATTCAGGTACGGTAATGAGGACTTGCGTGTTGTCAGAAATTTTAATCGAATTTTTTTCTAGGCTCGTGATCACCAATTCATCGCCCACCACTTCGGTACTGACGCTCGCAATAAATTTTGCATCTCCCTTGACCAGGACAGATTGCGTTTTTCCGACCTCGACCACCAGCGTCATCGCACTTTTACTTTTGATGTTTTTAAAGGCTGGTAAATTACGATTTTGTTCTTCGGCGTGAGCGGCAAGGCTCAGCATGATGACGGAAGTAAAAAGGGCGCTGCGGGCGAAATTTTTCATCTGTATCTCCTGGGTATTTTTCGGTATGAGCGGGACTTACTAAGACTGCATTATGCGTGCGCTAGCCTTAGGATGGCGTACTGTTTGCGATGAATGGCAGTTTCGCATGAGTCAAGCGCAAAAAAATCGATCAGAATGCAAAAAACGGCGCATGTAGCGCCGTTTTTTTAGGAACATCGAGGTTTATCGATACTTTGCGAAGCGCAAGATTACTTGGCTGGTGTCGCTGCTTTTACTTCTTCAGTTGCTGCTGCTTTTTTTTCTGGTGCCGGTGCTGGTTTGGCAGCATGTTTTGATTTTTTGCTCGATTTGACGGATGCCGGAGCTGCGCCTTTGGCATCGGCGGCTAATGCGGCAGTGCTGGCTGTCGCCGCTGCCGGAGCGGTTTTTGCTACGCTAGCCGAAGCGCTGGCTGCCGCAGGTGTTGCCGCTACTGCTGGCGTTGCTGGAGTCGCAGCAGTTTGTGCGAACGCTGTACCCATAGCGAAGGTAGCAGCAACGAGAGTGGCGATCAGCTTGTTCATATGTGGTCCTGTTCTGTAGTGAGTTTCAATGTCGCAGATAATTTCTGCGTACTCCCATAACGCAGGCAAGGAAAATTCTGTTGACAACAATTTTAAAAATAATTGAAATTATTTTTAAAATTGTTTTTGAGCTCGTTTTTAAAGTTTTTTAAAATTCAGACACTGTAGAAGCAACGACCGCACACATGCTGGTAGCGCTCATTGCCGCCGATATCAACTTGTTCGCCAGCCGTGACGCGCTTTCCCTGGCCGTCCATGCGGATGTTCATGGTGGCTTTTTTTCCGCAAGCGCAGATGTTTTTGAGTTCTTCGATATCATCGGCCAATGCCAGCAAATAGGCCGAACCAGGAAATGGTTCGCCCAGAAAATCACTGCGCAGACCGTAGCAAATCACCGGGATTCCGTGTACCTGCGCCAGTTGATGCAATTGCTTTACTTGTGCTGCGCTCAAAAACTGCGCCTCATCGAGTAGCACGCAATGGACGCGTTCACTGGTTTTTAAAAAATCATAATCGGCGTCGAACACCTCGGCATCGCGCTGCGGCCCTAAGCGTGAGGTGACCTTGCCGGCACCATAACGATGGTCGATGGCGGCCGTAAATAGCCGCACTTTCTGACCTTGTTCTTCATAGTTATGCGCCACTTGCAGCATGGCGGTGGATTTACCGGCATTCATTGCCGAGTATCGAAAATACAGTTTTGCCACGTCTATTCCTATACTAAAAACTACCCATCATCAGGATTTACGCAAAATTGTTCCAGTAAGCCGGATACATCGACGCTGGGGGGGCGTAAGCCCTCATTATTATGCGCGTAAGCGCGTCCATATCGGGGCGATCAGCGCAAATTTCAAGATCTTGAAACTTCAAAACAGCATCCCATATTCGTAACAGCAGATGCTCAAATGAGGTCTGCGGATCAGGTGTCCAGCTTTTGTCTGGCACTTTTTAAACATATCGCTTTAATTGATAAGGATATCATCATGCGTAATTTTGACTTTGCTCCACTGTATCGTTCCGCTATCGGCTTTGATCGTCTGGCGCATCTGTTTAATGAGGCACAAGGTGCCGACACTAGCCCTAGCTACCCGCCTTACAATATAGAATTGATTGCGGAAGATAAGTACCGCATTACGATGGCCTTAGCGGGGTTTGACCGGTCCGAACTGGAAATCGAGAGCGAGCGCGACCTACTGAAAATAGTCGGTCGCCGCCAGAAGCAAGACGCCCAGGCTAGCTTCCTGCATCGCGGTATCGCCGCAAGGGATTTCGAACATAGTTTCCGTCTGGCGGATCATGTCAAGGTCATCGCTGCCAAAATGGAAAACGGTTTACTCAATATTGAATTGATACGTGAAATCCCCGAGGCGCACAAGCCACGCAAGATCATGATAGATGGTGATAATTTGCAATTGGTGCAGACGCAGAATGAAGCTCAGCCAGAACGCCAGGCGGCATAATTTTTAATAAAAAACGCGGACACAGGTCCGCGTTTTTTATTGTCGAAATGATTGTCGAGGTTACTGCGCCAAGCTTAACGGACTAAATTAGACGGCCCTACTTCGCGTATATCTTTAGTTCCGGTTAACGCCATGCTGACATCGAGTTCTTTGTGCAAGATCTCCAGCATCTTGGTCACGCCCGCTTCACCCATCGCCCCTAAACCATATAAAAAGGCCCGCCCAACCAGACTACCCTTGGCACCTAAAGCGGTGGCTTTGAGTATGTCCTGGCCGGTGCGTATGCCACCGTCAAACCAGACTTCGGTCTGATGCCCGACCGCGTCTACGATAGCCGGCAAGGCCTGTATCGACGAGATGGCACCATCGAGTTGACGGCCGCCATGGTTGCTCACCACGATGGCATCGGCACCGGCGGCGACCGCTAGTCTGGCGTCTTCGACATCGAGGATGCCCTTTAGTATGAGCTTGCCGCCCCATTCTTGTTTTATCCATGCCACGTCATCCCACGATAAGGTCGGGTCGAACTGGCTGGCAGTCCATTCGCTGAGCGTAACAATGCCACTGGCACCGCCTTTGATATGACCAGCCAGATTGCCGAAGGTTTTACGCCCCGCCAACGCACGCAGGGCCCAGCCCGGTTTGCAGGCCAGGTCGATCAGATTGGCGATGGTAAATTTTGGTGGGACTGACATCCCATTTTTTAAATCTTTATGGCGTTGCCCTAAAATTTGTAAATCTAGCGTCAGCATCAGTGCCGAACATCTGGCGGCCTTGGCGCGTTGTATCAATTCCCTGACAAAACCGCGGTCACGCATCACGTACAGTTGAAACCAGAAAGGTTTGCTGGTGACGCTGGCTACGTCTTCTATGGAGCAGATGCTCATGGTAGAGAGTGTAAATGGCACACCGAATTTTTCCGCCGCGATGGCTCCCAGCATTTCGCCATTCGCCCATTGCATGCCGGTCAGGCCAGTCGGCGCGATCGCTAGCGGCATTGTCACTTCTTGTCCTACCATGGTGGTGCGGGTAGAGCGCTGATCAACATTGATAGCCACCCGCTGGCGTAGCTTGATCGCCGCCAGATCGTCACTATTCGAGCGGTAGGTGCTTTCGGTGTAGGAGCCGCTGTCCGCGTAATCGTAAAATGCCTTAGGTACGCGCTTCTTGGCAAGTAAACGCAGATCTTCTACACAAGTAATGACGGGCATGGCGGTTACTCCAGAGAGTGAATTTTGATCTTTGAAGTGTAGAGCAAAAGCAAAATACGATGGGGGAAAACGTTTCAGCTTAAGCGTGAAGTTTTTTCAACGTGGTTTTTTGTGCGCACTGAAAATTATTGCGCAAAATGCTCAGTAATAAACTGACGCAGCCATTGGTTGCCCTGGTCCTGGTTAAAACGGCGGTGCCAGAAAATATTCGTTTGCAGCTCAGGCAAGCGCAATGGCGGCTTTACGTAGCGCAGATTAAATGGCAGGGCGGCGCTCTCTGCCAGTTTTTCTGGCACAGTAACAAGCAAATCATTGGTGCTGACAATATACGGGACCGCCACAAAATGCGGTACGCTAAAGTGCGAACTGGCTTGTATTCCGGCTTTTTCCAGCAGCTGATTGATTTTATCGTAGGGGCTCTCGGTAGACGCCACGATCAAGTGCTGTGCCGCCAGAAAATCTTTAGACGAAATGCTGGCAGCGGCCAGCGGATGCTCGCGCCGAAACAGGCAGACATAGTCTTGTGTGAATAGACGACGTTGGTACAGCGCTTCCGAGACCCCTTCAAAAGCACCTATCGCCAGATCTATCCTGCCCGTTTCCATTTCGGTTTTCAGATCGAGGTTATTGGCACGCAAGGTAGATAACTGTAGCTGCGGTGCAAACTGGCGGCATAACTGCATCAGTTTGGGCATAAAGTACAGTTCGCCGACATCAGTCATGGCGAGCGTGAAATGACGTTTGCTGCTGGTGGGGTCAAAGCTTTCCTGCCGGTTTAAGGCTAGCCGGATATTGGCCAGAGCACTGGCGATAGGCTCGGCCAATTGCTGCGCCAGAGGCGTCGGTTGCATGCCGGCGGCAGTGCGCACAAACAGCTCATCATCAAAGCTCTTGCGCAGGCGTGCCAAGGCATTGCTGACCGCCGGTTGCGACAGGCTGAGTTTCTTCGCTACGCTAGAGATCTGGCGCTCCTGAAACACTTCCTGAAACACCACCAGCAGGTTCAGGTCTATATCCTTGGGTTCTATCATGATTTAATTGCGACCATTATTGATATTGTGAATGTTCTACATTTATGTATTTATATCGCAAAAACAGCGGCGGTGCACTACATTACGGAGGTAAATTACCCTCCACAGGAATGCACGATGAATATCTCAGACACGCTGCGCTACCAAACCGGCTTCTCGAATGAATTCGCCAGCGAGGCCTTACCCGGAGCCTTGCCCAAAAACCAGAATTCGCCACAGCAATGTGCTTACGGCCTGTATGCCGAACAGGTGTCTGGCACCGCGTTTACCGCGCCGCGCCATGCCAATCGCCGTTCCTGGCTGTATAGAATACGTCCAGCGTCTATGCATCAGCCCTTTGTGCAAATCGGCAATCGCGGCATGACGAATCAATTTGACGAGGTGCCATCGAGCCCGAATCAATTGCGTTGGGATCCTTTGCCACTGCCGACTGAGCCCGTCGATTTCATAGAATCCTGGTTGACCATGGCCGGTAACGGTTCGGCCGATGCCTTAAGCGGCTGTGCGATCCATCTGTATGCCGCCAACCGCGACATGACGACACGCTTTTTTTATAATGCCGATGCCGAGCTCTTGATCATCCCGCAGCAAGGGCGTTTGCAGATCAAGACCGAGCTTGGCCTGCTGGCGATAGAGCCACAAGAAATCGCCGTAATACCGCGCGGCATACGTTTTCAAGTCACGCTGCCCGATGGTGCGGCACGCGGCTACGTCTGCGAGAATTTTGGCGCCATGCTCAAGCTACCGGATCTGGGCGTGATAGGTTCTAACGGTCTGGCCAATCCGCGTGATTTTCAGATTCCACATGCTTGGTATGAGGATCTCGAGGGCGAGTTTGAACTGATTGCTAAATTTAGCGGTAATCTGTGGCGCGCCAAAATCGGCCATTCACCGCTCGATGTGGTGGCATGGCACGGCAATTTTGCGCCTTACAAATACGATCTACGTCACTTCAACACCATAGGTTCGATCAGCTACGATCATCCTGATCCATCGATTTTTCTGGTGTTGCAGTCGCCCAGCAATACCCCGGGCGTCGATAGCATAGATTTTGTGATCTTCCCACCGCGCTGGCTGGCGGCCGAAAACACCTTCCGCCCACCCTGGTTCCACCGCAATATCGCCAGCGAATTTATGGGCCTGATCCATGGCGAGTATGATGCCAAATCCAAAGGCTTCCGCCCTGGCGGTGCCAGCCTGCATAACTGCATGAGCGGCCACGGGCCGGATGCGCCTACCTTCGAGAAAGCTAGCCAGATCGATACCAGCAAGCCGCAGAAAGTCGATGACACCATGGCCTTCATGATAGAAAGCTGTAACATCCTGAAACCGACCCGGGCCGCAATGGAGTCGCCGCAATTGCAGGCCGACTATTACCAGTGCTGGCAAGGCATCAAGAAAAATTTTAATCCGGAGAAAAAATAAATGAAGCCACAACTCAATGAAACCCATGATGCCAGTTTGCAAAGCTGGGTCGCCTCCGCGAATAGCGGTAATACCGATTTCCCTATACAAAACTTGCCTTATGGCGTGTTCCGGCGTGCCGGCAGCGATGAGCAATTTCGCCTGGGAGTAGCGATCGGTGATCAGATCCTCGATCTGGCAGCGGCGCGCGTGGTGGGGATTTTTACCGGATTGGAAAATAAGGAATTCGATAAGGCCATCCTCGCTGACAAACTCAATGGCTTGATGAATCTGAGTGCAGCAAGCTGGTCGCAATTACGCCTGGCGCTGTCACGCGCCTTGCGCCTAGGTGCTAGCGCGCAAGCTGCCTTGCAACATTGTCTGCTGGCGCAAAGTGAGGCTGAATATGCGCTACCGGCGCAGATCGGCGATTACACCGATTTTTACACCTCTATCCACCATGCGACGGCGATCGGTAAATTATTGCGCCCGGATAATCCGCTGCTGCCGAATTACAAATGGGTGCCGATAGGCTACCATGGCCGCTCTTCGTCGATTGCGGTTTCCGGTCAGGAGTTTCGCCGTCCGCTAGGCCAAACCATGCCGCCTGGCGCTAGCACACCGGTATTTGGTCCGGCCAAGCGCATGGATTATGAAATGGAAATCGGCATCTTCATCGGCAACGGCAATGCGCTCGGTGAAGCTATTTCCATGCAAGAAGCCGAACAACATGTGTTCGGCCTGTGCTTACTCAATGACTGGTCGGCGCGTGATATGCAGGGTTGGGAATACCAGCCTCTAGGCCCTTTCCTGGCGAAGAATTTTGCCTCGACGATTTCGCCCTGGGTCGTGACGATAGAAGCGCTGGTACCGTATCGCAGCGCCTGGAGCCGCGATGCGGCCGACCCGCAGCCTTTGCCGTATCTGGAGTCTAGCGACCTGCGCGACAGCGGTGCCTTCGATATACAGCTGGAAGTTTTATTGCAAACTGCCGCCATGCGTTCAGCCGGCAGCGCGCCTGAGCGTCTGTCCTTGTCGAACTTCCGCCATTCATACTGGACGGTCTCGCAACTACTGACGCACCACACCGTGAATGGCTGCAATCTGCGCGCTGGCGATTTGCTCGGTTCTGGCACCCAATCCGGCCCACAGCCAGAAGAAGCCGGTTCCCTGATGGAGTTGACACAAGGCGGTAAAAAAACCATTACACTGGCCAACGGTGAGCAAAGGCTATACCTGGAAGACGGCGACAGCATCGTGATGCGCGGCTGGGCCAGCAAAGACGGTGCGCCGCGCATAGGTTTTGGTGAAGTGCTCGGTACTTTGCTGCCAGCGCGTCGCGAGTAAGCAGTTAAGCATTTAAGCTCTGCCATATTATTGGTAGAAAATAGTCTGCTAAAAAGGGTTTGAGAACGCTGTTCTCAAACCCTTTTTGTTTTTTTGCCGCGAGCAGGCCCGCTGCGCATACGCCATGCGGCTTTGCGGATAGGCATGCTGGACAGACGCATGCGCTATGCCTGAGCGGGCAGGGTGGCTGGAAACCCGCATGGACTATGCGCAGTGGCGGTGCTGAGGAAAAAATCATATTCGGCGCTATAGAGGTGGTTGATTGCTTTCGCTCGTATGATTGTAAGTGTAGGGCTGTGCCCTATGCTTTTCCACTAACTATTGCGTTCCCAAAACGAAAGCAAATATCAAAAATACGTCTAAGCAAGATAAGTACTGTATATTTTGACACTCTTACAGATTGAACGAAAACGAAAATGCACACCAAAATTTGGTCAAGTAGATTAACGGATTACCAATGCAAGAATGATCGTAATCATGACTATATTTCGACTCGAAAATTCAACTTATTTATAGGCGTAAATAATTCAGGTAAGAGCCGTTTAATCAGGACATTATTTAGCAGCGATAAACGCACATTTGAATATAACGATAATGAAATTTCCAAAAATATCCAAGATTCGATTCTTCCATCGATGTTGGAATATGCCAAAATAATTAACGTAAATCTCAATACAAACGGTGCAATAACCCCCTCTGAAATGTCAATTCTCCTAGGCGGAAAACCTTTAACTCAAGAACAGAGAAGTAGTTTATTTCAAAGATACAATAAAGCACATAATTGGAGTGCTCAGGGAATCGCAAGCAATCTCGGTGTCGATTCTGGTCTGAAAATGAAACTTCAAGACGAAGCAAAAAGCGACAGATATAAGCCTCTTGACGACTTAAACTACCGTCGCGCGCATTTTTACATACCAATATTGCGAGGAATGCGTGCACTCGGTACATCTGACGATTCGTATCAGAAACGAACAATCGATGATTATTTCAGTGATCCCTCTCTTCTCCAAATTCTAGAAGATCCGACTCACAATGATAAAGAGCGCGACAATAAAATCTCCATCGTAACGGGGCTGCATCTATATAAACTATTTACGCAGCACTTACTTGGAAAGCCAGAACAACGTAAAGCAATTGCCGAATACGAAAAGCTTCTAGGAGATGAATTCTTTGAAGGTAAGCAAGTAACCCTTATACCAGCTCATGATAGCGATACGATAGAAATTCAAATTGGAGATGATCCTCAATTTCCAATCTATAACGTCGGCGATGGTTTGCAGCAAATTATTATCATTACCTCAGCCGCTTATTTGAATAAAGAGTCTTCACTTTATTTTATTGAAGAACCAGAACAGTCTCTTCATGCTGGATTAATACGCCAATTAGCATCGTTCTTAATCGAGCATACAAACCATCAGTACTTCATCACCACGCACTCAAATCATTTACTTGATTTAATTGAACATCGCGACCAAATAAGCATCCACAAAGTGAGTAAAATTCGAGAGTCAGAAAAAGTTCAAATCACTGAATATTCAGATACAGACAGATCTTTACTAGATGAACTAGGTGTCAGACCTTCATCCGTGTATCTGGCGAATTGCACTATCTGGGTTGAGGGAATAACCGATCGCCTTTACTTGCATTTTTTTATGAAGGCATACGTAGAAAAACTTGATGACGATGAGCTCCAAAAAAGTAGATATCGCGGTTTTCTCGAAAACTATCACTATGCATTTATTGAGTATCAAGGTGGAAATATCGCACATTGGAACTTTGACGATGATGATGTCGATAACAGTGAGGCAGTTGGCTTATGTGCAATCCGGGCATCTGCCAGCGCATATCTTATTTGTGATGGAGATACAAAACTCAAGTCGAGAACCAAGGAATTAGAGACACAACTTGGAAAAAGGTTTCATATTCTCCCCAGCAAAGAAATAGAGAATATCCTTCCACATGGCGTCATCGTAGAAACGGCAAAATTTACATTTAACAACATGAACAGTGCGACAAAAAAGGATCTTGATTTTTCAAAAATTGCGGGAAAAAAATTAGGATATTTTAATAGCGATCTTGGAATTGGAAGATTGCTCGATGACGCTTTAGGTCTTAAAAAGACGATTCGTAAAGTGTTTGCGGAGGACAGCGGCACAATCAAAAATAAGGTTAAGTTCAGCAATACGGCAATCGAGTATATGTCTAAGAACCCTAACGCTTGGGACATGACTGAGGAAATAAAGGATGTCTGCGAACGAATTTTTTCTCATATCGAGCAGACGAACTAAATGACACCGCCCGAAATTCCGCGCAAAGCGGGTAATGGCATATGTGGTCAATTCTTCTAATTGACCTATCAAAAAGGGTCTGCAAATGAACTGGCCTCATAAAATTACTATGCAGACCCTTTTTGTTTTTTGCCGCGAGCAGGCCCGCTGCGCATACGCCATGCGGCTTTGCGGATAGGCGTGCCGGACAGGCGCATGCGCTATGCCTGAGCGGCCAGGCAGGCTGCAAAGCCGCATGGGATATGCGCAGTGGCGGCATGCGTTTACAATTTTATGCAGACCGATGTGCTTCCATGATGCTTAAGTAGCCTAGGCAGCAGAGTACCGCGATGTTCTTGCTGATAGGGCCGAAAGGATGGATTAAAAATTCCGGCAAGCCTAATGCGATCACCAGGCTGTAGGCCAGCACGCAGACGATCTGTGCTTGCCACAATAAGCGCGAGGCACAGGCTGCCGAGGCCAGCCCCATGAGCAAATCAAATAGGCAGGCCGCGGCCAACATGAGCTCCGCAGATTGGCTTATGCCTATGCGCTGTAGCCATGCCAGGGACAGCGCTTGCGGATAGGCAAACCAGGAGACATACGCGGTCCAGCACCAGATTGCTGCCATGCCCAGGCGGCTTAGCCAATACAGGGTGAGTAATTGGCGCTCGAGATTTTTGCTGTTCATATCGCTAAGTGCGTCTTCATAGTGCGGGTTTAAACACCATCAGGTAATACACGAACATCAGCGCGCAGAAAGCCGGTATCCCTAACCAGAACCAGATTCTAGCTAGTTTGCGATACTCGGCGCTGAGGGGCAGATTGCCTAGATCGGCCACTCTGGCCAAATCGCGCATGCGAATTTGCAGCCACAAGACCGGCAGCCAGCAGGCTCCCGCGAACAGGTAGAGCAGGGTGGCGAGAACTATCCAGCCGCTGAACAAAGGATAGCCGGCCAGATAGGCTAGCGCAAAACCGCTCAGGGCTTGCGTGATTACCGCCGGGGTCGTGAAGATCAGATCGGCCAGCACGGTTTTTTCGTTCACGATGCGTATCGCTCGTACATCGCCACTGCGGTCGGTTATCCACTTAAAGAAAGCGATGCCGATGCCGGTGCCGAATAAGACGGTGGCGCTCAGGATGTGTAGGTATTTGATGCATAGGTATAGGTTCATGCCGGCACCTCGTGCACCTGGTAGGCGCTCAGTGCGGCCAGATAGTCTTCTACCGTCAGTAAGCCCATGCATGGCACCGACTGGCAACCCTGCGCCAGCTGCCAGTTTTTGGGCCAGTGCGATCGCCGCACCGCAGGGGATATGCGGGCCATGGTTTTTGTCGGCGATTAAATGCCAGCTAAGTTGCAAGGCTTTGCCGTCCTGATCCAGGCCTTCCATCCTCACAAACATGCCGCCTTTATCGCTGACGTAGCGCTCCAGATGGCCGCTGATTGCGTGCAAGGGCGGTACTAGCGGCGTCATATTTTTGAGCAGCCCGGCTTTTACCAGACAGGCTGCCGCCCAGACGAACAGGTGACCGATAGGGCTGGCAAAACCGGCGTGAAAACTGACGCTCTGCACGCCCGCATAACGCACCGGAAACAACTCTAAATCGGGCACGTCGCAACTGCCCAAAAGACGGCGGCCGACTGGTGCCGGGAAAGGATATGCCTGTAGATCGAGCCAGCCGTAAGTCGGTTGCCATTGCCCGGCTTGCCAGCGCGTAAACGCTTTGCCGCAATAGCCGAAGACCCCTAGCATGGTGGCCAAGCCAGGCGCGCGCGCTCCCGATCCTATGCCATGCCGGATGAGGTCGAGACGTGAGAAGCGCGGCAGATAACGATCGACCACGGCTGACGAGAGTGCCGGCAGTGAGCTGGCACCGCTAGTGACCAGCACGCCAGCGGCCTGTGCCGCCTTATCGAGCACCCCTATGCCGGCCACAAAGGCGCGACCGTCGGCCAAATCCATGTAGTTGGCCCCCGCTGCAATCGCCGCCTGCGCCACTGTGTAATCCTGGCCCTGAAAAGGTCCGGCGGTATGGATCACGGTGTTCAGCTTGAGCGCACTCAGACGCGCCGCCAGATCGGCTGCATTCGCATCGATCGCGACAGCTTGGCTAGAGTTTAAGCCAAGTTGCGTCGCCAGAGCCTGCGCTTTGCTGGCATCGCGCCCGCCTATCAGCAGGTGAATTTGGGGATTTTCTGCCAGCGCCTGACAGATGCGACTACCGAAAAAACCGTAGCCGCCGAGAACGAGAATGGTATGCATAGGCGGACAGTATACCAAGCTGTGCCTGAAATAAAACCTAGCGTGCTATCGATTTTATATCAGGATAAAACAGAGCTTAGTACTGAATAGCTTCGTAAAAATCGAGATCTGTTTTAGCGCAGACATAGCTCAGCACGCATATTTCATGCGGCTCAAGACAAAACCAGTGCATCAAAATAGAAGGGATTTGCGTGTTAGCTAGCAAGCTAACTTGCTGAACTCAAGCCGCCGGAAGCGGTAAGCGCATGTCCGGTGCTGTGATAAAACTAAGGGGCTTGCGCCCCTTAGTTCTAGCTTATCGCTTTGAGGGCGATGTTTTTGCTGTATCAGCCATTACTTGCGTGGTGGCTTGTTACCAGCGCCATCTGCTTTGAACGGACGTTTTACACCGTCTTTTTTAGCATGTGGTGCCGATTTTTCTAATACACGACGGTCGCCACCGGCTTTTCTCTCGCCAAACGCGGAGGGCGCTGAAGAGAACTTGGCCGGTTTATCGGTATTCACGCTGCCTGCCGCGACCGGGCTGATCTTCAGCTGGCGATTCGCGACCCATACGCCTTTCAGGTGGGTCAGTACTTCTGGCGGCATACCATCGGGCAGTTCCAGCGTAGTGTAATCGTCAAAGATAGCGATCTTACCGATATGTTTGGCTTCCAGGCCGGCTTCATTAGCAATCGCGCCGACGATATTGCTCGGTGTGACGGCGTGCTCGCGACCTACTTCTATGCGATAACTGAGCATAGGAATTTGCACTTTGCCTTTATTTTCCAGACGCTTTTTTTCTGACTTGGCAGGTGCTTCTTCTTCGCTAGGGAAGCGCGTGGCACGCTCGACCACTTTGGTCAGCTTGCTCGCTGCTGCTGCAGGTGCTTTGCTGAAACTCGCTGCGGCCGGTGCTGAACTAGCGCCATCAGCACGAATATTCAGTGCCTGACCGGCTACGCGCACCGATTTCAGATGTTCCATCATGTCTTGTGGCAGACTGTCTGGCAAATCGAGCACGGTGTAATCGTCATAGATATCGATGCGACCGATAAACTTGGAGTCGATATTCGCTTCGTTGGCGATCGCACCGACGATATTGCCAGGTTTCACGCCATGCTCATGTCCGACCGCGATACGGAAGGTGCGCATACCAGGCTCAGCCGTGCGTGGGCTATGCTCACGACGTTGACCGCGCTCTTCACGTTCAGGACGATCACCACGATCAAATCTGTCGCTACGCTCGCCACGAGCCGGACGGTCGCCGCGCTCGGTGCGAGTATTACGTGCCGGTTGCTCATCGCGCCAGCTATCATCACTCTTCACTTCGCGTTTGTTTTTGTCCAGCAGCAAAGGCTCAGAGCCACGTGCCATCTTGGCCAGCGCCGCTGCAATTTCAAACGCCGGGACATTTTTTTCGCGCTCGTAATCTTCGATGATCGCCAGGAATTGCTCGAGTTCACCTTGCGCCAGAGTCTCGGTAATCTGATCCTTGAAACGCGCGATACGTACGTCATTAACGGCCTGGATGGTCGGCAATTCCAATGGGGAAATCGGCTGACGGGTAGCGCGTTCGATGGCTTTCAACAGATTTTTTTCACGCGGAGTGATGAACAAAATCGCTTCACCGCTACGACCGGCACGGCCGGTACGACCGATACGGTGGGTATAGCTTTCCGGATCATGCGGTACATCGTAGTTGACCACGTGGCTGATACGCTCCACATCCAGACCGCGGGCAGCGACGTCGGTGGCGACCAGGATATCGATCTTGCCGTCTTTCAGTTGCTGGATAGTGCGTTCACGCTGTTGCTGCTGAATGTCGCCGTTAATTGCTGCAACTGAGAAGCCTCTTGCCGAGAGTTTGCCGGCCAGCTCTTCGGTGCCGAGCTTGGTGCGGGCAAAAATGATCATGCCGTCAAAATTTTCAGCTTCCAGAATACGCGTCAACGCATCGAGCTTGTGCATGCCGGACACTAACCAGTAACGCTGACGAATATTGTCCGCCGTGCCGGTTTTAGCCGCGACCGTGATTTCAGCCGGTTTTTTCAGGTAAGTCTGGGCGATGCGCTTGATCGCGGACGGCATAGTGGCTGAGAACAAGGCCACCTGACGGGTTTCCGGCGTATCTTTCAAGATGCGCTCTACGTCATCGATAAAACCCATGCGTAGCATTTCATCGGCTTCGTCCAGCACCAGAGTTTTCAGTTTCGACAGATCGAGCGAACCTTTGTCCAGATGATCGATCACGCGACCTGGTGTACCGACCACCACATGCACGCCACGGCGTAAGGCCGACAACTGCGGACCATAGCTCTGGCCGCCGTAAATTGGCAACACGTGAAAACCAGGAATATGCTTAGCATAAGTTTGAAAAGCTTCGGCCACCTGGATCGCCAGTTCACGCGTTGGTGCTAACACCAGCGCTTGCGGTGTCGTCTGGCGGATGTCGATACGCGACAAAATCGGCAGAGCAAACGCAGCCGTTTTACCGGTACCAGTTTGGGCTTGACCGAGTACATCTCGGTTTTCCAGCAAGATAGGAATAGTAGCCGCCTGGATAGGCGATGGGGATTCGTAACCGACATCTTTCAGGGCGCGGATGAGCGGCTCGCTGAGATTAAGATCGGTAAATAGGGGATTGGTTTCAGACATGGCGACACTCACAGATTCGCTCAAATCGCAGGATGCGACAGGATATATAGCGCGTAGTTTACACTCACATAGCAAATATAGGGAGTGAAATGCGTTTTTAGGGGCATTTTTACGGGCGTTTTGCGATCTTGCCTATACAATGGCGGCTTGAATCGAGGCACTTTTTGGACTTATACAAAACCACTTTTTCGCTGTTGTACTCGCATTGCCGGACTAAAGTAAGTCTGCGGCGGTGGGTCTAGCGGGAACAATTTTGCGTAAGTCCTCACTTTAAAACGTTTGCGTCGCGTCGCGAACCTAAGCATTAAGAAAAGAATAAGATGAATAAATCCGAAGCCATACAGATCGCCAACGAATCCATGCGTAGCAATCTCCTTAACGACAGCAATACCCAGTTTTCCAACGTGGTGCGCTACGTAAATGACGAGGGTTGGTGGTTAAACATCCCTCTGGCGAATTTTCGCAAAGACACGCATTTTTTGATCTGCAGCGAAAAAGCCAAAATAATCCGTCATCTGACGATAAAAGCGAACAACATCCTTAGCCCCGCGACCAAATTCAGGGTCAAAGATGGAGTCGCCGATATTTTTATTTCGGCGGCTAATCCCAAAAAATTGGTGGATGTTTTGCAAGGCGGCAGCAAATATAGTTTTCATAAGCATCTGGTTGACGAACACCGGTTTTGATCGCTAGCACTGGGCCAATTGTTTTTTACAGCTTAAATCGACAGTGGCAAATCCAGGGTAAATCGCGTGCCGGAGCCGACTTCACTATGCACGCTGATCTTGCCGTTCAGGATGGACGTAATGATGTTGTAGCAGATATTCAGGCCCAGACCGCTGCCGCCCTGGCCTAGCTTAGTGGTGAAAAATGGATCAAAAATACGCGTCAGATTTTCGGTCGGGATACCGCTGCCATCATCGGAAAACTCTAGCAGTACTCGCTTGCCATCGACAGTGTTGGCTTTGATCAGCATATTCCCGACTTGATCGTTTTCAAAAGCATGCAAAATAGAATTTTCGATCAGATTGGTAATCACTTGGCCCAGAGAACCGGGATAACTGTCCATGGTGATATTGCCTGCCAGTTCCATGCGTATGGCATGCCCGGCGTGACTGATACGAATATTTAAAGTGGCGACAATATCTCGCAATACCTGCTGCAAATTAAAACTGCGACGTTGCTCCGAGGTGCGGTCGACCGCCACCTGTTTGAAGCTGCTGATCAGCGTAGCAGCGCTGGTCAGGCCGCGCATCATGATGTCGGCGGAATTCTTAACCTCTTCGCAATAAGCAGTCAGTTCGGAGCGGCGCAGACTTTGTTCGCCCAGCTTATTAATGAGAATTTTGCTATTGTCTTGCACCGTGCTTGCCACTAGCAGGCAATTGCCTATCGGTGTATTTAGTTCGTGCGCGACACCCGCTACCAGCGAGCCTAGCGCTGCCAGTTTTTCTTGGCCTACTAAAAAGGCCTGGGTTTGCTTCAGGCGCAGATAGGCGTCGGCATTGCTCAGTGCAATCGCACCATAGGCGCACAGTGAACGAAAAATCATGCGCTCGCTGTCGCCATAGGCATGTTCTCTAGACGACTGTATGGTCATCACGCCCAACACTTTGTCTGCGATGATCAGGGGCGCAAACAACATGCTTAAGACCCGCTCGGTACCTGGTATCAAACTTGGAATCTCGTCGTCAGAAGCAAATTCGGTCAAGATTTCTCGTCGTTCGGCGATGCATTGCGCGGATTTTGTCGTGCGGTCTGACAGTTGGATGATATCGGGCTCAATCGGTACACCGTTCTCAACGCCAAAAGCTGAACTCATACTCTGCTGATCGGCGTCCATCAGGTAAATCACAAAGGCAGTGACATGCAACAAACCCTGCACATGCCGATTGATCGTCTGAAATACCGCATCCGCATCCAGACTGGCGGTAATCTCCTGACCGATATCACCGAGCAGCGTCAAAATCGCGCTGGATTTTTGCAACACCTCGGCTCTATCGGCTTCGGCATTGGCCAATTGACGTAAGTGTTCGGCTTCGGCTCGCATGCGTTCGGTATGATTACTCAGTTGCACTGCAGTGGCCCGGTTGGCCGCCTCTTGCGTATGAATTTTTTCGCGCGCAGCGATGGCCTGACGACTTAATCTGAAGGCTCTTTGATAGTTACCAACGGCCGCTTGCGCATCGGCGATCTCTTCGAGTAAGCCGCTAGGAACGCTATAGCCGCGAATTGCCTTGGTGACTTCTAGCGCCAACAGTAAATAATGTAAGTTGGCACTTGCCGCTGTTATCGTTGGCGGTTTTGGCAAATTATGCTGGTTATAAATGGTTGCCAACACCCGCAATACATCAATTTTTCTGATGTTGTCGTCTTTTTCCATGGTCAGTTGCAGAGCTTCAGCGGCTACCTGCAATGCCTCTTGTGGCCGGCCTAGCTTCGACAGGGCATGGGCACGGCCACGCCGCGCTCCAATTTTATAATCAACTTGCTTACTTTGATCGGAGCGCTCTTGCAACTCACTAAAACAGTCAAACGCGGCAAAATACTCACCCTGATCGAGTAAAAGGTCACCCAGATAACGCAATGCCATCAAATGCTGACGCGAATCACGCATAGAGGCCACCAGCGGCAGAGCCTCATCAAGCATCTCTTTGGCGGCGTCTAAACGGCCTAATTTTCTGAGCGTTTCAGCCATTTGTGTCAGGCAATTGCCGATACTGACAGGCCAGGCGGTGGATCTGGCGAGATCTATACTACGTTGCATCCATTGCAGGGCAGACTGATGGTCATTGAGGTTATTAAAAGAATCGCCGATATTGCTGCCTAGGCTAATCGCTTTAGAAATCTGGCCACTCTGCAATGCAAACTCATAGGCCTGCAAACCATACGCGGCCGCCTGCGCAAAATTACCGGAAGTGGACGCACCGTAAAACAAGAATTCATTGGCGCAACATGCTATCCCTGGCGAAAAATCATTCGCCAATACCTGAAAATGTAATTGCCAGCGCTCCAGCGCCAAAGGTAGATTCTGATAGGTAGTCTGAATCGCCTGAAAGGCTTGCACGGCAATTTCTCTTGCGCCATCCTGACAGCTTAGTGCCAGCTCAGCTGCCAGCGCCAATTCAGACTCTACAATGGCTGGCACACCCTGGCGTAATCCCACCATTGCCAGCAGATAATGCGCATCCAGACAGCCTTGTTGTGCGGCAATACCGTCGAGACCCTGAAACTCCGATAAGGCCGTCTTCGCCATGTCTTGCGCTTCGTGTAAGCCTGAATACAGCAACTTGGCCTCGGCCCTTACCAATCGCAGGCGCGCACTATACAGCGTATCTTCATCGGCAGAGAGCAAAGCCGGCGCTAGCGCCAAGATCAGAATTTCTGCCTCAGTCGTTAAGGCTAACGCCCGTGCAGTATCCCTTTGGCGTAAATGCCATGCCAAATACAGCAATGTGCTCAGACGAGCTTTTTGCTGCAAGCCAGGCAGCGCCGCTTCCGATTGCGCTACTTCGTCATTGGTAACGAATATATCCATCGCTAGTACAGGGCTGCCTCTGGGTTAGGGAATCCGACTGAATTAAGACTAAGGCAATGTCGCCCAGCGTCCTTGTTCGCCTTGGCGTACTGACATACTGTCTTGGGCGGTACGCCTAGCGGGAACAATTTTGCGTTAGTCCTATAATTAATTGAAATAATTTTCCTGCGAAATAATACACGAATCAAAGCCTCTACTTCAATTTGTTAAATTTAAGTAACTATTCATCATTTCGACAGTCTCTGCCAGTCTTGGAGAATAAGTATATTTAAGGGAGTATTTAAAAGTGCGCATACGCTATATGCGCATTTCACCGTATTTAAGTCATACCCCTAGGGAGTATTCATTAAAAACCACGCGCTCCCTGGAGCCCGCCCGTGTGGATCGCCACCACTCTTTCGCCGCGTTGAAATTTCCCAGCCGCAAGCAATTGATGTAAAGCATAAAACATTTTTCCGGTGTAGACCGGTTCTAGCGAAAGTCCTGTCTCGGCCGTCAACTCCAGACAGAATTGGCGTAAGGCAGGCGGTGCTTTGGCATAACCGCCATGATGGAAATCGCACAATAATTCGTAATTTGACTGCGCTGGATAAGCGGCGCGGCACAACAATCCGGCAATTTCCGCATGTAAATACTCAGCATTTTTGATCGCCGCCACACCCAGTACCCGGCCACGTCCCTGCATCCCCGCCAGTATGCCGGCCAAGGTGGCACCGGTACCGCAGGCTACCAGTACCGTATCGGGAACTAGCCCTAATTGACTTACGATCTCGGTGACCAGTTCGGCCACTCCCGGCAAGGCCGCCGGATCGCTACCACCTTCTGGCAACCAGACATGCTGCGGCGTCGGCGCTGTCACATACTGCCGCCATGCACCAGGAACATCGCGCAACTGCCGATAGCTGTCGCGCGATACAAACTGTAGCTGCATGCCTAGTGCCAGGCAATCCTCGAGCGTCGCGGTGATCTGGCCTTGACCCTGAGCATAGCCACGCACCAGGGCTAGCGCAGGATAACCCGCCAATTTAGCTGCATGGGCAGTAGCATGCAGGTGATTCGACCAGGCGCCACCCATGGTCACCAAAGTGGGTGAAGAGTCTTGCAAAGCGAGTAGCGGGTATTTTAGTTTGCGAAATTTATTGCCCGAGACCATAGGATGCAAGAGATCATCACGCTTCACCCACAACTGTATTCCAGGGAAAAAGCGGCTTTTTAGCACTTGCAGTGGGGAATAATCTTGAATATCCTGAAATAATTGCATGAAAGCTTGCTCAATGACACTCAAATGGTAGAGTAGACATTTTAGCGCTAATCGCCCCCTCCAAAGGAGACCAGCATGCCTCGACATACCAAGCAATTGGTTCCCTTCGCCCAACAGCAGCTGACGCTGGCTATCGCTCAGCTGAAACAAGGCGGCCCGCGTGAAGAGATTTTGCCCATGCTGGAGACGGTATTGTCGCAATTGCAGACGCTGGCAACGCACGACTCTTTGACTGGCGCGCTGAATCGACGCGCCTTGCTGGCCAAGTTGGAGTTCGAACTAGAGCGCTCTTTGCGCACCGGCCACAGCTTTAGCTTTGCCGTCATCAGCATAGATAATTTACCTGAGATCATGGAGCAATTTGGTCAGGACGCGACCAAGCACATCTTACAAATGGTGACGGTAGAGGCAAACGGCTTGCTGCGTACTCTGGACTCTTTCGGCAGAATTGCCGCCACCGAATTTGCCATCGTGATGCCCACCACCTGGCTCGATCAAAGCATCAAGGCAATCACGCGCATGCAAGCGCGCCTTGCTAGCGTTGATTGGAGCGACACCATACCGGGCAGTAGTGTCAGTTTTTGTACCGGACTCACCACCAATTCGCCTGGTGATAGCGCAGCAAAAATGCTGGAACGCGCCACACGCGCATTGGCAAACGCTAAAGCAAAAGGTCCCGGTGAGACTGCGCAAATTGAGGCTGATTTGCCTAACTACGATGCAAACGCTAGCGAATAATATTTCGCAGCTCCCTATTGTGCGATGCCAGTGAGCAAGTATTTTATGGATAAATAGTCATATCTACTTGATACACTTTTTTTATAGACAAGCTGAGGCAATTTTGCCAAACTAGCACTCTCCTTTTGAATTCCCCATCGCCTCATGCTGAGTAATCATTTCTCGACGTTCTCATTTTGCCCGAAGGCAAACCAGGCATGAGTCAATCAAGCAGGTCGCTATGCCAAACCTTACGCATCACGGTAGATGATTTAAGAGTGGGCATGTTTGTTTCAGAATTGGATAGACCATGGACCCAGACACCGTTCATGCTGCAAGGATTTTTATTGACAGAAGTATTGGATTTGCAGTCACTGCAGGCCATGGTCAAAGAAGTCGTCATCGATCCGCTGCGTAGCAATCCCAAATCTTTACTGCATCTGCATTGGGAATCACTGCATTTACCTGCAGATCTGGAAAGCGCAGCAGATGCGGGCTTCGTGCCAGAAGCCAGAGTAATTACGTCCATTGTGCCGTCCTTCAAACAAGTCAAACTGTGGCAAAGAATCTCCAGTTGGCGTCAGAGTTTAAAGACGACGTCGAAACCGTTTTTTCTGAAAAAAAAATCGGCTCGCACTAGTCAAGCGGAGGCAAAAAAAAGAGCCGGATCGCTGCTGCAACCCAAACCCTATTATTTACGTTACGACTCGTCACCAAGCAACGCAACTGGCGATAGCGTGAAGCCAAAAAAAACCGGTCGCTCATCCAGATTTCAAGCATCCTCGACCAAAGAATTTAGTCAGGTGCTGCAATCCCTGTATCCACGTGATGCGATGTTTGCCAAGTTAGACTGGTTAGAGCATTGGAAGAACTGGCAAGAGCAACGTGCGAAAAATAGGCTGTTTGTGCGCGGTCAAAATATACGCAAGCAAATATTTCGTTCGAAAAAACGCGCGTATATCCCCAAAACCATGCATTTGGTCATATACAAAGATCAGTCGACTTTGCAGCAGGAGCTAGGGTATGCCCGTTCTGCAATAGAAAAAGCCGATTCCCTACTGAAAAAATTATCCGAAGAAATTACCAGCGATCGCAACGTCGCACTGGTTGAAGTTGCCCCGACGGTAGAATTGCTGACTGAGAGCGTGATCTCCAACCCCTCGGCGCTGATGTGGTTATTACGCATGCGCTCAGAAAACTCGGAGACCTATGCGCACGGCCTAAAGGTCGCTATCTACATGATGACATTAGGGCGTCAACTTGGGTTCACCCGGCAACAACTGACAGAATTGGGCTTTATCGGTTTATTGCTCGATATCGGTAAATTAGAGCTACCCGAAAATTTGTGGAGTAAACCCGACAAACTCACAGAAGACGAACATAGTCTGATGCAAACCCATGTGGATGCAGCAGTTGATATGCTAGAAGTCGATCAGGCACTCAATCATCATATTTTACTCGGCATTAGCGAGCATCATGAACGCCTCGATGGTAGTGGCTATCCCCAGGGAATTTCGGGAGCAGGGATTAGCCTGTTTGGGCGTATTTCCGCGATCGCCGATAGTTTTGCCGCCATGACTTCAGAGCGCCCGTACGACGTCACGCGCTCATCGTTCGACGCCATGAAAGAATTATTCAAAGAAGCCGGTACCAAATTACATGAACCACTGGTGGAAGAATTTGTTCAGGCTATCGGTGTTTTCCCGGTAGGCAGCATGATAGAGCTCTCCTCAGGCGAGGTTGCTATTGTGCTCGAACATAATAAAGTGAGGCGACTAGAACCGAAGGTATTGCTGTTGACCGCAGCGGATAAAAGCATACTGGAAAAACCTGAGTTGTGTGATCTGATGCGACAAAAAATAGATGCAGAGCATCGACAAAAAAAAATTCTCCGTGGTTTGCCTGACGGCGCTTACGGTTTAGTTTATCGCGATTTTTATCGAGCCTGATGATGCCTATGCCCTCTACCTCCGTCAGCTGTGAAATCGCCACTCTGAATGTGTTTATTACCGCACTTGAGGATGAGATACGAAACGCCAGCAATACCGCATCAGTAGCGGTATTAGTTTTATCACTGCGCCGTAGCGACCGGATTGCGGCCTTATTGATGAGTGACTACGCGCAGCAAACGCAGCAGGAATTTTTAGCCCAGATACAGCCGCTATTACGCGCCAAAGATAAATATGTCTTCGTCAATGAAGATGAATGCTGGTTTATGCTGCCGCAGTTGGCGTCTGAAGCCTTAGCCATACTCGCCGTACATCGCTTGCTCAATGCCTTAAACACGCCCTTCAAGATTGATACGCAAACCGTATTTTTTAATCCCACGGTAGGGATCGCCTGTGCTCCCATGCACGGACTCTCCGCCATGGCAATACTGCGCGCTGCCGATGCGGCACAAAAAAACGCCCGTAGAGATAACCACAAATTTCTCTTGGCTGAGTCGCAGCAAGATCGTGGCAACTTGCCGCAAGATTTACTCAGTGCTTTAGAAGATGTATTAGACAGTAATCGCCTGGAAATGCGCTATCAGCCCAAGGTGGATGTGCGCAGCAAAACCGTGGTATCGGTCGAAGCTTTAGTGCGCTGGCCAGCCGATCATGCGCTTTCGGTGGCGACCACGGTCTTGATTGATACCGCAGAGCGTTGCGGACTCATAGAATTGCTTACCATGCGGGTCTTCAATCAGGTACTGGCACAACACATGGCATGGCGCGATTCAGGAATGAACATGCTGGTCTGGGTAAATCTCTCGGCCCATTTGCTCAGCCATGAGCAATTACCGAAAATCCTGGAACGTGCGCTGAGCATCTGGAATGTGCCAGCAAATTGTATCGGCTTGGAAATCACCGAAAGTGCATTAATACACGATATTGAGCACACCACCAATTTGCTGTTTGAGCTGAAAGCTCTGGGTTTTCATTTGTCCATCGACGATTTCGGCACCGGTTATTCTTCTCTGACTTATTTGCGGCGCTTCCCTATCGATGAATTGAAAATCGACAGGATGTTTATTCATGGCATGACCGAGTCCAGCGCGGATAAGCAAATCGTCCAGAGTATCATCGGTCTGGGTCATAATTTTGGGCTGCCCGTGGTGGCCGAAGGAGTGGAGGAGGCGCATACTTTGGCGGCGCTGGAAAGCATGGGATGCGATCAGATTCAGGGCTATTTTTTCGCTAAACCTATGTTAGGCGAGGCGCTGATAGACTGGTGCCGGGATTTTCATGGCAAGTAATGAACTGAATGCGTTTTTTCGTTGAGACCAATCCCGCGTTGATGAATGCGCCGATGTTTACCCTTTAGAAAGTCGCCATGCTGCAGAATTCCCCAAGTAAACCACGCGCTCTGCGTATCGGTCTGATCGCCAATCGTTCGCATCAAGATGCGCCAAATTCGGCCTTAGTACAATTGCTGCGCGGATCACGCGATGCGATTGCCCACTTGCAGCCAGAATGGATCGTGGTGGGGCGGACCTTAGACGCCATCATTGCACATGATCTGCTTGCGGTCTGCGGCCAACATCAGCGCTTCCCGTATGGACGCGAAGGCGGTTTGATGAAGCTAGTGGCAAGAGTGGTAGATAGCGATCCGCTGCGTGCAGTCGATGCGGTGATTTACCTGATCGATCCGGTCGATCCTTCTTCGGTGTTCCCGGAAGCACAAGCATTAAAACGCCAATGCGTGATTCACAAAAAACCTTTCTTATCGACACTGGCCAGTGCCCGCGAATGGCTAGATTTAGAAGCCATTGCCATCGGTGCCACCCCCAACGCCGCATTAGAATCTGGCTACGCCTTGGCAAATGAAGGCATCGCCTTGATCGCCCATGATGCGATGAAAGAGCGCATGCTGGCTATCGCTGAGAAACACTTTGTTTTGCTAGATCAATTTGCCCACCGCTACGCTACTGGCACCACCGGCGGCTTACTCAATCAGCTGGCACAAAAAATCAAGGGCGAACAAGCGGGACGTAATTGGGTGCAGCCGTTTATGTCTGGGCCTTTGGGCGGCGATGCACAAATCGCCGAATTGGTACTCGACCGAAAAATTCGTCGCATTTTGTTTTTAGAAGATCCGCATGTGGCACGCCAGCATGAGGCCGATATACAGTTACTCGAACGCGCTGCCCGCACCGTCAGCGATTTCGCCCAAGTGGTGAGCGAAACCGGCGGTGCCGAGCGCTGGCTGGAACTAATCTCCAAACGCATGGCATTCGCTTCCTGAAGCAGAGAATAAACAGCGCCCCGATAAATCGAGGCACTGGTTTTTCAGCGTAGGCAGCTTAGGCAGCAGCCATCACAGGATCTTGCGGCTTGGCCGACAGACGTTTTAATCTATCGACCGTACTCTCCGCGCTAGTATCTGCCTGGCTGACCGATTTTCTGATGGCATCAATTTCAGCCGCCTGATCCAAAGGTTTTTGACCTATATCGGCCACGATACGCATGCCCGCTGCTTCATTGCTGACCGTTTGCGCACGTCTGGTCAAGGCGTTCAAGGCGCTCGATTGTCCTTTTAAACCAGACAAACTACTGAGCTGACTCTGGCGCTCTACTCGCAATTCTTGCAAGTCTTTTTGTGCCCTGGCCGAGGCCAGATTTTGCATGGCTTTTTTAGCCGTCGCATCAAACTCGGCTAATTGCTGCGACAAAGCATCGACGATTTTTTGCAACTCGCCCATGTATTCCTGAGCGTCAGCTTGCTCTTGTACTTCTAGCGGCAATCTGGATTTATTCGCTTCCAGTTCGTCACAGAACAAGCTCACTGTGGCTTCTGAAATTTTACCGGCGGCGAGTCTGTCGGCCAAAGTGCCAGTCGCTTTTTCGTCATTCTCTATCAGGGCACGCAGCTTGATCACATCGGCCTGCTCTTTGTCGAAAGAAGCGCGCGCGCTGGCCAATTTTTGCGCGGTTTCACGCAAGGTATCGGCCAGCCGGTCGCGATCGGCCTCAGTCGCGGTTTCTGGATCAAAATTGGCGATGGCTTCTGATACCTTGTCGCCGAGCACACCGAAGTGTTTGCTGATCAAGCGTGCTGTCAAACCCCAACCGTTCAAATTGCTCATGGTAAATCCTCTCGTCTAGGTGAAAAATCGCTATACATCTGGCATCAACTATCGATGCCATCCGCAGCCTCGCACTGCATGGATAAATCGGCATCAACTCTGTACAATCCATGCACTTGACGCTGTATGCATGATTTTGCATAGACACAGCATAATGAGCAAAAAGACAAAAATCATCGGTAATAAAAAAGGAAATTCACCATGACACGCAGATACTCGGACATGAATCAGCATGACGCGCTGTATAAAGTGGCGCGCGCCTATCCGGGCGGACTAGAGGCATTGGCACTCCGCATGCAAATTTCGGTCAACGTTTTACGCAATAAATTGGCACCCGGCATAGAGACCCACTACCCCTCGTTTGAAGAACTCTCGATGATCGTAGAACATTGCCATCAGGCCGGCGTTAAGGATGCCTTGTTGCCATTGCATGCACTGCTGGGACGGCATGGCATGGCGGCTTTCCGGGTGCCGGAGCCGGATCAAATTAGTAAAGACGATTTGTCGCAAACCGTGTGCCGTGTAATGAGCCAGGTCGGCAGCGTGGCCGAGGCAGTGTCGGATGCCTTGATGGATGGTGTGATCACCGTGGCCGAGGCAGATCTGATAGAAAAAGAATTTCTCGGTGCCTTGACCGCATTGGGCGAATGGCGCGCCCGCATCCGCATCCATCACTTAGGCGAAGACGAAGAGTAAACCGGTAAGCCGGTCAGCAAGATCGCTGAGCCTGCTTTACAATGAGGGCCATGAGCGCGCTCTCATGGCTCACCCGGCGCGCATAAAATCACTTTAGCGCATCATGCCAAAACCTGCCGTTGCCCCCCATCCTCAGCCAAGCTCGCTGGCGGATTTATTTATCTCTTTCACCTTACTGGCGCTACAAGGTTTTGGCGGCGTACTGGCGATAGTCCAACGCGAACTGGTAGAGAAAAAACGCTGGTTGACGAAAGAAGAATTCATAGAAGACTGGGCCGTTGCGCAAATCATGCCCGGCCCGAATGTGGTCAATCTATCGATGATGATAGGCAGCCGTTACTTCGGTTTGCCGGGCGCGCTGGCCGCACTGGCGGGCATGCTGAGCCTGCCCCTGTTAATCGTCTTACTGGTGGCCTTGCTGTATGCCCAGGTCGCCACCCATCCCGGCGTGGCAGGCGCATTGCGTGGCATGAGTGCCGTGACTGCCGGCATGATCATTGCCACCGCCCTCAAACTGGCACCCGCCCTCAACCGCAATCCCTTAGGCTGGCGCAGCTGCTTAGTGTTTAGTGCACTGTGTTTCGTCAGCATAGGCTGGTTGCGGATTCCGCTGGTGTATGTGCTGATCAGTTTAGGCGGCGCGGCCTGCTATCTGGCGTACCGAAAGCTAGACGCATGAGCGCGGCGGCCAGCAGCTTGCAGGTGGCGCAGCAACTTAGTCTGCAATGGCAGGATTGGCTCAATCTTTTAACGCACTACATGATGCTCTCGCTACTGTCTATCGGTGGCGCAATTTCTACCCTGCCCGACATGCACCGCTATCTGGTCGATCAACAGCACTGGCTGACTGACGCGCAATTTAATTCTTCGGTGGCGATTGCTCAGGCGGCACCTGGCCCGAATGTCTTATTCGTCGCCTTGATGGGCTGGAACGTCGGCCTCAACACCGGTAGCATCTGGGCCGGTCTACTAGGTGTGATGACCACCATGGGCGGCATCCTCATCCCCAGCACCACGCTGACCTTTATAGCGGCGCGCTGGGGCCACCAAAACCGCGAACTGCGCGCGGTACGCGCTTTCAAACTCGGCATGGCGCCTATCGTCATCGGGCTGTTACTGGCGACCGGCTGGATCATGGCAAGCGCGCATCAAACGCTCAGCCAGGACTGGCCGATCTGGCTACTCACCGCAACTTGCGCAGTGCTGGTCTGGCGCACCAAAATGCATTTGCTGTGGTTGCTGGCGGCCGGTGCCGCGCTGGGCTGGTTCGGCTGGATTTAGTGCTCGACTGAGCGAATAAATTTTTCAGCACCCTGCCAGCGCGCATATCCCATGCGGGTTTGCGGGCATGCCGGGCTGCAGACCGCATGGGATATGCGCGCTAGGGCATGGCTTTCCGGCGTCTAGTACTGATTCTGCTACACCGAGTCTGCCATCGCTACCAGGTGGTCGATAAAGACCCTGACCTTCAGAGCCAGGTGTTTGCCTGGTTGGTACACCGCATAGGCGGCACCAGTGTAGGGTTCTTTCAATTCCCACTCAGGCAAGATCTGTTGCACCGTTCCATCGCGTAGCGCTGCCTGCGCGGTAAAGTCGGGTAGCAAACCGATACCGCCATCAGCCAGTACCGCGGCCAGAATCGCACTGCTATTGTTGATGGTGATGCGGGTCGGTACTTTTATTTTCACTTCTTGTGCGGCACGCTGTAATGTCCAATGGTCTCTAAATCTGGCGTATCCGAGATAGATGCATTGATGTTCTGGCAGCGCTTCCGGCCGATCCGGGCTACCGTTTTTTGCCAGGTAGTTGGGCGAAGCTACTAAAATATACCGCAAAGAACACAGTGGGCGCGCTGCCAGACCCGGGGCTAAATCGCGCGCAATACGTATCGCCAGATCGACTCCTTCGTCGATCAGATCAACGGTGCGGTCTACCAGTGTCAGCTGTATATCTACCTCAGGGTAAAGGGCAAGAAAACCCGGTAGTTTTGGTGCCAGCCAGACTTGTCCAAACACGATAGGTGCGGTGACTTGTATCACGCCATTTGGGCGCGCGCTGTAACTACCTGCCAATGCATGGATTTCGCGCGCTGTACTCAGCATGCGGGTACAGCCTTGGTGTACTTGCTGACCAAGTTCAGTTAAGGCAATCGAACGCGTGGTGCGTTGCAATAGACGCCCGCCCATATGCGTTTCTAAACGCGAGACGTGGCGACTTACCGCCGAAGTAGTCAGGCCAAGATGGCGCGCCGCCGCCGAAAAACCAGCACTGTCTACGACCTGCGCAAAGATCGCCATTTCCTTAAGCATTTCCATCAAGTGCTCCTATTGTTGCGTTCAAATCAATAATCTATTGCATTTTAAGCGGATTGTGGCGATATGCAATTGCGATGATACTTGTCGTTAGCGATAACGCTGGTGGCAACACAGAATATTGGAAAAAAGATGAAAACAAATTTCAGCAGGCAGTTGAGTGATCACGCCATCCCGCAACGTCAACTAGGCACGCAAGGACTTTGCGTCTCGGCGCTAGGTTTGGGCTGCATGGGGATGAGCGACGATGCCTATGGTGTGGCAAATCCGACCGAAGCGATTGCCACCATCCATAGGGCGCTGGAGTTAGGCGTCACTTTGTTTGATACGGCCGAGCAATATGGCCCCTATGAGAACGAATTGTTGCTGGCACGCGCACTAAAAGGACGACGCCAACAAGTCGTGCTGGCGACTAAATTTGGTTTCCGGATCGAGGATGGTGTGACGACCGGCGTGAATAGCCATCCTCAGCATATCCGGCAAGCAGTGGAAGGCTCTTTGCGTCGTTTAGGGACGGACTATATTGATCTGTTATACCAACATAGGATAGACCCCCTGGTGCCGATAGAAGACGTAGTCGGTGTCATGGCAGATCTGGTGCGCGAGGGCAAGGTGCGATTTTTAGGCTTGTCCGAAGCCGGCGTAGCGAATATACGCAGAGCGCATGCGGTCCACCCTATCAGTGCGGTGCAAAGCGAATTCTCCTTGTGGGAACGCAATCTGGAAGCGGATGTGTTACCCGTCCTGCGCGAGCTGGGCATAGGTCTGGTAGCTTTTGGCCCGCTGGGACGCGGTTTTTTAAGCGGCACTGCAAAACGCGCCGAAGCATATCCAGAAACCGATTTTCGGCATCTCGATCCGCGTTTGCAAGCGGGTAATTTTGATCTGAACATGCAAGCGGCAAGTGTAGTCCAGCGTATCGCACAGAGTAAACAACTGAGCTCAGGTCAAATTGCCTTAGCTTGGGTCTTGCATCAAGGTGAAGATATCGTCGCTATTCCCGGCACAAAACGACGCGCATTTTTGGAGCAAAACATGCAGTCACTGGAAATTAAATTGGATACTAGCGAGCTTGCAGCATTGCGCCAGGCATTAGCGCAAGTGGCAGGTCAGCGTTATAACCAGGAACGTATGGCCATGGTAGACCGATAGTTTTCTTGCTGGTAGTTCGTCAAAATTCCAATCCAATCAAAACAAGCAAACGCAATTCAACGCAATCAAAAAGCTCAGCATCGATTTAAAGTAATTGATGCTGAGCTTTCCATCTCGCAGGCGGCACCTGGGCCAGTATGGTGCGACGCTGGGTTGCTTCGGCCGAAATAACTGGCCTCGCAAACATTTCAATTTCTCACTAGTGCCTCTGCCAGCACGCATGGAATATGCGCGTTAGGGCGGGACATTTTTGAAAATGTAATCGGCAGATGCGCAATTGTTTATTTGAGATTTGAAATTGCATTGCGCATTATCCATGCGGGTCTCAAGCACATTTCAGGCTGGAAGGCGCATGGATATTGCGTGATTGGTTTCATTTTTCATGTGCAAACCTATTAATTTCAAAGACAAATTTTCAGCTAATTTGCTTTCTCGCTAGCCGAACGATCAATGTACCGCGATCTTCCGTACTCGATTTTTTATCTAGCGGGCGAGTACTTTGTCGCCACGTTTCAGGGCATTTTCTTCCAGTAATTTAATTTTAATTTCAGTTTCCTTTGCGTTTTTTATAGAGTCGGCGGTGCTGTTCCAGCCTTGGGCATCGCCTTCTTTAAGTCGTGTTGCCTCGTTTTCTGCATCACGTTTGGTGCGAATCGCAAAATCTTTAAATGTGAGTGTAATAACATACGTAATATCTCCAGCGCCATATGCCGCCCACTTTACCTCTAATTCGGCAATCACCCCATCCCCCAGCCATTGGTAAGTATGTCCTCTTACCATCATCAATAGCCATTCTTCGGCGCTGAGTTTGTAATTTGGATCAAGAGCACAATTACTCATCACATCTAACTCACCCACTGCATTTAAAAAGCTAGATCTACCCGTAACAGCAGGGCAGCTTTCATCAATCAGGCGCTGCCATTTTCCGCGCTGAAACTGCGCAATTAATTGCGCCACAAAAGCTTGTCCTGCTGCATGGGTTTTGATCTTGTTGTCAATGGCTAGGTAAACTTCGTCTACGGCGAGATTATTTTTAAGATCTTCATCTGCATATATTTTCAAAGAAAATAAGGGGGCAACGCTAATTTCATAACCTGGTCGGATGAAGTGGGCTGTTATATCGGCAGGTATTTGATTAATGCTATAAGAAACCATACCCGCGGTACTGCCTACCTGAAACCTTGGCACACCTGAGGCCTTCGCGGTTTCTACTATATTTTTACCTATATCAAGTTTAATTTCTGTCATTTTCTTTGCTCCTAAAAAGTTATAGGCGATCAGCACACACGCCAAGACCGCACCCAATCTGAGTATTTTGTGTTTCATGCGTTTAACCAGCCTTGAATTTTGCGTAATTCAGCTTCCATGTAAGAGCGCTTTTCAAACATCAATCGATTAAAATCTCGCGCAATATCTGCCACAAAATTCATCCTATCGCCCTCATTCGGTAAGCTTTTATTTTTACCGATAAATCTATCAATGACACCATCCGGTGCATCGAAGACCGTTTGCAGTTTAGGATCGTCAGTCTTAGGCGAGAAGCTATACACCACCTTAAATTGCGGAGAAATCCACCCGCCGGTGAGGCGGCTAAAGCGGTGATTCATATCCATGGTTTCTATCAGTTTTGGATCGTTATAAATCAGCGGCTGTAAAACATTTCTTTGCTCATGGTTGGCGATGAATGCAAGTTCTTCCTGTTGATTTTTTAACTTGGATTTTGCTGAGTAGCTCTCGATAATTTCAAGATACGCAGCACGTATCTCTGGGGTAGCCTTAAAGTTGCGTGCCTTCACCACGGCGGCGGTGGCGGCGCTATCTTTTACCACGCGGCTCAGTTCTATGTGTTCTGATTCCATGACATAAAAGGCTTCTTGAAATTTGCCCCAATAATGGCTAGCTGGCGTGCGGTAGCCTTTGTCATGCTCTTTGACGTGGACTTTGCAATAATTATGCGCAAACCGCGCCGCATTGCTCCAGGCACCATAACCGCCATCCTGGCTCCAACTTGGAGTGATCTCAAAAAATGCCTGCCCTTTTTTGTAGACCACATCTTTGTCTAGCCAATTACTCATGCGCGCTATCCATTTAGGGCCGAAGGGTAAATCTTCTATGGCAGTTTTAGAGGCGATTTGAAAAGTATTCCAATCGCGTTCGGATAAGCAGTTTTCAAGTCGCGCATGATTTAAGCTGCCATCAGGGTTAATCCCATATTTTAAAAAGAACCACATGAAGGGGAAAATATCCATGAATAACCATAGATTTCCTTTGGCTAAGGCGGCGTAGGTGCGTAACACATGCTGATACGGCGAGGCGTCGGTGATGGCGACACTCCCTACATCGGCCACTGGCGAGTTACGCGCAACGCTGGCAGCCGTGCTGGAAAGTGCATTCCAGGCGGTGGCGATTTTTCCATCGCTGGCGGCTGCAGCAGCGGCTTTCCACTCCCTTTGCAAGACGTCTTCGCGTGCAAAGCGAAACGCTTCGACAATATCTTTGACCACAAATGCGGCTAAAGCGACCCAGTGAAATTGGACTTTACCATGCGTTTTTGTAGCACTTTTAAAATACAAATCGGCATAGTTGGCGGCGATACGTTTGGCACGGCGTTCAGGATCGTCGATGAGATCGTACAAATAGGTCTTTGGGTCTTTGTCGCTGACGGCGATCAGTGCCGCTTGCTGCGCATACGACCATAAATGCCAGTACTTAACTTCAGCAATGTGGACGGAGTCTGGCCTTGTGTTGGTCATGCAGACACCGAGCACTTCTAATACCTCTCCTTTTAGTTTCACTGATTGATCCATTGTTTGGCTCGCTTTGTGGTTGACTGCGCTTGACTCTGTGACGATGTCGATTATTTTTTAGGGATAAAGCCGATATAGCGTAAGGCGTATTCTAGCGGCTGTGCACTCGGGGTATTCATTCTCTCAATCGCACCTGTAGCAAGGCTTTTTTCTACAAGTGTGTGGGCTGTGTCGGCTTGATTGAGGACATGAATAGGCATTTCGGCGATAGCTTTATCGTGCTCATCCTTATACATAATCTGCTCATCGTAGTGAATGAAGAGTGAATGTGGGGGCGGCGCATTAGGGCTAAGCTGATCCGGCAACTTACCTAACTCCGCCGCCTTGTTCTCCCCCGCATCAAACACATGCTGTGCTGCCTTCACCGTAAAATTGCCGGGGCAGGTGAAGGTGATGTTGCCGCCTTCCAGGGTGACGGAGGATTGTCCGGCCATCAAAGTGATTTTTTGTTTGGCCTTGATTTCTATTTTGTCGTTGACGGAGATGATGGTGATCTCTTGGTCGGCCAGTAGTTCTAGTTTGTCGGTGTGGGCTTGTAGCGATAGCGGGCCGTTGCTGGCGTAGGCCTGTATTCCGCCGGCATGCGTGAACAGGCTGGTGGCGTTACCCGAGACGCTGGCTACGGTGTGGGCGGCCGCCCAGTGGCTGTCTGCTTGCGTGGTCCAGTGCAGCTGTTGACCGGCGAATAGGGCAGTCGACGCCGGGCTGGCGAGGTTGATGCTGGCTGGACCTTCCAGATGCACGATGGCGCTCTCAAACTTCTCTACCGGCTGTGCCGGGTCTAAGTCGCGCGTGCCTGGCTTGGCTTTGTGTGCGGTGTGGCCGTTGATTGCGGCCGTGTATTTGCCTTTTTTTTGTTGATCTAATGCCGTGATGCGATTCACTTGCGCCTTATTCGCATCGCTGCTGATCAAGGCGTTTTGATGGGTGGCGGCCTGGCTGATTGCCTCCACCGTGCTGTGCGCGGCTTTCAGTTGGGCGACACTTTCTTGTACATCCATTTGCGTTGAGCTGACGCTGCTGCCTTTGGCCTGGCGTGCGCTGGTGGAGATCAATACGCCTTCGGCACCGCGCAGACTGCCCCAGGCATCGCTGCGTAGTTCAAAGCCGATGCCGCGATAGCTGCCGCGTTGCGCCGAGGTAGGCGCTTGCGCGATCAGATAGCCGAGATTGAGCTGCGAGGCGGCGCTACTGCTGGCTAAGCGCATCCGCAATTGCGCTTGGGTGTCATCGACCACCCATTGGTTGTAGCCGCCATCTTCCAGATTATGGCTATGCATGCCGGACAAGTAACCGGCGTGATTGACGCCAGAATCGACACCGGCCGAGTAGGGCGGTAGATCGCTGCCGTTGTAGAGCTGGGCGATGACGACCGGCCTATCCATATCGCCCTCGATAAAATCGAGCACGACTTCGCTGCCTATGCGCGGCGTAAAATTAGTCCCCCAATTGGCCCCGGCCAAGGCCTCGGCTACGCGCACCCAGGTGCCGGAAGTTTCATTGCCGGGGGCATTGCCTTTGCTGTCGACTGGGCTGCCGGTCTCTGTCAAGCCACCAGCCAGCGGCGCTTGCCCACGTTGCCAGGCAAATTGCACTTTGATCTGATGATCGCGTTCGGTGCTCAAGGGGGCGCCAGCTAAGCCGACCACCAGCGCCACTTGTGCGCCCAGTGCGTTTTGTGGACGGCGCACTGCGCTGGCAGCCGGCACGACGGGCACGCTCAGTCGTACACAGCTAAAGGTATTTCTATAGGTGCCGCGTTCTAGTTCATTGATGTTGAGCAGGCGCGCCACGCCGGCTGCTATATTGTTGGTGGCGTTATGTTCTATCGAGAGCATCGTGAAGGCGTCGTCACCAGGCAAGTAATGCGCATGCTGGCTTAAAGTGAAGGCATGGCCAGCGGCCAATTGGCGCACCGCGCCGCCGCCCTGGTAGCGCTTATTTTGCATTTCTAAGGCGCGCAATTGCAGCTCGCTATGATCCGAGGCGGCCGCGCTGTCGGTATAGGCGCGATCTGCCACGCCATCATAGATAGACAGAGCAGGCAGTTCACCGGCTGCCAGACTAGAGCGCAGTTCCGAGGCCGGTGCACTGAGCTGCGCAAAATCCCAGCTCGAGACCGTCACGGCATTGCTCTGCACCTGGCGGATGGCAGCGAACTGATTGATGGTATCGCTGGCCTCGCTGGCGCGTACGCCGTGGTAGCGGATGCTACTGTCGCCTGGCATGGCCGGGGCGGTGGCATGCGCATCAAAGACGACTAATCTGTGTTTGGCTTGGCTGGCACTTCCGGAATCAGAACCAGAGCCAGCCTGATCGTGTTCAAAGCGGTAACTCAAGCCTTCTGAAGCGAGCAGGCGAGTTAAAAAATCCAGATCGCTTTCGCGGTATTGGGTGCAGATGGCGCGCTTGCGTAGCGGCTGCCTGACATCCCAGGCGAAATTGGCTTGCGGATAATCGGCCAGCAGATCGCTGACGATTTCTTGCGCATCTTTGTCCTGAAAAATAAAGGCGTCACGGCGTAAGCGCAAAAACGCCAGAAAAGGTTCAAGACGCAAACGATAACGCGCCACACCGCCATCGGCACCTAGCCATTGCGCCTCGGTACAGTAACCATGCCAGGCACGTTTGCTGCCATCGGCCTGCAACAGTCGTAGCGTGATCTCCTCCCCGATGAATTGCTTGAGGTCGACCGCTGTCGATAAACTCAGGGCATCGATATCGAAGCAGAACAATGCATTCACCGCCTCGGTCCCGCTAAAGCTCTCTACCATCAAAGAATCGGGCAGATCCGAACCCTGCGCCGTCTCTAAAGTAATCAGACGGGCATGCTGGCTTAATAGGGAGCCGAATAGTTGATCGCTGATGGCGGCAAAGTCAGAAGGCAGGGCGGGCATCAGAAGATCCAAGGAAAGACAGGGGAATCTGATTATAAAAGAATAACTTGTGTAAAAGTCATTTAGTTGTAAGTGGATGTAAAAAACATCTACATGCGGCCATCACATTCAGCACGGCTGTCAGGTGCCGCGCCGGAGATTGAGCGTAAAAAAATATGGCATGCTCTGGCGCGCATATTCCATGCGGGTTTCCAGCCTGCCTGGCCTGAGAACCGCATGGAATATGCGCGTCAGGGCAGTGCAAATTATTTCCTGAACCAAGCGCCCAGCAGTTTTGAAGATGGATTGCACGAACATCCCGATATTGGATATTTATTAAAATGGTCTATTTTTTTAAAACTCACAGCAACGTGTACTGGCGTTGCAATTCATCCAAGGTCGAAGCAGCCGATGCGGGCAACGAGCATTCAGTTCATTTTAGAGCTGACCAAGTTTGATGAGTGCATCAGACAACTTCTCAGCGCCATCAATTGGATTATTTTCAAATACCATCATGTATTTGAAGCACCCACCTGCTTTTGCTTCCCATAACTTACCAAGTTTTAACTTAAATTCTGAGTCCGAGTTATCTCTGTCGTCGCCCTTTGTTTCAAGTACGATGATGCGACCTGCTTTGGTTTTAATGATGAAATCCGCGTAGTGATTCAGGAAGCCATTGATATGAAAACCTTTTCCCCTCACTAAATTGCGATGCCACCATTGCACATTTTCAAGGTTAGCAATGTCGTTGATAACTCTTTGCTCAAAATTACCAATTGATGCCTCAGTGACGTATAGACTTTTCGGAATTGCGGGTGCATTTGCGCTGGGTGTAATGTTTTCAGGGAGCGAAAAACAAGGTCGAATGGAGATTTTCTCGACATCTAACAAATCCTGAAAACTCTTCTGCGCATGGGTATTCGCCAAGGTATCGATCTTCTGCCGAATTTTTTTTACATAAGCAATGTCGCGTTCAAGACAATCACGAATTTGCTCACCATCCATCGCTTCCACGATACGCATGATATAACGTTTAGCGTCTGCATCATCGATAGGATAGAGATTTCCGATGAGGTCAAATAACCTGGAGGTCAGATTAACTACTTGTTGTTCGCGTGATTGCGCAAGGATAATGTTGTTGAATTTTAGGCGGCCTTTATGATCAATCTTAAATGGCTTCGGTGAGTATTCCTCAGCACCGATTTGCTCAAGATCGACTCGGTACATTTGATTGTCTACATCTTCAAAATTGACCGTTGCATCCAGATTCGCCAACTTAAAATTTTTCAATAACAACTTGCGCTCGACTAATTGCTGTGACTCGTTCGCATCAAACCAGCCACCGGTTTCTACCTGGATAAAAAATTGAGGCAATCTCAGTTGCAAGGCCTCGCCTCGAAACACATCTTTCATTCTGTGTCGGTTCATCTTTGACTCTAATTCAATGGGTACTGCATCAAAACTGCTAGCCTGTGCTGCTTCGTCGTAAGCACGATTTTGCGCGCTGGCTTCGGCAGTAATCGCTGCAATAAAGCCGTTTTCGTTAGAGCTGCCGATAGAGATAACACTATCCGTTGATGTTGTCGCAGAATCGCTGCGAGAAAAATTGGGAGTGATTCTCGTGATGTCAATCTCGTCATCATTTTCAGTTGTATCACTATTGCTAACGGCGACGCTATTGTCAGTGTTGTGCTGAGTCGCAAAGAGATCACCAGTCTTGCCGTCTTGAGGTGGATTGGCTGATAATTGCATGGCCTCAATTTGTTCTGCAGTCAGAGAACGGCAGTCTCGATCCGAAAAACCAGCGCGATTCAATGCCTTTACTACGCTCTCCAGAGTTTCTGAAAATCGCGTGCTGGCAGTAAAGACATAGCTCATATTGAGCATCTCGTTACCGTGCTTCTGCACGTGCGGCATGCGTAATATCCGTCCCAGAATTTGCTCGACATCGACTGCGGAGGATTTATCGCCTAGCGCCGCCAAAATATACGCATTAGGACAATCCCATCCTTCTTTAAGCGCATTGATAGTAATGATGTAGCGTACCGGACAATCACGCGCCATCAGATCGACATTCTTTAATTCATTTAAATTTGCGGTCTTAATCTTGATCTGTTCTTCTGGAATTTTTAGTGCGATCAGCGCTTGTTTTATTTTTTCAAAGGTCTGTTTGTCGTCTGCAGTTTTTGGTTCAGCCTGAAACAAAATAATAGGCCGTATATGCTTTCCACCTTGTGCTTCTTCTGCAATCGCGATCTCTTCTAGTTTGCGGCGCAATATCAATGCAGCATCGATGACTTCATGCTTATCTTTGCGATTGGCGACGATCACAGGCAGTTTGACCATGTGATATTTTTTGAGCTGCATTGCGTCAACGTAACTCACGATATTGCTATTGTTTTTAGGTGTTGCTGTCAGGTCAAAGATGAAGTGCGGATTTAAATTGTGCAACATCTCTAGCGACAGTGCCGATTCAGCGTTATGACTTTCATCCACTACCACCACTGGCTTCAAACGTCGTATCACATTGATTAAGGCAGATGCGTCGTAATCGGCGAGCAAATATTCGGTGTTATCTTCTTCTTCGAAATTCAAAAAAGACGCCAGGTAGCCGTTATCCTGAAAAACCTTGCGGTCTTCTTTGTTCCTAGCGCGCAGAGAATCAAAACTCATCACCACTATCGACAATTGTTCGCGCACGGTATCGAGCGAAAAACCTGCACCTTGAAGTAAATCTTTTTTCTCGTAGATGGCTACGCGTTTGCGAAAAAGATTATCTAAACGTTTTCGATACGGATGATCAGTATTCGATAGTGCTTTGACGGTTTGATCCAGTATCGTCAACGACGGTACTAGCCACACGACAAAGGCAGGGCGTTTAGGGTTATGACGATGAAACGCATCAAATATCGTTTTAAGTGCATTGACGGCGATGTATGTTTTACCGCCTGCGGTTGGCACCTTGGCGCACACGTGCGGTACGCCAGCTACGTTGTTCTTGTACGCGTCCATCTTGGTCACGCCACGTACTGTCCAACATTGATTGAAAGCGTGGTCAATTCTTTGCGTGGCGTCTAACATGCTGAGAAATTCGCCAAGTTCAGTAATGACACGTTCTTGATAAGGTTTGAGTTCCATGTTATTCCCTAAAAACGAGTAATGTCGCGGGGAATTTTTTTGAAACTAATTCCGTGTTGGCGCATAAAGGCGTCATCCAGCAAGCAGCGATCAGCATAAATAATGGCGGTCGCCGGTTTGGCTGCACCGAGTTTGATGCCCGCCAAATAATTCAGATCAAGCACAGTGACGCTATCTGTTTCGTAATTGAATATCCAGGCCATCTCCGTATTGAGTCCCAATAAATGCGGTAAATAGGGATTGTCTTGCGCGCAACGATCAGATACTGGAATCCCTTCGGTGTAGGCTACATAATCGCGAATGGCCGCAATGCCGACCGCTTCATTCAGATTTTCATCCGGCAAAAATAGGGCTTCGCCCACATTGTAGAAATCAAAGCTACCACCCAGACCCGCGACGGCTTTACTGCCTTCGCCATAACCGCCCATCACGCGGCGCACACGCTCCGCTGTCAGCGTTTCAGCATAATCCATTGCTTCAATTAAGATAAAGCGACGCTTTCCCCCATCTTGTTGATTGAGCTTTAGCACTGCATGCGCGGTTGTGCCAGATCCTGCAAATGAATCAAGAATAATGGAGTCCGAATTTGAGGCAATTTGTAAGATGCGTTCGATAAGACGTGTCGGCTTGGGCGTATCAAATGGCAGGTCATGTCCAAGTATTTCTATGATCTCTTTTTTTGCTTCCTGATTATGGCCGCATTCCTCATTTGTCCACCATGTCCATGCACTCACTCCTGTACTTTCAGAAAGATAGGTTTTAACTCGTGGACGACCTTTTCCATCTTTGCCAAACCACATTCTTCCTTCATTTAAGAGTTGTTGGAAAACGCTTTCAATATTGGCCCAGCAGCGACCTCGCGGCGGTAAAAATACCTCGCCTCCAGGTGTGGAAATTTCATACATTTGATTTGGCCGCCAGCCTTGTGCAGTAAAGTCGGTTGATACCCACGCACCCCGAACATCCTTATCGGGGTTCTTAAATCCATTTGTTTGCTGAGCACTAAGCGGAATCGGGTGAAGTTCCAGCATGCTTCGATTTTTTGCAAATACGATGATGTGGTCGTGTGCCTGACTCAGCCCCAATCTGGAATCTGGAGAAATTCGTCGTTGCCATGCTATGGTAGCGATAAAATTTCCAGCGCCAAATATTTCATCCATTAAAAGCCGCAACGTTGCCATCTCGTTGTCATCGATTGATACGAATATCACGCCATTGGTTGCTATCAAACGATGTAGCAACTTCAATCGCGGATACATCATACAAAGCCATTTGTCATGTCTTGACAAGTCTTCGCCTTCTTTGCCAACTACCTGCCCAAGCCACTTCTTGATTTTTGGATCATTCACCGCGTCGTTGTAAACCCAGCCTTCATTACCAGTGTTATAGGGCGGATCGATATAGATGCAATTCACCTTGCCTTCAAATTCTGGCAGCAGGCTTTTTAATACTTCAAGATTGTCACCGTGGATAATCCGATTGTTTGTGCTGTTAGCTGGCTTATCGGCAGGCGCATCAAAGCGATATTGCTGATTCAATACGCGAAACGGTACTTCATGATGGTGATTGACCACCTTGTCTTTTCCTACCCAGGTCAGTGTCGGCATTTCAGTATTTCATCCTGCTATTTTTTTGTTTGGTTGAACGGCTCATGGCTAACACTTCGCCTTATTTTGTGTGCCAATCTGATACGGATGGAGATCAACGCCCGCATCAAATAGCGATTGCGACAGGCGATCTACCCCATCCGAACCATGCCTTAGGGTGAGTGCGTGCGCGTAGTAATTGGCGTGGTAGGCAGTGAACATGAAGCCCGGTTTGTTTGCAGGGCAAAAAGCCGCATCTGACTGAGCTGCTTGTCACCGTATAAACGCAGGTTTCTAGCGGTGCTGAGATTGATTGATGTGATTTTTTGCCTTGGGCGCAAATTTTTTGATCAAAAAATGCATTATACGCAAATTATCTATGAAAATTAGCGAAATCCGCTTTCTTCATCTGCGATAGCCGCATTGACAATTTGGGCTATGAAAATTGGTCAAGTCATTCGCAAACTTAGGCTGGCAAGGAAAGCCACCTTGGAAGATATTGCATTCGTCGCGGAGATGGATGCGGCGAATTTGTCGCGTATAGAACGCGGCAAACAAAACCCTACGCCGGAAATTACTGAAAAATTGGCGAAGATTTTCAATTTCCCGGTGTCGTCGCTCTATTTAATGGCGGAGCAAAATATTGAAGCGCAACTCATCGTTGGCACAAAAAAAGAAAAACGGGAAGGAACAGAAAGGCTAGAAGATTTCGTCACCCGCTTTATGCTGCTCACGCCTGAGCATCAGTTGATGGTAAATGAGTTTATTACCGTGATGCTGAAATCGCAGGGTAAGACAGATTAATTACCTCTATAGCATTGAATTGCTAAGTATGCCTGCTGTAGACCGAATTAAAGTCTGTCACTCACTTCCAATATTATTTTTTGCAAGCCCCTGCCAGCGCGCATATCCCATGCGGGTTTCAAGCCAGCCTGGCCTGCGAGCCGCATGGGATATGCGCGTCAGGGCAGACCTCGTTTTTGTCTAGTAGGGAATAAAATTAGCTGAGCTTTTTTGCGGATGCGTAAGGTCTAATTTTTTATAGAATTGAAGATGCGAACTAAATCTCAAACAATTAAAGGGTCCGCATCAGTTAAAGTAATTGATGTGGACCCTTTAAATTTCTCTTTAAGTCTTGCAGGCGGGATTTGGTCCGAATGTTTTATTCGTCGCCCTCAACACAGATTTACGCGGCGATTTTGTTGCTTGCCGCTGTGCCCAGTTGGTACCAGTCGACCTTACGGGTCACCACCATGATGCTTGCCAACACCGCGAACAGCAGGATACTACCCATGATCAGGGCATTGCTTTCTGACTGCAGTAGCCCGAACAGTACCCCATACAACAGGCACAGGCCGCCGCCAAAACCTAAGCCACGCTGCCAGCTATGCAATACAAAACTCAGATAAAAGGCGATCAGCAAAATACAGCCGCCACCGGCCAGCAGATATGCATGGGCAAATGCAATGTGCTCGGACAAGCTCACCAGCAACAGAAAAAATAAGGCCAGCGCCAAACCTACCAGAGTGTATTGGATAGGATGGATAGGCAGCGACTTCAAGATTTCAAACAGGAAGAAGGCGGCAAAGGTCAGCGCTACAAACAGCATGCCGTATTTGATGGCGCGATCAGCTTGCGAATACACATTGATAGGTTCGATAAACGCCACGCTAAAACTATCGAGTTCGTGCACCGCCATCGCCGCCGCAGGTGCCGGTGCAACATCGACGGTGGCGCTGGCAACTACCGCCGGAACATCAATAGCACGGCCTAGTTCTAAGGCGCTAAACTGCTGTTGCGCACTGGTGGCTAATGCCGAAATATTCCAGGTAGCAGAAAAGCCGTTCTGATCAATCTTGCGCTCTTTCGGCGTGGGTAAAAAGCGTCCGCCAAATTGCGGATGAGGCCATTTTGAAGTCAAACTAACCTGGTTATTTTTGGCGATAGGCACAAAGTGCATGCGTTCGATACCGTCGATCGCCAGATCCAGACTGAATTTCGCGTGTTCTGGGCTGCTTAATGCCATTAACTCTAGCGGCGCATGCAAGCCTGAGCTAAAGGCACGCAGTTTGCTCTCTTGTTTGAACTCAAACGGCTTACCGTTCCAGAGTATGCTGGGGAAATTACGCAAACCACGGGTGTCGCTCAGACCAAGCGCAATATACGGCTGGCCTGCAGTCAACTCAGAACTGGCTACGCTACGCGCCAGATTCGCCAACAGCGGCAAAGTAAAATCACCTGTCATTGTATGTTGGCCGCTATATACCAAGACCTTATGGATGCCGCGATAGCGATGGTCGGTATCGACCGTTCCGGTCAACTTCAAGTCGTCCGGATACACCAGATGCTTATGCTGCAAGGTATAGCGCCGTGACACGGTTTTTTTGCTGACACTATCGACGATTTCCTGCTCTTCATACGTTTCGCTATACGGCAGCACCAGTACCGGCCCCAGCAAAGTTTGCTCGCTGACCGAATCGGCCGCTATGCTGCGCACCGCCTCGTCGCGATAGCGCAGGCGCTCAGTAATGGTGGACTGTATCATCATCAGGGGCACGCCTAGCAGCAGCATTAGCAGCGCAACTATGATGGTTTTAAAAAGTAAAGTTCTTTGCATGGCAGACTCCGGCTATAAGGAAACCTGACTGTAAAGAAGGCATGTGCGTTGATGATGCGTTTTGTGTGAAGTGCAGGCGGAGCGCGGATATTGCACGATGCAATTCAGATAATTAATTCTTGGTACAATGCCAAGTTATAGCATTAGAAATCATCATTTAGAAATGAGAAAAATAGACAGTATGCGCCTACAAAACCTCGAAGCTACTTATCTGGAAACCTGCAGAAATGCGCTTAGCCAGGAGCAGAGCATAAGCCTGGCAGAAACCAATCACTGGGCACATGTGGATCGCAATCAGGTGCATGCCGATTGGGATGCGCTGTACAAAACGCTGGCGAGCGTGATCGACACTTCAACTGCCAGCGATACACATATCCAGTAACTACTAGCTCAGCACTATACAATCGCCTGCCGCTTTTACACCCCGAGTCCCGAGGCCTACCTGGGCATGGCTTTGTTTTATCAAGACAACCCCAGCATGCGCGATTTTCACAATGCCTATCATCCGCAGATGCTGAGTTTTTTGGGTGACGCGATGTGCGTCTATGCCGCTAAGCTATAAATTTTTTGTGGCATGCTCCAGCGCGCATATTCCATGCGGGTTTTATATGAACACCTTCCATTTGCCAAGATATTTTTTATGTTTTATTAAATAGGTAAAGCTGCAGTTTTATATCCGGCCTTAGAGCAGAGAAATACCCTGCGGGCCCTGATGGAATC
>NZ_JBMPPB010000015.1:0-91010 GCF_049340485.1 Undibacterium sp. Ren11W
TGGCGGTTGAGATGGGTGAATTTCATGGCGTGTCCTTTCGGCTTTGAACACCACAAAGGTACTCCATCTCCTATCTCAACCCTTTGTTTTTTTGCCCTTGAATGTCGCAATTCGAAGTTTACGTCGCCATGCAGGCTGGAAACCCGCATGGGATATGCGCGAGCGGCTAGGCACCTAAAAATTTTAGGCAGCATCCTTGGCTGGATGCGATTGGCGATGGTATAAAAACTCCAGTACGGCGCTGCGATATTCGGCATACAGAGGGTCTTGCGAGAGAGCGACCCGTTCGCGCGGACGCTCCAGTTTGACATTAAGAATTTCGCCTATGGTGGCCGCAGGGCCGTTAGTCATCATCACGATACGGTCCGACAGCAACACCGCTTCATCCACATCATGCGTCACCATCACCACGGTCGATGCGGTCTTGGCGACGATTTTTAGCAACTCGTCTTGCAGATGAGCGCGCGTCAAGGCGTCCAGCGCACCGAAGGGCTCATCCATCAGCAGCACCTTAGGCTCTATCGCCAAGGCGCGGGCGATCCCCACCCTTTGCTTCATGCCACCCGAAATTTCATTCGGGCGCTTGTTCTCGGCGTGGGTCAGTCCGACCAGTGCCAGGGCTTGCATGGTGCGTTTCTGTAATTTCGTGCCGTTTTCGGTCGCGCCAAAGACTCGCTCTACCGCCAGATACACATTCTCATAACAAGTGAGCCAAGGCAGTAAGGAGTGATTTTGGAATACCACGCCGCGTTCGGGTGAAGGCCCGGCGATTTCGCGATTGGCACATAACAGAGTGCCGGAACTGGCGGTCGTCAAGCCAGCGATCAAATTGAGCAAAGTCGATTTACCACAACCCGAGTGGCCGATCAGGGTAATGAATTCCCCTTTGGCGACATTGAGATTAATGTCACGCAGAGCGTGGAAACTACCCTTCTTGGTATTAAAACGCATCTCGACATTGTTGATCTCTATGTATTTCGCATCTAATTTTTCCATCTCAAACTCCTTTTGCGCTGCTTATTCGCTGCTGATTGAATGAATCAATGCATCAATGAATTAATTGATTCAATTGATTCAATTGATTAGTTAGGCACATCGTCATAAGTAAAAGCACGTGCCACGGCCACCAATATTTGCTCCAAGATCAAACCAACCAAACCTATCACCACGATCGCGATGATGATGTGCGGAACATTCAGGCTATTCCACTCATCCCAGACCCAGAAACCGATACCAACCCCACCGGTGAGCATTTCTGCCGCGACGATCACTAACCAGGCCGTGCCTATCGCTAACCTGACCCCGGTCAACATATACGGCAAGACCGAGGGAAACAAGATTTTGGTGAATATCTTCCATTCCGACAGATTTAAGACCCGCGCTACGTTCATGTAATCTTGTGGCACGCGCTGCACACCGATCGCGGTATTGATGATCATAGGCCAGATCGAACAGATAAAAATCGACCAGATCGCCGCCGGATGTGCCGACTTAAATACCAGCAAACCTATCGGCAACCAGGCCAGCGGCGAGACCGGCTTGAGTAAGCTGATGATGGGATTAAACATACCGGACAAAAACTTAAACCGCCCAATCAGAAAACCCAAAGGAATACCGATCGCGGCGGCCAGACCGAAGCCCAGCGCCACCCTTTTCAGCGAGGCAAAGATGTTCCAGCCTATGCCCTGATCGTTAGGGCCATTTTGGTAAAACGGATCAGAAAACAGCTTAATTGCCTCTTGCAAGGTAAGCCAGGGAGAGGGGAAACTGGAGGTCTTGATCGCGATGATTTCCCATATCAGTATCAATAGCCCCAGACCCAAGATCGGTGGCAGAACCGCTAGAAAAAACGGTTTAAATGCAATAGCGCGCTTCACTTTCTGCGCAGTTTTTTCGCTGGACGCAGGTAGCGCTGCGGCAGGCGGTATGACTGCAGCCGGTTTGACTACGCTAGTGCTACTGGCCGGTTCGCGGATCACGCCATGTACCATGCTATTCATATTTACTCCCTATGCTTTAATCTTAAAAGCGGCCGCGTAAGCTGCCGGATTTTTACCATCCCAGACCGAGCCGTCCATCAGTTTGCTGCTGCGCATGACATCCTTAGGCACGGCGACCTTGGCCATAGCCGCAGCATCTTTGTAGACGTCGATGCGGTTGACTGCTTTTGCCACTGCCAGATAATCCGGATCAGCTTTCAGCAAGCCCCAGCGTTTGTGCTGAGTCATGAACCACATGCCGTCCGACAGATAAGGAAAATTCACCGCGCCGTCATTGAAAAATTTCATGTAATTAGGATCGTCCCAGGTCTTGCCCAGGCCATTTTGATAGCGCCCCATAATCCTTTGATTGATCACATCCACCGAAGTATTCACATAGGCCTTATCGGCGATGGTTTCGGCCATCTTGTTTTTATTCGTCAGGGAAGCATCAATCCAGCGGCTCGCTTCGAGAATCGCAGCGGTCATGGCGCGTGCCGTATTTGGATACTTCTGTACAAACTCGGCGCTGGTGCCCAACACTTTCTCAGGATGATCTTTCCAAATGTCTTGCGTCGTCGCGGCGGTGATGCCGATGCCGTCGGCAATCGCTCTATGATTCCAAGGCTCACCGACGCAATAGCCATCCATATTTCCAACCCGCATATTCGCCACCATTTGTGGTGGCGGCACGGTAATAACCTTGGCTTCTTTTAAAGGATTGATACCATGCGCCGCCAGCCAGTAATTGAGCCACATCGCGTGCGTGCCAGTCGGAAAGGTATGGGCAAAAGTGTATTCGCGCTTTTCCATTTGCATCAGCTTGGCCAGGCCAGCACCATCGACCGCCCCTTTATCCGCCAATTTTTTCGATAAGGTAATGGCCTGCCCGTTATTGTTCAGTGTCATCAAGACTGCCATGTCTTTCTTGTTGCCGCTCACGCCCATCTGCACCCCATAGATCAAGCCATACAAGACGTGTGCCGCATCGAGTTCGCCATTGACTAATTTATCGCGCACACTGGCCCATGAGGATTCTTTGGTCGGAATAATTTTGATACCATATTTTTTGTCGAAACCGAGCACCGATGCCATCACAATCGAGGCGCAATCGGTCAAGGGAATGAAGCCGATCCGCACTTCTTCTTTCTCTGGTTTATCGGAGCCGGCGGCCCAGACACCACCTGAACGCAGCCCCACGACACCGGCTCCTGCGACGACTGCAGCACCCTGCAAAAAATGGCGGCGCTGAAGATCAGTTTGGCTGCGATCAAGCTGAGTCTCCACTAAAGTGAGATCTTCGGACTGATTTTTTGGTGTTTGAATTGACATAGTGCGCTCCAGCTTAAGAAAAAATAAAAACAAAAAAAGGCGTCTTGCCATACTGATTAATCAATATGGGAAGACACCTTTGTCTTGGTGAATCGACCGCCGTTAGCCGGATTCACTCTTGCACCTGCGTTGGCGCTTTACTACCTATTAGCAATTGCTGTGCCAGTTCTCTTTACGCTGGGATGCCTACGCAGTGACAGCTTAAAACCGGAAAATCGTCCCCAATACAGAGAAAAAACTGCACCGTTATGACGCGGCGCACCAATACAGGTCAAAATCTACGCGCCCAACAAATCTGCCACATCCAGCACCCGCTGCGCCAGATCGGCCAACTTCAGATTTTTTTCCATCGCCTGTTTGCGTAGCCTCTGATAGGCATCGTTTTCCGACAACTGATGGCGCTCCATTAGCAAACCCTTGGCGCGTTCTATGGTTTTGCGCTCAGCCAACTTAGCCTTGGTATCGGACAACTCGGAACGCAGCTTTTGGTCGGCATTAAAACGCGCCATCGCAACATCAAGCACGGGTTTGATACGCTCGGTATGCAAACCCGCTACCACATAGGCGGAAACCCCCGCCTCCATGGCTGCGGCCATATTGGTCTGATCGCTATCTTCCGTGAACAGGACGATGGGACGCGGTGCATCGCGGGTCGCTAACACCATGTGTTCAAGAACATCACGCGCATCCGATTCGGCATCGATGATGATCATATCTGGCTGCAACTGAGCGATACGCTCGGTCATGTAGAGATCGCCCGGCAGCACCGCAATAATGTTGTAGCCGGCCTGCAGTAAACCTATGCGTAAGGCGCGCGAACGTGCCAGTTGTGCCTGCACATGGCTCTCCTGCTCATTTTCGGCCGGGATAACGGTATTCACGACCACGATCCGTAAACTAGCTGCTTTCATATTTTGATACTCTAGAGTGCTGCTGATTGGCTGGTTAAGACCTATAATCTGTCTTTTACGGATATTTGCGTCAACTAAGTAAGCAAAATCCGCACCAGGCAAAGCATCATGGGTTTGCCGCTTTAGCAAAACATCTAAATAAGAAACCATTTTTAATGATAGTTCTCGGCATTGAATCCTCCTGCGATGAAACCGGCTTAGCCTTGTACGACACTGAGCACGGCTTGCTGGCGCATGCGCTGCACTCGCAGATCGCGATGCATCAGGAATACGGCGGTGTCGTTCCTGAGCTCGCTTCACGCGACCATATTCGGCGCGCCCTGCCCTTATTGACCGAAGTATTGACCAAGGCCAAGCTGGACAAACATCAGATCGACGCCATCGCCTACACCCAAGGCCCGGGGCTGGCCGGCGCCTTGCTGGTCGGTGCCTCGGTCGCCTGCGGATTGGCGCTGGCATTGAATAAACCGGTCATCGGCATCCATCATCTGGAAGGGCACTTGCTGTCCCCCTTGTTAGCGAGCCAGCCGCCACAATTCCCCTTCATCGCCTTACTGGTATCGGGCGGTCATACGCAATTGATGCGGGTCGATGGCGTAGGACAGTACAAATTACTCGGTGAGACTTTAGATGATGCGGCCGGCGAAGCCTTCGACAAATCGGCCAAACTGCTGGGTTTAACTTACCCCGGCGGGCCGGCGATTTCGCGTCTGGCCGAGTTTGGCGACCCTAAGGCCTATAAATTGCCACGCCCTATGTTGCATTCTAAAGATCTCAATTTCAGTTTTTCGGGTCTCAAAACTGCCGTATTGACGGTGGTAAAAAACCATAACACTGACATCTGCGAGCAAGACAAGGCCAACATCGCGCGTGGTTTTGTCGATGCTCTGGTCGACGTGCTGGTCGCCAAATCCATGACAGCGCTCAAAGAACATGGCTTAAAACGTTTGGTGATCGCCGGTGGTGTCGGTGCCAATCAGCAATTGCGCACCGCCTTAAATGCCGCTGCCGCCAAGCGCCGTTATCAGGTGTTTTACCCTGAGCTGGAATTTTGTACCGACAACGGAGCCATGATTGCCTTTGCTGGCGCCATGCGCCTGCAACAAAATCCATCCCTGGCAACGCGCGAGTATGGCTTTAATGTCAGGCCGCGCTGGCCGCTGCATGAGTTGCAGACTTAGTTGCGGACTTAGTTGCGATTTAAGACGTAAAAAAAACGCAGAACTTGTTCTGCGTTTTTTATTTGGTAATACATTTTTAATGCATGAACTTACCGTCTTTACCGATCACGCTCAGATCGACATAGGTCGATGCGCTGTGGTTACTGCTGCTAAACTTCACCTGAAAACCGCCGGCGTTATAAGAACTCATAGACTCCAGCGCACGTATCAAACCATCCCGTGTTAAGCCACCACCGGCGCGTTTCAAACCTTCGACCATCACCTTGGCGGCGATAAAACCCTCCAGACTGACATAACCGACTTCACGGCCTGGCTTATTTGCATACAAGTTTTTATATTCCTTGACCACGGCAGTGATGTCTTCCCAGGGAGCTGGCATGACTTGTGAAATCATCACGCCACGTCCGTCCTTGCCCAGTTCTTTCGATAAGGCCTGGCTGCCGACGAAAGAAATATTCCAGAACACCGGAGCGGCACTCGCGTCTTTAATCATCTCCCTGATGAAAGCAGCACAAGAAGTGTAGGCAGAAACCATGATCACCGCTTGCGGCTTTGCCAGCTTTAATTTAGCAACAGCGGCCGCCACATCGACGCTATTGCGTTCCACAGTGGCCAAGCCAACCACTTCTATATTGCGTTTTTTCAACGCTCGGGTGACACCTTCCAAGCCGGCCTTGCCGTAAGCATCGTTTTGATAAAACACGGCAATGCGCTTAATTGAGAGTGTCGTAATATGATCGACAATTTTCTCTGTCTCTTCAAAATAGCCGGCGCGGATATGAAAGACATTGCGATTAAACGGTTCGCGCAGCGCTTGTGCGCCGGTAAACGGGGCAAAGAAAGGAATTTCTTCCTTATTGATCAATGGCATGGCCGCGTTCGAAGTAGGTGTTCCCACATAACCGAACAGCGCGAACGCGCCTTCTTTTTCAATTAATTGCTTGGTATTGGCGGCGGCTCTATCGGCTTCATAGCCATCATCCAGCGTTTTCAGGACAATCTGACGTCCGTTGACGCCGCCTTGAGCATTAATATGGTCAAAATAGGCCAAAGCGCCATCGCGCATTTCGGTGCCCAATTGCTGCGCTGGACCAGATAAGGCCACCGACTGTCCTAAAACTATTGTCTTGCTAGTCACGCCAGTTTCGGCGTGCGCCAGAAAACTGAAGCAACAACTTAAAAATAACAGAATACTCTCTACGCGATTTTTCATTTCCAGCCCTTAACATGCATTTATTAAAGATCAAAACATTGATCTAGCGCAATTATAATTTGTTTTGCTTTCTGAAATATCTACAATTCTGAACTTGTAACAGAGACTTACATATCGCCATACTAGCTGAACCTGCGTATTTTTCCATGCAAAACCCTGTACGCAGTATCCATGCGGCTTTCAGGCAAAAAAGCGGCTAGAGACCGCATGGATACTGCGTACAGGGTTTTGAAAATCTCAAAAAAAACGAAAAAACAAAACCTTTTCTTTGAGCCTCTACGCTTAAGCAATTTATGACGGATCGTTACAAACACCACAGTCCCACTACAGATTCTCCCAGCGCCAAGCCAAACCCGCGCCAGCAGCACTTTCGCTGTTAAAATAACGCCCTTGTCCGTTTATAAAAAAGTGCACCAATCATGACCCGTCAGCTGTTCGTTACCACTGCCCTGCCCTACGCCAACGCCCCTTTCCACCTCGGCCACATCATGGAATATATCCAGGCTGATATCTGGGTCAGGCATCAACGTATGTCGGGTAACGAAGTGCATTTCGTCGGTGCCGATGATGCGCATGGGGCACCGATCATGATTGCGGCTGAAAAAGCCGGTATCACGCCGCAAGAATTTGTGGCGCAAATTGCCGCCGGACGTAAGCAGTATCTGGATGGCTTCCATGTGAAGTTCGATAATTGGCATTCGACCGACGGTATAGAAAATCATCAGTTGTCACAAGATATTTACCGCAAGCTCAAAGCGGCCGGATTTATCACCAGCAAAACCATAGAACAGTTTTACGACCCGGTAAAGAGCATGTTTTTGCCGGATCGCTACATCAAGGGCGAGTGCCCTAAGTGTGGCGCCAAAGATCAATACGGCGATTCTTGCGAGGTCTGCAGTGCTGTGTATTCACCTACCGAAGTGGTGAAGCCTTACTCGGTGCTGACCGGTGCGACGCCGGTGATGAAATCATCCGAACACTTTTTCTTCAAACTCTCGGACGAAAAATGCGTAGAATTTTTGCGCGGCTGGGCCTTGCAAGACAATCGCCTGCAATCGGAAGTGGCGAATAAGTGCAAAGAATGGCTGGAAGGCGATGGCGGTCTGGGAGATTGGGACATCAGCCGCGATGCGCCTTATTTCGGCATCGAGATCCCCGATCAGCCGGGTAAATATTTCTACGTCTGGCTTGATGCGCCGGTCGGCTATCTGGCCTCGCTGAAAAATTACTTTGGCAAGATTGGGCGTGATTTTGACGCCTTCATGGCCGACCCGACCACAGAACAAATTCATTTTATCGGCAAGGACATCACGTATTTCCATACCTTGTTCTGGCCAGCAATGCTGAAGTTCTCCGGTTACAAAACGCCGGACAATGTGTACGCGCATGGTTTCGTCACGGTCTCGGGCGAAAAAATGTCGAAGTCGCGCGGCACCGGCATCTCGCCGTTGCGCTACCTCGACATAGGCATGAATCCGGAATGGCTGCGTTATTACTTTGCCGCCAAGCTCAATGCCAAGGTTGAAGATCTGGACATGAACCCGGAAGATTTCGTGGCGCGCGTGAACGCCGATCTGATCGGTAAGTACGTCAACATCGCCAGCCGCGCTGCCGGTTTTATCACCAAACGTTTCGACGGCCGCCTCGGCGCTCAGGACCCAGATGCGGCTGAACTGACGCAAGCGAGTCTGGCTGCCGTGACAGAAGTAAAAGACTTGTATGAAGCGCGTGAATTTAGTAAAGCCCTGCGCAAGATCATGGAAGTGGCCGATCACGCGAATCAATACGTGGCACAAAAAGCGCCGTGGCTGATCGCGAAAGATCCAGCCCGCGAGGCGGAATTACATCAAGTTTGCACGACTGCACTGGGCTTGTTCAAAACCCTGACAGTGATGTTGGCACCGGTATTGCCAGAGCTAAGCCGCGCTGTGGCGACCTGGCTCAATTGCAAAATTGAGCGTTGGGACGATGCCTTGACTGCTTTGCCAGCCGGCCACGTGATACAGGAATATGCACATCTGATGCAACGTGTGGATATCAAGATTTTTGATTCGCTATTCGATGCACCTATGCCAGATACGACGGCAGCGAGCGTTACACCGAAAGCGATCGCCGCAGCGGCGACCGAAACGGCAGTTGCTGATATTAGCCCATCCAACGACGGGATAGAAGAGCTGGCACCAGAAATCAAGATAGATGACTTCGCCAAGATCGATCTGCGTATCGCCAAGATCGTCAATTGCGAACAGGTAGAAGGCTCAGACAAATTGTTGCGCCTGACGCTCGATGTCGGTGAAGGTCGTACCCGCAATGTCTTCTCAGGTATTAAATCGGCGTATCAGCCAGAACAGCTAATCGGTAAATTTACCGTCATGGTGGCTAATCTGGCACCGCGTAAAATGAAATTCGGTATTTCAGAAGGCATGGTTTTAGCTGCTTCGGCGGCTGACGAGAAAGCCAATCCGGGTTTATACATACTGGAAGCCTGGCCAGGTGCACAGCCTGGCATGCGGGTTCGATAAGACTATGGATGTACTGATACGGGAAGCCACCTTAGAGGATGCGCCTTTGATTGCGCATCTGACCCGCGCTTGCTGGCAAGATAAAGTCGCAGCGAGCTCTAGTGGCCACCAAGAAAGCCTGGAACGAGTCGCGACTGATCTGCAACTGGGCGGTGGCTTTATCTTATTAGTCGATGAAGAACCCGCCGGTTCGGTACGCTGGCAGCCGATGGAAGCCGATAGCGATACCTGGGAAATGCTACGCATGGGTATATTGCCGGCCTTTCGCGGCACCGGCTTATCGCAACATTTACTCGAAGCGGTGATACACCACGCGCAAACCACAGGGGTAGAGGAATTGCGTTTAGGTGTGCGGGTAGATCAACCGCGCTTGCTCGATTTATATGCCGCCTATCACTTCGAAGCGGCACCAGAATTGGAATATTCGCACGCGAATCCCGATGAGCCGGCACCGCATGTCATGCGCAGGTTTTTGAGGTGAAAATATAGCTCCAGTATTAGTCCCGAGATCATAGAGCAATACAGGAATTTAGTATATTTACAGTATACTAAACAAAAGATCGATCACAAATCGATCAAACTCCCCTTCATTGAAACTCCTACAGCTTGATTATCCTATGACCAGCTCAAACCAAAATAGCGTCACTTCTGATATCCCGCTTCGTCTACAACAACTGCGTCACGCCATGCGCGAGCATGGTATCGACGCCTACCTGATCCCATCCGCCGATCCACATCTGTCTGAATATTTGCCCGAGCGCTGGCAAGGACGCCAGCATTACTCAGGGTTTACGGGATCGGTAGGGACGCTGATAGTGACTAATGACTTTGCTGGTCTATGGGTAGACAGTCGTTATTGGGCACAAGCGGAGCAACAGCTCGCCGGCAGCGGCATACAGATGATGAAAATTGCCACGGCTGCCTCTACTTTGCATCTGGATTGGCTAGCCGCCAACTTAAGTGCCCGTCAGGTGGTCGGGGTTGATGGCGCGGTGTTAGGACTAGCCAATGCGCGCGCCTTGCAAGCAGCATTAGATCCGCAGGGCATACGTCTCACTACAAAACAAGATCTGCTAGAACAGGTCTGGCTAGACCGACCTGAACTCCCTGGCACATCAATCTATCAACATGCCGCACCGTTTGCCACAGTCAGCCGATCTAAAAAAATCGCTGACTTGCGTCAGCAATTATTAGAAAAAAAGGCGACCTGCCATTTTATTTCTACGGTCGACGATATCGCCTGGTTATTTGACCTGCGCGGCGCAGATGTCAGCTATAACCCGGTGTTTGTAGCGCACGCCTTAATCACGCTAGAGAGCGCAAACCTATTTGTCGTCCTTGCAAAAATCCCCGCGGAACTGGCCGCCGCATTGGCAGAGGATGGCATTAGCCTACGTCCGTATGAGCAGGCTGCAGATGCGCTCGCTAGCTTAGCAAACGACGCTTGCTTACTACTCGATCCTCGTCGCATCACGCTGGGCTTTAAACAGGCGATACCAGACCAAGTGCGTATCATAGAAGCGATCAATCCTACAGTGCTGAGTAAGTCGATCAAATCAGCAGAAGAGGCACAGTATGTCAGAGACTCTATGGAGCAAGATGGTGCTGCATTATGTGAATTTTTTAGCTGGTTTGAAAACAGCTTAGGCACAGAAGAAATCACCGAACTGACGATAGACCAGAAAATTACCGCGGCGCGTGCGCGCCAGCCACATTTTATCTGCGCCAGTTTTGGCACAATTGCCGGCTTCAACGCCAACGGTGCGATGCCGCATTACCGCGCCACACCCGAGTCACATGCGCGCATCAGCGGTAACGGTTTATTACTGATTGATTCTGGTGGACAGTATCTCAACGGCACCACCGATATCACACGGGTAGCGGCGGTAGGCAATGTATCCGCAGAACAAAAACGCGACTTTACTCTGGTACTCAAGGGCATGATTGCGCTCTCACGCATGCAGTTCCCACGTGGCACGTACTCCACCGTATTAGACACCGCAGCGCGTGCGCCGATCTGGGCCGAAGGCATTAATTATGGCCATGGTACTGGCCATGGAGTTGGGTATTTTCTCAATGTCCACGAGGGGCCACAATCGATCTCGTGCATGGCGATCCCAGATCAGCATATGGTGATGCAGGCGGGTATGATCACCTCGAACGAGCCAGGTATTTATCGCCCGGGAAAATGGGGCGTGCGGATAGAAAATTTGATGCTGTGCGTGCCGGCGGTCAACACCGAGTTCGGCGAGTATCTGAAGTTTGAGACACTGACACTGTGCCCTATTGATACTCGATGTCTGGATCTGGCGCTACTCAGGGAGGACGAGTTGAATTGGCTCAATGACTACCATGCCAGCGTCTTGCAAAGGCTAGCACCACATGTCAACGGCACGGCATTAGCCTGGCTACAGCAAAGAACCACGGCAGTCGAAAAATAATTAAAATAATTTTTGCAGTCCTGAGTTACACCGACAGGTCACAAAAAAAGCTTAAAAAAAAACGCTCCATCCAGGAGCGTTTTTTTAATTCAACAAAATGACGTTGGCTGGAAACTGTACACAAAACTTACTGCCGACATTCGGCGTTGATTCTATCAGCAAGTGCGCTTTATGTCTTAGCAAGACATGTTTGACAATCGCCAAGCCCAATCCCGTACCCTGCGTTTCACGCGAACGACTCTTGTCCACCCTGTAAAAACGTTCAGTCAAGCGTGAAATATGTTCGGCGCTAATCCCTATGCCGGTGTCCTGAACGATGAACTTTGGTCCTAGAGGGCAATTTTCCCAGATCAAAGTAATCCGTCCTTTTTCTGGCGTGTAACGTATCGCATTGGTCAGTAGATTCAAGAATGCGCTACGAATCTCATCCGCACTACCTAAAATATCCGGACCATCACACTGTAAGCTTAGCTGATGACGTCCTGCGGACAGTGCTTCGCCTTCCTGCAATATCTGCACCAACATTCCATGCATATCGATCGCTTCATGATGCACGGAATATTCCATCGACTCCAGACGGCTCAGTGTCAACATATCTTCCACTAACCGCTGCATACGCTCGCCCTGCTCAGACATCAGTTTAAGATGTGATGAGCGGATAGAGACTTCCATATCCGGTTGCATCGATGCGATTTCCAAAAAGCCGTTAATAACTGTCAAAGGCGTACGCAGCTCATGCGAGGCATTCGCAATAAAATCGCGTCGCATCATGTCGATACGTTCCGACTCAGTCACATCATGGGTAACCAAAATCTGTCTACGATTTTCAAACGGGATAATATGCACGATGAGTTTGCGCTCGCGAAAACTCAAAGTAAGCGGGGTCTCGTAGCGCCCGAGAATGATGTAATCGATAAATTCCGGAGTGCGTACCAGATTGGTGACGCGCATGCCCTTATCTTGAGACAGACTCAGGCCCAAATGCTGCTCTGCTGCCGGATTACACCACTCCAGAAACATCACATCGTCCATGATCACCACACCGTCCGGCAACAGGCTCATAGCTTGACGAAAACGCGCCAGCCATTCTGCCAGTTCCGCCTGATTCTTTTCATCACCACGACGCAATTTATAAAGACGGGAAAACACCTCAGTCCAGGCCCCCCAACCATCAGGCAAGTGCGAGCTACTCGGTTGATCCAGCCAGTCGGCAAGACGGAGCAAATAATTCAATTGGACAAAGATCAACACCATCATTCCCAGCATCGCCAGCACCAGCCCTGGTATCACGCCCCAGAAGAAACCAGCCACGGTGGCACCGGCCAAGACGATGATCATCCGCACGACAGCGGAAATCCAGAATACAAGATGGGGATGCATTAGAGCCTGCTAAAGAGTATTGGAATTCTATTTAGAACTTACGTAAATTGTTCCTGCATCAGGGCACTCGCCTTGCCATACGAAAAGCACCTTATTCGGCGAACCCGCAGTTGGAACAATGTCGCGTAAATCCTATATATTTGTTGGGGGTCCGCGCAAACGATACGCAGTTAAGCTAGGCGGATACAACGAAGACACAGGAACATATGATAGTCCCCGTATCCCTGGAGTCGCTATTTTTCAGATAGCATATACCCGACACTGCGCACCGTTTTGATTAAATTTTCTGCGTTTTTCAAGACTTTACGCAGACGCAGTACGTGCACATCAACCGTGCGTTCTTCAATCACCACATGATCGCCCCACACTTTATCAAGCAATTGACTGCGTGAAAATACACGTTCAGGATGCGCCATAAAAAACTTCAACAACTTGTATTCAGCGTGCCCGATTTCTACTTTACTGTCATCAATTTTTACGGTGCAGCTAACCGGATCCAAGACGATACTGCCAGCCGCCAGCGTGCCCTGAGCATGTTCAGGACTTTTACGACGTAACATCGCCTTAATCCTGGCAGTCAATTCGCGCGGAGAAAATGGTTTGGTCACATAATCGTCAGCACCATGATCAAGGCCGGCAATTTTATCCTCTTCCATACTTTTCGCGGTCAACATAATGACAGGCATCTCGTTAAAATGCCGGTCTGAGCGTATTTTGGAGAGTAATCGCAAACCACTTTGATCTGGCAACATCCAGTCTAACAAAATCAACTGAGGCGTGCGACGCTGCAAAAACTCCCAAGCTTCGGCCGTGTTGTTGACTGAAAATGTTTCCCAACCAGCGGCACGTAAAGTGAATGTCACCAACTCAACAATGGCGGGTTCATCTTCAACGATGAGGATAGTTGTTTTATCGGTTGCCATCATGAATTACTAGCAATAGTTCCTTGTTTAGAAGCGACATAATCGGAATGCCGTATGTCTTTACCTTCCACAATATAGATCGTATGTTCGGCGATATTTTTGGCGTGATCGCCGATGCGCTCGATCGCCTTGGCCACCCATAGGGCATCCAGAGAAGATGAGATGGTACTTGGATCTTCCATCATAAAGGTAATCAAATTTCGCATAATTGAGCGAAAATCGTTATCGATGATTTCGTCATAGGCGATCAACTTCAGCGCCTTATCGCCGTCCTGACGGGCAAACGCGTCTAAGGACTGATGCAGCATCTCAGCCACACTACTGGCCAGAACGCGCACTGTTTCATAACCGCTAAACATCGCAATGTTCTTATGTCTGGCATGTGCTTCATGTGCAATGCGTGCGATCTTGGTTGACTCATCCCCGATGCGTTCCAGATCGGTAATCACTTTGCCAGTGGCCATCACGGTGCGCAGATCGTTCGCGGCAGGCTGACGTTTGACGATTAGGTGACTGCACATATCATCCAAAGCGACTTCCAAACGATTGACTTCCTCATCAGACTTGATGACGGCAGCCGCTTGTATGATATTGCCACTGCGAAAGCAGGCCATAGCATCATGAAAATGGCTTTCTACCAAGCCGCCCATCAGCAAGACCTTGGAACGTATGGTTTCCAAATCGGTGTCGTACTGCTTTGAAGAATGTTCGCCTGTCATCGTATGCTCCTAAATTTTTATCAAAAGGGCTAAGGAATTAACCAAAACGGCCCGTAATGTAATCTTGCGTTTCTTTTTTTACCGGATTCATGAAGATATGATCGGTCTCGCCAAATTCGACCAACTCGCCCAAATACATATAGGCGGTGTAGTCAGAACAACGCGCAGCCTGTTGCATATTGTGCGTGACGATCGCGATCGTGTAATCCTGCTTTAGCTCATGGATCAGTTCTTCTATCTTGACGGTCGAGATAGGATCCAGTGCAGAGGTTGGCTCATCAAGCAATAAGATCTCAGGCTTGACCGAAACACCACGCGCGATACACAGACGCTGTTGCTGACCACCAGAAAGACTCAGCCCGCTTTTATTCAATTTATCTTTAACTTCAGTCCAGAGTGCCGCTTTTTTCAAGGCCCATTCCACACGTTCGTCCATCTCGCCTTTAGGCAAATTTTCGTACAAGCGCACACCGAAAGCAATGTTGTCATACACCGACATAGGGAAAGGGGTCGGTTTTTGAAAAACCATACCTACCTTGGCGCGCAAGAGATTGATATCTTGCGAAGCTTCCAAAATATTTTTACCGTTGTACATGATTTTTCCTTCGGCACGTTGGCCGGGATAAAGCTCATACATACGATTTAAAGTACGCAATAATGTGGATTTTCCGCAACCGGAAGGGCCGATGAAGGCTGTCACTTTTTTATCGCGAATACCTAGATTCACATCGCGCAAGCTGCGGGTAGTTCCGTAGAAAAAATTCAAACCCGAAATTTCTATGGCCATCTTGTCTGGCGTAGTGGGGAGAGTCGACATAATATTTTCCAAAAAAATTTAGTTTTTTACTTTTTGGCTGAACACAGTGCGCGCCAAAATGTTTAAGGTCAGAACACTAAAGGTCACTAACAGAGCACCACCCCAAGCTAATTCGCGCCAGTTGTCATAAGGACTCATGGCAAACTGATAGATCACCACCGGCAAGTTAGCCATAGGCTGATTCATATTCGCACTGTAAAACTGATTGTTCAAAGCGGTGAATAACAAAGGTGCAGTTTCGCCGGAGATACGAGCAACCGCCAATAAGATACCGGTCATCACACCAGCCTTGACTGCTCTTAAACGTATCAACAAGGCGACTTTCCAACGTGGAGCACCCAGTGCGAATGCAGCTTCACGCAAACTGGTCGGAACTAAGCCCAGCATATTGTCAGTAGTACGGACGATGACGGGGATAGCGATCAGCGAAATAGCGATACTACCGGCCCAACCTGAGAAGTGTTTGACATGAAAAACATAGATCGCATACACAAACAAGCCGATCACAATCGATGGTGCTGACAGCATGATGTCGGTCACAAAGCGCGTCACTGCACCAAACCAGCTTTTATCGCCATACTCAGCGAGATAGATACCCGCCAGAATGCCGATAGGGGTACTGATCAAAGTAGCGGTGCCCACCATCATTAAACTACCAAGGATGGCATTCATCAGTCCGCCGCCATCACTACCAGGTGCCGGAGTACTCTCGGTAAGCAAACCGATACTCAATGCAGAAAACCCTTTGACTAACAATGTGAATAAGATCCACATCAGAAAAAACACACCTACCGCCATCGCCATCGACGACAGGGCAATACCGACTTTATGCATCAACAAACGACGGCGATATACAGCATTATTAATCGTTGTCATTATTTTGCTCCCTCTTTTTTGCTGAGGCCCAACAGCATTAATTTGGCTGCAGACAACACGATAAAAGTAATTACAAACAAGATCAGGCCAAGTAAAAATAAGGAGGAGGTATGCAATACCGTCTCGGCCTCGGCAAATTCATTTGCCAGCGTAGAGGCAATACTATTACCTGGTGCAAACAGCGACCATGAGAGTTTATGCGCATTTCCGATCACAAACGTGATCGCCATGGTTTCGCCTAAAGCACGCCCCAAGCCCAGCATCACGCCGCCGACTACGCCGATTTTTGTATAGGGTAAGACGATTTTTCGTACTACTTCCCACTTGGTACAACCCAGACCGTAAGCCGATTCTTTCAAAACTGGAGGCACCACTTCAAATACGTCACGCATCACTGAAGAAATAAACGGTATCACCATCACCGCCAATATCATACCCGCGGACAAAATGCCTATGCCTATCATAGGGCCAGAAAATAGCACACCGATTACGGGCAACTTACCCAAAGTCGCGGCCAGTGCCGGTTGCACATATTCAGAAAATATCGGAGCAAACACGAACAAGCCCCACATACCATAAATAATACTAGGGACGCCGGCCAGCAATTCGATGGCCGTGCCGAGCGGGCGCTTTAACCAGGGCGGGCAAATTTCAGTCAGAAATAAGGCAATACCAAAGCTGATAGGAAACGCAATCAACAAGGCGATAAACGAGGTTGCCAAGGTACCGACGATGGCGATCAGACCACCGTATTTATCATTCACCGGATCCCACTCTATGGTGGTAACAAAGGCGAAGCCGAATTCTTGCATGGCTGGCCAGGCATTAATAAAGAGGGAAATAATAATTCCTAGCAGCACCAACAACACCAATAAGGCGAAGCTAAAAGTGAGCTTATGAAATAAAAAATCTTGCCACTGCTGACGTCGCATCACTTTATGCATATTCACAGTAAGGACAGAGCTCGATGACATCGAATTTGCCTGAACTTGAACCGGTGTATGAGCTTGGGTGGAAGACATAACAATAGGAGCGGGTTGGGTATTCATGGAATAGGGTTTCCATCTATTGAGAAAGCTAGTGACAATTGTTTGCCACTAGCTTTCTGCGTTTTAATTACTGAAAATTACAAGGAACGAACTCAACTAATATCAGCTGCTTTACTTACCGGCAGACTTACCACAAAGCCTTGCCGCTAGCGTCCTTCAGTTTGGCTTTCCAGCTATCTTCTATCAACTTAATGACAGCAGGTGGCAAGGAAACGTATTCCAATTCAGTTGCCATCGCACCGCCATTTTTGAACGCCCAATCAAAGAACTTCAACACTTCTTTACCTTTTTCAGCATCAGCCTGGGCCTTGTGCATCAAAATAAACGAGGCGCCCGTGATTGGCCATGTTGCTTTACCTGGTTGGTTGGTAAGCACCACGCCCATACCAGGAGTTTTTAACCAGTCAGCGCCAGCAGCAGCTGATTTGAAGTTTTCATCATCTGGCTCAGCAAACTGACCATCCAAGTTTTTCAACTGGGTGTAAGTCATTTTGTTCTTTTTGACGTAAGCGTATTCTACGTAACCGATAGAATTTTTAATTTGCTTGACGCTGGCAGCAACGCCTTCATTGCCCTTACCACCCAAACCGACTGGCCATTTAACCGCAGTCGAAGAACCAACCACAGTTTTGAATTCGGCATTTACCTTGGACAAATAATCAGTCCACAGGAAAGTCGTGCCAGATCCATCAGAACGATGTACGACAGTAATATCTTCAGCGGGCAGTTTCAGACCTGGATTCAATGCAGTAATTTCAGCGGCATTCCATTTTGTGATCTTGCCCATATAAATGCCAGCAATCACATCACCCGTCATCTTCATTTTACCTGGAGCAATGCCTTCGATATTCACGACAGGAACCACGCCACCGATAATTGCAGGAAACTGCGTCAAACCTTCCGCATCCAGATCTTCTGCTTTTAAAGGCATATCAGATGCACCGAAATCAACAGTCTTGGCCTTGATTTGTTTAATCCCACCACCGGACCCGATGGATTGATAATTCAAACCATTACCGGTAGCTTTTTTGTAGGACTCTGCCCATTTCGCATAGATTGGATAAGGAAAAGTTGCGCCAGCGCCTGTCATATCAGCTGCATGCACGCTAGAAAAGGCAATCGCTGCACCAACAGCAATGACCAGAGATTTTAGGACACGATTCACTTGCATATACACCTCAGGGTTAAATGTTCGAGCTCATTCAGAAAACTTCAGACTTCGACTTCTGTATCACGGAACGAACTGTACTAGCCGATTGTGACAAGATTATGACGAGCCTGAAATAATTGCGAAATGATTACATAAGCCGTAACAATTTGTCATAAACTTGTCATATTAGCTGTTTAGAATGAGTATCACCAGAGACAGAAGGCTTTATGACATGCAAAAAACTATGCAAGACCAAGAAGTCCACACGGTGCCCGACTCAGAGTCAGTCAAGCCTGCTATGCCTGCACCAAATTTTGCAAAAAATGCTAAACCCACCAAAACAGAGGTCAGCATAGTGAACAAAATTTTGCCAAAACCTGAGCTATCGCGTGCAGTAGTCTTTCTCGACAGGGAAATGTCACAAATCGCTTTCAACTGGCGCGTGCTAGCACAAGCCGAAGACCGCAGTATTCCCCTACTAGAGCGTTTGCGCTACTTATGCATAGTTGGTAGCAATCTCGATGAGTTCTTTGAAGTCAGGGTTGCCAGTCTCTTGGCACAAAATACCATCGATGGAGAGTTAGCTCAGCATCCTAGTTTTTTAGCCATGATGGAACGTATCGCGACTGAATGCCATCAACTGGCAACCCGCCAGTATGAAGTCCTGAATCAAGAAATTCTTCCGCAGTTATCACGCAAACATCTTCATCTGTTACGCCATAATGACAGAAACGAGGCGCAACGTGCCTGGGTGAAAGCCTATTTCGACAGGGAAGTTCGGCCACTGTTGACACCGATTGGACTAGACCCGGCTCACCCCTTCCCACAAGTAGTTAATAAGAGTCTTAATTTCATTGTCTCCTTGGCAGGCAAAGACGCGTTCGGGCGCGGCACCGCAATCGCTATTGTTAAGGCGCCGCGCGTGTTACCGCGAGTAATCCGCCTGCCGGATGATTTGTCCGCTAAAGGCACCTCGTTCTGCCTGTTGTCATCCATCATACATGCGCACATTGGCGACTTATTCAACGGTCGCGAGGTACTCGCCTACTCACAGTTTCGGGTAACGCGCGATAGCGATTTATGGGTGGATGAAGAAGAAGTTAAGAATCTCAGGCATGCGCTGCAAGGCGAATTACAAGGACGTCAGTTTGGCGTAGCAGTTCGCTTGGAAGTTGCGAAAAATTGCCCAGAGGAATTATCGCATTTCTTGTTAGAACAGTTTTCTTTAGATGCCGATAGGCTATACCAAGTCGACGGCCCGGTGAATATGGTGCGGCTGTCTGAATTGGTAGACCATATTAAGCAGCCCAATCTTCGCTTCCCACCGTTTGCAGCTAAAGCCAGTGCCAAACTCAGTAACACGAATATTTTTTCCTTGCTGCAAAAGCAAGACGTTTTGTTGCATCACCCGTTTCAACCCTTCCAGACCGTCATCGATTTCATACGCTCAGCGTCTTTGGACCCGAATGTCCTGGCGATCAAACAAACCATCTACCGAACAGGCATGAATTCCGATTTAATGGAATCGCTGATCACGGCGGCGCGCCAGGGTAAAGAAGTCACAGTGATTGTCGAGTTGATGGCGCGCTTTGACGAAGAAGCAAACATCAACTGGGCAGACAAACTCCAAAGAGCCGGCGCACAAGTCGTGTACGGCGTGGTCGGACTAAAAACCCATGCAAAATTAGCCCTGGTGATACGCCGCGAAGAAGGCGGCGTACTACGTCACTATGCGCATTTAGGCACGGGCAATTACCATCCTTCGACCACCAAGTTTTATACCGATTTTGGACTACTCACTGCTCATCCTCAGATGGCAGCCGAGGTCAATGAAGTCTTCATACATCTGACGGGCTTAACCAAACCGAATAAGCTCAGCTATTTATGGCTGGCACCGTTTGCGCTGCAACCACAGATCATCAAAGCGATACGCAATGAAGCGCGCATCGCCAGAGAAGGCCGCCCCGGCCGCATCATCGCCAAGATGAATGCCCTGGTCGATGAATCAGTCATCCGCGCGCTGTATGCGGCTTCGGCTGACGGTGTAAAAATAGATCTGATCATACGCGGCGCTTGCACACTGCGCCCTGGCGTACCTGGTCTATCTGAGAACATCAAGATACGCTCTATCATCGGGCGCTTCCTTGAGCATTCGCGTATTTATTATTTCCGCAACGATCTTGAACATGACACCTATCTCGCCAGCGCTGACTGGATGAGTCGTAATCTATTCCGCCGTATTGAGGTGGCGTTTCCCGTTCTCGACAAGGCACTTAAAAAACGCGTCATGACGGAAGGCCTTGAGCCCTACCTGAAAGACAACGTGAATGCCTGGGTACTGGATGAAGAAGGACAATACGAACGCAAAAAAGCGCGTGCCAAGCAGGTCGTATTTTGCGCCCAAGCTAGCCTGATGCAAACGCTAGGCGCGGTCAGCGAAGAATAGGAACGGCATGCCGCCCAAACCGCCAACTTCAAGGAGATCGCCGTGGATCTGATTTTATGGCGGCATGCCGAAGCCGAACCAGGTGGCCCTGATTTGCCCGATGATGCCCGCAGGCTGACGCCCAAAGGCATTAAGCAAGCCATCAAAATGGCGCGCTGGCTGGACAGTAATCTGGCCGAGAGTTGCCGGATACTGGTCAGCCCGACCTTAAGAACCAGAGAAACCATGGCAGCTTTGGATAGAAAATTTAGGGTATTGCATGAATTAGCACCCGACGCTAGCGCGGAACTGGTACTGGCGGCAGCCAACTGGCCACACAGTCGCGAACCGGTGCTAATCGTCGGCCATCAACCCTATCTGGGTCAAGTCGCAGCGCGCCTGATCGCTCCCATGCAGGATGAATGCGCAGTGCGCAAGGGAAATGTCTGGTGGATCAGCCAAAAACAAAAAGAAGCAGAAGGCGTGCAAACCTATCTGAAAGCGATTATGACACCGGAGCTAGTGGTCAAATAATCTCGCACAGAAGACACGGTTAAAAACCAAGACGCACTATCCATGCGCCTTCGCAAGCCAAATCATGCCAGCAGGCGCATGCTTGTTGCGCTCCCAACTTCGGTAACTTCTAAAAACCCCATACTAGGGCGCATCACGGCATCGATTGTTCTAGGCGTTCCTCGCAAGACCGACGTATTGCGAGCGCTGCATTTTACAATCGACGATGCAATGCACTCGGATATCAGGTTTTACAACTTTCCCTTACTAGTTGCAATAATGAAAAACCCCGCCGTAGCGGGGTCTGGCCGAAGTCTATTGCGATTATGCTTGTTTGCGTCGGCTTACAAAGCCGAGTCCAGCCATAGCAAGAGCCATCAAAGCCAGCGTCGATGGTTCTGGAACCGTAGTCGCAGCTTCGCCGATATTAATATTGTCAATACTCCAAGCATGTTCATTGGCAGTTCCATCTATCCCTTTGAAGGCGACGCTGGTAAGATTATTCCAAGATCCATCAAAATTAACGGTCTGAAAATCATTCAGCCCGCCAGCTCCGTCAAAAATACCATCCAGAGTAAAGTCTAATACGACGGTACCGCCACCGAAGAGATTGCCAACTATATGTACTTGCTTGGCACCAAAATTACTAAACCCCTCTGAAAGCCAGGCGCTACTCATAGCGAATGTGCCGCCGCCAATTTTAGTCATCGTCAGACCATTACCAGCATTTGCTCCGCCGTTATCATGAATCATCAGATTAGTTGAACCTGAATCGCCGAAGCTACCGCTCTGGTTCACGCGATGGATATGATTACTAGGTGAAGTGAACAAAAATCCACCTGAGGCATCCGGCGAGGTATCAAAAACTGTGCTGCCAGCCGAAGTGGCAATATCCTCAAAATTGATCACCGCTGCCTGACTTAACTGGCTCCAGGCTCCCAAAACCAAAGTAATAGCTATCGCTGATAAATGGCGTTTCATAATTGCGCTCCGAATTAAAGTTGTTTTTGCTATCAATTAAGCGGTTTAAAACCGCGGGTAGCTAATGCAAAGCAAATATTAAGCCACATACATAAAAACAAATAAACTCAATAAAAACAATCACTTAAAAAACAGAACTACGAAATGACGACAACAGCTGTAAAATTTTCCGACACGGCTCAGTAGCTCAGCTCAAGCTATTTATCGGTATTCATGCACAAGCTTGTTTACGTTGATATTAATTTCTCGCTACTTAAACGTGCAAATTCGATGCCATCACCAATTCTGGCATCATTTCATTGGCACGTTCACCAAGTACGATGTCATGCCAACTAACTAAGCGCAATGCACCGCTAGCGTCCTCGACCAGGGCCGACAGACTTTCGACCCAATCACCGTCATTGCAGTAGGTGATGCCATTGATATCCCGGATTTCTGCCTTGTGAATATGCCCGCAAATGACACCATCCAGGCCGCGCTTACGGGCCTCATCGGCCAAGGCATTTTCAAACGAGCTGATATAGCTGACGGCGTTTTTGACTTTGAGCTTCAGATACTGTGACAGCGACCAATACGGCAAACCGACGCGAGCGCGCCAATTATTAAATACCTGATTAAATTTCAGAATGACCGTGTATAAACTATCGCCGACATAGGCCAGCCACTTGGCGCAGGCGATCACACCATCAAATCGATCACCATGCAAAACCAACATCCGTTTCCCCTGAGCGGTGACGTGGATCAATTCGTCCCTGACCTTGATACCACCAAAATCAAGGTCGATGAATTGACGCACTGCCTCATCGTGGTTGCCAGGCACAAAAATGACATTGGTGCCTTTTTTGGCTTTTTTTAACACCAACTGCACCACATTATTATGAGCTTGATCCCAGTACCAGCGCCGTTTCAGTTGCCAGCCATCGATGATGTCACCGACCAGGTACAGCGTTTCTGACTCGGTTGCCTGCAAAAACTCCAATAGTCGGGCGGCTTGACAGCCGGTCGTGCCCAAATGCAGATCAGATATCCAAATAGTACGAAAACGACTCACTTCTTTTTTGCTGGGATTAAACAGCTTGCGATTCATTTTTTTATTCAGAAACTGGTCCGCAGGTTTCATGCCATCTACTCCCCGGTGCCGTAGTGCTTGGCGTAGCGATTATCCAGATTCGCCAGCGGCAGCATCACAAACAGATCGGCACAATGAAAATCCGGATCCCAGGCCGGATCACCGCAGACCCAAGCGCCAGCACGCAGATAGCCTTTCAACAGAGGTGGAATACGTGCTACATGACCCTCATCCATATTCTCGATAGGAAAAGGCAGATGCGGTGTGACGCGATAATCAAGCGGAGCGTAGTCCGATTCTTTAAAGCTACGGCAAATCGCCGCCGCGTTATGGCCGCCATCAGTGAGGCTGATACTGGCGCAACCTATCAGATAGGTACAGCGCTCGCGCTGCATATACGCCGCCAAACCCGCCCACAACATCATGATCACAGTGCCGCTGCGATAATCAGGATGAATACAGGCGCGTCCTGCTTCAGCAATGTTGCCGCGGATATTTGCCAGGCGGGATAAATCGAATTCGGTTTCAGAATAATAACGGCCGATATGACGCGCGGCATTCGGTCCAAGAATGCGGTAAGTACCGACCACTTTCAGGGTCTTGGTGTCGCGTACGATCAGATGATCGCAGTGCTCATCAAACTCATCTCTATCTAAACCATCGGGATTGGTCAGGGCGGATAAGCCCATGGCTTCAATAAATACTTTATACCGCAGGCGCTGTACTTCCTTGATTTCTTTGGAGGTACTTGCCAAACTTAAACTTAGTTTAGAAAAACTAGGATTGGCGTCCGCAGGTAGCGTGAGTAATCTCATTTATTATCCTTTTAGTCGGTTGACGGACGAAGAATAAAGCAGGATTACTTCAAGGCGATGACAGTTTCATGTCGGTTTTATGACAGATAAAAATACAACAGCCGCGCTAATAAATCGCGCGGCTGTCAACTTACTTTTCTAGATTTTTAGTAGCCCCCAAAAAAACCAAAAAATGCTTATTTTTCTTTCTTAGGACGACCGGCTTTTAAGGGTGCCAGATTGGAGATCAGTTTCGCCAGACTCTTCACATCGGTATGACTGAGCAACAATAGACCTATACGCAATAACTGGCTTTTCTTCACTTCTACGCCGGCGGCCAGGCAAGCTTTTTTCACTTGCCCGAGCACTGCATATTCCGGCTCTGGCATAGTAAAACTATCGCGTATTAATTTTTCTTTTTTTGCTTTTTCTTTAGCTAAAGTTGCAGGTATCGGTTTAGCTACAGTAGGTTTAAGTATTTTAACTGGAGTTGGCGCTTTCGCCAGTGTTGGTGTTTTAGAAGCGACTACCGCTTTGAGAGGCATTTTTGTCGCGACTTTCGCTGCTGCTTTAACCGGTGTGGTTACCGCCGTTGCGACTACCGTTTTTATTGGTGCTTTGACCGGTGTATTAACGGGCGCTTTGGCTACCTTAACGGGCGTTTTGGCTACCACCTTAACCGCGGGTTTTGTCGCGGTCTTGACGGCGACTACTTTTTTTACAGGGCTTGCCGCTTTTATCGGAGTTGCCACTTTCGCAGTCAGCGCTTTGCTCACCATAGGTTTTTTCGCAATGACTTTTGCAGCGCCGCTTTTAGCCGTGCTAGTTCCCGACACTGGCGTTTTTTTTGCGATCACTAGCTGCGCATTAACTTCCGGCGCAATGGCAATTTTGGTTTTTTCAACTGCCACAATTTCTGACTCGATATTCATTTAAAGCTCCTGAAGTTAAACACAATTAATAATATAAACAATTTATTTAATTTGCACAATACTATTTTTTTTAAATAAATGCATAAACTAATAAGAAGACAATGGATGAAATCTAAGTCTGAAATGTGACGACGGCATTACAATGCGGGGTTTCATCACTTAGTCATAAATTTAATTGATAATTGCGGTGTGGCAATTTCAATCTCAAGTCTTCATTCACGATTCACTATTTAATCTCAACATGCTGCGATTCATTTCCATATTATTTATACAGATATTTTTTTACTTTTCGCTCACGGCATCAGCAACCGCCGCCGATGTTACTGGCGCAGGATCTTCTGCGGCAGCGCCGCTCTACAATAAATGGGCAGAAATTTTTCAAAAGAAAAGCAATCTAACAATTGAATACCTGCCACAAGGCTCGTCTGCAGGGATTAAAAAGATCAAAGAAAAAAGTGTAGATTTTGGTGCCAGCGATGTCGCGATGAGCCCGGAAGACTTAAAAAAATTCAACTTAATTCAATTCCCATCCGCAATTTCCGGCGTCGCAGCGGTGGTAAACGTTCCGGGTATCAAAGCGGGCGAGTTACGCCTCACCGGCAGTGCGTTGGCCGGGATTTTTTCTCGTAAAATCAGTAAATGGAACGATGCGGAAATCATTGCACTCAATCCCAATCTGCATTTACCGAATAAGAACATAGAAGTCATTGTGCGTTCTGACGGTTCAGGTACAACCTATAACTTCACCGACTACCTGAGCAAGATGAGTAAGGACTGGCAAGCGAGCTATGGAAAAAACTTCAGCATTAGCTGGCATAAAGAATTAAGCGCAGTGAAAGGCAGCAGCAGTATAGTCGCCAGTTTAAAGAAGACGCCTTATGCGATTAGCTATATCGATTTCAACTACGTAGTCCAGGATAAACTCGATTTTGCGCAACTAAAGAATCGTGACGGTAACTTCGTCACGCCGAGTGCAGCCTCATTCTCTGCCGCCTTAAACGCCAGCACCTGGAAATCACTAGGCACTTTCGACGAAATGTTGACCGATAAGCCCGGCAACAATGCCTGGCCCATCACCATGGGCACTTTCGTGATCATGCAACAAAGCAGCGCCAATCCGGAAAAAGCCACGACCACACTTAAATTTTATACCTGGGCATTTATGTCAGGCGATCAATTTGTTAATAGTGTAGATCTGGTGCGGCTACCGGATCAGGTGCAGGCCAGGGCCTTTAAAGAAATGACGAAAGTCACAGATGCTAACGGCAAGCCGCTGGCATGGAGCAAACTGTAATTGCCAACATTAACTCCACTATGAGTTATCACATACTTTTTTGCATGGCCCGGCGATTGGGCGGGTAAATTGCAGAGCGGAACAATAAACGGCGCATTGGCGCCGTTTATTCATTGTGACTTTTTGCACTTATTTTTTTGCCTGGCTGACTCAAGATTAATGACTATCAGCAGCATCACGATAAGTACTGGCACCATGATAACTGCGTGCATAGACACCGTGCTCTTCAACATCAGACACTCACATCCACCCCAGTCGGCGCAAGCGGTAATACTTCTTCAATGAGCTGTGGCTCAGGCGAAACCGGTGCCTCAACTCCGCTCCGACGAGTCTGATTGCTCCGACTCTCATCAGCGCTTTCGTGCAGATCTAAACTCACAGGCCTGACTCTACTGACCGCGGCCACCCCCGGAACCACCTCTGCAACACGCGGCACCCGCTCATAATTGGGCACGCGCCCCATTGCCTCATTCACGCGATAAGCGGCTACGGCGGCCGCCAGGTAAGGATTAAGCGCGGCAAATGGAGCCGGTACTTGCGCATTATTGCGCGCTGCACTAACGCTAACACCGGTATCGGCAGCATTAGTATTGACCGCAATCGCCACACTAGTGCTTGGCACTGGTGCTGAGTTTCCTGCAGAGTTCAGCGCCGCGCTCGGTGCTGCATTCGTCAAAGCGACACTGGCTGGACTGACGTTAATGCTAGCGGCCAAAACACGCGCCGATGTGTTGGTGGCTAGGTTCGCAGAAGTCGTCGCGCCAGTGTCAATAGGAAGATACGATGCGCGAGTTGACGAAATGCTGTCCGTTTGCGCACTCGAGCCTGAAAGAGAATTTGTATTTGCCAGCGCATTCTGCTGCACGCGCGCAGAATTGGCCGCGCTCAGTGTATTGAGGTCGGTGCTAGCCGGTGTTTGGGCGATGTCCTGCAATGGCTGAGCAGCGCTAGTTAACGGCGTTGCCACAAGCGCTGCTGGCGACACGATAGCGTTTGCAGTTGAGGTAGTGAGTGGCGTACCAGCGGTGGCAGCGCGTGCCTGATCGGCACTGCTCATCTCTGAAAGAATGGCGCTGGCAGGACTCTGGCTAGCATCTGACTGAACTACCGGCAGAGCCGCTTCCCCACTCACACTGAGCGCATTTACCGCGGAATTTCCTACACTAACGGCCGTGCCAGCAGTCGTGGCGGCAGCATTAGTGTTTACACCCAATGCAGTGACCAATGCCTCGTCTTCCATTAATCGTTTTAAAGCGATATTGACTTTCAATGCATCCGCACTGGAGAGTTGATCCAATCGCCCGGTTACCGTACTAGTATCAAACGGACTGCCAGGCAGACTTGTAGAAAAAATGCTGCCGGGATCAGATGTAAGCAAACTGCTATTTTGCAGCGACGGCAAGCTAATCAGTTTGGCCTCTATGCCAGCAAGCGTCTGCAGGCTTTTTGTCAGCACCTCGGATGTTTTTACCGGATCGAGATTAAACGCCGCCTGCAAACTATTCAGGTCGATACTAAATGTTCCTGTATCCGTGCTCGCACTGGGCTCCTGAAAATTGATACCTATCGTCGCCAGATTATCGATCAGAGAAATGCCATTGCTGGTGCCCGACTGCGCATGTATCGCTAGCAATAAGGCATTATCAAAGGCAGAACCAAAAGGCGTATCGAGACTGTTCGCACTGCTGGTTTGAAAATTATTAAAGGCATCGACAAATGCTTGCGCCGTACCAAAAAGCTTAGAAAAATCTGAACTGACGGCAGCGTTCGTCTGGGTGTTAAGCGCATTAACAGATGAGCTTGCGACGCCCTGCGTTTGATCGAAGGACAGCGTTGCCTCCAGCAGCTGAGCCAGGCTCGAAAACTGCACCACCGTGTCGCGATTATCGACAACATTGACCTCCGTCGCTTTTAGCGGCGTTACCGACGTCAAACTGCTATCGATTGCAGTAGTTGCCTTGGTAGCAGCGACATAGACCGGCGCAACGGCAAGAGTATTAACAGCATCGAGGGCGGCGATATTCATAGCAAAGACCTTTCCATGGATCAGACCTACTAAATTCAGTTTAGTGTATTTTTTGCTAAATTTTCAGCCTAATTCAGCGTAAATGAGGACAGGTCTGAACTGGCGCAATACCGAGACAAAATTCCTGGAGCAATACGCAATATCCATGCGGGTTTGCGGGCAATATGCTGCCAGCAAGCGCATGGATATTGCGTAAAGGCTTACAGGCAGTAGGATGCGCTGAGCTAAAACGCTTGCGTTATTCCTTCAGCCTGAGAATAAAAATAGAATTTAGAGAATAAAAATTCATCCATTTAACAAGAGATTGTCTATGAAGTGCCAAGGCTGACTAGCATTTCGATGAATTTTCTTCATCGAATGACGTTAACGTAAACGTCAATTAATATGCTATTCTAAAAACAACAGGTGCGCTACTCATGTTCGTGAGTGGCGTTAAACGGGAAAGTGGTGCGAGTCGATCAAAAAAGTATTGACCCCATGCCCCTGCTGCCTCCGCAACGGTAAGCAATGCGCAAACATCATCAATGCCACTGGTCGAATTGACTGGGAAGGCGATGTCAGCGAAGGTGCGAGCCCGGATACCGGCCTGTTGATCTTCATGAAAAAAAGCCGCTCAAATTAATGCTTGATGCTTGATGCTGGTTTTTTTCTGAAATCTGCTTACGTACGGAAGGTGCGTAAGGGTTGCCTTGGTTTAGGCCCGGGCAGCCATGGCCGGCGCATTTTTCGGTGCGCCGTTTTCAGAACCCTTTGCGGCAGCAGCGAGCCAGGTCTCGCCACGCTCTGCATCGTTTCAGGAGCAAACAATGAACGCAATTTCGAACTCAGTAGCGAACTCAGTAGCACATACTTCCAGCGTCAAATTACTCATCAACGGCCAATTTATAGAATCGCAAAGTCAGCAATGGCGTAGCGTGATTAATCCCGCCAACCAAAAAGTCCTGGCACGGGTACCGTTTGCCACACCTGCCGAAATGCAGGCGGCGGTCGCCAGTGCGCAAGCGGCCTTCCCGGCCTGGAGCAAGACCGCGATCGGCACGCGCGCCCGCATCTTTTTGAAATACCAGCAATTAATACGCGAAAATATGAGCGAGTTGGCGGCGCTGCTGACGGCCGAGCAAGGCAAAACTCTGGCGGACGCCGAAGGCGATATTTTTCGTGGTTTGGAAGTGGTCGAACATGCCGCCAGCATAGGCAATCTGCAAATGGGCGAGATGGCCAATAACGTGGCTGCCGGGGTCGATACCTACACGCTGAATCAACCACTGGGCGTATGCGCCGGGATTACCCCATTTAACTTTCCTGCCATGATCCCTTTGTGGATGTTCCCAATGGCGATCGCCTGCGGCAATACCTTTATCCTGAAACCGTCAGAACAAGATCCTATGGTCACCATGCGCCTGTGCGAACTGGCGCTGCAGGCCGGCATCCCCGCCGGGGTCTTGAATGTGGTGCATGGCGGTGAAGAAATCGTCAACGCGATCTGTGATCACCCGGCCATCAAAGCGGTGTCCTTTGTCGGTTCGAGCAAAGTTGGCAGCCATGTGTACCAGCGCGCCACGCTGGCAGGCAAACGCGCACAATGCATGATGGGCGCGAAAAACCATGCGGTGGTGTTAGCCGACGCGAATAAACAGCAAACTCTGAACAATCTGACCGGTGCCGCCTTCGGTGCTGCCGGTCAGCGTTGTATGGCCTTGCCAGTCGTGATCTTGGTGGGCGAGGCGCAAGATTGGGTAGGCGATTTAGTCGAAAAAGCCAAAACCCTGAGCGTCAACGCCGGGGTCGAAGCAGATACCGATATCGGCCCGCTCATTTCCTGCGCCGCCAAACTCAGAGTGGAACAACTCATAGACTCCGGCTTACAACAAGGTGCCACCCTATTGCTGGATGGCCGTAATGTACGCGTGGCGGGCTACCCGGAAGGGAATTTTGTCGGGCCGACCATCTTTAGCAATGTGTGCACAGCCATGCAGATTTACCAGGAAGAGATATTCGGCCCGGTACTCTGCATCCTGCATGCCGCCAATCTACATGAGGCCATCGCCATCATCAATGCCAATGCGCACGGCAATGGCACTGCGATTTTTACTCAATCTGGCGCGGCGGCGCGCACCTTCCAGGAGCAGGTCGACGTCGGCCAGATCGGTATCAACGTGCCTATCCCGGTGCCGGTGCCACTGTTTTCCTTCACCGGTTCGCGCGCCTCCAAGCTCGGCGATCTGGGACCTTACGGTAAGCAAGTCATACAGTTTTACACGCAGACCAAGACCATCACGTCCAGGTGGTTTGATGATGAGGTCGCGGCAGGAAAAGTGAATACGACTATTTCTTTGAAATAGGCGGCAGCATGGACTTTGAACTCAACCAAGACCAGCGCGCCTATCAGCAAGCGGCGCGCACGTTTGCGGCGCACGAGATGCATGTGCAGGCGGCACAGTGGGATGCGCAAGCGATCTTTCCGCGTGAGCTGATTGCGCATGCCGGCCAGCTCGGTTTTTGCGGCCTGTATATCGCCCAGGAACAAGGCGGGATGGGGCTAAGCCGGCTCGACGCTGCCATCATTTTAGAGGAGTTGGCACGCGCCTGCCCTTCCACCACGGCCTATATCAGCATCCACAATATGGCAAGCGCGATGATCGCCGCCAGTGCCACACCTATGCTACAAGCCGATTGGCTGCCAGCGTTGGCGAGTGGAAAAAAACTCGCCTCGTATTGTCTGACTGAGGCAGGCGCAGGCTCGGATGCGGCCGCGCTATGCACCAGCGCCAGCCGTACCAGCGATGGCGAGCACTATATGATCAATGGCAGTAAGGCCTTCATCTCGGGCGCGGGTGCCACCGATGTCTTGGTGGTGATGGCGCGTACCGGAGCCGCTGGGGCAGATGGCATCTCTGCTTTTGCGATCGCCGCCGATACTCCCGGCATTAGTTTCGGTCGCAAAGAAGAAAAAATGGGTTGGAATAGCCAACCTACGCGCAGCATACATTTTGATCATGTGCGCATCCATCGCTCCCAATTACTCGGACGTGAAGGTCAGGGCTTTCAGCTAGCCATGCGAGGTCTGGATGGTGGCCGTATCAATATCGCGACCTGCTCTATCGGTGCGGCGCAATCGGCCTTTAACAGCGCGCAAAAATACATGCGCGAGCGGCGTCAGTTTGGCCAGCAGCTTGCGGCTTTTCAGGGTTTGCAATTTAAGCTGGCTGATATGCAAACCGAGTTAGTCGCCGCCCGCCAGATGGTGCGACTAGCCGCCACCAAGCTAGACCATCAAGCCGAAAATGCCTCGGTATATTGTGCCATGGCCAAAAGACTGGCAACTGATACCGGCTTTAAGGTTTGCGACGAAGCCTTGCAGATACATGGTGGTTACGGCTATATCCGCGAGTATCCTTTAGAGCGCTACTTGCGCGACCTGCGGGTACATCAGATACTGGAAGGCACCAACGAAATCATGCGCGTAATCGTGGCACGCCACCTGCTCAAGCACGCAGTGAGCGAGGAGTTTTTATAAAAATGAAACTGCAATTACACCATTTATTCTATCTAGGAGAGCAGTATGCAGCAGTCTGAAGAGAGCGCCAGCCCTGTAGTTTTATTCGAGACCCTGGCCGCCGCCAACGGCAAGCAGATCGGAGTCGCCACCTTAAACGTGGAAAAAACTCTGAACGCCCTGACGATGCAGATGGTAGAGCTACTCAGTGCGCAATTGCGGCTTTGGGATCAACAAACTTCGATAGTCGCAGTAGTGTTGCAAGCGGCTGGCGACAAGGCTTTTTGCGCCGGTGGCGACCTGCAAAAACTGTATGCCAGTATGCTAGAACACCGTGCTTCGCCACAGAAAAACGACTTACTCGGCAATCCGCATGCTCTGAAATTTTTTGAGCAAGAATACCGGCTCGATTACCAGATCCATACCTATCGCAAGCCGCTGCTGTGCTGGGGCCATGGAATCGTGATGGGCGGCGGCATAGGTTTAATGGCCGGTGCCAGTCATCGTGTGGTGACTGAAAAATCGCGGCTGGCAATGCCAGAAATTAGTATAGGCCTGTTCCCCGACGTGGCCGGCTCCTGGTTCTTAAACCGTATGCCGGGTAAGCTAGGTCTGTTCTTGGGTTTGACTGGGGCTGCCGTCAACGCCAGCGATGCCAAGTTCGTGAAACTGGCCGACTATCAGCTACCGCATGCCAGCAAGGCGGCGATTCTGGCTGGTATGCAGGCACAAAGCTGGAGCGAGGATGCCGCTGCCAATCAAGCTCTGCTCAGCGCACTCTTGCTAACAGCCGAACAGGCAACTACAGAGCATGAGCACGGCCCCTTACGCCGGCATTTCGATCTGATCAATCAACTCTGCGCCAGTGCCGATTTATCTCAAGTGGTGCAGCAGATTATTACGTTTGACAGCGATGAGGTATGGCTACAAAAAGCGATTGCCACCTTGAAGAAAGGCTGTCCGGCGTCGGCCTGGTTAGGTAATGCATTGCTACAGCGTTGCACCCATTTATCGCTGGCCGAAGTCTTGCGGATAGAACTGGTCGCGGCACTGGCGTGCAGTAGCAGTGCCGATTTTGCCGAGGGCATACGGGCTCTGATCATAGACAAAGATCAGCAACCGCGATGGCAGCACGCCAGTCTGGCAGAGATCAATCCAGCCGCATTGGAACAGCGCTATTTCGCGACAGCCTGGCGTGCCAGCGAGCACCCCTTACGCGACTTAGAGGCCTCGGCCAAATAACGAAGGCCTTTGTGCACTGCTTGCGTCCAAAAAATCTCAACAAGGCAGGCCGGAGGCGCATATTCCATGCGGGTTCCCAGCCTGTCTGCCCTGCAGACCGCATGGGCTATGCGCAAGCAGCCTGCTCACTTTTGAAAATCAGATCCGGGAGTATTTATGACATCTACACCAAAAATCGCCTTCATAGGGCTGGGTAATATGGGCGCACCGATGGCGCTCAATTTGCTGCACGCAGACTACCCATTAAGCGTCTACGACTTGTCGCCCAGCGCGCTGCAAATCTTGGGAGAAGTCGGCGCCACCATCGCCGACTCGGCACAGCAGGCAGTGCAAGGAGCCGACATTGTCATCAGCATGCTGCCAGCCAGTCGCCATGTGGAACAACTGTATTTGGGAAGCGCCTTGGGCACATCGACAGAAGTGCCTGGTCTCGTTAGCCAGATACAAGCGCATGCCTTAATCATAGACTGCAGCACGATCGCCGCCCTCACTTCACAAAAAATCGCACTGGCAGCGCAAGCCCGCGGCCTGGCAATGATCGATGCGCCGGTCTCGGGCGGCACCTTAGGGGCCGCAGCCGGCACCCTGACGTTTATTGTTGGCGGCAGCGCCAGCGATCTGGAAAGAGCGAGGCCAGTGCTTGCTGCCATGGGAAAAAACATTTTTCATGCAGGCAGCAACGGTGCCGGGCAAACCGCCAAAATTTGCAACAATATGCTGCTAGGCATACTTATGGCAGGCACCGCCGAAGCGCTGGCTCTGGGTGTGGCCAACGGGCTAGATCCCAAAGTGCTGTCCGACATCATGAGTAAAAGTTCGGGGCGCAACTGGGCGCTGGAACAATACAATCCCTACCCTGGCGTAATGGAAAACGTGCCGGCAGCGCGAGGCTACAGCGGTGGCTTTGGGGTCAATCTGATGCACAAAGATTTAGGTCTGGCGACCGAAGCGGCACTGGCGACTCTGGCCGCGATACCACTAGGAGAGTTGGCTCGCAATTTGTATGCCATGCATAGTCAAAATGGCGCAGGAGCCAAAGATTTTTCCAGTATTTTGGAGCTATTTCAGAAAACATCGAAGTAAGCTAGCAATAGCCCTGCGTAGTATACAAATTGTTGAGATCTGGCATGGGCTCATGGCCAGCAAACGCTGCCATCGAGCTGTAAGCCATGTTCGTTGAAAAGCCTGACATACTGCGGGGTTATTGGAATAAACTCAGTATCTTCCATTGCCGTCGGTTTACCGCGTAGTCTACATACCAATGACGAAAATCTATTCCACTTAATACTTACAACAAAAAAGGGCGACATGACTAGCATCCTCATCCTCGGAGCAACTGGTCTGGTGGGTCAGCAATTACTCACTCTGGCACTTGATGATGCACGCATCAGTCAGGTCATTGCCCCTAGCCGACGGGCTTTACCGGCGCACCCCAAACTAAGTAATCCTATTGTTGATTTCGAGCACTTGCCAGCAGAGGCCAGCTGGTGGCAAGCCGATCTTGTACTGTGCGCCTTGGGTACAACCATGCGTCAAGCCGGAACGCAAGCGGCTTTTTATAGCGTCGACCATGACTATGTCGTCGATGCTGCACGCTTGGCACATCTGGCTGGCACCCCAGTTTTTGTATTGAATTCGTCGACCGGCGCGAAACTCGATGCCGGCTCATTTTATCTGCGGGTCAAGGCCGAAACTGAACGTGATCTGGCCGCGCTAAACTTTAGCTCGCTCACGCTGGTGCGCCCATCCTTACTTGATGGCGGACCAAGGCGCGAGCATCGCATAGGCGAAAGCATTGCAATCGTGCTCTGTAAGTTACTCGGGCCTTTGCTGCCAAAAAGGCTGCGCCCCGTTACGACCGTCAAGCTAGCCAAAGCGATGCTGTTTGCAGGACTAAGCGCTAAACCGGGTATCCATGTGATTGAATCGGAACAGCTGCAGTAGTAGCGCAAAGTATGCATAGTGGCGCGCAGCCTTGAGCGCGCACTAAAAATCATTCGCAGAATCTGACCCTATCTAAATTTACTGAGCGGCGATCTGAGGAAAGCGCAAGGTAAAGCAAGTGCCCTGCCCCAACTGTGATGCAACGCTCAAGTCGCCGCCCATTACTGCGGTAGCTAAATTGCGGGAAATAGAGAGTCCAAGCCCGGAGCGCCCCTGCCCTAAGCGCGTCGTAAAAAAGGGATCGAAGACGCGTGCCAACATCTGCGGCGCTATCCCCGTACCGTCATCACTGAAACTGAGTTGTACCTCGCTCTTTAACAGCGTCGCAGAAATACACAAATGGCCATGACTACGTCCTTCAAAACCGTGAGTCAAGGCATTTTCGACTATGCCTACTACGATCTGGCTCAAAGGTTCGGGATAACTATCGCAGACAATATCGGCAGCAATCTCGTACTCAATTTTCCAGCCGGGCTGTAGTAGTTTATTACTATGCGCCAGCACACTATCTTGTACCAACTCCAGCAAATTGAAATGCCCGCGCTGCGCCAATCGTCTATCCACGGCAACTTGTTTGAAGCTAGACACCAGCTGCGCTGCACGTTCGCAAGCACGCGTCATCAAGGCCGCTAATGAAGAGACATCTAACATATAACTGTCGAGTTGTGAGCGCCGCAGATCGCCACGTGCAATGCTAGCACTGACATCCTGGCAAAGCTCGGTCAAAGTTGACGCCGCCATTAAGGCATTTCCTATCGGGGTGTTTAGCTCATGGGCAACGCCGACTACCAGAGAACCCAGTGCGACTTGCTTCTCTGCCTGCACCAGATCCGCCTGTGCTTTTTGCAAAGCGGCCTCCGACGCTTTATAGGCGCTACGATCCTCCACCAGCCAAATCGTGCCCTTAGTCACATCATTTGGGTCGGCCAGATAGGCGATCAACTTCACCCACAATTGTTTTTCGCCGCTGCCATGCTGGGTATACAACTCCGTTTGCAAAGGTAAACCAACCGATAGCAGTGGATAGGCCATCTGGCCAAAAGCCTCGTATTGGTCCTGCGAACTGAAGAAAATGGAAGCTGGCAAACCGATCGCGCCGCCATTCGGGTAGCCAAACATGTCGCCGAAACGCGGATTGTAACGGGTGATTTTTCTATCCTTGGTAAACAAGATGCCGATAGAAGCATTTTCTACTAAGGCTTCAAGGTCGCGCATGGAGTCGGCTAATTGCTCGCGGGTGCGTCTGGCAGCGTCGGTATCGACCACGATCCAGATGCTGCCCTGGCTAATATCAGCCGGATTGAGTGCCTTGCCGTGTAAATGACACCAGCTCAAAGTGCCATCTTTACGTTTGCACTGAACCTCGGTCTCATACGACTGCCCACTCTCCATCTGGCCGGCAGCCGCCAATCGAAACGACTGGTAGGCCTGCTCGTTTGGAAAAACCGAGATAGTCGGCACACCTATCAAGTCTTCTGCCGCGTAGCCGAAGATCTCGGCAGAGCGCGCATTACAACGTTGTATTTTATGTTCGCGGGTATAAATAAATCCTACTGCAGCATTGGCAAAAACCGCTTCTAGCTCTAACAGGCTGAGCCGATTTTCTTCCTCTGCTGCTTTGCGGGAACTTATATCCTTGAAGATCCAGATCACCTCATCGCCCACCAGGGTCGAACCTTGCACCTGACTACCGGTCGCATGCACCCATATCAGATGTCCATCGCGATGCGGCATCTGCGTCTCTACGCTAAAAGATCCCGTGGTTTTCAGGGCCGGATAAACCTGTCGACTCAGTTCTCCATAGTGTGCATCATCACGAAAAAACAGCCGGGTGGAACGCCCTAATAATTCTTCAGAGCGATAGCCAAACATGCTGGCCAGACGCTCGTTGCAGCGAGCCACAGTGCGTTGATGCGAATACAAAATACCTACTGCGGCGCTCTCAAAAATGGCACGCTGCTCTTCTAAAGTTTGACGTAATTGTTGTTCGTGCAGATGTTCAACCGTGACATCCTCGATAAACCAAAGGGTGCCGTCTTGCTTGTTATTGTGATTGACTGCTTTAGCTGAAAAACGCGACCAGAACAGGCTGCCATCCTGACGACTAGCCTGGATATCTGCCCTAAAAGCCTTACCCGCCGCCAGCGCCGGGCCGGCGATACGGCCAATCTCCAGATAATTTTCAGGAATAGAGAAGAACAAGAGACTGGCTGGCTGGCCAATTAATTGTTCAGCTTGATAGCCCATGATCTCGAGAAAACTGGCATTTGCCTGCACCATAATGCCATCCTGAGTAAACAAGATACCCATAGGTGCGCCATCCATGATGGCGTCGTACTTCAGCAGAGTATGCGGAGTTTCTAAAGGCTCGGGCTTAGATAAACTCGCGTGTGGATCATTTTTCTTAACAGCACTCACAACATTAAGCCTTAGTCATTCAAATTACCTCTACGATCAAAACAGCGATAGCAACTACGGCAACAAATACGACATTATGCCGTCATAAAACTATGTCTGAAATAAAAGAATGCTACAAAGCTAGACAAATATCCTACACTTATATCATTCTAAAAAATTTATCCGTCGTTAAATCCAGCGTAATTGTTGCAGCTCTAGCAATTAGGCAGAGTGTCCAAGGATTTTGGTTAAAAGAACACATTAAGTAAAGCAGAGTCTACTTAAAAAACTAAGTTTCTTGTTTTCTTGCTTAGAGAACTGTCTCTTTTGAATATTACCTCTAAAAAATATTTATTCTTGACAATAGCCTGTTGATACTATCCAGTTTGAAATTTTTTACATCTTCTTACATGTGATCATATTCACTTGTTGGCTAGGGAAGCATTAAGAATGCTTACGATACTGTCGTTAAATTTTGTCGCTTGAGATTCATGACAAGGTTCCTTCCTTGATAAAACAAAAATTTAAGCAATTTACCATTCGAACTCATTCGCAACTTTTGGAAAGAAAAATCATGCAAGTACGTAAATCATTATTACTCATCGCCAGCGCCACCAGTTTGCTCGGTGCCAGCCAATTCGTCAGCGCCGCCGAAAACAGCGAAATCGCAGCCCCTATAGGTATCTGGGGTTTAGATTCAGCCATCCTTCCCGTCTCTGGTGTCTATGGTCAAATCATTGCGCCTAGCTATAGAGCCAGTGCAGCCAAAGATGGTAACGGTGACGACGTATCATTCGCTAAGAGCGTCCCAGGTATCCCAGTGACGGTAAGAGGTACGGTCAGCGCCAAGATCAAAGTCGATGCGATCGTGCCAAAACTGGTCTACATCAGTCCGGACCCTATTCTTGGTGGCCGTATTGGTGCGTATATCGCGGTTCCGCTATTAAATAAAAGCAGGGACGTCGTGGTGAATGTGACGACACCATTGCCAGCTGCCTTGCAGCAAAAAATTGGGCAAAGTGCATCACTTGCTTCCAGTGGACATGAGCGCGGCCTCGGTGACGTAGAAACTACCGCGTTTATCGGTTGGAAATACGAGAGCTTGTCCTTAGTCGCTGCGATGAACGTAGACTTGCCTACCGGTTCTTTCGATAAAAATAGCCAGGTCAATTTAGGGATGAATTCTTATTCGTATCGCCCTTTGATCTCTGCAGCTTGGTCGACTGAATCTGGCTTCGATTTTGCTGGCTCCCTAGCCTACAACTACAGCACAGCTAATCGCACAACCAGCTACAAATCAGGTCAGTATTTACATGCGGAATACGTAGGTACTTATCAATTTTCAAATAATATCAAAGCTGGTCTGCAAGGTTACTACATCAATCAGACTACCGACGATAGCGACCCTATGGGTGCCAGCGCTGTACCAATTTTGAATGGTAATCGCGCCCGGGTGACTTCGATTGGTCCGGTAATGAGTTATCTGTCCGATGATTTAAAGACTCAGGTTGAGGTTAAATACTTCCACGAATTTTCGGCGAAAGCGCGTCCAGAAGGCGATATGGCCTTACTTACCTTTACACGACTCTTTTAAGTATTTAACTCTAAAAAAATCTATAAAAATACTACCAGCCTAGAGGGCGAGACATGAGAAAAATGAAACTTGTAAAAACCACAATAAAATTAACGTATTCGGCAGCACTAGCAATATGTTTAATGGCTGCAGCGGTTTCAAGCTCGCACGCTAGGGATGTCAACGGTGTCAATATGGAGGAGTCGGTTGTCATTGACGGTCAGAATCTGATACTCAATGGTGCGGGCGTGCATGTCATCAACCGAGTGAATATTTTTGCGCTTGGCTATTATCTCCCTAAGCAAAAAACAACTCAGGCCGAGTTATTAGCCTCACCAGGCCCTATCCGTCTAAAACTGGTGATGATCAAAGCAGTAGAGAGTGAATTAATGAGCCGCCGCTTTTTGGCCGATATGCGTACCAGCACTACCAAGGACGAACGCATACAATTACTCAGTCAGTTAATGGCGATGGGTCAGGGCTTTGCCGCTGTAGGAGATTGGAAGGTCGGCGATATCATGTCCATAGAATGGAATAAGAGTAAGGGCACTTCTTTTTACGCGAACGGCAAACAAATTGGCGAAACCCTCAAAGACGATTTAACTATGCAGGCGATCATGCGTATCTGGGTAGGAGACAATAGCGCCTCACCTAAGCTAAAGCGACAATTACTCGGTGAAAAAGAATAGATTACGCAGTCGCAGAATACTCTGTAAATGCCGTAAATCGTGCTTAATCGCATCATTTACGGCATTTTTTTTGAACGTCTTTTTACTTTTACTAGCGCAACGCACATGTCAGCTGCAAACTGCTAACGATTCGGAAAAATTTTCTTTTTTTGCTGTTTATCAAACCAGTCACGCAGCATTCTTTCTTCGTATGGGAAAGACGAATTGCTAACAATAGGTCTCGTTTTCGACATGAAGCCCATATCCCTGAGATGCTCTTGGCCAGATGAGACTAATTCGTTTTTGGAATTTGTTAGGCGATAACTAAAGCGCATACTTGGGCTAAAGATGTCTTTCACGATACGAATATCACGGCTCGCCATGCTATGCCCGGCATTCACATCCCCTGCCAAATCCAGATCAGTGATGTTTACTTCTAATTGGTAATCATCCGGAAGTTTTTTAGCCAGATCGGTAAATATGGCGTCAAAATCGCTCATCAGCCTTTTTTGAAAAGCGTCCCGGTTTTCATTACCTGGGCGAACATCAGTAAATTTATCTGGTTCTTGCCAGCTTACTTTGGATACGCCAGCGAACGCAGCGACTGGCAAAGTAGCTGCAATTATCAACGTGATGAGTAGATGCTTCATGCTGAATCTCCTTTTTAGATAAAAACAAGCGACTCGAGCTTACATAAATATGTAATCAAAAATTTAATGCTCTTTAGTTCGAGTCTGCAAGTAAAACAGAGTTCCAGCGCAAAGAAAGTATTTTTAGAAAATAAAAAAAGGAGGGCTAAAAAGCCCTCCTTTTTATCAACTCAAATCAATACAGGCTTACGCCTGCATGTGATTAGAAAGCGTGACGGATACCAGCATTGAACAATTTGTCTGTCAAACCTTTACCACCTGCATTGTATGCAGATTGTGTATCGTTCTTAGTTTGTGAGTAAGAAGTGTACAGGTTAGTACGCTTGGACAAGTTGTATGTGTAACCCAAAGCAAACTGAGTTGCATTTGCGTTGCTAGTGACTGTATCAGTGATACGTGTGTAATCAGCCAAGATTGCGCCGGCGCCAACTGGTACAGTTGCACCAATCATCCATACGTTTTTCTTAGTCAAAGCAACAGTAGTACCTGATTGGCCGCCTTTGAGCAATTCGTAGGCAGCGTGAGCTTTGGCCATACCGAAGTCATAAGAACCACCGATCAAAGTTTTTTCGCCAGTGTTAGCAATAGTAACCGCTGGGCTTTGAGCATCTTTTGCTTTTTCGTAAACGATGCTAGCGAATACAGGACCAGCGCTGTAAGTACCAGACAAAGAACCAATGCTCAGTGCAGAATTGTTACCAGCTTGTTCGCCGAAAGAATACAAGGCAGCAGCAGAGAAACCACTCATGTTAGGAGTAGAGTAGATAGCAGCATTGTCAACGCGGGTCACTGTGCTGAACAAACGGTTCATGTTACCAGCCAAACCAACACCGAAAGGATCGATAGACTCAGAAGCAACATAAGTCAAAGATTTTTGACGACCAAAGTTAACCGCACCGAAATCACCAGCCAAACCTACATACGCTTGACGACCGAAGCCCAAACCTTTTTGATCGGAAGCGCCTGTATCAGCCAAGATACCCATTTCCAATACGAAGTTAGCTTTCAAGCCATTGCCCAGATCTTCAGTACCTTTGAAACCCAGACGTGAACCGGATTGGTTACCGCTATCTAAAGAGTACTTAGTACCATTTGTAGACAAGCCATTGTCGTCACGCTGCACGCCCATATCTACAACACCGTAGACAGTCACAGAAGATTGAGCCAAAGCGGCACCGGAGAAAGCACCCATCAGAGCGAGCGCGAGTAATGATTTTTTCATAGCTTTTATCCAAAATATAAAAATTAATTTCTGCTGCAACACAACAAACACACAACAGAAAAAGGTTTGCAGGTCTTATTTAAAGCCTTGAACTTATATTGCTATCCAATGACAATAAACACTATACCTGCGGAAAATGACAATTTGATGAATTTCCTAAGCACTGCCAACAACATTCTCGCCTATGTGGCATGCCATCAACATTACTGCAAATGACATCTTGTGACACAAGTCAACGAGATTTGTTAGATACAACATTAACAAATTAGTTCGCATTATAACTAAAAAACACCCATGCTGCATAGCACCAATGAAGTAAGGCTACTTAAAACGATTTCAAGACCCTTTGATAAGATATTTTTTAACGTGGCATTTTCGCGACAATTTACGCATGGGCAAGCATGGCGCGTCGGTACTTGCGCCCCGTGTACCAAAGCAAGAATCCCAGAATGGCGAATAGCAGTTGTCCACAGGCCAATAAGAAAGCGGAATGATCCAGCGCAGGCGCAATAATCCCGGCAACTATCGCCCCCAATAGTGTCAACATAGACGACTGGCAGGAAGCGACGATTCCACGTATGTGGGGAAATAGGTCGAGAACTCTAATCGTTACTGGCGGCGCGACCAGGGACATACCAAAGGTATAAAAAAATAGCGGCAGCACCGACCAGGGCAACATAGGCGGCCAAATCGCGTGAAAAATCACATTGCAGATGGCAGCGCCAAGTAAGAAACCGAAGCCTACCGCTAGCTGTAGCGATGCTGCGACTCTGCCAGCCAAACGATTGGCAGCCAGTGCACCAAGAAAAATACCCGCCACAGACGGCACAAATTGCCAGCCGAATTGATCCGCCCCCAATTTTAAATGTTGAGTAATAAAGGCAGGTGCAGCCGATACGTACAAGAACAGGCCGGCAAAATTGCAGGCAATAGTACCTGCCTTAAAAAAAAATAAAGGTGATTTAAATACTTTTTTATAGCTGTTCCACAAAAATTCTGCACTGAAGGGCTGGCGTTTTTCTGGCGGCAGAGATTCTGGCAGATATCGGTAGCAAGCCCATAGCAACAAACCGGTATACGCAAACAACAATAAAAATATACTGCGCCAATTGCTGAAACCGACTATCCAGCCTCCGATAATCGGGGCGATCGCCGGCGCGATCGAAAAGATCATGGTTACCATAGACAAGAGCCGTTCGGCCGGTGCGCCTGCATACAGATCACGGATGATGGCGCGCCCTATCACCATACCGGCACCGGCGGACACTCCTTGCAGTATGCGAAAGCCCCACAGATAGTGCACGCTATGTGCAGAGGCGCAGCCAAACGAGGCGATCGCGAAAATGACTAGCGACACCAGCACTACATTACGTCGCCCAAAAGCATCCGATAAGGCGCCATGCCACAGAGCCATGGCCGAGAAAGACAACAGATACGCGGTCAGCGTTTGCTGCACCTCTATTGAGCTAGCCTGCAAGCTGCTCTGTATCGCCGGGAAAGCCGGCAAATACGTGTCGATAGAAAACGGCCCCAGCATGGCCAAGGCTGCCAATAAGCTGGCTAAAGCGACGTTACTGTAATGAGGGCGTGTTTGCATGGAAATTAATTGGGATGAATGTCTGCAATGTGCAAGCGCACTCAGGCGCACCATGTGCGCTGTTGCTAGACAAGATGCCTAGGTCTGAGTTCATTTTTAAATCAAGGCAAGCCCAGTGCGCAATAGACATGCGGGTCTTGAGCCGGTTTGGCCTGCAAGCCGCATGTGGATTGCGCCTCAGCGACTCCTATAAAAAAAAGCGCACGGCCGGGACGGTTTGCGCTTTTTCATGATCTTGTTTTAGCTATTCAGCATCTGACTTCGGTTTCGCTTCTTCGCGGCGATTAAAGCCCGCTACCATATCAAAACGGAATAAGCGACATTCCAGCGCACCGTTGAAAAATGGCGTTTTGCGCGATTCTTTTAAACGCAAGAACTTAGGCAAGCCCAAATCTGCGGTAAACAAGAACACGCTCCAGCCGGTAAATCGTTGCTTCAAAGTAGTGCTGAAAGAGCTGAAAAAATCACGCGCCATTTCATCCGGTTCCAGACTGCCATCGCCACGTACACCGATACGCTCGCCGTAAGGAGGATTGGTTAACAAGATACCCGGAGTTTCGGTCGGCGCCTTGATCTCTTGCGCTTCTATCTGCTTGAGTGGCACTTCAAATTTAATCCCGGCCTTGTTCAAATTATTCCGAGTCATGACGATGGCGTCGCCGGAAATGTCACTTCCGAAAATACTAGGCACTTCTGGAACATGCGTCAGCTTGACCTGGTCTTTAATTGCTTGCCATTCTTCCTGGTCGAAACTAGCAAATTTCTCGAACGCGAACTCTCTATGCAAACCAGGAGGTATTCCGGCCAGCATTTGCGCAGCCTCGATCAGTATGGTGCCAGAGCCGCACATAGGATCGAGTAATGGTATGCCTGGCTTCCAGCCAGCAGTACGTAACAATCCTGCCGCCAAGTTTTCACGTAGCGGGGCATCGCCAGTCTCCAGGCGCCAGCCGCGCTTGAACAAGGCTTCGCCGGAAGTATCCAAATACACCGTAAAATTACGCGCATCCAAAAAGCCGACAATACGCATATCCGGCAATTTAGTATCAACCGATGGGCGCTGGGTAAATTGATCGCGGAAACGGTCGCAGATCGCATCTTTGATTTTCAAGGTAGCAAATTCGAGACTCTTGAGCGGGCATTTGATACCGGTGACATCGACCCGTATCGTGTGGTGATAGCCGAACCAGTCTTCCCAAGGCTGCTCCAAGGTCAGATCATAAATATCGTTCTCATTGAGATAACCTGAATGCGCCATGCGCAGCAGACAGCGTGAGGCGATACGCGAATACAGATTGATGCGATAGGCGTCCGATAATTCGCCGGAGCAATGCACGCCGCCCGGCACTTGGGTATGCACGTGCAGGGTTTTATTGATCAGGCCAATTTCATTGAGCTCTTCGGCTAATGCCGCTTCCAGCCCGCGTGGGCAAGGGCAAAAATAGGAATAACGTGTTTTCATGGGTGAACCTTTTATCCGTTGTGATTCAAATTAAACCTGCAGGCACCGTGCCTGCCAGGGTGTGACGAAACTACTTACTGCTCAACTTACTGCTCAACTTACTGCTCAATTATTGCACTGAGCTTACTGCCATGTTTGCTGCCGTGTTTGCGGTCGCTTATTTCTGAAAAGCCCGCTCCAAAAACTCTAGTCTATCCTGGCCCCAAAAACTTTCACCTTGATAAATGAACCAGGGTACGCCAAACACATTGGCGGCAATCGCCTCGTTAGTGAATCTATCGTACTCGGCTTGTACGCTGGCGGTTTCGGCGGATTTTAGCAATTGCTTGCCGTCCAGTTCGCAATCGAAAGCCAGCCCGGCCAGAGTATCCGGGTCGGCGATATTTTTTTGCTCGGCCCATACTGCCCGCATGATAGCACCACTCAAATTGAGCGCAGCCTCAGTTCCATGCGCCAATTGGGCGGCGATAATCATCAGTGCCGCCGGATCAGCCGCAACCGGAAAAAAAGTCGGCTGCAGATGCATGGGTAGTGCCAGATGCTCACTCCAGCGCCGCATTTCTGTCAGACGATAAGCCTGACGTTGCGGTGCGCGTTTTGCTAAAGGCAATCCGCCGGAAATCGCAAATACTTTAGCCAGATCGAAGGGCTTAATCTCTATCTTGACGCCCTGCTTTTTCGCCAGATCAACCAAGCGCTGATGCCCTAGATAGGCCCAAGGCGATTGCGGTGAAAAATAGTATTCACAGACTTTACTCATGCTCAACTCCGATTGCTGTTAGCGACAAAACTGATAAAAATTTTAGACTACTTTATTAAAACGGTTTTACAACGACCAGGATCACCGCAATCAACAGCAAAATCACCGGAACCTCATTGAAATAGCGATACCAGATATGGCTGCGGGTATTGCGCTGGGCTTCAAATTTTTTCAGGATGCTACCGCAGGCATGATGATAGCCTATCACTAGCAGCACGATAGCCAGTTTGGCATGCATCCAGCCATTGCCGGGGCCGCGCCCTATGCCGTAACCCATCCACAACCAGATACCCAGGCCCAGTGCAGGAACCGCCAACATCGTCATAAAGCGATATAGTTTGCGCGCCATCAGCAACAAACGTTCGGTGGTATTGGCCTCCGCTTCCTGCGCCAAGTTGACAAAAATTCTGGGCAGGTAAAACAAGCCAGCGAACCAGGAGACGATAAAGACGATGTGTAAAGCTTTAATCCAGAGCATGAGTTTTTTCCTAATTAATTATTCGCGTACTTCACCGTGGTGTAGCAGGGACTTCGCGGGGCATGCCCCGTGCCTGCGTAACGGTGTCGCCTTGCAAGGCGGCACGCCGTTTGCATGGCACTTATTCACGCACTTACTCACGCACTTCACCATGCCCAAACACCACGTATTTTAATGATGTCAGGCCTTCCAGACCGACCGGTCCACGGGCATGCAACTTGTCGTTGGAAATCCCAATTTCGGCACCCAAGCCGTATTCAAAACCATCGGCAAAGCGGGTCGATGCATTCACCATCACCGAGGCAGAATCGACCTCGCGCAGGAAGCGCATGGCCAGGCTGTAATCCTCGGTAACGATAGACTCGGTATGCTTGGAGGAGTAGGTATTGATATGGGTAATTGCTTCATCCATATCGGCCACCACTTTAACCGCAAGGATAGGCGCCAGATATTCAGTACTCCAGTCAGCTTCATTGGCGCTGGCCAGATACGGATATCCAGCCAAAATCTGCGCTGCAGCGGCATCACAACGCAACTCAACTTGTTTGCCGGCGTACGGCTCGGCAAGCAGCGGCAATACTTGCGGCGCGATACTCTGCGCCACCAACAGAGTTTCCATGGTGTTGCAAGTGCCATAGCGGTGACATTTGGCATTAAAGGCAATTGCGGTCGCCTTTTTCAGATCGGCTTTGCCATCGATATACACATGGCAAATACCATCGAGATGCTTGATCATAGGTACTGTGGCTTCACGCATCAGTCGTTCGATGAGGCCTTTGCCGCCACGCGGCACGATCACGTCAACATACTGCGGCATAGTAATCAATTCGCCCACCGCGGCTCTATCGGTAGTGGCGACGATTTGTACCGCATCGGCTGGCAAACCAGCGCCAGCCAAACCTTCTTTGACCAGCGTTGCCAGCGCCTGATTGCAGTGTATCGCCTCGGAACCGCCGCGCAAGATAGTCGCATTCCCACTCTTGATACACAGCCCGGCAGCATCCACCGTGACGTTTGGACGGGCTTCGTAAATAATGCCGATCACGCCCAGCGGTACCCGCATCTGACCGACCTGTATGCCACTAGGCCGATACTTCATATTCGAAATCTCGCCGATGGGATCGGCCAAACTGACAATTTGCTCCAGGCCTTCGGCCATTTTGGCGATGGCCTGCTCGGACAAAGTGAGCCGGTCGAGCATGGCAGCATCCATACCGCCCGCTTTGGCTGCCGCCAGATCAAGCTCATTGGCGGCGCGCAAGACTGCCGCTTCGCGCCGGATCGCCGCGGCGATCAGTTGCAGGGCCAAATTTTTGGTGGCACTGTCGGCTTTCGCCATGGCACTTGACGCCTTACGGGCGCGCATGCCTAGCTCATTCATGTAGTCTTTGATATCCATCTCGGCTTTCAAGCTCATTTGTGTCTAGTCTAGCAAAGGGGGCTAAGGTGATCTTTGCTCTGAGTACATACTCCACCCCGTATATTTTTATCACGCAATCAGGATGTGCGCAAATCATGCGATTTTTGCCTATACTCCCTTTTTTTATCAAAAGGAGAGTAAGAAGAGCAGGGTAATTTCAGGCTGAACCTGGAGTGCTGCGCGCCACTCTTAGACCCAATTGCAGCAAGGCATCCCATGCATCACCAGCAAAAGCCTTGGCGCGTAAACCCTTAACCATTTTATCGACTTGCGCCGCCTCTTGCAGTGCAGCCTGCAAGCTGGCCAGGCTGACGCGCCGCAAAGCGGGCTCCATCAACTTTTCGCGTGGGCCCCAGATCCTGAATTCTTTCAGCATCACACCTAAAGGTCGCCCCTGTGCCATTCCGGCTTTGAGTTTGAGCAAGGTACGCAATTCTTCGGCGACGGCCCATAGCACTAGCGGCAGCGCCTCGCCCTCGCCCTTCAAACCTTCCAGCATGCGCACCAGACGTGCCACGTCACCGATCAGCATTGCCTCATTAAGTTTAAACACATCGTAGCGCGCCACATTGAGCACGGCATCGTGGATCACTTCAAAACTGAGCTTGCCGGGTGCCTGCAACAGACCTAGTTTTTGGATTTCCTGATGCGCGGCAAGCAGATTACCCTCGACTCTATCGGCGATGAAATCGAGGCTTTGCCTATCGGCACTCTGCCCTTGGGCTGACAGGCGCTGCGAGATCCAGCCTGGCAATTGCGCCCGCTCCACCAGAGGAATATCGATATACACGGCAGCTTGCTGCAAACTCGCCACCCACGCCGCCTTTTGGGTCGCCCAATCTAGCTTAGGTAGGGTGATCAGCGTCAGATTATCGGGAGAAAGCTTGGAGATATATTCCTGTATCGCGGCACCGCCATCTTTACCTGGTTTGCCGGTAGGAATACGCAAATCGATCAATTTTTTATCGCCAAACAGCGATTGCGATTGATTCGCCGCCAGTAAGGCGCCCCATTTGAAACTACGCTCTACCGTCAGGATATCACGCTCAAAATACCCCTGAGCCTTGGCAACCCGGCGGATTTTATCGGCAGTTTCCAGCGCCAGTAAATGCTCATCACTGGTGATAACATACAAGGCAGCCAGACCTTTAGAGAGATGAGCGTCAACCGCATCAAAGCGCAATTGCATGCTGTTATTCCATTTTCAGCACGGCGAGCCGGCGCATGATCTGCTGCACCAAATCACTTTGCATGTCGCGATACAGTAATCCTTCTTCGGATTCTTTCGCCAGCACTTGGGATTCATTAAAACTGATAGTCCGTTTTAAACTGATCACGGTCGGGACTAAGACTTCCTTACCGGTTGTATCGACCACCCGAAAACGAAAATTATAGATCAGGTTATATTCGCGCGCGCGCCCCTGACTATTGTAGGAAAGTATCGCTTTCTCCCGGGTTTCGGCCAGCACTTGCAGCGCCACATCGGCACTTTTGGCATCCAAGGCTATGGTGGTCTGGCCACTGGAACGAATATTTCTTTTCAACTCACCACCTAAAGGCGAATTGAGCGGCATGTCAATAAAAATACTATTGAAGGGAAACACTACGGCTCCGCGCAAGGCAAAGCCGCAAGCGGACACGCTCAGCATCACGGCGATGATGCCAAGCGCGCTCAGCCACTTGCGAATAGAAGAGGCGGAGTGTTTCATCAGGCGACGATATTCACTAATTTTCCTGGCACGATAATTACCTTTTTCGGCGGCCCTTCGAGGAATTTTTGCACGCTTTCAACCGCCAGCGCAGCTGCCTCTATCGTCGCCTTATCTGCATCTTTGGCGACCTTGACGCTACCGCGCAATTTGCCATTGACTTGTATCATCAGCTCGATTTCATTCTGCACCAAAGCGGCCTCGTCGACTTGCGGCCAAGGCGCATCGATGATCTCGCCAAATTCTGCCGCCAGACCAAGCGCCACCCAGAGCGCATGCGTGATATGCGGACAAACCGGATACAACGCACGCAACAGGATGCCGAAGGATTCACGCAGCACTGCCGCATGCCCTTCACCTTCAGGCTTGAACGACTCTATCGCGTTGAGCAATTTCATAGCACCCGAGACTACGGTGTTGTATTGCAAACGCTCGTAATCGGCATCGATCTGTTTTAAAGTCAGATGCACTTCGCGTCGCAAACTCTTGACGTCGGCTGCAAAGCTATCCGCATCAATGCTTGTGCCAGCAGCACTGGCAACCGTCGCTGATAACTTCAAAGCGGTCGCCCAAAGACGACGCAGATAGCGCGCCGCGCCCTCTACCCCGCTATTGTTCCAGGCAGCGCTTTGATCCGGAGGACCGGCAAACATGGTAAACAAACGTGCAGTATCGGCGCCAAATTGCTCAATAATGTCTTTCGGCTCCACTACATTATTCTTGGACTTCGACATTTTCTCTATGCCGCCCATTTGCACAGGCTGACCATCGCTTTTCAGGATGGCGGCAACCGGGCGACTTTTTTCGTCGTATTGCACTTCGATTTCATTCGGATAAAACCAGATCTTTTTGCCGCTGGCTTCTTCACGATAATAGGATTCGTTCAGCAGCATCCCTTGCGTGAATAAGTTCTTGAACGGCTCAGAGATTTTAACCAATCCCATGTCGCGCATGGCCTTAGTCCAGAAACGTGCATACAGTAAATGCAAGACCGCATGCTCAACGCCACCGATGTACTGATCCATACCGGCATCACCCATCCAATAGTCGTTGCGCTCATCGACCATGGTCGCCGCATCCGGGCAGGTATAGCGCATAAAATACCAGCTTGAATCGACAAAGGTATCCATGGTGTCGGTTTCGCGTTGCGCTGGTTTGCCACATTTTGGACATGGCACATTCAAAAATGCCGCATGCGTTTTTAATGGATTACCAGATCCATCAGGAATACATTCGGTCGGTAACACAACCGGCAAGTCAGCGTAAGGCACTGGCACATCACCGCAAGATTCGCAATGAATGATGGGAATCGGCGTGCCCCAGTAACGCTGACGGGAAATACCCCAGTCACGCAGACGCCAGGTAGTTTTCTTTTCACCGATTTGCTTTTCTGCCAAATCGACTGCCACCGCATCGACTGCAGCTTTGTAAGCGAGGCCATCATACTTGCCAGAATTAACTGTAATACCACGCTGCTTGTCGCCGTAAGAGTCGGCCCAGGCATCCGTAGTAAAGGTTTCGCCTTCAACCGCTACCACTTGCTTGATGGCGATCTGATATTTTTTAGCAAAGGCAAAATCGCGCTCATCATGCGCTGGCACCCCCATTACTGCGCCATCGCCATATGTCATCAAGACGTAATTGCCGACCCACACCTCAACCTGCTCACCTGTCAAAGGATGGGTGACAAACAAGCCGGTAGGCATACCTTCTTTTTCCTTGGTCGCCATCTCAGCTTCGGTGGTGCCACCGGCTTTGCAGACTTCGATGAAGGCCGCCAACGCTGGATTATTTTGTGCAGCGACTGTCGCAATCGGATGCTCCGCCGCCACCGCGCAAAAAGTCACACCCATAATGGTGTCAGGACGCGTAGTGAACACATACATCTTGCCGTCTTGCAGCAGCGTGCCGGAAGCATCTGTGATCTGATGCGGGAAGGCAAAGCGCACCCCTTCGCTCTTGCCTATCCAGTTACGCTGCATGGTGCGGACCTGATCAGGCCAGCCATCCAGTTCGTCTATGCTATCAAGCAATTCATCGGCATATTGGGTAATGCCGAAGTAATAGCCGGGAATTTCACGTTTTTCAACTAAAGCACCGGAGCGCCAGCCGCGCCCATCGATCACCTGCTCATTCGCCAACACAGTTTGATCAACAGGATCCCAATTGACTACCTGGGTTTTTTTATACGCAATGCCTTTTTCCAGCATCTTTAGAAACAGCCATTGATTCCAGCGATAATAATCTGGATCACAGGTCGCCACTTCACGGGTCCAGTCAAATGCCAGGCCTAAGGGCTGCATTTGCGACTTCATGTCTTCGATATTTGCGTAAGTCCACTCTGACGGAGATTTTTTATATGCAATCGCCGCGTTTTCCGCAGGCAGGCCAAAGGCGTCCCAGCCCATAGGCATCAAGACGTTATAGCCTTTCATGCGCAACTGGCGCGCCAGCATGTCATTAATCGTGTAGTTACGCACATGGCCCATGTGCAATTTACCTGAAGGGTAAGGCAGCATCGAGCAGGCGTAGTATTTACCTTTGGGAAAACGCGTATCGTTCTCTACCGTTGTATAGGCATCGATTTGCTTCCAATGCGTCTGTGCTGATTGCTCGACTTCAGATGGGGTATATTTTTCTTGCATGAGGACTCAATAGTGGCGATGACAGATAAATTGCGCGGAAATTGCTATGAACCCTGAATTATAACTGCTTAGTGGGCGTATTCAAAAATGCGCAGCATCCAGACGTACTCTAATTTTTGTTTGCTTTAGCAGAATTGGACTCTGTAGTGGATGCAGTAACAAAGCCGATTTTACTTATTCCTTGCGCCTGCGCTGCCGCCATGACTTGCGCAATGAGACCGTATTGGGTGGACTGATCTGCGCGCAGTCGCAATTCAACTTGCGGATTTTTTTTCACCAATGCAGATAACTTGGCATCAAGTTCGGCCAATTTTATAGGCTCGGCATTCCAATACAAATCGCCTTTGGCATCCATAGAAAGCGTAGCCGCGTCTGCAGCTTGCGGTGCAGCCTGAGCCTGCACCTTAGGTAATGCGAGTGGTATGGAGTGCAGTAGCAAAGGTGCAGTAAGTATGAAAATCACCAACAACACCAGCATCACGTCCACCATGGGTGTCACGTTAATATCCGAGATGCTCAGTAATGGGCTACGTTCCGAGCGTCCGTTAAATTTCCCAAAAGCCATTACCTTACTCCGGTGCACACGCTGAATACTATTCAACTCTGCTTAGATGGGCGTGCAAATCGTAGGCAAATGCATCCAATTCGGCAAAAGTTATTCGGTTAATCCGGTTAAATGCGTTATACGATAATACCGCAGGAATCGCCACGACCAGCCCTAGTGCGGTCATGATCAAGGCCTCGCCTACCGGTCCGGCCAACTGATCTATCTGCACCGCCCCAGAACCAGCGACCGTGCTCAGGGCGTGATAAATGCCCCAGACGGTTCCCAGCAATCCGACAAAAGGAGCGGTCGCACCTATCGACGCCAGTAAATTCAAGCCGGACTCTAGCTTGACAGTGACCCGATTGAGTTCCTGCCGCAGGACCTGAGTAAGTACATCCGCAATTTCAGCCTTGGCATTTAATCCGCCACTGCGCTGGTTTGGATCAATCGCAGCGAGCGCTAGCCGCGCCAGACTTGCGAACACATCCTGTTTATCCGCTGCGCTGAGCAACGCGAGTGCGTCTTGATTCGTCGGTGATTTCCAAAACGCGGGTAAATTTACGGCTGCCGCACGAATTTGCCAAAATGACCAAGTTTTAGCGAGAATAGTAGTCCAACTCAAAAATGACATCAACAGCAAAACATAGCTCAACAAATGACTAAAGCCGTCCACTTGTATCCAATACTGTGTGAGCGCTGAAGTCATTTTGAATATCTCAGCTCAGTTTCAATTTAAGCCTAGCACATCATACATATCGTAAAGTCCGGTCTTTTTATCCGCCAGAAAACGAGCCGCACGCAAACTGCCGTGCACGTAGGTAACCCGACTGGATGATTTGTGCGAGATCTCCACCCTTTCACCAATACCGGCAAACAAAACCGTATGGTCACCGACTATATCGCCGCCACGTATCGTCGCAAAACCGATAGAAGAAGGATCGCGCTCACCGGTAACACCTACCCGTGAAAACACACCGACTTCATTTAAGTCACGACCTAAAGTATCGGCGATCACCTCGCCCATTTTCAGAGCAGTGCCAGATGGCGCGTCAATTTTATGGCGATGGTGCGCCTCGACTATCTCAATGTCATAGCCGTGCGAAAAATTTTTCGCTGCCATTTCTAATAGCTTCAAGGTGACATTCACGCCCACACTCATATTCGGCGCAAATACGATCGCAGTTTTTTCTGCCGCAGCAGCAATCGCCGCCTTGCCCGCTTCATCGAAACCCGTTGTACCGATGATCATCTTGATACCATGCTCGGCACAGTATTCCAAATGTTTGAGAGTTCCTTCTGGGCGGGTAAAATCAATCAGATAATCAGAATTTGCCAGTGCTTCAGAAAAATCTGAGGCAATCAACACACCCGAAAGTTTCCCCAAAGTGGAGGCGGCATCGCTGCCAAGAAATGGCGATTCAGGAATATCCAAAGCTCCCGCCAAAACAGTGTCTTCAGCCTCGGCAATGCTCTCTATCAACATCTTCCCCATGCGGCCAGATGCACCTGCCACTGCAATTTTCAATGCTGTCATGTCACTAGTCTTTCTTATTTTTTCTTAGGGGCTTCTATATCAGGTGAAGTTGCCGCCTTCATGCCGATAGCCGAACTGGTAATGTGCGCCAGGTAGTCTTTTTCAGTTGGTAAATTACCGCCTTCAAAACGCTCCACGGTATTATTCTTAAAGTAGACGGTAACACGACTGGTCACCAACTCACCATCCGTCTTCAGCAAACGGAAAGGATAGTCCCATCGGTCTTCATGAAACATGTCAGTCAATAAGGCAGTGCCAAGCAGGAAGCGCACTTGTTCGCGTGTCATGCCATTTTTTAGCTGACTAACCATTTCTTGAGAAACGAAGTTTCCTTGCTGTATCGTCATACGATATGGCGATACGTAGCCAAACAGCTTATTTAAGCCTGTGGGAGCAATCACTTGAGTACCATCCGCCTCGGTACTGACTACCGGTACATCTTTGAGCAAGGGGTTCTTTGTAGTGCAGCCAGATAAAAAAACAGCCAAGCTGAGGCTAAGCAATGCGCCTAGTGTGTGGTGGGATTTCTTACAAAACATCAATCGCATAGATAACCTCAATATATTGAGCAAAAATGTAGGGGCTGCAAATTTCAGATAAGATGGCAATATAAATATTAAGCAGTCGCCAAAACCCTATATCATAAAGCAGATAGTAATTATTTTACCGAAAACATGACGAATAGCACTCCCAACCTCAAAGCTAGCGGATTAAAGGCAACCTTACCACGCCTGAAAATCTTAGAAATATTCCAAAGCAGCACAGTCCGCCATTTGACAGCGGAAGATGTATATAAGATCCTGCTGAATGAAAATATGGACGTGGGCTTAGCCACAGTCTATCGGGTATTGACACAATTCGAGCAAGCCGGTTTATTACACCGCAATCATTTTGAAACCGGCAAAGCTATCTTTGAATTAAATGAAGGCTCGCACCATGATCACTTGGTTTGCCTCAATTGTGGGATGGTCGAAGAATTTTATGATGAGGAAATAGAACGTAGACAGCAAGCAATCGCAGATACTAAAGGTTTTACCATTTCAGATCATGCTTTAGCGCTTTACGGATATTGCTCCAAGCCTGGTTGCGGCCCAAAAAACAGAAAAAACTAAGCTTTTCAGGCTTCTATTTAAATCGTATTCACGTCAGATATTATTGAGCGACCTGGCGCTGCTGACGAATTTTTGTCGCCACTTGCGCTACCGCATCTAGCACTTTTTTCGCATTAAATGGTTTAACGATATACCCACTGATCCCGGCATGTACAGCCTCAGTCACCGTTTCTTGATCCTTATTTGCGGTCACCATCAAAATCAGCACTTCAGGCATAACTAGCTTAATACTTTTTAATGCCTCTAAACCGCTGACCTTAGGCATGATGACATCAAGCAAAATAATATTGGGTTTGAATTTAATCGCCATTTCATGCGCGACATCACCATCGGTAGCTTCGCCCACTAAATCGTATCCCTCGCTTCTCAAGATCACTCTTAATGTTTCGCGGGTAATATCACTGTCGTCAACTATCAGTATGGAAATATCTTTATTATTTAACATAGAAGTCCATTATTGATTGATAAATTTCTCGTATTTTTACTTAATGACTAAGTGCATTAGATAGAAGTTTGGCGGTAATATCGACAATCGGAATTACCCTTTCATAAGCCATGCGGGTCGGCCCTATCACCCCCAATGTGCCTACAATTTTACCATTAACTTCGTACGGCGCAGTCACCACACTCATCTCATCCATAGGCACTAGATTGGATTCGCCACCGATAAAAATCTGTACTCCAGTAGCCTTACTCGATACATCAAGCAATTGCATTAAGCCAGTTTTCTGCTCAAACATATCAAATAACTTACGCAAAGACGTCATATTCGACGATAGATCTGCCACATTCAACAAATTGCGTTCACCCGAGATCACAACATCGTCCGCGTGCTCAGCCATGGCATCGCTTCCAGCTTCCACCGCTGCCTGCATTAAGCGCGACATATCGTCGCGCAATTGCCGCAACTCAGTATTGATACGCAAGCGCGCATCGTCGAAACTAAGCCCGCCAAAATTTTGATTCAGATAATTGGCCGCCTGCACCAACTGAGACGGACTGTAATCGACATCTGTGAGCAGTAAGCGATTGTGTACTTCCTTACTGGGAGTGACTACGACCAACAAGATACGTTTTTCAGATAAACGTAAAAATTCGACCTGCTGAAAGATAGACTCCTGACGCGCGGTCATGACTACTCCTGCAAACTGCGACAAGGACGACAATACCTGGGCTGCATTGGCAATAATTTTTTGCGGTGGAGTGGAGAAAATACGCGACTGCAAGCGCGACTCCAGAGCGGCCTCATCAATCACCTGCACCGTCAATAATTGATCGACAAAAACGCGATAACCACGCGGTGTCGGTACCCGCCCCGCCGAAGTATGTGGGCTAGTGACAAAGCCCATATGCTCAAGATCGGCCATCACATTGCGTATGGTGGCCGACGATAATTCTAGCCCGGATATTTGCGACAAGGCACGCGAACCGACTGGTTGTCCATCTGCGATATAGCGCTCCACCAGAGCCTTGAGCAGGGTTTGTGCACGATTATCAAGTTGCATAAGTATTTGATCAAAAAATATTAAGTAAAAAATCGGAAATACTCTGTGCGTCTGGAGCTCATAAATGTTCAGATTGCATCATTACAGATAAGTAAAAATTTCATTCAAATTCGAAATTGTGGCATCCGGCTTGACGTGTTGATGAGACGTTTCTTCGGGCTTTAAATATCGACGATTCATCCATACGCCCTGCATTCCTACCTGCTGCGCTGCTGCGACATCCAAAGCCAAGTCATCCCCCACAAACAAAACTTGCTGAGGCAATAAATTTAAGGCGGCGCAGGCGGCTGTAAAAATACGCGGATCAGGCTTGGCGCAACCAAAACTATGCGCGGCCAACGACACCTTAAAATACTGCGCCAAACCTATCGCCTGTAAATCAGCAAAGCCGTTCGAGATTGAGCCTAACAAGATCTGAGCATGCAACTGACTCAACACTGGAATGACCTCATCATACAATTGCACCTTATTGCGCGCGTCAGCAAACACAGCCATGGCCTGATCAGCCAAACTTTGATCGCTGCCAAATTCACGAAACACCTGACTTAACATGGTATGCCGAAGCGCCCATAAATCATACTCGAAGCGCGGATTAGTTCTCACCAAAGCCTGCCTGCGTTTGCGCAAACTCTCTATCGTATGATGTTGAACAACTTCAGGCACATGAACTTCCATCCACTGATGTAAGCTCAGTTCGGCCTGCATAATGACGGCCTCCACAGGCCACAAAGTGTCGTCCAGATCAAACAGCACCGCTTTAATACTCATACTTACTCACTTTTGATATTCACAATATGAGTAATTATGTTCTAATCTGGCTCATCTTTGCGATCAATCCACGTACTTTATGACTTCTCCTGCAAAAACTATCGCACTAGTCGGTAAGTACAATGCCCCAGGCATTACCGAGTCCCTGATAGAACTGGCAAATTTTTTGGACCATGCCGGACATACCGTAGTGCTAGAGTCAGAAACAGCACTCAACATGGATCTGAGGAATTTCAACCAAATGGACGCGCCAGAAATTGGCAAATATGCGGATGCCGCCATCGTCCTCGGTGGCGATGGCACTATGCTGGGAATAGCGCGTCAACTGGCGCCTTACAATGTCCCGTTGATAGGCATTAATCAAGGCCGGTTGGGCTTTATTACGGACATCCCTCTGGAGCGCATGATACCCGTCATCGCGGAAATGCTAGATGGAAAATACGTTTCTGAGCGCCGCAGTTTATTGCAAGCAATCGTAATACGCGATGGCAATCAGATTTTTAGCGGCATGGCATTCAATGATATCGTAGTTTCGCGTGGCGCAGGCTCTGGCATGGTCGAATTGCGGGTCGATGTTGACCAGCAGTTTATGTACAATCAACGTTCCGACGGCCTGATTGTTTCCACCCCGACCGGCTCTACGGCCTATTCTCTATCGGCTGGCGGCCCTCTACTGCACCCAAGTTTATCGGGCATCGTCATGGTGCCTATCGCACCACATGCGCTGTCCAATCGCCCTATCGTTTTGCCTGACTCTAGCGAGATTTGCATAGAAATCGTGGCCGGACGTGATATCAGCGTCAATTTTGATATGCAATCCTTCGCCAGCTTACTTTACAAGGATAGGATAATCATCAAGCGTTCAGCCCATACGGTCACCTTCCTGCACCCGCAAGGCTGGAATTATTACGATACATTAAGAGAAAAATTGCACTGGAATGAGTATCCCTCGGTGGAAGGCGCTTTACGTTAAAATAAGCGCTAGTTTTTAGCTTACGATGTTACCGCACTATTGTCCGTTTTAATTTCCAGCAACTCAATTTCCCTCAACCTTCTCCAGTCAAACCCTATGCTGCGCACGCTTGCTATACGTGATTTCGTTATCGTTGATGCGATAGAACTAGAATTTTCAAATGGATTTACCGTTTTCACAGGAGAAACCGGTGCTGGAAAATCTATTTTAATTGACGCACTGGCGTTAGCGCTGGGCGGTCGTGGCGATGCCAGCATGGTCAGAGAAGGTGCCGCCAAAGCGGATATCTGCGCCGCGTTTTCTATCAACCAGCAAAGCGCGCAGTGGCTGGAAGAAAATGACTTCAGCGATCCAGAACACGAATTATTGCTCAGACGAGTGATAGACAATGCCGGTCGTTCCAAAGCCTACATCAACGGCAGTAGCGCCACCGCATCTCAATTACGTGAATTGGGCGATATGTTAGTCGACATCCATGGTCAGCACGCCCATCAATCTCTCTTAAAAGCCTATGCTCAACGTGACTTACTCGATATGCAGGGGGGCTTACAAAACCAAGTCATAGCGATAAGCACGCTGTTTAAACAGTGGCGGAATGTAAGCAAGCAACGCGAGCAGTTTGAAAGCAATGCTAAAAATATTCTGCTAGAAAAAGAACGTCTGGAGTGGCAAGTCAGTGAACTAGAAAAACTCCAGGTCAAACCTGGCGAGTGGGAATCCATCAGTCACGAACACAGCCGGCTGGCACATGCTGCCAGCCTGTTAGAGGGTGCGCAAGAAGCCGCCGATCTGATCTCGGAATCTGAGCATCCTATGTTGTCTCAACTCACTTCGCTACACCAAAAACTCTCTAAATTGCAGAGCTACGACGCTGCATTGACGCCCGTGATAGAAGCTCTCGATTCGGCGCGCATTAACTTGCAAGAGAGTGCCTATGCACTCAATGATTATTTAGGCCGCGTCGAGCTCGACCCTGCACGTCTGCGCGAAGTCGACGCCAGAGTCGAAGTATTGCACGCCACGGCAAGGCGCTTTCATCTAGCTCCCGAATTACTGCATCAGGAATTGGCAACGCTCTCTACACAGTTACACCAATTATCCGGCATCTCAGATATCGCTGCGCTTAAAGCTCAGGAACAAGAAGCGCAGCAGAGCTACTTAGCCCAGGCAAAAAAACTCAGTCAGGCTCGCGCTAAGGTGGCGCAAGATCTAGCGAAAGCGGTCAGCAGCGCGATGCAAGACCTGAGTATGGCAGGCGGATCTTTTGACATCGCTCTCAACCCTTGCGAAGCGACTTCAACCGGGGTAGAGCAAATAGAGTTTATGGTTGCAGGACACGCAGGAGTGCAAGCCAGACCGTTGGCGAAGGTGGCATCTGGTGGTGAACTGGCACGCATTTCATTGGCCATTTCCGTCATTACGTCTTGCGCGACCGCGACCCCCACCTTAATTTTCGATGAAGTCGACAGCGGTATCGGGGGCGGTGTGGCTGAGGTAGTTGGCCGACTACTAAAACGGTTGGGCCAAGATCGTCAGGTCTTATGCGTCACTCACTTGCCACAGGTGGCGAGCCAGGCTAACCATCACTTCGAAGTCAGCAAGGGCAACGATGCAGGTCGCACGGTATCGCGCATAGACAACCTGGACAACAAGCAAAGAGTCGAAGAAATCGCACGCATGTTAGGCGGCATAGAAATCACAGCGACCACGCGCAAACATGCCAGAGAATTGTTAGCGTCTTAGCTGCAAGTGAAACAGTTCAATTAAGTTCAAACGCAACATCAAAAAAGTTAAGACGAAAAATATTATGCCCTTTCATAAAGAGCCGCCCTACGCTCACGGAACGATCGCCAAAACCGCAGTCGTACTAATTAATCTTGGCACCCCCGATGCCCCGACCACGGCAGCGGTACGACGCTATCTAAAAGAATTCTTATCGGACCATAGAGTGGTGGAAATCCCCAGGGCGGTTTGGTGGCTGATACTCAATCTGATCATACTGCCATTTCGTTCTAGCAAATCGGCAGCCAAGTATGCGTCCATCTGGAGTAAGGATGGATCCCCTCTGAAAATCCATACGGAAAAGCAGGCCTTATTACTGCAAGGTTATCTCGGTGAACGTGGTCACGAAGTGAAAGTCACCTATGCCATGCGCTATGGATCGACCAATATCCCGGAAGTGCTGACTAAACTTAAAGCTGAAGGCTATGAGCGCCTACTGATACTGCCAGCGTATCCGCAATACTCTGCCACCACCACAGCGTCTAATTTCGACGCAGTATTTAGCCATTATCAGCAAGTGAGAAATATTCCTGAACTGCGCTTTATCAAAAACTATCATGACCATGAAGCCTATATTCAGGCACTGAAACACTCTATCCTGCATTACTGGCAAAGCAATGGGCGGCCAGACAAACTGGTTATGAGTTTCCATGGTTTGCCAAAAGCCTTTTTAATGCGGGGCGACCCGTATCACTGCGAGTGCTACAAAACTGCGCGCTTGCTGGCCGAACAATTGGGCTTAAACAAAGATCAGTACATGGTCACTTTCCAGTCTAGACTGGGACGCGCTGAATGGCTGCAACCCTACACCGCTACGTCCGTGCAGGAATTGGGAAAACAGGGAATAAAACGTATAGACGTTGTGTGTCCGGGCTTTATTGCCGACTGCCTCGAAACTCTGGAGGAGGTCGCGATGGAAGTGCGACATGACTTTTTGCAAGCTGGCGGTAAAGAATTTCACTATATTCCTTGTTTGAATGAATCTCCAGAATGGCTGCGCGCGCTGGCCGAAATTACCGAACAACATCTGATAGGATGGCCCACCATGATAACGGGCAGCTTGCGCGAACAACTAAAACAACGCGCCTTACTGAGTAGATCAGAAGCTAAACGTTTAGGTGCAGAACATTGAGCACCCTAAAAAATTCGCCACAAACCTGTTATGTCATCGGTGACATACAAGGATGCTGCGATCAACTTGAGCAATTGCTAGAGTTAATCGCACTTGCAGCACCGACAGCAAAGATTTTGTTTGCTGGCGATCTGGTCAATCGTGGTCCTAAATCACTACAGACCTTAAGGCTGGTCAAGGCCATGGGCGCGCGCGCGGACAGCGTCTTGGGCAATCACGATTTGCATTTGCTGGCTGTCGCCAATGGCATACGTCCAAGCCACAAAAGCGATACTCTGGACGAGATTTTAAAGGCACCGGACTGCGAAGAATTACTAGACTGGTTACGTCATCGGCCGCTAGCTATATTAGAACAAGGCCATCTACTGGTGCATGCAGGGCTTTTTCCTGCTTGGAGCATAGAGAAGACTCTCAACCTGGCGCAAGAGGTAGAGCAGATACTGCGCGGTTCTGACTGGCTGGGTTTATTACGTGAGATGTATGGCAACACCCCTGATCGCTGGAGCGATGCCTTACAAGGAAGCGAGCGTTGGCGCTGCATCATCAACGCACTCACCCGCATGCGCTATTGCAGCGGCGATGGCGTGATGGATTTTGCCAGTAAGGATGGCACGGCGAATGCTCCACCAGGATTTGCCCCCTGGTTTGACATTGCGAACCGAAAAAGCGCAAATCACACGGTAATCTTTGGGCACTGGTCGACGCTAGGTTTAGTACTACGCCCGGACCTGATCAGCCTCGATACCGGCTGCGTCTGGGGTGGCAAACTGACTGCCATTTCCCTGCCTGGCCGAGATTTACTGCAAGTGGAATGCCCTCAGCAACTGCCACCGGGAAAAACCAAGTAATCGCGCAAGCCTACACTCAGCGTGTTGCTGGCGTTTTTTTAAGTTTTTTTAGGCTTTTATCTCTATGCCTAAACTTTGCGCTACCGCCAGTCGCGCAGCTAGTGCGATTTCCCGGCGGTGTGCATCTTCTGTACTAATGGAGCGTAACTGACGCAGCTCTGCGGTAATTTCACCACCCTTTAAGATTGCCTGCATGCTCTCAACTATCGTCATCTCGCCAATAAAATCGACCGCAGGATGTAGCTTGTTACTGGCATCGAGATAGCGGATAGAGAAAGGCTCTATCGGTACTTGCGCCTCAATCGCAGCCTCAAACAGATTCGCATGAAAAGGTAAAATTGATCCTTGTGCAGCCGTAGTCCCTTCAGGAAAAAATGCAATGCGCTTGCCGGCATGGATCTGCTGCACCAAGCCTTCATAGATGCGCCTTACTTCCCTTTGCTTGCCGCGCTCAAGAAAAATTGTTCCGGCTTTTTGACTAAGCCAGCCTATCATCGGCCAGCTACGGATATCGGATTTAGCGACAAAATAACAGGGCTGTTGCGCATTCATGACAAAAATATCCAGCCATGACACATGGTTAGAGACGATCAGCGCACGTGACACGGCGGTGCCCTCACTGCAATCAATGAATTTCAATTGCACCCGGCAGATCGCAAGTAAACGCCCAGACCACCAGCGTATTAAGCGCTCATGAGTCGCAACTTTACTCAAGGGGAAGCATACCCCACCTATCAACAAACCCACCAGGAGATGGGACATCAAACATATCAAACGCCAAGCGACCATGCACTGCCTCTAGGTACATACTCACCAGGAGTATAGGTAATTATTTAAAATTGCGCGCAATAACAATGCGCAAACGGGGAGGAGTTACGCATACTCCCCATTTCTCAACTTAAAATTATAGATTAAAGATTAAGATTTACTTCAGAGCGTCAAAAGCCAGATGACCTGCGACGATGGTTGCCTTTACCACGCCCGGCAATTCATACGCCAGAAATGGTGTGTGCTTACCCTGACTAACCAAGGCACTAGCGGCCACCGTCCAACGCTGAGTGGCATCAAACAAACACAGATCGGCGATTTGACCGACCGCGATTTGACCGCATGGTAGGTTCGCAAGTTGCGCTGGTGCGTGGGTGATTTTCATTAAGACCTGTGACAAGCTAACTGTGTCGCGACTATCTTCAGCCCACTTCAAAGCCAAGGACAGGAGCAACTCAAGACCCGTCGCGCCTGGTGAAGCCTCAGCAAACGGCAACAACTTCTCATCATCATCGACCGGTGTGTGGTCTGAACAAATCGCATCGATAGTGCCATCGCGCAAAGCTGCCTGTATCGCATCACGATCACGTTGACTGCGTAAAGGCGGCGTCATACGGGCATTCGAATCAAAATAGCCAATATCCGCATCGGTCAGATGCACATGGTGGACGCCGACATCGCAGCTCAATAGCAAACCTTCTTGCTTCGCTTGACGCACCAGCTCCAGACCAGCAGCGGACGAGATACGGCACAAATGTACCCTGGCCCCAGTAGAACGCATCAACTCAAACAGGGTATGCAAGGCGATGGTTTCACTCATCACCGGCACGCCAGAGAGGCCCAAACGCGTAGCCAAGGGACCGCTATGAGCAACCCCTCCCTTACCGATAAAGGCATCCTGCGGACGCAACCACACCGTGTAGCCAAAGGTGCTGGCATATTGCAAGGCACGCTGTAAAACATTGGTGTCTTCTATAGGTTCTTCGGCTTGTGAGAAGCCGACGCAACCAGCCTCAGTGAGGGCCGCCATTTCAGTAAGTGCCTGCCCTTTCAAACCCAGCGTCAATGCCCCCAAAGGATAGACGTGGGCCTTATTTTGCAAGCGCGCTCTTTGCTTGAGCATCTCAACTAAGCCTGCTTCATCCAGCACAGGATCGGTATCGGGCGGACAGACCAAGCTAGTCACACCACCGCGCATGGCGGCTTGTAATTCCGATTCTAAGGTAGCCTTGTATTCAAAACCAGGCTCACGCAAACGCGCACTTAAATCAACCAGTCCAGGGGCAAGCACCAAACCGGTCGCATCAATCACTTTATTCGCGCTGAAATCATGTGGAGCCTGGCCCATTGCAAGGATCTTACCGGCCGCTATAAACACATCCTGCACGACATCAGTGCCGCTGGCAGGATCGATCACACGCGCATTCGTAATATGAATTTTCATCTTCTTGTTTTCCTTACTCGCCGCTAGTGCCAGCGACGATGCTCATGACCGCCATCCGCACTGCGATACCAAAAGTAACCTGCGAAAGTATCACCGATTGCGGGCCATCGGCGACCGCAGAATCAATCTCTACGCCACGATTCATAGGGCCGGGATGCATTACGATGGCATCCGGTTTGGCCAGCGCCAGACGCTCTGGAGTCAGGCCGTAGTTCTTAAAATACTCTTGCGCGGATGGCAGCAAGGCACCATTCATACGTTCATTTTGCAAACGCAGCATGATGATTACGTCGACGCCCTTCAAGCCCTCATTCATATTATTGAACACTCTGACGCCCATTTGCTCCAGCCCACCCGGTAGCAAGGTACGCGGTCCTATGACGCGCACTTCAGGTACACCCAGAGTAGTCAGCGCATGGATATCAGAGCGGGCAACACGACTGTGCAACACGTCACCGATGATGGCCACCGTCAAATTACTGAAGTCTTTCTTGTAATGACGTATCGTGTACATGTCCAGCAAACCCTGAGTCGGATGTGAATGTCGGCCATCGCCGGCATTCACCACATGCACATGATGCTGCTTGGTGTCGTTGAGGTGCTTGGCAATCAGATGAGGCGCACCTGAGGTGGCGTGACGTACTACAAACATATCGGCGTGCATGGCAGCCAGATTGTCGATGGTATCGAGCAAAGACTCGCCCTTGCTCGCGCTAGATGCCGCGATATTGAGGTTAATCACATCGGCCGACAAGCGCTTAGAGGCGATTTCAAAGGTAGTGCGGGTGCGCGTGGAATTCTCAAAAAACAAATTGAAAACGCTTTTACCACGCATTAAAGGAACTTTTTTTAGCTCTCGGTCGCCAATACTGACAAAGGAAGATGCGGTATCGAGAATGTGATTGACGATGGACTTAGGCAGACCATCGATGCTTAGCAAATGCTGAAGCTCGCCGTGTTTATTGAGTTGGGGATTATGCATGATCGATCGAAAGGCTCAGTTTCCCATCCACTGCACGCTGCAGATGAACGGAAGAAGTAGGGTCAAAGTTAGCGGAGTAAGCGACAAAATCGGCAGCGATCGGTAACTCACGACCGCCACGATCAACCAGCGCGGCTAGCAAAATTTTTGCTGGCCGGCCATAGTCAAATAATTCATTGATTGCGGCACGGGTGGTGCGCCCGGTGTACAACACATCATCGACTAAGATGATGGTGGCATCATCTACATCGAAAGGGATTTTGGTAGGCTTCACATCGGGATGTAAGCCTTTTTTTGCATAATCATCCCGATAGAACGACACATCAATATAGCCCAAGGCCTCGTCCTTACCAAGATCGTTAGCAAGTCTTTGCGCCAGCCAGGCACCGCCAGAATAAATGCCAACGATCGCCAATTTTTGTATGTCTGCAGTCTGAGTCTGTATCTGGGCCAGCAACTGCAGATACAGGGCTTCCGCATCTAGAGAGGTTTTCATAGTAGTCATGATGTTTGATCAAAATATTGTTGCAAAATGAGCGCAGCGGCATGGTCATCTATCCTCTCACCGCGCTTCGCATTCAAGACTGCAGAAGTGTAGCGTTCATCTACCAACACGGTAGGCAAGGAAAACCGTCCTTGCAACTGATGGGAAAATCTTTGACAGCGTTGCGTCATTTCATGTGCAGCGCCATCTGGATGCATGGGTAAGCCCACCACACATAAGACCGGTTGCCATGACAAAATCAACTTGGACAACTCAGAAAACTTGCCGTCATTGGTAGCTGCACTGATAATCGCCAGCGGTTCTGCCTGCTTCAATAAGGTATTACCGACTGCGACACCAATACGTTTTAATCCAAAATCAAAAGCCAGAATGGTTCCAGACAACTCGGACATCAAGCATGCCCCGCATCAGCTACCAACATCAAAGGATCGATACCCAGCAATTTCATTGCGGCGACAAAACGCTCTTCTAAAGGCAAATCAAACAAAATATGCATGTCCGCAGCGACCGTTAACCAGCCATTGTCCAGTATCTCTTGCTCTAACTGCCCGGCACTCCACCCTGCATAACCGATACTGAGCATCATGCGTTCCGGTGCCTCACCTGCAGCCACCGCCTCTAGAATATCGCGGGAAGTAGTAAACGCGATTTCATCGGTCACTTTCAGAGAAGAAGAAAATTTCCCTATAGGTGCGTGCAAGACAAAGCCGCGATCATCCTGCACCGGTCCACCAAACATAACGGGGTGCTTACCCATAGGGTGAGAATCTGGAATATTTTCCAACTTCAAATCTATCCTATCAAACAATCCAGCGACTGTCATATCGGTCGGTTTATTGATGACTAAACCCATCGCGCCACGGGCATTGTGTTCGCAAATATAGATCACAGTGCCACCGAACATTGGATCTAACATAGAAGGCATGGCAATCAAAAAATGATTACTTAAATTCAGGTCGTCTGATCGCGACTTTTCGGCGGACAAGCCGACAGCAGCCGAAACGCCAACGTTCGAGGTGCCTTGTGCGCCAAATAAATTGGTGTGGATAGAGGTAATTTGCTTCGCCATGCCGACATTTTAGCATTTTTACGTGCTTTTTCGATGTGTGCTATGGTGTTCGGACTCGATTTCGCCTAGAGATCTACAAAAATTCATCTCTACCTAGCCTAGCCTCAATAGCACCCTACAAAAATATATGACAAAGCCAATACCACCCTCGCTAAGCACCAGCTTAGTCTGGTTTAGACGCGATTTGCGCTGTTTTGACCATGCCGCCCTCTATGCCGCATTAAAACAAAGCCAGTCTGTCTACTGCGTATTTATTTTTGATAAAAATATACTTGATTTACTGCCGCGCAGAGACCGACGCGTACATTTCATCGATCAAAGTGTGCGTGAGCTTGCTGCTGAAATAGAAAGCATGGGGGGTAATTTAATCGTTCGCTACGGTTATCCAGAGCAAGAGATTCCCAAACTTGCCCTAGAACTACAAGCCCAAGCAGTCGTGGTAAATCATGATTATGAACCCCAGGCAATACAACGCGACTCTCAAATCAAGCTACTTTTAGCTGAGTTTAATTGTAGTTTTTTGAGTTTCAAAGATCAGGTCATTTTTGAAAACGACGAAGTGTTAAGTCAAGCTGGCACACCATTTTCGATTTTTACTCCATATAAAAATGCATGGCTAAAAAAAATTCTGGCCCAAGCTGATGATTTTTATTGCAAACCCTATCCTGTACATGTTTACGCTGAAAAACTGAGTAAATATGCCAGCAGCGAAATCCCCGATTTGAAAAAAATGGGCTTTGTCACTATTGATCAATCCGAACTTCGATTACAAGGCGGGATGAAAGCTGGTGCAATTCTATTCGAGGATTTTTTATCCCGAATACACAATTACGAACTTGCCAGAAATTTTCCTGCAATCAAGGGCCCCTCCTATTTATCGGTGCATTTACGCTTTGGTACGGTGTCTATTCGTCATCTGGTGCGCGAAGCGATCAACTGCATTAGAACAGGTAACGCTATACAGGGAGCGCAAGTTTGGCTATCCGAATTAATCTGGCGAGATTTTTACTTTATGATTTTGCAGCATCATCCACGCGTAATCGATCACGCCTTCAAACCTGATTACGATGCCATTGTTTGGGAGAGTGGCCCCCACGCTGAGCAACTGTTTACCGCATGGTGTGAGGGGCAGACCGGCTATCCCTTAATTGATGCCGCGATGCTGCAATTAAACAATACCGGCTATATGCATAATCGACTAAGGATGGTGACGGCCTGTTTTTTGGTTAAAGATCTAGGGATATACTGGCGCTGGGGGGAGCGCTACTTTGCGCTCCATCTGAATGATTTTGACCTATCGGCAAACAATGGCGGTTGGCAATGGGCAGCGTCGACCGGCTGCGATGCACAACCATATTTCCGTATTTTTAACCCTATTACGCAATCTGAGAAGTTCGATCCCGACGGAAAATTCATTCGTCGCTATATCCCAGTACTGGCGAAACTGGAGAATAAGCAAATACATGCGCCTTGGACCCTGAGCGTAAGTAACCTAAAACAAGCGGGAATTACTCTAGGTGAGAATTATCCAGCTCCGATAATAGCCCATGATGAGGCTAGAAAAACAACCTTAGCTCGGTACGCAGTAGTCAAAAAATAGACAAAAAAAATGCACCGCTTAAAGCGGTGCATTTTCTGTAGAGATATTACTATTTAGCTAGGTTTAACTTCTTTCCCAACAAAGCCAGCGATCGCCCCGAGTAAATCATCTTCGCGATATGGTTTACCAAAGTATTCATTCACGCCCAGTTCGGCCGCATAATTGCGATGCTTATCGGCCGTACGAGAGGTAATCATAATGATGGGAATATGACTGGTACGCGCATCACTACGAATATTGCGAGTCAAATCGAATCCATCCATCCTTGGCATCTCAATATCCACCAACATCACATCTGGAGTGACCGATTGCAACTGCTCAAGCGCATCAATACCATCCTTCGCCAAGACCACATGATAGCCCTCACGCAATAACAAACGCTGAGTAACACGTCGGACAGTAAGTGAATCATCGACGACCATGACCGTATGTTGTGTACGCAAACCCTGCACCGGAACAGACTCTACATTAGGAGTATCCACGCTAAGATTGGCGATTGCCCCCAACTCTGGAGCGGCACCAGACAATTGCAGATCGTGGTGACGCGCACGCTCGTGTTCCATTTTATGCGCTAACGGCACCGGATTGAGTATCAAGACTATGTCGCCTGAACCCAAAACCGTTGCGCCAGCAATCCCAGGCATACGCGCCAATTGTGGTCCGATATTCTTAACCACGACCTCACGATTACCGACAATATCATCAACATGAATAGCAACTCTATCGTTACCACTCTTCATAATTAGCAGAGGTGAGTACTGCTGTGGCAGCGGTACGACATCGTTTTCGCCAAGTATGTTAGAGAGGAAGTAAATTGGTATCAGGCTCCCCTGCCACATAATGCCGCCATCATTATATGCATTCGTAAGAACAACTGATTTGAGCTGCTGAACTTGCTCAACCAAGACGGATGGAACGGCAAAGGTCTTGCCTCCGGCAGATAGGATTACCACCTGCGTTACCGCAAGTGTCAATGGCAAGTGAATAGTGAAATGCGCACCTTTGCCCTCGACTGAATTAACCGAAACTCGTCCGCCCAATGATGCCGCCTCAGATCGTACAACGTCCATACCTACGCCGCGTCCTGCTAACTCGGTCACCTCACTTGCAGTAGAAAAGCCTGGTTCGAAAATCATATTAACGACCTCTGCATCGCTAATACTATCGTCATAACTAAGCAGACCTACGGTCTTGGCTTTGTCGCGAATCCGCTCTAGATTCAGGCCTTGTCCATCATCCGTAAAGTGAATAACAACCTCATTACCTTCTTGTCGAATTTCGATAAGTAGTTCGCCTACCTCTTGCTTACCACTCTCACGACGTTGTTCGCGCGACTCTATCCCATGCACAATCGCGTTACGCAACAGATGTTCGAACGGCCCGACCATTTTTTCCAGAACGCTGCGATCGATTTCAATTGATGTACCGCGAATGTCAAGATTGACGCGCTTATCCATCTCTTTGGAGGTTTGGCGGGTCACCCTATATAAACGTTCTGAAATACTAGCGAACGGTATCATTCGCACCCGCATCAAATCCTGTTGCAATTCACGCGTCAAACGTGCTTGTACATGCAAGTCATTGGTAGCACCGTCGATGGTGCGATGTAAGTTTTGCTGCACAGTGGCAACGTCGCTAACACTTTCTGCCATCATACGGGTGAGTTCTTGCAAGCGAGTAAAACGATCAAATTCTAGCGGATCAAATTCACGATCACCCGAATGTGCCATACGTGACGTAATTTGAGTTTCCGCCTGAATTTCAACTTCGCGCAATTGATCACGCAAACGGTTCACGTTGTCAGTCAGTTCGATCAGTGAAGACCTTAATGTTCCGACCTCATTTTCCAACTTCGAGCGTGAAATTGAAACTTCACCAGCCTGATTAACTAAGCGATCTAAAATATCCGCCCGTACCCGCACCAAAGCAACGGGGCCCGCCGGAGTATTTGCCGCGACCGCTGGGGCGATCACCGATCTTGATGCAGCCAGAGGTTTTATTGGGGTTGCAGGTGAAAATGCCGGCAACTCGTCATTACCAGAGGTCAGTGTATCAAGCGAGCCAGCCTCCAAGGATGCCTGGAATTGTTCTAACTCTTGGGCAGGACTCAATTCAGCATAAGGGATACTCTCAACTGCAGCAGTAGGATTTTGCAAACGGTCAAACAATTGCATGCTGTAATCATGCCTAGACAATAAGTCGTCTAGCAATGGTTGGCGTACAGCTCCACCGCTATGCATCAAACTCTCAATACGGGTTTCCATATCATGAGTGTGCTGGCCCAATTGCATAGCCCCTGCCATACGGGCACTACCCTTGATTGTATGCATAAGTCGCAAAATCGCTTGCGGTATAGATGCATCGTCTGGCTGTTGCTGCCATGAACGCAACAATTGCCCAACCATAGGTAATAAATCATTTCCCTCTTCTATAAAAACGGGCAATAAATCTATATCTAAATCGTCTTTCAGCTTTACATCAAATTCTGAGGACGACGGTGGTACTTCATATGAGTCAGGCGAAGTAACAGCAGAAGCAAACGTATTGTCAGATTGAGGTTCGTCGTCATGGATATTCAATGCCGTTTCGGCGACTACTTTAGAGTCCGACAATAAAACCAATTCGTCCGCATCAGGAACTAGCGCTACCGTAGCGTTCGCACTTTCAAATTGTGGCTCCTCCAACACGCTCAAATCGTCATGAGCCACTTCATCAAAGGATTGCAATGGCGCGAGGAGCTCAACGTCAGCAGATGTTTCGTCTGTTTGAGTAACAAGCGATTCGTCAGTATCATTGACTTCATATACGCTGTCTGGCTCTGATGTTTCATCAGCTACGAGTATGCTCTGATCAAGTCTCTCATTGGTCGAGGTAATAAATTCATCTTCATCGTCACCAACACCTGAACGAATAATCACCGCCTGGAGTAGTTTTTCCAACTGCAGAATTTCTGTCGGTTCATGTTGTGCCATTTCAGATACTGCAAACTTTTTGAGCATGCCTTTTAAGCACTCCACCGCATGGTCAAGCACATCAAACTCACTAAACTCAAGGCTGACAGGATGGCGCTCGACGCGTTGCAATACCATTTCCAAACTATGCGCTAGTTCCTGCGCAGCGATCAAACCGACCGTTGCTGAACTTCCTGCCAACGAGTGTGCAGCATGCACAGCATGTCGTGAAACGTGCCTTGAAGATTCATGTCTCCACTCCGCAAAATCTTGCGATAAAAAGCGTACGATTTCGTCTGTCTCTGCCATGTAGATAGTGTGCAAAGGTAGACTAATTTCAATATCGCCAATCCTTTTAACATTATCATCCTGAGTCAGCAATGGTCGCGACAGGTCAGAAAAATCGATAATTTCTGCAGTTTCAATCTGAGCTGGCAAGTCTTCGAAATGAGAAACATCAAGTTGAATCGATGTTTCTTCATGAGCTAACACTTCATCTAAAACAAAATCATCGGTAATTGGGTGAGCAGTTTCATCGAAATTACCGGATACCTCAACTTCAGAAGTGAAAGCAGACGTTAATCCTGGCTCAATAAACGTTGCTAAAGCAGTATCGGCATGTGGAATGGACTTGGACTCTAATGGAGAAAAATCTAGATCTTCCAATTCATCAAACTCAAGTGCTGCCGCGGCAATAACCTCAGGTTCGTCCACCTGAGTCTCAGCAAGAGGAGTCACTTCAATATGAGACTCAATGTGTTCTTTTAACTGAACATCTAAAGGCTCTTCATTTAAGTAGGTCGCGCTTAACGTTTTCTCGTCACTGCCATCGAGCATCGGCATTTCTACACTAGATACAGCGCTCGATTGAGATTCAATCTCAACAACATCTTGACCATTTTTGAGTCGTTCGGCTGCCGCAATAATGGCAGCACCAGAGCGATTGGCCTGACCTGTTTTCTTCAAGTCAGCCACCCATGCGGACAACTCCGGCTCGGTTAGATCAAGCAAAGCATACAAAGGCTCGGCGCCATCACGTGATTCAGAAAGCCATAAATTCATGACTTGCTCGATACTCCACGCAGCTTCGCCAAACACCATTAGGCCAACCATACGGCCACTTCCTTTTAGCGTATGAAAAGATCTACGCAGGCTAATAAGATGCTCTTGGTTCGCCGGATCTAATCGAGACAAAGGCACAGTATGGCGAACGAACTCCAAGACCTCTTCTGCTTCCTCTAAAAATATCTCAAGCAACTCTGCATCAATTGCTTCATCATTAACTGGCAAATCTACCGAAGATGAAATTTCCGGAGCACTAGTAAGCTGCGCAGTAGCAACAACAATATTATTCAGATCTTCAGGAGAAGAGCTAAAATTTGATTTATCCAATAAATCAATAGCAACTCTCGCCCGAGCACTGGCGTCAGTGTCGTCCAACAATATAGCGACCGATCGCTCCGACTCAAGGGAGTCTTTTAACTTCGCCTGCAACTCCGGGTTATTTGGCTCGTCTACCAGAGAGACCGCAAGCCTAGCTGATTCATGTTGCTGATTACTTAACTCTTGCTCAGCTGTCATCATCGTTGCAAGCGGCGTAGCGGGCTCCATTTGTATCGATGGGAGCAATTCTTTTTCAGCCTGTTTTTCCAACAAATTCGAACGAAACACACCTACAGAAGAATCAAAACTGAATTTCTTCTTAGCTAACTCTGGTTGATTTTGTAAAGTCTCTATAAAAAATGACAAAGCACCTATATTTTGTGCCACATTCCGGTACGCTTCTGAATCCGTATCGACTTTCAACGCATCTTGGTCATCCGCAAACCGTTTCACCACAATGCGAACATGTTCAACTGCCAACATTGCATCATCTTGATCAAGAATCGCCAAAGCGCCGCCAATTTGATGCAAAATTCCATCAACAGGTGCTAATACCTCGCTATGTGCAGCATCCCTAAAATATTCGTCCAGAGTTTTCTCAACTTGGCGCAGGCTAACTTGCATTTCAGAAACTAACACAGACATCGTTTTCTTTTGCTGCGCCTCTCTAGACAAATCTCCCATCCAACTTGCTTGAGTAGGAGGTTCGTCACCAGAGACAACAGAAAGTAGTCTTGCTGCAATTTCGTCCGCGCGTTCTGAAAAATCGCCAGGTAAATGGGTAATCTGCTCCAATGCATTTTCAACAAAAAGCAAACTAGTTGCCAGCTCCAGTCCCATTTTACTTCTGTCTGGAGAGCTTTCGGCATGCCGTGCTATTCCACTAAGCTCACGCAGCAACTTATATAATGGAGGCGAATTCAAGCTAGCGCCCGACTCTGCCAAGTCTTTCATTTTTTGAGAGAATTTATCGGCAAGTCCCACATCACCATTAGCAATCCGGCCCCACAGATTCTTAACTAACGACAATTGCTCTTTCGCAGTAGTTAAAACATTTGCAGGTATTTGCCCATAATTTTTTTGTTCATAATCAAGCGGAACCTGATTATTTAAACCATAAGCCAAAAGAATTTGAGCGACGAATGGCGACGGTTGATCAACTTGGGCAATAAAGAACAGGGCATCCCGCAGCAAGCGTTCAGGAATAGTCGTAACGCCGTCAACCAGTCGTCTAATTTGGAGATTAATTCGTCCAAATATTTGCTTCACATATTGTTTATTTTCAATTGCACCTTGTGCGACAGACTCAGAGAAGCCTCGCATCACCAACCAAAATGCTTTTGCTTGTGAAGTGCTTTGAGCTTGCTCGATTTCTTTAATTAAATCATGCATAGCCCGAACTGCGACCAACTGTTGCTCATTCTCCTTCACAGTCAAGACGGTGAGTAAGAGCTTCTCAAAACGCTGCCGCAAATTTGAGTAATTTACGGGCGCATTTGGATGCACCAACGTTAACTCTGGGATTTTTTCATGAACGGACAAAGAGGGGAAAAATAAATCGGCAGGATGTATTCTTTCCGCACCTTTAATTTCCAACAAGGCTCGATAGTAAGGAAACAACCGAACTGGCTGATGAGCGCAGCCGGTTAGCAAATCTTCCAAGTAACACAAGATCGCGTGAAAAGCATCGGAAATAACATCGACGTGCGTACGACTAATTTCTAGCTGGCCAGACTGCAAGCGATCAATTAAATCCTCTATTGTTTCGGTGACGATGGATACGCCATCAATATCGACTATCTGTAACGCACCATGCGCTTGATGCAAATAACTTTTAGCGTGAAGCAAGGTAGTCGATTGTGTTTCTGCGTCCTGTAAGGTCGCATCTAATAACAATTTCCCTGCATTGCTTATCGCTTCCCGCACCTCTCCCATGACCCAAGACAAAGGACCAATATCAAATTGCTCTTGGGGAGTTTCTGGAGAATTAGAAAAACTAGATGTCATGCGTGTACCCCGCAAACTCAAAGGGCGATAGGCCGCAACCTACCGCCGTGCATTTATGATCAGACTGAAATATTTTCAGCCCAAGACTGAAAAATCAGGCTGTAACCCGGAAACGGGAAACCGAGTTCTTGAGTTCTTCAGCCAACATTGACAACTCCATAATCGACTGCGCAGTTTGTTGAGTACCACTCTGAGTTTGCTCGGTAATAGTCAAAATATGTTGAATGTTTTGAGCTACGCCATTTGCGGAAGTTGCCTGCTGTTCCGTCGCTAACGAGATACCTTGAATCAGCTCAGCTAATCGATTCGAAACACTACGAATCTCTGACAACGCGGTACCAGCAGCATCCGATAGCTTCGCACCCTCAACCACACCCTGAGTGGACTTTTCCATCGCAGCTACAGCATCATGAGTATCCGTTTGAATCGTTCGAACCAAGGCACCAATCTGTTTTGTCGCCTCTGCTGAGCGCTCCGCCAGACGCTGAACCTCTTCCGCAACGACTGAGAAACCTCGTCCAGCTTCACCCGCGGAAGCGGCCTGAATTGCTGCGTTCAAAGCCAAAACGTTAGTTTGTTCTGTAATATCAGAAATCAACTCTGTAATCTCGCCAATTTCCTGCGACGATTCGCCCAAACGTTTAATTCGTTTTGAAGTTTCTTGAATTTGCTCGCGAATCTCGTTCATACCCTTGATCGCGTTCTCCACGGCATGCGCCCCCTGCTCCGCAGCAGCAACCGATTGACGAGCAACTTCAGCCGACTCATTAGCAGAACGAGAAACCTCCGTAATGTCATTTGCCATCGCTGTCACTGCTTGTCCCGCATCAGCAATTTCTCGCGACTGTTGATGTGAGGCCTCCAGCAAATCATTCGAAACGCCCTGTGCTTGTGAGGATGCAGATGTAACTTGAACAGCGGTATTGGTAACCCGCCCAACCAATCCACGCAACTCTTCCACCGTGTAATTAACTGAATCGGCAATCGCTCCTGTAATGTCCTCAGAAACCGTGGCCTGAACGGTCAAATCTCCATCTGCCACCTCTTGCAATTCATTCATCAGTCGCAAAATCGCAGCCTGATTTTGATCGTTCGCAGCCTTTGCTTCCTCTTCTTGCTTCTGCGCTTGCAACATTTGTATATCCGCATTTTTGCGTCGTGCATCCGCTTCCTTAGTGCGATTACGACTGTCTTGCAACAATACAATAGCGATACCCACCGCGGCTAACAAGGCTGCTACCGCGCTGACCAAGATCAACCAAAAAGACCAGTTTATCGAATCTTGTTGCAAAGTATAAGTTTTTTGCAACTTGGTAATTCTTTGTTTCAAATCTTCATTTTCATTAAACAGCAATTGTTCAGCCTGCTTCGCACCGATAAAATTTTGTAAATTTCCAAGAATACTGGAAACAGATACTTGATAATCAGCAAAAACTTTTTGCAACTCAGTCAATTTTTCACGTGTATCGACATCTTTGGTTGCACTGATACGCAAGATTTCACTGCCGTTCAAGAACCCATCCACTAAATCGCGAAATGTATTGGTATCTTTGCCCAGCAAAAAAGCTGTTTCAGGATTAACACCTTCAGCAACCAAGAATTCATTCGCGCTACGACCTAAGCGCTGAGTTAGCATGACCAACTGACTTGAGGCGGCGATTTCTCGAGATGAGCCGCCACCTTGCAACTTCAAAGTAGAAATTTGCTCAGTCAATTCAAGTAACACTGGCGACAAAGTATTTAATTTTTCGAGAGTTTGTCCGAAACCAGTCAACTCCTTACGTAAATCCAAAATAGTCTTAGCTGCCTTGTCCGAATTTTTCCATGCTTTCTGCGTGTCTTTTACCACTGGTTCCAACTTGGCATCTGCAGCGTCAACATCGCGTCCTTGGTACGCACCGCCACTCAGCAAAACGACTAAGTCGCTGTTTAGTTCCTTACGACTTTCATCGAGCTGCTTAAACGCAGCAGGATTACCCTGAATCGCGTTTGGTGCTGCCTTACCGATACGCTGCGAGTGCATCAAAGCATCGCCAGAAATTTGAGCCTGCGTTGAAATCAATGCCGATTGTTTTGCATTGAGGTAAACAAAAATACCGCTCAATAAGAGAGCAACGCCCATCGAAATCAACAATACGCGTATTTGTTTTTGTAAGGGTAAGTGACCGATAAGTGGAAGTCTAACATCTCCGCCTTTTTCAAGCGCATCGCCAATAAATGTCGCATCGGCATGATTCTCCGCTGTTTTTGAGATCGGTGCATCACCTTGAATTACCTCACTCGAGTCAGATGAGGACGACAGCATTTTGACATTGGCAGCCTCTTCTATAGAGCCAGCAGCGTTTGTCAACTCCCGCGCACCATCTTCCTCTAGGTCAAGTTCTTTATCTTGTTTTTTCTTGGACAAAAACGGTAGTTTAAACGCCATTACTAGGTCTCCTAATCGATTGAAATACTGTACTAATTTTATTAAAAATTACAAACCAACGTGCAAAAACTCTTGATTTTGCACCAACATTAACAAACTAAGTTCAAACCAAAGTTTGCCGTCCTGATCACGATGTGTCGCAAGGATCCAAGGCTTATTTTCAAGGGCTGCGCTACCCACTTCCGTATCGGCGGTGAATTCTGTCTCCATATCACTGGAGTTACGCAAACCGAGAACTTGAGAAACTAACAAACCACTATTAAACGCCAAACTAGGAGCAAATGCGACCACTCGGCAAGAGGAATCCAAGACGGTAGGCTGACCGCCATCGAATCGAGCCAGATCAACTACGCTGGTTAAATTGCCACGCACATTTGACAATCCCAGGTACCAATCTTTGGTAAGCGGAACACGAACCATATTGCCCGCACTAACAATCTCCCCTGCTTCGCGTAAATCAAGTAGGTAACGAGACTGACCAATCATAATTCCTAACTGACTAACCCTTAGCTGCGTTCCACGTTGAGCTGCCTGCATGCGATCCATCAACTGCGCCTGAAATTCGCGCAATCGAGTACGCCGCACTGCCGGATCGGATTTTGGTATCTTCAGACCAGTCGCCGTTGACTCACGCAAAGTTTGGTTCATAAATTATCCAAAATAATCAAATTAACCGAGAGCTGCAATTTTAGCCAACAACTCTTGTGGATCAATGGGCTTCACCAAATAATCCCGAGCGCCCTGACGCAAACCCCAAATACGATCTGTTTCTTGATTTTTACTAGTACAGATAATTACGGGAATATCCTGAGTATCCACATCACGAGCGATCGCTCTTGTAATTTGGAATCCATTTTGCCCCGGCATAACGACATCCATCAGTATCAACTGTGGTTTATCCGCTTTGATTTTCGTCAATGCTTCTTCGCCATTTTCTGCGGTAGAAACAGAAAAGCCATTTTTGACCAAAATATCAGTCAAGAAATAACGTTCGGTCGGTGAATCATCGACCACTAAAATTTTTTGTATAGTCATTTTTACGCCTTAAAATTATTTAGACGGAGGCACTGAGGTGTAATTACGGACCGTTTTGAGTAAACTATCTTTCGTAAACGGTTTGGTTAAATACTCATCGGAGCCTACCATTGCCCCACGCGCCCTATCAAACAAACCATCTTTAGATGACAGCATGATTACTGGCGTATTACGGAATTTAGCACTTTTCTTAATCAGCGCACAGGTCTGATAACCATCCAGCCTGGGCATGAGTATGTCGCAAAAAATCAGGTCTGGATGAGTGTCATTGATTTTAGCCAAAGCATCAAAACCATCTTCGGCTAAAATTACTTTATATCCCACTTGCCCTAAAAATATTTCCGCTGATCGACGGATGGTACTACTATCATCAATCACCATGATTTTTAAGTTTTCGTTACCTGTCAACGTTGACATAAGATTATCTCAGATTAGCTGGGTTGAAAGTCGTTCACCACTTTAACAAAATTTACCCGTTTTGCGCCATCTTTTTCCATCAATAAACATTTCGGCTTTTAATACGATGGAACTAAATGACATAAAAACTTGAATATTACTTAAAGAGCAATACAATAGTCGCGCTTAAAAACCTAAAAAAGCGCTATTAAATCGCGAGCATTTCAAAGTCTTCTTTACGTGCGCCACATTCAGGGCATGTCCAATTCATAGGCACATCGGCCCACAAGGTCCCTGCAGCAATGCCGTCGTCCGGCATTCCAAGCTCCTCTTCGTAGATCCAACCACAAATCAGGCACATCCACGTTTTAAACCCTTCACTTGCCACTTTATCAATAGTCACTACTAAAATCCTTCAATCAAGTAAAATACTGAATTACCCTCGAAATCGAGCGATAAATTTTGATAATGTTAAAAACAATCTTGAACGCCATTATTTTTGAGCACTAACAACCAATTTCAGTAAAAACCGCTATATTAATCTACCCTACGTGCAAAACCAAATCCCCCCACTCATTCTTACATTTGGTGAGTCTGATCCTGTTGCCGCAGCAGGTGTACAGGCTGACCTTGCTACATTCATTGCCATGGGCTGTCACGGCTTGCCTGTATTGACGGCGATATTGATAGGCGACACCTCTCAAGTTGATAATATCCACCCTTTAGAGGCAGAACTGGTTAGCGATCAAGCTCGTACGCTATTAGAAGATATGGAAATTACCGCGATCAAGATCGGTCAAATCGGGAGTGTAGAGAATATTACTGTCATTGCAGAAATCATTTCAGATTATCCCGAAATGCCGGTGGTTCTTGATCCGTTTAGTTCCACTGCTCAAATTAATGAATCGGAAGAAGACGACTGCTTCACAGCCATACGAGAATTACTTATTCCTCAAGCAAGCCTATTACTTATCTCTGCCGTTGAGCTATCTAGACTCGCTGAAAGCTGGCGCACGATTGATAGCAACGACAAGCATGAGGATATTAGTTCAGATGCGCTGCATATGGTCGCGTCCGGTTGCGAATATGTCCTGGTGACTGGAATTCCGGGTGTTGGCGATGAAGAAGTTAATACGCTCTTCGCGGATACTGGCATTGTACGTAGTGATCATTGGAAACGAATACCTGGTTTGTATCTAGGCGCAGGAGAAACCTTATCCGCAGGAATTACGGCAGCACTGGCAAATGGACTAAAAATGTCAGACGCAGTACACGAGGCTCAGGAATTTACCGTCGCAGCGCTCCTCAATGCGCAACGGTTCGGAATGGGACGGTTGGTTCCTAATCGTTTCTTTTGGGCCATAGACAGCTACCCGCACATCAAGGAGTAATTACCCCTGATCCATTTTTCATAACCATTAAAATTGCTTAAAAAATTATGCTAGATAAAAACGAAAACTTATTTCTTCGAGCCCAAAAAACAACACCTGGCGGCGTTAACTCGCCGGTACGCGCATTTCGCTCTGTAGGTGGAACCCCTCGTTTTATCCAACGTGCTGAGGGCGCCTATTTTTGGGATGTTGCGGATAAGCGTTACATTGACTACATAGGTTCTTGGGGGCCGGCGATTGTTGGTCACGCACACCCAAAGGTAGTTAAAGCCGTACAAGACGCAGCTGCACGTGGTCTTGGCTTCGGAGCTCCCACCGAAGGCGAAATAGAAATGGCCGAGGAAATATGTAAATTAATGCCGTCAATCGAGCAAGTGCGATTGGTTTCCAGCGGCACCGAAGCAACCATGAGCGCATTAAGGCTTGCCCGCGGAGCGACCAGTCGCGACAAAATTATTAAATTTGAAGGCTGTTACCACGGCCATGCTGACTCCTTATTAGTCAAAGCAGGGAGCGGCTTATTGACGCTGGGCAACCCTACCTCCGCGGGCGTTCCAGAGGACTTCATACAACACACATTGGTGCTGGATTACAATAACTGCCAACAATTGGAAGACTGCTTCAAAGCCCAAGGAAAAGACATAGCCTGCGTCATCGTAGAGCCAGTGGCCGGCAATATGAATCTTATTAAAGCAACGCCAGAGTTTTTACAAACCATGCGTAGACTTTGCACACAATACGGCGCAGTGTTGATTTTTGATGAGGTCATGTGCGGGTTTCGAGTCGCATTAGGTGGCGCGCAAAGTCTTTATGGTATTCAGCCTGACATTACTGCGCTAGGTAAAATCATTGGAGGTGGATTGCCAGTGGCTGCTTTCGGCGGGCGTGCTGACCTCATGGCGAATATGGCTCCTTTAGGGCGAGTTTACCAGGCAGGCACTTTATCCGGCAATCCAGTGGCAGTTGCAGCTGGCTTAAGTACCCTAAAATTGATTCAAGAACCCAACTTCTACCAACATCTTTCGTCACAAACAAATAAATTGGTGACAGGTTTATCGGAGGCAGCCCGCAAGGCGGGAATCAATTTTTGTGCAGATTCAATAGGTGGCATGTTTGGGCTATATTTTTCTGAGAACATTCCTCATTCATACGCCGAAATGATGGCAACCGACAGCACAAAATTTAATCGATTCTTTCATTTAATGCTAGATGCGGGTGTTTACCTTGCACCTTCGGCTTTTGAAGCTGGTTTCGTCTCAGCCCAGCATGATGATGAAATTATCACAGAAACAATTGCTCAAGCCGAAAAAGCCTTCGAGCAACTGGCATCATCATAAAAAAACAAATTACTTGAAATTATAAAAAGCATCTATTATTTTCCACACGGAAATTAAAAGATGCTTTTTTGTTAGGGAATGTTATTTCTTTTCCCAATTGCTTCCCTAGACTTTCACATTCTGTTACGTTTCGGTTCATCAATAATTTATCTCATTCTTTGATCGAATCATGCAACGACTCTTACGAAAAAAATACTTAGTATTGGCCCTGGCATTTTTACCCCTGTATACCTCGGCGCAAGTACAAACATTAAAAGATGTAACTCAACAAGCAATTCTTTCCAACCCGGAAGTATTAGCACGTTGGCATAACTTTCAAGCTGCTGGCTCTGAACGTGATGCGGCCGCTGGCGGCTATTTACCTAGCGTAAATCTTAGTGCAGGTGCAGGGCGTGACCAAAACGAAAATCGTTTGGGAAAATCCGACTTTAATCGTAGCGGCGCAACTCTAAGTCTAAATCAAATGCTGTACGATGGCTTCTCCACGCGAAACGAGGTCAAACGTCTTGACTATGCTCGACTGGTAAAACTATTTGAACTACGTGATGCATCCGAGAGCGTCGCCTTGGAAGTGATACGTGCATATTCGGATATTTTGCGTTATCGTAAATTAGTTACTCTGGCGGAAGATAACTACGTACGCCACCGCACGGTTTTCGAACAAATACAAAGAAAGGTAAGCGCAGGCGCCGGGCGCCGCGTGGATCTGGAACAAATATCTGGCCGGGTTGCCTTAGCTGAAGCAAATTTGCTGACCGAGACCTCAAATCTACATGATGTCAGTGCCCGCTTTCATCGTCTGGTCGGCACGCAAGCCAGCAAAAACTTAGAAAACCCAGCTTTGCTTACCAAGGACATGCCATCCGATATCGGCGCAGCGCTGACTTTAGCAAATAAACAGCATCCTAGCCTGCTGGCTGCAATTGAAAACATACGCTCGGTACAAAGTTCACAACAGGCGCGCCGTGCTAGCTATCAACCACGAGTTGATTTCCGAGCCAGAACTGAGCATGGAAATAACATTGATAGCATTAGCGGCAGGACAAATAACAACACGGCAGAAGTCGTTCTATCCTGGAATTTATTTAACGGTGGTAGCGACAGTGCTCGTGTGCGTCAATCGGCCGACTTAATCAATCTGGCACAAGATCAGCGCGACAAAGCATGTAGAGATGTGCGTCAGACCGTCGTCATCGCATTTAACGACACACGTAAACTCACTGAACAGTTAAGTTACCTAGACCAACACCAATTATCGATAGAAAAAGCGCGCGATGCGTATCGTCAGCAATTCGATATTGGTCAACGATCATTGCTCGATTTACTCGATACCGAGAACGAGTTATTTCAGGCTAAGCGATCATTTGTTGGTGCCGAATACGACTTGTTGTATGCGTATGCCAGGACCCATGCAGGTATGGGCTCGCTGTATAGTGCACTTGGAATTGCTCAACAAGACGCTGGTCTATTGCCGAATCTGGATAATAAAAACGACAATGACGAGATCGCTCAGAACTGCCCCTTAGAAGCGACAGATATGTATATCGTGAATAAAGAGGCCTTAAACGCACGTGCAAATGAACAAATTGCTCAAGTGCCTTTAGCGATCGCTAAAATTGCCGCGCCAGCCGCAGTAGCAGTCGTCACGCAAAATTTATCGGCCTCGAAAACAGTGGTTCTCAACGGACTTCAGAAATGGCGTGAGGCCTGGATAAGCATGAATCCTCAAGCGTATTTTGAAGTGTATTCAAAAAAGTACACTTCTCGCGAATCATGGAAAGCCGCACGAAAAGCGCGTTTGCTTGGCGCGCAAAAAATATCACTCAATTTGACTGATATAAAAGTTGCGATTCAGGACGAGAAGCATATGACCACCAGCTTCCATCAAGATTATCAGTCTGCCAGTTACAAAGACGTTCTCGAAAAAACCCTTTATTGGGAGGAAATTGGTGGTACCTGGTTGATCGTCAATGAAACGGTAGACGGCCCGCCAAATGCCAAGCAATGGTAAGGCAATAGAGTAAGCAAATAGCCCGCGCTTTTTATAGCTGACGGGCTATTTTTTTGAGCGTAAACTTGTTAAGGAACTCAGTGAGAGTTTTAATTAATATTAAAACAATGTTGCATGGTGGCAGTGAAATTAGGGGGCGATTGATATATAGTGAGTGTCAAATTCACGCGTTGTAAGCGGCAATAAGCTCACTTGCAATTTTTTATCTCAATTATTTTTAAATATTCACTTGTTCTCGCCTCTACGTTCATTGCTCAGAATTTTGAAATCGGCTTTCGTAGTTCTGGCGATGCTCGTCCTAGCGCCTGGCAATGCACTGGATCTGAGCCGAGCACAATCCACCTTAAAAAACTTGGGCGGAAATCCGCAAGCTTTTCTAGAGTGGAACACTATCATGCAAAGCTATGCCGACGCGACCATTGAGACGAAATTGCAAAAGGTGAATGACTTTTTTAATCGAAAAATTCTCTACACCGACGATCAGGAAGCGTGGGGCCAATCCGATTATTGGGCCACTCCTATGGAAAGCCTAGCCAAAGGAAAGGGCGATTGTGAAGACTACGTGATCGCCAAATATTTTACTTTGCGTAATATGAATATTCCCGATAAACAGTTACGACTCATTTACGTCAAGGCGCGCATCGGTGGCCCTGCCAGCAATGTACAACAAGCGCATATGGTGTTGGCATATTACGCCTCAGGTGAAACCGAACCTCTGATTCTTGATAATCTTATTTCGGAGATCCGACCAGCGTCACGACGCAACGATTTATTCCCTGTTTTCAGTTTTAATGGCCAAGGCGTGTTTGCGGGTGCCGCAGCCAACGCAGCCCTTGGCCCAGGAGGAACCAGCAGATTAAGCCGCTGGCAAGATCTGCTGGAACGTGCACGCCGTGAGGGATTTGATTAATGCCTACCGTATTTTCATATTGCTGCCAATCGGCGCAAACTTACGATGCGCGTATTTTTTTGTTTTTTTAAAAAGGAAGTGTAATGTCAATGTATCGTCAACTTTGGATTGCCATCATACTCAGTACCTTACTTGCTTCCATTGGTAGCCTGCTGGCTTCCACGCTTAATTCGCGCGCCTATCTTAACGAGCAATTGCGCATGAAAAATGCCGACAATGCGACGGTGTTGGCGCTTTCACTGAGTCAAAAAGAGATTGATATCGTTGAGCTTGAATTAGTCATCGCCGCACTCTTTGACAGCGGTCACTACAGTTCGATTATCGTTAGGGATGCCAACGATAAAGAGATCATTACACGCGTTGCCGCACTTGAAAAAACCAAGGTTCCAGCGTGGTTTATCCAAAGCTTTCCGATTCTATCCACTCCTGGTCAGGCGCAAATTAGCAGTGGATGGAAACAATTGGGCACGGTATCACTGGTAACACAAAGTAGTTTTGCCTACCTCACCTTGTGGCAATCCACCAAAGAGATGATAGCGACACTGGCTTTGTCCGGTTTAATCTCAGGGTATTTAGGTACCCTTATCTTACGTCGCTTGAGAAAACCACTGAGTGCAGTCATAGCTCAAGCCAATGCCATGAGCGAGCGTCGCTTTATCATTGCTCCGGAATCGAAGGTGCCAGAATTACGACAATTGTCGACGGCAATGAATTCAACCGTGAGTTTGCTCAAATCGATGTTCGCGGAAGAAGCCGAACGCTTGGAGGCATTGCGCCGACAAGCCAACACCGACCTGGTCTCCGGGCTGGCGAACCGCAGCCATTTTATGGCCCAATTACATGTCATGGTCGAGGCTGAAGACGCGCCTGCCGGTAGCCTGATGATGCTACGCCTGTCTCATTTAGCAGAAATCAATAAGCAACTCGGTCGTAACAAGGTCGATACCATACTCAAGAAGTTCGGTACCGTACTTAATGCGCAAGCCAGTGCTCTACCTGAGGGTTTCGCAGCGCGCATGAATGGCACTGATTTCGCCCTGTTGTTCCGGCAAACTGAGGCGGGAAGTGTCGCCGCATCAGTATTTGAAGCAATTACTCAGGAACTCGCTGAGATCCCAAATAACCCAGTCACCGCCTTCATCGGCTATGGTCAATTTGAGTTCGGGATTGCCCCAGGAGCCCTCCTTTCACAAGTGGATGAAGCGCTCGCCAGTGCTGAGATCGGTGGAGTGAATGCTGTACGAAAAGCTGCGCCCTTAAATATTGAACAAGCGCCAAGAAGCAGCGAAGAGTGGTCTAAATTAATTGAGCGTGCGCTTGAGCAGCAATGGGTCAAACTGGCGTTTTTTCCAGTGGTCGATTTTTCTCAAACCCCCCTACACACTGAATCGGCACTGCGTTTAATGTTTGGCGGCGAATGGTTTCCTGCGGGTCGTTTTTTACCGATTGCAGAACGTCTGGGGCTGACTGATAAACTCGATTTAGCAGCAATCAACCTGGGGCTCAATGAGTTGAGCCGAAATAGCCAGATGGATGATATCGCGATCAACTTATCTGCGCAATCGATACAAAATCCAGCATTCAGAGAGCAGCTACGCGCGCTGCTGCTATCGCGCCCGGCAGTCAGCAAGCGTTTGTGGTTGGAGATACCAGAGAACGGAGTATTTGCCAACTTGGATGCGTTCCGCGCCTTCCATCGCGATGTCAGCGTCAGTGGTTGCAAACTCGGCTTAGAACATTTTGGGCGGCAATTCGACAAAATCAATCTCTTACACGACCTTAAACTTGACTATGTTAAAGTCGATGCTGGCTTCATCCGCGGCATAGACATGAATACCGGCAATCAGGCCTTCGTCAAAGGCATAGGCTCTATTGTGCACAGGATGGGCTTGCAGGTATTTGCCGAAGGCGTGAGCTCTAGCGCAGAATTGGCCAGTTTGTCGGAACTTGGAGTGGATGGAGTAACTGGGCCAATAATAGGTCAGTCTACAGATAGCAACTGAGCACTTTCGGAATTGTCTAGGTATGCTGCGCAATCACGACAAATAGAGAACTTAGCATGAAGAGGATGCAACTATTAACGTAGAAAATGCACATGCCCAGCGCGCATATTCCATGCGCCTTTCAAGCCTGTCTGGCCTGCAAGCCGCACCGGTATTGCGTTTTGGGCCGATCGCTTTTGAGAATTATGCTGGAGTATCCTCGAACTGAATTAGAATTTTTAGCGTCGTCTGGCGATGCACCCAAGCATCAGAAAATACTGGCGAGCAAAGACTGACGCTTCGCATAAAACCATGATGTGCTCCCTAGAAAAACCGAGAACCCATTACACTATTTTGTATTAGTAAGCGTTGCCCGCAATTCGCGGCGTACTGCTAACTCGTTAACTCAAAAACGGTTTCAAGCTCGATCTCTGCGACAAAAAAATTTACCCTCCCTACGCCAACATCTATCCGGAGTATTCACGTGCCAAAATTTGCTGCAAACCTGAGTATGATGTTTAACGAAGTCGCCTTTCCACACCGTTTTACGGCTGCCGCTATCGCTGGCTTTAAGGCCGTCGAATTCCTTTTTCCTTATGAATATAACCCGCAGCAGATCGCCTCATGGCTGCAACAAAACCAGTTGGAAAATGTCTTATTCAATCTACCACCGGGTGATTGGACAGCAGGCGAACGCGGCATAGCGGCCCTGCCCGGCCGTGATGCAGAGTTTCAAGCTGGCGTGGCACGCTCGATCGAATATGCAATGGCACTTGGCACCAAACGCCTGCACATGATGGCAGGGCTAGTGCCTGCCGGTGCCGATCCAAGCATATATCGAGCACAGTATTTGGCCAATCTACGCTATGCCGCGTGCGCAGTGGCCGAACATGGCATAACGCTGCTGATCGAGCCGATCAACGGCCGCGACATGCCTGGCTACTTCCTCAATTCACAGGCACAGGCACATGCCCTGCGTGAAGAATCTGGCGAGCCCAACGTCAAAGTACAAATGGATTTTTATCATGCACAAATCGTCGAAGGTGATTTGGCAATGTGTTTGCAAAAACACTTTGACGGCATCGGCCACGTACAGATAGCCAGCGTTCCAAACCGCAATGAGCCGGATCAGGGTGAGGTCAACTACCCTTACCTGTTTAATTTACTCGATGAACTCGGATATGAAGGCTGGATAGGCTGCGAATACCGTCCGCGCGGACGCACAGAAGACGGCTTGGGATGGATGAAGAAAACTATATCGAAAGTAGACCGGATTGACGCTACTCCAGGGGGAAACTAAAGTTTTTCAGATGTAAGAGTTAGATAGATGCTCATGTGTTTAATGAATTAATACGATCAGACTAAGGCAACGTCTATTTGCGTACTGATTACGAAACAACGTACCTAGTGAAACACGCCTCAGCACAAATTTAAGACGATGAAGATAAAAGTAATCATCGTTCCATAAAAAATATGGCTAGACCTGTCACTGTTGAAAGCTGCATTCTTTGTTGATCACAACTCTATTTGAAAATCCATAAATTAGATTCAAGCCATAAAGAAAAGAGCGAATAATCGCCCTTTTCTTTTTACGGTAGTATCAATTGACTCCGCTAAAATTTAATCAATCAACGATCAATTTTCCCTTATTGAGGAGATCTGTAATGATCGCGACGTCGTTGGCACCAGTCAGCAATATATTGCTCAAAGTGATCACCTGATGATCATTGGCAGCATTAAAACCTCCAGAAAAAGCACCTGTGCTACTAATATGCACAACTGTGTCAGTAGCACCTTTCACAAAATGCAGATAATTACCCAAATTACCCACTCCAGCGGCATGATTTTCACCTTGTAGCAAATCACGTAAATCGAGCCTATCGCCACCAGCAGCGTAGGTCCCTGCGCTGAAGTCCGTTACCGTATCAGTTGCAGGTGCTCCAATTGCCCCCTTGTCTGCAAGCGACCATTTGAAGGTATCGGCACCAGCATTACCTGTCATATTGTCATTTCCCGCACCTCCAATTAAAATATCATTGACAGTTCCGCCATGAAGAACGTCATTTCCAATACCTCCATGCACAATATCATTGCCATCGGCCCCCATTCCAGACAAGATCGAGAAGGTCACAGCCTTAGACGTCGAAGTAGAAGTGACCCCGTTCATCTCGGTCGATGTTGCCGTAACATTCAAAGTCAAATCGCCGGAAAAATCAGACAGTAATTGAAGCTTTGCTGAAGCCAGTTCTGCCGATGAAATCGTCACACTCCCTCCGCTGACAACGTAGCCCGTAGGATTTGCCGACGTAATAATCGTTGCCCCAGTCGGCAAGCCGGCAAAACTTAAACTCAATGATTCAGAACCGTCCATATCGACCAGACCCGCATTGACATAAGTTGCAAGACTAACTTGCGTTGCAGTACCTGCAGCAGCATTACCTGCCAGCGCTCCTTGCGCTTCAGTTAAAGTGATATCGTCAATCATTCCACCACGGCCGTTGGTATTAAACTGAAGTGGATCAGTGATAATCTGGATTTTTTGCGCAACACCCGTTCCAACGAAACTGAAGTGTAAGTTTTCCCAATTGAGTGCATTTGCTGAGCTGGTCCCCGAGTAGCTGGCAATTTTCGCACCATCAACCAAGACGCTTATCCGAGTAAAGTCAGTCCCATAACCCAAACGACCGGCATAATCAAACGCCAAGTCATAGACATTTCCAGCAATCGTAGCAACAGTACGCTCAATGCCTAGAGTTTGGATTTTAGCGCCATTGTTATCAGCATTATTTAATTCAAGCCAATTTACCCCATTGCCGACACCTGCTGTTATAGCAATTTGTGTGTTTGCAGAATTAGCCATGGTGTCGCCATTCGACCATAATTCAAACGCATTCGTTCCCCCAGCAAAAGTATCCCCTGTATCAATACGAGTCCATCCCGCCAAGGTTGGCCCGGTGATATTGCCGGTAGAGGTGGCATCTGGATTCAGTACAGCTTGCGTTAGACCTGTGTCAGTGGTTTCCCATGAGGTATTAAACAACTGCACCTTATGATTAATTGCTGCCAAAGTAGGCGTATCTGCCACTGGTGTTATATCAATTTTGAGTGTAGCGGTATTGCTATTGAATGCTCCATCCGAAACTTGAAAATTCAAATTAACGTAATCTTGCTTCAGATTACCCGTTCCCACATTTGGCGAAGCGTCGAAACCAGATTCATTCAGATCTGGTGTAAATTTGAGCAACCCTGCATCAATATTGGCTTTAGATATTAACTGATTAACGACAACCGCAACGCCATTAAGACTTAACACTCCATCTAAAGGCAAAGTAGTAATACGAATACTCAAACCCGTCTGTGCAGTGTCGATATCATTAGCACCAAATGCAGCCCAGTTAAGGGTCAACGGTGTATCTTCAGTCCCGACTTGCGCAACCGCTGCCGCAGTTGGCGCTTCATTCACATTGGTTTCGTTCAGGGTGATAATTGCTGCCGTACCGTTACCGGCGGCATCCAATGCGGTGACGCTGTAGCTGCCAGTGTTTGTGCCTTGTTCAAAGTCGTTCACAGCTGAGCCGGCACCAGCTACTGTTAAGGTGATGACGCCGACGTTGCTGATTTGGTAGTAGCCGTCGGCACTGGTGTTGCTGCCAGTGGCGGTGAACTTGTAGCCAGTCACACCGACGTTGTCGCTTGCCACCAGGGTTGCCACGATGCTGTTGGCTGCACTGTTTTCTGCATAACTGAAGGTTTGAGCAACGACCGTAGGCGCAATGGTATCAAGTACAGCACTGTCTGCTCCAGGGGCGGAGACATTACCAGCCAGGTCGGTGACGGTTGCTGTAACGGTTAAATTGGTGCCCTCCGCCTGTTTCGCGACCGTGCTGCTATACGTACCAGCGGTGATTTCTGCGGCGGTTAAGACATGGCTTTGCGGTGTAGTACCGTCAGTAATCGTCAGGGTGTCACCTGCATTGGCCGTACCTGGCAGGGCGACTGTGACTGCCACTGTCGTTGCTGCACCCAGTTCTGTTTTACTGATCAGGCCGTCGTTGTTGCTGTCGGTCGTGATGGTAATCGTCGGCGCTGCCGTGGCTGTGGTATCCAGTACGGCACTGTCTGTGCCAGGCAAGGAAACATTGCCAGCTTGGTCGGTGACCGTCGCACTAACAGACAAGGTCGCGCCTTCCGCTGGTTTCGCAACGGTCGCGCTGTAAGTACCCGCGGTGATTTCTGCGGCGGTTAAGACATGGCTTTGCGGTGTCGTGCCGTCGGTGATGGTTAGGGTGTCGCCTGCTTTAGCCGTACCTGGCAAGGCGACTGTGACTGCCACTGTCGTTGCCGCACCCAGTTCTGTTTTATTAATCAGGCCGTCGTTATTGCGGTCGGTGGTGATGGTGATCGTCGGAGCTGCTGTGGCGGTGGTATCTAACACTGCACTGTCTGTGCCTGGGGCGGAGACATTGCCAGCTTGGTCGGTGACCGTTGCTGTGACCGTTAAATTAGCACCTTCAGCCGGTTTGGCGACCGTGCTGCTATAGGTGCTTGCCGTGATTTCTGCAGCGGTCAAGACATGGCTTTGCGGAGTCGTGCCGTCGGTGATCGTCAGCGTATCACCTGCTTTAGCCGTACCTGGCAAGGCGACTGTGACTGCCACTGTCGTTGCTGCACCCAGTTCTGTTTTACTGATCAAGCCGTCGTTGTTGCTGTCGGTCGTGATGGTAATCGTCGGCGCTGCCGTGGCCGTTGTGTCCAGTACGGCACTGTCTGTGCCTGGGGCGGAGACATTGCCAGCTTGGTCGGTGACCGTTGCTGTGACC
>NZ_JBMPPB010000016.1:0-14376 GCF_049340485.1 Undibacterium sp. Ren11W
GGCGGTTGAGATGGGTGAATTTCATGGCGTGTCCTTTCGGCTTTGAACACCACAAAGGTACTCCATCTCCTATCTCAACCCTTTGTTTTTTTGCCCTTGAATGTCGCAATTCGAAGTTTACGTCGCATGCCTAGTCTGCAGCCCGCATGGAATATGCGCGCTGGGCTTGCTTGAATTTGAATTTTTTGACGCTATTTTTGACTATTCTCAAGCACCTAGCCAAGGCAGTGCCGCGCTGCACCAGCCGCCCACCGTCTTGCGATGACCATGTACATCTTTATCGCCTTCAAAACCTTGCAAGATATCGTAGCATTGGCTGTAACCGTGCTCCGTTGCCAGCTTGGCGCCGTGACGTGAACGCACACCTGAGCGGCACAAAAATAAAATGACGGTATCGGTATCCGGTACCGCGGCCTTTAATTGTGCGAGGAAATCGGGATTTGGCGCACCGCCTGGGTACAGACTCCACTGCACCGCCTGATGTTGTGCTTCCGGGATGCTGACGCGACCGACCCAATCGCGCTCAGCATTGCTGCGCACGTCGACTAGAATAATCTTGTGATCTGCTTGCAATAGCGCCCATGCATCCTCTGGCGCGACCGCACCTGCGTAGGGCAGATTGTGATCCATGCCGAATTGCTGGGCGTCATCGAGTAAATTGGTGGTCATCATAGTTCCTTTGGAAATGGGATTTCGTCCTGAGGATTTTACTGTGCTTCGCGTTACTCGGCCAGATTAGTTGAGATCGCATGCATCGCCTGGCCACCGCCAAAACTGCTTTGCACTGGTATCTGACCGCCAGCGGTAAGTTTCACTGCACAATATTTAAACTCAGGAATTTTTCCAAATGGATCTAACGCGGAATTGGTCAGTTTATTGATCGCCGCCTCGTAATAGCAGAACGGTACAAACACCGCGCCACGTGGGGAGCTATTGTCGGCTCTGGCGTATAGACTAACCGCGCCACGGCGTGAGCTCAGCGTGATGATGTCGCCCGCCTTGATATGTAAGGCGATCAAATCCTCGCTATGAATTAAGGCGACCGGATCTGGTTCTATCGCATCAAGCACACTGGCGCGGCGCGTCATGCTGCCGGTATGCCAGTGCTCTAACTGGCGACCGGTAATGAGCACCATAGGGTAATCGGCATCCGGTTGCTCGTCGGCTGAGATCAAGGCTGCCGGGACAAATTTTGCCAGGCCATCTTTGCTTGGAAAACAATGGGTAAACACCACCGCTTCGCCCGCATCTTCTTCATGCAGACAAGGGTAGGTGACGGCACCATCGCGCTCCAGTCTTTGCCAACTGATGCCGGCGATGCTAGGCATGCAGTGCCGCATTTCTTCGAACACTGCAGCGGCATCCGGGTAGTTCCAAGTGAGCCCCATACGCTGGGCGATTTGCTGAATAATCCATAGGTCTTGGCGGGCATCGCCTGGCGGCGGTATCGCTGGTTTGCCAAGTTGTACGGTACGGTCGGTGTTGGTAAAACTGCCGGTTTTTTCTGGAAAGGCCGAGGCTGGTAAAATTACGTCGGCGAAGTAGGCGGTTTCGGTCAGGAAAATATCCTGCACTACCAGATGTTCCAGTGCCGCCAATGAGGCGCGCGCTTGATTCACGTCGGGGTCAGACATCGCCGGATTTTCTCCCATGATGTACATACCACGGATTTTTCCTTGCTCCTCCGTCTGTACGATCGCATGCATAATTTCGACCACGGTCAGGCCGGGTTGGCTATCTAGGCTGCCGGGCGCGAGTTGCCAGAGCTCTTCAAATTTGATGATGTTTGCAGGCTCGCTAACGCGCTGATAGTCGGGGAACATCATAGGAATGAGGCCCGCATCAGAGGCACCTTGTACATTGTTTTGGCCGCGTAAGGGATGCAGGCCGGTGCCGGGGCGACCGATCTGGCCCGTCATCAAAGCCAGAGCGATCAGGCAGCGCACATTGTCGGTGCCGTGTATATGTTGAGATACACCCATGCCCCAGAAGATCATCGCGGTCTTGGCCTTGGCATACAATCTGGCGACCTCGCGTATGGTATCGGCGGGAACGCCGCAGATTGCTGCCATTAGCTCCGGTGGATAGTCGAGCAGATGTTGCTTGATGGCCTCGAAGCCGCTAGTGCGCTGGGCGATGAAGGTGTGATCAATCAGATCTTCCTGAATGATCACGTGCATCATGGCATTTAGTAAGGCGACATCGGTATCGGGATTAAATTGCAGGAATTTATGCGCCAGTCTTGCCATATCTGATCTGCGTGGATCGCAGACGATTAGCTTGCTGCCTTGTTTTACCGCATTTTTGATCCAACTGGCACCGACCGGATGATTCACACTAGGATTGGCTCCGATCACGATGACCACATCAGCCATTGCAACGTCCATGATAGGGTTGGATACGCTGCCCGAGCCTACTCCTTCCAATAGCGCGGCAACCGAAGATGCGTGACAGAGGCGGGTGCAATGATCGACGTTATTGCTACCAAAGCCTATCCTGACTAATTTCTGGAATAAATAAGCCTCTTCATTGCTGCCTTTGGCCGAACCAAAGCCGGCCAGAGATTTTTTGCCATGCTGATCGCGTAAAGTGACTAATTTTCCGGCGGCGAAGCTGAGTGCCTCATCCCAACTGGCTTCGCGGAATACCTCCATCATATTTGCCGGATCCATCTCTACATCGGCGCGCTTAGTCACGTCACTGCGGCGTATCAGTGGCACTGTCAATCGCTGTGGATGGTGCGCATAATCAAAACCATAACGTCCTTTGACACATAGGCGAGCATGGTTGGCGGGGCCGTCGCGGCCTTCAACGGCGATGATTTGTTTATCTTTGACGTGATAGGTCAGTTGGCACCCGACTCCGCAATACGGGCACAGAGAATCAACTTTTTGATCCGGTAACTGTTGCGCCTTAGGGTTGGCCGGTAGCAGCGCGCCGGTCGGGCAGGCTTGTACGCATTCACCGCAAGCGACGCAGGTCGATGCGCCCAAAGCATCATCCATATCAAACACGATCTTGCTGTCAGAACCGCGAAATGCCAAGCCGATGACATCATTGACCTGCACCTCGCGGCAGGCGCGCACGCAACGGGTGCAGAGTATGCAGGCATCCAGATTGACTGCAATCGCCGGGTGTGATCGATCATGTGCTTGTGCTTGTGCTTGTGCTTGTGCTTGTGCTTTGCGAGCAGCGAAGCGCGTTGCCTGTACTCCAGCCTGTTGTGCCCAATGCTGCAATTCGTTGGCGCAACTGTCGGCTTTATTTTCATTCGGAGGTGCATCGGCCAGCATCAGTTCTAATACCATCTTGCGCGCCTTGAGTGCGCGTGGGCTGCTGGTTTCTACTTGCATGCCTGCACTGGCATGACGGCAGCAAGATGCAGCGAGCGTTCGCTCACCGTTGACTTCTACCATGCAGACGCGGCAATTTCCCGCCGCTGCCATATCGTCTTGGTAGCATAGATGCGGGATTTCTATACCTACTCGCTTGGCGATACTGAGCAAGCTTTCATTGTTCGTGCAGGCGATAGCTTGACCGTCGAGCTGTATTTCGATTGCAGTATGTGCTGCAGTGGCGCTGCTAGCCAAGGCTGAGCTGTTCATGGTTTTTCCTGCGCTAGATTGAGTTCGTGCGGAAAGTATTTAATCACGCAATCGACAGGGTTGGGGGCTGCTTGCCCTAGTCCGCAAATCGATGCGTCGTGCATCACAGCAGACAGATCCTGCAGTAGCGGAATATCCCAAACCTCTTGTGAGATCAGGTGCAGTGCTTTGGCGGTGCCCGCGCGGCAAGGCGTGCATTGGCCACAGGATTCATGTTTAAAAAACGCCATCATGTTTCTGGCAGCGGCAATTGCGCTGTCGTGCTGGGAAAGTACAATAATTGCGGCCGAACCGATGAAACAACCATAGGCTTGCAAAGTATCAAAATCTAATGGCAACAGGCTTAACGAGGCCGGTAAGATGCCGCCCGATGCCCCGCCCGGTAGATAGGCATATAAGACATGGCCGTCGGGCATGCCATCACAATATTCTTCTATCAGTTCTTCCACAGAAATCCCGGCAGGTGCCAGATATACGCCTGGTTTATTTACTCGCCCGGACACCGAAAAGGAGCGCAAGCCAGAGCGCCCATGTCGACCTTGGTCGCTAAACCAGGCACTGCCCTTTTTGAGTAAATCGGGTACCCAATACAAAGACTCAAAATTGTGGACCAGGGTGGGGCGATTAAACAAACCAACTTGTGCCACGTAAGGTGGGCGCAAACGTGGCAGGCCGCGTTTGCCTTCTATCGAGGCGATCATGGCCGACTCTTCACCGCAAATATAGGCCCCGGCACCGCGGCGTAAATGTATCCGAGGCATGCCAGCAACCGGTGGGTTTTCTTGTAACTTAACCAGCTCGGCCTCAAGCATGTGGCGGCAGGCGTGGTATTCGTCACGCAAATAAATATACACTTCGGCGATATCCACTGCCCACGCAGCAATCAACATACCTTCTAGAAAACGATGCGGGTCGCGCTCTAGATAATATCTGTCCTTGAAGGTGCCGGGTTCGCCTTCGTCGAGATTGACTGCCAATAAACGCGGAGCAGCTTCGGCAGCAACGATGCGCCATTTACGGCCAACGGGAAAACCAGCTCCACCCAGACCACGCAAGCCGGATTCTTCCATGCACTTAAACAGGGCTTCCTTTTCAAATTTCCCGTCATGGCATTTTTGTAATTCTTGGTAGCCATCTTGGGCTTTGTAGGTTTGGTAATCAATATAATCTAAAGTCTCGGCCTCGCTATTTTTTTGTTCGATCGCCAGATTGATTGCGAGTAGGTCGGCGTTCGGTATGGCATGCTGACCTAGGATCGCCGCCGGTGCTTGTTCGCAGCGACCTAGGCAGGGCACGCGGAGAAGGTGTATCGATTTGTTTTCGGCATTGTCTAAGTAACGGTGCATTTGTCCGCATAAATGCGTAGCGCCTGCCATTTCGCAAGAAAGCCCATTGCAGATCCGTAAGCTGATCTCTGCGGACGTGTCGGCATGCTCTTTAATAATAGTAAAGTGATGGTAAAAACTGGCGACTTCAAATACCTCGGTTTGTGCCAAATGCATTTCTTGCGCCAGTGCCGCCAGATGGGCGTCGGTAAGACTGCCAAAGTGATCGTTAATCGTATGCAAATGTTGTATCAGTAGATCCGCTTGCCGAGAGACTATACCTAAAACAGTGCGTACTTCTTGCAACGCTATGGCATTTACTTGACGTCCCTTGTTTTTTTGCCGCTTAATCTCTTTACTGCTTAGTATTGGGATGATGGGGTGCATGGCGGCCGATTCAACTGAGGTTTGTGAATATAGTAAGAATAATAAATCTAAGTCGATATGTCAGTTTTTTTAGCTTGCTAGCCAAGAATAAAACCAAATCAGGAGTGCCAAGGGCTAACAATGATCTGTGCAAAATAGGAATTTCATAACTCGCACAAAATAAGTGCAAATTTTTAGTTTAGTTTAAATATGCCCTTTTTAAGTGCTTATTGACTTTCTTGCTCCATTTTGGTGCGTTTGCGATGTTGGGTGGCTTAGGTCGCATTTATTCCTTGTATCGAAAAGCATAGCGAAAACAAGGATTTAGCGTTCGCTCCATAGAAAGTGGTTTTGGCTTGAAGATGGCACGGAATCTGCTATGATCTTCAATTGAGTTCTGCTGTCAGCTTGATACTCCCTATTTCAAAAAACTAGGTGTTTAGCAAGATGTATGCGCCGGCTAGCAGACGGCTCAGCAATTTTCGAATTTATTTATAGATCTATTTGAGGAGTTTTACATGGCAATGACAGCCGCAGAAGTCTTGAAAATGGCGAAAGATAACGAAGTTAAATTCGTTGATTTCCGTTTTACTGATACCCGAGGCAAAGAACAGCACGTCACTGTGCCAGTTTCTCATTTCGATATCGATAAATTTGAATCTGGTCACGCCTTTGACGGTTCCTCCATCGCTGGTTGGAAAGGGATAGAATCCTCAGATATGCTGTTGATCCCAGATCCTAGCACTGCCAATATCGATCCTTTCATGGAAGAAACAACATTGTTCATGCAATGTGACGTGATTGAGCCTACCGATGGCAAAGGCTATGACCGTGATCCACGCTCTATCGCTAAGCGCGCAGAAGCCTACTTGAAATCGTCCGGTATCGGCGATACCGCTTACTTCGGTCCAGAACCAGAATTCTTCATTTTCGACAGCGTACGTTGGAAAATCGACATGTCCGGTTGCTTCGTGAAAATTGATTCTGACGAAGCCTCATGGACTACTGGCGAAAAACTCGAAGGCGGCAATACTGGTCATCGTCCTACTACCAAAGGTGGTTATTTCCCAGTTCCTCCAGTTGACAGCTTCCAGGACATGCGTTCTGAAATGTGTCTGATTCTGGAGTCTTTGGGTATTCCGGTTGAAGTGCATCACCATGAAGTTGCTGGTGCTGGTCAAAATGAAATCGGTACCCGCTTCTCTACTCTGGTAGAACGCGCTGACTGGACGCAAAACTTGAAATATGTTGTATGGAACGTTGCTCATACCTATGGTAAGACAGCTACTTTCATGCCTAAACCTATCGTTGGCGACAACGGTTCTGGTATGCACGTACATCAATCGATCTGGAAAGATGGTAAAAACCTGTTCGCAGGCGACGGCTATGCTGGTTTGTCTGATTTTGCTCTGTACTACATCGGCGGTATCATTAAACATGCCAAGGCATTGAATGCGATCACTAATCCAGGTACTAACTCTTACAAACGTTTGGTTCCAGGTTACGAAGCACCGGTAAAATTGGCGTACTCCGCTAAAAACCGTTCAGCTTCTATCCGTATTCCTTATGTCGCGAATCCTAAAGGTCGTCGCGTTGAAGCCCGTTTCCCAGATCCTCTGGCAAATCCATACCTGTGCTTCTCCGCACTGATGATGGCGGGTCTGGACGGCGTGCAGAACAAGATACATCCAGGTGAAGCTGCTTCTAAAGATCTGTACCATTTGCCTCCAGAAGAAGACGCGTTGATCCCAACAGTTTGCGCATCTTTGGAAGAAGCTTTGGATGCATTGAATAAAGACCGCGAGTTCCTGACACGTGGCGGCGTATTTAGTGACAGCATGATCGATGCTTACATCGAGTTGAAAATGCAAGACGTGCAACGTATGCGCATGACAACTCATCCTGCTGAATTTGATATGTATTATTCACTGTAATAACAGCTGAATTTGGATGAGCATTAAAAAAGCGGGGATTTCCCCGCTTTTTTTCGTCAAATTGTTACCGAGTATTGCACTGCAATTGTGCTAACGCCCGGCTTGGCATACACTGAGCCCGTTAGTTACCAAATGGCCCTACTATGAATCGAATATTTGCTGGTTTTCTTTTTTTCTGTGCTTTAGCTGCGCAGGTTCACGCCGAAACCGACGTGTATTTGTGCGTCGATGAGAATGGCAAGAAAGAATATAAAAATACAGGTGCGACCAAGGGGTGTAAAAAAGTTGAGTTGGAAGGCATTACGGTCGTTCCTGCGCCGCCCATTTCTAAGAAGGTAAGTGCAAGCCCGACGTCCACGCCTACCAGCTTCCCTAAGGTCGACGACGGCACTCAAAAGGCGCGCGATTCGGATCGCAAGCAAATCTTGAGCGATGAGTTGAAGACAGAAGATCAGAAATTGGCAACTCTGAAAAAAGAATATAACAATGGTGAACCTGAACGTCTTGGTGGAGAGAAAAATTTCGCCAAATATCAAGAACGCACCACGATGATGAAAGACGAAATTAGTCGCACTGAAAAAAACATAGAAGCACTAAAAAGGGAATTAGGCAATCTAAGGTAAGCCCAGCTCTTAGTTGTTTGTATCGTTAAATGAGCGATGTAAGGTGTTTTGATGTTAGAAATATTTTGCAACGGCGATAAAGCGATTTCAGGCATGATGTTTGCATATTAAGGTCGCTGTACGCGGCCTTTTTTTATTACTGATCACTTTGAAAACACCACTCACTTCACTCGCTGGCTTGGATTTGCTCACTTCCGCTGTCATCGTACTGGATGCCGATAGCTGCATCATGTATGCCAACGCAGCAGCAGAGAGTTTACTCGGGAGCTCTTTTAAGGCCCTGACGCATCAAAGGTTATCTGATTTATTTCTAAATGGCGAAGAGTTATTGGCTGTGTTTGAGCAAGCCGTAGCGCATCAGTTTGCCGACAAGCGCCAGGATCTCACACTAGAACGCAGTGGTAGGGATGCCTTACATGTGCATAGCATCGTTACCGCCCTGGATAATCCCGATTCTCCGGTGCTGATAGAGTTGCGTGAAAACGTGCAGCAGTTAAAGCTCGATCGAGAAGAGCGCATGTTAGATCAAAGCAAGGCGAATAAAGAGTTGATCCGTAATCTGGCGCATGAAATTAAAAATCCTTTGGGTGGCATAAGAGGGGCCGCGCAATTATTGGAATTGGAATTGCCGGAGCGTCACTTAAAGGAATTGCGTGAATACACGCAAGTTATTATCAAGGAAGCAGATCGTTTGCAGACCTTGGTTGATCGCTTGTTGGCGCCGCATCGGTTGCCACACATAGTTGGTGATGTGAATATTCATGAAGTCTGCGAGCGGGTGCGTAGTCTGATGGTGGCGGAATTTCCACAAGGGCTAACAATCAAGCGCGATTACGATTTGTCTATACCAGAATTTCGCGGCGATAAAGAGCAGTTGATACAGGCCGTACTCAATATAGCGCATAACGCAGCACAAGCCTTGAGCGAGCGCATTAAGTTAGGGGACGCAGAAATTATTTTTAGAACCCGAGTAATGCGTCAGATGACGTTGGCAAAAGTGCGTTACCGATTAGCATTGGATTTACATATTATTGACAATGGGCCCGGCATCCCCGATGAAATACGTAATCGTATTTTTTACCCGCTCGTTTCGGGAAGAGACGGCGGTAGCGGACTTGGACTCACCCTCGCTCAAACCTTTGTCGAGCAGCACTTGGGGGCGATAGAGTGTGAAAGCCGACCGGGTTGCACTGACTTCAGAATTTTAATCCCACTCCCTTAAAAAAATCTGAGTGGGAAAACGTAACATCATAAGTGTTACTAACATCGATATGCCTAACAATTACCGACACGGAATGCAAAACGATATGAAACCAATCTGGATAGTGGATGACGATGATTCAATCCGCTGGGTGCTAGAAAAAGCACTGGCGCGTGAAAATCTTGCGACAAAAAGTTTCACCAATGCTCGAGACGCAATGACCGCCTTGCAGAGTGATATGCCACAAGTTCTTGTCTCCGATATTCGCATGCATGGCGCGTCTGGTTTGGAGTTGTTGCAAACGGTCAAAGCTAAATATCCAGGTTTGCCCGTGATTATTATGACGGCTTTTTCTGATCTCGATTCTGCGGTTGCAGCGTTTCAGGGCGGCGCTTTTGAGTACCTCGCCAAACCTTTTGATTTAGCCAAGGCAATCGAGTTAATTCGACGCGCGATGGACGAAAGTCTGCGTGAAGCAAGCGTAGAGCAAAATATTTCCGAGACGCCTGAAATTCTTGGTCAGGCACCCGCAATGCAAGATGTGTTTCGCGCAATCGGGCGCTTATCGCAATCAAACGTCACTGTTTTAATTACCGGCGAGTCCGGTAGTGGAAAGGAGTTGGTGGCGCGCGCCTTGCATAAACATAGTCCGCGTTCTTTGCAACCATTTATTGCCTTAAATACGGCCGCAATCCCTAAGGATTTACTTGAATCAGAATTATTTGGTCATGAACGCGGCGCTTTTACCGGAGCACAAGCGACCCGGCGAGGGCGTTTTGAGCAAGCCGAAGGCGGCACTCTGTTCCTGGATGAAATCGGTGACATGCCTTCCGAATTGCAGACAAGATTGTTGCGTGTTCTGTCAGACGGTCATTTTTATCGTGTAGGCGGCCATCAGCCTATGAAAGCGAATGTCAGAGTAATCGCGGCCACCCATCAAAATTTGGAGTCTAGAGTCAAAGATGGTCTTTTTAGGGAGGATTTATACCACCGCCTCAACGTGATCCGATTACGTTTGCCTAGCCTGCGTGAGCGACGTGAAGATATTCCGCTCCTGACAAAGTTTTTTTTGGCTCAAAGTGCCAAACAATTGGGTGTGGATATTAAGCGCATGTCAGACCCTGCGTTGAATTTCTTATCCGGCTTAGACTTCCCTGGGAATGTGCGTCAGTTGGAAAATCTATGTAATTGGATAACAGTCATGGCCCCGGGGCAAACTGTGGAAATCTTTGATTTGCCACAAGAATTATTGCATCCGGATCACTCGTCAGAGTTAAGTGTGGAGCCAATAATTGGCGCAGCCAACCATAATCATCAGCTAAATGCTGAGTACGCGCTAAATCCACCTCAAGCTTCACATACTGCGCCCTTAAATCATTCTGGGGCGCAGCAAAGTAGTGATACTTGGATGAACTTGCTCGAGAGTGAAGCGAGCACGATGCTGGCACAGGGACAATCCGAGGTCATCGATAAATTGGGAAAGGTTTTTGAATCTGTGGTGATTAAGGCTGCCTTGCGACACACCCACGGACGCAAAAACGATGCCGCTATACGTCTCGGCATAGGTAGAAATACGATCACCAGAAAAATTCAAGAATTGGGAATTGACGGAGTGAAGGACGATTGAGTTTTTTATGCGCCATTGCTTCTTACGTTTGAAGAATTCTCTCTCTTAAATTTCAGTTAAAAAGTAGACGATATGACGATCATACGCCCCGTAAAAACGGCAGATGCCGAAGCTATCTGCAATATTTACAATTACTATGTCGAAAATACGACTATTTCATTTGAAGAGGCCGAGGTCGCTGCTTCAGAGATGTCGCAGCGAATTATTCGTTTCTCCGAGACTTTGCCTTGGTTGGTGATCGAAAATGATGGCATTGTTGTTGGCTACGCCTATGCTACTAAATGGCGAGAACGGTCGGCGTATCGCTTCTCGGTTGAGGTAAGTGTTTACCTGTCTCCTTTGGCGCTTGGTCGCGGTTGTGGTACTAGTTTGTATGAATATTTGTTTGACGACTTGGGTAAGTTAGGCGTGCATGCCGTTATTGCGGGGATCGCCCTCCCCAACGAAAAGAGTATTAAGTTACATGAGAAAATGGGCTTTCGTAAAGTTGCTCATTTTTCTGAAGTGGGGTTTAAAAATAATCAGTGGGTAGACGTCACATACTGGCAAAAATTATTGTAAATCAGCGTATTTGTTGAGTTTGCGCATCGCAAAATCGCTTCATAAAAAAACATTCCTTTCAAATATTTATCGGAGTATTATTTATCCGAGAGGAATATTTTTTCAACTATTCCCTTTCTTTTGATCACCATGTTTTGTGCGTAAGCTAGCTGCGCAAAGCCCTGCCGTCATAGGCTTGATGTTGCAATCACCGGAGGAGATGATCTATGAATTTCGATGCGCTATTTCAGCAACAGAATGCTTTACCTACCATACCTAAGGTCGTGCAAGAGGTAATTGACAGCTTTAACAACGATAATGTGTCGATTGATGAGATTGCTAAAAAACTAGGAGCCGATCAGGTATTGAGCGCAAAACTGCTGCGTCTTGCAAACTCGTCCTACTACCATGCATCAAAAAGTATAGGTACGGTCGATGATGCGGTTTTAATGCTAGGCTTCATGACGGTGCGGACCTTGGTCATTAGTAGTGGTCTAACGGGGGGATTCAAGGCCATGCCTGGGGTGGATCTCAAACAGTTTTGGCGTTATAGCATGCATACTGCAGTGGTTGCAAAATGGATCGCTAAGCAAATTCACGGCAATTCTGATTTCGCTTTTACCGTCGGATTGATGCATGCGATTGGGCAGTTGGTTATGCATGCCGGAATGCCCGAACAGACTCTGCAAATAGATAAAATTGCAGGACCCCTTGATTCCCGTCGCCTCGGCGTTGAACAGGCTTCATTTGGATACGACTTTGCTGATGTTGGTGCGGAGTTGGCAAAACGCTGGCGTTTTCCAGATAATTTCTCTACCGTGATCAAGTCTTTTCCTGATCCTTTGCACTCGGCCTCTTTTGAACCCATGGCCGCCGTAATTCATCTTGCTTCCTGGTACGTCAGAGGAAATGAAAATAAATATTCGAAAACAGAACTTGAGGCAACCTTCCCAGCGGAAATTGCCAGTAAATTAGCGATTAGTGCTGATCTGCTTCTATCGACCATGCCACCTATCGCTGAACTTGCCGCCGGCTTAGATGATTTGATCAACTAGTCGAATGCTACTTCAAGAGATGTCAAGCGGCAGTTAGTCGTATTTGACATCTCCGTTGTCACAAATTCAAAAAGAATTCGCCTTGTTTTGAATATTCAGTGCCACTGCTTCAGCTACCTTAATTCCATCTATCGCAGCCGATAAGATCCCTCCAGCATAGCCTGCACCTTCGCCGGCAGGATATAGACCTTGAGTATTTATACTCTGATAGTTAGTGTCATTTCGCTTGATTCGTATCGGAGACGATGTGCGAGTCTCTATACCCGTCAGAATAGCGTCGCTCATCGCGAAGCCCTTAATTTGTTTTTCAAATTCAGGTAGGGCTTCTCGTATTGCATCGATCGCGTAAGTAGGTAGTGCTAAGGCTAAATCGCACATGGTAATTCCGGGCTTATAGGATGGAATCACGCTGCCAATTTCAGTTGAGGGGCGTTTCGCTATAAAGTCGCCAACTAATTGGCCGGGCGCGTTGTAGTTCTCGCCGCCAAGCTTATAAGCGAGAGATTCTAGTTTGCGCTGTAAATCTATTCCTGCCAATGGATGCTCGGGGTAATCTTCTGGAGTGATTCCGACCACGATGGCGCTATTTGCGTTGCGTTCATTACGGGAATATTGGCTCATGCCATTGGTGACGACGCGTCCCGGCTCTGAGGCGGCCGCAACCACAGTGCCGCCCGGACACATACAGAAACTATATACGGAACGCCCATTTTTAGCATGGTGGACTAGTTTGTAGTCGGCCGATCCCAAAATTTTATTTCCAGCATTTCGTCCGAAGCGCGCTTGATCAATAATGGATTGGGGGTGTTCGATCCGAAATCCAATCGAAAATGGTTTTGCCTCAACATAGATGCCGCGCTGATGAACCAGTTCGAATGTGTCTCTGGCACTATGACCGATAGCGAGTATGACTTGATCTGCAGCCAAATATTCTTGATCATTAATGGTCAAGCCTAGCATTTGACCGTCTTTAATATCTATATCGGTTACTTTTTGCCCGAAACGGATTTCTCCGCCAAGTGCCTCAATGTTGGCACGCATTTCCTCTATCATTTTAACCAGACGAAAGGTGCCTATATGTGGCTTGCTGACATACATAATTTCGGACGGAGCGCCAGCTTTGACGAATTCAGTTAATACTTTGCGGCCATAGTGTTTAGGATCTTTAATCTGACTCCAAAGCTTTCCGTCCGAAAAAGTACCAGCCCCACCTTCGCCGAATTGCACATTTGACTCAGGATGTAATTCTCTCTTGCGCCATAAGTCCCAGGTGTCTTTCGTGCGCTCGCGAACTGCTTTACCGCGCTCTAAGACGATAGGCCGAAATCCCATTTGCGCCAAAATTAGAGCTGCGAATAAACCGCATGGACCAAATCCAATAATTACCGGCCGCAGCTTATAGTCCGCTGTTTTCGCGTGAGCCACAAAGCGATATTCGGTATCAGGGGATGCGCTTATACTCGTATTCCCTTGAAAACGTTTTAGAAGCTCTACTTCATTGCTCGTCAATACGTCCAAGGTATAGATCAGGACGATTGCTGATTTTTTTCTGGCGTCGTAACTGCGCCGAAAAATAGAGAAATCAAGAAGGTCTTTTTCTTCGATGGAAAGCCTCTTGATTATCGAAGTTTTAATGTCCGATTCTTGATGGTCGAGAGGTAGTTGTATGTCGGTTAGACGTAGCATAATCAATACTTAAAAAATCAGGTAAGCATCTACCGCGCACTTGCTCGGCAAATTAAAACGCTATTTTAACTGTTGTAAGCTCTCGCGCCCAAATCACTCATTTATAACAGTGCTAAAGCGAAGTGACCCACCTGCTAAATCATTTAAACAAAAGCTTGCCAAGCGAGAGCAAGCTTTGCTATAGTTCGCCTCCCGCTGAAGAGCGGGGCGAAATGAAGAAAGTAAGGCAGGCAAAGCAATCCCTGGTTTGAATTGAGAAACACAGTAAATTCAAACGCTAGTAAAAGAAGGGGTTGACGAGCAGAAGGAAATGCCGCATAATCTCATCTCTCTGCTGCTTACAAACAAAACGCTTTGTAGCAATCTGGCAGAAAAGCAACGCAGTCGGTGCAAATCGATAGTGAAGCGAAAAAT
>NZ_JBMPPB010000017.1:0-12318 GCF_049340485.1 Undibacterium sp. Ren11W
TTACAGCTCCACTTTGGCACATCGATGCCGTTGGGTTGTGAGAATCCTTCCTTTTTTCTCTCACTATTGCCCAATTACACTGCCGTTACTCTTTCATCCGGGTGGAAGGTGTTCATTCCATTTGCGGAGTGGCAGGCTGGACAAGCGCATAGACACTGCGTGAGCGCGGTGGCATGCTGGAAACCCGCATGGCTATTGCGCAACAGCCCATTAGCAGAAAATCGTCTTATTTAATGCTATAGCCGCGCCCTTCCAAACAGGCGACACGGGCTTTTTGATGGTTCTGTTGCAGCGCCTGTTGCTGATCGTTAGCTTGTTGTTGGGTGGCAGCGGCTTGTTGTTGCGCGCCCTTGTTTTTTGCATGACGCGCCACACCGCCGACTACGGCACCGGTGGCGGCGGCATTGCCGACATCCTTATCAGTAATCGCCCCTACCGTGGCACCGACCGCTGCACCTTTGACTAAGCCGCCGCTACGGGTTTTGGCCGGCGCGGGTGCTGGGGCAGGTGGCGGTTTGCTTGGATCAAAGCCAGTTTGTTGTGTGGCCCATGTGCCGCATTCGGTTTCATCCTTGCTTTGCTGCTCCGGCGTTTGCCCTTTGGCCGGATACACATATTGCTGGGCGCTGGCAGCCAGGCTGAAAGTGATGAGCAAGGCGCTCAGTAGTAGACGATATGGGGAAGTTTGCATGTTGATTTTCATGTTGTTTAGCTCCGTAAAATGTCAGTGAAAACGTAGATAAAGTAAATCAAGAAAAACACACAACAATTCCCAGCTTAGGCTATATCGCTGGCCTTATTTAGGAAATAATAAAGTCAGCGCCAGACGGAAACCCCAGCCTTCTGGCCCTACACCTTTGGGCGTGCTGGCCCAGTAGCGCGCACCGGCCGTGAGTGTCAGCGGCTGACCACCGATTTTCAGCATCTGGGTCGCGGTAAAGTTGAGCGGCACCAGCCATTTTTCCGATTTCCAGTCATAGGTAGATTCGGTATTCAGGCCTAAGGTCAGGTAACTTTTATTCGTGTACGACAAAAATGGCTGGACGAAAGTGGCGCTGATATCGGCACGCTCGGCATCACCCGCAAACGACCATAGGTGATTCGCCAACACGCCATAAGTCCAGCCGCTGTCTTGCTTGAGGGCGACGATAGTCGGGCCAGCACCCCATTTTTTAGCGCTAAATTCATTGCTGCCGCTAGGGAGTAACAAGACCGGCCCGGCACCTAAAATCCAGCCGTTCGCCGTAGTTTTTTTCGGTGAGAAAAAAACGCTTTGCACAATATCGCCGACACCCGATTGTGAGCCGGAAGTCGGCGTCACATTTTTTTGATCGACCAAAGGCAGGATAGTGCGCGAGATCAGATTCCAATCTTCATTCATAGAGAAAGGAATCACTGGCTGGATATTAATGAGGGTTTTAGTACCTTCTTTAGCCGGGCCGATATCTGAGTCGTAGTTGACTTGTATCGGCAAGCTGATCATCGCTGCCACCGGATTGAGCGCTTTTTTGGCTAGCTCTTCATCGCTCTCTGCAAAGGCAGAAAAACTACACAGACCGGCCAGGATGCCGACTAAGCCGGGGTAAATAGTAGATGGGTTTTTCATTTTTTGGTCAGGAACCGGGACAGATTTGAGGTGAAATATGATCGCCAATAATACTTTGAAAATATGGCAACACCCTGAAAAAGATGCGACTCTTTGAACTAGCGCAAACGGCTTTGTGGTGAAATATACCCAGGTGCTTGCGCATAGCCCATCAGGGTTTGCAGCCATCCTAACCGCTCGCGCATACCCCATGCGGCTTACCAGCCTGCCTGCCCGCAAACCCGCATGGACTATGCGCGAGCGGGCAGCTGCTAAAAAATTGGAGAGGAACTTCAGGTAGGTAAGCGACAATATTTGGCAGAAATGCCAGGCAAGCGCCACAACGGGGTGGCGCTTGCAGCGAGTTTATAGCTTGGCTTCTTTTTTAAAAGCGCCGATGGCGACACCCACCGCGCTGGAGGCGGCGGCGTAGGCGGTGCCTGCACCTAACATGGCTTCGGCTTCCGCATATTTTTGCGCATTGATGGCACTGGCTACTTTTCCAGCCTCTTTATGAAATACTGCGTGCTTGCTTAAGGTGTCTTTGTACGAAGCCAAACCGCTCATTTTAGCCTTGGCATCCCCGTGTAGCCATTTCCCCAGTTCACAACAATTATCGGCAGAAATGCTGGCGGCATCGAGCGTTTCTTTTTTGATGATGGCGCTACGTAGTTTGGTTTTCCACTCTACATGTTTGGCAACGGCTAGACTCAAATCCATGTTGATCTCCATTTGGTTGACGGTCTTTTGATATTACGCCCGCTAATTTCTGATCGCAACGATTTACCCGCTGTTATCAACACAAAACGACAAAGCGGCCAGCGCGCATAGTCCATACGGCTTTCCAGCCAGCCTGCCCGCTCACCTAGTGTGCATGCTGCTTACCAGCCTGCCACCCGGCAAACCCGCATGGGATATGCGCGCGCGGCTAGGGCTTAACTATGTGTGAGAAAAACGCTGGGCCAGGGTGCTGGCAGAGTGCGCTAGCGATCTTGGCTAGCTCGCTGTTTATGGCGAGCTGAACCAAAATCGCTGGCGTTTACTCTTTCACCAGGTGCCAGACGCTCTTGAAATTATCGCCGTTGCGCTCACCGGCTTGCTTGTCGGCCGCGTACAGATACAGGGGCTTGCCGTCATAGGCTAGCTGCTTGCTGCCATCATCGCGTGTGATGACCGAATACTTGCCGGCCGGTAGTGTGGTCGGTACTGGCAAGGCTGGCCACAGCGTCAGACAAGGTCCATTGCAGTTACTTTTTCCGCTGCCTGCCATGTCTTTATCGAAGGTGTACAGACTCATACCGCTGTCGCTGACCAGTACGCCGTCATGGATTTTGGGGCTGCCGCTGTCGGCCAGGGCAGCACCGGAGAAGACGCTCATCGTCAATACGGCGAGTAAGATTTTTGCAGTTTTCATGAATAACTCCTGTTGAGATAGTTAGGCACGGCTGACATCAAGGTATGCGCCGCTGAACTCACTTTATTCTATGCGAGCGAAAATGTTGGTAAATATTTTACTATTGTCTCTATTTTGGCAAGCCTGGCAGCTTATAAATTGCGTTTAGCCAGGAACCTTTCTTGCAATTGAGCATCTAAGACTGCTTGCCCTGAATCTAGCGCCCTGCGCTTTCATCGCCCCCTATCCACTTATCACGGAGTTTCGTTTGCTCAAGTCCCTCGCTTTTCCCTTCGCCCTGCTCGTTGCAGCAGCTAGCGCCAGTGCCGATGAAGGCCAGTGGCAGCCGCATCAGTTACCGCAACTTAAGGCAGAATTAAAACGCGTAGGCATTAGCATTCCTGCAGAAAAATTCGCCGACTTGTCTAAGCATCCTATGAGCGCGATGGTCTCGCTGGGTGGTTGTTCGGCCTCGTTTGTCTCAGACAGCGGCTTGATCGTCACCAATCACCATTGTGCTTACTCGGCGGTGCAGCGCAACTCCAGTCCCGAGCACAATTTCATTAGCGAAGGCTTTCTGGCCAAAACGCGCGCCGCCGAATTACCAGCCGGCCCCAGCAGCCTGGTATATGTGACCGATAGCCTCGAAAACGTCACGGCCCAAGTGCTCAAGGGCATCAACCCGGCGATGTCTGGGCGCGCCCGTCATGAGCATGTGGAAAATCGTATCAAGAGCCTGATTGCCGAATGCGAGCAAGATGCGGCTTATCGTTGCTCGGTACCGAGTTTTCATCGCGGGCTGGAGTACTATCGCATCCGTCAGATGATGATACGTGACGTGCGTCTGGTGTATGCGCCATCCGACAAGATAGGCAATTTTGGCGGCGAAGTGGATAATTTTGAATGGCCGCGCCACACTGGCGATTTTGCCTTTCTGCGCGCATACGTCGGCAAGGATGGCCGTCCGGCCGAACCTTCGGCCGACAACGTACCGTATAAGTCGAAAGATTTTCTGGTGGTCTCGGCGCAGGGTTTAAAAAACGGCGATGCGATCTTGCTGGCGGGCTACCCTGGCCGCACCAGTCGCTACAAATTAGCGAGCGAGATCCGCTATGCGCGTGACCTCAACTTCCCGACCCGTGTCGCTGAATTACAAGCCGATCTGGCCGTGATCGCGGCCGCCACCAAGGGTGATGCGAATGCCGAGGTGCGCTATGCCAGCGTGGCCAAGGGTCTGCAAAATGGCTTAAAGAAAACTCAGGGCTTGCTGGCCGGTTTTGCGCGCAAAGATATTGCCGCCATCAAGGACTTGCAAGATGCCGAGTTCCGCCAATGGCTCAAGCAACAGCCGGCACAAGACGCGGCGGCGGCAAATTTACTCAGTGAACTCGATAGCGTGATCGCCAGCGACATGGCGTTGAGCGAACAAGAATTTGCCTGGTCAGTGGCGAACCATAGCGATCTACTGAAAAGCGCGCGCAGCCTGTACCGACTGGCACAAGAGCGCAGCAAACCGGATGCCGAACGCGAAACGGGCTATCAGCAACGCGATGTTTCTTTCATCAAGGCACGCCTTAGCCGCCTCGAGCAATCTTTGCTTGCCAGCGTCGATCAGGCCCGCTATGCGGCCGCTTTACAACGCTACCAGGCACTGCCTGCGGCCAGCCATCCTAGCGGTCTGGATGGTTTATTGCCAGCCAAGCTAGACACGCTGTATCAGCACAGTCAATTGGCCGATACCGCCCAACGCCTGGCCTGGTTGGAGAAAGATGCAGCAGCCTTCCGCCAATCGGATGACGCCTTCATCCGTCTGGCAGTGCAGTTACAAGAGACGGCAATCAGCCTGGAGAACCGCCGCAAAGAAGTCGATGGCAATCTGGAGCGCGTGATTCCGCAATACATGCGAGCGGTAATCGCCTGGAAAAAATCGCAAGGCAAGCCGGTGTATCCGGATGCTAACTCTACGCTACGCGTCAGTTACGGCAATGTGGCATCCTACTCGCCCCGCGACGGCATCACGAAAGGCCCGTTCACCACAGTAGCAGGCATCGCCGAAAAACACAGCGGCACAGCGCCTTTCAATGCACCGGCCAATTTGCTGGCGGCCATCCAGCAGCAGCGTTATGGCGTGTTTAAGGATGCGGCGTTAGGCAGCGTGCCGGTCAACTTTTTATCCAGCGCCGATACTACCGGCGGCAATTCGGGCTCGGCGGTGCTGAATAAGCGCGGTGAACTGATCGGTCTTAATTTTGATTCGACTTACGAATCGATCACGAAAGACTGGTATTTTGACCCGCAGATCACCCGTGCCATCCACGTCGATATCCGTTACATGTTGTGGGTGATGCAGGAAGTCGATCATGCCGACAATCTGCTTCAGGAAATGACGGTGAAATATCCGGCCACCACGCTAAAAAAATAAGTACCTGCCTGCAAGACGCACAGCGGGCCTGTCTTAGAGGACAGGTGCCGCTGTCGGCCGCATAGAATATGCGCGTTGGCAGAGGACATTGAGCGAACGATGCAATTGGGCAAATCGCGCAATTTCACCTATGCTTGAAGGTAAGCGATCTCCCGCTTCGCAAGACCTGGCTAAGTCAAACTTCTTTCTTGTATGTTGTTAGCGTTTGCTAGTTGCCGCTGTGATTGGCAATTGTTACGCATAGAAATACCACAAAATGTTTGCCCCCAACGCAGTAGATAAAAATATCTTTAAGGCATGAGTGATGACATTTAGGCTTATACTCAAAGTAATTGTTTAGAATGATGTTTTTGGCAGAGGTATGCTGCAAAGTATGCTGCAAAATTATTAAGCAGTTTTCAGCTTGCCTTCTTCAATCCTACTAGCGCTATGACCGATACCCAGACACAATTTATTGAAGTGACAAGGCTACGTATCGGTATGTTCGTGTTCCTCGACATGGGCTGGATGGATCATCCGTTTCCTGTAAATAACTTTCAGATTCGCACTCAAGAACAGATCAGCATCATTCGCTCTTTGGGCTTAGAGCGCTTACGCTATTCACCTGAAAAAAGTAGCGCGGAAGCTGGCAATCCGAATGCGGCCGCGGCCAACGCAGTTACTGCGAGCGATAGCCCGGCCCCGGCCCGCAGCGAATCGCCCAAAGCGACAGAGGCGCGCTTAAGGCGTGAGATGCTCGCTAGCCAGCATACGAGTCTGCTCGCTTGTGAGCGCCAGTTTGGATTGGCCACGCAAACCTTTAAACAGGTCACCGAATTCGTCCATACACAACCGCTTTTTGCCAAGGAACAGACGCAGACCTTGATACAGGGTTTTCTGGCGGGAGTACTAGGAGAAGAAGAAGCCGCGATACGTCTGTTGTCCGAAAAAGCCGGTGAAAAAACCTCACTGCATTCGCTGAATGTGACTGTGGTTTCGCTATTACTCGGCAAAGCACTGCAACTGAGCAAGCCACAAATGCTGGACTTGGGCATGGGTGCCTTGTTGCACGACATAGGAAAAATGGAGTTACCGGATAGGCTACGCTGGCAAGACGAGCAATATAGCATCGCCGAAAAGCAGTTGTACCAAAGCCACGTGCTGCATGGGCTAAATATGGGCCGCAGGATGGAGCTCAGCCCCGGCACCCTCCTATTGATCGCGCAGCATCACGAACATTGCGATGGTAGCGGCTACCCGAGTGGGATTCGCGGTGAAAAAATGTCGCCACTGAGCTGCATTGTGGCTTTGGCAAATCGTTACGACAATCTGTGCAATCCCGGCAATCCGGCCATGGCGGTGACGCCGCATGAGGCTTTGTCGCAGGTGTTTACCCAATTCAAGGCGCAATTTGATGTGCCTACCATGACCGCATTTATCCGCATGATGGGCGTGTATCCGCCGGGCTCGGTGGTGCAACTGACCGATGAGCGCTATGCGCTGGTAGTGGCCATGAATTCGGCCAGACCGATCAAGCCCAAAGTAGTCATCCACAACCCAGAAATACCGCGCGAAGACGCGCTGGTCATCAATCTTGAGCAAGAGCCAAATCTTGGCATACGGCGCAGCATGAAACCGCTACAACTGCCAAAAGCAGCATACGATTATTTATCACCACGCAAACGTCTGTGCTACTTTTTTGAACGTGGCATGGAGCTACCGGTGAGCGGAGCGGTTTCATGAAAACGCCACAATGGCAGGCGCTGATAGAAGGCATGCTAGAAGCGGTGCTGCTGATTGATCCTATCCAGCTTAGGATAGTGGCTGCAAATCGCTCGGCGCACGATTTGCTCAAGGTCAGCGACACTAGTTTAGTGAACAAACCTGTGGTTGAACTGGCGGCAGCGCCCGAGGATATTTTCTTTTGGGAAGATGTGGCGGCCGGTTTATCGGATAACATTTTTTCAGAAACATTATTGCAGCGTGCCGACGGCAGCGTCATACAAGTGGAACGGCGCGTGACACTGGTCAGGATAGATTTAAATACCACCTTGTTTGTGCTGGCGATACGCGATCACAGCCAACAACGGCAGGTTGAAAATGAACTAGAAAAACTGATTGCAGAATTACGCGCCACGTTAGAGTCGACCGCAGATGGTATTTTGGTGACCGATCTGGACGGTGCAATACGCAGTTATAACCATCTTTTTGCCGAGTTATTGTGCTTACCCGAAGAGTTACTCACGCAACGTGACGACGCGGCGATCTATGCCTGGATGGATCGTTGTATGGTCGATGCGACGCACTATAGCGAGCGTCTGGGCACCATACGCCGCTCGCCCTTGATGGAAGCGACCGATGTCCTGGTACTGCGTTCAGGCAAAATATTAGAGCGCGTCACCTTACCGCAATACGCGCGCGGCCGACCGATAGGGCGGGTTTATTCGTATCGCGACATTACGCTTAGACTTGCCAATGAGGCGCGCTTACAATTGGCGTCAAAGGTGTTTGAATCGAGTACCGATGCCATCTTCATTACAGATGCTGAGCAAAAAATTGTCACCACTAATCCTAGTTTTGAACGCTTAACCAGCTATACAGAACGCGAAATGCTGGGCCAGACGCCGCGCGATTTTTTCTCCGAAACGAGTAACGCCGAGCAAGTTCAACTGATGCTGGAACGACTCGATATACAAGGCTATTGTGAGGCAGAGTTGTGGAATCGGCGCAAGAATGGACATGCTTACCTGTGCATGATTTCTCTGGTGCGGGTGCAGGATGAACATGGCAAAACCATCCACTACATTGGTTTTTTCAAAGACAGAACAGAAAGCCACACGGCGAATAAAAAAATCGAAGAGCTGGCGTTTTCGGATGTGCTGACCGGCTTGCCAAATCGTCTGTTGCTTAGCGAGCGAATTAAGCAATCCATCAATTACGCCAGCAGTAACAACAGCAGATTCGCTGTCTTGTTTTTAGATCTGGATCATTTCAAACAAATCAATGATTCTATGGGCCACCATTTTGGCGATAGAGTGTTGATTGAGGTGACCGAAAGGCTCAAAAATTGTATACGCCAGGTCGATACCGCGGCCCGTCTTGGCGGTGACGAATTTGTTTTATTGTTGCATCAGGCTGATGCCAGCGGTGCCGAAATCTGCGCACGTCGGGTCTTGGAAGAATTGAAAGCGCCGTTCACTATCGATGGCATGCATTTTACGGTCACCAGCAGCATAGGCATCGCGCTCTATCCGGAAGATGGCGAGAGCATGGATGAGCTGGTTAAAAACGCCGATAGCGCGATGTACCATGTCAAGGAAAGAGGCCGTTCTGATTTTCGGTTTTACCAGCGTCAAATGAATATCGGTTTGTTGTCACGCATGAAGATCGATCACGCGATGCGCCAGGCTCTGGAACATAATCAGTTTCGCCTGCACTACCAACCTTTAGTCAATCTCGATAACGACCGCTTGTTTGGCGTTGAAGCTTTACTGCGGTGGAACGATAAAGATTTGGGAGAGGTTAGCCCGGCTCGCTTTATTCCGATTGCCGAAGAAACCGGTGTCATCGTGGCGATTGGAAATTGGGTGATGCACACGGCGATTAAACAAGCGGCGTTATGGCATCAGCAAAACCATCAACTAAGTATTTCGGTGAACGTCTCGGCGCTGCAATTTCAACAATCAGATTTTGTTGAAAACATCGCTCTGGCTTTGCAGGAGGCAAATTTACCGCCTAACCGTATCGAGCTGGAACTGACCGAATCTATTTTGATACGCGATGTCGAAGAAACTCTGAAACGTTTGCAGGCATTAGCCGAGCTGGGCGTAAAAATGTCTATCGACGATTTCGGTACCGGTTATTCTAGCCTTAGTTATCTAAAGCGTTTTCCGATTAACAAATTGAAAATCGACCGTTCTTTCGTCATGAATCTGCCCGGTGACGAAAGCGATATCGCCATCGTTACTGCCATCATCAGTCTGGCACACGCCTTGAAATTGCGCGTGATTGCGGAAGGGGTAGAAAAAGACGAGCAAAGAAAATTTTTAGAGACGCTTAACTGCGATGAACTACAAGGCTTCCTCTACTCTCCCGCCTTATCCGCCAGCGAATTTGAACTAACCTACTTGCCGATCGCAGCAAAAGCTGCCCGCTGCGCGTAATACCGTTTGAAAATAAAAAGCGAATACGCAGTATCCATGCGCCTTAGCGCAGCATTTGGCTTGAAGAAGCGCATGGATACTGCGCAAGCGTCTAGAGGAAATTCCAAAAACCTCGAAATAAAAAAATGGGTTTTTTAGAAATTCCCTCTACAGATGCACCAGTTTTACATAGGTTTAAAGCGCCAGGCATAGGCTAAACTGACCTTAAGTATTTCCGTGCTGCCGCGCAGCTCCACCGTGACTCTGCCCATTTGGTCACGCTGCGCACGCGCAATCGCATCGGCTCTGACCACCACGCCACGATGGATTTGCCAAAACACCTCGGGATCGAGACCCTCGATCAATTCTTTCAGCGGCTTACGTACATGCGCTTCATCATCACTACTGACTACGCGTGTGTATTTCTCGTCGGAACTAAAAAACAGAATTTTATCCACCGGAAACATCTTAATGGTATCGCCCACGCTGGCACTGATCCAGCGTATTCTTTCCGTTGTCGTATGACGCAAGCGCTTGTCTAACTCCTGCATCATTTTATTCAACTCAAGACGCGGGTCGCTGCTGGCCAACTGTTCGGTTTTCTGCTGAATATTTTTAGCCGCTATTCTCTCTTTTAAACGCGCGATCGCCTCAATGAGACGCTCCGCAACGATAGGTTTGAGCAAATAATCGATGACGCCAGCCGCGAATGCGTCAATCGCGTGGCTGTCGTAAGCCGTGGTAAACAGTGCGTGACAACGTCCCTTTACGGCATGCGCGACATCTAAACCCGACATCCCCGGCATACGAATATCTAGGAAGGCAATGTCCGGTTGCTGCGTGTGGATGGCCTCCAGAGCATCGAGGCCATGCTCACACTCGGCGATGATCTGTAGTTCTGGCCAATACTGTTGCAGCATACGTCGCAGTTCGGTACGCGGCAAATCTTCGTCATCGGCGATGATGGCTGTGCTCATAAAAGTTTCCTTGTTAGCTGGCAAATGGCAAAATGATGATGGCGGCGACTCCGCCTTGCGCTAGCGACTTCAAGCTCAGGCTAGCGCTAGTGCCATAAGTGGACGCCAGGCGCTCGCGGATATTCACCAAGCCGATACCGCTACCCGAAACACTGCCGGAAAAACCGGCCCCATTATCCGACACCAACACCTCCAAAAGTGTTTCTTCATTTTGAACAAAGCTGCGTGCGGAGATCTCTATATGGACTGGCCCTATCTTAGGCTCAACACCATGTTTGACGGCATTTTCTACCAGGGAGATCAAGAGTAAGGGCGGAAGAGCCGCGTCTTCGATTTCGCTGCTAATGCTGAAAGTAAGTCTGGGAATTCGGGCATGCATCAATCCCAGATAAGCGCGTGCGGCCTCTAGTTGTTGCGCCAAACGCCCCTGCGATGCAGTGCCATCACCACGCATCTGCGGAATGCTGGCGCGTAGATAATCGACTAGATGATCGACGATCATCGTGGCGCGCAAAGGTTCGGTCAAAATCGCCGATCTGACACCGGCCAAGGTATTGAACAAAAAGTGCGGCTCTACTTGCGCTGCCAACACCGATAATCTGAGCTCAGCCTCACGTCGGGCATCTAGGGCGCGCTTGAGCTCCTCCCTCTGCAAAGAAGCGAGTAGCTTTTTACGTTGTCTGAAAAAAATCCAGAGATCGAATCCACTGCCCATATGCAGTAATACCCCCATCGTCACGACACCATCAACGGCCAACTTAAACATGGCAAGAGATTGGGTATTGACGGCATCCTTAGAGCTCACGGTGGCTAACTCGGCAGGTGTGAGTTGGGGTTCAAATTTCGAGCTCTTATGCTTGAGGTCGCTCAGAGTAATCTCTAGCCTCCCATCACCGTAGGCCAGATAACTAGCTGTGTAACGGCTGCTCTCAAAAATAAGAAAACTGAACACAGCACCGAGCGACAAGGCGACGCTAAGTAACACCGCTTCTTTCGATACCGGATAGTTTTGCTGCCGCACCCACGTCGCCATCCCTGAACCTGTCATTGCCAGGGCATGAATTCCAATAAAAAATGGCAGCGAATAGGCCAGGAAGATCCGTATATCCCATCGCGCCACGCAGTAAATAGCGAGCAACGTGAAAAAGCCTATCCATGCCATGCCCGACCAAGCATAGCTGCGATGTCGATACCAGGCCCGCGAAAAAACGGCGAAATTGCGATATCGGGTCAGCCAGGTTTCGCTTTGTAGCGCGACCTCTGAGGGAAGAGCTTGTTCTGACATAAGGGGCACCATTGAGAATTCAAACAATTTTAAGCGATCACTTTGCCGCTTTGCTAGTTTGCGATGGAACGAATCCTACGGCGACGAATAGGCCGCTGCGGAGTATAGGTGCAGAAAAACAAAAACCCCTCGGCATTTCTGCGGAGGGGTTTTCTAATAAGAGCCTGACGATGACCTACTTTCACACTGGTTGCAGCACTATCATCGGCGCGGAGTCGTTTCACAGTCCTGTTCGGGATGGGAAGGGGTGGTACCGACTTGCTATGGTCATCAGGCATGACTGGTTGATTACTTGTGATCACGCTAAATTGTGAATCGCAAAAAATCGAATTGGGTAAATTATCCTGAGCTGGTATCACTAATACAAATACACACTACTCACAAAAAGCAAAAACCCCTCAACAGTATTCTGTTGAGGGGTTTTCTAATAAAAGCCTGACGATGACCTACTTTCACACTGGTTGCAGCACTATCATTGGCGCGGAGTCGTTTCACGGTCCTGTTCGGGATGGGAAGGGGTGGTACCGACTTGCTA
>NZ_JBMPPB010000018.1:0-4657 GCF_049340485.1 Undibacterium sp. Ren11W
TATAAGTCAGATGTGAAATCCCTGGGCTCAACCTAGGAACTGCATTTGAGACTGTATGGCTAGAGTGTGTCAGAGGGGGGTAGAATTCCACGTGTAGCAGTGAAATGCGTAGATATGTGGAGGAATACCGATGGCGAAGGCAGCCCCCTGGGATAACACTGACGCTCATGCACGAAAGCGTGGGGAGCAAACAGGATTAGATACCCTGGTAGTCCACGCCCTAAACGATGTCTACTAGTTGTTGGGTCTTAATTGACTTAGTAACGCAGCTAACGCGTGAAGTAGACCGCCTGGGGAGTACGGTCGCAAGATTAAAACTCAAAGGAATTGACGGGGACCCGCACAAGCGGTGGATGATGTGGATTAATTCGATGCAACGCGAAAAACCTTACCTACCCTTGACATGTACAGAATGCCGAAGAGATTTGGCGGTGCTCGCAAGAGAACTGTAACACAGGTGCTGCATGGCTGTCGTCAGCTCGTGTCGTGAGATGTTGGGTTAAGTCCCGCAACGAGCGCAACCCTTGTCATTAGTTGCTACATTAAGTTGAGCACTCTAATGAGACTGCCGGTGACAAACCGGAGGAAGGTGGGGATGACGTCAAGTCCTCATGGCCCTTATGGGTAGGGCTTCACACGTCATACAATGGTACATACAGAGGGCCGCCAACCCGCGAGGGGGAGCTAATCCCAGAAAGTGTATCGTAGTCCGGATTGTAGTCTGCAACTCGACTACATGAAGTTGGAATCGCTAGTAATCGCGGATCAGCATGTCGCGGTGAATACGTTCCCGGGTCTTGTACACACCGCCCGTCACACCATGGGAGCGGGTTTCGCCAGAAGTAGGTAGCTTAACCGTAAGGAGGGCGCTTACCACGGCGGGATTCGTGACTGGGGTGAAGTCGTAACAAGGTAGCCGTATCGGAAGGTGCGGCTGGATCACCTCCTTTCTAGAGTGCGCTACGAATTAAGTGTCCACACTTATTGACTGTTAATGATAAAGAACGTAGAGATGAAGAAATTCATCGATACCGAGTTCCCGAATTGGGGGTTTAGCTCATCTGGTAGAGCACCTGCTTTGCAAGCAGGGGGTGAACGGTTCGATCCCGTTAACCTCCACCATTTACCTAGTACGAAGCTAGTAAAGAAGTGGGGCTGTAGCTCAGCTGGTTAGAGCACCGTGTTGATAACGCGGGGGTCGTTGGTTCGAGTCCAACCAGCCCTACCAGTGAAGTGGAAAGGGAGCGAAAAAACAAATGTGAGTAGCGCGAGCGCTATTGAGATTTGTTCTTTCGAAACGAAAGCAAAGTATCAAGTAAGACCGTTCTTTAACAATTGAGAAGAAGTAAAGTAGAAATAATCAAAATTATTTCTGTGAAGGAAATTAATAACGACAGTTATTAACGATAATTCATGGAAGGGTTGTGATTGTATCAAACAAACATAAAATGTATTAAAAAGAGTTTGAAAAGCACTGTAGCAATACAGGGTTTTAGAAAATCAAATATCTTGAGATACGGCAAACGCTAAAGTAATACTCATAGTAATAAGAACTATAGCGATTTTTTGGTGATGAACCTTGGTTTAAGTAATTAAACAAAGACACCAGAATCTAAAGTTATAGGGACAAGTGACTAAGTGCACATGGTGGATGCCTAGGCGATTACAGGCGATGAAGGACGTAGTAGCTTGCGATAAGCTGCGGGGAGTGAGCAAACACACTTTGATCCGCAGATTTCCGAATGGGGAAACCCACCCTTAGGGGTATTGCATACTGAATACATAGGTATGCAAGGCGAACGCGGCGAACTGAAACATCTAAGTAGCTGCAGGAAAAGAAATCAACCGAGATTCCCAAAGTAGTGGCGAGCGAAATGGGAACAGCCTGCAAGATTTAGCACCTTTGATAATAGAATGGAATGGAAAGTCCAGCCATAGAGGGTGATAGCCCCTTATATGAAATCCTCGGTGTGGAACTAAGTTTGCGACAAGTAGGGCGGGACACGTGAAATCCTGTCTGAACATGGGGGGACCATCCTCCAAGGCTAAATACTCGTAATCGACCGATAGTGAACCAGTACCGTGAGGGAAAGGCGAAAAGAACCCCGGAAGGGGAGTGAAATAGATCCTGAAACCGTGTGCATACAAACAGTAGGAGCGGACTTGTTCCGTGACTGCGTACCTTTTGTATAATGGGTCAGCGACTTACATTCAGTGGCAAGGTTAACCGCATAGGGAAGCCGTAGAGAAATCGAGTCCGAATAGGGCGAAATTAGTCGCTGGGTGTAGACCCGAAACCAAGTGATCTACTCATGGCCAGGATGAAGGTGCCGTAACAGGTACTGGAGGTCCGAACCCACTAATGTTGAAAAATTAGGGGATGAGCTGTGGGTAGGGGTGAAAGGCTAAACAAACTTGGAAATAGCTGGTTCTCTCCGAAAACTATTTAGGTAGTGCCTCAAGTATCACCATCGGGGGTAGAGCACTGTTATGGCTAGGGGGTCATCGCGACTTACCAACCCATTGCAAACTCCGAATACCGATGAGTGCGAGCTTGGGAGACAGACGTCGGGTGCTAACGTCCGGCGTCAAGAGGGAAACAACCCAGACCGCCAGCTAAGGTCCCAAAGATTGGCTAAGTGGAAAACGAAGTGGGAAGGCTAAAACAGTCAGGAGGTTGGCTTAGAAGCAGCCACCCTTTAAAGAAAGCGTAATAGCTCACTGATCGAGTCGTCCTGCGCGGAAGATGTAACGGGGCTAAGCCAGTCACCGAAGCTGCGGATATAACTTAGGTTATATGGTAGGAGAGCGTTCTGTAAGCCTGCGAAGGTGTCTTGTAAAGGATGCTGGAGGTATCAGAAGTGCGAATGCTGACATGAGTAGCGATAATGGGGGTGAAAAGCCTCCACGCCGTAAGCCCAAGGTTTCCTGTTCAACGTTCATCGGAGCAGGGTGAGTCGGCCCCTAAGGCGAGGCAGAGATGCGTAGCTGATGGGAAGCAGGTTAATATTCCTGCACCGTCGTATGATGCGATGGGGGGACGGATCGCGGAAGGTTGTCAGGCGGTTGGATGAGCCTGTTCTTGACTTGTAGAAGGCACTTAGGCAAATCCGGGTGCGTAATTCAAGGGGTTGAGACGAGTGAACTTGTTCACGAAGCAATCGGAAGTGGTTCCAAGAAAAGCCTCTAAGCTTCAGTCATACGAGACCGTACCGCAAACCGACACAGGTGGGCGAGATGAGTATTCTAAGGCGCTTGAGAGAACTCGGGAGAAGGAACTCGGCAAATTGGTACCGTAACTTCGGGATAAGGTACGCCCTTGTAGTTTGACCCCCCTGCGGGGGAAGGACGAAAGGGTTGCAATAAACTGGTGGCTGCAACTGTTTAATAAAAACACAGCACTATGCAAACACGAAAGTGGACGTATATGGTGTGACTCCTGCCCGGTGCTGGAAGATTAAATGATGGGGTGCAAGCTCTTGATTGAAGTCCCAGTAAACGGCGGCCGTAACTATAACGGTCCTAAGGTAGCGAAATTCCTTGTCGGGTAAGTTCCGACCTGCACGAATGGAGTAATGATGGCCACACTGTCTCCTCCCGAGACTCAGCGAAGTTGAAATGTTTGTGATGATGCAATCTACCCGCGGCTAGACGGAAAGACCCCATGAACCTTTACTGTAGCTTTGCATTGGACTTTGAACCAATCTGTGTAGGATAGGTGGGAGGCTTTGAAGCGTGGACGCCAGTCTGCGTGGAGCCATCCTTGAAATACCACCCTGGTTTGTTTGAGGTTCTAACCTTGGTCCGTTATCCGGATCGGGGACAGTGCATGGTAGGCAGTTTGACTGGGGCGGTCTCCTCCCAAAGTGTAACGGAGGAGTTCGAAGGTACGCTAGTTACGGTCGGACATCGTGACGATAGTGCAATGGCATAAGCGTGCTTAACTGCGAGACTGACAAGTCGAGCAGGTACGAAAGTAGGACATAGTGATCCGGTGGTTCTGTATGGAAGGGCCATCGCTCAACGGATAAAAGGTACTCTGGGGATAACAGGCTGATTCCTCCCAAGAGTTCATATCGACGGGGGAGTTTGGCACCTCGATGTCGGCTCATCACATCCTGGGGCTGTAGCCGGTCCCAAGGGTATGGCTGTTCGCCATTTAAAGTGGTACGTGAGCTGGGTTTAAAACGTCGTGAGACAGTTTGGTCCCTATCTGCCGTGGGCGTTGGAAGTTTGAAGGGGGCTGCTCCTAGTACGAGAGGACCGGAGTGGACGAACCTCTGGTGTATCGGTTGTCACGCCAGTGGCATTGCCGAGTAGCTATGTTCGGAATAGATAACCGCTGAAAGCATCTAAGCGGGAAACTAGCCTTAAGATGAGACTTCCCAGAGACTAGATCTCTTTAAAGGGTCGTTCGAGACCAGGACGTTGATAGGCTGGGTGTGGAAGTGCAGTAATGCATTAAGCTAACCAGTACTAATTGCCCGTAAGGCTTGTCCCTATAACTTTAGTGTTATAGATTTACGACAAGTATTGTTTGTGTGTTTGCCTTATGTACCGGTATCGGAAGATACTGCGAAGTTTGGTACAAATCACAACCGCCTAAGTCCTGCACTCAACATGCAGGCACGCTGCAGCGATGGTCAATCGCTGGGCA
>NZ_JBMPPB010000019.1:0-2090 GCF_049340485.1 Undibacterium sp. Ren11W
AAGTAATTAAAGCCAGAGACACCTATTTTATTCAACATATCCGTATTAACACCGAGCATTAATTAATTCTTTAAGGAAGTATCTACATGAAAACCAGCGCTAAGACTTTCAGCACATTCCTGGCATCAGTCCTGTTCTCCATGACTGCCGCAATCACCACTCCCGTGTTCGCAGCAGATGCAGCGCCAGCGACCGAAGCGGCCGCACCGGCAGCCGTAGCAACTGAGGCGGCAGCACCAGCCGCTGCAGACGCCGCACCAGCAGCGCCTGCAGTAGCGACTAAAGAAGTAGAAAGCGCCTTCGGTATGGCGGCCTTGTTAAAAGGTGGCGACATCGTGGCCCAAGGTACTTTGCTGATCATGGCCATCATGTCCATGGGTAGCTGGTACATCCTGATCACCAAGATCATCGATCAAGTCAAACTCTCAGCCCAAGCCAAAGATGCACGTAAATTCTGGAAAGCTGCCAGCGTCAACGCCGGTATCTCCAGCCTGAAAGAAGGCAGCCCATTCCGTTTCATCGCAGAAGCGGCCGTGAGCTCAACGCAGCACCACGAAGGCGCTTTGTTAGAGCAAATCGATTTGAACTCATGGGTGACGATGTCGATCCAGCGTTCGGTCGAAAAAGTACAAAGCCGTTTGCAAGATGGCTTGGCATTCTTGGCAACTGTTGGTTCTACAGCACCGTTCGTCGGTCTGTTCGGTACCGTGTTGGGTATTTACCATGCGCTGATACAAATCGGTTCATCAGGTCAAGCCTCTATCGATAAAGTTGCAGGTCCAGTCGGTGAAGCGCTGATCATGACTGCGATCGGTCTGGGTGTGGCGGTTCCTGCGGTTCTGGGTTACAACTTCGTGGTACGTCGCAACAAGAGCTGCATGGAAGAAGTTCGTGCCTTCGGCGCCGACTTGCACTCTGTCGTCTTGTCTGGCGTGATGAGCAAAGCCGCTGCCAATACAGCGAAAAAAGTCGCTTAAGCGCAATCATCAGTCACTAAGTTAGACACTAAGTCAGTCACTAAGTCAGACAATTCTTCTTGCGGCTTTATGAACTGCTCAACAGCAGAGCATAAGGCCGCGAGATAAGTCAGAAATCATCCAAGAGAAACCATTATGTCAATGTCAATGGGAAATGATGGCGACGGCGAAGACGAAGTCAACAGCACCATTAATACCACCCCGCTGGTGGATATTATGTTGGTTCTGCTGATCATCTTCCTGATCACCTCACCAGTCGTACTCGACTCCGTCAAAGTTAAATTGCCGGTCGATACCAACACGATCTACGTGACCAAACCAGAAAACATCACGCTCACCATCAACAAAGATGGTGACATGTTCTGGAACGGCGGACGTAAAGCGCTGGCGGGAACCGACGAATTGTTCGAGAAAATGAAAAAAGTATCAGTGCAAGTACCGCAACCGGAAGTGCATGTGCGCGGCGACCAGGATACTCGTTACGAATTTGTCGGCAAAACCATCCTCACAGTACAACGTGCCGGGATTGCTAAGGTCGGGTTCATCATCGAACCTCCCGCTAAAGACTAATCGGACTTATGCAAAATAGCCCCAGCGTTGTTGCGCCTCCTGGCCGTACATTGGTACTGTCTGCGTTGACGCGCCTAGCTGGGACAATTTTGCCTAAATCCTCACAAAAGGAAATCCCATGAGTATGGCTCCTAGCGCTAGTAATTCTAGCGAACCGGAAGTGATGATGGAAATGAACATGACGCCCTTAATTGACGTCATGTTGGTGCTGATCATTATGTTGATCATCACCATTCCGCCCCAAAATCACGCGATTAACCTCAATATGCCGGTCAACACGCCGTCCAAACCGACAGAACCACCACCGGTGATCAATATTGATATTGATTTCGATGGCACGGTCTTATGGAATGGTACAGCGGTACCGCATGCTGAACTGGAAACCAAGCTGCAAGTGATTGCAGCGATGCCAGATCAGGCTGAAGTACATATTCGTCCTGATAAACTGGCCGCCTATAAGGCAGTCGCCTCAGTGATGGCATCGGCGCAGCGTTTGGGTGTGACCAAAATCGGTATGGTCGGCAATGAGCAGTTCTTGAAATA
>NZ_JBMPPB010000020.1:0-1556 GCF_049340485.1 Undibacterium sp. Ren11W
CGTGATGGTGATCGTCGGCGCTGCTGTGGCGGTGGTATCCAGTACGGCACTGTCTGTGCCTGGGGCGGAGACATTACCAGCTTGGTCGGTGACCGTTGCTGTGACCGTTAAATTAGCGCCTTCTGCCAGTTTGGCAACCGTTGTGCTGTAGGTGCCCGCTGTGATTTCTGCGGCGGTTAAGACGTGGCTTTGCGGAGTCGTACCATCGGTGATGGTTAGGGTGTCGCCTGCTTTAGCTGTGCCTGGCAAGGCGACTGTGACCGCCACTGTCGTTGCCGCACCAAGTTCTGTTTTACTGATCAGGCCGTCGTTGTTGCTGTCGGTCGTGATGGTGATCGTCGGTGCGGCAGTCGCAGTCGTGTCCAGCACTGCGCTGTCTGTGCCTGGGGCGGAGACATTACCCGCCTGGTCGGTGACCGTCGCACTAACAGACAAGGTCGCGCCTTCCGCTGGTTTCGCAACGGTCGTGCTGTAAGTACCAGCGGTGATTTCTGCGGCGGTTAAGACATGGCTTTGCGGTGTCGTGCCGTCGGTGATGGTTAGGGTGTCGCCTGCCTTGGCCGTACCTGGCAAGGCGACTGTGACTGCCACTGTCGTTGCTGCGCCCAGTTCTGTTTTACTGATCAGGCCATCGTTGTTGCTGTCGGTGGTGACGGTAATCGTCGGCGCTGCCGTGGCGGTGGTATCCAACACTGCACTGTCTGTGCCAGGCAAGGAAACATTTCCAGCCTGGTCGGTGACGGTCGCACTGACAGACAAGGTCGCACCTTCCGCTGGTTTCGCAACGGTCGTGCTGTAAGTACCCGCGGTGATTTCTGCGGCGGTTAAGACATGGCTTTGCGGTGTGCTGCCATCGGTGATGGTTAGGGTGTCACCTGCCTTCGCGGTGCCTGGCAAGGCGACTGTAACTGCCACTGTCGTTGCTGCGCCCAGTTCTGTTTTACTGATCAGGCCGTCGTTGTTGCTATCGGTGGTGATGGTGATCGTCGGTGCGGCAGTCGCAGTCGTGTCCAGCACTGCACTGTCTGTGCCAGGCAAGGAAACATTTCCTGCTTTGTCCGTGACGGTAGCGCTGACGGATAAGGTCGCGCCTTCCGCTGGTTTTGCAACCGTGCTGCTATACGTACCAGCGGTGATTTCTGCGGCGGTCAATACATGGCTTTGCGGAGTCGTGCCGTCGGTGATGGTCAGGGTGTCGCCTGCTTTAGCCGTACCTGGCAAAGCCACTGTGACTGCCACTGTCGTTGCTGCGCCCAGTTCTGTTTTACTGATCAGGCCGTCATTGTTGCTGTCGGTCGTGATGGTAATCGTTGGCGCTGCCGTGGCCGTTGTGTCTAAAGTCGCACTGTCTGTGCCTGGGGCGGAGACATTACCAGCTTGGTCGGTGACCGTCGCTGTGACCGTTAAATTAGCGCCTTCTGCCGGTTTGGCAACCGTGCTGCTATACGTACCAGCGGTGATTTCTGCGGCCGTTAAGACGTGGCTTTGCGGAGTCGTGCCGTCGGTGATCGTCAGGGTGTCACCTGCCTTCGCGGTGCCTGGCAAGGCGACTGTGA
>NZ_JBMPPB010000021.1:0-1553 GCF_049340485.1 Undibacterium sp. Ren11W
CCATGCGGGTTTTATATGAACACCTTCCATTTGCCAAGATATTTTTTATGTTTTATTAAATAGGTAAAGCTGCAGTTTTATATCCGGCCTTAGAGCAGAGAAATACCCTGCGGGCCCTGATGGAATCTGCTGACTCACGCCTCATTTGCAGCACGGGCTGTTAGCCCTAACCCGCATACAGGTTTGGTGAATCACGGTCTGACCTATTTGCCATCACACTAAAATAGCCTTACGCAAACTGTTAACTTCTTTTTCTTGCTTTACCACTGACTCTCTCCGAGAGTTCAAACTGAGCCATGAAATACCGTAGACTTATCCACGGCGGCGGGCGTGGTCCATCACAAGACCATGAACGCTCGCCGCGGTGGGTACGTCGACCGGCTTCCTACTGACATCCCCACGATCATACTTTTTTCCGTGCGCCAGAAGTGCCCAGATGGTCCGGGCCATTTTGTTCGCCAGTGCCACGACCACGACATTTTTTGGCCGCCGCAGGTTGATCCCTTGTAGCCATGCACCCGGCTCCTTGCTATGCTCCAGAACGGATTGGGCACCGTGGATCAGCAGCGTGCGTAAGTAGGTGTCGCCGCGCTTGCTGATGCCTAGCAATCTCACCTTGCCACCCGTGCCAGTTTGCCCGGGAACGATGCCCAGCCAGGCAGCGAATTGCCGTCCCGAGCTGAACACGGTGGCATTGCCCACGGTAGCGACGACCGCTGTGGCCGTTATTAAGCCCACACCGGGTATTTCTGCGATGTCTTGGCTGGCCTGGTCTTCTTTCATCCAGGTCTGTAATCGCCGCTCAATGTCTGCGACCTGATGATCGAGTGTACCGAGCATGTTCCACCGTTCGCGTAGCGTATCGATCAGGAAGGCCGGTAAGCGCTCATCGAGGCGCACCAGAATACCCGGCATGGCCGCATTGAGCGCGGCGCGGCCGACCGCCATGACTTAGCCAAATTCCGTCAATAACCCGCGCAGTTCATTACTTTGCATCGTGCGAAATTTAATCAGTTGCTGACGCATCCGGTGTAGTGCCGGCACCGCTTGTTGTGCTTCTGTTTTAATCGCCACCGCTTTGATACCTGGCTGCTGCACGGCCATTCTGATGGCACGCGCATCGGCTGCGTCATTCTTGTTGCCCATCACAAAAGCCTTGACCGCTTTACCTGGCATGAGCTTGACGTGATGGCCCATTGCAGTCAGTTGCCGGCCCCAGTGCTGCGCACCACCACAGGCTTCCATGCCGATCAGAGAGGATGTTCGATTCACAAAATAGTCGAGAAATTTCGCGCGTTTGAGCTGTTTATTGAAAACCTCACCGGTTTCCTGATCAACCCAGTGCAACTGAAATACGCTCTTGGCAATGTCGATGCCGTATACGGTATGATTCATTTGGATTCTCCTTCTCTCAAGTGGTTTGGTGTTACAGCTCCACTTTGGCACATCGATGCCGTTGGGTTGTGAGAATCCTTCCTTTTTTCTCTCACTATTGCCCAATTACACTGCCGTTACTCTTTCATCCGGGTGGAAGGTGTTCATTCCATTTGCGG
>NZ_JBMPPB010000022.1:0-1428 GCF_049340485.1 Undibacterium sp. Ren11W
TCGCACTGTCTATGCCTGGGGCGGAGACATTGCCAGCCTGGTCGGTGACGGTAGCGCTGACGGACAAGGTCGCGCCTTCAGCCGGTTTCGCAACCGTGCTGCTGTAGGTGCCCGCTGTGATTTCTGCGGCGGTTAAGACATGGCTTTGCGGAGTAGTACCATCGGTGATCGTCAGGGTGTCGCCTGCTTTAGCGGTACCTGGCAAGGCGACTGTGACTGCCACTGTCGTTGCTGCGCCCAGTTCTGTTTTACTGATCAGGCCGTTGTTGTTGCTGTCGGTCGTGATGGTGATCGTCGGCGCTGCTGTGGCCGTTGTGTCTAAAGTCGCACTGTCTGTGCCTGGGGCGGAGACATTGCCAGCTTGGTCCGTGACGGTAGCGCTGACGGACAAGGTCGCGCCTTCCGCTGGTTTCGCAACGGTCGTACTGTAAGTACCCGCCGTGATTTCTGCGGCCGTTAAGACATGGCTTTGCGGAGTCGTGCCGTCGGTGATCGTCAGCGTATCACCTGCTTTAGCCGTACCTGGCAAGGCGACTGTGACTGCCACTGTCGTTGCTGCGCCCAGTTCTGTTTTACTGATCAGACCGTCGTTGTTGCTGTCGGTCGTGATGGTGATCGTCGGCGCTGCTGTAGCCGTCGTGTCTAAAGTCGCACTGTCTGTGCCTGGGGCGGAGACATTGCCAGCGATATCTGTGACGGTAGCGCTGACCGACAAGGTCGCGCCTTCAGCCGGTTTCGCAACCGTGCTGCTGTAGGTGCCCGCTGTGATTTCTGCGGCGGTTAAGACGTGGCTTTGCGGAGTAGTACCATCGGTGATCGTCAGGGTGTCGCCTGCTTTAGCGGTACCTGGCAAGGCGACTGTGACTGCCACTGTCGTTGCTGCGCCCAGTTCTGTTTTATTAATCAGGCCGTTGTTGTTGCTGTCGGTCGTGATGGTGATCGTCGGCGCTGCTGTGGCGGTGGTATCCAGTACGGCACTGTCTGTGCCTGGGGCGGAGACATTACCAGCTTGGTCGGTGACCGTTGCTGTGACCGTTAAATTAGCGCCTTCTGCCGGTTTGGCAACCGTTGTGCTGTAGGTGCCCGCGGTGATTTCTGCGGCGGTTAAGACATGGCTTTGCGGAGTCGTGCCGTCGGTGATGGTTAGGGTGTCGCCTGCCTTGACCGTACCTGGCAAGGCGACTGTGACTGCCACTGTCGTTGCTGCACCGAGTTCTGTTTTACTGATCAGGCCGTCGTTGTTGCTGTCGGTCGTGATGGTGATAGTTGGTGCGGCAGTCGCAGTCGTATCTAGCACTGCACTGTCTGTGCCTGGGGCGGAGACATTACCCGCCTGGTCGGTGACCGTCGCACTAACAGACAAGGTCGCGCCTTCCGCTGGTTTCGCAACGGTCGTGCTGTAAGTACCAGCGGTGATTTCTGCGGCGG
>NZ_JBMPPB010000023.1:0-1188 GCF_049340485.1 Undibacterium sp. Ren11W
TCGCACTGTCTATGCCTGGGGCGGAGACATTGCCAGCCTGGTCGGTGACGGTAGCGCTGACCGACAAGGTCGCGCCTTCAGCCGGTTTCGCAACCGTGCTGCTGTAGGTGCCCGCTGTGATTTCTGCTGCGGTTAAGACATGGCTTTGCGGAGTAGTACCGTCGGTGATCGTCAGCGTATCACCTGCTTTAGCCGTACCTGGCAAAGCCACTGTGACTGCCACTGTCGTTGCTGCACCGAGTTCTGTTTTACTGATCAGACCGTCGTTGTTGCTGTCGGTCGTGATGGTGATCGTTGGTGCGGCCGTCGCAGTCGTGTCCAAAGTCGCACTGTCTGTGCCTGGGGCGGAGACATTGCCAGCCTGGTCGGTGACCGTTGCTGTGACGGTTAAATTAGCGCCTTCTGCCGGTTTGGCAACCGTTGTGCTGTAGGTGCCCGCTGTGATTTCTGCGGCCGTTAAGACGTGGCTTTGCGGAGTCGTGCCATCGGTGATCGTCAGGGTGTCACCTGCCTTCGCGGTACCTGGCAAGGCGACTGTGACTGCCACTGTCGTTGCCGCACCGAGTTCTGTTTTACTGATCAGGCCGTCGTTGTTGCTGTCGGTCGTGATGGTAATCGTCGGCGCTGCCGTGGCCGTTGTGTCCAGTACGGCACTGTCTGTGCCTGGGGCGGAGACATTGCCAGCTTGGTCGGTGACCGTTGCTGTGACCGTTAAATTAGCGCCTTCCGCTGGTTTCGCAACCGTGCTGCTATACGTACCAGCCGTGATTTCTGCGGCCGTTAAGACATGGCTTTGCGGAGTGGTGCCGTCGGTGATCGTCAGGGTGTCACCTGCTTTAGCCGTACCTGGCAAAGCCACTGTGACTGCCACTGTGGTGGCTGCGCCCAGTTCTGTTTTACTGATCAGGCCATCGTTGTTGCTGTCGGTCGTGATGGTGATCGTCGGCGCTGCTGTGGCCGTTGTGTCTAGCACTGCACTGTCTGTGCCTGGGGCGGAGACATTGCCAGCTTGGTCGGTGACCGTTGCTGTGACCGCTAAATTAGCGCCTTCCGCTGGTTTGGCAACCGTGCTGCTATACGTACCAGCGGTGATTTCTGCGGCGGTCAAGACATGGCTTTGCGGAGTCGTGCCGTCGGTGATCGTCAGCGTATCACCTGCTTTAGCCGTACCTGGCAAGGCGACTGTGA
>NZ_JBMPPB010000024.1:0-1092 GCF_049340485.1 Undibacterium sp. Ren11W
ACGACGGCCTGATCAGTAAAACAGAACTCGGTGCAGCCACCACAGTGGCAGTCACAGTCGCCTTGCCAGGCACCGCGAAGGCAGGTGACACCCTGACGATCACCGACGGCACGACTCCGCAAAGCCATGTCTTGACGGCCGCAGAAATCACGGCAGGTACGTATAGCAGCACGGTTGCGAAACCAGCGGAAGGCTCGACCTTGTCTGTTAGTGCAACCGTCACCGACCAAGCCGGTAATGTCTCCGCCCCGGGCACCGATGCAGCCACATTAGTGACTGTAACGAATGGTGCACCAACTATCACCATCACGACTGACAGCAACAACGACGGCCTGATCAGTAAAACAGAACTCGGTGCAGCAACGACAGTGGCAGTCACAGTCGCCTTGCCAGGTACCGCTAAAGCAGGCGACACCCTGACCATCACCGACGGCACGACTCCGCAAAGCCATGTCTTGACGGCCGCAGAAATCACGGCTGGTACGTATAGCAGCACGGTTGCGAAACCAGCGGAAGGCTCGACCTTGTCTGTTAGTGCAACCGTCACCGACCAAGCCGGTAATGTCTCCGCCCCGGGCACGGATGCAGCCACATTAGTGACTGTAACGAATGACGCACCTACTATCACCATCACGACCGACAGCAACAACGACGGCCTGATCAGTAAAACAGAACTCGGTGCAGCAACGACAGTGGCAGTCACAGTCGCCTTGCCAGGTACCGCTAAAGCAGGCGACACCCTGACCATCACCGACGGCACGACTCCGCAAAGCCATGTCTTAACCGCCGCAGAAATCACCGCTGGTACGTATAGCAGCACGGTTGCGAAACCAGCGGAAGGCTCGACCTTGTCTGTTAGTGCAACCGTCACCGACCAAGCCGGTAATGTCTCCGCCCCGGGCACGGATGCAGCCACATTAGTGACTGTAACGAATGACGCACCTACTATCACCATCACGACCGACAGCAACAACGACGGCCTGATCAGTAAAACAGAACTCGGTGCAGCCACCACAGTGGCAGTCACAGTCGCCTTGCCAGGCACCGCGAAGGCAGGTGACACCCTGACGATCACCGACGGCACGACTCCGC
>NZ_JBMPPB010000025.1:0-1023 GCF_049340485.1 Undibacterium sp. Ren11W
GCGACGTAAACTTCGAATTGCGACATTCAAGGGCAAAAAAACAAAGGGTTGAGATAGGAGATGGAGTACCTTTGTGGTGTTCAAAGCCGAAAGGACACGCCATGAAATTCACCCATCTCAACCGCCACCAACGATATCAGATTGAGTTGTTGTTGGCATTAAATAAAAATGTAAAGGCCATAGCGATCATTCTCAATGTGCATCGATCAACGGTGTATCGTGAGATTAAACGCGGCCACCTGAAGGGACAATACAATTCTCTTCGATCGCATGAACGTACCTTACGACGACGTGCCAATAGTGCGAAAAATCAAATCAGAAAATGTAGCGACACCTGGAAAATAGTCAGACAGTTATTACGCCAGGAATGGTCGCCAGATGAAATTTCGAAGCGACTCAAGATCGCTGGAAGTACAGGTCAATGGGCCGTAAGCCACCAAGCGATTTACAACTGGATAGCCCGAACTGGAAATCGATTATTTACCAAACTACGTCGGTATAGGGAGGCCACTTTATGGGCCGCTCCCCGTAGAAAATACCCACCTGGACGGAAAAGTATCCGCAAACGGGATAAAGAAGCGCTAGCGCGTCAGGTGATCGGACACTGGGAGCTCGATACCATCCGTGGCCGCACCGCGGTTGACTGCATCGTGACCATGGTCGAGAGGGTGAGCTTATATGTCAAACTTTCCGTCCCTTTACTCAAACATGCAGACATCGTCGCTCAAGCGATTCGGGAAGGGTTGGCAAAGTTACCCGCGAAGACGCTAACCTTAGACAACGGCAGTGAATTTGCGCACTTTGAAGACTTTGGAACCAAAGCCTATTTCGCCGATCCAGGATGCCCACGACAACGTGCTCGCAATGAACATACCAATGGATTGCTACGACAATACATTCCCAAAAAAGCGAACTTAATGAAATATTCGGCAGCGCAAATTCAACAGATTGAAGATCGCCTGAATCATCGCCCTAGAAAAACCTTAGGCTACCGAACTCCGCATGAAGTACTATTTAATCTCA
>NZ_JBMPPB010000026.1:0-822 GCF_049340485.1 Undibacterium sp. Ren11W
AACCGCCTGCGCACGCTTTACGCCCAGTAATTCCGATTAACGCTTGCACCCTACGTATTACCGCGGCTGCTGGCACGTAGTTAGCCGGTGCTTATTCTTCAGGTACCGTCATGAGCAGCCTGTATTAGAGGCTACCTTTTCTTCCCTGACAAAAGAGCTTTACAACCCGAAGGCCTTCTTCACTCACGCGGCATTGCTGGATCAGGGTTGCCCCCATTGTCCAAAATTCCCCACTGCTGCCTCCCGTAGGAGTCTGGACCGTGTCTCAGTTCCAGTGTGGCTGGTCGTTCTCTCAAACCAGCTACTGATCGAAGCCTTGGTAGGCTTTTACCCTACCAACTAGCTAATCAGATATCGGCCACTCCATGAGCATGAGGTCTTGCGATCCCCCACTTTCATCCTCAGATCGTATGCGGTATTAGCGTAACTTTCGCTACGTTATCCCCCACTCTAGGGTATGTTCCGATATATTACTCACCCGTTCGCCACTCGTCGCCAGATTGCTCCGCGTTACCGTTCGACTTGCATGTGTAAGGCATGCCGCCAGCGTTCAATCTGAGCCAGGATCAAACTCTTCAGTTTAATCTCTGTTTTGTGTTCATTTCTGAACTCCGCCATTTCTGGCGGTGTCGCTCACTCAAATAACTGACAGGCTTTTCTCTTTCGAGAAAGTCCTATTTATTACTTTTGCGAACATTTGATATTTTTTAAGTTTAACTAACTACCGAAGTAATTAGCCGCGCTCTTTATCAAGTGCCCACATTTATTGACTGTTAATTGTTAAAGATCACTATTCTGTATTTTTCGCTTCACTATCGATTT
>NZ_JBMPPB010000027.1:0-683 GCF_049340485.1 Undibacterium sp. Ren11W
TACGAAACAGAAGCGCGTCACTACGCTCACGTTGACTGCCCAGGCCATGCTGATTATGTTAAAAACATGATTACTGGTGCTGCTCAGATGGACGGCGCAATCTTGGTTTGCTCCGCAGCTGATGGTCCTATGCCTCAGACTCGTGAGCACATCCTGTTGGCTCGCCAAGTTGGTGTTCCATACATCATCGTGTTCCTGAACAAATGCGACATGGTTGATGATGCTGAGTTGTTGGAATTGGTTGAAATGGAAGTTCGTGAATTGTTGTCTAAATACGAATTCCCAGGCGATGATTTGCCTATCATACAAGGTTCCGCAAAATTAGCATTAGAAGGCGACACTGGTCCTTTGGGCGAGCAAGCAATCATGAAATTGGCTGAAGCTTTGGATACTTATATCCCTACGCCAGAACGTGCTGTTGATGGTGCATTCTTGTTGCCAGTGGAAGACGTATTCTCGATCTCTGGTCGCGGTACTGTTGTTACTGGTCGTATCGAGCGTGGTATTGTTAAAGTTGGTGAATCTCTGGAAATCATCGGTATCACCGATACAGCAGTGACTACATGTACTGGTGTTGAAATGTTCCGTAAATTGCTGGATCAAGGTCAAGCAGGCGATAACGTTGGTGTCTTGTTGCGCGGTACTAAGCGTGAAGACGTTCAGCGTGGTCAGGTCTTGGCTAA
>NZ_JBMPPB010000028.1:0-561 GCF_049340485.1 Undibacterium sp. Ren11W
AACTCGGTGCAGCCACCACAGTGGCAGTCACAGTCGCCTTGCCAGGCACCGCGAAGGCAGGTGACACCCTGACGATCACCGACGGCACGACTCCGCAAAGCCACGTCTTAACGGCCGCAGAAATCACAGCGGGCACCTACAGCAGCACGGTTGCCAAACCGGCAGAAGGCGCTAATTTAACGGTCACAGCGACGGTCACCGACCAAGCTGGTAATGTCTCCGCCCCAGGTACAGACAGTGCGACTTTAGACACAACGGCCACGGCAGCGCCGACGATTACCATCACGACCGACAGCAACAACGACGGCCTGATCAGTAAAACAGAACTCGGTGCGGCAACGACAGTGGCAGTCACAGTCGCCTTGCCAGGTACGGCTAAAGCAGGCGACACCCTGACCATCACCGACGGCACGACTCCGCAAAGCCACGTCTTAACCGCCGCAGAAATCACCGCTGGTACGTATAGCAGCACGGTTGCAAAACCAGCGGAAGGCGCGACCTTATCCGTCAGCGCTACCGTCACGGACAAAGCAGGAAATGTTTCCTTGCCTGGCACAGACA
>NZ_JBMPPB010000029.1:0-405 GCF_049340485.1 Undibacterium sp. Ren11W
CTGTGTTTTATTCAAGACTCCATACGTAGTTCACTTTAGTCCAGATCTGTTGTGGCTTGCCATCGACAGTACCTGGTTTGTGTTTGCAGGCGCCCGCTAACAAATGGGTACGCACTGCATTATCTAGTCCACGGAAACCACTAGACTTTTCTATCTTGACGTCGGAAACAGAACCATCGACACCCACCAGAACTGCCAGCAAGACTGTCCCTGTTTCTTCATTACGCAATGAAGCACGTGGATACTCTGGTTTGCAACCAGCTTGCTTAAAATCGATTACTGGTGCAACGGTCGCTGGTGCTACCGATTTTGCTTCTGCCACCGGCTGTTGTACGCTGGTTGGTTTGGCATTCGAGTCAGGTTTGACGTTCGATACCGCAGCAATCGCGTTGGTCGGTACCACTT
>NZ_JBMPPB010000030.1:0-397 GCF_049340485.1 Undibacterium sp. Ren11W
CTGTTGAGGGGTTTTCTAATAAAAGCCTGACGATGACCTACTTTCACACTGGTTGCAGCACTATCATTGGCGCGGAGTCGTTTCACGGTCCTGTTCGGGATGGGAAGGGGTGGTACCGACTTGCTATGGTCATCAGGCATAACTTGTTGATCTTGTGAAGCCACGTTGTTCTGTGGTTTTCAGAAGATCCAATTGGGAAGAAGTGTCGTAGGGTGGGGTTAAGCCACCAAGGCAAGCAAACATCGTTCACTTGTCCATCAATAATCTTTGTGCCCAGCGATTGACCATCGCTGCAGCGTGCCTGCATGTTGAGTGCAGGACTTAGGCGGTTGTGATTTGTACCAAACTTCGCAGTATCTTCCGATACCGGTACATAAGGCAAACACACAAACAATAC
>NZ_JBMPPB010000031.1:0-366 GCF_049340485.1 Undibacterium sp. Ren11W
GATGCCAGGAATGTGCTGAAAGTCTTAGCGCTGGTTTTCATGTAGATACTTCCTTAAAGAATTAATTAATGCTCGGTGTTAATACGGATATGTTGAATAAAATAGGTGTCTCTGGCTTTAATTACTTGGGAACTTAAGCCAAACTGCCCCAGCGTCGTTGCACGCGCCTTGCCGTAACAATGTACTGTCTTCGGCGCTACGTCTAGCTGGGACAATTTTGCCTAAGTCCCCTACTGATGGGCTGTGTTTTATTCAAGACTCCATACGTAGTTCACTTTAGTCCAGATCTGTTGTGGCTTGCCATCGACAGTACCTGGTTTGTGTTTGCAGGCGCCCGCTAACAAATGGGTACGCACTGCATTATCT
>NZ_JBMPPB010000032.1:0-324 GCF_049340485.1 Undibacterium sp. Ren11W
TGCTGTAGGTGCCCGCTGTGATTTCTGCGGCCGTTAAGACGTGGCTTTGCGGAGTCGTGCCATCGGTGATGGTTAGGGTGTCGCCTGCTTTAGCCGTACCTGGCAAGGCGACTGTGACTGCCACTGTCGTTGCTGCACCGAGTTCTGTTTTACTGATCAGGCCGTCATTGTTGCTGTCGGTCGTGATGGTGATAGTTGGTGCACCATTTGTTACAGTCACTAATGTGGCTGCATCCGTGCCCGGGGCGGAGACATTACCAGCGATATCCGTAACCGTCGCTGTGACGGTTAACGTCGCACCTTCCGCTGGTTTCGCAACCGTGC
>NZ_JBMPPB010000033.1:0-321 GCF_049340485.1 Undibacterium sp. Ren11W
GTCGTTTCACGGTCCTGTTCGGGATGGGAAGGGGTGGTACCGACTTGCTATGGTCATCAGGCATAACTTGTTGATCTTGTGAAGCCACGTTGTTCTGTGGTTTTCAGAAGATCCAATTGGGAAGAAGCGTCGTAGGGTGGGGTTAAGCCACCAAGGCAAGCAAACATCGTTCACTTGTCCATCAATAATCGATTTGCCCAGCGATTGACCATCGCTGCAGCGTGCCTGCATGTTGAGTGCAGGACTTAGGCGGTTGTGATTTGTACCAAACTTCGCAGTATCTTCCGATACCGGTACATAAGGCAAACACACAAACAATAC
>NZ_JBMPPB010000034.1:0-319 GCF_049340485.1 Undibacterium sp. Ren11W
GCAACCGTGCTGCTATACGTACCAGCGGTGATTTCTGCGGCCGTTAAGACGTGGCTTTGCGGAGTCGTGCCGTCGGTGATCGTCAGGGTGTCACCTGCCTTCGCGGTGCCTGGCAAGGCGACTGTGACTGCCACTGTGGTGGCTGCACCGAGTTCTGTTTTACTGATCAGGCCGTCGTTGTTGCTATCGGTGGTGATGGTAATCGTCGGCGCTGCCGTGGCCGTTGTGTCCAGTACGGCACTGTCTGTGCCTGGGGCGGAGACATTGCCAGCTTGGTCGGTGACCGTTGCTGTGACCGTTAAATTAGCGCCTTCCGCTG
>NZ_JBMPPB010000035.1:0-317 GCF_049340485.1 Undibacterium sp. Ren11W
AAGACATGGCTTTGCGGAGTCGTGCCGTCGGTGATCGTCAGCGTATCACCTGCTTTAGCCGTACCTGGCAAGGCGACTGTGACTGCCACTGTCGTTGCTGCGCCCAGTTCTGTTTTACTGATCAGGCCGTCGTTGTTGCTGTCGGTCGTGATGGTAATCGTTGGCGCTGCTGTGGCCGTTGTGTCTAAAGTCGCACTGTCTATGCCTGGGGCGGAGACATTGCCAGCCTGGTCGGTGACGGTAGCGCTGACGGACAAGGTCGCGCCTTCAGCCGGTTTCGCAACCGTGCTGCTGTAGGTGCCCGCTGTGATTTCTGC
>NZ_JBMPPB010000036.1:0-296 GCF_049340485.1 Undibacterium sp. Ren11W
CCTGGCAAGGCGACTGTGACTGCCACTGTGGTGGCTGCACCGAGTTCTGTTTTACTGATCAGGCCGTCGTTGTTGCTATCGGTGGTGATGGTGATAGTGGGTGCGTCATTCGTTACAGTCACTAATGTGGCTGCATCGGTGCCCGGGGCGGAGACATTGCCAGCTTGGTCGGTGACGGTAGCTGTGACGGATAAGGTCGAGCCTTCCGCTGGTTTCGCAACCGTGCTGCTATACGTACCAGCGGTGATTTCTGCGGCGGTTAAGACATGGCTTTGCGGAGTCGTGCCGTCGGTGAT
>NZ_JBMPPB010000037.1:0-288 GCF_049340485.1 Undibacterium sp. Ren11W
TCGTCGGCGCTGCCGTGGCCGTTGTGTCCAGTACGGCACTGTCTGTGCCTGGGGCGGAGACATTGCCAGCTTGGTCGGTGACCGTTGCTGTGACCGTTAAATTAGCGCCTTCCGCTGGTTTCGCAACAGTGCTGCTATACGTACCAGCGGTGATTTCTGCAGCGGTCAAGACATGGCTTTGCGGAGTCGTGCCGTCGGTGATCGTCAGCGTATCACCTGCTTTAGCCGTACCTGGCAAGGCGACTGTGACTGCCACTGTCGTTGCTGCGCCCAGTTCTGTTTTACTGA
>NZ_JBMPPB010000038.1:0-283 GCF_049340485.1 Undibacterium sp. Ren11W
TGGTTAGGGTGTCGCCTGCTTTAGCTGTGCCTGGCAAGGCGACTGTGACCGCCACTGTCGTTGCCGCACCAAGTTCTGTTTTACTGATCAGGCCGTCGTTGTTGCTGTCGGTCGTGATGGTGATCGTTGGCGCTGCTGTGGCCGTTGTGTCTAAAGTCGCACTGTCTATGCCTGGGGCGGAGACATTGCCAGCCTGGTCGGTGACGGTAGCGCTGACCGACAAGGTCGCGCCTTCAGCCGGTTTCGCAACCGTGCTGCTGTAGGTGCCCGCTGTGATTTCTGC
>NZ_JBMPPB010000039.1:0-282 GCF_049340485.1 Undibacterium sp. Ren11W
TTGCGAAACCGGCTGAAGGCGCGACCTTGTCGGTCAGCGCTACCGTCACCGACCAGGCTGGCAATGTCTCCGCCCCAGGCATAGACAGTGCGACTTTAGACACAACGGCCACAGCAGCGCCAACGATTACCATCACGACCGACAGCAACAATGACGGCCTGATCAGTAAAACAGAACTGGGCGCAGCAACGACAGTGGCAGTCACAGTCGCCTTGCCAGGTACGGCCAAGGCAGGCGACACCCTAACCATCACCGACGGCACGACACCGCAAAGCCATGTCT
>NZ_JBMPPB010000040.1:0-281 GCF_049340485.1 Undibacterium sp. Ren11W
AAGGCTCGACCTTATCCGTCACAGCTACCGTCACCGACCAAGCTGGCAATGTCTCCGCCCCGGGCACCGATGCAGCCACATTAGTGACTGTAACGAATGACGCACCCACTATCACCATCACCACCGACAGCAACAACGACGGCCTGATCAGTACAACAGAACTCGGTGCAGCAACGACAGTGGCAGTCACAGTCGCCTTGCCAGGTACGGCCAAGGCAGGCGACACCCTAACCATCACCGACGGCACGACTCCGCAAAGCCATGTCTTAACCGCCGCAGAA
>NZ_JBMPPB010000041.1:0-273 GCF_049340485.1 Undibacterium sp. Ren11W
TTAAGACATGGCTTTGCGGAGTCGTGCCGTCGGTGATGGTCAGGGTGTCGCCTGCTTTAGCCGTACCTGGCAAAGCCACTGTGACTGCCACTGTCGTTGCTGCACCGAGTTCTGTTTTACTGATCAGGCCGTCGTTGTTGCTGTCAGTCGTGATGGTGATCGTTGGTGCGGCCGTCGCAGTCGTGTCCAAAGTCGCACTGTCTGTGCCTGGGGCGGAGACATTGCCAGCTTGGTCGGTGACCGTTGCTGTGACGGTTAAATTAGCGCCTTCTG
>NZ_JBMPPB010000042.1:0-269 GCF_049340485.1 Undibacterium sp. Ren11W
CGTGCCGTCGGTGATCGTCAGGGTGTCACCTGCCTTCGCGGTGCCTGGCAAGGCGACTGTGACTGCCACTGTGGTGGCTGCACCGAGTTCTGTTTTACTGATCAGGCCGTCGTTGTTGCTATCGGTGTTGATGGTGATAGTGGGTGCACCATTTGTTACAGTCACTAATGTGGCTGCATCCGTGCCCGGGGCGGAGACATTACCAGCGATATCCGTAACCGTCGCTGTGACGGTTAACGTCGCACCTTCCGCTGGTTTCGCAACCGTGC
>NZ_JBMPPB010000043.1:0-260 GCF_049340485.1 Undibacterium sp. Ren11W
GTTGTACGCTGGTTGGTTTGGCATTCGAGTCAGGTTTGACGTTCGATACCGCAGCAATCGCGTTGGTCGGTACCACTTGCTGCTGCACTTGTACTTCTGGCGGCGGCACAAACGGTGGCGGCGGCGCGGCCAATTTTGGTGGCGGCGGCGGTGGCGTATCAGGTGGCGGCGGCGGTGGCTTGACCTCTTCTACTATTTTGGTCTCGAGCGGCTTTTGCATCACAGCTTTGATTTTTGCTGCGCCGCCATTGATCAAACCC
>NZ_JBMPPB010000044.1:0-255 GCF_049340485.1 Undibacterium sp. Ren11W
TATTCCTCCACATATCTACGCATTTCACTGCTACACGTGGAATTCTACCCCCCTCTGACACACTCTAGCCATACAGTCTCAAATGCAGTTCCTAGGTTGAGCCCAGGGATTTCACATCTGACTTATATAACCGCCTGCGCACGCTTTACGCCCAGTAATTCCGATTAACGCTTGCACCCTACGTATTACCGCGGCTGCTGGCACGTAGTTAGCCGGTGCTTATTCTTCAGGTACCGTCATGAGCAGCCTGTATTA
>NZ_JBMPPB010000045.1:0-255 GCF_049340485.1 Undibacterium sp. Ren11W
CGACTTGCTATGGTCATCAGGCATAACTTGTTGATCTTGTGAAGCCACGTTGTTCTGTGGTTTTCAGAAGATCCAATTGGGAAGAAGTGTCGTAGGGTGGGGTTAAGCCACCAAGGCAAGCAAACATCGTTCACTTGTCCATCAATAATCTTTGTGCCCAGCGATTGACCATCGCTGCAGCGTGCCTGCATGTTGAGTGCAGGACTTAGGCGGTTGTGATTTGTACCAAACTTCGCAGTATCTTCCGATACCGGT
>NZ_JBMPPB010000046.1:0-255 GCF_049340485.1 Undibacterium sp. Ren11W
TAATACAGGCTGCTCATGACGGTACCTGAAGAATAAGCACCGGCTAACTACGTGCCAGCAGCCGCGGTAATACGTAGGGTGCAAGCGTTAATCGGAATTACTGGGCGTAAAGCGTGCGCAGGCGGTTGTATAAGTCAGATGTGAAATCCCTGGGCTCAACCTAGGAACTGCATTTGAGACTGTATGGCTAGAGTGTGTCAGAGGGGGGTAGAATTCCACGTGTAGCAGTGAAATGCGTAGATATGTGGAGGAATA
>NZ_JBMPPB010000047.1:0-255 GCF_049340485.1 Undibacterium sp. Ren11W
CGTCCGTAGTACGGAAGTAGAACTGTGGACGATAGTTGTTAAAGAATGGCGTGTGACGACCACCTTCATCTTTAGACAAAACATAGATCTCGCCTGTGAAATGATCATGCGGCTTGATTGTACCTGGCTTAGCCAAGACCTGACCACGCTGAACGTCTTCACGCTTAGTACCGCGCAACAAGACACCAACGTTATCGCCTGCTTGACCTTGATCCAGCAATTTACGGAACATTTCAACACCAGTACATGTAGTCA
>NZ_JBMPPB010000048.1:0-255 GCF_049340485.1 Undibacterium sp. Ren11W
ACGTCTTAACGGCCGCAGAAATCACCGCTGGTACGTATAGCAGCACGGTTGCCAAACCGGCAGAAGGCGCTAATTTAACGGTCACAGCGACGGTCACCGACCAAGCTGGTAATGTCTCCGCCCCAGGTACAGACAGTGCGACTTTAGACACGACGGCTACAGCAGCGCCGACGATCACCATCACGACCGACAGCAACAACGACGGTCTGATCAGTAAAACAGAACTGGGCGCAGCAACGACAGTGGCAGTCACAG
>NZ_JBMPPB010000049.1:0-244 GCF_049340485.1 Undibacterium sp. Ren11W
GGTGCACCATTTGTTACAGTCACTAATGTGGCTGCATCCGTGCCCGGGGCGGAGACATTACCAGCGATATCCGTAACCGTCGCTGTGACGGTTAACGTCGCACCTTCCGCTGGTTTCGCAACCGTGCTGCTATACGTACCAGCGGTGATTTCTGCGGCCGTTAAGACGTGGCTTTGCGGAGTCGTGCCGTCGGTGATCGTCAGGGTGTCACCTGCCTTCGCGGTGCCTGGCAAGGCGACTGTGA
>NZ_JBMPPB010000050.1:0-243 GCF_049340485.1 Undibacterium sp. Ren11W
TCGCACTGTCTATGCCTGGGGCGGAGACATTGCCAGCCTGGTCGGTGACGGTAGCGCTGACCGACAAGGTCGCGCCTTCAGCCGGTTTCGCAACCGTGCTGCTGTAGGTGCCCGCTGTGATTTCTGCGGCGGTTAAGACATGGCTTTGCGGAGTCGTGCCGTCGGTGATGGTTAGGGTGTCGCCTGCCTTGGCCGTACCTGGCAAGGCGACTGTGACTGCCACTGTCGTTGCTGCACCGAGTT
>NZ_JBMPPB010000051.1:0-234 GCF_049340485.1 Undibacterium sp. Ren11W
CTGGCACAGACAGTGCAGTGCTGGACACGACTGCGACTGCCGCACCGACGATCACCATCACCACCGATAGCAACAACGACGGCCTGATCAGTAAAACAGAACTGGGCGCAGCAACGACAGTGGCAGTCACAGTCGCCTTGCCAGGCACCGCGAAGGCAGGTGACACCCTGACGATCACCGACGGCACGACTCCGCAAAGCCATGTCTTAACCGCCGCAGAAATCACCGCTGGTA
>NZ_JBMPPB010000052.1:0-234 GCF_049340485.1 Undibacterium sp. Ren11W
ACAACGGCCTGATTAATAAAACAGAACTGGGCGCAGCAACGACAGTGGCAGTCACAGTCGCCTTGCCAGGTACCGCTAAAGCAGGCGACACCCTGACGATCACCGATGGTACTACTCCGCAAAGCCATGTCTTAACCGCAGCAGAAATCACAGCGGGCACCTACAGCAGCACGGTTGCGAAACCGGCTGAAGGCGCGACCTTGTCCGTCAGCGCTACCGTCACCGACCAGGCTG
>NZ_JBMPPB010000053.1:0-228 GCF_049340485.1 Undibacterium sp. Ren11W
TCACAGTCGCCTTGCCAGGTACGGCTAAAGCAGGTGATACGCTGACGATCACCGACGGCACGACTCCGCAAAGCCATGTCTTGACCGCCGCAGAAATCACCGCTGGTACGTATAGCAGCACGGTTGCGAAACCAGCGGAAGGCGCTAATTTAACGGTCACAGCAACGGTCACCGACCAAGCTGGCAATGTCTCCGCCCCAGGCACAGACAGTGCCGTACTGGACACAA
>NZ_JBMPPB010000054.1:0-225 GCF_049340485.1 Undibacterium sp. Ren11W
CATTAGTGACTGTAACGAATGACGCACCCACTATCACCATCACCACCGATAGCAACAACGACGGCCTGATCAGTAAAACAGAACTCGGTGCAGCCACCACAGTGGCAGTCACAGTCGCCTTGCCAGGTACGGCTAAAGCAGGCGACACCCTAACCATCACCGATGGCACGACTCCGCAAAGCCACGTCTTAACGGCCGCAGAAATCACAGCGGGCACCTACAGCA
>NZ_JBMPPB010000055.1:0-224 GCF_049340485.1 Undibacterium sp. Ren11W
TTTAACGGTCACAGCAACGGTCACCGACCAAGCTGGTAATGTCTCCGCCCCAGGCACAGACAGTGCCGTACTGGATACCACCGCCACAGCAGCGCCGACGATCACCATCACGACCGACAGCAACAACGACGGTCTGATCAGTAAAACAGAACTCGGTGCAGCAACGACAGTGGCAGTCACAGTGGCTTTGCCAGGTACGGCTAAAGCAGGTGATACGCTGACGA
>NZ_JBMPPB010000056.1:0-211 GCF_049340485.1 Undibacterium sp. Ren11W
GTCGTGATGGTGATCGTTGGTGCGGCCGTCGCAGTCGTGTCCAAAGTCGCACTGTCTGTGCCTGGGGCGGAGACATTGCCAGCTTGGTCGGTGACCGTTGCTGTGACGGTTAAATTAGCGCCTTCTGCCGGTTTGGCAACCGTTGTGCTGTAGGTGCCCGCTGTGATTTCTGCGGCCGTTAAGACGTGGCTTTGCGGAGTCGTGCCATCGG
>NZ_JBMPPB010000057.1:0-210 GCF_049340485.1 Undibacterium sp. Ren11W
CGGTAGCTGTGACGGATAAGGTCGAGCCTTCCGCTGGTTTCGCAACCGTGCTGCTATACGTACCAGCGGTGATTTCTGCGGCGGTTAAGACATGGCTTTGCGGAGTCGTGCCGTCGGTGATCGTCAGCGTATCACCTGCTTTAGCCGTACCTGGCAAGGCGACTGTGACTGCCACTGTCGTTGCTGCGCCCAGTTCTGTTTTACTGATCA